>JAKVKU010000001.1 GCA_022484695.1 Lactobacillus sp.
ACGCCTCATTCCATAATGAGGCGTTTTTATTTTACTGAAAATAAACTTGGAGGTTTTGGCTATGCGTAAAATTCAATTTTTTGATACAACATTGAGAGACGGGGAACAAACTGTAGGGGTTAATTTTAGCATCACAGAAAAAGTACAAATCGCTAAACAATTGGAACGTTGGGGCGTTGATGTCATCGAAGCCGGCTTTCCAATCGCTTCACCTAATGATTTCAAATGTGTTGAAGCCATTTCTAAAAACATCAAACGCGCCCAAGTCACCGGGTTGGCTCGGATGACCTTTAAAGACATCGACGCTTGTACAGCTGCCACCAAAGACGCCGCCAACAAGCAGATCCACGTCTTCATCGCCACCAGCCCCGTCCACCGGGAAGCCAAGTTACATATGACCAAGGAACAAGTCCTCCATGAAATCGATGAAAAAGTCCGCTATGCCAAAAAGTTCTTTGACATCGTCCAATTCTCACCAGAAGATGCCACCAGAACTGAAATGGACTACTTGATCCAAGCCTGCCAGACGGCCATTGATGCCGGGGCTACCGTGGTCAATATCGCAGACACAGTTGGTTATTCCAACCCTGAAGAATTCGGTCACATCTTCGACGAATTGATCGCCAAAATTCCTAATTCGGACCGAGTGACTTTCTCCGCCCATTGTCATAATGACTTGGGCATGGCCACTGCCAACGCCATGGCAGCTATCAAACATGGTGCTGGTCGGGTGGAAGGTACCATCAATGGTATCGGCGAACGGGCTGGCAATACGGCTTTGGAAGAAGTCGCTGCCCAAATGTACGTCCGCAAAGATTACTACCAATGTGAAAACAACATCAACATGGCTGAAACTAAAAAAATCAGCGACATGGTCAGCGAGTTCTCAGAAATTGCCATTCCTAAGAACAAAGCGGTCATCGGACCCTTCTCCTTCTCCCATGAATCCGGGATCCATCAAGATGGCTTCTTGAAAAACCATGCCACTTATGAAATCCTCACCCCTGAAACTGTGGGCATGCACCATAGCCAAATGCCCCTGGGCAAGTTGTCCGGTAGCCACGCAGTTATGGCCCGCTTGAATCAAATGGGCTATAAGGTGACCCGTGAAGACATGCGCACCATTTTCCCAGCCTTCAAGGCCATTGCGGATACTGTGGATCTGGTATCTGAAAAAGATTTGAAAAACATTATGGAAAACAAACCCTGTGAAATGATTAAGGAGGCTAACTAAGAATGCCAAATATTGCCGTATTACCTGGAGATTGTATCGGACCTGAGATTATGAATGCTGCCTTGGAAATTTTCAAAGCAGCCCAACAGGTCACCAACACCAACTACACAATCCAAAGTTATCCCTTTGGGGGCGCCGCTATTGATGCGGTGGGTGAACCTTTACCTGCCAGCACCTTAGCCGGAGCTAAAGCTGCCGACGCCGTTTTATTAGCGGCCATTGGTGGTCCCAAGTGGAATGATGCCAAGGAGCGTCCGGAAGCCGGTTTATTGAAAATTAGAAAATCCTTAAACCTGTTTGCCAACATTCGCCCCACCAAAATCACCCCAGGTATGGTGCAATATTCCCCTTTGAAACCAGACATTGCTAAAAATACCGATTTTGTTATCGTCCGGGAATTAACTTCTGGCATCTACTTCGGTCAACCCCGGCGTTTAGGCACCACCGATGCCGTGGACACCAGCCATTATACTGAGGCCGAAATCAAACGCATCTTAGAGGTAGCCTTCACCATGGCTCAACATCGCCAAAAACATGTGACGGTGGTGGATAAAGCTAACGTGTTGGCCACCAGCAAACTCTGGCGCCAAGTAGCCGCCACCGTGGCCCCAAATTACCCAGACGTGACCATGGACTTTGAATACGTGGATGCAGCGGCCATGAAGATCGTCAGCAACCCTACCAAATTTGATGTCATCGCCACTTCTAATTTATTCGGGGATATCTTAAGTGATGAAGCTGCTGCTATCACCGGCTCCATTGGGACGATTCCTTCTGAAAGTCGGGGGATCGCGGGGCCAAACCTTTATGAACCGATCCATGGTTCCGCCCCGGATATCGCGGGCAAAGGCATTGCCAACCCCATCGCCATGATCAATTCCGTGGTGATGATGCTGACCAATACCTTCCACGATACCAAGACCGCTGGGGTCATTCAAAACGCATTGAATCAAACGATTGAAGCCGGGACGCTGACCCCTGATTTTGGCGGGAATGCTACTACGGCCATCATGACCACGGCAATTATTAAAGCAATTGAAGCTACGAAGGAGCCTGCTTATGTCAAAACCACAAACGATGTTCGATAAAATTTGGAACCAACATGTCATCACCGGTAAAGTCGGTGAACCGCAATTAATGTATGTGGATCTACATTTGGTCCATGAAGTCACCTCCCCCCAGGCTTTTGAAGGCCTGCGGGAAAACCAGCGCCGGGTGCGGCGGCCAGATAAAACTTTCGCCACCATGGACCATAATGTCCCTACTAAAGATGTCTTCAACGTCAAAGATGCGATTGCCAAGAAACAAATGACTACCCTGCAGCATAATGCTGAAGAGTTTGGTGTGACCCTGGCCAGTGTGGGCACTGAAGATCAAGGGATTATCCACGTGGTGGGCCCGCAATTGGGCTTGACCCAACCTGGGAAAATCATCGTCTGTGGGGATTCCCATACTTCCACCCACGGGGCTTTTGGGGCCATTGCCTTTGGGATTGGGACTTCTGAGGTGGAACATGTTTTTGCCACTCAGACAATTTGGCAGCAAAAACCGAAGACCATGGGCATTCACATCCATGGCAATTTACAAAATGGGGTCACGGCCAAGGATATTATCATGGCGTTGATTGGTCAAAACGGCTTTGACTATTTCACCGGTTACGCCATTGAATTCTATGGTAATGTCATTGATGCCATGTCCATGGCTGAACGGATGACCATGTGTAATATGGTCATTGAAGGCGGGGCTAAGATGGGTCAAATGAAACCGGACCAGACCACCTTCGATTATGTCCGGGGCCGCAAATACGCTCCCCGGGATATGGATGCAGCCATTGATTATTGGTCCCAATTTTATACGGATGATCCTAGTGCTTATGATCAGGTCATGGACTTTGATGTGTCCAACCTGGCCCCTTATGTCACTTGGGGGACTAATCCGGGGATGGCGATCCCTGTTGATGGGCAATTCCCAGAACCTAAGGATATCAACGATGAAAAAGCTTATAAATATGTGGGTTTGACCCCAGGCCATAGTCCGGAAGAAATCAAATTAGGCTTTGCTTTCTTTGGTTCCTGTACCAACGGTCGGCTGGAAGATTTGAAAGCTGCGGCCAATATTTTAAAGGGCCACCACATTGCCCCGGGGATCACAGCCTTAGTAGTTCCGGGCTCCATGGCTATCAAAGAAGCAGCAGAGGCCATTGGCTTGGATCAAATCTTCAAAGATGCCGGCTGTGACTGGCGCATGCCAGGTTGTTCGGCTTGTTTGGGGATGAACCCTGACCAAGTCCCAGCTGGGGTACACTGTGCTTCCACCTCCAACCGTAACTTTGAAGGCCGCCAAGGTGCCGGTTCCATCACCCACCTGGCCAGCCCACAAATGGTGGCCGCTGCCGCCATCCACGGTCATTTCATCGATATTCGAAAGGAAGCCATCTAAATGGAAAAATTCACGGTATTTGAAGGTAAACCCGCAGTCATCATGCGCAACGACATCGATACGGATCAATTGATTCCTAAGCAATTCTTGAAAAATATTTTAAAAACCGGTTATGGTATCAGCCTATTTTACGACTGGCGCTATGATGAAAATGGCAAGCCCAGACCGGACTTTATTTTAAATAAACCTGAATATAAGGATGCCACGATTCTGGTGGCTGGCACTAACTTCGGCAGTGGTTCTTCCCGAGAACACGCTGCGTGGGCGCTAACGGACTTTGGGTTTAAAACGGTCATCGCTGAAGGCTTTGGCCCGATTTTTTACATGAATGCCACTAAAAACGGCCTGCTGCCCATCAAACTCAGCCATGATGACGTCCAATTCATCGGTCAAGCCACGGATCAAGACCGGATCAAAATCGACCTGCCCCAACAAACCGTGACTTTTAGAGGCAAAGAATTTCACTTTGATTTTGAAGAAATGTACCGTTACAAATTCATCAACGGCTTAGATGATATCGACATCACCCTGCAACACGAGGCTGAAATCACCCAATTTGAAAGCAAATTGCCGGACTTTGCGGCCAACAATCCCGGAGATATGTCAAAATCTGAGCTTGAAAAGGTCTGAAAACGCCAGGCTGTGGTAAAATCTTCCTAGGTTACTTTTTATAAGGAGGTTTGCCAAAGATGGCACGTTTTGAAAAATATCATCCAATTATGACGGCCCACTATACTTTAGATTGGCTCACAGCCTTTAAAGTTAAGGAAATCAATGCGCTGCGCCAAGATGCCGGGGTGGCCCAGGCCATGCACCGACCTGCCGCTGGGCATTTGACGGATACGGTGGAATACGTCAGCCATGAGATGTTACAAATTATGAGTGATAAAAAGCTCGTCTGGGGTATTCAGGAGCGGTCCAACCAGACCTTCCTGGGTATTTTTGTGTTCCAAAACTTCGATAAGGCCGCAAATTCCGCCGAAGTGCAATACGAATTACTGCCCCAATTTCAACAACAGGGCATCATGTCGGAAATTTTGCAACATATGACCCGCTTTGCCTTTGATGAATTGCACTTAACCCAATTGCA
Source organism: Lactobacillus sp. (assembly GCA_022484695.1). GTDB lineage: Bacteria > Bacillota > Bacilli > Lactobacillales > Lactobacillaceae > Agrilactobacillus. Next base: position 4,764 of record JAKVKU010000001.1, read on the forward strand.
GGCGGTGATTTATCAAGACCAACCCGGGGCGGATGCGGTGTTGAAAAATGCCGGCTTCCACGTGCGGGAGGATTTAACGGTGCTGGACCATGATCCCAGTGTGTCCCCGGATAAGTTTGTGGTTTACGCCCTGGACAAAGATACGCCGGCGGGGAAATAATTCTTTGGACTGATGACTTTTCCTTGGCTTTTTGGGACAATAGGGGTATTGAAAGGACGTGTTCAAATTGTTCATGCCATTTTTTGACCCCACCTTTATCCTGGTTATTTTGGGCTTGGCCCTGTCTGGCATGGCCTCGGCTTACGTGAACAGCACGTACCGCAAATACGATGAAGTTCGCAGTCAGCGGGGCGTCACTGCCACGGAAGCCGCCCGCTATATTTTAGATGACGCTGGTATTCACGATGTGCAGATCCGCCAGATCAGTGGTGATTTGACCGATAACTACGACTCAAAAAACAAATTGCTTAGCTTGTCCGAAGCCACGGCTGATTCCACCTCCGTGGCCGCCATCGGGGTGGCAGCCCATGAAGTGGGCCATGCCATTCAAGACCATACCAATTACTTGCCCCTGCGCTTGCGGGCGGGCTTGGTGCCGTTAACCAATATTGGCACCACCATCTCATTTCCCTTAATTATTTTAGGGGTGATCATGAGTTGGAACCAAACGCTGATTCACATCGGGATCGCCGCCTTTGCCATTGCGTTGATTTTCCAACTGGTGACCTTGCCGGTGGAATTCAACGCCTCCATGCGGGCTGTGTCGATCCTAGCCCACGGGGATCTGTTAAATTCCGAAGAAGTCCCTCTGGTTAAAAAAGTGCTAACGGCAGCGGCCTTGACCTATGTGGCGGCGGCGCTAGCCACTTTCTTACAGTTATTAAGATTGGTGCTGTTGTTTGGCAACAACCGGGATAATAATTGACCCTTTAAATGTCAGTGAGTACAGCTTTAATTGTGTACTCACTTTTTTTAGTTTGACAAACTGTTACAGTTATTCCATCATTATAAACATGAGAAGTTATCACGTTGACGGGAGATAATTATGGGCATTATTTTGGACGCATTAATTGTCATATTGGTCATCAATACGGTCACCGCCATGTTGACGGTTTTCCATAGACCTAGAAATATCACTTCCACCTTGGCTTGGCTGTTAGCCCTATTGCTGCTGCCGGTGGTGGGTTTTTTGCTTTACGCATTTTTAGGCCGGGGTATTGCCCAAGAAAATATCTTTGACATCTCCCATCAAGAGCACATTGGCTTGGCCCGGATCAAGCACATGATTTTAAGCGACAACAAGCTGGAAAGCCAACGGGACAACCCCGCCAGCACCACCCACCGGGCGAAGTTGTTGATTCACTACTTCAACCGCACCGAAGACTCCCCTTTGACCAAGCGCAATAAGGTTAAGATTTTTACCGATGGGGAAGCGAAGTTTAAAGCCCTGTTCGAAGATATCCGGGGAGCCAAGGAAACCATCCACGTGGAATATTATTCCTTCTTCAACGACGAAATCGGCAATGAATTTCTAAGACTGCTGGAACAAAAAGCCAAAGAAGGCTTAGAAGTCCGCTTGATTTATGATCCTTGGGGCTCGCCTAAGGCCAACAAGCGCTGGTTTGCCCCTTTTGTGGCGCTCGGTGGCGAAGTGGCGCCTTTTATCACCTCTCAAAACCTCATTGCCAAAACCCGGCTGAATTACCATTTGCACCGAAAAATCGTGGTGGTGGATGGGATGACCAGCTGGACTGGGGGTTTTAACGTGGGCGACCAATATTTGGGCCGCAAGAAGAAATTTGGCTATTGGCGGGACACCCACATTCGCATCGTGGGCACCGCCAGTTCTTCCTTGCAGGAACGTTTTATCATGGACTGGAATGCGTCGGTGAAACACGAGGACCAAAAAGTGTCTTACAACGAGAAGTACTTCCGCACCCCAGATCCCCTGTTGACCGGGACCAGCAATATCCAAGTGGTCTCGGATGGGCCGGACACTCAAGAAGAAATTTTAAAAGGTGGCACGATTCGGGCGATTTTAGAGGCGAAGAAGTCTATTTTGATCCAATCGCCTTATTTGATTCCCGATGAACCCATGATCAACGCCTTGATGGTGGCGGCCCGCTCTGGCATCAATATCAAGATCATGATTCCTTGTATGCCCGACCATCCCTTCATTTATCGGGCGACCCAGTATTACGCCAATTTCTTGCAGCGTTTAGGTATTGAGATTTACATTTATGAAAATGGCTTTCTCCATGCCAAGACCCTGGTCATCGATAATGAAATTTGTTCGGTGGGTTCCATGAACCAGGATTTCCGCAGTTATGCTTTGAATTTTGAATGTAATACATATATCTATGACAGCGAAGTCAGCCAACAATTGACTGAGATCTTCTTTGATGACATGCTGAAGTCCACCTTATTGACCGATGACATGATCGAACATCAAGGGCGCTGGTTGAAATTCAAACAGTACTTCTCCCGCCTCTTGTCACCCATTCTGTAACCAAATAAAAGAGATTCAAAACGAAGCGAGGCCGTTTTGAATCTCTTTTTTTAGCTTATAATTGGTTAATGTTCTCCACGTTAATTTCAACATTATCCGGTATGTGTTTTTGCAGCTCGCTGCGGATGGCTTCCACCGTTTGGTTAAAAGTCAATTGAACCCGTTGTTGGGTACTGGTCATGAAGATGCCCACCACCCGGTTTTTACCCCCGGGCAAGTCGATGGGGATCAAAGTGACTTCTGCGAAGGTCTTGTAGTCGATGACCCGGGAGAAAAAGCCTGTGGTCACTAACCGCCTGGACCCAACGCCACCGACCCCATTCATAATACTCACTAGGATAAACAAGGATACTGCCACGATATAAGGCCAATTGCTGGCCGCTGGGGTGGCAAGGATCCAAGCACTAAACACAATACCTAAAATTGCGGAGAAATAATTGTAGCGCGCCCGCAAGATAATCTGGGACTGCCAATAAACGCTATAAGCCGCGCTGGCAAACATCCCTACGTCTAAAATTAATACAAAAATACTCATAATGGGGCACCTCCACTCATCATTGGTGCTTATAAGTACTATTATATACTAGATTTGGTAAAAACATAGGAAAGTCCCGGATTAATTTTGTTTCAGCGCTGAAATGTCAATGCATCCTTCATCATTTCAAAGCGCTGGCCCATTTCTTTGGTGAAACGCTGGTTGAAGATGGGGCCCGTGCCAAAGTGGTCGTGTTGGACCCACGTAAATAAGCCTAGGTTCCCCAAAATAATGACAATGACCGTTAACAAGAGTGCCAGTCTCAATTTACCTTTGTAAAAGCGCCCCATCTTGCCACCTCCATGACACCGCTATCATTAATATTTCTTATAGTTTTTAGCTTAGCAGGTTGACTTGATCGCTGTAAATCACTGGGGCGTGGTGGGGGCTGGTAGGCTAGTGTTGGCAAGGTTTCCCGGGGATTTGGTTGGTGGAGGGATTAGATAACAGCTGTTATGGCTTGTGTTAAATTTGTTGTTGGCGTACAATGGCTGACACCCATAACTCATTTTTGGAGGTGATCGTATGCAGCACACTGCCTTAGCCAGATTAATAATGGCGCTTGGGTCATTCAATGATTATCGTAGTACCGCTTATCAAACGAAACTAGCGTTGACGCACCATAGCACGACCTACTTGTGCCAAACTGAAACGGACATTGCTATCTTCACTGACGCACTAAAGGGTATTACAGCCATTCAACAGATTGGCTTCAATACCCAGGGCATCATAGCGGTCAACCGGGCTTTTGACGCGCCCGCAGAAATACAACCCACAGCACCAGGCCGGCTGCGCAATGCCCAAATTCATGCTGATGATAACATTGTCATCCCCCTAGGTTCCAGAACAAAAGCTGCCTATTATCCCCCCGCGGTAATCACCCCGCAAGATTTAGAGGTAATCGTGACCCAATATCAGCATTCGCCCCAACAGGAACAAGATGCTTGGCGGGTATTCGCCCAATTGGCAAAATTGCAGCCCTTTCAAGACGGCAATAAACGAACTGCTTTAATCGCCGCAAATGCGGCTTTTGATACGCTGAAATCTGGCAACTATTTGATCCTGCCCACCAATGATTTAGATTTGGCCGACTTTATGATTGGCCTTATGCGTTACTACGCGGCCACTGACACCGCGGGTGAGGATCAAGCATTGGCTAGAATGCTGCAGCTGTTACCATCAGCTGCTGAACGCCATCAGGAATTAACCAAACCAATCACCTCAGAAAAATCACTAAACCCGAAGACTATTCGAATCAAACCCCAGTTTCGAAAGCCGGACTAGCGTAAATCAAAAACATCAACAAATTAAAGAGATGTGTTTTCATTTTTCCGAAAGCTCATCTCTTTTTGTGTGTCATTCACTCAAAATCAGCGTTTAACGGCAAAAATCCAGCGCTCATGACATTTTTACCCGTTATACTCATCCTTACTTTATAATGTGATTGTTCACAAATATTAACGTCTAGTTTATGGCTCGTCGTTATCAACGGTAGGTGATTATTCTATTGTATATGCTAGCTTCTACGCTCTTAATTATTCTTGGTCTGCTTCTCAATCATTTTGTTTGGCGACCGAACCGGAAATTAATTGGACCTGGGATATATTTCATTGGCAGTGCTTATGTGTTGTTACTCATTGTCTCGGCTTTATTCCAAATTTACTCCAAGACATTACTAACTCTCTTTGTCATTGCGGTAATTTTATACGCGGTATATATCCTGATTAAACAGCATAAGCAGACCTAGGACCCTCTCAAAATGGAGACTGCTGAAAAATCTCCTAATGGCCTTGAATCATCGAATTACCCACTGCCGCCTTTTAATGGCCCGGCTTGAATGTATCGTAATAAATCCCTAGGGTGCCTTAAGATCTTCTATACATCAATAATTACTTAATCATCAGTAGTTTTGTTAAGCCGCTGGGGGTTCATCTTGAAGAAACTATCTAAGCAATTGCCCAGGTACTTGATCTTTGTGGCAATTACTTAAGATAGTTTTTTCTTGGTCTAGCTGCCCGGCGTCTTACCAAAGAGATCATCTGCATTAAGGCATTGCTATGACTAATTTTATTGTTACTTGACGGTGCTTTAAAAGCGTCATAAGATGATTAATGTAAGCGATTACATTAATATGGGGTATAAAAGTCACTATCCGCTAGTTAACTGGTGCTGAATCGGGAAGCTCAGTACTTAAAAATTACTGCAGATATGGCTTAAATAAAAATAGGAGTGTGGGTAAAATGAGAACAACAGGTACAGGTTATGAAACTCGTGAACCGGAAAAATTCAGCCGGTTCCTATATCGTCAAAAAGTCGTCTTTTTAGTGGCTTTTGTGGGTTATGTCTGTGCGTATTTAGTCCGGAACAACTTCAAGTTGATGTCTAAAGATATGATCGAGGTCTATGGTTGGAACAAGTTAAATGTCGCTTTTCTACTGACTTGCTTTACTGTGACCTATGGCTTAGGAAAATTCTTTATGGGTGCTTTAGCTGACCGGGTCAGTCTTCGTAAGTTATTCGCCGGTGCACTGGGTATGAGTGCCTTGCTTTGTATCGCCATTGGTTTCACCCGCCAATTTGCGGTTATCGCTATCCTCTTAATTTTGACGGGATTGATTCAAGGCGCCTTGGCCCCAAGTTCACAGGCAATGATTGCTAACTATTTCCCTAATAAAAGCCGGGGTGGCGCTATCGCCGGTTGGAATGTATCCCAAAATGTGGGTTCGGCTATGCTGCCGCTGATTATCGGCGGTTTAGGGGTGGCTGCCCCTGGCAATATTTCCTTAGCTTTCATCGTCCCTGGCGTGATGGTATTGCTCTTAGCGTTTCTGATGTGGAAATTAGGCGGCGACAATCCTGAAGCAGAGGGCTTGAACAGTCTCAAAGAAATGTATGGGGATGAAGGTGAGCCCAATGTGGGTGAAGACAGTGATACGACGTTGTCTTATTGGGCCTTAATCAAAAAATATGTTTTCCTCAATCCAGGTATTCTCCTAGTGGGTTTCATCAATGCTGCTTTATACTTCGTCCGCTTTGGGGTGGAGGATTGGATGCCAATTTATCTAAGCCACGAGGCTGGTTTTAGCGATGCCCAATTTTTAACGGCGATTTCTGTTTTGGAATGGGTGGCTGTGCCCGGCTCCTTCTTATTCGCTTGGCTAGCTGTGAAATTTGCCAACAAAATGACCATCATCGGCGCCATTGGTCTCTTTTTAATGGCTGGGCTTATCTTCTACTACGAAACGATTCATAATACCGGTGGCAGTTCTTACGCTCAACTACTGATCGTATCCGGGTTATTAGGCACTTTGATCTATGGCCCACAACTCATCGTCAATATTTTGACCCTGAACTTCGTACCTCTGAAAGTGGCCGGTACAGCCTTGGGCTTTGTGGGATTAATGGCTTATATGCTGGGAAATCTGGGTTCCAATTGGCTCATGCCAATTTTAGCCGACAACTTATCCTGGACAGCCTCTTACATGGTGGTAGCTGCGTTGTCCGCCTTATCCGGGATTGGCTATTTGACCCTCTCACGGCGGGAACGCAAAGCCGTCAAGGTCCACGAAACAACCAATGATGATTAACTGAAAGGAACGACATCTATGAACGCCTACCGAAAGCTGTCTGCAAAGTGCTACCAAATCGATAAATATGTGGGGAAATCCTTTGGGGACGTTGAATATTACTATGAGCGTGTCAAAAATGTTACCGGCAAGATCTTAGAACCGGCTGTGGGTAACGGCCGCATCATGATTCCCCTGCTGGAAAAGGGCTTAACCGTAGATGGTTTCGACTATTCAGAGGATATGTTGCAATTAGCTGTTGCCAACTGTCAAAGCCGCGGTCTTACCCCAAATCTATCAAAACTAGATATGACCGATTTTGCCATCGCGCAGGTCTATGATGCCATTATTATCCCCACTGGCTCATTTTTATTGCTAGATCAACTAATGAAAGCCAAAGCTGCCCTGAATTGTTTTTATGCCCATTTGGCAGAAAATGGCCGGTTGATTGTAGATCTCTTTTTACCAGAAGCTGCGCAAAAAGGCTTTATCAATAAACGTACTTTTGTAACTGGTCCTGATGAATTGATAACCTTAGAAGAAACTTTGGTAGCCACGGACGCCATCCAACAAGTCAATACGTATCACAATCGTTATGAGCAGTGGCAAAGCGGTGCGCTACTGGCGACAGAGTTAGAATTATTCCCATTGAAATGGTACGGGGTCGAAGAATTCCGTTTGCTCCTAGCAGCTACCGGCTTTACGGAAATCACGATTTCGGCAGCCTATCACTATGGTCACTATCCCACTAATCCTAGCCAAACGATTACCTTTGAAGCTAGAAAATAAATCTACTCGACAGCATGGTATAACATACAAATAGGCTTCTACTCAAAAAATCAAGTAGAAGCCTATTTAAGCCATATAATTTATAAATCTTTAATTTTCTTAGTGTACAGATGTTGCCCATTGCTTGTCAAGTAAGGTTGCGTTTTACTAGTTTTAGAATCCTCTGGCTTTTTCAAGAGCAACTGTGAAAAACCATTCTGGATATAAAAATCCCTAAGATGGGGTTCATTATCAACCTCAACATAAACGACCAGTCCGCCGACAACTTCATTGGCACGTTTAATCTCACTATACGCGAGTGATAAGAGCTCAGACCCAGTTATCAATTTTTTATCTCTATATTGGAAATTAAGCCCTAATTGCCCCAATAATATTGATGAAACAGCGTAATTATCCATCTCAGTTCGATACCCAATAGGCATTAGCTTGTGTTTTACACTATTAGACAACCTATTCCAATTTTTCTTTTTAATAGTCAAAGGTTTTGAAGATATTGCAAAATAACCTACAAGGATTGGTGCGCCTTGATAAGTTGCATAAACCAGGCTAGTTCTGGATAAGCCAACGCTCTCAAACTGAATACATCTATCCCTAAGAAAATATTCTACGTCAGAATTTACAGAAGAAAAAGAGGAAAAGGCTTCTACAACCTTTTCCTTTGGGTATTTATCTAAAAGTGCGCTCAACGGAACGATATCAATGGCCATATAATTAGTTACGTTCCCCTTTGCCAAATATATTGTCAAATTTTGTTGTTTTCTTTAAACTGTCCTTAGTATAGCGCTTCACCGGTTGATCGAATTTAACGTCAACTCGTTTTGAACGGTCTAATGCATTAGCTAAAGCACTGGCAGACTTTGATGAAAATGTAAATTCAGTTTGGAAACTCTTGGTTGCCATGACTAACACACCTCCTTGTTTGGTTAAAAAATCTAATTCTGCTAACTGACCCAGCAGGTCATCAGAGTTAAATTCCCTGTAAGCTTAAAGTATCATATTCTTCAGTATCCGTCAAAAAATATCTCCGTCAATATATTGTAGGTATTTTTTAAATAGTGCTGCAATATCAGCACAGCCAAGTTATAACTTTAAGTGCCTAACTACATGTAGTGGGCATAAATAATTTCGCCACAAAAATAAGAGCTAGGCCCGAATTATAATCAGGTCTAGCTCTTATTTTTTGCTTAAGAAATGGAACGTAAGCCACTGGTACTCAAGGTGACTGTGCCCATGTTTATTTTTGTCCGAGCAATGAAGTCATCGAATAGGGCTTGATCTTCACTTTGTTGGTCGGCTAAGTTTTCTGGATGCCACTGAACGGCTACGATGTTGTCATTTTTGTTGCTTTCAATGGCTTCAACGATGCCATCAGGTGCTTTGGCCGTCACATGCAAGCCCCGGCCCACTTTGTGAATGGCTTGATGGTGGCGGGAATTGACGTAAAGTCTAGTGCCGACCACATCGGATAAATGGCTTGAACTGGCAACTTTAATATCATGAGCTGGCAAATCCCCGGCAATCAATTGGTTGTGTTCAATATAAGCAGAATCCACTTGGGTATCAATATCTTGGTACAAATCGCCGCCTAAAGCGACGTTGATCAATTGGGCCCCACGACAAACAGCAAAGATGGTTTTATGCGTCTGAATCGCGGCATTTAAAATCATGACTTCGAATTCATCCCGGTTAAAACACGTCTTGCCAAGGTGAGCGCCCAATCTTTGATGATAGAGATTAGGAGAAACATCTGGACCGCCAAGGAACATGACGCCATCACCCATAGACATATAAGCAGCCACATCATCTTCATTTAGTGAGTATGGCAAAACAATTGGCAAGCCGCCGGCGCGTTGAATCGCGTCAACGACTGGACGTGGGACATAGTCAGCATGGACTTGGTTGATCAATTCAGCTTCTTCCAAGTTGACGTCCGCAGGGATTAAAATTCTTGGCTTCATCCAGTATTCCTCCTTCATTCTTATTTGAATCTACATGGAATGTATGATACTACAAAAGGCGCCATAAAGCAATATACTAGCTTGTTTCTGAGTTAGGATAAGCCACATTTTGATTGTCATGACAAAAGTCACTTTTTATTCAATGGTGAATCTGCTATACTCACGGCTATTAAAGATTGAAGAAGGTCGCTTAAATGTCGCTACAACACGTTGAATTCATCAATATCGTCATTGTTTTATTCGTCTTATACCGGGTCATCGCCAGTCAACTAAAGGCGCAAGTCATCAAATTTAAGGCCGTGACTTATTTAGTCCTCATCGGGCTGGGTATTTATAATACCATGGGCCATGTCCAAAACCACACTTTTAGCTTAGACCATCATTTCTTGTTATTTTTGCTGGCAGTTGTCCTCAGTGCCACTTGCTTTGCCTTCTTAAGGGGCCATTCGTACCGCATTTGGGTGAATCAGGCCGGTCTGGTCATGCGCCAAGGCAATTGGCTGACAATTCTCTGGTTGTTGCTGGGCATTAGCATCCACATCTTGGTGGATCACCTATGGAACGGCAGCAGCGATACGATCCTCGCCTATTTAGGGTTAACCCTATTGATTCAACGGGGCCTTGTCTGGTTGCGGGCAAAGGCTAAATTTCCAGAAGCTACTCAGAAAACCGCCTTATATGCCCAAACCAGAAAAGCACGACGGCGGGCTAAAAGTTAGGGCAGTTTGTCAGTCGTTTTAATACCCTTTTAGGCTTTGTCGTTTTATAATATAGGTATCAATCCTCGATGCTTGCAATTGTATCAGCAACTGACCAATTTTATGTCTTGCCTGTGCTATTCAACCACAAACTGAGGTGGTCGTCATGCGCTTATCTATTAGAGTTCAAGGCGTTATTTGGATCATCAGTTATTTAGGTCTGGTTGTTCTGAGTATCTATTCACTCAAAACTTCAAGTTTTTCCGAGCCACCCTGGTATCTGCTTGGTGGTTTCTGCCTATTAGTTCTAGAATATTCAATCACCAAAGACTTCTATAAAAAATTTGTTCAAGCCTGGCATGAAATATGGCTTAAGTTCATCAATTTATTTCTACCAGAAAGCAAAAAACGGCAACTCAAATAATTCTGTCAAAGACACCCCGAAAATAGGATTTCTCCCCACTATTTTCAGGGTGTTATTTTTTTGCAATTTTTAGAAAATTTCAAAAATTTAGTCTCATCTGCGAAAAGAAACAGCGTTTAACTGCAAAAATCCAGCGTTCATTGAAATATTCCCCACTACACTAATTCTCGTTTTATAATGTGGGCATTGATAATGCCATCAGATAACACTTTGCAAAAGAAGGTAGATGCTGTCTTGCACAAGCACAAATTAAGTCATATTTTAATCATTGTCTTTGCCTTGTTAGTTATGCTGGTTCCTCTGGGCATTCACTTTGTAAGATACGACCTTTTCCCCGGCGATATGATTGGCGTTTCCTTTAACGAATTGATCCGGTCTAAGCATCAAAAAGAAGTTCGCAAAATTCTTAACAACAACCCTGAAGATTACAAATTTATTATGGCTCACAAAAAGCAAGGCGCTTGGGATGTGACTGATCTTCAAGGTGGCGGTATTTACTATAAAGCCTACGTTGTTGCCAATTATGGCGGTCATGCGATAGGTATCACAGCCGCCCTTGACCATCAAAAATCAACTTATCTTAAGCCTGTGTTTTATATTTTGAAAACCGAAGTTTATTATGATAAACATTCCTAACAAATGAGGTGATTGTCATTGAATACCCTGCCCACTTATTTATTGATCAGTCTAGCCTGCCTCAACTTCAGTCTTTGGGCTAATAAAAAGTACCGCCATAGCCCAATATTGCAACAGCTAAAATGGGGCAGTGGCCTGCTTGGTCTATTATTTCTGAGCATTGCTTTGATATACACGCTGCTCACCTCAGGACTGACCGTACTATTGTTGCCTATTTTGCTGTTATTCTTGTTAATTTTAGGCTTTATGATTAAAAATACTATGCTGAGCTGAAACATAAGGCATAATTTAGTCTGATTATGCTTTACAACATAACTAATCTCGGTAAGCTTCGTCCCTCCAAAAAACGCCATACTGTCAGCAGTCCCCCACAGTATGGCGTTATTTTCTTGCAATCATTAAATCCACGCTAAACTTACCCTCAGCCTGGCTGTAATCTAGGGCTAGCCCTGGGGTCTCATTGACGATGTTAGCCACGGTACTTAAGCCAATCCCGGCATGGCCGGTTTTGGCACTGATGCCATATTGAAATACATCCCCTTTAAAATGAGCCGCCCCATTATTTTTAATGACCAGCTCCAAATTGTCGGCGTCATAGCGAATCAGGGCAACCTGAACAGCGGGGGTTGCTGCAGTTTTCGCCGCTTCTAAGGCATTGTCCAGCAAAATACCGCTGATGCGATTAAAGGTCACCGGTGGCAGTATTGTATCAGTAATTGGCTGCCGACATTCAAAATGCACTGCAATGTGTTGGGTATAAGCAGTACGCAGTTTCTGCAAAAATAGCCCTTGGACGGCGGGCACTTTGAGCGCAATTAAATCATCAGTTTGTTCACCCAATGCAATTTTAGCCACGGTCTTATCGGTTTGAACTTGGTTTAAAAAAGTTCTAGCGCCTTGATAATTTTGCGACTGCAGCAATTGATCCAGGGTCAACAATATATTTTGAAAGTCATGCCGAAAGCGCCGTAATTCACTGTAATTCTGTTCCAAATTTTCATAAAACTGGCGATTCAACTCGTCTTCATAATGTTGTTTTTGAGCCTGGGCTTTCAGCTGTTGCCCGTGAATAAAGGCCTGGGTACCAAAGACCACGCCGATACTCATCAGGCCGATAAACACAAGAATCGGCCAAATCTGCTGATATTCTCCCCGGGTATATTCCACATTAAGCAGAATAAACTGAAAGGCCGCAAATACAATTATTGTCGCGATGGCAAAGGTTTGTTGCCGGGTAGGATCGGCTTTAAAAAAACGTTTAACCGCTGACTTAAACAGGTCATAGTGCAATATTCCAAAAATAATAAGGGTCAGGATGAACTCAAGCAGCGTGGTGAATAATAAAACAATGGATTGCTTCACCATAACTTCTCTGCCCACCAACAAATAAACCGGCGCTGTGCTAAGCAACATCAATGCTTCTTGGATTAAGCAAGCTAATAACATCAACGTCAATAACTTATCCCGCCAATGCTGCCGCCGGATAAGCAGTGCCAACAGGCCAGCATAGGCTAAATACCCCAGCGCTTCCAGTCGAAAGGTATCAGCAACTAAGGCGGCAATAACCATGATGCCCCCATTTTTCAACCAAAATTTGACGGTCATTCGTTGTGGGACCAACGGCACTTGCAACCAGAGGACCATGGCATAGAAGAACAGGATCGATGAAAAGTAAGTTAATTCATTAAGATGACGCATGATTAGGGATTTCCCGTAAAGAAGCCAATGATTGTCCCTATAATCGAGGTATCACCAGAATCGCCGCCATAACTTAAAATCGATGTTAGCTTAGGCAATATGCCCTTTCGTTTTGGTGTCTTCAAATTTTCCATGTTAATCTCCTTTTAACAATAGCTTATTGAGCTGATTCAAATTACGCGTGGCAACAATACAAGTTTCGCCGTTTTCAAAGGTAATACGCCGCTGCTTTTGATCCAGATCCACAATACTTTCAGGATTCACCAAAAAGCGTTTATGGGCCCGAAACAACGTGGCATAGCGGCTTTGATAATCCTTTAGTAACCCCCGGAATTCAGCCCGGCCCTGCCGTTTATGTAGAATAACATCCCCAGTAGCGGGCTGCCCAGTTTCTAAAAACATGACATCTGTTAGGGGAATTTGGACCAGCTTAGGCCCCATTTTATACACAAAATTGCGCACATCACCTTGAGCCGCAATTTCAAACCGGCGTTGAATGGTATCCAAGACCTTCCGGATGGCTTGGTCGGTCTGCGCTTCGTCTGAGTGCTTCACAATATAATCCAAGGCGCCCACTTGATATTCAAAGGTTAATGGGGCTAGTTCTGAATGAGTGGTGATAAATACAATCTGGGCATCCGGCATGGTCTCCCGGATTTTCAGCCCCACTTCTAAGCCTTGGCGCTGCTGGCCATTTAGTTCAATATCCAAAAAGAAAATAGGCTGGTGCAAACTCGCCCGGTGGCTATCCAGATAATCCAGCAGCGCGTCAGCCTCCGCGGTGGCCAGTACAAAGTGCATATTATACTGAACTTGGATCATTAAATACTTCTCAATCGTGTCTTGGTAATGCTGCCGTTGTTCAGCGTTATCTTCCAATAAAAAAATACCCGTAGTACTAGCCGCGATCATGAATCACCCCCACAAAACTCTAATTTCTGCTATTGTACCATAATTTTTAGACAAAAAAATCACGACCAAAGCCGTGATTTCATCGGGATTATAATGTCTTTTGCCCGGTTAAATTGCGAATTTCTGTCACATCCTGGGTCACTTCTAAGCAACCGAGATACTGCTGGTCCGCATCCCGGACGGCGAAGTAACGAATGTAGATGAATTTTTCCCCATGGAGGTTGATCCAAAAGTCGGCGTGGTCTTGCTTGCCGGCTCTAAAATCATCTAAAATCTGTTGGACTTTCGGCATGCTCTTAGGGGGATGGCAATTCACCACGGCTCGGCCGATAACGGCGGTGGTCCTTGGGAAGACCCGGTCGCCGTTGTCTGAGAACCAGCGAACGATATCTTGGTCATCCACAAAGGTGATGTCCACTGGCAGTAAGGCTAATACATTGGTCAATTCCGTCAGATCCATGGTCCCCGTGGGGAAATTGATTTGAGCGGTACTATTTTCATCAATTTGAATATAGCTCTTGGCCTTCAACTTGCTGGCAGCAGCTTGGTCTTTCAGATGGTGGGGTAGTTCAGGTTGGGCTGAACTAGCGCCGGGAACTGGTTTAGCCGCTGGGGCGGCTGTATGGCTGGCCACCTTAGCTTGAATTTTTGTGGCCTTTTTACCCACGTCTTCTTGAGCCATGGCTTTGGCCATTTCGTTGAGTTCAGCGGCCATCTTGGAAGGTTTGCGCTTGGCCGCAGCTTCCCGGTCAGCATCGCTGGGTTGCCAAGGTAGTGGTTCAGGAATCAAGGTATAGCCAGTTTCTTTACTTTCCGCGGCGATCAAGCCCCAATCATCCGGGGTGAAAACTTCATCCACCATGGGGATCAGGATCTCTTCTTCCTTGAAAATCATTTCATCGATTTCTTTATCGGCTTTTTCCACCGCCGCTTCCAAGTCATACTTGGCTGGGGGTGGGGTCTGCATGGCCAAGTTATACGCTGCCTTCACATAGCCGCGAATGTCGTCATCCACGCCCCACATGACCTTAGGTGGCGCCGTGATACCATAACGGTCCATGATGGGGAAGAGTAGATTCTCCTTGCGGGCATAGTGATTATTGATGGTCAATAAATCCCTTAAGGCGTTTTGAATCCGCTTCAGGTAAGCCGCATCTTGGGCCGCCTGGTCCTTAGCGTGGCCGTTTAAGATATCTTGATCATTGGCATCGGAACTTTGCTGCCAGCGTTTGACCACTGGCAGTAATTCGTTATCCAATAAGGATTTGATCACCATATTTTCCAATTTCATGGTGGCGATGGGATGGCCCGGGGTTTGGGCCGCCGGAGATTCGTTACCGTTATCTTTAATGGCCCCTTTAAAAACTGAGGCATGGACGTTACATAAATTTTGAATTTCCATAGGATTGAGGCCGGTGGCAATTAATTCCCGCTCAGCCGACGTAATTTCAGACACATCTACACTGGAAAAGGTATCATCAAAGACTTTTTTAGCATCTTCAAATTTACCCCCTTCATGGAGCATCTTGAGGATTTCCACAATTTTCTTTTGGCGATAGACACTGTTATGTAGCTCTTCATTAGTTGCCATTATTTTTGCACCTCAAATCCTTGGTTTTGCAGTTCTGTAATAATTTGATCCAGGGGCACATGCTTCATAGCCGCCCCCTTAGGAATGGTCATGAAGCGGCCCATGGTATTTAAAATACCGGGTTTTTTAATATCTTCAAGCCCCACATTATATAAAACATCCCCGACTTCCGGATGTTGAGTCACTAGTTCGTAAACGCTCTTGGATAAATCAATCGTTTCAGCCATGGCGTTATCCTCCATTTCAGTTCACTTAGGGGTGCCCAATTGGCCTAAAAAAAAGCCAATTGAGAAAACCTCTCAATTAGCATTCTACAGGATTATTGGGCTTTTTTAAAGCGCTTTAATAAATCAACTTTTTTCTGGGTCTTATTTTTGATGGCCACCAGGTCACTGCGGAAGCGGATAGCCATGATCACGGTCATCACCAGCATAATGACCCAAACTTGGGTTGGATAAGCGAAGAGGCCAAACAGCGTGTCCGCTAGTAAAATCATGATGCCCCCCAAGGCTAAATATTGGCTCCATAACAACACCGCTAGGGCAATCAACAGCGAAGTAAAGCCGATCAAAGGGTCGTATAATAACACCACCGCCACTGCCACGGCCACACCTTTGCCCCCTTGAAACTTCAGCCAGATTGGGAAATTGTGGCCTAAGGTGACCCCTAAACCGGCGTAAATGATGGCCAAACGGTCCACCCGTAACGCTGGGAACAAGCGCCAAGCCAGATACACCGCCAGTCCGGTTTTTAACAGGTCAAAGACCAGCACTAAAATACCGTAAATCTTACCTAATTCTGCCCCCACATTGGCAGTACCCGGATTCCCGGAGCCAAAGGTTTTGGGGCTCTTACCCGTCTTTATGTAAGAGATCACGTAGGCGAACAAGAAGTTGCCAAATACGTAACCAATTAACACACTATATAATTTATCCATAATAGCCCTCCTTGAAGTCTATTAAAGTATATAACAAAGCCCGGGATTTGACGACTGCTTAGTGAATGGCGTAAAGACACCAAACCATCTTGGGCCGCCAAGTTTTCAAGATAGTTTCATTGGCTTGTAGGTCCAAATTCTTAGAATTGGTCAATACATAGCGGGCCTGTTCTTTTAAATAGTGCTGATAGGCTTGATACTTACTCACCGCCGTGCGCACCACCACGCCCGGCAGGACCTGGGCCAGTAATTTAGCCGTGGCCGCATGGGTGTAGCCCACTTGATTATCAGCCCCTTGGTTTTCCACCAAAATCAAATCATCCAGTTGGGTGGTATAAGAGGTCACCAATTCTAAATGGTCCAAGAGACAATAATGGATGTCCCCCCAGGATTCTTGAAGTTGCCGGGATTGAAAGGCCGTGGGCATTAACAAATAATCCCCGTCGTAGTCGCTGAGCTGGTTCAAAATGGCTTCGTAACTGCCGTGGAGTTGGATAGTGGCTCGGCTGTCATAGTGGCGTAGGTAATAATCGGCAGCAGCACTGCTATCGGTGGTATCTGGGCCTAGGGTATGGATTTTAGGATGGTTCATATGGGGTTTAGCTTGGGTTGAAGAAGTGGATGGCATCATGATAAATTCGCCCTTTCTCTGGATTGCGTTTTGGAGAAACAAAAAAGCCAACTAGAAAGCCTTCTAGTTGGCGAAAATACTGGTTCGCAACTAGACTGCTGGTGTCTAGTTGGCAAAGTTAAGAATCTTGGCTTTGCGGCTTAGACACGGACTGACCGGAAGTCGTCCGCATCTAAGATCAATACGGACGCTATCTAAAGCTGCTAAAACCAAAGTTTGTTGTAATGTTTGTCCGTAATTGTCGCATATCTAAGATTCCTTTCCGTAATTTAATATTCTCTAATTAAAACATAATTTTTCAATGTCGTCAAGGTGACAGCTATATTTTGAAAGTTGGCCAATATACTTTTTAATCTTCATCAATATTCTTTGCGACGTCATTTTGCCATTAATGACGTCGCAAATCTAAAAATGACATCAAAACTTCAAGGCATACTTAGTAGCTCTCCCCTGCCCCAGCTTTTCAATTTTACCTTGGACCATCAAGGTACGCAGGCCGCGCTCAATTGTCGTCTGACTGTAATTTGGAATCAAGGCCATCAAATCCCGTTTAGACAAAGGCCGTAATTCAGCTTGTAAGGCATTTTCAATCAAGGTAGGGGCTGTTGTTTTCTTGGTGTCAGTTGGCTTAACCCGTTGACTTAATTGCCGATAAGCCTGTAGTACCACACTTAAGAAATAATTTAAAAAAGGTTGATAATCGTTGGTTTGCTCAGCCCAGCCCACTGAACTAGCCTTTAAAGTTTCGTAGTAATTCGCCTTCGTCCGTTCAATTAGGGCCTCTAGACTAATATAGCGGCCAATATCATAACCCGATTGATATAAAACCAATAACATCAACAGTCGAGACATCCGGCCATTGCCATCACGAAATGGGTGAATTGAGACAAAATCAAAAACAAACGCCCCACAAATGAGTAACAGTGGCAAGTCTTCAGCCTGATGTGCTGCTTGATAGGCTTGGCAAAGTTCGGCGATCAATGGGGGTGTCATCACAGCTGAGGCTGGGGTAAACCGAACTTCAGCCGTGCCGTCAGAAAATTGTGTAATGATTTGGTTATCACTATCTTTAAAATGGCCCCCCCACCGGCTGGCTGTGAAGCTAAACAGTCGTTTATGCAAAGCCAGTATTGAGTTACTGGTGATTGGTATATAAGCATGGTTTTGATGAATCAAATCCAGCACATCCCGATAACCAGAAATTTCTTCTTCACTCCGATTATGTGGGGTCGTCTTTTTGGCAACCAATTGACGCAGGCGGGTATCGCTGGTAAAAACCCCCTCGATCCGGTTTGACGCATCTGTACTTTGAATTTTAGCAACCTCAATCAATCGCGCCAAAACTGGGGGCGTCAATTGTTGTACCTGGTGCAATTGTCCCCGTAATTCGCCGATAGTTTCAATTTTCTTGGCCATCTCTGGTGTGATGGTTAGCTCATGCAATGTTTTGTAATCAAACTGTTTCATGGTCATCACATCCTTTTCTACGTCATTTTATCAAAAATGACGTCGCAAATCTATTAACGACCCCGCAAAAAAGAGCGCACCTGACAAATGCGCTCTCGGGGTTTGGGACGGCTGCACCCGTCCAATTGTGATGCTGTTACAATGTGGGGAATAGGGGAGAAGATGCATCGATCATGCATATCGGAAGGACCGCAATTATTGATGAACATCTCCATGCCATGAGTATGCCATAAAATCCTCATAAAATACTGTCAAGATTTCACAAAGATGACTTACTTTTTGAAAGTAAATTCACCTACGAGATAACCGGTAGGCTGGCCAAGTCTAACCGCTTTAAAGCCGCTAGATCCAGCTTACCATTGCCGGTTTTGGGCAGGTCGACCACTTGGTAAAAATACTTGGGCACTTTGTAGTGGGCTAATCTAGCCTGGCCAAACTGGCGCAAAGCCGCCGCAGATAACTGGCTGGTTGCATCCGGTTTGATCAAGGCCACGGGCACTGCCCCCCACAAGGCGTTCACTTGGCCAATGACCGCCACTTGGGCGACCCCAGGAAAGGCGCTGTACACCGCTGTGATCTCATTGGGAAAAATATTTTCGCCCCCGGAGATAAACATGGTGTCTAAGCGCCCCTTGATATATAAAAAGCCAGCTTCATCTAAATAACCCACATCCCCGGTCTTAAACCAGCCCGCCGCCGTGAATTTAGCTTGGTAGGCCGCCGGTTGATGTAAATAACCCGGGGCTAGCGTGGGACTCTTGAGCAAAATTTCCCCGGGGGTCTGGGGATGGGTACTGTCGATTTGAAGGCTCACGGGAAATAAGGCCTTGCCCGCCGAACCAATATGTTTTGGAGCGTCGGCAAAACTTAACGCCACCACATTGGAAGCCGTCTCCGTCATGCCATAGGATTGCACCACAGGAATCCCCCGCTGGACACAGCGTGCTAACGTCTGGGGATCAATGGGGCCACCCCCTAGGAACAGGCATTTAAACTGGGAATTGTAGTGGGCATCGGCTGGTAATTTAGCCAATAATTGTTGCAGCATATAGGGCACCACCGACACAATGGTCCCCTGTTGGTCCACCAAGATCTGGTTGATATGCTCTGGGTCAAACTTCGGCTCCAGGTAGACCCCTAAGCCATAAATCAAACTACGCAGGAGAATCGACAGGCCGCTGATGTGAAACAAAGGCACGGCGCAAACCCAAGCATCGTCACTGGTGAGTTTGAAATTCAACCCCGTGCCAATGGCCGAGTAAAAGTGATTGCCAAAGGTCTGCAAAACCCCCTTAGGTGTTCCCGTGGAACCAGAGGTATACATCACATCGGCCACCTGTTGGTTATCAAATTCAGCCACCGGGGTAAAAGATGCCCCGGGTCCCTGGGCCAATTGGGGATAACTCAAGCGCCGCCCCGGCAAGTGCCCCAAGGTCGTGGCCCAATCCGGCAAACGATCATCCACCAATAAAACCCCGGGCTGGGCGTCCTTGAGTTGGGTGGTTAATTCTGCCGGGGCCAAGCGAAAATTGAACAGGGCAATGGGGCGCCCCAATTGCCAACAGGCTAAAATCAACGTGTAAGTGGCCAGGGTATTGGCCCCTAAAATACCCACGGGTACCTTGGGAGGCAGGGACAAGCCCTGCAATTTCTCGCTCCAAGTGTCCGCTTGGGCTTTTAAGTCCGCAAAACTATACTGGGCGCCTTGGTAATAAAGGGCGGTTTTGCCACCGGAAAGTAACACCCGTTTTTGCAGCCAGTTTTGCATCTACGCTGCCTTCTTTCTAAGGGAATTTCGGGAACTTGTCAAAGTCAGGATCCCGCTTTTCATTAAAGGCATCCCGGCCTTCTTTACCCTCATCGGTGGTGTAAAAGAGCATGGTGGCATCCCCGCCTAATTGTTGCAAGCCAGCCAAGCCATCCGTATCGGCGTTCATCGCCGCTTTGATCAACCGCAAAGCTGTGGGTGAGCGCTTGAGGATCGTACGGCACCAATCAATCGTCACTTTTTCCACATCGGCTAGCGGCACGACTTTGTTGATCCAGTTCATGTTATAAGCTTCTTCAGCGGTGTAAAATTCGTTTAAGAACCAGACTTCCTTGGCCCGCTTATGGCCGATGACCCGGGCTAAATAACCGGAACCATAGCCCGCGTCAAAACTGCCGACTTTCGGCCCGGTTTGGCCAAACTTGGCGTTGTCAGCGGCGATGGTCAAATCACAGATCAATTGTAAAATATTGCCGCCCCCCACAGACCAGCCTTTGACCATGGCAATGACGGGCTTAGGAATCACGCGAATCAAGCGTTGTAAGTCTAAAACATTCAAGCGGGCGATATGATCCGGACCCACGTAACCGCCGTTACCCCGGACAGTTTGATCGCCGCCCGAAGAAAAGGCCCGATCCCCATAACCTGTTAAAATAATCACACCAATGGATGCGTCGTCGCGACAAATATTGAAAGCCTCAATCATTTCCTGTACAGTAACCGGTGTAAAGGCATTGAGATGTTCCGGGCGATTCATGGTAATCTTAGCGATTTTATCCATGCGCTCAAAAATAATCTCCGAATAATCCTTGACCTTGGTCCAATGAAACGTTTCTTCAGCCATATATGTAACCTCTTTTTCTAAATTTAATATAGGAGTTGGTCCAATGAACATTCTAGAGAACTTTGGCATTAAAATCCAGCACCTCGACCCCCAAAGAACCGAAATCACCATGGCCGTCACCGACCGCACCAAACAACCCTACGGCCTGCTCCACGGCGGCATGAACAGCGTCTTAGCCGAAACCGCCGCCAGCCTAGCCGCCAACGCCTACCTCCCCGAGGAAAAAGTCGCAGTGGGTGTCAATATCGAAACCCATCACCTCAAAGCGGTCACCGACGGCGAATTAAGCGCCCAAGCCACCCCGCTGCATTTGGGCCAGCGCCTCATGGTCTATCAAGTGGCCATTCATCTAGTGGATAACCCTGAGCTGACCAGTATGAGTACCGTGACCTTAACCGCTCAGCCAGCGCCAAAATAAAGGCAGCAAAAAAGCCGCAACATTATACCGGCAAAATGTTGCGGCTTTGATTTTACTATCAATTTAGAAAATGGTAACTTGTCCTATTGCCCCAGCATGGCTTAGCGTCCTTGGGCTGGTCCCTGCTCATCTTGCAATAGCCAGTCCACAATATTGATTACCGGAATACCGTCAATATCATGCACATCATAGTAACGTTGTGTAATCAGGATTTTTTGATAATTATCCGGGATATGCAATAAGTTATCTGTCTCATGGGTGTTATGGGGTATTTCATAGGTAACTTGTACATAGAGGATCTCATCAATCCGGCGGGCAACAAAGTCTATTTCAGTCGTATCCAATTTACCGATTGCCACGGTATAACCGCGCCGTAATAATTCTAGATAAACAATATTTTCAAGTTGGCCGCCATAATTGCCTGGCCGCCGTCCGATGGCATTACGGCGCAACCCTGAATCCACGATGTAGTATTTACCCGCCGTTTTCAGATATTCCCGGCCACGAATATCATATTGTCGGCCTTGATAAAATAAAAATGCATCTTTAAGCAAGGTTAAATAGCGGGTGATTGTATGGGCATTCGTTGGGACACCGGTACTTTTTAGAGTATTTACAATTTTTACCGGCTGAACCAATTGGCCCACATTATCTGCTAGAAAACCCACCAAAGACTGCAGCGTTGTGACATCGCGAATGTCGGCGCGCATTGAAACGTCATTCAAAACAATCGTATCAAAAATACCAGATAAAATAGTGTCTTTGATTGGTTCAGCCGCCAAAACTACCGCGGGAAAACCGCCATACTTTTCATATTCTTCAAAGGCCGTATCAATTTGGCGCCCATCAGTTGCAATGCCCTTAGCTTCCAAAAACTCTCGAAAGGAAAATGGGTAAATTGGAATCTCCACATAACGGCCACTTAATAGTGTTGCCAGTTCCCCAGATAACATCTTAGCATTAGAGCCAGTCACCACGATATCACAGTCATAACTCACCCGAACACCATTGACGACCCGCTGCCAACCGTCCACCATTTGAATTTCATCTAATAAAATATATAAATGTGCGTCGTGATGGAGGCGTTCTTGCAACAACTGAAATAACTGATCCTCTGTTTTGACACTTAGTAAATTAAACGCTTCAAAATTTAAATAAATAATATCCTCTGCCGGGACACCCTGTGTTTTCAAATAGTCCCGATATAATTCTAATAAAATTGACTTGCCAGACCGACGTACACCGGTAATCACTTTAACCATATCGTTATTCATGAGTTGTACTAGCTGTTTTAAATAAAACGGCCGTTGAATCATAATCTGCTCATCCCCAATAAAATGAAGTATACTTCATTTTTACCATATTTATAAGATAAAAGGAAGTATACTTCTTTAAATAGTCTAATTTACCAAAATAAGGAACTATACTTCCTATATGTCTGCTTTTCGTAAATTTAAGAAGTACGCTTCTCCTTTACTCAGCACAGTATCAAGGCCAGCGTTTAGATTCAGAACCCCAAAATAAAGGCAGCAAAAAAGCCGCAACATTATACAAATAAAACGTTGCGGCTTTGATGTTATTGTAAGGCTTCGGCCAGTGCCTTTGTGGCAATTCGGGAAACGTTGACCTTTCGTGCTTTCGCTAGATCGTCTAAATATTCTGGAATAGTGATGGAACGCCGAACCGTTTTAGTTTTTAGCGCCCGCTGTTTTTCAAGTTGCCATTGCCCCATATCTACCGTGATATACGTCACGAACTGATTGGTCGCTAATGACCATTTTCTTGGATCTTGTACTTTAGGCAAATCTTTCGTGGCGATACCATCTAACATTGTGGCAATGGCATCAATGCCACTATGGACTGCCGTTGGTAGGTCATCACCGTCAGTGTGCATTCCGGGAATATTAGGGGAATCCACGGTAAAATAATGACCACTTTCATCGGTAACATCCGTGATAATAACTGGATAAATCAGCAGTTTAGTTTTCATTGGTATTTCAACTCCCACTCTGTTAATACACATATTATACATATAACGTATCGCCTTGTAAGCTATTGTGTTTACTAACTTTTGAATCTAAATAACAACCCAGTCAAAAAAGGCAACATCGTCACTGCTGAGACTCAAAACTGAGTCATTGCAGCTAAGCTGTTGCCTTTTTAAATACTATTTTTTAAGCGTTGACCTGCCGTAATTGTGGGGCTGACTTGGGGGCAAAGGCGTCCAAAACAGCATCTAGGCCGGCCTTTAGGTCCACGGGGACGCCGGCTTGTAGTAGGGCGGCACCAAACAGGGCGATGAACTTCAGGATGAAGGGCTTTTGGGCCACGTAGCCCATAGTACCGATGCGCCAAATTTTACCCTGGAGACTGCCAAAGGAGCTGGAAATTTCCACGCCGAATTGGGCTAATAATTGGCTGCGAAAAGCTTCTCCATCTAGGCCAGCGGGGATCTGGACACAGGTCACCATGGGCATTTCGTGGTCGCCGGCCCCGTAAATGGTCAACCCTAAAGCACTGAGGGCTGTATTTAGGGCTTGGTGCACTTGCAAATGCCGGGCATAACGGGCGTTTAGGCCCTCATCCAGGGCTAACCGCAGGCCTTCATGTAAGCCATAGACCGCGGCGGTGGCCTCGGTATGGTGATTCAAGCGCCGGGGGGACCAGTAGTCTTGTAATTGGGTCAAATCTAAGTAATTGCTGGTGATCAAGGGCGCCGCGCTGAGGTGGTCCTGGCTGGTGCGCACCCCTTGTTCCACCCGCTTGCGTTGGTTAATTTCCGCGGCGAACCGGTCATTGAAGGTGATGGGGGTGATGCCGGCGGGAATCGCCAGGCATTTTTGGGCCCCGCCCACGGCCGCATCAATTTGCCACTGGTCCACTAAGACCGGGGCCCCCATATAAGAAGCCACAGCGTCCACCACCAAGAAGCCCCCGTATTGATGAACCGCGGCCCCAATTTTATCTAAGGGTTGCAGGCGGCCCGTGGAAGTCTCGCCATGGACCATACAGACGACTTTGGGGCGGTATTGGTCAATGGCCGCGATAATGTCGGCTTGAGCCAGCACGGTCCCCCAGGGGGCACTGACGGTATGGACCACACCACCGGCACGCTGGGCCAATTCGACAAATAAATCCCCAAAGCGGCCGATGCTGGGGACTAAAACGCTGTCCCCGGGGCAGACGATACTGCTGACCACGGCTTCTAGGCCAGCGCGGCTGGTGCCATCTACGGGGAAGGCCCAGCGGTTCTTGGTGGCGAAACTTTGGCGGATCAAGGCCATGGTGTCATTCATAATGGCGGTGAAATCCGGGTCAAATTGGCCCAGGATCTGGTTGCTCATGGCTTGGGATACCCGGGGGTCCACTAAAACGGGGCCGGGGGTCATAATCAGGCGTTGGTTGATTTGTAAACTATCCATCTATTTTCGCTCCTTTAAGACATTTGGGTTAATAACATTCGTGATATAACTGGGCCTTTAACATGGCCACCCCGGCCTCTAAGGCAGCGGGGGCTGTGTATTCGGCGGGGGCGTGGCTGATACCACCGCGACTGGACACGAATAACATGGCCGTGGGCACTTTTAAGTTCATGATTTGCGTGTCGTGGCCGGCGCCAGAGGGCAAAGTCAGGTATTGGTAGCCGTGCTGGGTCAGCAGGCTGTCAAATTGGCGGACTAACCTCGGGTCCATCACTGCTGGGCGGGAATCCATCCAGCAATCTACGGTGCCAGAGACTGGGGTCAAGTCAGCCACCATTTGACGCATTTTGGCTTCAAATGCATCCACCATTGTTTTTTGGGGATGGCGGATGTCCACGGAAAATACGGCTTGGCCGGGGATAACATTAGAAGACCCCGGGGTGACGCTGATTTCCCCCACGGTAAAGACGAAGGGTTCCCCCATTCTTTCGGCCAGGTCGTCTAGTTGGACGATCAAGCGGGCGGCGGCTTTTAAAGCATCCCGGCGCAGGTGCTGGGGCGTGGTGCCGGCATGGTTGGCCTGGCCGGTCAAGGTGATGGTGAAACGCTTTTGCTCACAGATGGCCGACACTACCCCTAGGGGATAGCCGGCTTCTTCTAACACTGGCCCCTGTTCAATATGTAGCTCTAACCATTCTTTGGGTAGCGGTTGTTCAACGCGGGTAAAGTTGGCCGTCAATTGGGCCAGAGCTTGGCGCCGGGCGGTATCAAAGCTGATGCCCTGGGCGTCTTTTAAGTCTGGGGCCACATCCCCCACTTGGGCATAATGCCTAGATCCAGAAAAGCTCACGGGAAAGCGGCTGCCCTCTTCTTCACTAAAGGCCACGGCGGTCATGGTGTGCTTAGGTTGGCCAAATTCAGCCACCAGCTGGGTCATGGCTAACTTGGCCGCCACCACCCCGTAGGCCCCATCGTAGATACCGCCCTGTTGGACGGTATCCAGATGGGACCCGGCGGCAATCACCGTCTGGTCCACCCCGGGATAAGTCATAAAGCCATTGCCCATGGCATCGATATGGACCTGCATCCCTTGGACTTCAGCAGTTTTTAAGGTATAGGTCATGGCATCTACCCAAGCTTGGTCATACACCAAGCGGGTCACACCCCCATTGGCCAGGCCGCCAAATTGGCCCAATTCGGTTAATAATTGGATCGCTGTTTGCGCAACAACTTGTGTCATAAAACCTCAGCTCCTTTTGATAAGTTAAATATTAAAGGAAAATTAGAAAAAATCATTGTTCAGCTTGCACAAAAGCTGTAAAATAACTAGACAAAATAACAATCTGTCTAAAGAAGGTGCATCTATGGAAATGGCGCAAATGCTGCAAGCCCCAGAACTAGCTGCTATTCAAGTGATCGCCGGGGGTGCTGGTTTAACCCGGGAAGTCAGTGCCATCGGCATGATCGAAGCCCCGGATATTGAAGCTTACTTAATGCCCGGCCAACTATTGGTCACCACCGGCTACCACTACTATCAAGACCTGAAGCGCTTGAAAAATCTCATTGAAAAAATGGCCGCCACCGGCTGTGCTGGCCTGGGCATTAAAGCCAACCGCTACTTTACCCAAGTGCCCCCAGAAATCATCCAGCTGGCTGATGGTTTGGATTTCCCCCTCTTATTGACCCCGGCCCAGGAATTCCTCAGCCAAACCGTCAAAGCCTTGACCGAAGTCGTGATCCAATCCGATGCCTTTACCCTAAGCCGCGTCTTAGACCAAAATCAGACCCTGTCCCAACTGGCCTTAAATAACAGCAAATATGACACGGTTTTAGCCCAATGTGCCAGTTTTTTAGGTAGCGATGTGCTGCTATTGGACAGCCATTTTCGCATCCGTTACACCAACCCGGCTTTAAAAAATCAGCAACAGGCCATCACGGCAGCGTTACGGCTCCATAGTCAAGTGAACTACTTGACCTTGACGGACAGCACCACCATCCCTTGTTTGGGCCGCCAGCTCACCATTTACCCGTTGATGGTGATGTACGGGGAAAATAAGTCCTTCTTCGGGGTTTTTGACGCCGGGCAACCCAATGCCACCAAACAGTTACAGTTGCAACAAATCCAAAGCACCCTGAGCCTGATGAACAGCCGTACCGACGTCATGCATGAAAGTGCCGCCCACCAGCAGGCCGAATTCTTCAGCCACATGTTAGGGGGCGGCTTGCCCCAAGAGATGCTCCAGGAACAACTGCAACACTATGATCTAGCTTTGAACCAAGTGGTGTTCACCAGTATTTGTGGGGTCAAGGCCGTGGACCCTGGGGCCTTGTTGTCCACCCGCCAAGTGGAGCACCTAAGCCGCTTAGTGACCTGGTTCATCAGCGAATACGCCTTGAAGATCACTAGCTTTACCTATCAACAACAAGTGGTTTTGATCATCCAGGCTTCGGAAAACCCCCAGCATGTCTTAGAGACCTTGGCCCAGTTCCTCCAGGCCAAAATCGACCCCCGCTTCCAATTAAAAATTGGCGTCAGTCATGCCAAGTTAGCCCTGGTCCAGTTGGGCAACCTGTACGCCGAGGCCAAAGAAGCCTATACCTTAGCTGAACAAAGCGCCACCACCATCCAGCGCTTCCGGCCTAAAGAGGTCTCCGAACTGCTCCACTTGATCCCAGCTAACGAAGCCCAAACCTTTGTGGCCGAACTTTTGCAACCCTTATTACAAATGAAAAACCAATCCGAAGCCCAGGACCTGCAGCACACCTTGTGGCTTTACTTATACCATCACCAACAAATCAATAAAGTGGCCCAGGAACTTTACATTCACCGCAACACCGTGGTTTACCGGCTGAAGAAGTTACAACAGCTCTTAGATATCGATCTGCAAGATCCGGAAGTGACCCAGCGGCTGTTCATCGCCCTGCTTTTATTGGATCAAAGGTGACAATAACTGTCAGCATAGCATAAATTATGTTAGTTTTTCTAACGTAATTTATGCTTTTTTACTAGTTTCGGACTTGTTTTTTGTGGATATTGCCTAATGTGTCTGGCCGGTAAACTTGTAGAATGAGAATCAGTTAAGAAAATTAAAAATAACACATTACATTCACATAGAAAGGGCTGTTTCACATGACATATGATACTGTAATTACCCATGGTCAAATTGTAACGCCACAGACGTTGGTTCAAGGGGACTTGGCTATTAAAGCCGGTAAAATTGTCGCCATTGGTCAAGGTTTAAATACCGTCGGGGCTGAGGTGATCGATGCCCGGGGCCAATTGGTCTTACCGGGGATGGTGGACGCCCACGTACATATCAACGAACCCGGCCGCGCTGATTGGGAAGACTACCACACCGGCAGTCAAGCCCTAGCCGCCGGGGGCACCACCAGCATGGTGGTAATGCCGCTAAACGCCTTGCCAGCCCGCACCACCCAAGCAGAATTTGACCGACACAAGGCCATTGCCACGGGGAAATCTTACATTGACTTCGCCCTTTATGGGGGCCTGGTCCCTGGCAACTTAAAAGAGATCCCCAAGATGGCGGCCAGTGGGGCGGCGGGCTTCAAGGCTTTCATGGCCACCACCGGGTCAACGCTACCCGGGGACTTTAAAAACGTAGATGATTACGACTTATATCGGGGGATGCAAGCCATTGCCAAAACCGGCTTGCGCCTGTCCCTCCACGCCGAAAATGCCGTCTTAACCGACCGGCTGGCTGCCGAAAAAATCGCCCAGGGCAAGACGACTATTCAAGATTACTTAGACTCTAGACCACCGTTAGTGGAAGTCGAGGCCGTCCGCCGAGCTTTATACTTGGCCAAAATGACCGGCTGTAAACTCCACTTCGTCCATTTATCCACGGGTGAAGCCGTTAACGAGGTGCAATTGGCTCGGGCTGCTGGACAAGACGTAACTTGTGAAACCTGCGTCCATTACTTAGCGCTAACGGGCCAGGACTTTGAGAAAATCGGCCCCTTGGCCAAGTGCTCCCCTGCACTTAGAACCAAAGCAGTGCAGACCCAGTTATGGCAAAAAGTCCAAGCCGGCGCCGTTAATGCCGTGACATCGGACCACTCGCCAGCCCCGGCCAGCATGAAGGCGGACCCCAACCACAATATTTTCGACGTGTGGGGTGGCATCAGCGGCGCCCAAAACAACGTGGACCTCTTCTACGATGTGGCGGTACGCTCTGGCAAATTAACCATTTTCCAATTCGTCCAATTGATCGCCGCCGGACCCGCTGCCCTCTTTGGCTTGAAGGACAAAGGAGAGCTCACCATCGGCAAAGATGCGGACATCGCCTTGTATGACCCTAATCAAAGTTACGTGTTATCTCCAGAAGATCTGTACTACAAAAATAAAATCAGTGCCTATGTGGGCTTTAAAATTGGCGGTCGCATCACCCAAACCCTGTTGCGGGGCCAAACTATCTATACCTTAGATGACGGGTTTATGACCCAACCCACCGGGACATTTTTAGTCAATCAAAACAGCCAAGGAGGCACAGCTTATGCAGACCACAATAGACGCCAACAGGAAATTCTCAATTGATCAATCCCCTATCGCTGAAGATTTAAAACCCATCCCCGCGGACCAACGTAAAGTAGGCGTCATCGCCTACATGGCCATGTGGCTGGGGGATGGCTTTAACATTGGCAATATCACCCTAGGCTCATCTCTAGTGGTAGCTGGGGTGGCCACCATGAACCTGTTTCAAACTCTGATGGCGGCGGCCATTGCCATTTTGATCATTGCGGTGATTTTCACCTTGAATGACCGCTTCGGCTATCATACCGGGGCCCCTTATGTGATGCAGCTGCGCCTGTCCTTTGGTAAAAACGGGGCCAAAGCAGCCAGTTTACTCCGGGGCATCCCCGCCATCGTCTGGTTTGGCTTTCAAAGCTGGACCGGCGCCTTGGCCTTAAATCAAATCGCCAAGATCATGACTGGTGGCAGTTTTAATAACACCGCGATTTGTTTCTTGTTCCTCCAAGCCTTACAAATCGTGTTAGCACTAAAGGGTTTCAAGTCCATTAAAATCGTGGCCACCATCATCTCCACCATTGTCATGGTCGCCCTGGTCAGTGTCTTCGTGATCCTGGTGACCAAACATTCCGCCGTCATCGGCACCAAATTGGTGAACGTCCATGGCACTTGGGGCTTAACTTTCTTTGGCTTCATCATGGCCTTCTTGGGTAATTACACCACCATTTTTGAATCAGCGGCGGATTATGCCCGGGAACTGCGGCCCAACTTAAGTGACAAGCATCGGGGCTTGCTATACTTCTTGCCCATCACTTTGGCCTATGGCATGACTTTAACCACTGGCGCCATGTTAGCCGCCGTCACCGGCATCTCCAGTCCCGTGGGAGCCATTGCCAAATTGTTTAACAACAATGGTTTGACCCTGTTTGTCTCCTTGTTCATCGTCTTAGGGGTCATTACCACCAATATGGTGGCCAACATCATGCCGCCAACCTATGTCTTGACCTCATTGTTTAAAATCCCGCAAAAATTAGCCATGACCATCGTGGGCCTCTTAGCCATCGGCTCCTTCCCTTGGTTGTTGGTACAAGCTTCCAGCGCCACGGGTTTGGCCATTTTCATCCGGACCTACTCGATTTTCCTAGGGCCAATGACGGCGATCATCCTCACCGAATTTTACTTAGAGCGGCACCAGAAAGTGAACTTGACTGCCCTTTATGATGAAGCCCGGCAAAAGAGCGTCCAATGGAACGCCCCCATTGCCCTGTTGATCGGGGCCTGTGCCGCCCTTTTGCAGGTGGATCTGTCTTGGATCATCGGCTTTGTGGTGGGTGGCATTGCCTACGTCATCTTGAATCGGGTCCATGTGGAAGAGCGCATTGCTGCCGAAGAATCTTTAGAATGAAATCGTGAATTTTAAAAAACCAGGCTTCATCTCAAATTGCGGGATGAAGCCTGGTTCTTTTGATCAGAGCATTTCAATAGTCGATTCAAAATATTGTTCTAAATAATGGGTAGCTGCTTTAATTGCTGCGGCTGAAATTGTTTCTCCGACAGCTGTGGCCACCCATTTTGTCTCCACATCCTCCTGGCGATGGATAATGGCCACCAATACGCCTTCAAAGACCTGAATTGGGCCTGTGACTTGCTTGGAAATGATGTAAACGTCTTGCTTTTCCCCATCCCCACCGATGATGCCCGGCACATAGCCGTAATTCAGGGGATAGACATTGCCGTAACTATCTTGATAGCCCATGGGTCGGTCGATGATAACCTGTAATCCTAGTTTTTCCAAGATGAGTGTCCTCCTTAAAAATTAAATTATATGTAATTGAAAGCTTCCGTTTATGTCTTGCGTAATTTCTATATATACAACAGCTTATTACGAATAGTAATCAGCAAAAAAATTGACTTTGTGCGCATATGGGCGTATAAAGGAGATGAAAAGAGGTTTCCAATGGAAAGAAAGGCAAGGCAGGTTCTTAAAGAATTACTAGCAGCAGGATTTCGTGAGGTCAGAGTCCATGGTGATCATCATCGCTTTGATGATAATCGTGGCCACTACGTTACTATTAGCTACACAAATCTTGGTGATACAATCAAAAAGGGAACTTACAACGCTATTTTAAAACAAGCCGGTCTTAAGTAGGTCTCGCTCATTCTACCTAAAACGAAAAGAGGAAATTTTATGTCTAGATTAGTTGCATATCCAGCAGTTTTAGATGACCGTGAAAACAAAAAAGGTGAATATACGGTTACTTTTCCAGATGTTCCAGGTGCCATCTCTGATGGTAACAATTTACCCCAAGCTTTAGCTAATGGGGCTATTGCTTTAGGCCTAATCTTATTTGATCAAAAAAAACTGCCTGAAGTAACTGATATGAAGCAGGTCCAGGCTGATAATCCGGATACTATTGTAAGCTATATCGCTGTTGACCTTGATAAGACTGAAAAAGAATCTTACAAACCAATGGTCAAAAAAAACACGCGTATTCCAGCCGATCTCGCCCATAGAGCTGAAAAAGCAAACATTAACTTCTCAGCTACTTTAACTAAAGCTATTGAAAAAGAATTAGACGAAACAGCGCATCACTAAGTAACTAACGATTTATTTACCGCTTCATAATATCTAAAAAGTACTATCAATCCAAAGATAAATCCCCAATTTGGAAAGTTTCTTAACCAAATTGAGGATTTTTATTATGCATTATATCTGAAAATCTACATCTACTGAGTTAATTTCGCCAATAGTGCCTTTTTTATTTCTAACAAACGCTGCTCGTCATTCAACTGGGGAATTTTATAACCCACAAAATAGGGCGACATCACAAAGCGGGGAATAATTTTACAAATAATTTGGTCATTGAAATCGTAGAAAAACAGATTATAGGAGTCGCAAATGCCGTGGAAATAATCATTTAGAATATATTTGATCACCACTTGAGCGGTGTCAGCTAACTTGGTGATTTGCGCCGGGTCGGCGATAATCAGGTTAAATTCCAAGAAACCCACAATGGGGTAGGTGGACAGGTTCAAGGTAAATCCGGGTTCCTGAAAAACCGTCAAGCCTTCGAAATTATCGGGGGTGATGTCTTGGTAGCCATCTTTGTGGGTCAGCCCTACGATTTGAAAGTGGGGATGTTTCAAACTGCCCCCAGACATGGGGCCGAAGTTCTTATACAACAGCACGCTGCGGTAAGCACCCGTGTCAATCAGATTGTGCCAACATTGATTGGCGAAGGCAAAGATACTGCGGTTTTCCGCCACGCTGTAATTGGAGGCATCCCCGTTGTGATTCGCTGACTCGATCAAAACCGTTTGGTAGGTGTCTTTTAGGGTGCGGTACTTGTTCACCAGCCAAATTTTATCCCCTTCTTGGTTCAAAATATTGGTTAAGTGGGCCGTGTCACAGAAAGGACAATAATTGTGGGGATGGCGGATATTTTCAGGTTTATGTTTGGCGATTTCCGGTTGGAAAATTAAAGGCACATTGGGATGTATCAATTTAGAACCTCTTTTCTAGCGCGTTGGGGATGCTTTAAGCTAAATTTAGCTTACGATAAGCTGTTTCAAAGGCCCTTTTGGTCACTGGATCAAAGGCCACTAGGCGAATCTGTTGGACAAACTGGCTGGTTTTTAAGAAATCTGCCATGGCTTCCAAAGCAATGGTGGCTGCTTGGTCTAAAGGGAAACGGTAGACGCCGGTGCTGATGGAGGGAAAATCCACGGTGGCACATTCGTGGGCTTCGGCTTCTGCCAGGCTGTGCCAATAACTGTTATGCAACAGCTGGGCTTCGTGCTGTTGGCCACCCCGCCAAATGGGGCCGGGGGTATGGATAATGTATTTAGCCGGCAGGTTAAAGCCCAGGGTGGTTTTAGCTTCGCCGGTGGGACAGCCGTTGAGCTTGCGACAAGCTTCGTCTAATTCAGGTCCGGCGGCGTGATGAATAGCGCCATCCACGCCACCGCCCCCCATTAAACTGGTATTGGCGGCATTCACGATGGCATCCACCTGGCTCTTGGTAATGTCGCCTTGGATGATTTCAATGGATTTCATGATAGTCAAGACCTCCTTGAATAATACTGTTGCGCTTATTGATCATTAGGTGCTGTGTCCGTACTTGAACTTGACGTGCTACTACTGCTGGCATTTGCACCACTGCTACTAGCTTCCGCGCCATTTTCCGTAATGGTTACGTCCGGGGCACTACCCCCATAACTGCGAATTTGATTCATGATATCTAATAATTTTTCCCGCTGCTGAGCCTTATCGCTGCTGTTATTGGCATAAGCCGCCTTGGTCTTTTGCAATTGGCTATTATATTGGGTCTTCAATCCCGCTAAAATCTGGGCCTTTTGAGCATCCCGCTGAGCCTGAATCTGGGCCTTTTGCCGGTTCAAAGCCGCTTGACGCTGGTTTTCTTGGGTGAGATCCAACGTGGCCTTTTGCATGGTGAGCTGCTTTTGCAGCTGCAAAATCTCCCGGTCAAATTCCTGCTTCACCCGCATCCGCCGGACCTTTTGATTCTTATAGCGAATCTCTTGGAGCTGGTCCATAAACTGGGTATATTGGCCCACGCCAGTCATCTTGCTGGCATCAAACGCCGTAATCGCCGCCCGGACGGCGGCTTCGCGCTTAGCTTCTTCCCCCTTGGTCAAATGATACACCAGGCGATAATCCAAATCCGCCAAGCGTTGTTTGTTTTTAGCCACTTGCTGTTGGATAAAATTGCTATTATCCCGCTTAATTAAATCTAACGGGGTTAATTTCTTAGATTCCTGGGTAGCTGTTAAACGGTCGCCGGCCTTCACAATGGTTTTGGGCTGGGTGAAATCTTGATTGGGCTCTTTTAATTGTTGTACCAAATAAGTGCCCACGTTCTTGAAAACGGCCATGGGCAACTGTACTTCGGCGTCGCTTAAGTATTCGGACACATCGTGCCCCACCCAAGTGGCCACGGTGAAGTCCGGGGTCATCCCCACGAAATAAGCATCTTTGCTGTTATCCGTGGTCCCGGTCTTGCCGGCGGTATAGCTGTAATTATCTAAAGCCGCATCCTTACCGGTCCCATCTTTGACCACGGACTGCATGGTGTTGAGCATCATGTAACTGGCATTGGCCGAATATACCGGCACTTTAGAATGGGCATTTTGGTAAACCACCTGGTGTTGGTTAGCATCGTAAATTTCAGAAACATTGGTGGGATGAATAAAATCACCCCCGCGACTAAAACTACTATAAGCCGAAGCCATTTCCACGGTGGTCACCCCTTTGGTGAAGCCCCCGATGGCAATAATCGGGTTATCATCTTTCGGGGTCAGACCAGTAAATTCCATTTTTTCTAAATTTTTAAAATAGTCATGGTTGGGATCACTGGCGGCCAGTTTGAAGGCCACGGTATTGATGGAATCCGCCAGGGCGTTGCGCAAAGTCACATTGCCCCGATAACCGTTGTACCAGTTGTGCACGTTGGCGCCGCTCACCGGGCCATCTAACAGTTGACTCTGGGGGGTATAGCCCCGTTCAAAGGCCGGGGCATAGGCGGTGATGGGCTTGGCAGCTGATCCCGGTTGGCGGTTAGAGGCCCAGGTCCGGTTCAAATAATCCCCTTGGGTGGTGCGGCCCCCCACCACCGCCAGGATATCCCCGGTCTTATTGTCCACTACCGTGGTGGACACTTGGGGTTGGAGCTTGCCGTTGGCATCTTTTGCGGTATAGCCGGCAAAAGCCTTGGTCACTTGGGCTTGGACCTGGTCTTGTAATGCCTGGTCAATGGTGGTGTGAATGGTATAGCCCCCATTTAAAATCTGCCCCTGGTACGTGTTATAAGCCTGGGTATAGGCCTGGGCGTAAGCCGCCTGATCCTGGTCATTTTTGAAACTGTAGCGCAACACAAAACCGTGGGCCCGCATGACCTCTTCCGTGGCGTTATTAATGGCGGAATTCAAGGCATAATTGCCACTGATATCGTTGTTATAAGTAAAATTATGGATATTTAACCCCAACGGTGTGGCCAAAGCCCGCTGATATTGGGCCTTGGTGATGAGCTTTTGCTGATGCAACACCATCAAAACCGTGTCCCGCCGCTGTTTAGCCGCGTCCGGATGCACCAAGGGATCATAGAGGACCTGGTTATTGGGCATGCCAATTAAAAGGGCTAATTCCGGCAGACTCAATTGGTCTTGGTTCTTGGAGAAATAATATTGCGCGGCACTGCCAATGCCATAACAACCATGTCCCAAATACACATCATTTAAATAGAATTCCAGGAGTTGATGTTTACTGAACTTTTTTTCCAGTTGTTGGGCCACCACCATCTCCTTGAGCTTTCTGGTGGGGGATTGGGTTTGGTCTTTTAAGACGATATTTTTCACCAGCTGCTGGGTCAACGTGGAGCCCCCTTGAACTTGGCGGGTGCTGACGTAAGATAAAACCCCCCGCAGCATGCCGTAAAGATCCACCCCATGATGTTCGTAAAACCGCTTATCCTCCACGGCCACTAACCCCTTGGTCAACAGGGGATTAATTTTGGCAAAGGGAATGTAAGTGGATTGGGTGCGGGTCAGGGTTTTCATCACCTGGTTGTTGCGGTCCAGGACCGTGGTTGGTTGTTTGGGATAAAAGGTTTGCTTGGTTACCGTGCGACTGAGGGCAAACCCATCCCCGATGGCCTGCTGAAAGGCCGGGCCCCGGGTATGCCAAAACCAGCCCACCGCCAAGATCACCACTGCGTACAAGGTGGCTAGCACGATCCAAAAGTTACGCCAACCCCGGCGCATTTTAGGCAGCTGGGGCGTTTTGGGCGCTTGTTTTTTGCGCTTGAACAAAATAAATCCTCCTACTTAGATGACACAGACAACGGTCCCGGCACTGACGGTGCTAAATAAGGTACTCATGGTGCTGGCACTGATGCGGCTCACGTGGTCATTGGTGACACTGCCGGGGGTCAAGAAGCCGATATTGGTGGCATTGGCCACTAATAGCGCGCTACTCAAGGCCGGCTGGTTCTTCAACCAAAATACCGGGGTGGCGGCGTTGAAATCACTGGTGGTATTATTGGGCCGCTGATCCGTGGCGGTGTTGTCGCTGTGATAGCTGCCAAAATCGCTGCTATTGGGGTCGGTGACCACATAACCGCTGGCACTTTGAATCAAAGCCTTCACCGTGTAAGTCCCCGTGCTCAAGCCATTGCTCAATAAGCTGTAACGGCTGCCACTGACGGTATAGTTATCCCCGCTGCGTTGGGCTAAGAACACCTGGTTAACCTGGGTATCTAACACCAAGAGCCGACTGGCATCAACCCCAGCGGCCTTTAAAGCTTTGGTTAGATCCGCATCTGACGTTGGACTGGCACTGCTGGTACTGTCCTTAGTGGTGCCGTCACTGATGGTGACCTTGGCCGGGGTGTAGCTTTGGGTCAAGGGGGCATTCTTTAAATCTGCCAAGGTTTGGGCGTCTGCAGCTTGTTGCTGGGCGCTCTTTTCTTTTTGCAGCTGGGAAAAAGCTGCGGTCATGGTTTGAATGGGGGTCTGCCAGCGGGCTTTGATCTGACGATTCTTCAATAATTTATAGTACACATTGGCTTCGGCCACTTGTTCTTGGGTCAGTTGGCTTTGGTCTTTTTGAAAGGTCTGGTAAGCCTGGTCAATAAATTGATTGCCATCTTGGGTTTGGGCAAACCAAACTTGCACCGTATCCAAACGGTTCTTCTGGCGTTGGTAAACGGTTTGATTCTTTTCCTGCAACAACGCCCGATCTAATTGACTTAAAACCTGGGCCGACACGCTATTGCGATAATAAGCTTTGCCGTCTAATAACTGGCTGAGGCGTTGATTGTGTTGGCGGCGCTGGTTGAAATCCCTTTGAAATTGCTGGACTTGCTGGGCCACAGCCGGTCGCCACAGCCAGCCAAATAACCCTTGGGCTTGTTGCAATCGGCTAAAGGTGTCCTTAGAGGCATTCGTCTTGAGGAAACGTTGGGCATCCGCCGTTTCATATTGGGCTTGGACTTGTTGGGCAGTATTGTGATTAAACAGCCACCAGCCGCTTAGGCCCAGGGCCACCACCACTACTAAAATACTAAGGGTGAGGCCGAACCGCCGTTTCCGGCGGCGGATCACCAGTTTGCGCTGGGCAGTTTGTTGCTGTCTGGAATTGTGGGAATTAGAAGACATATTGAAATGAGCTCACTTTCCAGTGTTTTTTGATATACTTAAGAAGCATACAACTATATTACGTGACTTCGAGGTTTATTTTGAAGAAAAAACATAAACGTCTCATCATATTAAGTACTGTCTTTATTATTGTAGC
This sequence comes from Lactobacillus sp., assembly GCA_022484695.1. Taxonomy (GTDB): domain Bacteria; phylum Bacillota; class Bacilli; order Lactobacillales; family Lactobacillaceae; genus Agrilactobacillus. Next base: position 42,368 of record JAKVKU010000001.1, read on the forward strand.
GTTATGCGGGGTTTTCGGCTACTTTTTTCGCCAACCCCTGGCCGAAAATACCCAGCATTTCCTAACCCAGCAGACGATCCCCTTCCATTTGGTGGTGGATCCTAAGCAAGAACAACACCGTCTCACCATCCCCGCCGTGGATTTGAGCGTGTCCCAAATGGATGATGTGCAAAAAAATGCCCTAGGGGTGGTGACCAAACTGAACCAGGATTTTGCCACCAGCCAACAAAATTTTGACTTCTTAACGGCCAAGCAAACCCAACAATTAAAGCAGTGGGTCCACGATAAACCCCACCAGTATATCGCCAATTTCACCCCGGTGGCCTTCGGGAAAAATGCCCAGGGCGATTACGTGCTGCTCAGCGCCAACCGCTATGAAGACAGCAAGCGTATCAAATCCTACCGCTATCGGGTTTTTTATGACAAAAATTTAGCCCCTATCCGGGAGAAGACCCAATATGTGGCCACCACCAGCCATACAGCGCCCCCTAAGTTTGTTTTTGAAAATGTCCCCGTGGGCCAAGATGGCGTGTCCACGGCTATGAACTACTTGGAGCGGCTTAAAAACAGTTTGGGGAAAAGCAGTGCCTTTAACGGGGGCACTGCCAGTAGTGCCCAATTTCGGGGACTGGCCACGGAATTGAATTTGGATACGAAGAGCGGGTCAGCGTTAGCGGCTTATTTAAAGGCCAGCGATACAGATTTTAAAAACACCGTGATCACGGGCTATGAATTAACAGACCAACCCCGACTCACCCGCTTCTTTCTGGTGTCCGGTACCAACCAGCATCCTAAGACCTTCACCTTGACCTATGACCGCACCCAAGCCGGTTTCACCCAATTTCGGGTGGGCCGGATCAGTGCTGATCAGCAGATTTAAAGCAACCAAAAACCTCAGCTACCCCAAAGCAGCACGTACTGTTTTGGGGTAGCTGAGGTTTTATTTAGCTTTATTTGGCTTGAATTTCATCTAAAATACCGCCCATGACTTCTAGGGGAGACAGGTTAGCGGTGGTTAACACCAAATCGCTGACTTCGTGATAGAACAGTTCCCGTTCTGCCGCTAAGGCGGTGAACCCGGAGAGGTCCAAGCTATTGGCGATGGGGCGATTTTCATCGCGATAGACCCGCTGGTACAGCACTTCAGGGTCAGCTTTTAAGTAAACCACTGGGGCCCCGGCGGCTTTTAACAAGGCCCGATTTTGAGCTTGGGTCACGATGCCACCGCCCGTGGAGACGATCACGTCTTGGGCCAGGGCTTGGGCCAGGGCGTCAGTCTCCCGGCGTCGAAAGCCGGCTTCGCCTTCCGCTGCGAAAATGTCCGGAATCGGCCGACCGGCAATTTCAACAATGGCCTGGTCTAAATCCGTAAACCCTAAGCCGGTATTTTGAGCCAATAACTGCCCTACTGTGGTTTTGCCTGCACCCATGAAACCTACTAAAACTAACCGTGCCATCATGAAGCCACCGCCTTTTGTCCTAAGAGTTCTGTTGCCTGTTGTAAATCGTGTTGATTGCTAAAGGTCAATTGGAGCACCCCGTTGATGTCATCGCGGGTCTCCAAAATCTGAATGTTGATAATATTAATGTCAGCTTGGGCCAACTTCGTGGTAATAGCCGCAATGGAGCCAGTTTTATCGGGAATATTCACATGGAGGTCGAAAAATCCCGGCAAGGTGCCAGTGCGCTTGGTGGCCTCGATGTGTTCCCGAGTGACTTTGGCCTGGGCAAAAAAGTCGAAGAACGCCGGGGTGTCCCCAGCGGCAATATTGGCTTCCAGGGCCTTTAGTTGGGCTTCGTAGCTGGCCAACACCGCTAAAATTTCGGTCTTATTGGTGGTCAAAATATCCGCCCACATGGTTGGGTCACTGGAGGCGATCCGGGTCATATCCCGAAAACCCCCGGCGGCCAGGCGCACCATGTCTGGACAATCCTTGAAATCTTCATGGGTGGTGTTCACCAAACTAGCCGCTAGAATATGGGGCACATGGCTCAACAGGGCTACGATGTGGTCGTGTTGCTGGGGCGCCAGGATCAAGAACTTGGCGTTGGTGACTTGCAGCAATGCCTTTAAAGTGGTCAAGGCTGCCGCCGGCGTATTGGCCCCGGGGACCAGCAGGTAAAAGGCGCTTCTAAACAAGTCCCAGTTGGCCGCTTGCACCCCGGATTTGTGGGAGCCGGCCATGGGATGCCCGCCGATAAAGGTGATGCCCTTATCCGTGAGCTGTTGGGCCGCTTGGCAGATAGCCGTTTTCGTACTGCCGGTATCGGTGATGATCACCTCTGATTTTAAAGGCAGGGTGGCCAATAGGTCAATACTGGCTTCAACGGCCGTCACCGGCGTGGCCAAAATAATCACATCGGCACTGGGGGCATCGGTGGTGAGACTAAGACCGATTTCATCGATAATGCCCCGTTGTTTGGCCTGGCTTAAATTCGCTGGATTTTGGTCCAGGCCGATAACAGTCACACCCGGCTGAAACTTGGCCAGCGCATAGGCGATGGAACCTCCAATTAAACCTAAGCCATTAATTAAAACGCGCATCTCTCAACACCCTCTCTTGATTATTTTTTAGAAACAAAAAGCCCGATTGCCATCAGCAATCGGGACGTCTTTAACGCGGTACCACCCAATATTCAGTGGCTTCAAACCACTGCACTTTGTCATTTTAAAATTGAAACGGCGTAATTCATCGCCCAACGCTGCTTGGTTTGCACCCACCACCAATTCTCTGCACTCACACGTTGAGGACTACTAAATCATTAGATTAGAATGAGAATATCATGATGAATGACCTTTGTCAACGTTAATTTTTACTTATGAAGCGCCAATTGCTTCAAATTTGGCCCAAATCAGGCGCTCTTCAGCGGGTACCGTGGTCCAAAACTTGTTGCAACTGGGCCTTGGTCAAATCAATATGCCAGAACAGTTTGTAATAAGTTTTGACATTTTTTTGGATGTCTAATTTGTAGACGTCCGGATAAATCAAATTCCCCAGCCACTGAATCCCCATGATGCGGTTGACACTCGGCGGGAAGCCTAAGAAATTATAAGGCACCGTGGGCACTTTATAAACCCGGTTCTTTTGCACCGCGGTCAATTGTTGCCAGCTGGGATCAGTTTTGATGGTTTGATAAACCGCATCACTTTCAGCGATGATGTATTCAGGCTGCCACTGCATTAACTGTTCGATGGAAACCGTGGTGCCATTGCCTTGAGAGGCAATCTGCACGTCTTTGACCACGTTGGTCACCCCAATAGTGTCAAAGATTTGGGAATGAAAAGACCCTTGGGCATTGGTATTCAAACCGGCCTTGCCACTGGCGTAATATACCGTGGCTTTTTTGTCGCCAATTTTTTGCCGGGCAGTTTTGGCCTGGGCCAACACCTTGGTACAATAATCCGCCAGGGCTTGATTGGCCTTTTTGTTGCCGGTGAGTTCCCCAAGTTTTTGGTATGTAGCGGGTAGATGGTCTAAGTTTGCTTCGATAAAAACGGTCGGTATCTTTAATTGTTGTTGTAACTTATCCATATCTTCTTTTTCAGAGCCCTTCTTTTCACCGATGTCCACGATAACTTGGGGATCAGCGGCACTCAAGGCTTCCATGTTTAAATTAGAGCTTTTACCATAAAATTGACCAAACTTCGGTAAATCTTGGTATTTTTTCGGGATCATATTAGCCGCTTCACTGGGAAAGTCCCCGGCGATTCCCACCAATTTATCCGGGGTGCTACTATAAAGGACCAATTGGGCTAAAGGCCCAGAGGGGGCGATCTTAGTGATTTTTTGGGGCAGTTTCACCTTACGGCCCACGGAATCCGTGAAGGTCCGCTGGGTCGTGGCGGTGGTGCTGGCCTTAGAAGACGTACTTTGGGAATTGCTCTTCTGGCCCCCACAACCGGCTAACAACAACATTAAACTCCCTAAAATCAATAGGGCAAAACTTTTCTTTTTCATTTTTCTCCTCCTCAAAAATTAAGTTCTATCTGCGGCCAAGCCCACCACCAACGGCGTGCCGTGGTCTCGGGGCTGATCCACCTCTCGGGGCAAGTCTTGATATACCACCCCCGCCAATTTTGAAATCCCATGATCTAACAAACTTGCTGAAAGCGGCGTACTGCCCCCCACCAACACCACTTCTGCCTGCTGGGCCAGTTCCAGCAAACGGGGCAGGGTCTTATTCACCAAGGTGGACCCGGTGATCAACACCGCGTTCATTTCCGGCAACAAAAACTCCGTGGCACTGGCGGGATAATCCCCGGGCCGCGGGTTCAGTTCAAAGATGTTTAAGCGTTGCGCCAATTTGGGGTACTTATCCACATAATAAAAATGGCCAATGGTGGCAATCTTTGCCGGTTGGTCCTGGTAATCCGCAAACACATCATGGTGGCCTAACACGTTCAACCTAGCATCTTGTCGCAGGTCGGCTTGATTTAAATAGCTATTGATGGCCGCCAAACCGATACTGGCCCGTTGAAAATCCCAGCTTTTGATCTCTGCCGCCACGGTTTTTAAATCCTGTCCCACCCAAGGGGTCAAATCGGTGTCACAGGGCTGAAACAACATGGCCGTCCCCACGCCGGTATCACTTTTCAGATATAGCCGGCGCTGACGATGGCCAATTTGCTGCACCCGCAAGCCCGAGGGAATTTGTGCAATAAGTTCATCATAAATTTGCCACATGGGGCAATCCTCCTTTCTTCGCCAAACAAAATTGAATTTCCTCGCCATCGACAGTTACTTGAAAAACCTGGACGGGCATGCCATAGAGTGCCGATAAACGGGCACTAGTGAGAATTTCCTTCGGCGCGCCACTGCTTAAATGCCCGGATTCCAACAATAGGATTTGGTCCGCATAGCGCAGGGCCTGATTGGGATCATGGGTGGACTGGAGGATCAACAAGCCCTGTTGGGTCAACTGGCGGATCATCTCCAAGACCAGGGTCTGGTTGCCAAAATCCAAGTTAGCACAGGGTTCATCCATAATGATCACCCGGCTATTTTGGGCCAGGGACCGGGCAATGGTCACCAATTGCTGCTCCCCACCACTGATTTGGGAAAAGGGCATATCCTGCAAATGAGCGATGCCCAGGCGGTTTAAAGCCGCTTTGGCTTGGGCGACTTCTTTGGGGCCAGGCTGTTGGAAGGTTTTCAATTTGGCGGTGGTCCCCAATAACACCATTTCAAATACCGTGAAGTCCACCGGTACCTCGTGGTTTTGGGGGATATAAGCAATTTTTTGAGCCAGTTGAATCCGGGACAACCCCTTGGTGGCCTGACCGTCGATCAAGACCTGGCCGCTATAGGCAATCGTGTTCAAAATCGTCCGGAACAAAGTGGTCTTACCCGCCCCGTTTTGCCCCAGTAGACACACGGACTGGCCAAAATCCAAGTTGAAACTGATATTTTTTAAAACTTGTTTTTTGCCGAAATGCACCGAAACATCTTTTAACGTTAGCATCTAATAACCTCCCGTGGGTCGATTATTTTGGGCAATCAAAATCAAAAAGACCGGCGCCCCCACCACCGACGTTAAAATCCCAATGGGAATTTCGCTGGTGGTCAATAAGCGGGCAAAGTCATCCACGATCAATAAGAACAACCCGCCCCCCAAGGCCGTGGCCCACATGGTATAACGGTAATTATTGCCTAACAATAACCGGGCGAAGTGGGGCACGACCAGGCCCACCCAGCCAATCATGCCGCTGACCGACACCGCCGTGGCTGTGACTAACGTGGCGGCTACTATGAGGATCGAGCGCAGGACGGCCACGTTGATGCCTAGACTCAGGGCTTCTTCGTTGCCCAGGGCGACCACATTCAAGCGCCAGCGCAGCAGCATAATCGGCAACATCCCCCCGAGCAACAGAGGGGCGGCGTAATAGACGTCTTGCATTTTAATGCCGGACAGGCTGCCCATGAGCCAATAGGTGATGGCCGGCAGGGTGTTGGTGGGGTCGCCGATGAGTTTTAAAAACGACACCGCCGAGGAAAACAGGGCGCTGACGATCATGCCAATAAGGATCATGTTGAGCCGGGAACGGTTGCCGGGGATGATCCGGTTCAAAAACAGCACCACGCTCACCGCCAGTAACCCGAAGACAAAGGACCAGCTCACCACAATTTCATAGGATTGTTGTAAAAACAAGCCTAATGCGGCCCCAAACGCTGCCCCTTGGGAGGCCCCTAAAATATCCTGGGACACCATGGGGTTTTGAAATAAAGCCTGATAAGTGGCCCCGGCCACTGAGGTCCCGGCCCCAATCAAAACCGCCAGGATGATCCGCGGCCAGCGCACGTTCATTAAGATAGTTTGAATGCGCATGGTCGCCGGCGTGGTGGTGTCCTTGAAAAAGCCAGAGATGGCCTCTAGATATTGGTGAAAGGCAATGGGATATTTCCCCAAGTAGCCAGAAATCAACACCCCCAGCCCTAAAGCCAGGGTGAGGCCCAATAATACCCAGCGCCGTTTGCGTGTATTGCCCATAGTCGGTGTCCTTTCATGCGTTTAAAAATGCTTGGATCGTTTGCCGGATCTGTTCTTGATTCACTGCCACGGGCAATACCCGCCCTTGTTGTGCGGCAATGGCCTGTAACAAGTGCTGCCGTTGGGCGGTCACGTCAAAGTGTTGTTGGCGTTGTTGCCGCTGATAGTTCACCTGAGCTTTAAAAACACCAATGATGGTCAAATCCTTTAAAAATAAAGCCTGCAGGGCCTGCATAAATTCTGGAACCAATAACTCGATACCGCCAATTTCATCCAACAAGACCACGTCCTTGGGCTGACAATCCTGCAGCAAGGCCACTCCAAATTCGGCAAATACCTGGGGGTTGATTCGGGCGGGCTGTACCCGGCGGTCGATAAAAATATGAGCCGGATCCACCGGCTGAGGCACTTGTAATTGACTAGCTGCACACAATTCAAAACCTACATTAGCCCCGGCTTGCTGGATTTCCCGAGCAAAGAAACCCTTCAAATTCAGTTTGGCTGCTCGGGCGACCTCATAGATCAAGGTGGATTTCCCCACATTAGAAGCCCCGGTTAGAAATAAAATATTCGCCATTCATCTCACCCACGTTATAAAAGCGTTTCCAAAAAAATGTTCACAACAACACAATTACACTGATACCATAGTTTAATTCTATCATGGCAGGAAACTAAAACAAATATTTTTGCTATAAAAAAAGGTATTTCCAAACTTGATGTTTTGCAATAAATATCATCGTTTATCTTTTCTTGATTCAATTCCACAGACACGCCTATCGTCTTACATATTTTCACCAAATCATATAATACAAAGTGTCTTCTAAATTGGTTATACAACTATAGGACTACCTTTAATCAGCTAAAAAATCAGCATTTATCTCACTCTCTAAAAATTTGTTAGTAACAATGTAATAGGATGCTATCTTATTTTATTTCATATATCAGTATTCCGTTGTCAGTTAACAATGCTTATTCGTTTTGATGACAGCACTTCAGAACAGCAACTTAAATTATTGATAACTCGATTAATATGAAAGCACATCCCAAAATTTATCTATTATTTCGGAATGCACGCCAATAAATCAACCGGAAATTAAAAAGCGGCACAACCTTGGTCGGTCATGCCACAGCGTTTACCAATCTCCATCTTGCATTGAAGATACTCATCCCAAGCATCGTCTAAAAATTCAACCGCCATTCACTCGTCTCCATCATCCAATAGATTGTGTTCATGTATACCTTCGTCGTTGTCTATTTTCTGAAAGCGGCGGTTGAGTTCCGCTTGATTAGCTTCGCTATAAAACGGGTCTTTTACATCAAAGGGGAAGCCGCCCTCTGCAATACTCTTTTTGATGAAAATATTAATAGCTGTGGAAAGATTGAGCCCCAATGATTCAAAGATGGCGGTTGCCCGTTGCTTATCCTCAAGACTGATTTTGACTGAAAGCGAAACTTTTTCTTTCTTCGTATTTGGCATTTCTATCACCTCTAATACGATTATCACACGAAACAGATTCGATGTATATTTAAGGAAACCCCAAGTAGGTTCATCACACTTAGCATTGATATCGTTGTCTGCAATAGCTCGATAGCCTCTAAATGACTTCAGATTACAAATGAGTCAATTTATGCCTTGATTGGTGCTGCATCCCTTATAATAGGGTCAAAGGAGTGATTTTCAATGGCTCAAGAATTAGGCACAAATGATTTAGGGACATATAGTTACGTATCTAAGGCTTACAATGGCAGCATGCGGCTCAAGCACTATAAATTGCCCAGCACCGCTGACAACGGCCAGGTGACTTTCTTTGACACCGATGAAATCAAGCTCACTATGGTGATCACTGACCAACGGGTCGAAAAAATCACCATTGTCACCCCAGCACCGCAATCTTCCACCTATATGCAAGTCTTTGAGGGCTTCGAGTTTGGGCTAGATGCCCTGGGGACTTGGATCAACACCTACCATCGGTCCACTTCTACCCATGGCCCGGCCAAAGATGTGGTCAATGGCATTTTAGCCAGCTATAATACCACCAAAGAAAATGTCCTCACTGTTAGTTTAACCCGGGCAAAATAGCCTAAAGAAACCAGGTATCTGCAAAGGATGCCTGGTTTTTTACATGCTATCGTGGGTCTGCTGGTGCTTTTGGTGCCAAAAAGCCAACCCCTGCTGACCTAGGAAAATCACTGGCGAAACCATCAATAAAATCATGTCTATAAACGCAGTAACGGCAAATTTTTGCAGACTTTCCCCGGTGCCATTTTCCACATGCATCAGGTAACTGGTGGGTACAAAATTCAGTAATTCCGAATGACTTTTGGGATTTTGGGCAATTTGCTGGTAAGCTTTTTGCTCGTTACTTTTGGCATCTAACAACCGCTGGGTGTAGCGTTGTAGTCGCTGTTTTAAGGGAATAGTAGTGAGCCAAAAACTAATCAAAAAGTAGCCGTCTGCCCAAGACAATTGCCACTGCAAACCACCTTGGGCTTGCACGTGGCCAAACAAGAAAATCAAAAGTGCCGGGAACAACAGCTGCAAATAAGCTTTGACATGCTTTGCCATTTAGGTCATCTCACTTCGCAGGAACGCTCATAAAAGCAAAAAGACCAACGTCTGATAATTTAGACGTTGATCAACAGACTGGTTTCAGAAATTATTTAGGTCGTGCTTATCCTTGTTCTTTTGTCGATACATATGAATCATAAAGCCAATGACCACTAGTAACATTACCACCATTGGCATAACCAATGGTGTAACGCCGGAAACGATCACTTGATAACCCAAGACTGCTACTAGAAAAATTAGGGCGAGTACGCCACTGTACCATCTAGCCCGTTGAAAACTGGCACTGTGCCGATAAACAATGTTGGCCCAGAGACTGGCAAGCGCAAAGATACCAAGAATGATAGTTACAATAATCATTTTCATTGTTCTCACCTCTGCACACTTGTGGCAGAAAAAGCGACATATATCAAGGAGTTTTCAGAAAATAGACCTACACCATTCTGCGAATAATTGGTGCCATTTATACAACGTTAATATACCATCAAAGCCAACCGGTGTAAACGCTTTCTACTTGGCCATTTAAAAGGGCCAACTCAGCGGTGCCGACCTATTTAACCCAGGCAAAATAAGCACCATAAAAGACCAGGCTGCCAAATTTAGAGTAGCCTGGTCTTTTCCTTTGTCCTTTTAAGACGCCCCCACAAGCCCCCTCGTTTGCGGTAGTATAGAATCATAGCTTTTTTAGGAAGAAGGAAATTTTTTGTCAAAACGTAACATTTTGATTGTGACCTGTGCCTTATTGCTATCCAATGCAATGAGCGGGCTGGATAATACAATCATTAATACAGCGCTGCCGGCCATTACCGCTGATTTACATGGTTTGGAACTGATTGGGTGGATCGTGGCGGTATTTCTTTTGGGGACCGCGGTAAGTACGCCGCTGTGGAGTAAGTTGGGGGAACATATTGGTAATAAAAAGAGTTACCAATTAGCCGCCTGCTGCTTTGTCCTGGGCTCCTTCTTACAAGGTCTAGCCCCTAATATCATCTTCTTGATCGCCGCCAGAGCACTGATGGGTTTGGGTAATGGGGGCATGATTTCGCTGCCCTACATCATTTATGCCCAGATGTATACCAATCCCCGCAAACGCATGCAAGTCCTGGGCTTTGTTTCCGCCAGCTACAGCATGGCCACCATCATCGGTCCCCTGGTAGGGGGTTATATCGTGGATACCTTTACCTGGCATTGGGTGTTTTATCTAAACGTCCCCATTGGCCTGATCTCGATTGTTTTGATTCAAATCTACTATCAATTAACCCCAGGTCAGCAGCCAGTTCGCCCCTTTGATTACACCGGGGCGGTGTTATTGACCATTGGTTTAGTGGCATTATTGACGGGCATTGAGTTCATCGGCAGCGCACCTTGGCCTGCCAGCACCGCCTTGATTGCCGGGGCCATCCTTGTCTTAGTCATCATGTTCCGGCTGGAAACCAAGGCTGTAGACCCCATCATCCCCCACCGCCTGTTCCAAAATAAGGCCCTGGTCATCGACTTTGTACTGTTTACCCTAATCTGGGGGAGCTTTGTGGGCTTCCTAATTTACGGCCCCATGTGGGCGCAAGCCTTGCTGGGAACCAGCGCTTTAATCGGTGGAGCAACTCAGATTCCTGGATCCGTCACCGATTTTCTAGGCTCCGGTAGCGTTGAACCCATGCGCCGGATTTTATCGCCACAACGAGTCATCGCCATTGGCATCATCACATTGACCATCGCCTTTGCCTTGATGGCTTTTGCCGCCATCAACGCCCCCTACTGGCTATTACTGGTGGCCGGCGCCTTTGTGGGCTTTGGCAACGGTGTTTGTTTTAACGAGCTGCAAATTAAAGTGCAGCAAGATGCTGACCGCCAAGATATTCCCATCGCAACCTCCTTTAGCTTTTTAATTCGAATGCTCAGTCAGACTTTCACGGCTTCAATTTTCGGGTTAATTTTGAACCAGGCGTTAAAAAACGGGATCCAGCACTCATCCGGCCGAATCACCATGGCCATGATGAACCAATTAAGTGACGCCAAAAATGTAAGTGCCCTCCCCCGGCATTTAATCCCGCAAATGCGCCGGATTTTATTCACCGGCCTCCATAATATTATGATTTTATCTCTAGGTTTGATGTTACTGGCCCTTGGTATCAACCTCTGGGCCCAGAAGCTAGAACGCCAAAAACAGGCATCTGGTCATGATCTAACCTAATGCCTGTCATCATCGCTACATGATTATACGTCTAAGATCTGCCTGCTGATAATCAAGCAGGTTTTTTACTGTTCGCTATTCGCCGCGGCGCTGACCCAGTTGGCCCGGGCATCGGGGGTATCAAAGGGAATGCTGCAATCTGCTCCCAGTAAAATCCCCTGACGGCCGTTAACTTGCAACAGCCGCTTAGTTTCAGCCTTGATTTGGGCTTCAGTGCCCCGGTAGTACAAGCCGGCTTCTGTGTTGTCAAACCCTCCTAAAATAGCCCGATTGCCAAAGAGCTTTTTACCCTGGGCCAAGGAGACACCTTCCACATAGCTGGCAAAATTGATGGCCTTGGCCGGATAGTCCGTGTAATCGGCTAAGTTATTCCGGGCCCCGGCAAAACCGCAAATATGTAGCATATTGCCATCATTGGCAGCTTGGGCGGCGTTTAGTAATAACTTTTCGCTGGGGACCACGTACTGTTGCCACAGGTCCTTCGTGATCCTAGGATCTTGGGGTTGTTGCACACATAAGTAGATCCCCACAATACCCGCTTCTTGAATCAAGCGGGTCACCAGCTCACTCAAATCTTGGGCTAACTGGTTTAAAACTTCCCCAAATAACGCCGGTTCCGCAGCGAAGAAGTCATAAATTTTCACAGGGTCCTGGTCTAAAATTTCAAAACGCAGGCGCAATTGGTACCAGGGTGAAAAAATATTGTAGAAGCTACCAATGTCACCTTGATAGTGGTCCACGATGGCTTTGATGGCGGCCACTTGGTCTTGATACCAGGGATGGTTGGCGGGCACTGGCTTGATTTGGCGCAAGTCAGCCGGGCTGTTGAAGGTCACGTCCAATAAATTGGGTAATAGGAAAAAATTGTCACTCATAATTTTGGTAAAATCCGGGTGGATCTCATCATAAAACCGCTGCTGGGCCGCCACCACGTCGGCGATGCTTTGCTTTTGGCGAAAGCCGAAGACTTGTTGGCGTTCATCGGCCAAATAGTGGTGCCAAAAACCGGCTAAAATGGTATCTGCCGGTTGATTATCTAAAGTTTGCAATAAAATGTCGCGTTTATTTGTCATGGGTTCTTCCTTCCCCTAAGCTAAGCGCCAACCGCCGTTGACGTGGAGACTTTGGCCGGTGATGTAACTGGCAGCCTCGGAAATCAAAAAGACAATGGGCTGGGCGATCTCGTCGGCCTGGGCCGCCCGACCTAAAGGCACTTTGGCTTGGTATTTGGCCAAATTGGCCTGAATGCGCTCGTGGGTCATTTCCGTATCGGTGACCCCGGGCACCACGGCGTTGAGGCGCACATTGTGGGCCGCCCCTTCGATGGCCAAGGTCTTGGTGAGACTGGTGACGGCCCCTTTAGAAGCAGCATAAGCGTCATAATCTAAGATGCCATCAAAGGCATCCACCGAGGTCACGTTGACGATACTACCCTTGCCCTGGGCATACAAATGGGGCAACAGGGCTAAGGTGGGATACAGGGTCCCATTGAAATTCACCGCCATAATTTGATCCCAGCTAGAGTCGTTATAATCTGTGACATCCGTGGTTAAAAAGATACCGGCACTGTTCACCAACCCGGCGATGGGGCCGAAGTCGGCCACAATTTGATCAAAGGTGGTCTTCACAGCGGCCTTATCAGTCAATTCCAATTGATAACTGTGACTGGTAACCCGCCCAAACGTTGTGGCTGCTTGCACCTTGGCCAAACGGGCTTGATTGCGCCCAATCAAATGGACATCATAACCGGCTTGGGCTAAGGCAATGGCCGTGGCCCGGCCAATACCGCTACTGGCCCCGGTGACGATCACTTGGGGATTTTTTACTGTCATTACATACACCTCACAAATTTAGACATTACTTAAAATTTCAGCTAGAAACTGTTGGGTCCGGGGAACTTGGGGATGGTCAAAAATGTCCGTTGGCGAACCGGCTTCCACCACTTGTCCATCGGCCATGAAGACGACTTTGTTGGCCACATTGCGGGCAAAATTCATCTGATGGGTGATCACCACCATGGTGGCCCCTTCTTCGGCCAATTGCCGCATGACCTTCAAGACTTCCCCGACTAATTCTGGGTCCAAGGCACTGGTGGGTTCATCAAAGAAAATCACCTGGGGCTTTAAGGCAATGGCCCGGGCGATGCCCACCCGCTGGGCTTGGCCCCCGGAGAGTTGGGAGGGATAGTGGTCCACATAATCGGCCATCCCCACCTTCTTCAAAGCCGCCAGGGCAATGGTCTTGGCTTGGGCCTTGGGAATTTTATGGGCCACCACGAGGCCTTCGGTGACGTTTTGCAGGGTAGTTTTGTTATTAAAAAGATTATAATTTTGGAACACGAAGCCCACATTTTGGCGGATGGTGCGGATGTCATTTTTCGACAGGTGGGCTAGCTCCCCTTGAACTCCGGCGAAATCGATGGTCCCCCCATCGCCCTTTTCCAAAGTGGTGATGGTGCGCAACAACGTGGTCTTCCCGGAACCACTGGGGCCGATCAAGGTGATCACATCCCCTTGGTTCACTTGAAAATCGATGCCCTTTAAGATTTGTTGGGGGCCGTAACTTTTCGTTAAATTTTTAATTGTGAGCATGATTGACTAGCTCCTTTTTAGGGTCATATTGAACGGCTTGTACAGTGGTCGTAGGCTGTTTGAAACTAAACAAATGCCAGTTGAACGACTTGGCCGTGGTGGTCCGTTGAAAGCGACTGAAGTAGCGTTCCAAGAACCAGAATAGCAATTCTGCGGCATAGGCGATGATCAGATAATAAACCCACACCACCAGGTAAGCTTCCAAGAAGTTGTAGGAAAAGGCCGCCTGGGTCTTGGCAATGGCGGTGATATCCTTCACGGACATGATAAAAGCTAAACTGGAATTCTTGATCAAATACAGGGTGGCGTTGGTGATGTTGGGCAGGGCCGAAACTAACGCCTGGGGTAAAATCACCCGGACAAAGGTCTGTCGCGGCGCCATCCCCACCATCAAGCCCGCCTCTAATTGGCCCTTATCCACGGTTTGCAGCGCGGAGCGAAACACCTCCGTTAAAGTGGCAATGCTATTTAAGGTGAACACGATATAGGCATAATTGATGGGGTCGATGCTAAAGGCACTCTTCCCGATGATGGTGGCCAAGAAGCTGGGAAAGGCGCTATAAATGATCAGGATTTGGGCAATCAACGGTGTCCCCCGAACAAAGGACACGTATAGCCGGATGATGGGACTTAAAATTTTGACCCGATAAATCCGCACTAAAGCAAATATGAAGCCAATAGGTAAGGATAGGATCAACGCCACCAGCACGATCTGCAAGGTTACCGGCACACCGGCGATGGCGGTCTTGAAAACTTGGGCCATGAAATTGGTATCTAGGGACAATTGAAAGACCTCCTTGAATTAGGGCTGAATGGCTTGGCGTTTCTTTTGAAAAGAGCTTTCCACCAGGCTCACCAGCTTGTCGATGGCTAAAGAAATCACCCAGTAGATCAGCGCCAGGGCGCCGTAAGTTTCAAAAGCAAAGCCCCCGGAGTTGTTGGACACGATCATTTGGGCTTTGGCCACCATGTCCACGACCCCGATGGTAAAGGTCAAAGCCCCTTCTTTTAGCAAGTTGATGATGGCGTTGGCCAAGTTGGGCAGGGCGATGACAAAGGTTTGGGGCAGGGTGATGCGGCTAAAGGCTTGCCAGGGACTCATCCCCACCATCAGCGCCGCTTCCTTTTGCCCCGCGGGAACTGCTAAGTAAGCCGAGCGGAAAATTTCCGCCACGGGGGCTGAAAACAGCAGGGTCAAGGCGATGATCACGAAGTACATCCGATTCCAACCTTCAATGGAAACGTGGAACCAGCCCTTGATGAGAAAAGGCAGGCCGTAATACACCACGAAAATCATGATGATGGCCGGGGTGGCCCGGATCACGCTGATGTAGACGTTGGCGATGGCCCGCCACCACCAATGGGGACTGAGTTTGGCCCGGGTCAAAGCAACGCCCAACAGGCCCCCTAGGATAATCGACGCCACGGAAATGATCAAGGTGATTTGAATGGCTGGTAAAATCTGGATCAGAAATTTGTAAATTAAAGCTAATGTGGTCATAACTGACCCTCCTATTCAGCGTGCTGGAACAATTACTTAAAGGCCTTGTTCACCAACTTGAAGTTGTCTTGACCGAAGTACTTTTCAGATATCTTGGATGCTTCCCCGGAAGCAATGACCTTTTTAACGGCCTTATCGTAAGCGGCGGCTAACTTGGTTTCTTTCTTATTGAACAGTGGGTAAGTCTTAATGCCCCCTAAGGTGACGTAGGTGAGCTTGCCCTTCAAATCAGCGTTGGCCCCGTTGGACTTTTCAACATTGGCTTCAAACATTGGGCGAATGGCGAAGAAAGCATCGTAGCGGCCTTCGTTGACCCACTTCAAGGCATCGGAAACCACGAAGGTGTCCGCACTGCCTAGCTTAATTTTAGGGGTGTGTTTTTTATTGTAGTCAGCGATGACGGCGTATTGGCCATTTTGTGGGGCAATGGGTACCAATTTCCCGTTATTTTTAGCCAATTTCCCTAAGCCACCAAATTTAGCTTTGTCCTTGGTGCGGACCACAAAACCGGAGTCACTGACCCCAAAGTAATTCTTCGGGAACAGGTAGGTCTTGGCCCGATCAGCGGTGTAGAAAATGTTCTTCACGCCCACATCGTATTTGCCACTCTTGACCCCAATCAACACATCGTCATCACTGGTACCAGTGTAAGTAAATTTATATTGGGGCAATTGCTTATCGATGGCTTTCATCATGGCCACATCGTAGCCATCCCCTTGTTTCTTGCTATTTTGATAAGTAATGGGGTAGTTGGTGGTGGCGTAGGCCACTTTAACGGTGGTGACGGCTTGGGCCGTGGTGGGTTTTTGCAAGGTCAAGGCCGCGGCGATGGCGGCAGTCCCCCCTAATAACAGTGCGATGCGTTTGAACCATTTTGTCTGTGTCATATTTTTTGCTCCCTCGAATTTAAAAGTTAGTTTAAAACGTTAATTTAGCGTCTCCCAATTGAATGGTTTGCCCGGCCAACGCTCCCGTGGCCCCAGCAAACTGTAAGGTGGTCAAGTGATTAGCAGCCCCTTTGGTGAACTTGAATTGCCGCTCATGGATGGGTACCACATAAGCAGCCCCTTGGGCGGTGGCGGTACTGCCCACCAACTTCGCCCAAAATTCAGCGGCGGCTTTCGGATGGGCCACTTCAAAGGTCCCTTGGATCACCTTCAAGTCCCCGGCCGGATGGGGTTCGATCAAGCCTTGTTGGGTCAATTGGGCCACCCGGTCGGCATCGGTACTTTGCCAATTGATAAAAAACGGATAAGGTAGGCCTTCAAAGTCGGCGTCAATGAAGAAGATTTGCCAGGTAATTAAATGGCCCTGCTCATCGGTCCGCTGGCCTTCGGAGATGGGGCCCACCGGCACACCGCTGGCCTTTAAGCTAGTCCAAGTGGCCTGTAAATCCGAACTGCGGATGGCCACGGTGTTGAAGCGTTGGCGCTTAGCTTCATAGTCTTGGGTGGCGTCATATAAAGACGCCGCTTGATTGCGGGTAACGGCGGCGGCCTTGGCTAAATCAAAGACACTGATCAATTCGATATAATTGATGCCAAAATAACCTAAGGCATTAGCCGTCCCCCAAGCTTCGTGTTGACCGCCCCGTTTGAAGATAACGCCATGGTCTTGAAATAAGGCAATGGCTTGGTCTAAGTCCTGGACGTTGATCATAGAATGATCCCAGTTTAAGTCTGGCATTATTTTTCAGCTCCTAACTCAGTGGTCCGTCTAACAGCGGCTAACACGGCATTTTGGATCCCCGCCGCGAAGTCACTGGCGTCCAGTTCATGTTGGGCATAAATCCCCACCCCACCAGCGGAGTTATTAATATCTAAGAGCTCATTGGGATTCTTACCCGTGAGTTCTAACATTTTGGCTGCCCCTTGGAGATTCTCCAAAGCCACGGCGTTAGCCTGTTGTCGGGATAAGCCCGCCAAGACGCCGGCGTTGGTCAGGGCGATGTAGAAGTTGTAAATGTAATTGGGGCCGGCCACGCCGTAACCGGTGTAGATATCGATTTGCTTTTCGGGGATGTAATCCACCTTGCCAAAACTCTTCAAGAAAGGATCCACCAGGGCCTGGTCGGCATGGTCATTCAAAGCCGCGCCGCTGTAACCAAAGCCCGTATCGGTCAAGGTGTTGGGGATGATGCGGGTCACGGGCAGATTGGCGTCGGTGGCGGTCAGTTGGGCAATGGTCACCCCGGCAATGATGGACACCACTTGGGCCTGAGTTTGGCTTTGGCTGATGGTCTGAGTTAGGCCGGCCCAATCATCTTGGGGCCGCACCCCCAACAACACGACTTGCGCAGCGGTCAACTGGGGTTGATCCAACACCGTGGCCGCTTTGATGCCATATGTTTGCTGTAAGTAATCGATGCGACTTTGGGCAATGTCGGTGACGAAGACACTGTCAGCACTAAGGACCTTATTTTTCAAACCGGCCCGAATGATGGCTTCCACCATTTGACCCCCACCAAAAGTGTATAAAGAAATTGTCATGAGATTTTCCCTCCTAAAAGAAAATAAAAAGGACCCCAACTAAATCCGAAGACTTAGTTGGGGTCCTTATCCACCATAGACTGAGTATGTAGCCACCTATTGAAACCTTGTACTAATTTACCAGGTGACGTCCAGGCTCTCCATCTATTTGCGGGCACCAAACTAAGCCGATCGGCATTTGCATACACATCGGCATTTGGCACATATTGCACATAGATGATTGAGTTTTTAACAAAATGGACGTCTCCTTTCAAATTAGAGTCTCGTAAGTTGTTTATTAAGTTATCATTAATATATCAGTTTGTCAAGGCGGGTAGGCTTAATTTCCTTTGTTCTTAAAAAAGCTTGTAAGCCATGGTATTAATAGGCTTACAAGCTCTCATATGTTATAATATCCAAGCAAAGAAATTAGAGACGGTTGGCAAATCTTATTTTTGAGGTGGTTCTTATGGGGATATAGCTCATGGTTCCAAGCATTCCGATGAAAGGAGGTGCCATTTTGTTCACGTTCGGGCTATTAACCATTGGTTTGATTGGGATGCTCACGGCGTTAAATTTAGCAGTTGCAAAATTGCTGAATTCCGTGACTCACCTCATCAAAGCTTGGCGAAAACTCAACAAACACGCAAAATAAAAAACCGCTCATCTAACTTTTGGCAGAGTTAAAGCGGTTTTTATTCAAAACTATGCCACCGTCTTGACGGCTTTGCATTCTTTTAGGCCAAACTCTATACGAGGGTTTGGTCTTTTTGTATGCTTATTATAACATACTTTGGAGTTTTAGATAGCATTTGATTTTAAAAACACAGGCCCTTTAATTAATGTCCAAGACCTCATGGAGCCATTCTAAGCCTAAGTTAAACCAGCGGCCCATATGGCGATCAGCCCGATCCCCATTGACCACTGCGGTCCATTTGTTGGCCAGGGCAATGCCATGATTGCCGGTGCCAAATTCGTGGGCTTCAAAGGGAACGTTGTGCTTAGCTAAAGCAGCAGTGTAGACGTGAATATGGTCCAAGAATGGGGTCAGTTCATCATTGATGGACCCCCAAATAAAGGTTGGTGGGGTCTGGGGTGAAACCAGTTGGGATACGTCCCGGCTTTGAATACCCATTTTTTTATCCAAAGTTGGCTTGATGGCTGGGTAGCCCAACATCACAAACTTGGCATGGGTGCCGGCTTCGTTGCCATAGTCCGCTGCCAATTGACCCCCGGCGGAAAAACCGATGATCCCTAATTTATCAATGTCTACGCCCAACTCGTGTGAATGTTGCACCACGTAGTAAAAAGCTTGGGCAATGGCTGTTTTAGCATCGTCATAGTTTTTCATTTCTAAAACTGGATAGTTCACCACAAAGGTTTGAAAAGCCTGGGTGGCAAAGGTCAGGGCGACTCTTTCCGTATCCCGCTCCTTTAATTTCTTGTAACTACCGCCACCGATAATCACGATACCCGGCAGTTTCTCATCAGTCTTGCTTTGGTAAATGTCTAAAGATGTCTCCTTGGCTGGGTCTAATGTCACATTTTGAATATCCATAAAATAAAATCACCTCACGTCTATGATAAAGGTCATTTCTGAAAATTGCTATGATTATCCCGTGAAAAATAAACTCTATTCTGTAGAAACACTAAAAAATCGCCTCAACTTTTCAAAGTTAAAGCGACCCAAATAGGTGTCAATTAAGCGCCCTGGTCAGTCTTGGCCTCACTCACACTAATGGTGCGGTTGATGGGGCCGGTGTATTCAGAGCTTGGCCGAATCAAGGTGTGCAATTCCCGTTGTTCGTGGATATGGGCCAACCAGCCCCCGGTCCGGCTGATGGCAAATAACAGGGTAAATACATTGGCCGGCAAGCCCATGCAGTGATAAATCGTAGCGGTATAAAAGTCCACATTAGGTTGTAAATGCTTATTTTCCGCCATGAATGCCCGGATTTCTTCTGACAAAGTATACCACTTGGTTTGGTCCGTGGCCGTGGTGATTTCTTCAGCACAGACCTTTAAGTATTTGGCCCGGGGATCGCCATGTTTGTAGATGCGATGGCCAAAACCGGGGATCTTCTCACCCTTAGCCAGCTTGCGGTTCAAGTAATCAGACACGGATAGGTCTTGTTTATCCATATCCAGCAGCATGTTAAACACGGCTTCGTTGGCCCCACCGTGCAGTGGCCCCTTCAAAGCGCAGACGGCTGCCGTTAAACAAGAATATAGATCCGCCCCCGTACTGGCCACCACCCGAGCCGTAAAGGTGGAGGCATTCAATTCGTGATCAGCGTGGAGGATCAAGACCCGGTTAGCCAACTTAGTTTGAGCCGCGTTGGGCAGTTGACCCGTCAATAAATAATAAAAGTTTTCAGCATAGCTGAGATTTAGAAGTGGGGTTGAAACCGGCCGGTGCTGTAAGTCACTGATAATGGCCGTGGTCACCGCCAACATGCGCCCTTGGACCTGCTCAGAAGTCCCGGTGGCATCGGTTTGGGTCCCTAACATGGAAATCGCCGTCCGCAAAATACTCATGGGATGCTGGTGGGTATTGCTGATGGTCCGCAGCCGGTTCAAATACTGCTCATCCAATAAGGTATTGGCCATGATCTTCTCATTTTGTACCTTTAATTCCTGGGCAGTGGGTAAGCGTTGATGCCACAATAAAAACAGCACTTCTTCATAAGAAACGTTGTTTTCGATCAATTCATCGATACCATACCCCGCATAGGATAACATTTCATTTTTAGTAGAACTAATTTTTGTTTCCGCACAAATGACGTTGGCCAGACCATTCGCTACTTTGATAGGTTTCATTTAGAGGAAGCAAGCCCTCTTGGCCTAGGCCAAAGTAAAGCTTGCTTCTTTCACTTCCTTTCAGTGCTGGAATCTACTCACAAACCGCTCAGCGCCAAGTACCGCACGCACTCGGTCTGTGATGGTGTTACCAAACTTTTCGGACATCGTGACTGGCAGCCTGGCGCCTGGCGCAAAGGGCTGCCCTAGAAGATTAAATAAATCAAGTTGGTATCATACGGTTACTTTAACCCTCATAATTAAAATATGATTACAATTTGATTATATCTATAGATATTCTCACTCCGACGGCAGGTTTGTCAAGTAGTTTTATGAGAATTCATTTAAATCGAGCTGACATCCAGTGTCAGCCATTTATGCATAAATAAGTATTATTACTGCATATAAGGCGGAAATAAAGCATAAATATACCGAAATGCCATTATTTATTTTCCACCCCACGCGCTCATGTCAATTGTAAAATTAATGTATCATTAGAAATAATCTTACTTTACCGATCCCTTTTTCCAGCACGCAGCGGCTGATTTGTGGTAAAAAATAAACCAACGGTGGCCATTAACATAACGGCTTAGACCAATTCCAAATTACCAGACTATCAAATTAATTGATACCCAACGAATAAGACGTTTTTCTAGTGTATACCAATGAATGGTTCTATAATAACGGTGCAAAGGATAATCTAATAGTTGGATTAGTTCACTTTGGAAAGGTGTGAGAGAAATGAGTCTGTTGTTGGGAGCCGCAGTAACTCCACTTGCGGTGACGACCATGTCGCGCTTTCAATTCGCCCTGACCGCCATCGTCCACTTTCTGTTTGTTCCGACGTCTATTGGGATCTTGACCGCCACCTTAATTTTTGAATTCCTCTATGCTTATGGCCATGGGGATACGGAAAAGTATGGCCGCTTAACGCTATTTTTCAGTAAAATTTATTTCTTGAGTTTCGCCACTGGTGTGGTCACTGGGATCATTATGGAAATGCAATTTGGGCTGAACTGGTCGGCTTTCTCCCGGTTAATGGGGGATATTGCCGGGGTGCCCTTGGTCATTGAAAGCATGATGGCCTTCTTCATTGAATCCACCTTGATCGGCATGTGGCGCTTCACTTGGGGCAAACTCAATAAGAGAGTCCACGCTTGGTTTGGGGCCGCCATTTTATTTGCCTCCTTATTCTCCATTGTGTGGATCATTTCCATCAACGCCTTCATGCAACTGCCTTATGGCTACCACATGGATGGCAACCATGCCCGTTTGAACAGTCTCATTAGTTTGTTGCAAAATCCTCAGTACCGGCCGGAAGCCCTCCACGTTTTATTCGCCACCATGATCGTGGGCGGGCTCTTGACGGCTGGGATTTCGGCTTGGCAGATTCTCCACAAACGGGACGTGAAAGCCTTCAAAGTGGCCATTCAAATTGGCCTATTGATTGCCCTGCCCGCTGTCATTATCCAACCTCTACAAGGGGACGACCAGGGGGCTGTTTCCGGACCGGTTCAACCCGTGAAATTTGCCGCCATTGAAGCCCGCTACGATGCCATTGGTAATGCCCAAAAAGGGGCACCTTGGGCCGCGGCTGCTTTGATCGATGAGTCCAACCACTCCGCCAAATCCCTGGATATCCCGGCCATGGGCAGCTACTATGCCACCGGGAAATTCACCGGTACCATGCCCGGGTTAAACCAAATCACCAAGGCTTATCACTTGCGCTTTGATAAGACGGTAGCGAAATCCTACGATGGCCAAATGCAATACTATCCACCGGTTAACCTGCTATTTTGGACCATGCGCTGGATGGTTTACGCTGGCTACTTCTTCACGATTTTCGCCGCCCTAGCAACCATCATGTTGCATCGGAAGAACAAGGGTATCGAGGAACACCGCAAGACGCTGCGGACGTTAGGCATCATCATGTGGTTCCCTTATATCACCACCACGTCCGGTTGGGTGGTAGCTGAAGTGGGCCGTTATCCGTTTGTGGTCTACGGTTTGTTGACCCAATATGATAGCGTTTCCCCAAATGTCACGCTACCAGAAGTGGTGACTTCCTTCACCTTATTTGCCATCGCCGATATCGTGTTGATCACCACCATGATCGTGGCCAGCCACAAGGTTTTGAAACGGGGTTTGCCAGATCTAGAAGACGAATACCCCGAGGACAAAGTACGGGTCAATAGCGATCCATTTGCAAAGGAGGCCTTCAACCATGACTAACGTTACCCATTTACAAGTTATCTTCATGGCAGTCATTGCCGTGGAAACCATGTTGTTCTTCGTCATGAACGGTACCGACTTTGGGGCCGGTATCGCCACCGCCTTTGTGAAGGACCAACAAGATCGCAATGAAATCGTCAAAACATCTGAACCCGTGTGGGGTGGCAATGAAACCTGGATCGTGGCCGGCTTAGCCCTCATGTTTGGCACCTTCCCCGGCTGGTATGCCGCCTTAGAATCCGGCTACTACCTGTTTTTCATTGGTATCTTGTTCTTCTTCATCCTAAGAGGCGTGGCCTTTGACTACCGCAACGCCTGGAAAAAGACCTTCTACAATCGCTTTTGGGATTGGGGCTTGTTCTTAGGTAGTTTGTTGCCACCCTTCTTATTTGGCATCATCTTAAGCTCCATGGTCAGTGGTGTGCCCATGAAAGACGGCTTTGTCTACGCCGGCTTCTCAGATGTGGTCACCTTATTCTCCTTATTAGGGGGGATTTTGGCCGTGGTCTTAAGTATCAATATCGGCTTAAGTCGAGTCATAAAAAAAGTCAGCGCCCCATTAGTGGCGAAATTACAGCCAATTTTACGGATCGTGAACATCATTATTTACCCACTGGCGGTACTGTTTATTATCCTGCTACCCTTCAAAACTAACTTCTTTGGCAATCGACCGGCAGGTGTCACCATCTTATTGATCGTCATGGTGGCCGCTTTAGTGGTACAAACTTTAGTCTTGACCAAACATCCAAAGGCCAACTTCTGGCTGGCCGCGGTGGTCATGGGGGCCTTCGCCTTGACCATCTTCGTGGGGATCTTCCCAAATCTCATCATCAGTACCACCGGCCCTAATCTAACCGCCCCCATGGCGGCTAGTGGTCGGGAATCCTTACTATGGGCGGCTTGGCTAATGGGCTTTGCTGTCCCGCTGATGGTCATCGTCCAGGGCTATTCTTACCACTTGATCAATAAATTCTATAACACACCCGCATCACCTATGACCTATTAAGGGGGGTTCATTATGTCCAAGCATGTTTGGCTCAATATTTTATGGGGCGTCTTAGTGGCCGGCCTTTGGGTCTATCAAGTCTTTTGGCCGTTGATCTGGGACCCCATCGTTGGTCACTTCTGGGGCTCAATTATCCTATACGCCCTAGATGCCGTCATCTTAGCCTTTGCCATCCGGGCCACCCGCAAAGGTTTTGGCCGTCAGGAAGAGCAGACTAAATAGGTTCAAAAAATAACGCACTTCCCCGAGTTTGGGAGAGTGCGTTATTTTAGTGGGTAAATTGTAATTCATTACACCGGCTCAAAAACCTTTGCCTCTGTTGAACCGTAGAATTCGTGATACCGCCAAAATTGACCCATTTGGCCTTTTTAATGCCCAGTTGTTTCAGCGTCTTATTGATAAAAATCTTTTGAATACTATTGCCCGACATTAACTTGAAATAAAGTGTCGGCGAGGTGGAGGTGGTAAAAACGTAGGCCTGCTTCAAATTGGTCAGGCAGCCTTTGACCCCAGTCTTGGTCACGGTATGGGTCAAGTCCTCGCCTTCTTTCATGACCTTGTCAATAAAGCCCTTTAACATAGCGGGCAGGGCATTCCACCAAATTGGCGTTACAAAAATAATCTCACCGGCATTTTTTAGCAGGGCTAAGTACTTGGTCACTAATGGATCGTGGGTTTGTCCGGTGTGGAATAGCCGTAATTCTTCGGCGTCGTAAACCGGTTTAAATTGGTCTTGATACAAGTCGATGACCGTGTAGGCTTGCTTCTGCCGGGTTAAATTCTGGGTAATGGTTTCTAAAACGGCGTGGTTAAAGCTGCCGCTATAAGGATGGGCGTACACAATCAAGATGGACTTTGTAGTTGCTGTCATTTTGCTTCAACTCCAATCATATCGTTAATTGTCTGAATCATTAAATTTTCATCAATGGCGACCACATTGTGCCGGACTAGCATGGCATAGCCCTGCAAAAAGGCCCAAACTTTGATGAATAACGTCTCTGGCTCAATAGCTGGATAAGCCTGGGCGATTTTGGCAATGACATCCTTGGTCAAGGCTAACAAGGGAAAGTCCTTGGGGGATGCCCCGGGTTGGTAAACGGCAGTAATGCTGGGATTGAAGAACAAAAAGTCCATCTTATTGCCAGCTGTTTCAAAGGCTTGAATCAAGGCCACGCCCAGCGTCACCAAGGCTTGTTTAGGGGTCTTCATATCGGCCTGGACTTGAGGGGCAATCGTTTGATAAAGGTCATTTGAGAGTTGTTGGGCCACGGTAAAAAACAAGTCGTCTTTGTTGGCAAAATGCTTATACACTGCCCCCGTGGTTAAACCTAATTTTTGCGCTAATTGGCGTAAGGAAATGTCTTGATAACCCTGGTTGTCAATAGCTGTAATCGTTGCTGCAATAATCTTTGCTTTCGTTTGATTTACGTTGATTTTAATCGCCTCCGTTTGGATAACAGTGTTATCTACGAGATTAAGATAACACTGTTATCTTCCAGGGTCAAGGTATTTCCCACATTTTCATTTGACCTGGAACGCGTTCAATATTCTATACTCAAACCAATGGTATTATTAACTTAAATCGTGAGGGGGATGTGCGTTTATGACCAATATCCATGATATTGCCAAGGCCAGTGGTTATTCTGTGGGAACTGTTTCTAGGGTCTTGAACCATAAGAAATACGTCTCAGAGCCAGCCCGTGAAGCCATTTTAAAAACCATCAAAGCTTATAATTACGTGCCCAATCGCATTGCTCGCTCCTTAAGCGACGGTCAAACAGCCACCTTTGGCATCGTTGTGCCAGATATTGCCCAATCTTTTTACAATGAATTTGTGCGGGGCGCTGCTGAGGTTGCTTTCAAGCACCAGTATCGGGTGGAACTATTGCCCTCTAGTTACGCCGTGGCCACCGAGCGACGTTACTTGGAACTGCTGCGGCAACAGACTTTTGACGGTTTGATTTTTGTCTCTCACGAATTGCCCTTGGCTGAAATTGAAACTTACCTGCCCTATGGCCGTATCATCATCTGCCACGATCCTGGAACATCCCGGCTACCGGCAGTTTATGCCACCCGTTTAGCTTCTTATGCCCAGGCTTTTTGTTGGGCAAAGTCCCGACAGCAAACCCGCATTGGTCTGATTTTCGGCCGTTCAGCAGCTGTCAGTGCCACCAGTCAAGCCACCATCACCGCTTACACCAGTGTCTTCGGCCAAGCCCCTGACTCAAAGTACATTAAAATAGGCGGCACCTCTTATCACGATGGGTACCGCCTAGCTGCTTATTTTCAAAGTCAGCCTGTTGATTTGATTTTAGCCAGTAGCGATGATGTGGCCGCCGGTGTTAGCCGTTACTTCGCAGATCAAAACCTACCTTGTCCGCAGTTAATTGGCCAAGACCGGCAAGTCTCTGGGGAATTACTGAACCTGGCCACCGTAGACCACCACATCACCCAACTGGGGCAAACCGCCGCTGACTTGCTGATTGCTGGGGCTAACCGGACCGTAAAAATCGAATCGCAATTTATTCAGCATCAGCGCTAGTCGGTGTTACTGCTACCACAACTTTACCTATAATTCGCGAAAATGCTTTACATAAAGATATAATGGTAAAGTTGAAGCAACCGTGCCAACCCCGATACTTAATTTGACTAATAGTGGGGTTGCATCATTTGAAAGGAAGTATATCAAACTAAGTAACAAAAAACTCAATACAATAAATATTGAAAATACTATGCCATAGATTATTGCAATGCGTTTTGAAAAATGGGCAATAATCGACTGTATCCCAACAACAATCATAAAACTAGCTAATACTATGAAAAAACCAACTGAAAAAAACCGATTCGCATTTATCCCAATAGGATGTAGAGAAGGTAAAACAGTCATGAGAATCGCAAAAAAACCGCTTAGAACAATTTCAAACCATATATTTGAAAATCTTTTCCTAGTCTCCATATCATTACCTCCACTTTTCTAGTTCTCCCTTGTTTACCCTTAAGATTTGTGTATACCTTTCATCATTGACGTCATAATGATGGGCAACTTCAATTAAAGGGACTTTAAGGGAAAATAGAATATCTCTGATCAATTTCGAGTTATCTTGATCTAAATTTGCAGTTACTTCGTCAGCTAAATAAAATTGACGTTTTCGTAAAATTGCCCTTGCAATTTCTATTCGTTGCCTTTGACCACCCGATAAATTGCTACCACCTTCACCACATTCTAGATCTAACGCCTTTTCACCGCCAAGTTCCTGATACAAAGACAGCGTTTTTAAAACATCGACCAATTCTGTATCTAAATATTGTGAATCGAACAGAGTAATATTATCCCGTAACGTTGCATTAAAGATAAATGGAACTTGACTTATATACGCTGTTTCAGAGGATATATTTTTTATCCTGTTTCCAGATTTATTTAAAGCATAAACTATCCCTTTATCCGGTTTTAGGACTTCTCTTAATAGATTCAAAATTGTTGTTTTTCCTGAACCAGATTCTCCAATAATTAAAACTTTGTCAGTATTTAAAAATGATCGATTCAAGTGTAATATCAAGCTATCGTTTACTTGGTAAGAAACATCTTCAACCACCAACTTCGAAATTAACTCACCACTTGATGGATCATCCGGCCCTTGTGCACCATCTTCAATAAATATCCTTTTTCTTAACTCTTGAGTCGAATTGATCACACTAATACTTGATGCAACTTCCCGAAGCGGCCCTACAACTCGATCATTTGCAAGAAATAGTGCTATTAAGACACTTATATTCAAAGAGCCTGTCACAGTAATCAAATAACATCCAATAATGAAGGGAGCAATAAAGCTAATTCCCGAAAATAAAGCAGCCATAAGTTGGGCTAGTCCTTGATTAACATTAAGTTTAAAATAAGCTAGTTCTAATCCCTTTGTACTTTCAAATATCCTGGCGAAGGTTAGCTTTAAAACTTGGTATGTTTTAAGAACATTTGAGCCTTGCAGAGTTTCTTGAATGTTTTTTGTATAATCTTCATTTCTATTTGACCAATCATTTGTTGAGTTTCGAAGTCTTTTTGAAAATATCTTCGGAACGATCATTGGCAAAAAAGAAAAAAATATAAAAATAAGCGATACAACTACGTTCAGGTAGAGCATATATAATAGTGATGTGATAACTAATAAAATATTTGTAATCAAAGCAAACTCTTGCTGAAAGTAATTACCTTCTATTAGCTTGATATCATTATTCAATCTCGAGATAACATCTGAGCTTTGTTTGTGTTCATATGTCTTTTGAAATTCATGCCAGAAATATTTTTGTCGAACTTCAATATTTATTTCTCTAATAATATCAGCTTCCGTCCTAGTCAATAAAAAGTTAGCTAAATATATTAGAGCCCATGCGCTCAGACTGACAACTCCAAATATAGTAATATCTTGAATAGTCGATTTATCTGTAAATTTCCCGGCATTCACAATAATTGCCGAAAGGACTACTCCATTAAATGAATAAATCACAGTCAATACGATAGCCACAAAGAACTTTTTCTTATTTACTAATTTGTAAAATATGTTGGTCACCCCCGACATATTTATTTATCTAACTTACCAATAGATTAACGCTAGACTTTCTAAGCTTACACTTCAATCTTTCTTAGTATAAAAGGCAAAGGCATTATTAATCGCCTCTGCCTCTTTTAGATGTAAAAATTTTGTTATCACATTCAACCGTTGAAGATAACAAATTAGCAAATTGCTAAGCTGATGGTACTTAAAACTTTACAGTTAACACTTAGACTTGAAGCTTTGCGAAGTGTTACTGACGTATCAGTAGCAATATGTTGAAGTTTTAATACTTTCTTCATTTTACTCACCCCCTTTCTAGTCTCCCAAGGAATAAGTAAATACGTTTTCATTTTTTAGGTCATTAAATCTAGCTGCATTGAATAATTGTTGTGCATCCCTACCCCATAAAGCGGACCAGAGAACATTTCTGAATCCCTTAATAGTCGCAGAAGTAACCCCAATTTGGAGTTTAGGCTCTACAATCCAAGATCCTCCAGACATTCCTGTCTTAAATTTGGAACTGATACCAACGAGCCCAGTATTCTTGAAGAAATTTGTTTTCTGCACTCCTTGTGAATTACGATATTTATTCCTATAGAATAATCCGTTTTCAAATCCAGTCACACTAACACTTTGTTCTAATGGTTGATTAAAATCTGGTAAGTAACCGTCGTATTTATCTAATCTGTCACAACATTCGATGGAAGGTATCATAAACGCAAAATCGTATTTCAAATCTTTTGTTGTGATCCATTTTTGCAAAACAAAAACGCGTGACAATTCAACTGGAATATCAAAATGTTTAGAAAGGGTCCAAGGCATAAACTGAACTTTGATAGGAATAGATGTCGTAAACGGATCGTAAACACAATGGGCGGCTGTTGCAACAACACACGTTTTATTGATTTTAAGAATAGATGCGCTGGCAAGCTCAGAACGTTCCTTGCCAGAACTTAGAAATATAGATTTTAAAGATCCAATTGTTCCAGACATAAAACTATCACCATCCATTTCTGCATGCGCAATTGTTTATCACTGAAGAATTGTTGCGATGTCAGTGAAAAAGTCCATACAAACTGATGAATTTCTAAATAATTTTTTTGACGAATGCATTACGTGTATCACCCAAGAGTATTAACAAATCTCGCACATATATTTCTTGAGGTAACTGAGCATAGTCAGAAACCACTGCTGCTTTTTTTGTAAGTTTCTCAGGAACACTCCCCTGAACTGGTGGGATAATTCCAAGCAACGTCTTATATAATGTTGATTTGCCGCTTCCATTGTCACCGATGAAAGAAACAATGCCCTTTTCAGCCAGTGAGAATGAAACGTTTTGATAAGTGTGCGTTTCTTATAGCCCAAACCGATGTTGATTTCCAAGGAAATCCCTCCTATTTGTTTCGTTACACCAATGATACAGGCTATTTTCTTTTGAGACCATGAGTAAAACCGGCAATTAGGAAACTTCATTGTGATCATCAAATATAATCAGCGTTATAAAAAGACCGCATCATTTTATATACATACAGTAAGTAGCGGGACCTCTACTTCCGAAGGTGGCACTCAAAAGTTACCGCTTCGACGAACTATCTTACCACCTTCGGCGTAGATTCTTACCAAGTACTTGTCCGTTGATTCTTTAGCCGAATGATTGCTTTGATAGCTTGTTTTTCAACAGTTGCAATTTTAAGCAATGGTTCAACGACTTTGAAAATCTTGGGATCGGTACTTTCTGACCACTCCAAAAGAATTTCCGGTGAAGAGTCGAGGAATAGTTTGTGGTTTATCTGGCATATCGTGGAAAATTGCCCAAGTTAATCCTAGAAGCTTTTGGTGAAAAGCAGTGCGACCGTCTTGGTAAAAACCGACAACGCCTTCGACTGATGGCTTATTCTTTGGCTTTTTAACTCTGGTGGGTAAGACCACCATACCATAATGCTCTGGCAATTCCCGGTAAGTGCTGTTAAGAACTTTACCTTTGCTGGTATGTTTAGTTACACCAGTTCTTAAATTATCTGGGACAAGCAACTCAGTCACCCCGTCACTTCAAAATTTTTAAAAATAATGGTCCTTTTATTGTGAACTTGAAAGATATTACAACTTTTACACATACTGATACCGGTTCAATAAACGCAACTCAAATCTCAAATGAATATTTCAGGTTTAAAGCTCTCGACAAAGCACTCCTATAATGATAGTCTTAAAACATCATTAGAAAAACTAAGGAGGTACTATTTTGGATCAAGATGTCAAGCAGCAAATGGAAGCAATCGAAAAAAAAATTATTGAAGAAAGAAATTCCAAAAGTTATTCATTTAACACGGATAACGTAGAGCAATTAGTGACGGTCGCACAAGATACTTGGGTAAAATCCATTGGCAAACAAGCAAAATTTATCTAATTCTGTAAGAAAAGAATACGCCAAAACTACTCAAAAATATATTGACGGGATGAGAGATAATTACTCATCTGCCTTCGTTGACTTATTTCAAGCTAGATTACTGCACAATTGTAATGAGTCAGTTTCTTTAGGTGTTCTTTTCCTGCTAATAAATTCTTTATCAGATACGGATTATAATAAAAATAAGTTTGATTTAGCAGTAACAATAGAAGTATTGTTTTCTGTAAGCAATCTCATGGATGATATTATCGACTCAGATAACAAAGAAAACCTACCAACAAATGAGCTCCTCATAAACAACCTTTCTTTGCTTTTCAATACCCTCCAGAGGCTGTATGGGCTAACTCAATCGACATTAGATTTTGCTCAAATTCTTCAATTCCTTAATCTGTCAATTGAGGGAGAGACCTTTGATTTCTATTCTAGTTTGACAAAGTTCTCCACTATCGAAGATTATTTTTCTAAAATGTTGAAAAAATCCACTGGTTTAATCCAATTAACCTGTTATATTGCTTGCCCCACCCTTCCAGGCATATGGCATTCCTTTGCTGAAAATTTGGGTAATGCGTTCCAAATTTTAGACGACGCCATAGACTCTATCAATATTGCAAAGGCTGATATTAAACAATTTAAAGAAACCCTGCCCATCATAAAAGCTACAGAATATGCTAATCGGGAAAACAACACCCTTATTACCGATATTATCAATCACCACAAACAAGATTCTTCTTCTCTGATTTTATTGGCTGAATACATCAAAAACAGTGGTGCACTTGAATATTCATTAAATGTTTCAACCCTTTATGCAGAAAAAGCCTTTCAAATACTGCGCAACGTATTTGATTATAAAAAGTTAGCCGTTGCCCAGATCATCGACTACATTCGAGAGGGGGTACAAATTTGATTAAAAAAGCACCATTAGTTTTGCTTTTTTCATGGTTAATTGTAATCGGTTCCACAGTTTTGATGTTCACCTCTGGTACGGCTCCCAACTGGCAATATTTTTTAATCAGCATTTATACTTTGCTATCTGGGAGCTTTATTTTTTTTAAATCACCAAAAAATGCTTCATCCCGCTTCTTTTCATACTTATCCTCAGTGATTGCGTTAATCTTTCTTTTCATTTATTCAGGCGTTGGCCCATTGAACTTCTTTGCCTTAGTTTTGCTATGTACTTGTCCAAATTTGTTGTACTTATTTTTGTTCAAATTTACTCAGTCAAATGATTATCGGTTATTTCGCAACAGCAACCTCATTTTGGCAGTTGTTGCCACTTATGCCTTTTCCACTTTCACTATGCGATTTTATCCGGATTTTCATCTTGCGTTTCTTTTGTTAGTAACTGTGGTCGTCTGTATTTGGACGATCTATCGGCAACGCACGCGTTTTTATAATGGTCGAGATTTAAAAATTTTAACCATTACATTGTTTTTTTCATTCATACCATTTATCATGAATCGTTTAATTTTCTTGGTATCTCCATTCGTACTAATTGACTCAAGAAACGCATTACTGCTAATTATGTTATTCCCAACGTATGTTGTGGTTTTCTTCGTTCAGAATCAATTAACGCCGCTGTCAAGATTATCAATCATCTATTTGTTGTTATTCTTAATAAGCATCCCCTTGTTTATGTTCCTTCAATTCCTGAATATACAGTTCTTTAAGGGAATATTGATTACCACTTTTTTTGTTTTCATGTGTTCTATTTCATTAGCCATAAACTATTTAGCAATTATCTTCAACAGATCAAAGGTCAAGAAGAGCATTCAATCTCAAACTAATGAAAAGATTGAAATTTTAAATCAGATCAACTACTCCAATTTTTTCAATAGCTTGTCGGATCTCGTTTTAAACGTCATCCAAAAGGAAACCCATTCTGAAACGGTGCTTGTCTTGATGGCAGATAATGGTTCACCTTTTATTTTCTGTCAAAGTGGCCAAAATATCCTAAAGACAGCCAAGCAGCTGATAAAATCAAAGCATTCTGCCCGGCAACTAGTCACGATAAATGGTGAGCTATATTACTTCATTCCCATGTTTCAACCTCCAGAACAAATTTTTGTATGCTTCAGAACAACGGAAACTCTTGATTTAAACAAACTTGAAGCATTCATCACCCAATACAGCAATATTTTGAAATTTGCTAAATTAATGCATCTAACGGACCAGAAATACATAAGGCCCACCGTTAAAAATTCCAAGATTTTGCAAATGAAGCTCTTTAGTAGCATCCAACAAGAAAAAAATAAGCATATCAATTACTTGCATGACACCGTGCTGCAACCAATAATTGCCCTGCGCACCCTTACCTCTAACTTGCAGGGGGATAAAGTAGTATTAGAGCTGATTGACTCAGAGATCACAAAACTAATAGACTCTATTCGCCTTGAGATATTCGATACCTCGCCCTCCACGCTCTATCACCTATCCTTTGAAGAGAATATTCAAATTTTAATGAATCATTTAAATCAAAGGTATCCAGAGACGGACTTCCAACTATCTCTACCTGTCTATCAAAGCAATCCTATCCCTGATTTATTCGTGGCACCGGTCTACAGAATTATCAAAGAATTGAACGAAAACATTGGCAAACACGCCCAGGCTACCATTGGCAGAACGACCATTGTCATTGATAGTACCTACGTTACCATCACCGTGCAAGATAACGGTGTGGGCATGGATGATGCCATCTTGCTTGAACAGAATTTGATTCAAGCCAAGGGCCACATTGGCCTATTATCCATCAAGAATGAAGTAAGCTGGCTGAATGGCTCTTTTAAAATCGGAAAAAATACTATCAAAAAAAATGGTACCGCTTTTAGCATTGTCATTCCCGTTAACACTCAGAGAGGAGCTGAATTCCGTGAGAATATTGCTGATAGATGATCATCAGCTTATAGGCAAAAGTCTGGAACTCACGTTTAAAAACTTCCCAGAGATCTCAGCGTTTAAATACTTAGCAAATACAGCGGATATCTTTCATACACTGGATACCTTTAAACCAGCACTAGTTTTAATGGACATTCATTTAAAGGGTGAAAATGGCCTAGATTTAGGAAAACGTATCTTACAACTTTATTCAGTGAAACTTGTGTTCCTATCTGGATTCAACTTAATCGAATACCAAAATATTGCCATGAAATTAGGTGCTCACGGCTTTTTGAACAAGGATATTGCAGTGGATGAATTAGTAGCAAATTTAAAAAAAGTTGTGTATGAAGACAAGTTGATTTTTCCAACAAATATTGAGTCTCATAAAATAACTGATCGAGAAAAAGAAATTCTGCAATACCTTGCCCAAGGCGTCAAACAGACCGCTATTGCGACTGAATTAAGTATTTCTGAAAGAACGGTAAGGAACCATATTTACGCAATTAATGAAAAATTAAAAACAAATAGTGTGGTTTCCACAATTGTAAAAGCTGTCGAATTAGGTATCATTGAAGTTAAGTTCTGATAAACCGTTTAAAGCCGCTAATTATCACCTATTACGAAATCCAGTATAAACACAACATTCCATTTTTTCGAATATTTTTTAATCATTCCAGGCAAGCTAAAACAAGCGTTACCCCAGTTCTTTGACTGGGATAACGCTTGTTTTTGGATTGAACTAACATTTGATCCTATCGCATTAGACTTAACAAATCCTCATAAAACTTCGGATAAGATACGTTCACCGCATCGGCGTTTTGTAACTTAAAGTGATCTTGACTCAGCAAGGCTGCCACCATCAACATCATGGCAATCCGATGGTCCCCATGGCTGTCTAAGTTGGTGTCCACCGCGTGCAGTGGTGTGGGGCCGGTGATGATCATGCCGTCAGGCTTTTCTTCAATATTGGCCCCCATTTTTCGCAATTCTTGGGTGATGGTGCTGATCCGGTCGGTTTCTTTGACCCGCAGCTCCTCAGCCCCAGAAATTGTGGTGACCCCCTGGGCTTGGGTGGCACACAGGGCCACTAACGGTAGTTCGTCAATCACCGCGGGAATGGCTTCTTTGGTGATGGTGACGCCGGTTAATTCGGCGTGCTTTACCCGCAAGTCGCCAGTGGGTTCAAAGCCTTCAGTCATCTTTTCCACACTGATAGCCCCGTTCATTTGGCCGATGATATTTAAAAAACCAATCCGGGTGGTGTTCAAGCCTACATTAGGCAACAACACGTCACTGCCGGCCAATAAAGTAGCCGCCGCAATGAAGAAAGCCGCCGAAGAGGGATCCCCGGGTACCGTCAAGGCTTGGCCGGTGAGCTGTTGCTTAGGCGTCACCGTCAAGGTCAAGCCCTCAGTGGTCAAATCCCCGCCAAAGTAGCGCAACATGCGCTCGGTATGGTCTCGCGTGGCTAATTTCTCCGTTAAATGACTAACGCCATCGGCTTGCAGGGCCGCAAAAATCAAGGCACTTTTCACCTGAGCACTGGCCACGGGAATGTGATAGTCTAAAGGTTTTAAACGGGCGTTGGCGGCAACTGCCACCGGCAAATGGCCATCTGTGGCCGTAAACTTGGCCCCCATGCTGGCCAAAGGATCTAACACCCGACCCATGGGGCGCTTGCTCAAGGACGCATCCCCGATAAAGTCCATATCAAAGGCCTGGCGACTCAACAATCCCAGCAACAAGCGAGTGGAAGTCCCGGAGTTGCCCATATCCAAAGGCCCCTTAGGCGGTTTTAACCCGTCCAGCCCCACCCCGTCAATGGTGACGCTATCGGCGGTGGTCTGAATGTTGACCCCTAAGGCTTTAAAAGCTCCAATGGTGTGCAGACAATCTTCTGAAAAAAGGAAGTGCTTGGCGGTGGTTTGACCCTTAGCCATGGCCCCGAACATGATGGCCCGGTGGGAAATACTCTTGTCCCCCGGTACCAAACACGTGCCTTGCAGCTGAACCGGGCCGGTTTGTAATGTTTTATCCATAGTTTATGTGTACACTCCTAGTAATGTTTTAATTCGTCACGGTACGCGGCCAATTGGGTCTTTAACCGACCCATGGCACTGGCGTCAAAGGTCTCTAAAACCGCCTGGGCCAAGGTGATGGCCACCATAGCTTCAGCCACCACCGCCGCAGCGGGCACGGCCGTGGTATCGGAGCGTTCCACATTGGCCTTGTAAGGGGCTTTGCTGTGGATGTCCACACTTTGCAGGGGTTTATAAAGGGTGGGGATGGGTTTCATCACCGCAGAGATCACAACGGGTTGGCCGTTGGTCATCCCCCCTTCAAAGCCACCCAAGTGGTCGGTTTGCCGGTAAAAGCCTTTATTTTTATCATAAAAAATTTCGTCCATGTCTTCACTACCGGGATGGGCGGCTAGTTCAAAGCCATCCCCAAAGGCCACCCCTTTAAAGGCGTTGATGGCCACGATAGCTTGGGCCAAGCGGCCGTCTAATTTCCGGTCTGCACTGACATAACTGCCCAATCCTGCCGGCAGCCCCGTGGCGATGACTTCCACAATGCCCCCCAGGGTATCCCCAGCTTTTTTGGCGGCATCAATGGCCGTTTTGATTTGGGTCTCCGCAGCGGGATCAAAGGTCCGGACCTCACTTTTTTCCGTCACCGCCCGCAACGCTGCTAGATCTTCAAAGTCATTTAACTTGTTGGTATCCGCCGCAATCGGGCCTAATTGTTTCACAAAGCCTAAAACATCAATGCCCAATTCCCTTAAGAATTGCTTGGCTACACTGCCCACGGCTACCCGCATGGCGGTTTCCCGGGCACTGGAGCGCTCTAAGACATTACGCAGGTCTTGGTGCTGATATTTCATCCCCCCCACTAAGTCCGCGTGTCCAGGTCTAGGTTTAGTGACTTGGCGCACGGAATTAGCGGCTGTGGCAGCTTCGGTGGGGGACATGATCCCCTGCCAATGGGCATAATCCTTATTAGGCAGCTGAATGGTGATGGGCGAGCCCAAGGTCAATTGATGGCGCACCCCGGCGGTGATTTCCACCTGGTCAGTTTCAATTTTTTGCCGGGCACCGCGGCCGTAACCCTGTTTGCGCCGCAGCATATCTTGATTGATTTGGTCAATATCAAGCTTTAAGTTGGCGGGCATCCCTGAGATTACGGCCGTTAACATGGGCCCGTGGGATTCCCCGGCAGTTACATACTCCATAGTGGTCAACTCCTGAGATCAAATTTTTGCAATTCAATTTGCAATACAGATTGGATTCATTGTACCATGAATGAGACCTTTATGAGAATAAGCTAAAAAATCACAAAATTGGTCTAATCTAGTCATGGTTGCCATAGCAGTTATTAGAGTATGCTTTAAAAGTAGATGTAAGCCTTATCATTTCACAATATTATTGTTATAATGTAGCCATCACTGGAAAAGGATGTGTTCATCACGCAAGAACTTGAAAGAGAGTTACTTCAGGAGAAGTACCCCACCAGAGAAGCTGTCACCACGGAAATTATCAACCTAGAAGCTATTTTGAATCTTCCAAAAAGTACGGAAGCTTTCATGAGCGACATTCACGGCGAATTCGCCGCCTTTGATCATATTCTCAGAAATGCCTCTGGGAACATCACCATCAAGATCCAAGACCTGTTTAATGGGAAAATGACCCCCAAAACCCAAAAGCAATTTGCTTTTTTGATTTACTACCCCACCGAACGGGTCCGCATCATTAAAAACAGCTTTGATGATCCAGATGATTTGAAACAATGGTATCTGGATACTTTCGAAGATTTGCTGGACATGTTGAAATATTGCGCCACCAAATACACCCGCTCTAAAGTCCGCAAAGCTATGGCCCCTGAGTTCGTTTACATCACCGAGGAGCTACTCTACGGGGACTTTAGCACCGAGGATAAACATAAATATTACGCCCAAATCACCGATGATATCATTGGCCTGAAAACCGCCGACCAGTTCATCATCGCCTTATGCCACACCATTCAACGCCTGGTGGTGGACCATTTGCATGTGGTGGGGGACATTTACGACCGGGGTCCGGCACCGGATAAAATCATGGATCGCCTGATGCGCCACCATTCTGTGGACCTGCAATGGGGTAACCACGACATTCTTTGGCTGGGGGGCGCCGCTGGCTCCAGTTTATGCGTGGCCAACTTATTGCGGATCTGTGCTAGGTATAATAATCTATCTATCGTTGAAGATGCTTATGGCATCAACCTGCGCCACCTGTCCTTATTGGCCGAGAAATATTACCAGGATAACCCCGGGTTTGCCCCGAAGATCATGCACGAAGATCGCCGGCCCGTGGGTGCTGAACTCACCCAGCTCACTAAAATTCACCAGGCCATTGCCATCATTCAATTCAAATTGGAGGGGCAAGCCATTGACCGCCGCCCTGAATTCAAGATGAGCCAACGCAAATTGCTGGACAAACTCAGTGATGACCGCCAGTCCATTACCTTAGATGGTAAAACTTATCCCATCATTAACGGCTGTTTCCAAACCGTTGACCCCAAAGACCCTTACACCCTGCTACCGGAGGAACAAGACGTCATCGACCAGTTGACCCAAGCCTTCGTCAATTCTGAAAAGCTCCACAAACATATGGATTTCTTCATGAAAAAGGGCAGTATGTACTTAGCCTACAACGGCAATCTCTTGATCCACGGCTGCGTGCCGGTGAATCCCAAGGGCGAGATGGAAGGCTTGCGCTTAAATGGCAAGGTTTATAAGGGTAAGGCTTTGTTTGATCTCCTGGAGCAAAATCTCCGGACGAGTTATTTCAAGTCTAAAAACGGGGATGATTTGTCCACGGACTTATTATGGTACCTCTGGACTGGGCCGGAATCGCCATTGTTTGGCAAACGGGCTATGACCACCTTTGAACGTTATTTTATCGAAGACAAAGCCACCCATGTGGAAGTCACCAATAGTTACTATAAGTTACGCCACGAGGCTTGGTTTATCGAAAATATCCTCAAGGAATTCGGCATCGATGCTAACACGGGCCATGTGATCAATGGTCACACCCCGGTGAAAAAGGGCCAATCCCCGATTTTAGCCGATGGGAAGATGCTGGTCATCGACGGCGGGTTTGCCAAGGCCTATCAAAAGACCACGGGTATCGGCGGTTACACCCTGTTATATAATTCCTACGGGCTGCAACTAGTCACCCTGCAGCCCTTCACCACCCGGGCCAAAGCCATTGAACAACTCAGTGACATCGTCTCCACCAAACACGTGGTAGAACAAGAACTCGCCCGCAAAACAGTGGCTGAAACCGATATTGGCACCAAGCTTAAACGCCAAGTCCGCCAGCTGCAAGAGTTGTTGGAAGATATGTAATCACCTCGAAGGAGAGGATCAAATGGCTTCTCAAAAAGATACGCGCTTAAGCATTAGAATTAATTCAGCGCTAAAACAAGCTGGCCAAGCTGTTGCTAAGAATATGGGTCTTGACTTGAGTAGCGCCGTCACGATGTTTATCACCCAAATGGTCAAAGATCAGGGCCTCCCCTTCAAACCGACAAGTTTACCAGTTGAGACCCTGCAGGCTTTCAAGGAAGCTGACCATCCAGAAAAGCGGCAACACTATCCAACGCCAACAGCGATGTGGCAAGATATCTTATGACACATTAAGCAATCATCTTCGGGATGGTTGCTTTTTTGATTTCCCATCAATTGCCTACCGCATAATCTAGGGTATTTCTACCTAAAGGTGCTATGCTAATAACAAAGTTTGCACTTATGGAGGACTGTCCCATGGCAATTGATCCGTTAGATTTTCATATGAAAATTCGACAGGGCATCGTTTTTTTCGTGGCCCATGCGATTCAGTTGATTCCTTTGGCCTTGTTTTCGGCTATTGAACCGGCTGATTCCCTTATGTTGGCTTTACCACTGCTGTTATTTTATGCCGGCAGTAAAACGGGGTTATTGTTGATCAATGGCCTGGGCAAGGTCACCAATGCCTACCGCTTGACCCAACTGGCCTTGCTGGTGGGAACTGGTGCTGCTTTGGGGTTGGGGTTGACGGCAATCCCCATTATTGATGAAATTGCCGCTTTGATTTTAGGTTTAAGCGCCAGTGTAGTGTTAGTGGCTTTTCAAACGGTATATTATCTGGAACGCACCGTTTGGCATTGGTTTATTGGCAACGTGGAGCTACTGGGAGGCGCCCTGTATGTGGCGGTCATGGCCGGGTTGATGTGGTTGGTGTCCCGCTTCAATAGCCGTTGGACATTTTTAGTCTTGGCCTTATTTTTAGGGCTAGCTTTATGGTTACTCCACCGATTTCCTAACTTCATCCATCAAGGCAAGCAACCCCTGACCCGGGCCGGCAGTCAATCCTTAAACGACCTGGAACTGTTTATGTGGCTGACTCTATTGGTCTTTAGCCTGCGCTATGTGCGGCAGTTTGCTACTCGGGGTGCCTTGTTATTGTTAGGCATCGTCCTTTTGGGCTTCTTTACTTTTTTAGCCCGGATTATTTTACGTCAACGCATTACCATCCGCTTGCCTTGGTGGCATATCGTGGCGTCTTTTTTAAATGGGATCGTGGGCACTTTTGCCATGTTGTACCTGCTGTTTGCCACGGATCCTAAGGCCAGCTGGTTCATCCCCATCAGCTACACGGCCTATGGTTTAGGCTTTTTAGGGGGTCAATTTTTCCGGCGACCGCTGCAAAAATTATTAAAACCCTTATCCGATTTGACCATTCAACTGCTGGGATTCGTCCTAGGTAGTTGGCTGTTGGTTTTCCCACTGACTTTGCCCTTGGGATTATTCATCATTGGCTTCATCGGCACTGCCAATAGTATTCTGCTGAGCCATGCCGCCTTTATCGCCCCTGCTGGCGACCTGCAAAATCGCCTGATGGTCAAATATCGCAATGTCAATTTGGGCAGTATTTTAGCACAGTTTCTCATGTTACTTTTGATTGGCATCGTATCCCTAAAACGCCAAGGGCATTTTCTGACGCTGTTGACCAGGGTCAATCAGGGGCAAACTGCCGGCTTGACCCATGGGGTGGTCTTGACCATGGGCTGGCTCATGGCTGTGCTCATTACCTTGGGGGCCATTGCCGTCATGTTGCTGGCTGACAAGGTCAACGAACAGCCTTTGTATGCCAAAAAGTGACTGTCCTATCTGGTCACTTTTAGCAGTGGGGTTTATACTGCAGCTAAAGTTATCACTTTGGAGGCTTGTTCATGGTTAATGATCCGTTAGATTTTAAAATGAAAATCAGACAAGGCATCGTTTTTATCGTGGCTAATTCGATGCAATTATTGCCTCTGGCGTTGTTTGCTTATGTGACCCCCACCAATTCATTACAGTTGGCCTTTCCCCTACTGTTATTTTACGCGGGCAATAAAACCGGGTTGTTATTGATCAATGGCCTGGGCAAAGTCACCGCGGCCTATCAGTTGACCCAACTTTCTTTAGGGGTGGGGCTGTTGGCGGCCCTTGTGCTGGGGTTGACCAACATCCCCGTTGTGGACGACCTCACAGCTTTGCTATTGGGATTGAGTGCCAGTGTGGTCTTGGTGGCCTTTCAGACCGTGTATTATGTGGAGCGTACAACGTGGCATTGGAATATCGGTGCCGTGGAACTGATCAGCGGTGTTCTTTATGTGGCGTTAGCCGCGGGGTTGATGGTGTTAACCAGCCGCTGGCAGGTGCGCTGGACCTTTTTAGGCTTGGCCCTGTTTCAAGGTTTGGCCCTGTGGCTTTTACGGCAATTTCCCAACTTTATCCGCCAAGACCAACATCCCCTGACCCGGGCCGGCAGTCGTTCGAATAACGATATTGAACTCTTCGTTTGGCTGACCCTGTTAGTCTTGGGCCTGCGGGATGTGCGCCAATTTGCCAATCAACTGGCGCTGTTATTTCTGGGCATCGTCTTACTGGGATTCTTCGCCTTTTTAGCACGAATCCTCTTTAAAAAACAAGTTAAAATCCACTTTCCCTGGTGGCATATTTTAGCCTCGTTTCTAAATGGCGCCACGGAAACCTTTGCCATGTTGTACATCTTATTTGTGGCCGACCCTGACAATAAATGGGCCATCCCCCTAGGTTATCTCTATTACGCCCTGGGCTTTTTAGCCGGGCAAGTCCTGCGCAAGCCCCTGCAAAAGTGGTTAAAACCCCTATCCGATTTGATCCTGCAGCTTTTAGGTTTTACGCTGGGCAGCTGGCTGTTGGTGAGTCACTTCACGTTGCCTCTGGGCTTATTCGTCATTGGCTTTGTGGGGACCGCCAATAGTATTTTGCTAAATCACGCAGCCTTTCAACTCCCCATCGGGGCCCAGCAAAACCGGCTGATGGTCAAATACCGCAATGTCTACTTGGGCAGTATTCTCGCCCAGTTTCTCATGTTGTTGACCCTGGGCATCACCGCCCTAGCGTTACAAGGTCATTTCCTTGCACCCTTGACCACGGCGCATCGACTAGCGACCACCAACAACCAAGGGGCGGTCTTGATCATGGGCTGTGTCGTGGCCTTGATCATCACTTTAGATGCCCTGGCCGTCTTTTTGGTGGCGCCAAAGGTTGATGAACAGCCGTTGTACAAATAACCTTACATTGTTTTGTTAGGCCAGCTAGGTGTTTGATTTGCAATAGGTACACTGTAATCTGTACATCAAGAAACCCCTAACTTTGGCGTGCTTCCAAATTTAATAATTCCTACCAACTATTAATTTTTCGTTGTGCATAAAAACTTATAATTTTTTAACAGCCGCTTTCCAATCTTCAAAACTTTCATATCGCGTCGTCCGACCAGCTTTGACGTCAGCTAATGCTGCTTCAATTGTTGTATCCAGTGGTTTTAACACACTTGTGATGATTGATACCCGTTTATTTCGGTTAATTAATTTTTTATGATTTTTCATCGCCATGAACCCCCGCTATTCATTTATGTAATACCAGTCAAATCGTCTTTAGAATAAGGCCAACATTTATCATTTGATTGTAACATGACGAAACACATCATTCATGTTATAGTGCACATATAAAAGGACGCCCGGCAAGGCATCCCACATTCAGAGCCGTTTAAGACGGAGACTCTCACTAACTCATAGTAACCGCTAGCTGTCCAGAGCTAAGGCGGTTATTTTTTACTGGTTTTTGATCAGCCCAACAATTGCTCTGCAAAAAAGAGACAACCCCAAAATAGAGGGCTGTCTCTTGTTGTATTTATAAGGCTTTACTGCCAATATCATGGCGATAAATAAAAGGTTCAGCGACATTTTCCGTCAAAGCAGGATATAACACCGCTTGACAGGCTTTAATACTGGCCTGGGTGGTGGTCAACATAAAGACCCGCCCCCCGGCGCTGACCAAGTGGCCGCCGACTTCTTCAACCCCCGCATAGGTCACCTGAATCGCGGCGGGGAGGTTTTGTAGGTCTGGCAAAACAATACCTTTGATTGGCTGTTTGGGATACCCGGAAGCGCCAACGACCACGCCCAAGGTGTAATCCCCTTGGCGCCAAGTTACTTCAGGCTGCCGTTTTGCCAACAGGTCCGTGATCAATGTGTAGAAATCGCTCTGCAAACGGGGCAACAACACCTGGGTCTCCGGATCCCCCAAGCGCATGTTGTATTCGATCACTTTGATCCCCGCATCAGTCAAAATCAAACCGGCATATAAAATACCCGAAAAAGCCAAGCCATCGGCCACCATCCCCTGAATCGTGGGAATGACGATTTGGTCATAGGCCTGCTGGCTCAAATCCGCCGGCATCTGGGGCAGCGGACTATAGGCCCCCATGCCGCCAGTGTTGGGCCCCTTATCCCCATCTAACAGGCGCTTGTGGTCTTGGGACAAAGGCAGGGGCACGATCAAGTCCCCGTTGATGAAGCTCATGCAGGAAAACTCCTGGCCCACCAAATAATCCTCGATCACCACGACCTGTTGGGCATCGTGGGCGTACAGCGCCCGCAACACCGACTGGGCCTCAGCGACCGTTTGGGCAATGGTCACGCCCTTGCCCGCCGCCAAGCCATCCACCTTGATGACGATGGGCGCTTCTTGTTGGGTCACATAGGCCAAAGCCGGTTGTAACTGGGTAAAAGTTTCAGATTGGGCCGTGGGAATGTGATGGCGTTTCATGAAATCTTTGGCAAAGGACTTGGAGCCTTCCAGTCGGGCGCTGGCCTGTTTGGGGCCAAATACCGCCAAATTAGCCTGGGTGAAGGCATCCACGATCCCCTTACTCAAAGGGACTTCGGGCCCCACAAAAGTGAGATCCACTTGTTTGTCCTGGGCAAACTGAATCAAGCTGTCAAAGTCGTTTTCAGAGATCCCCACAATTTGAATACCATCCAAAGACATCCCGGGGTTGCCTGGGGCACAATAAACCGTGTCCACTTGCGGACTCTTTTGAAATTGTTGGCTAATGGCGTGTTCCCGGCCGCCAGAACCAATTACTAAAACTGTTGCCATAATATCCTCCACAAACTAATGTTTGAAATGCCGTACGCCGGTGAACACTAGGGCCACGCCCAGTTCGTCGGCTTTTTTGATGGAATCTTTATCTTTGATACTGCCCCCCGGTTCTACGATGGCGCTAATGCCATGTTGAGCCGCATATTCAACGCTATCGTCCATGGGGAAGAAGGCGTCTGAGGCTAAAATCGCATCTTTAAATTGAGGTTTAGTTTCAGCTTTATCCACGGCGATTTTCACCGAATCGATCCGGTTTTGTTGCCCAGCGCCGATGCCTAGGGTGCGGTCGGCGGTGGTCACTACAATGGCGTTGCTCTTCACGTGTTTGACAGTGGTTTGCCCAAAGGCTAAGGCCTTCAGTTGTTCAGCTGTGGGCTGTTTTTGGCTGACCACTTCAAAGTCAGCAGCACTTTCGGTGACTTGATCCCCAGATTGGATCAAAATCCCGCCCATGATTCCGGTGATTTCCCGGTCGGCGGCGGATTTGGCCCCCTCAAAGTCCAAGGTCAACAGCCGTAAGTTCTTCTTCTTTTCCAAAATGGCTAAGGCTTCGCTGGAAAAACTTGGGGCGATGATGATTTCTAAGAATAATTTATGCATTTCGGTGGCCGTAGCGGCGTCTACTTCCCGATTCAAGGCAATGATACCCCCAAAAATCGAGATGGGATCCGACTCATAGGCCTTTTGCCAAGCGTCGACTAACTGGCCTGCCACCCCAATGCCACAGGGGTTCATATGTTTTAAAGCCACA
Source organism: Lactobacillus sp. (assembly GCA_022484695.1). Classification (GTDB taxonomy): domain Bacteria; phylum Bacillota; class Bacilli; order Lactobacillales; family Lactobacillaceae; genus Agrilactobacillus. Next base: position 87,279 of record JAKVKU010000001.1, read on the forward strand.
ACAGCGGGTTGGTCATTGAAATCTGAAATGATTTGCAAGGCCGCATTGGCATCCCGCAGGTTGTTATAGGACAGTTCTTTGCCGTGGACTTGGGTGGCATTGGCTAAGGAATACTTTTGGGCCAAAGGTTCCACGTAAAACGCGGCTTGTTGATGGGAATTTTCACCGTAACGCAAGCTTTGCCGTTTTTCATAAGTCAGGGTCAATTTTTCAGGTTCTGGTTCCGTGGTGAAGTATTGGGCGATCAAGGCGTCATAAGCGGCGGTATGCCGGAAGACCTTGGCAGCTAAGCCCAGGCGATATGCTGGGGTATCGGTTTGCTGTTGTAACGCTTTAATCACACCAGGATAGTCTTTAGGATCCACCACGGGTAAAACAGATATGTAGTTTTTAGCCGCGGAGCGCAACATGGAAGGGCCGCCAATGTCAATATTTTCAATGGCTTGGGCCTGGGTCACGTCTGGTTTTTCAATGGTCGCTTTGAAGGGATATAGGTTCACGCAGACCAAATCGATGGGTTGAATGCCCTCTTTGGCTAGCATGGCCATGTGTTCCGGATCATCTCTTTTGGCCAACAAGCCACCGTGGACCGCTGGATGCAAGGTCTTGACCCGGCCGTCCAGCATTTCCGGAAAATGGGTGATGGTTTCGACACTTTGAACGGGTACGCCCGCAGCCTCTAGGGCCTTCATGGTACCTCCGGTGGAAATCAATTCAAAATCCAAGGCAACTAATTGTTTAGCGAAATCAACCAAATTACTTTTGTCTGAAACACTCAGCAAAGCTCTTCTCATTATCGTTATAGCGCTCCTTTTTTAAGTAAATCTGCCAGGACATCAGGATATAAAACGTGTTCGGTGGCATGGATCCGGGTTTCTAAGCTGTCTAAGTCGTCCGTGGGTAATACTGGGACGGCTTTTTGGGCGATGATGGGGCCAGAATCTACCCCAGCATCGATGAAATGAATGGTCACCCCAGTTTCCTTGACCCCGGCTGCAAAGGCATCTTCAATGCCGTGGGCCCCGGGGAACTTGGGGAGCAGGGCCGGGTGGATATTGATGATTTTATTGGGATAAGCCGCCAGTAAAGTGGGGCCAATGATGCGCATGTAGCCCGCCAATAAGATGGCCTGGACGCCCCGTGCTTGCAGGGCAGCCAAAATAGCCGTTTCGGCAGCGGCTTTATTAGCGTAATCTTTGAAATTAATGACAACACTGGGAATATCAAATGCTTGGGCCCGCTGCAACACCGGTGCATCTTGGTGGTCACATACCAATAATACCACCTGTGCGGGTAATTGGCGGGCTTTGATTGCCTGGACCAGGGCCACGAAGTTGGTCCCGGTGCCGGAAGCGAAAATGGCAATTTTTCTCATTATACCTGAGCCTTTCCTGTGAATTCAACCGCTGCCTTACGTCGAGCTGTCACCTGACCCAGCTCAAAGTAAGTGGTACCAGCCTGTTTGAAGTATTGGGTCACCGCTGCTAAATTTTTAGGATGGACCATTAACGTCATGCCGATGCCTAAATTAAAGGTCTGCAACATATCTTGGGCCGTCAGTTGACCTAAAGCTTGTAACCAAGTAAAGACAGCGGGCACTTGCCAAGCGTCCCAGTCAATGGTCACCGCTAAGTCAGCCGGGATCGCCCGGGGCAGATTTTCCACCAAGCCGCCGCCAGTGATATGGGCCGCCGCCGCAATGAGATTCTGTTGCAATAAGGGCAATAAGTCCGGCGTATAGATTCTAGTAGGGGTCAATAAAACACTGGCCAAATCTTGGCCTAATTCTGGGATAACGTCATCTAATTTAAAATCATGGTCTTTAAACAACAATTGGCGAATCAAGGAGAAGCCATTGGAATGTAGGCCGGCACTTGGCAGCCCTAAGAGGATATCCCCGGCAGCCACCTTGTCCGGTGTTAGCATTTTGGCCTTGTCCACCAACCCCACGGCAAAGCCTGCCAAATCGTAATGATCTGGGGCGTACATGTCGGGCATTTCTGCAGTTTCACCGCCAATTAAGGCCAGTTGGCCCTTGGCACAGCCGGCTTGTACCCCGGCCACGATTTCGGCGACTGCCACCGGGTCTACCCCGTGGATCCCTAAATAATCTAAGAAGTATAAAGGTTTGGCCCCCTGGGCCAAAATGTCGTTGACACACATGGCCACCAGGTCTTCGCCGATGGTATCGTGCTTATGGGCGGCAATGGCCACCAACAGCTTGGTGCCCACCCCATCACTGCCAGAAACTAAGACGGGCTGTTTTACATCAGTGGGCAATTCGTACAGCGCCCCAAAACCGCCGATGCCCCCTAATACATGGGGGTCCTTTTGGTCCTTAGTCAAGGCGGCGATTTTAGCCACTGCTGCATCCCCGGCGGCGATATCCACCCCAGCAGCCTTATAAGCATCTTGGCTCATTTGAATTAACCCTCCTTAATGGTCACGTGATTTTCTAAGTTCAAGCGTTTTAACTCCGTTTGTAATTCATCTTCAAAATCGTAAAGTGGCGTGGGATAATCCCCGTTGAAATAAGCCACACATAACCCACCGTTAGGGGCGTCCGTCTTCAAGCCAATGGCCTTGATCAAGCTCTCCACACTCAAGAAACCTAAAGAGTCTGAGCCAAAGAAGGCATTCATTTCGGCTACATTTTTGTGGGCGGCGATCAGTTCATCGGTGCTTTGAATATCGATGCCATAGTAACAAGGGAATTTCAAAGCGGGGGAGGCGATGCGCAAATGGACTTCCTTAGCCCCAGCTTCTAACAACAGGCGCACGATATATTTACTGGTGGTGCCCCGGACGATGGAATCATCGATCAAGGCCACCTTCTTACCAGCTACCACACCCTTGACGGGGGATAACTTCATGCGCACGCTGCGTTCCCGCATGTCTTGGTTGGGTTGAATGAAGGTCCGGGCGATATATTGGTTTTTCACCAAGCCCATTTCATAGGGGATGCCACTGGCTTCCGCATAGCCAGAAGCTGCGGATAAGGAGGAGTTAGGGACCCCCACCACAATGTCGGCATCCACAGGTTGTTCTTGGGCCAATAGGCGGCCCATTTCCTTACGGGCGGTATGGACGTTGACCCCGTGAATATCCGAATCAGGCCGGGCGAAATACACATATTCCATGGAACAAATCGCCAACTGGGTATCTTTGGTGTAGTAATCCACCTTGTAGCCCCCGTCATCAATGATGATCAATTCCCCAGGTTGGATATCCCGGATGAACGTGGCCCCCACGGAATCCAAGGCACAGGTCTCACTGGCCACCACAAAGGCGCCGGTTTTCATCTGGCCTAAAACCAAAGGCCGCAAGCCGTTGGGATCCACCGCCGCATATAAGTGGGTCTCGGTCATCAATAAGAAGGCAAAGCCCCCCCGCACCGTGCGCAAAGATTCCTTGAGCTTGTCTAAAAAGTTGGTATGGGAAGAGCGGCGCAATAAATGGATCAAAATTTCCGTATCCGAAGTGGTATGAAAAATAGCCCCCTCGTTTTCCAGACGTTTTTTCAAACTAAAGGCATTGGTGAGATTGCCATTATGGGCCAAGGACATATCCCCATCGGTAAAATGAAACATCAAAGGTTGAATGTTATCCAAACTCTTACTGCCAGAAGTAGTGTAACGCACGTGGCCAATGGCTGCATCCCCAGTGAGACTGGCTAAGCGCTCTGGATCGCGAAAGACTTCGCTGAGCAGCCCTAAGCCCCGGACGTTTTTTAATTCTTGACCATCTTTAGACGTGATCCCCGCACCTTCTTGGCCCCGATGTTGCAGGGCGTGGAGGCCATAATAGGTCACATCACTGGCTTGGGGTTGCCCCCAGATACCGAAAACACCACATTCTTCATTTAAACTCTTTACTTCATAAGGCATGGAATAGCATCCTCCCAAATGGCTTTGGCCTGGTTCAAATCAATAATTTCGGTTGCGTTGCCGGTGTGAATGGTTAAGGTTGGCGCAGCGACTACTTTACCCAATAATTGGGCGTTAGTTCCCAATAAAGCTTCAAAATCCCCAGCTTGTGCTGGTTTAACCGTGACTAAGAAACGGGATTGGCTTTCAGAAAACAGCCAAGCGGGATCAAGATCCCAATCGATCGAAGCGCCTAAATGACCTTGATTTTGGAAGCTGCTTTCAGCTAAGGCCGTCAATAAGCCCCCTTTAGAAATGTCATGGACCCCTTGGGTTAAACCAGCTTGGATCGCCTGTAACATCACGGCTTGGTTATCGGCTTCAGCCTGGAGGTCGAAGTCAAAGAGTGCCCCACTAATTTTGCCAGTTTGTAGTTTCTGGATTTCAGAGCCGTTAAAGCCGGCGGTGGTTTGCCCTACCAGGTAAACCAGATCCCCAGCAGCCTTGAAAGCTAAGGTTTGAATATCTTTGGTGTCTTTGATCAAGCCCACCATGCCCACCACCGGCGTTGGGTAAATGGCTTGGCCGTTGGTTTCGTTATATAAAGAAACGTTCCCAGAAATCACCGGGGTGTCCAGCATTTTGCAAGCTTCAGTCATCCCCTGGGCACTGGTTTCTAATTCATAGAAGTGTTCTGGTTTTTCCGGATTGCCATAGTTCAAGCAATCGGTCATGGCTAGGGGTTTAGCCCCTGCAGCCACTAAGTTGCGGGCCGCTTCGGCCACAGCGATGGCGCCGCCGACTTTAGGGTCCAAGTAGATATAACGGGCGTTACCGTCCATATCCATGGCCAGGGCTTTTTTCGTGCCCCGGATCCGCAGAACTGCCGCATCACTACCAGGTTTCACCACGGTATTGGTCCGGACCTGGGTATCATAAGTCCCATAAATCGAGGCCTTAGAGGCAATGGTAGGTTGGGCGAGCAATTGGTAGAAAGTCTTCGCTAAATCAGTTACGTCCGGTTGGAATTGGGTAGGTTCTGGGGCCACTAAGCGGGCAGGGACCTGCTTAGGCCGATGGTAAACCGGCGCGTTAGACACTAAGTCATCCACTGGCACATCACAAACCAACGCCCCTTGATGATACAGGCGGTAAGCTTTATCCGTGGTCACATGGCCAATCTTCACCGCATCCAGGCCAAACCGGTCGAACACGTCTAAAATTTCTTGTTCATACCCTTGATTCACACACAACAGCATGCGTTCTTGGGATTCGGATAACATCATTTCATAAGGGGTCATGCCGCTTTCCCGCACGGGGACCAGGTCTAAGTTCAAGACCATGCCGGTGCCGGCTTTAGAAGCCATTTCCGCCGAAGATGACACTAAGCCAGCGGCGCCCATGTCTTGGATCCCCACTAAAGCTTCTTTGTGGTGGCGCACCACTTCCACGCAGGCGTCCATCAAAAGTTTTTCCATGAAGGGATCCCCCACTTGGACAGCAGAGCGGTCACTTTCCGTGTCGTCACTGAATTCTTCACTGGCAAAAGTAGCCCCGTGAATGCCATCCCGGCCAGTTTTAGCCCCCACATAAATGATGCTGTTGTCACTGCCTTTAGCCTGACCCACCTGCATGTCTTTTTGGTCTAGGATACCCACACACATGGCGTTGACCAAGGGATTGCCTTCGTAAGTCGCATCAAAACTGGTTTCCCCGCCGACAGTGGGCAGGCCGATGCAGTTGCCATAATCGGCAATGCCTTTGACCACTTGGGACATCAAATACTTGGTCCGGGGATTGTCTAATTCCCCAAAGCGCAGGCTGTCTAACACGGCAATGGGTTGGGCCCCCATGGAGAAGATATCCCGGATGATCCCCCCCACACCGGTGGCGGCCCCTTCATAGGGTTCCACGGCAGAAGGGTGATTGTGGCTTTCGGCTTTAAAGACCACGGCTTGGCCATCGCCAATTTCCACGATGCCAGCCCCTTCCCCAGGGCCCTGGAGGACTTGTTGGCCAGTGGTATGGAATTGTTTTAAAACCGGTTTGGAATTTTTATAAGAACAATGTTCACTCCACATCACGGCGAACAAACCCGTTTCTGTGTAGTTGGGCAGGCGCCCTAACATGGTACAAGCCAACTCATATTCACTATCGGTCATGCTCCAAGCTAAATAAGGTTTTTGGGCCTTGATTTCTTCAGGTGTCAGTTCCAGTTTTGTGGGATTAATCATTGTTTTTTTGGTCTCCTTATATAAATTACAAAGCGGTTTTAGTTGCTTGGGCCATACTTTCAAACAGTCCTAAACCATCCGTTAAACCTAACAAAGCTTCCACGGCCCGTTCAGGATGGGGCATCATGCCTAACACATTGCCGTTAGCATTGGTGATACCGGCGATGTCGGCCACACTGCCATTGGGATTATCCGTATAAGTGAACACGATTTGGCCATTGGCCTGCATTTGGGCCAAGGTATCGGGGTCACAATAGTAGTTGCCTTCCCCATGGGCGATGGGCAGGGTAATGGTGTCGGTGGTATAGGCGCTGGTAAACCGGGTGTTGGGATTGGTGATCTTTAATTGGGTATCTTTACAAATAAATTCTAAGCTGGTGTTTTCATGTAACGCGCCGGGTAGGAGGCCAGCTTCAGTGAGGACTTGAAAGCCATTGCAGACGCCTAAGACCAGGCCGCCTTGGTTGGCAAAGTCGATGATGGCGGGCATGATGGGAGAGAAACGGGCAATGGCGCCACAGCGCAGGTAATCCCCGTAGGAAAAGCCCCCAGGGATCAAGACCCCGTCAAACCCAGCAAGGCTAGTAGCGGTGTGGGGCAATAATTGGGCACTTGCACCTAATTGGTCCACCACAGCATGGTACATATCTTCGTCACAGTTAGAACCTGGGAATACGATCACGGCAAAGCGCATTAGACCGCCTCCAATGCTTCAATTTCAAAGCGATAAGTTTCCATGTTGACGTTCACCAATAACTTGTCACAGATATCTTTGACTTGGGCCGCCACGTCGTCTTGGTCGACACCGGTCAATTTCAATTCAAAATATTTCCCCATGGTGACGTCAGCCACATTTTCATAAGCTAGGCGATGTAAAGCGGATTTGATGGATTCGCCTTTAGGATCCAGGATCGAGGGTTTATAAGTCACATAGATTTTAGCCAAGTACATTGATGGCACGCTCCTTATCTTCAATACGTTTCAAAACTTCTTCATAACCTGGGCGTAAGTCCCCTAAGCCCTTGCGGAAAACATCTTTGTCTAAGGACTTGCCTGTCTTCTGGTCGAGGAGTCGGGCGGTATCTGGGGAAATTTCGTCAGCCAGTAAAATGTTACCTTCAAAGTCCAGGCCAAATTCCAACTTGAAGTCCACTAAGGTGATATCAATGTCAGCAAAGAATTGCTTTAAAGCGGTATTAACCGTCAAAGCCTTTTGTTTCAATTCCGCGATTTGGGCCGGGGTGGCAATATCTAGAGCCACGATCTGGGCGTCGTTGATGAAGGGGTCGTCTAAGGCATCACTCTTATAATAGAATTCCACGATGGGTTGTTTGAATTTCATGAGGTGGGCCACGTTAAACTTGGTTTCAAAATGACCAGATGCTAAGTTGCGAACCACGGTTTCCAGGGGAATGATTTGAACTTTTTTCATGATCTGTTCGGTTTCAGACATTTGTTGGATGAAGGCTGATTCAATGCCCTGGGTCTTTAAGTAGTTGAAGATGTGACCGGAGATTTGGTTGTTTAGCGTGCCTTTGTGGGCGATGGCGACTTTTTTAGCCCCGTTTAAGGCAGTAGCCTGGTCGATATATTCGGCCCAAACAACTTGTTCATCGTCGGTGGCGTACATTTTCTTAGCTTTGCCTTCATAAAGTAATGCTGCTTTTTTCAAAATTACCCTCCTGATTTTCGAAATCCTGTGCTTCTTGAATTAACGTCTCTAAGTTATTACCCACTAAGGTCACATGCCCCAATTTTCGCTTAGGGCGAATCTCGGCTTTCCCATAGTCATGAAAATGCCAATCCGGCCGGGTTACCAACGCCTGACGGGCGCGAATTAATTCGTCCCCTAATAAGTTGAACATCACCGCGGGTTTGAGTTGGTGGATCTCGGGGATCGGTAGGCCACAAATACTGCGGATATGGGCTTCAAATTGGGAAACATTACAGGCTTCAATGCTGTAGTGCCCAGAATTATGGGGCCGAGGGGCCAATTCATTGACCACCACTTGTTGGTCCTTGGTCACAAAGCACTCGATGCCTAAAACTCCGGCCAACTCTAAGCCTTGGGCCACCTTGGTGGCGTAGGTTTTTATTTGGGCCACCACGCTAGCGGGGATTCGGGCGGGGATGATGCTGGTGTGGAGAATGTGGTCGCGGTGCTGGTTTTCGGCCACGGGGAAGGTGCGGATCACCCCGGCATTGGTTTGGGTCACCATGACGGAAACTTCTTTGGCAAAACTGATGCGACCCTCCAGGATGCAGGGAACTTGTTGGTAGAGCTTGGCGGCGGCGTCATAGTCGGCGGCACTGTTGATGTCTTGTTGGCCGTGGCCGTCATAGCCGCCCTCACTGGTTTTCAAAATTGCCGGCAAGCCGATGGTGGCCACAGCGTCTTGGAAGCTGGCGGCATCGGTGACTTTGGCAAAGGGGACGGTGGGGATGCCCTGTTGGTGCAAGAAGTTCTTCTCCTGCCAACGATCCCCGGTGATGGCTAAGAGCTCAACGCCCTGGGGTAATTGTTGCTTAGAAAGTTGGCTTAACGTTTCAGTGGAGACATTCTCGAATTCATAAGTTAACACATCACTTTTGGCGATCAGATCATTGATGGCGCCTTGGTCATCGTAGTCGGCGACGATTTGAAAGTCGCAAACTTGGGCGGTGGGACAATCTGGCGTGGGGTCTAAAACCCCCACCTTGTAGCCCATGCTCTTGGCACTGAGCGCCATCATTTGGCCTAATTGGCCTCCACCGATGATCCCGATGGTGGCCGGTGGTAAAATTGCCTGCTGTTTAAACAAGTTGGTCACTACTTTCTCGGCTGGCTTGGGCCTGTTTTTCTCTGAAATCAACTAGGACCTGTTGCAAGTGCTCATCTTGGAGGCTCAATATCTCTGCGGCTAAGATGGCGGCGTTCTTGGCTCCGGAAGCACCGATGGCCACGGTGGCCACGGGCACACCCCCGGGCATTTGGACGATTGAAAGTAACGAATCGACGCCATTTAATGTTCGTGTTTTAACCGGAACCCCAATTACTGGCAGGGTGGTTTTGGCGGCGATCATCCCCGGCAAGTGGGCAGCCCCACCGGCACCGGCAATAATCACTTGAATCCCTTTTCCCCGGGCATTCTTGGCAAAATCAAACATCTCATCTGGCATACGATGGGCTGAAATCACTTGTTTGCTAAAGGCTATTCCGAAATCGGTTAACTGGTCCGCCGCATTTTTCATGGTTTCCCAATCCGATTTTGAGCCCATCACTAGGGCAACTTTTTCCACTGTAGACGACTCCCCTTTTGAATATTTGGTATTTTTAGTTTAACGGTGTCAAACTGATATGTCAATGATAAATCCATATAATCATCCGTTTTCTAATTTTAATGTTCGTGTTTTACTGAATTTGGACACATTCTTGATAAATATTCACGCAAAAATCACATTGAATCGGTAAAAACATAACAGAAATGCTAAAAAAGCCTAATATACTAATTATTAGGCTTAGTTCCCGAATATTTTAGTAATTTTCTAATGGAAAGGCTGTGTTTTCATGATAAGTGCTTGGCAATATTTTCCCGTTATTTTGATTTTCGCATTGATCTCCTTGGCCACCACCCGCTTGAAGACCGCCCACTTCACTGGGGCCCAGCGCTTTGTTTTGGCAACGGTGGTGGTCTACTTAGCGGCCTTGGACCTGTTATGTTTTACCCCCAGCCAAATCAGCTGGGCGGCCTTAAATGACCTGCAGCCCACCTGGTTGCTGGGCCGAGTCCCCGCCAACTTCATCCCCTTTTACAAAATCGACTTGGGCTTTTTCCTAAACATCTTGATGACGATTCCCCTGGGGATCTATTTAAGCCTGCTGGTCAAACAACCTAGTTTAGCCCTCAGCCTCAAAGCCGGCCTAATCTGCGGTGTGACCATCGAAAGCAGCCAACTGCTCTTCGGTGCCTTTTTTGACATTAAGCGCTGGGTGGATATCAATGACGTGATCACCAACTGTCTCGGCGTCATCTTAGGCTATGGGGCCTACCTGGCCATCACCAAGCTCAGCCCGAAATTGGTCCGCAATTTTCAGCTGTGACCCCGTACACATTGCATCTGACCCCAAAGACTGGTAACTTTGAAGAAAGTACTCCAATCGGTTGCAATGAGGTGATAAGATGGCTTTTTATGATATCGATAATGGTCAAACGACCCAGGGGACGGCGCTGTTTCAAGAAGTCGACTTGCGGGCCGGCAGCAGTGGCAAGCCCTATGCCAGCGGCTTTTTGACCACCAAAGCAAAACGCATCCCCTTTAAAGTTTGGGATGCGTCGGAAAATATGCGTCAGTTTAATAACAAAATCGTGACTTTCAGCGGCAAGCGCAATGATTATCAGGACAATCTGCAATTTGTCTTAGATGAAAAGAATTTGAAGCTAGCCCCCGACCAAACCCTGGCCAACTACCTGCCCAGTTCCTACTGGGATAAAAATACGTTAAAAGAAGACATGCGTTACTTCATTAAAAAAATCACCGACCCAGATTATCAAAAAATCGTCAGTGACTTATACAAACAAGTGGCCCAGGATATTGTGGATCCTTTGTTTGACATGCCCGCGGCCATCCGCATGCACCATGCCTTCATCGGCGGTTTATACACCCATACCCTATCCATGTGTTTTGAAGCCGAGGGTATTTTGAAAAACACCATTTATCACGACCAAATCAACCCCAGCCTCCTGTATGCCGGGGTCTTGCTCCACGACCTGGGCAAAGCCTATGCCTACACCAATAGCCATGACCACGCCGAAAGTAAAGCTGGGCAGCTCTTAGAACACGTGGCCATCGTCGACGGCTTATTGGTGGCTGAGGGCGTCAAAGTCTTCAACTTAAGCTACGGCCAATTGCTGGCCAATGAAAAGTTCTTGTTACTGCGCCACATGGTCTTGTCCCACCACGGCCGCCTAGAATGGGGGGCGGCCATTAAACCCGCCATCCCTGAAGCCATCTTGCTCCATCAATTAGACCTGATGGATTCCCGGCTGGAAATGATGCGGGAAGTCTATGATGATCAAGAGCCCGATAGCTTCAGTGACCGGATCTTTGGATTAGATAACATTCACCTGTATCGCCATGGGGATTGATGCTTGATTTCTAGCAACAGATTTCAGCCCTGTTATGCTATCCTATGGGTATATAAAAAGCGCCCGGTTGCGTCAACATCCCCGCCCTAAGCTCAACGCCATTCATTTAACGGTGGCATTGGTTAATACTACAAAATCGTCCCCAACTCGCCAAAGCTAGATGGACGATTTTTTAATTTGCCTGAATTTTTGTAGCCTGTACTAGTACAGTTCAATACATTTTCTAACTGTTATATCATTATAAATAACGGTAGTTTTAATCATTTTCTCATGATATAATTATTATTAAGAAAGAGGTGAGAAAAGTGTCCCGTACCACTCGGTTTTTAAAAATAGCCATTGGTATCTCGTCTTTAGCTGCTATCCTATTCATTTTTCTGCCATCCCTAGACCCAATTGGCAGCAAGGCTAGTCAGTTGTTTAACGAAAATTTCTTCGTTTCCTTAAGCTTTATGCTTGGTCTGCAACTCATCAACTTACTATTGCTGAGATTCTCCAACAAAGCCGCTAAAATTGCGGGCATCATCATTAACATCCTGCTGGGCTTTGGTGCTTTGAGCACCTTTGCAGCGTATCTTTTCCTTCGCGGCGCTACCTTGGTAACTTTCGGCATCTTATTGACGACCATCGGTTTTATCGTTGCCTTTGGCCTAAATGCCTTGATCTCCACCCGGCCGACGCCATCATTTCAATAATTGTACTTAACCAAAGCTCTACATCACCCAGCCCAGCGGGTCCTGATGTTGGGCTTCTTTATTTTGGCACGGTATACCGTCATTCAGCAAATTCTTCAAAACGGATTGATTTTTGATTTCTAGAGACAAACTTTAGCCATAGTATGCTATAATATGGCTATACAAAAAGCGCCAGGTTGCGATAACAACCCAGCGCCAATCACAAAGCCGTTTAAGACGGTGACAGATGTTGCGTTAAAAGACCGCTCTAACTGTGCAAAAGTTGAGAGAACGGTCTTTTATTTTATCCTTTTTTTGAGTCTTCGCCATGCTTTGATCAGCTGCGTCACTGAATTCAACAGCTTTGCAACTGCTAAATTTAATGCCGTAAATGCACCAATCAAGGCAATGGTTAATAGCCCAAACGCGAACAAAATGGCGCCTCCTTTCATCGGAATGCTGGGTACTATGAGCTATATACCCATAAGGACCACCCTCTTAATTAGATTTGCCAACCGTCTCTAACTTCTTTGCTGCTGAAATTATACCATATAAGAACCTGTGAGCCTAGAGTATCAATGGCTTACAGACTTTTTGATTACATTACGAATTCATCTGTATCATCTCAATAAATTACCCATCCAAAAAGCCCCTTGCCAGCAATCTATCCGTGCTGTTGGCAAGGGGTTTCTTTATTTAGGCACGGTATAATGCAATTCAGCAAATTCCCCAAAACGGTTCACTGCCGTTAACTTTAGCCGCTGTTGGTAGCTTGGGTCTTGAAATAACGGGATACCTTGGCCCAATAGTACCGGCGCAATTTGAATGATCCATTGGTCCACCAAATTGGCCTGGGTGGCGACTTTAAGCAATTGTCCGCCCCCCACCAGCCAAATCGCCTCAGATCGGGTGGCTTTTAGCTGGGTGAGAAATACCGCCGGATCGTCATGAATGACTTTGGCATCGGACAATTGCAGCTTCGGTTGCCGGGAAAAGACATAGTTTTCTTTATCCGGATAGAGCAGGTCATCTTTGAGATAATACTTGCTGGCTTCATAAGTCCGGCGCCCCATGGCCGTGATGCCAATGGTCTTGTAAAAAGCGGGGTAAGTACTGCCATCCCCTTCTGGCGTGGTCAATAACCAACTTAAATCATCATCGACCCCCGCCAAATAGCCATCTAAGCTGATAGCGCCATAAAAAATTAATTGTCCCATTTAATCATGCCCCTTCATCAAATACTAACTAAGCTTAAACATCTCTTTTCAAGATCCACAAAGTCCCGATTTCGCTGTCCCGGCGCTGACCATCATCTCGAAAGCCGGCTTTAAAATACAAAGCCTGGGCCGCGGTATTGTTGGCGTTGACCGCTAGAATAATGCGCTGAATCCCCGGGAAGTGTTGAACCACATATTGGGGTAGGGCTAACATGGCTTGTGAGGCAATGTGCTGGCCCCGGTAGCGGTCATCCACCGACAACGCCCGTAACAAAATATCCGTTTCAAAGCGGCCGCCATATAATTGCGGGCCGTCCTTTACATGAAGACAAAAAAAGCCCACCAGTAAATTATCCCGGTAAATCATCATGGGAAAGCGATTGGGCTTGCCCGCTGAGCGGGTGATAACCGACGTGGGTCCGCCGGTATAACGCTGATCTTGCAATTGGTAGGCGGCCACTTGGACCCGATTTTCCGGCATGTCCACATAGCGCTCGATCGTAACAGCCATCCCCGATTCCCCCTTTGTTGTCAGATAACCTTATTATACCAAAAAGCGCCCTAGTGCAGCCGTTTAGCTGTGCTAGGACGTTATTTTTATACTAACGTTTAATCAATTTTCATATCTGCCACTTCATGGACTTTTAAATCTAAGGGTTCTACCCCCACTAATTGCCATTGGTCGCGGATAGCCTGGGTGTTGACTTGTTGGGAAATGATGGTGATACCACAATCGCCCCCACCGGCCCCGGAGGTCTTGGCGGCCCCGCCGCCGGCTTCGGCTAAGTCGCACATTTGCTTCAATAACGTGGTTTCAATGGAAACTTCGCTTAAGGCGCTGAGTTCCTGGAGCAAGCGGCGATTGATGGTGATTTGGTGTTGGATTTCGGCCAAATCCCCCGTTTCAAAGCCCTGGATCATGGCGGTGACGCAGGCTTTCGAGGCCTTTAAAAATTGCAAATAAGCCTCATGACGCGTGGCAGTGGCAATGGTGATTTTATCCACCAATTGGGAGGTGGATGCCGGTGAGCCGGTCCAGCCGATCATCAACTCCAAATCCCGGGGAGGCTGGAGCATCTGGACGTCTAAATCTGGCCACTTCATATCTAAAAGTTGACTGAGGGTCGCCACATGGCGTTGGGCCCGCAGCCAGCCATGGTTGAAGGAGCGATAAGCGATCCAACCCCCATAGACACTGGCGGCAATGTCCCCTAAAGAACCGTTGCCTTGGACATCCAGATGGGCAATGGCGGAAAGCTTATAAATCTCATCCTTAGATAGAACTAGGCCATAGAATTGACACAAAGCCTTGACGGTCCCCACCGTAACGGCTGCGGAGCTGCCCAGGCCATACTTGCGGCCATCTTCAGAATCTAGTTGGGAATTGATATTTAGTTTGAATAATTTTAATTTTTTACCTTGTTCTAACGCGTATTGTTCCGTGAACCGGATGGCCGAGAGGATGTAATGGAAGGGATTATCCCGATTATCAAATACCATCTTGTCCCCGTTGCGGCGCCAATACAGTGAGTTTTCCTGATACTGTTTTGATTCAATACTGCCAATTTCATCACTTTGGGTGATGGAAACTGTCACGAACTGATCAAGGGCCACGATAATTGCGGGCATCCCCGGTTCTACAACCGCATACTCCCCGGCAATGTACAGCTTCCCTGGTGCTTTGACCGTTATCAAACAAATTCCTTCTTCTATAAATAATCGTTACAATTTATTTTACCACAACTCATCATAGCAATAATCCTTAACTGGTTGCAACTACTTCATGGTTATACCACGAAAACGCCTCAGAATGGTCTTATATGACAATTCTGTTAGCTGAGGCCGCCTCTTATAATGAATATTTATAATGACTACCCTGTTTGACTATATTTTTTATAAGGTTCTATACTGACACCATCAATTAAAAAGTTAGTCTTCGAAGGGAGCACATATTATGCAAGCAAGAGAAATATTAAATAACCCATTTTTAAATAAAGGCACTGGTTTCACCCAAGCGGAAAGAGACGACCTGGGTCTTAATGGCCTGGTTCCACCCCGTGTGCAAACCATTGCTGAACAAGCCCAACAAGTCTATGGCCAATACCAAACCAAGGTCAATGATTTGGAAAAGCGCTTGTTTTTAATGCAGATCTTCAACGAGAACCGCACCTTGTTCTTCTATTTATTCGCCCAACATGTGGCTGAATTCATGCCCATCGTTTATGACCCGACTATCGCTGAGACCATTGAAAACTACAGCCATCTGTTCGTCCAAACCCAAGATGCGGTGTATTTATCCGTAGATGATCCTAAAAATATGCAAGCTGCCCTAAAAAACGGTGCTGACGGTCGGGATATTCGCCTGATCGTGGTCAGCGATGCGGAAGGCATCTTAGGCATCGGCGACTGGGGTGTCCAAGGTGTGGATATCTCTGTGGGTAAGCTGATGGTTTATACCGCCGCTGCTGGCCTGGACCCCCGCCAAGTTCTGCCTGTGGTCATTGATGCCGGCACCAACCGCCAAAGTTTATTAGCTGACCCCATGTATCTGGGCAATCGCCATCAACGGATCCGCGGCGCCCAATACGATGATTTCATCGACCAATTCGTTGAAGTCGTGGAAGACCTGTTTCCGAAAGTCTACTTGCATTGGGAAGACTTCGGCCGCAGCAATGCCGCTAAAATCTTAGACAAATATAAAAACAAGATCACCACCTTCAACGACGACATCCAAGGCACCGGCATCATCGTCTTAGCCGGTATTTTAGGGGCCTTGAAAATTTCTGGTGAAAAACTCACCGACCAAAAATACCTCTCCTTCGGGGCTGGCACTGCCGGCGCCGGGATCGTTAAACGTATCTATGACGAGATGATCGTTGCCGGCCTGACCCCTGAAGAAGCTAAGGAGCATTTCTATTTGGTGGACAAGCAAGGGCTGTTGTTTGAAGATACCCCAGATTTGACCCCGGAACAAAAGCCTTTTGCCAGAAAACGCCGTGACTTTGCCAACGCGAACACCTTGACCAACCTGGAAGCGGTCATCAAAGCCGTGCACCCCACCATTCTAGTGGGAACTTCCACCCAACATGGTGCCTTCACGGAAGCGGCCATCAAAGCAATGGCTAGCGCCACCAAACGGCCGATCATCTTCCCAATCTCTAATCCCACCAAATTGATCGAAGCCAGTGCGGCTGATTTGATTCAGTGGACGGACGGTCAGGCCCTGGTAGCCACGGGGATTCCCAGTGCCCCAGTGGTTTACAAAGGGACCACTTACGAAATCGGCCAGGCTAATAACGCCTTGGTTTATCCCGGTTTAGCCTTTGGGACCATTGCCGTATCCGCTAAGTTATTGACCGACGACATGATCAGTGCCGCCGCCCATTCTTTAGGGGGCATTGTGGATACCACTAAACCCGGCGCCGCCGTCTTACCCCCCGTCAGCAAATTAGACGTATTCTCCAGAACCGTGGCTGTGGCCACAGCTAAAGCTGCCGTGGCGGCCAACTTGAACCAAGAACCCGTTCAAGACGTGGCCCAAGCGGTGGATGCTATGAAATGGACGCCTCAATATTAAGCTACACGTGTTATTGGGGGTTTCAGGAGGGAGTTAGCACACACCATGAGTGCATTTTTAACCAGTGTTTCCAGCGTTGTGGAAATCGTTTTGGTAATTGCTTTAGGCTATTATCTCAGACGTACCAAGCGCTTTGACGATAAATTCAAAGGCAACATATCATTTTTGATCATGAATGTGGCCTTACCACTATCCATCTTTGTCCAGGTTTTGACCAACTTGACCCGGGATAAGTTAGCCAGTTTGTCGGGCGGCTTGATTTATGTGTTGATCAGTTTTGCCAGCGGCTACGTGGTGGCCTATCTGTTGATGAAGATTCTCCGGGTCCGCAAAGGCCGCCGGGGCACTTTTATAAATATGTTTGTCAATGCCAATACTATTTTTATCGGTTTGCCCCTAAACATGGCCCTGTTTGGTCAAGTCAGCCTACCTTACTTCTTGATTTATTATGTGGCCAATACCATCTCCACTTGGGCCATCGGGGTCTTCTTCATCTCAAATGATGACCCTACTAAAGAAAAGGGTGCCAATCAAGGCAGCTTTAATTGGCGAAAGTTATTGCCCGCTCCCTTGATTGGCTTCATCGTGGCCTTGGTTTGGCTGTTGTTGGGCCTGCCCCTGCCAAAAATTATCAACAGCACCTTCTCCATGGTGGGGGGCATCGTCACGCCAATGTCTCTGATCTACATTGGGATCGTGTTGGCTGATGCTGGGTTGAAGTCCATTCACTTTGACCGGGATACCATCTTCGCTTTGCTAGGCCGGTTCGTCATTGCCCCGGCTATCATGATGGCCATTGTGGCCGTTGCTAAAAATAGCGGCCAGGTCATGCCCCAGGTGGAATCCAGCACTTTGATCATTCAAGCGGCCACCCCAGGGTTAGCCGTCTTGCCAATCTTGGTGGGCCAAGCCCACGGGGATGTGGAATATGCCACCAACGTGGTCACCACCAGTACCGTCTTGTTCGTCATTGTCATTCCAATTTTAATGCAATTGATCTAGTTAATAAAAGCCGCCGCAGTTCTGGTATTTTTCAGAATTGCGGCGGCTTTTTGGCTGTTTTGTGGTTAATTCAGGGCAAACCATTGTTGATCGTTGCCTAGTTTGACGTACCGTACAAAAAAGGGCCCGGATAGCCCACCCGTTACGTCCAAGACTTTATAGTAACCTGGTTGGGTAATCGTTTCATTAGACAATTGACCACTGATTTGGCTGCCAGTTCTGGTAATACTTTCCAACTGTCCAGCTGGAACATAGGCAATCGCCGGACTGGACGTGTAAAAATCCCCCGAATAAGCCCATTGATTGTTCCCTAGATCATAGGCAAACCCTTGGCCTTTGGCATCGTAAGCCGTTCTAAAAACTTGCCAAGCATTGACGTCTTGGGACAATGTGCTGGTAGGTTGCGTCAATTGGGCATCGCTATAAATTTGGACTGGCTTTTTATCAGAAGCTACCAAGCCAGTGGTGTCAGTACTGGGGACGTTATCTTTAATCGTCACTGAACTTGGTCGACTCAAATCAATGGCTTTGACCCATTGACCGCCACCTAAATCATAAGCAACACTACCATTTTGCGCTTCACTGCGATTAAATTCTTGCCATTGTAAAATATGAGTATCTAAGAACTTACCAGTCTTCTCCGTGGTTGCGGCATCGGCATAAATTGGAACGGTCCCCCCGTTAGACGGGATGGTTTGCACCGCCGCGAAAACCTGGTGATCCTCTTGATTACCAACACCTAAGCCTGCCCCGGTTAAAGCAAGTAATGCCACTCCAGTGACCAATCCTAAGCGAATCTTCGAAATACGCATAGCCATCATCCTCCGTATCAAAAATATATATGTAAAATATCTTCATCATAATATAGAAAATGATAATGTCTAATGTTTTCCAACATGCAACCTTAAATTTACTAAAATCTTAACAAATTGACCAGTATTTCTTCTTTGACTAACTTTTCCGGTCAGTAAGCCCTTAAACGATATGTAGTCAAAATTATCTAAATATTCCCTCGCTTAATATAATGATTACAATAAACAGCGTATTATACAAACTATAACCTAAATATGATATTGAAATTATATCCTAAACATTCAAAATTATATCTGTAATTTGAATCATATATTAAAGTTTTTCTTAACTTTTCCAAATATCCCCCTTCTACACTTTTAGTAAAACTAAGATGGTGTTACCCTAAAAAAGGCATTTGCCATCAACCCTCAATTCCAAAGGAGATAAAATTCATGAAAAAATCTGCAAAAGTGAAGTACTTGGGCCTTGCAGCGGCCGCTTTATTAGCCGTTGCCCCCGTTGTTGCACCAGCAGTTTCATCTGTTGCAACCAGTAACCTCACCACGGTTCAAGCTGCTACCACCGGTATCACTGGCGACTTCAATGTTAAAGCCGACAAACTTTCAGTAAAAAGTAACGCGCCATATTACAAGGACAGCGCTACTTCTGAAACGGTTGGTAAAAACGTTGCAGGCACAAGTTTAACTGCCACCAAGGTACATATTGAAAACGGCCAAGTCAGCGCTTATGGCGATAAGACTGGTTGGGTCAGTGTTTATGACATTGCCTCTTCCCAAAATGGCACCCTCAGCTTTACCGACAAAGTCACCCTAAACACGGCTAGTGACGATGCAGTTTGGACGGATACGTCTGACAGCTCTACTTTCAAACCCGGCGCTGGCGCTAAGTTAATCGCTAAAACTGCCACGGTGGCTTCTGACGGTACGGTCAACACAGTGACTGGGACCCAAGATAACGACCAGGGGAATTACAGCGTTGCCGCCAGTGATCTATCCGTTGAACCCGCTGCCGAAACTTTGAAAGAAGACACCAACATTGTTAGTGACCAAACTTCCATCAAAGCTAATTCTTATGAAGGCGCGCAGATTTATGCAGACAAGGGGACAACTAAGGCCCTTGATGGCAAGACTATTTCTTACAACAAGGCCACAACTATCCAAGCCTATGTTCGAGATACAACCAACAACAACACCATCGTCGCTTACAAGATCGGCGACGGCCAATATGTTAAAGCTGACGCTGTAACTGCGGCTGGCTTAGACTTGAGTGAAGTCATTGCCAGTGGTAAAGTGACCACCACTAAAGATGCGACGGTCTATAAGGACAGTTCCATTACAGAAGCCAAGGATACTAAAATTGCCAAGGGTCAAGAAGTGGATTACAGCTCCATCGTCAAAACTGCCGATGGCAAAGTTTACGCTTATGGCTCAGACAAGGGTTACATCAAGGCCAGCGATGTCACCACAGCAAGCACCGGGGATACTGGTGATTTAACAATTTCTGTCTTACCTAGTGGCACAACTGTTAATTCCAGCAACAAGGCTGTAACGGTTTATACCGATGCCGCTACCACCAAGGCTTCTGGGACCAAACTGGATACGCAATATGATATCTGGGATGTGACCCGTACTGCTAAGGATAAGAGTGGCAAAGTCGTCGCTTACGACTTGGGCAATAGCCAATGGGTCAAGGCTGGTGACGTCACAACTGATGCCAGCACTGGCAAATTGACCACAACGCCGGTCACCGATGGCACTGCACTATATTCTGCTTATAAAGCCGCTCAAATTTACAGTGATCCTGACACCACCAAAGCTAACGGCACATTGAACACAAGCTACAACGAATGGACCGTCAACCAAGTTGCTAAGGATGCCAATGGCAATGCCGTGGCCTATGACTTAGGGTCAAACCAATGGGTCAAGGCCTCTGACTTGGAAAAAACGGCCCCACTTTCTGGGACTTTTGACGCCAATGCCGGCACACCAATGTACGACCAATCTGGTAAAATGACTGGGACCATTGACAACGAAGGCTTATTCCAAGTCTTTGGGGTAACTTATATCAATGGTAAACAAGCCGTCAAATTGGGCAACGACTCACAATGGGTCATCGCCGCTTCCGGTGACTACTTCCCAGCTTAATGCCCTGCGTCCAACATAAATGATAAGCATTATTTTAGCCATGAATCCATTGGGGGATTCATGGCTTTTTTTAGTTGAGATAAACTGCTCGCTCAAGGCGTTTGTTTGAACCAAGCTATAATCCCTATAAGTTTATAGCTTGGTTCAAACAAAGCAGCCAATCCGAATTTATCGTGAGTTGAATCATTGGCCGTTTATGGTTTTGAATTGATGACGGTACAACGTATTATTTGACGCTATAACGTTAATGTAAGATAATATAACTAAACTAAGGGGGTCTAGATATGTCATTATCGCTTGCAACCATTATTTCTGAAAAATCTGGCAAAATTCCAAATTCCACAGTCCTTGCACAATATACCATGCTCCCACGTAGCACAGTTGAAGACGCATTGAACCGACCTATTGAACGTACTTCATTTGGCGTAGTGGTAAAACTTTTGAGAGCGGCTTCGCTATCATTAGATGACATCGCCAATTCATATTTAATAAAAGAACTATCTCCTGAGGAAGAAGAAATAAATTTTCTTAATCAGATAAATCTTGATCAGCTTACTATTATGGGCTATCAATTTACTTCAAAAGAAAATTTCTGGAAAGCTAGGGATAGCATTCTAACCAATATCTATGAGGGGTTTCACCCTACCGCTGATGATGCAAAACGTGCTTATCGTCAACTTGAAGAACATATCCCAGAGAAGCAGTTAATTTCTGAATTACGCACTCAGTACTCTGAAGATAATCATGGCTGATTGGATCAAGGATACACTTCAACCAAATGGGACACTGAAGAATAAGTGGGGCATCAGTGACGCTAATAAATTAAAAGCTATCGAATTCAAGCTTGTGGCATTACGACTAAGCAGCTTACCACAGTATCCTATTACAAATATTGATGCCCTAAAGAAAATTCATGCTTATTTGTTTTCCGAACTTTATGATTGGGCAGGTACCTATCGCAATGGCGATTTTGGGAAGGGCCACACGACTTTTCATCCCCGTCGTAGATTTGATATGGCAATATTAGACTTAAACAGTCAAATTAAACATATTAATGATACACACTACCATTCTGATAAGGTACTTGCTTTGGACTTAGCGCGCCTGCTCTTGGATATAAATATGTTCCATCCTTTTAGAGAAGGGAATGGTAGAGCCCAAAGAGCCTTCATTGTCATGCTTGCATCGCAAAAGGGCAAACACCTTGTCCTTGCGCGCTCAGGTCCCACTTACCGAGCATATATGTCAGCTTCTATTAAAGATAATACTGAATCAATGGCAAAACTCTTATATCAAGCCATGCTATAATGGCGGTATCACACCAATTGGAGGTTTTAATTCATGGTCAAAAAAGATGGACATTCCCATACCGAATTTTGTCCCCACGGTTCTGGAGACTCGGTGGAACTGATGATTCAAAAAGCTATCAAGCTGGGCTTTAAGGAATATAGCATTACTGAACACGCTCCCTTGCCCCCAGAATTTCGTCAGGACTATCAAGGCTACGCCAGCGGCTTTGACGAAGCCTCAATGGCCCTGTCAGATTTACCAGCTTATTTCAAGACCTGCCGGGCTCTGCAAGCCAAGTATGCCAGCCAACTTAAGATCAATATTGGCTTTGAATTGGACTTCTTACCCTCCCAGTTAGCCTGGACTCGGGATTTTTGGCAAGAATATGGGCCCCAAACTTCGGATAATGTGTTGTCCATCCACTTTTTAAAGGGTCTCGACCATAAGTATTGGTGCGTGGACAATACGCCCACGGAAATGGCCCAGGGCCTGTTGCCAGAAGCAGCGGGTAATGCCCAGCGGCTCTATGGTGAATACATCGACGCCTTAAAAGTTGCCGTGACCACCGATCTGGGACCCAATGCCCCCAAGCGCTTGGGTCATATCACCTTGATCAAAAAGTTCCAAGATTACTTTCAACTCCCGGCGAAATTTGACGCCGCTAATTTAGCAAAGGTCAAAGAACTCCTCACCCTAGTCAAAGCCAATCACTTTGAATTGGACATGAATACAGCGGGTCTTTACAAATCCTATTGCAATGAGACTTATCCTTATCCTGAAATCAGCCAACTGGCTAAAAGCATGGGCATCCCCCTCGTCTATGGCTCCGACGCCCATAGCATCGCCGCCATCGGTCAAGGCTATCATCAAGTGGCGGATATGGTGGCCAGCAAGTAAACGCCAAATTGCTTGTTTAGGATTTCACACCTTGCATCCCCGGCCAATCTGTGGCACAATCAGTATCAAGCAATCTGTGGAAGCAGTGCGCCAAAAAATAACGCATGTCCGTGAGCATGCATTTGGAGGCCAATATTATGGAATCATACAACACTAAAAGTACCAATCTAACCCGCAATCAGAAACGGACCATTGTTTCGACTAGTGCGGGTTTTGCTTTGGAAAACATGGACGTCATCTTCTTATCTTTTGCCCTAGCCCCAATTATCGCCACTTTACATATCAGTGGCGCCCAGGCAGGTTTAATCTCTTCCATCACCAACTTAGGCATGTTAGTTGGTGGGGTTATTTTTGGATTACTCGGTGATCGTATCGGACGGGTCAAGACCTTCTCCCATACGATCTTTATTTTTGCCTTCGCCACTGCCGCCATGTTCTTCGCCCAAAACATCTGGACCATTTATATCCTGCGTTTCATCGCCGGTATCGGTGCCGGTGGGGAGTACGGCGTTGGCATCACCTTGATCGCTGAGAATTTTAAAAAACAACATGTGGGGCGCATGACCAGTGTGGCAGCCATTGGCGGCCAAGTAGGAGCTATTTTTGCGGCAGTCCTCGCTTCCCTGATTATTCCTAGCTTCGGTTGGAATTTCTTATTTTTAGTCGGTTTAGTGCCCGTTATCCTTGCCTTCATCGTTCGGCGCCATCTTCAAGAAAGTCCCGTCTTCTTGGCAAGTCGGCAAACACCAGAAGCTAAACAAAAAATCAGCTTAGGTCAATTGTTCACCAGCAAAAAACAAACTTATCAAACCATCGCCTTGATGTTCATGGTCGTGGTCCAAATTGCCGGCTACTTCGGCTTGATGAACTGGTTGCCAACCATCATGCAAAAACAATTAGGCATCACCGTATCTGGGTCTTCTATCTGGATGATCGCCACAATCGTGGGGATGTCCATTGGCATGATGACCTTCGGCAGTATCTTGGATTACTTAGGCCCACGGATGGCCTACACTATCTTCTTGTTAGGATCAGCCGTTTCTGTCTTCTTGATCACCTTGACCTTTAACGAACTCACCTTGATCATCGCCGGGGCCATCTTAGGCTTCTTCTCCAACGGGATGTTCGGCGGTTATGGGGCCATTATTTCCCGCTTATATCCCACCCACATTCGGGCCACAGCTAACAACCTTATCGTTAACGTTGGCCGGGCCATCGGCGGCTTTTCTTCAGTGGTCATCGGCTTTTTGATGGACCACTACAACCTCATCACAACCATGAGTTTCCTAGCCGTCCTCTACGTCCTCAGCTTCATCGTCATGCTCTCCATCCCCGCCCTGCGGACTCTGAACATGCGCCATGCCGGTACTGACGAAGAAGACGCTGCGTAATTGCATAAATCCTGAAAACACGCTAAATAAATTCGGCCATTATAAATGGCCAATCACCCCCGGTGTCAAAGCAAGACTTTGGTACTGGGGGTATTTTTTATGGTTTATGGTTGAACTCGAAACCATTAATATTAGAAGCTTTAACAAATGTGATAATTTGATACAAAACAGCCCCATTTGTGTACATATGTATGCAAATTGAGGCCAATATGATATAATTCATGCAAGGAGTTGATAACTATGGCTACCATAAGAATTGATGATAATTTAAAAAAAGCAGCTGATGAGATGTTTGGCGAAGTTGGTATGACTACGAACAGTGCTGTTAAAATCTTCTTAACACGTTTTGTAACTAGTGGTAAGTTTCCATTTGCTATCGAAGTCCCTGAAGAGCAACCTAATGCTGAAACGCTCGCGGCATTTGAAGAAACAAAACAGATCGTTGCTAAGGGCAACACTGACCACAAAGAAAGTCTAAGCGATTATCAAAAACGAATGCGTTCCGAGCATAAAAACTCGGTTACCCATGCTTGAGTTTGCGACCACTCACCGCTTTTGACAAAGACTACAAGCGCTTGTTACGCCGGCACGCCAAAATGGCTTTATTGGACGACGCTATGACATTATTAGTCGATGAGAAACAATTGTCAAAAGACTATCGCTTGCATTCGTTACAACCCACCAATAGAGTCCCGAAACGTTGGGAAATTCACCTTGGTGGTCCAAACAGTGATTGGTTACTAATCTATTACTATGATTTCGAAGAACGACTAATCGTTTTTGAACGTACAGGCAGCCATTCTGACTTATTCAAATAAGTAGGAATGTAAACAATAATAAGAGCTGAAGTCTTTGCAAGACAACTAATTCACGAAAATATCGGAAAGGAAGCACGGGATTTCAATCCCGTGAGGAATTCCGATTGAGTTTGAAGAACTCAAATGATTTATAAATATGTACCTATTTTGAGCACGATTCTTTCTTTGTAGTTATTAGATAAGTTATAATAACTATAAGAGGAAGGAGCGAACAAAATGCTGTTAAGTCTAACGGTCAAAGCTAAACTTAAACTAGATAACGCTACTGATGCGGCTAAATTTCAGGAGACCAGTGAACAATATCGCTCAGCCTGCAATCATGTTGCTGAGTACATTTTCAACAACAATTTTGAGCTAAGTGCTATCAAGATTCAGAAAAAGCTTTATCCAGACTTACGGCAACGCTTTGGGCTGAAATCACAGCTGGCTATTTCCGCGATCAAAACGACGGTTGCCCGTTATAAAACTGTTCAGACACAGCTGCGACGCAAACCCATGGCCTATCCCACTGGCAAGAAAGGTAAAAAGGGCAAAGAAATTTATTTAAAAGTCCCCAGAGACCTGCATTGGCTTTGGAAACCAATCCGTTTCCAGCGTCCGCAAGCTGACTTAGTTCGTAATCGGGATTGGTCTATCGTCGCAAACGGTGAAAAGTTGTCCATCAATACACTTCAAGGCCGGGTGAAAGCCCGCTTTGTATTAAAAACTGGCTTTGAACAGTATCTGGATGGTACTTGGGAGTTTGGCGGTGCGAAACTAATCAAATCTGGGACCAATTGGTTCTTACACATTGCGGTCAATAAAGAATTCCCTGAATTGACCCGTACTGATATGCAACACGTTGTGGGACTTGACCGGGGGATCCGGCAACTAGTCACCGCCTATGATGATCAGGGAAAAACAACGTTTTTCAATGGTCAAACCATCAATCGTAAACGACGCCACTATAAAGCTCTGCGGACTAGTCTGCAAAAACACAATACCAGAAATTCCAAACGACGTATCCGGCAAATTGGCAATAAAGAGAACCGCTGGATGACTGATCTCAACCATCAGCTGTCTAAGACACTTGTTACGAAGTACGGACCAAATACCTTGTTTGTTTTAGAAGATCTGGTCAATGTTCGTTTTGCCACGGAAAAGACGGTCAAAGATAAACGTTATGAAAAAGTATCTTGGGCATTTTATCAGCTGGCACAGCTGCTAACTTACAAAGCTATCCAAGCAGGTACTGCAGTTATCACGGTTAGTGCAGCTTATACCAGTCAGCACTGTCCTCACTGTGGTGAGATCAAGAAGACGAATCGCAACCACCAACTGCATACCTACCAATGTTCAAATTGCGGTTACCAATCAAATGATGACCGTGTCGGTGCCATGAACATTCAATACCTAGGTATCCAATATGTTGATGGCGTGAAAAAGCCCAAATTCAAAAAGAAAAAAAGTGCGAACGGGTAAACCTGTTCAATTGCCGGTGAAGTCGATCATCGGGCTGTTGGGACCCTTAGATAAGTAAGGCCAAGCAGTAAGTAACACCAACACAGCGCGTGCTTATCACACGCAAACTACGTGGGAGACCGGAAGGTTGTTAGACCACATAGCGTTAGGCGTAAGTCTAAAGGTATCTATTCAGATACCCTCGCCACTTGGTGGTGAGAGACAAGCTCGGTACTTTAGTGCCGAGAATCATTGACTAGTACTCACCAATTTTTAAGGAGTATCCGAGCTATTTTGAGAGGTTGGCAATAAATCTGTTTATTATAAACCGACTATAATTTAATGCTTTACGTAACCTAAATAATTTATCCCGGCATCTACATTGATAACTGGCACCTGTCTTCTAGACCAGTGCGACACCGTTACATCAATGAGATGCCATTTTTGGCCTAAAAATATATTTACTTGAATCAAAAACCAACATGATACAATTCAAGTAACAACAGTAATAACAATTTTTGGGAGGTTGATCAAAATGAAGCTGCGAAAATTACTGCTTGGCCTAGCCGCTACCTTGGGCTTATTGGGACTATTGGCTGTCAGTACCACCCCTGCGGCTGCCGCTGGGAAGGTCGACCCAGCTCGTGTTACTGTTTATTCAGGCTACCAAGCGCTCAAAATTTATGGAGATCCAGAATGTACAACGCTCACTGGCAAGACCCTTGATACCCAGCTGGAAGTTTGGCAAACTTTTAAGATGTATTATGCCCAAGAACCCTATCTGAGCCCAGCATCCTATGATCTGGGAGGTGGCCAATGGGTCAAAGCTTCTGAAGTATCCGTAATTTGGGAGAATAAAGATACATTTTTGGAAGCGTATTCAGGTTATAAAGCTATTCCCGTATGCAGCACGCCTAGTTTTACCAAACAAATTACAACGCTGGCTGAATCGGTGACCGATTGGAAAATCACCAGATACACCACCTACTTTGATGGCTATACTGCTCTGAATTTAGGCCATAATCAATGGATTAAGTATGCGGATATCATCCCCATCTCTGCAAAGATCAATCTGGCGGCTGGGTCTGCTTTGTTCAATGCAAACGGTGTATATACCAGGCCCATCACTATGTCCAGTGAATACCGCGTTTTTGAGGCACGCCGCATAAACAACACCCTGTACCTTAGACTTGGCAATGATAATCAATGGCTGCAATACGACCCAATCTGGAGGGATTCACTATGAAATTCAAAATGGTAATCGCAGGTTTAGCTGTCGCATTAGGGGCCCTGACCCTTAGCACCGCTCCGATAAGCGCTGCCAGCACAATCGAAAAAAGCCATGGCATTTACTATTCCCGCAACCAAGCCATTCCCCTCTATCATGACCCAGAACTCACTAAACCATCGGGGAAGACCCTTGACCCCGCCATTGATTCTTGGCAGGCATTTTATGAGAATATCAACGAAGCTGGCCAAGTTATTTCCGTAGATCTGGGGGGCAACCAGTGGGTGAATACGGCCATCAAAGCTGTTTACCATAATGTGGCCCATAATTCCGCTATCTATCTGGAGGCTTTTTCCGGTGGTAAAAGTATTCAGTTGTACAGTGACCCAGAACTGAAACAGCCAATTGGCAAACTGGATCCAACCATTTCCGATTGGAAAATTACGGCGGTAGATTACATCAACGAATCAGAATTAATTTATTCTGTCGATTTAGGGAATAATCAGTGGGCTTCCATCGAGGCTTTTCCTTATATGTTGCCAAAAGCTGTCATGGTGGACGCGGATAATACCCTGGTCAACCTAGCCGGACAACCCACTGGAAAAGTGACAAACACTGCCATCAACTACCTAACCTTCGGCGTAAAATATATTAATGACAAAGTCTTCATCAACCTAGGCAATGACGACCAATGGATAGCCGCCGACCAAGTCGTGCCCTCGCTAATCCCGTAATGTCCTCTCATCATTTATCGCTAAAATTATCATTAGCCTAAACAACGAGGTACCTGTCTGAGATTACGGTTTTGTCTCAAAGCAAAGTTCAAGCTAGCTGCATGCTATAATTTATAGTAGATTTAACATTTTGAGGGGAGCGAATTTTAATGAAGAAGTTAGTATGGTTGTTGGGTTTAGGCGCCTTACTCGTGGGCTTAAGCTTTATCTTGCAGCAACCCCAAACTGTTAATGCAGAAACAATGGTGGCCATTCCCGTAGAAGACAGCAGTTTTGTCACCGCTGGTAAAGGTGTAACGCCAACCAAGGCGACTCAACTCCAACCCACTGGTCCGGTTTATGGTTTGTCGGCGTGGAAGATTCAAGCAACCGTGCCATTAATCTCAGACAGGGGGCCAAAACCTTGGGAAAGAGCGAGCGCTGCCTATTCAATAGGACCAGATACTTGGTTAGTAGATGGTCAGGTACTGGTTGTTCCACAGGGTAAAGTCGTCACTACCCCGATTAATTTTCAATCTAGAATATTTAGCGGCGAGAACTACGTGGCCGGCATTGTGGACAACGATGGACCCGTAGCGCTTTGGGGCAGTCCTGATTATAACCAGCAAGTTGGTACCGTAAAACCCGGAAGTGTTTGGACAATAACTCATTATTACGCCGGAAATGATGGCAGTGTTTGGTTTGATTTAGGTGATAATCAATGGATCCCAGCTTTTTATTTCAACAATAACTTATTTTATGAATTTGATACACGCTTTACTTATCCCGGCGCAACCTATCCTCAAACAACACAAACAAATGTCATCGCCAAACTACAACATTCGTTTGTTGTTACAGTCCATGGGGATGATGCTAAACAGGCTTGGGAATCTTCAGATTACATGTATGCTACGATGAGTTTAAATCCAAATTCACAATGGCTGTGCTATAGTGTTAATTATTATGGCAACGAAGTTGTAAGTGGGCCATGGTATCAACTAGGCCCTAAAACCTGGTTACCAGCTTCCTATGACTCATTAGATTAGACAATAGAAAAATTCAATCATTACCTACGTGCAGAAAAGGGAGGAGCTCAATGAAGAAGTTATTACGTTTCCTTAGCATAAGTGCTCTACTAGTGGGCTTAAGCCTTATCTTGCAGCAACCCCAAACTGTCAAAGCTGAAACGATGGTGGCCATTCCTGTGGAAGACAGCAGCTTTGTCACTGCTGGTAAGGGCGTAACGCCGACTAAGGCGACCCAACTCCAACCTACTGGTCCGGTTTATGGTTTGTCGGCATGGAAGATTCAAGCAACAGTCCCACTAACCGCATATGCTGGTCCAAAACCTTGGGAGAGAGCTAGTTCTGCCTATGAAATAGGGCCAGATACCTGGTTGGTAAATGGTCAAGTACTAGTTATTCCACAAGGGAAAGTCGTCACTACACCAATTAATTTTCAAACCAAAAAATATGGTAACAATTACGTAGCCGGTATCGTGGATAATAATGGTCCGGTGGCGCTTTGGGGCAGTCCTAATTATACCCAACAAGTTGGTACTGTGAAGCCCGGAAGTGTTTGGACAATCACCCATTATTATGCCGGAACCGATGGTAGTGTCTGGTTTGACTTAGGCGATAATCAATGGATCCCCGCATTCTATTTTAACAACAACTTATTTTTTGAATTCGACACACCTTACAATAATCCTAATATAGATTCTGACTATGATACACCGGTCAATGTCATCGCCAAACTACAACATCCGTTTGTTGTTACAGTTCATGGGGATGATACAAAACAAGCTTGGGAATCTTCAGATTACATGTACGCTACGATGACTTTAAATCCAAATTCACAATGGCTGTGCTATAGCGTTAATTATTTTGGCAATATCATTCCAAAGGGTCCTTGGTACGAACTAGGCCCTAAAACCTGGTTACCAGCCTCTTATGACTCATTAGATTAATACCCCAGCACAAAGCGTGCTAGTTAGATCAAAGTACAATCTAACTAGCACGCTTTGCTATATGTTAATCATTTTCTAGTAAACTTGGTAAGTCATAGGCATTACTTGGTTTGACAGCTTTACGGTTGAAGTTATAACGGGCCAAAGTGCCATCCGTTGAAGCTACTGTGAGCCGTGTACCATCCAGGATAGATTCAGTAGAACCTCCATCTTCATTAACACCAAAATTAAAGGCAATGTCATAACCGGCTTTACGGAGTTCTAATCTAGCCTCATCATTTCTAGAACCAGTTGGATAAGCATAGGAACGTACTGTTGTATGTCCTCCTTCTTCAATAGCTGATTTCGACTTAGTAATTTCGTCATGCAATTGGGTACTCGTCAGATTTCCATCCCCTACGTGAAGATTGTTATGAGACCCTAAGGCAAATTGATTATGATCTAATACCTTTACAAAATCCCAAGATCCTGGATTATCCTCCATATTTCTAACAGTCAAAAACAAAATGGCATTGATGCCAATGTCTTCCATGATCCCAATAGCCCCTCGGCCATTATAGCCAGTATACCAGCCTGGGTAGAAATCATCTAACGTGACCAGTACTGAGTTAGCAGGGATTGCGGTGCCTTTCGTCAAAGCATCGATAACTTCGTTTTCAGTCAATGTATGCCAATTATTGTCAGCTAACCACTGCATATCGTCACGGAACTTATCAAAGCTCAAATGATAATCATCGCCATCTTCATCTTGAATTGCATGGTAAGCCAAGATTGGAATCTTGCGACTCCCAAAACCTGTCGGTAATGGGGTCAAGTTCTTCATCACATCATCGTTGCAAACATAACCTCCAGTAACTTTAGCGTATTGCCGATTGTTAACGACGATATAACCATTTTGTAAACTGCTCAGATTGGCTTGTTGGTTCAAGACCACTTGCTCATCTGCGAAGGGACTGCTCAATAAGCTGGCACCACTGACGTTAGCCAAGGGGTGGTCAGGATCTTGACGATAGTCTTCATAACTGTTGGCATTAGCGGCCCATTTGCCTTGACCATTAGAAGTATCAAACCGCTTGACCCATTGTTTATCTCCCACCCGGACAAAATAGACATTGTCGATTTGTTGGATACCATTGGTCATCTCATCATCACCCTTATTGATGATTTTATAAGCCCCCGTCCCATTTGAAAGTGGTGCGACTTCATGGCGCCCAAATTTGTAGGTATCATAAAGGGTTTCACCGTTGGTACAGTTAATGGTACGACCTACGAAGTTACGGGTCGGGTCATTGTAGACTGGGCTGTCAAAAATCCACATGTCCCCGCCAACTTTAACAGCATTACAAGTATAATTACCAATCCCATCGATCAGGATAGTAACACCACTTGAAAATGTTTGGTAAGCTTCTCCAGGCATCAGGAAGTGAATTTCGTCACCTTCAAAATACGGTGTAAATGAATATGCATTAAACCCAACTCGTTGGCCTACCGGATCTCCCCATTGTGGGATTAACCGCCATAGTAATGTCTTGTCTGTAATTGTTGCCACGTTGTTTTGAATTGTAAAATATGCCATAAATAAAAACCTCTTTCTTAATTTGTTTGATTGTTGTTTCCATCTGTTCCTGCGTTTAAATCTTATAAATACACCATTTTTATCATGCCCTTTCCTTTAGGATACTTTTAGTTTAGCCGGCATTGACCGTGAAATGGTCCGGTATTTGTCCGGAAAAAATCCACTTTTTGTCCGCTTTTGATACAAATTTTCCCTAGATTTACTTATGTCTAATTAGCCTGAAGCCAAAAAAATAGTCCCCATCTCAAAATGGCGACTGTCCATTAAATATACTAGAAAATAATCAAGCTGCTCAAACGTGGATAGTATCTGTAGTCAATCCGGCTATGATACAATGGAGTTATAATTAGAAAGCGGTTTCTTTGGCTTACCTAGCGTAATTTAGGAAGTGATGATAAATATGGTCATAAAGAAATTAATTTGGGGTGTTGCTCTACTTGTAGGTCTGGCATTTTCTGGTGCCCAACAAGCTCAAGCGGCTGATAATGTGGATAATCAAATCATAACTGTTTCTTCAGGCTACCAACCAATTCCGGTGTATAAAGACGCCAATACGACCCAATACTCCGGCAAAAATTTAGACACCAATATCAACTCGTGGCGTGTTGTTCGCATAGCGAAGTCAGCCTATGACCTGGGTAATAATCAGTGGGTTAAAAGCGGTGACCTGCGCGTCGTTAATGCAGTCACTCCTGATAGCAATTCACCCTATTATTTAATTTATTCAGATAATCAAGCACTTCCGATTTATGCAAGTGCCTTATTTGATAAGCAAATTGGTACTTTAGATACCGGCATTGATGTTTGGCAAATCACTAAAACAGCTTTTGTGGATCAAAGTGATGCGCTTGTTGGTTTTGATTTAGGGAATAACCAATGGGTCAAAGATGGCACTTTGATTGAGAAATACTTTTGGTTTTACGCAGGTGAGCCGCTATATACCAGCTCTGGTCAACCCGCTAGTACAATTCAACAAACATTGCAATACCGTGTTTTCAGTGCTAAAAAGATAGCCAACCAGCTATATGTCAACTTGGGTGCAGATAATCAATGGGTTTTATACACGTCTGGGTCTAGATTTCAAAAGTTTTAAACTAATTATGCGAGGGGGCAATACAATGAACAAGAATTACTTTAAATATTTACTCGCATTTTTCACTATCTTGCTTAGTCTGGGCCCTTTCATGACAAATCCCCACATAGTTTCAGCAAGTTCAATAAGTGTGGTAGTTAAAGATGGTATTTTCGTATCTCATAGCTTAGCGATTCCAATTTATTCAAATCCTGAAACAACGGTTTTATCCGGTAAAAATTTAGATACAACTTATGACGCTTGGAAAATCTACCGAACTGCTTATACAACAACGAATGGCTCTCAAATACCGGTTTCTTTTGATTTAGGCGGTGGACAATGGGTCAAACAAACAGATCTACGACCTCAAACCGTTTCCATTGAGAATAATGCAAATAGATTCTTAGAATTCAATTCCAACTACACCAACATACCAGTCTACAGTGACCCTTATCGGGCTAATCAAATTGCCACATTGGCGACTGATATTAATAAATGGCAAATCACTAGATATGCCTTAGTCAATCAGAGCGATGCACTTTATGCACTAGACTTGGGTAATGCGCAATGGGTTTACATCCAAGATGGCTATGCAATTCCAAATACACGAACCTTTTCAGCAGATACCAATTTATTCAATATTACCCATGCCGCAACCGCTGTGGGAAAATTAGCTGAAACCATGGATTATCGTATCTTTGACTCACAAGTGGTTGCTGAGACATTGTTCGTTAAATTAGGCACGGATAATCAATGGGTCAAATTCGATGATTCTGGATCTCCCTATTGAATCGAGTAAGGACCTTGATGCTATTTTCTAGAAGTAAACTGTTGGATACAATAAAGTTCTTACGGGAGGCAAATCAATGAAATTGAGAACGTTATTTATCAGTTTAGCCATTGCCTTTGGTGTTTTGGTCATAGGTGCAAATCCAGTAAATGCAACAGGCCCCAGCAGAATTGAACCCTCAAAGGCCAACGTTTACTCAGGCTACGCACCACTAAAAATATATTCTGACCCAGAATGTACTCAGTTTACCGGCAATACTCTAAGCAAGAACGTGGAGGTCTGGAAAACTTTCCAAATGTATTACACAGGTGATCCTTACATCAACCCAAAATCTTTTGATTTAGGTGCCAACCAATGGATCAGTTCAGCGGATGTTGACAGCATTGGCGATAATAACAACGAATTTTTGGCAGCCTATTCGGATTATAAATCGGTTCCCGTGTATAGTGATCCCCAATTCAAATACCAGATGAGCACGCTCAATCCTGAAATAGCCTACTGGAAAATCACAAGATATACTACCTATTTTGACGGTTATGCAGCCATTGATTTAGGTCATAATCAATGGGTTAAGTATACCGATATCCGCATGATTCCCGAGGTTGTCTTTACCAATGCAGGTATGCAGTTAGTCAATTCACAAGGCATCCCCACATCAAGCATTCAAGTATCGGGCGATTACAAAGTATTTAGTGCACAGAAAATTAATGGCGTTTTCCATCTAAACCTTGGAAATGATAACCAATGGCGGGCATTTTAATCATCAAAAAAATCAGTAAGCTAATCATAATCAGCTTACTGATTGTGCCACTGTGGACTGCTCGAATTTGATGATCTGAATAATAATTAGAACCAAAGTCGACACCATCATGAAAAGGACTGCTGAAAGGTGGAACAGTACGAGTGTACCCAAACAATTGGCCACCTGAAATGCCATTACTATTATTGAAGGGTGCGGCAAATGGCCAGCCCCAACCACCTTGAGTTCCGCCGCCACTTTGGTCAATAACTTGTTGCGTACTTACCCATTGAGAATGTCCCACAGTCAACCGTGACCCATTACTTTAGTGAGGGGCTTGAAGTGCTTGCTTCAAGTCTGGTTGTCTAGACTCAGTGTCTTTAAAAATGCTACGTTATCTTGGTGATCACACCTGGGAATGATACCCTAGTTCCCAGCTCTGTGCGGGCCCTGTAAACAGTCCTAAGGTCAATGGGACCGTCAACCCGTGAGAAAATCAATGCTAGCCATTGGTTAAGCCTTGATAACATTGTCGAAGGGTAACCTCACGAACTCAAGTCTGATGAACTTGACGCCGTGGTCAGGTCTGCTTTACCTGACGATCAAATCTCATCAAAGGAGGGTATCATGCAAAATCGCGTATTTGTCATCAATCGCCAGGGCGAGCCACTGATGCCCTGTAAACAACAAAAATGTCGTAAATTATTACAATCTGGCAAAGCTAAAGTTATTAAGAAAGAACCATTCACTATCCAATTGCTCTTTGGATCCACCGGTTATAAGCAACCTGTTGCCATCGGTGTAGATTCTGGTCAGCATCATATCGGTCTGGCTGTTACTTCTCAGGATAAAGTTTTATTTCAAGGCGAAGTCAGCCTGCGACAAGATGTGAAAAAATTACTGGATACCCGGCGAGCATATCGCCACAGTCGGCGGGCACGTAAAACCAGATACCGACAACCACGATTTTTGAACCGAGCCAGATCAGCTGGTTGGCTACCGCCTTCTGTAGCCAGCAAAGTCCAACACAACATCAACTGGATCCGCCGATTTCAGGCGGTCTTACCAAAAACAGAACTGCACATCGAAGTGGGCAAGTTCGACATGGCAAAAATGAAACAGCCAGATATTACCGGTTTAGGCTATCAACAAGGCGACAAGTACGGTTATGAGACCACAAAGCAATATGTCTTAGACCGGGATAACTACACCTGCCAGATCTGCCAAGGAAAAAGTAAGGATTCAAAGCTCAGGATCCATCACATCATCTACCGGTCCAATGGTGGTACGAACCAGGTGAGCAATCTGCTCACGGTGTGTGCCAGCTGTCATACCCAGGCCAATCATCAGCCCGGGGGCAAGCTTTTTGTCTTACAAGCTAAGAAATTTCAAAGTCATCGTTCTTTAAAGGGCGCCACCTTTATGAATATCCTGCGCCGCCGGTTGTTCATGGTTTTTCCAGAAGCAAAGTTTCAATATGGGGCCCAGACGACTTTAGACCGGGCCAAGTTAGACTTGCCAAAAGCCCATTACAATGATGCTGTAACTATCAGCGGCATTCAACGGATCAGCCAACAGCCCACAGCTGTAGTGATGTTTCGCCAGTTCCGCAAAAAGAAACGCTCCCTGCATGAAGCCACAGCCCGTAAAGGCCGTAAAACACCCAATACTACGAGTAAACGCAATGCTAAAAATAAGAAGTTTTCAAAGGGCTTTTATCTCAATGACCATGTGAAATTACCTAACGGGCAAAAGGGGAATATCAGCGGGTTCAGCGGCAAAACAAAGTGTTTTGTGAAAGCGGGTGATGGGCATTACTTGACCATGAGTTCCAAATACAAACACATCAATCTAAGCAAACTTAAGGTGATCCGGCATCAAAATAATTGGAACGTTACTGAGATAGAAGTTATGACTTATCAAATGGCGTGATCTAACTTTTTGCGAAAGTTAGAACTATCCTTCTCCTGACTGAAGTCAAGGAAATTTCTGCCCATTCTCATTGACGCCTGAAAGCAACCTGATTTAGAAAAAATCACCCATAAACTTCAAATTATCCTTGACTTTCATTTAAATTAGATTATACTAAGTTTCAATCCTATTAAATGTGAATAAAGTGAAGTAGTGATTAGAACAAGTAGATTACTTGGGATGCTTAGAGAGTTCCGTTGCTGTGAAGGAATCTTCCCGATAGTCGAACACACATCTATGAACTTGGTGATTGAAATCAGTAGGTTGCCACGCAGCAATTGCGTTATCATAGCCACTGTTGGCTGTTCTCTAGGAATTAACTAGACGACGAGTTTTCAGTGGTTGAGGTTTATGTCGTGAGATGTAAACAAATTGAGGTGGTACCGTGATTATCAATACTTAAAATATAATCGCCCTCAAAAGCATAATTATGCTTTTGAGGGCATTTTTTTATCTAAAAGTGTAGCAAACCACGGTCTGCCTGCGAGCATAGCGCCGCCTTTGGCACTAGGCGGCCAAGCCTATGACAAAGCATAGGCTGCGCAGGCAGTGGTTTGATACACGCCTATAAATTCGGGAGGTTCACAGACATGTCTAATAAAACACTGCCCACGGGAACGCGGGATGAGTTCGGCACCATCGCCATGGTGAAGGACCAAGTCATTCAAACCATTCAACAAAATTTCAAACATCGCGGCTTTAAAAAAATCATCACCCCCCTTTTAGAATATCGAGACGTATTCCAATCCTTAGCCCCGCAAGCTTATCAGCCTTACCAGTTCATTGACGAACACGGGGACACTTTGGTATTACGGCCAGATATGACGTTGCCCGTGGCTCGGATGATGAGTGCCACCGGCATTGACACGCCTATTAAGTGGTACTACAGCGGCGATGTGTTCCGGGTGAAAAAGCGCATGTCTGGCAGTTACAATCAGATCACCCAAGCAGGGATGGAAATCATTGGTTATCGGTCGTTGAAGGCGGAATGGGAATGCTTAGTGGCGGCCAGTGAAATCAGTCAAAAATTAGGCATCGCGGATATGACGCTGGAATTAAGCCATGCCAAGTTCGTGCCCAATGTCTTGGCGGCCCTGCCCATCAGCGCCCCCATGGCGGACAACCTGGTCCAAGCCCTGTATGACAAGGATTTGACCCAATACCAAGCCTTGTTAGAACCCCTGGTCAATGATCCGTTTTATCCCTTCTTAAAGGATTGGCCTTGGTTATTCGGGGATTTCGATGCGGTGTTAGACCAATTGACCCAATTGCCAAAAATCGCCACGTTAGAAAGCATCATCGCCGACTTAAGGGCCACCAAAGCCTTTATCAGCCAACGTTTCCCTAACGTCACCGTCACCTTAGACCTGTGCGTCCAACCCCCCCAAACCTATTACACGGGGATGGTCTTCCACGCCTACAGTCAAGATGCTACCAGTTATCTCTTCTCCGGGGGCCGTTATGACAAACTCCTGACCAACTTCCAACAAACCGCCCAACCCGCTGTGGGCTTGGCCTTTGACATTGATGCCATTGTGGCCCAACGCCACTTGCCAAAAGCCCCCCAGGAAACTTTGATCTACTTCGAAGCCGATCAATGGGCCCACGCCGAAGCCCTGCAGGCCCGCACCCCCAACAGCAATCTCTGCTTGGCCGATTCCTTCAAGCAAGCCCAGCAAATCGCCCAACAACAAAATGCCCAACTCATCAACTTGGCAGAAAGGTAGCAGACACATGACACTTAAAATTGCACTGACCAAAGGCCGCACTGAAAAACAAGTCCTACCCTTACTACAAGCCGCTGGCATCAATTGTGACCCCATCGTCAATAAAGGGCGGCAATTGATTTTCAACGATGATCCCGATTACCACTTCATTTTAGCCAAGGGACCAGATGTGTTGACCTACCTGAATCGGGGGGCCATGGACATTGGCATTGTGGGCTCGGACATCTTAGTGGAGCAGCAAAATCCCCAATACGACATGCTAGATCTGAACACCGGCCGCTGCCGCTTTGTATTGGCCTCCACCCCAGATTTCGACCCCAGCCAAACCAAACGCAAAATCATCGCCACCAAATATCCCCTGATCACCCAGACCTACTTTGAACAGATCGGTGAAGACGTGGAGATCATCAAAATCGAAGGTTCCGTGGAACTCGCCCCCCTAGTGGGCTTGGCCGATGCCATCGTGGATATCGTGGAAACCGGCACCACCTTAAGAGAAAATAACTTAAAAGTCTATGCGGAATTACAAGCTGTTTCCACCCACTTGGTGGTGAATCGCTTAGCCTTGAAACAAAAACGCGCCGCTATTTATCAATTGATTGCCCAACTACAAAAAGCTCAAAAATCGGAGGTTTAACCATGCAAATTATTCAAGCCACCTATGAACAACTCAGCGCCCAAGTCACCCAACGTCAAAACCAAACTGCCAACAAGCCAGAAATCGAAGCGGCTGTGGCTAAGATCATCGCTAATGTCCGGCAAAACGGGGATGCGGCCTTGACCCAATATGCCCAAGAATTTGACAAAGTTAGTTTAAGTGATTTTAAAGTTCCCCAAGCCACCATTGACGCGGCGTATGACGCCTGCCCAGACGACCTATTAGCCGCTTTAAAGCTAGCCAAGGCCAACATCACTTCCTACCATAAAAAAGAGATTACTTATGGCTTCATGGATGCGGAACAACCTGGGGTCATTCGGGGCCAAAAGGTCATGCCCCTGGCAGCTGTCGGGTTGTATGTCCCTGGTGGCACAGCGGCTTATCCCTCAACGATTTTGATGAGTGCGATCCCTGCCAAATTAGCGGGGGTTGAAAAAATCGTTATGGTCACCCCACCGCAAAAAGATGGCATCAATCCCACCGTCTTGACCGCCGCTAAACTAGCCGGCGTCAGCGCCATCTATCAAGTTGGGGGCGCCCAAGCCGTGGCCGCCCTGGCCTATGGTACAAAAACCATCCCCCAAGTGGATAAAATCATGGGGCCCGGCAATATCTTTGTGGCCACTGCCAAGAAACAAGTCTTCGGCCAAGTGGACATCGATATGATCGCCGGCCCCTCAGAAATTGGCATCATCGCCGATAAAAGTGCCGACCCTAAGAAACTGGCCGCGGACCTCTTATCCCAAGCCGAACATGATAAGTTAGCCCGGCCCATGTTGGTGACCCCAAGCCTTGAACTGGCCCAAGCCGTCAGTGCCCAAGTAGATGCGCAGTTAACGACTTTGCCCCGGGCTGAAATCGCCCGGGCTTCTGTAGAAAATGAAGGCTTCATCGCTGTGGTAGCCAATTTAGACCAAGCCTTTGACTTAATGAATCAAATCGCCCCAGAACACTTGGAAGTCCAAGTCCCTGAAGCCATTACCTACTTAGATCAAATTAAAAATGCCGGCTCCGTCTTCTTTGGGGAAAGTGCCTCTGAACCCTTGGGAGATTACGTCGCCGGCCCCAACCATATCCTCCCCACCGCGGGCAGTGCCCGTTTCTTCTCCCCGTTAGGCGTGTTAGATTTCGTCAAACGGACCCAATTCATTCAATACACACCCGCTGCTTTGGCCAAGGAAAGTAAAGCCATCACCCGCTTAGCCCGGGTCGAAGGCCTAGAAGGTCACGCCCGCGCCATTGAAGCCCGCCAATAGAAAGGAATAACCTATGCGTACAGCAACCATCAGCCGGCAAACCGGCGAAACTCAAATTGAAGTCAGTTTAAACCTAGACGCCAGCCAACCGATTGACATCAACTCGGGCATCGGCTTTTTGGACCACATGCTCACAGCTTTTGCCAAGCACGGCCGTTTCGGGCTCACCGTCAAAGCCAAAGGCGACTTAGACGTGGATCCCCACCATACCACCGAAGACATCGGCATTGTCCTGGGCCAATGTTTCAAAGCCGCCCTGGGGGATAAAGCGGGTATCGAGCGCTTCGGCACCGCTTTTGTACCCTTAGATGAAACCCTGTCCCGGGTGGTCATCGACTTATCCGGTCGGTCTTATCTGGTTTTTGAAGCCACCTTGGAAAATCCCAAACTGGGGGGCTATGACACCGAAGTCACCGAGGACTTCTTCCAAGCCTTTGCCTTTAACGCTGAATTGAACTGTCACGCGGCTGTCTTGTACGGCCGCAATACCCACCATAAAGTTGAAACCCTGTTTAAAGCCCTGGGCCGGGCCATGCGAGCTGCGGTCACCATCAATCCGGAAATCAAAGGCATCCCCTCTACGAAAGGCGTGATCTAAATGATCGTCATCATCGACTACGATACGGGCAACACGTTGAATGTGAAAAAGGCCCTGGATTATTTAAATATTGACAACCAACTCTCAGCAGACCCCGCTGAAATCTTAGCCGCTGATGGCTTGATCCTCCCCGGCGTCGGCGCCTTTCAAAAAGCCATGGTGGCTTTAGAAGAACGCCAATTGGTCCCCGTGTTACAACAAGCCGCTGCCAGTGGCAAACCAATGTTGGGAATTTGTTTAGGGATGCAATTGCTATTTGAAACTGGCTATGAATTTGGCGTCACCCCCGGCTTAGGCCTATTGCCCGGTGTGGTGGTCCCCATCCCCAGCAAGCCTGGCTTCAAAGTCCCCCACATGGGCTGGAACCAAAATCAAGCCCAGCAGCAAAACCCCTTTGCCGCAGTTTTTGACCAGGAAAATACCTACTTCGTCCATTCCTATTATGTCCAAACTGCCGCCAAGAACATCGTGGCCACCACCGATTACAGCGTGGCCATTCCCAGCATCGTCCAGCGCAATAACGTGGTGGGGATGCAATTTCACCCGGAAAAAAGCGGCCAAGTGGGCCTAGCCGGACTAAGCGCCTTTAAGGAGATGGTCAATGATGCGCATGTTCCCCGCAATTGATTTATTAAACGGCCACAGTGTGCGCCTGTACCAAGGTGACTACCAACAAGTCACCCCCGTTTCAAGTGATCCCCTGGCCCAGGCCAAAAGCTTCGTTGCCGCAGGTTTAAGCCGCATCCATCTCGTGGATTTAGATGGGGCGAAAGCCGGCCAACCGGAAAACTTTGACGTGATTCAAAAAATTCGCCAAGCAACCGACTTATTCGTGGAAGTGGGTGGGGGTATTCGGGATATGACCACCATTAAGCGCTACCTTACCTTGGGGGTGGATCGGGTGATCCTAGGCTCCAGTGCCTTGAAACAACCGGCATTAGTGGTGGCAGCCCTAGCCGAGTTTGGCCCCGCTAAAATCGTGGTGGGCATTGACGGCACCCCCCAGCAAGTGGCCACAGAAGGCTGGCTGGCCCAAAGTAACGTCACCATGGCCGATTTAATGGGCGCCATGACGGCCAAAGGGGTGACCCAATTCATCGTCACCGATGTGACCAAAGATGGCACCCTGCAAGGCCCCAACGTGGCCTTACTGGCTGACCTGCAGGCCAAATATCCCCAGGCCACCGTGGTGGCTTCTGGGGGGATGCGGGATTATCAAGACCTAAAAGCCCTAAAGGCCGCCGGATTAAATGATGTGATCGTTGGCAAAGCCCTCGTTAAGGGCACCATAACTTTAGCAGAACTCGCTCAAGCGGAGGTAGACATATGTTAACCAAACGAATCATTCCTTGTTTAGATGTGGATCACGGCCGGGTAAAAAAAGGCGTGAACTTTGTGAACCTGACTGATGTGGGGGACCCCACTGAAATCGCCCGGGCCTATGAGGCCCAAGGTGCCGATGAATTGGTCTTTTTAGACATCACCGCCACCAATGAAAAGCGCAAAGCCATCGTGGATACCATCGCTTCAGTGGCCAGCCAAGTCTTCATGCCCCTGACCGTGGGTGGTGGCGTCAATACCGTGGCCGATATGCAGGCGTTATTAAAAGCCGGGGCAGATAAAGTAGCCTTGAATTCCGCCGCCGTGGCTAATCCGGACTTGATCCGTCAAGGGGCTGAAAAGTTCGGGGCCCAATGTATCGTGGTGGCCATTGATGTGCGCTACCAAGCTAGCCAAGACCGTTACCAAGTGGTGGTCAATGGCGGCCGCAAACCGGTGGACTTAGACGCCCTTGAATGGGCCCAAACCGCCGTGGCTGCCGGGGCTGGGGAATTGTTGGTGACCTCAATGGATAAAGATGGCACCAAATCCGGTTTTGACCTCCCCTTGTATCAAGCGCTGACCCAAGTGGTAGACGTGCCCATCGTGGCCTCCGGCGGGTGTGGCGCCATTGCCGATTTCACTAATTTATTTGAAGCGACCCAAGTCGATGCCGGCTTAGCCGCTTCCGTCTTTCACTTCGGGGAATTAACCATCCCCCAAGTCAAAGCAACGTTGAGAGAAAAGGGTGTGACGGTTCGATGAAAGCCAGTGCGTTACCAATAGATTTCACCAAGATTCCTGGGGGCCTGGCCACCGCCGTGGTGCAAGACGCCAAGACC
This sequence comes from Lactobacillus sp., assembly GCA_022484695.1. Taxonomy (GTDB): domain Bacteria; phylum Bacillota; class Bacilli; order Lactobacillales; family Lactobacillaceae; genus Agrilactobacillus. Next base: position 130,227 of record JAKVKU010000001.1, read on the forward strand.
CAGCAGGTGTTGATGGTGGCTTATGTGAATGCGGCCAGTTGGGCCAAGACTTTGGCCACTGGGGAGACTTGGTTTTGGTCCCGCAGCCGCCAAGAGTTGTGGCACAAGGGCGCTACCAGCGGCAATACTCAAAAAGTGGTGGCCATTCAAGTGGACTGCGACGCCGATACGGTCTTGTTAAAAGTCGACCCCGCCGGTCCAGCGTGTCATACGGGTCATACCAGTTGTTTTTATCGCGATATTACGGATTTTGATAGGAAGGAATAGATTATTTATGGCAGATAAACAGGATTTAGAGGCATTGTATCAATTAATTTTAGACCGAAAAAATAACCCAGTAGCTGGTTCTTATACGGATTATTTATTCACCAAGGGCTTGGATAAGATTTTGAAAAAAATCGGCGAAGAGTCCACGGAAGTGATCGTGGCCGCCAAAAACCCCAGCGACGAGGAGTTCATTTATGAAGTCAGCGATTTGGCTTACCACGTGTTGGTCCTCATGGTGGACCGGGGCATTTCGGTGGACCAGATCAAAACCGAACTGGCCAAGCGTGAAGGCCTGATGAGTAAAACCAAAGAACGGGACGAAATCAAAAAATTCTAAGTCACTCAATCTACATAGGAGGTTGCCCATGCTAAAAAAAGCCGTTGAAAAGATTCAACCTTATACCCCAGAAGTACCCTTGGCTAAACTCAAAGCCCAACTTGGCTTAGACCAGGTGGTGCGCATGTCGGCCAATGAGAACCCCTTTGGCACATCCCCTAAAGTCAAAGAAGCTATTATGGCCTGGGACTTTCAAGAAGCCCGGGATTATCCGGATAGCAATGCCAATCAATTGCGCCAAGCTGTGGCCGATCACTTGGGCGTAGCCGGGGAACAATTGTTGTTTGGCTGTGGCTTGGATGAGGTCATCGAACTGGTGGCCCGGACGTTGTTGGAACCGGGGGATGAGGTGTTGGAACCTTGGCCCACCTTCTCTGAATACAAACTCCACGCTCAGATCGAAGCGGCCCAAGTGGTGGACGTGCCGGTGAATCCGGTTGACGGTCAGTTTGACTTGCCCGGGTTATTGGCCAAAATCACCCCGAAAACCAAGCTGTTATGGCTATGCAACCCCAATAATCCCACTGGTACCTTCATTCCGGTGGATGAACTAAGAGCCTTCGTGGCCCAAGTGCCCGAACACGTGTTGATCATGGTGGACGAAGCTTATGTGGAATTTGCCGACAGTGCTGCCCCTACCAGTGCCGTGACTTTATTGCCAGAATGCGATCACTTAGTGGTGATGCGCACCTTCTCTAAAATCTACGGCTTGGCCAACTTTCGGGTAGGCTATGCGGTCTTCCCTGAAGCCTTGATCCCCAAACTGCAAGCCGTCCGCCTGCCTTATAACTTAAACGACGTCTCGCAAGTGGCGGCCTTAGCGGCTTTAAGCGACCAGGATTTCATCACCCAAACTCGCCAAAGAGTTGCCCAAGCCCGCCAAGAATGGGCTGACTTCCTTGAAGCCCAGGGGTTGAAATATTATCAATCCCAAACTAACTTTGTCTTCTTTGAAGCCCCTAACGCAGATGCTTTAAAAGAAGCCCTGCTACAACAAGGCTACCTTGTCCGGAGCGGCCTCCAGCCCGACTGGTTGCGGGTCACCTTTGGCACTACCGCCCAAAATCAGGCCGTTCAAAGTATTATTCGAGATTTTTATAAAAAATGAGCTTTGAAAGCGAACTAAATAAGAAAGCGCCCGCTGATTATTTGCCGTTATTGGCTTTGATCAGCGGGCGTTTTTTCGGAAATTGTCAGTGCACCTGACTGCGATCGTGCTAGACTGGAGATGTACATATTTAGCAAATTATTGGGGAGGAATTAAATTGAAACTTAGAAAATGGTTGCTTGGTGCGTTGGTTGTTTTGGGTACGATTTTAGCCAGCACGGGCCAAGCTTCAGCGGCGCTGGTGATCGAACCAGCAAATCCAATTGACCAAATGACAATGAATTCTTACAACATGCCCGTACCAATTTACAATGATCCAGAATGCACGCAAAATTCTGGCCGGACCTTGAGTACTGCCGTTAGTACTTGGCAGGTTTTCCGGTGGGCGCGAACTGACCCTAATCCAAACAATACCGCCGTTTCTTACGACTTAGGCGGCGGTCAATGGGTCAAGAAAAATGATGTCTTTACAGGTATCGGCGCCAACGATACAAGTATCAAAGAAGCCTATTCCGCTGGTAAGAAAGTACCCGTCTATGATTCACCACAACTGTGGCATATCATCGGTTACCTAGACCCCGCTATCAGTGAGTGGGCGGTAACCCGAGCTGCCAGCCTAGGTCATACTTCCAATAACTTGGAACGGCTGGATTTGGGTAATGATCAGTGGGTCGATGCCACCAAAGACGTCCAAGCTATTCGGACAGCCTTCATTTTCACCACTGGTGACCCTTTATATAATGGCAATGGTGTCCAAACCGGGACCATTAACCAAGCGACTTATTACAAAGTGTTTGGTGTGAAAACCATTAACGGCCAAACTTACGTCAACCTGGGAACTGACGACCAATGGGCTAATTTCAAGGATGGCACGACTAATTAATATAGCTAACCGTCCGTTTTAAAATGAATTGCGCCTATCTTAATGTGCATAGATATGTATCACTTATTGGAGAGGAAGATTAATATGCGTCTTAGAAAATGGTTATTAGGTGTCTTTGTTATCTTAGGCACCGTTTTACTCAGTCAGGGCCAAGTCAAAGCCATGACGATTCAAGGAAATGAAAGTACATCGCCGTTAACGGTGGATTCCTATAATATGCCCGTGCCGATTTATAGCAATCCTGAATGTACCCAAAGTACCGGAAAAACGTTAAATACGGGGATTTCGCAATGGTTAATGATTCAATCAGCCAGCTATTCGGGTTATGGCGTTGATGCCTATAACTTAGGAAATAGTCAGTGGGTCAAGGGAACTGATGTCTTCTATGGCCATATAGGTCAAACCACGCCTATGAATCGAATGGGTATTCTAGAAGCTTACTCTGCCGGCAAGAAAGTCCCCGTCTATGATTCACCACAATTGTGGCATATCACTGGCTACCTTGACCCAAGCATCCGCGATTGGGCGGTGACAAAGTACGCTACCTTCAGTCCTGATCCCAACTATATTTCACGTTTGGATTTAGGGAACAATCAATGGGTGGATTCTAGCAAAGATGTCCAAGCTATTAGAAATCCCTTTATCTTTAAACCTAATGAACCACTGTATAATAGCAATGGTGTTCAAACCGGTAGTCTTAGTGATGCCGCTAGTTACTACAAGGTATTCGGCGCTAAGACAATTAATGGGGAAACTTACGTCAATCTTGGGGATGACAATCAGTGGGCCAAGTTTAAAGATGGCATCGTGAATTAAGTGTGCGTCGTTAAACTGTTGGTATTGTGACAATTTCAATCTTGACACCTTCATTCATTGAATTGTTTTAAATACATCCGAAAAGTGTTTAAAATTAAATACTTTTAGAGAAAAATTAAAACAATAACCGCTTTTAAAACTTTAGTTAAAAATAAAAATCCAGTAAAATCAGCGTTGTTCGTAACTGATTTTACTGGATTTTTTGCGTATGACTTCTTTTCGGACTTTTGTCCCAGCCAATGTTTGCTGTTCCAGGAACAAATTTCTATCAACTCAAATCGTTGATATCCGGCCCCATACTATAAACTTGGCCGTCCTTATAAACATTATAGAAAACATCGTCTTGGAATATTGGGCCATAACCAGGTGCTGGACCATCCGGAATGAAACTATAACTGACACGACTGACCTTATAGTGTACCCCATACTCATCATCGACCAGTAAGATATGGTAAACATCCAGCGTGCCTTTCCCGCTTAGAAATGCCTCCGTATTCAGCAAGGCATCATAGGCATCGGCAACTGGCACTTTAGCTTGACTGGCTTGAAGCCACATATCGCCGCCCACATCGTAGTACCAACCGTCCTTGCGCGAAGTGAAGCCATAAACCCGCCACTGGGAACCGGCTGGAACAACTTTAGCGAAAACTTTATTGTCATCATTGCCATAAAAAACATTAGCGCCCCATTCTCCATTGACCGTGGCAACAGTTGGGTAATCATAGTAAACATCCGGTTCCTTAAAAGGCGTTGCCCCAATACTGGCATCGAACAATTCCCCACCGACGGTAATTGTCGGGGATAGCACTTCGGCCCCCTGGGCAATGCTGGGCGTTAGTATCATGCTGATCGGCACTAACAACATGACAACAACTGCTAAGATTCTTTTCTTCATTAGAATGTCCCCCCACCTGAACACTGCTTGTTGCAAAATATAGTAGATTAGCCTGTTTAAAAAAATCTTTGACATGTTTATGCTTAAGTATAGCGGTCTGTTGGATAGAAACCAAGTCTATTGTTAGCGCCAACAAGTTAGACACTGAGGGTTATCTTCATTAAAAATAAGTCGTATTTTAAACGCAGATCATTACCCGGCGCGAATCAAACTGAACACATATTTTCTTTATATTCCATATCATGTATCCTTATAGAAGAGCACTAAAAAAGGGGGAGCGTACATATGCCGACAATTTATAACGGCGTGCCTTGGTACGACCAACAGCACCAACTTGTCAACGCATCCGGCGGCTGTCTGATTCGAGCGGATGCCAAATATTACTTATTCGGTGAATATCGACAAGCCAAGTCCCGCCGGTTTGCCGGTTTTTCCCGCTATGTTTCAACGGATTTGGAACATTGGGAAAATACGGGCCTGGCTTTACCGCCCCAAGCTGCCGGGCTATTGGCTGCTTCTCGAATCGGGGAGCGGGTCAAGGTCATCCGGGCTCAAACCGGGCAATACATCATGATGATGCACACCGATGATGAGCGCTCCTTTGACCCCATCGTAACTTACGCCACCGCCGACCACTTAACGGATACGTTTACCTTCCAAGGGCCACTTCTTTTTAACCAACAACCGATCCGCATGTGGCACATTGGCAGCTTCACCGATACTGATGGCACGAATTATCTCCTGACCCACGAAGGTGATATTTATCGGTTAACACCTGACGGCACCGCAGCTGCAGCCAAGGTGGTGAGTAACATCGCCCCGGGGACGGAAGCGCCGGCAATGTTTCACTTTAATGGCCATTATTTCCTGCTGGCCTCTCAAAAAACCAGTTGGGAACACAATGATAATATTTACTTTTCTGCGGATGCCTTAAGTGGGCCTTGGGTGCGCCATGGCGCCTTTTGCCCTCCGGGAACCCTCACCTATGACTCCCAAACAACCTTTGTAGCCCTGCTGCCAACGACCAAGGGAACCTTGCCCATGTATCTGGGGGATCGGCATACCTTTCCTTATCTTGAAGCCAGTACCCACGTTTGGCTGCCACTGACCGTCACGGGTACAACCTTGACCGTGGCTAATTATTGGGCCAGCTGGGACTGGCAGCAACATGTCAATAAGCCGATGCATTTTATTCCCTTGGCTTGGACCGGACAGACCACCGATGCCAGCGTGACCCTTGATTTTCAGGGCACCGGCATCACCATTACCGGGCAAACCAGCACCCACAGCGGCTTTGCCCTAGTCACCTTGCGGGATGACCAGGGACAAATCAAAACCCAGACTCGGGTTAACTTTTATAGCCTGCTCCATGACGACGAACCCCGCTATCGTTCACCGCAAATGCCCCTGGGCCATTATCAGCTCACCATCCAAGTCACCGGCACCCACGGAGATTGGTATGACAAGTCCCGACGGCGCTATGGCAGCCATGGGGATCAAGTCACCATCACCGGCTACCACATTGACCATCCCACCGCTAAAAATACCAAGGCCAGCATCACTTACCACGCCAGCAAACGGCCTTTCATGGTTGAAAAAATCGACCAGCAATGGCAGCAATCCGCTGTGGCCCAGCCCGAAGGCAAACCCTATTATCAGTGGTTGCAAAGTGACGTGGGCCAAGGGGAGCTCACCATTGAAGATCAACAAATCACCTTACAGCCCGGCCAGGGAATCTTGATCAACCTCAATGTCAGTTATGCCTATCATAGCGCCACGCCAATTTGGCAAACCAGCCGCCTGAGCTTTGGGGGCACGGCCATCGAGGACCTCATACCCGCGTTGCACGCGAAACCGGCCCTACTTTTCCCAGTGTTAGGTAACGACTTATTTGGCTTTATCCCAACCCAGGTGCAGCAGCAAAAGAACCAAAGCCACCAGAACTATCAAGAATCGGCCCTGGTCCAGGAGTTCTTGACCAAACTAAAACCCTACACCGCCCACATCACCGCCGACCCCAACAAACAACAGCTCGCTGCCAAAACATTAGCATTGATTCAAAGCCATTTTCGTGAGAATTTGACCAATGGCAAACTTGCTGAGCTGACCAACTATAGCGTCCAATATATGTTACAAACTTTTAACGAACTTTATCAGACCACCCCCCGCCGAGTTTTGACCCTGTATCGCATTATTCAAACCAAGCAATTACTCATTGAACAGCCCGACTTGCCCCTATCCCAAGTTGCCCTTCAATGCGGCTTTAACTCAGAAGCCTATATGATTCGCGCCTTTAAACGCCAGGCCCATTTGACGCCGGGGCAGTTTCGCATCATCATGCAACAATTCCGGGATTGATTGTTAAACCTGGGCTAATTGTAAGACGCAGTCTGACAGTAACCCACACCAAAAAACATCATCTGACAACCTGTGTAAGAGGTTGCTGGATGATGTTTTTTGGCTGCTAATTGTTAAATATATAGTGTTAGACTGTTGCTTGATTAGTTCTTGGTTGTCGTATCCGATTTAACTTGCATCGTTGGCTTTTGGTCATTTCTGCGCCAGAACTCTATAGAATCGTAAGGCACACCGGTTAAGAGTTCACAGGTTTGTTTAGTTTTTGGATCAACATCTTTCATGCTGCCACCCTTTTGCAGCCGGGTGAGTTCAGCTGCTAAGACGGTAAAGGTCTTCTTGCTGAGATGGAAGCGGCTGGCAAAGAACATGGCAATCAAGATCATCACCCCAACCCCACCGGAGACGATGAACAAAATCATATGGGTAGCACTGGCCGGTTGGGAAATGGCGCCACCACTAGACTGGCGGAATCCCCCGATATCTAGTAAGTAGCCGGCCACAACGGATGCTAAACCTTGGCTGATTTGGTTAATGAAGACCATGACGGAAGCAAACAACCCCGCCCGATTCTTCCCAGTGACCAACGTATCCACATCCGGGATAAATGGAAAGACGTTCCATGGCACGAAGTAAAGGATGTATAGCCCAATTTCATAACAAAGGGTCCCGGCGATCAACCAGATCATCACACCGGCAGGCTTGGTTAAGCCCACAAAGGCCCAATCTATACAGCTGATCAGAATCAAGGAATACCCAAACAAATATAGTGAACGCGGTGAAATCTTAGTCACAATGTAACCTGCCAAAATCGTCACTGGCACGGACACAATACTCAAGGATTGCAGCATCCCCGACACACTGGTGGTTTTCCCAAGGACAAAGACGATATAGTACACAAATGTCGTAGACCAAAGGATCGTGGCAAAATAAGAACTCAGATAAATCCCCATGTGGGTCCGGAAACTCTTGATACGGAACGTGGAGAAGTAGTTTCTAAGCTCTGATTTCAAGCCACCCTTCTTGCCGCCATTATCCTCAAGGGCTTGGGCGGCCAACTTCTTAGCTTCATTTTTAGAGACAAAGTGTTCCCAGGTTGTCTTGTAAGTGATCAAAATCAAGAAGAAAGTTACAACTGAAAACATAACTTGCATGATGAAATAAGGCATTGGAGAGGTCTTTGGGTAAAACCGGAACAATTGGGCTGGTACAAATTGCGCCAGCATATTCCCTAAACCGGCGATGACCATCCGAACCGTGGACATGGTGGTCCGTTCGTTGTAGTCTTTGGTCATTTCATTAGGTAAAGTTTCCCAAGGAATTTGTAATACCGACATTAGGACTGTCGTAATCACATAAGTAATCAGATAGTACCAGTAGCTCATCCCCGCGACCCATAAGGTAATGGCAAATAATACCGATGGGGCAGCTGCTAGGATAAAGATATGCCGCCGGCCAAGTATCCGACCAATTTTATATTTATAAATATTATCAGAGATATTGCCCATGACCAGGGATGCGATGGCATCGGCCACCCGGCCAATCAGGAAAATCGTGGCCCCTTGCCCGGCTGACAAACCACAAAAAGTGGTGTAGAAGAATAGCAGCCAAGCGCCGACCAGTCCCTGCATGGAGATACTGAACATTGAAAAGACGCCAAACCCTAATGATCGACCGACCCCAATTTTGCCACGATGTTGATAAATTTTCTTAGAGGCATATTCGTCCCAACCATCGTGGCCAACAGTTTTTTTATTATCCATTGTATTTCTCCTCTTCTAAATTATGGCTCATCAATTAATTGTTCCCGCAACTTCTTGGCGATTTGATCATCGGACAATGCCAGATGGGTGTTGGATAAGAGCATGACCCGGGCATCGCTGGGTTCCATGAGATACTGCCGCTCCCATTGGTCTTCATCCGGGCCATCCCCTAGGACCCGTAGATAAGAACGCAATCGGCGTAACTTCGTCGCATTCAAGGCCACGTTGGAATAAGCATCGTTGTGAAAGAAATCGACCCATTTAGGGGAGGGGTTATCCCGCCGCAAGCGTAAAATCTCGTCATTGGCCCGGACAGCTTCATCAGCCCCCAGAAAAGCATGGACGATTTCAGCCTGTTGATAGTGGCGGTAGGCCGAAATCGTCGCCCGCAAAGCGTGGAGGGAACAAGCATGGACCGCAATCCCCAGTAACATATCGTTATAAAAAAGGCGTTGCGGTTGTTTAGCCATGATGTCCGCATAAACTTGGACTGCCCGCCGGTAAAGTTGATCCCAAGCGGCATACTTCGTATCGATGAGTTGGGTCACCTTGGTGAGTTGTTCATCTAAAGCAACATTGCCCGTTAACCAATTCATCGCTTCTAGTTGCGGGTAGTGGCCCATCCAAGCCTTGACGACTTTACGAATAAGATAAGTCGCAAATTCATCCCCAGCTTTTTGATCATCATGAAGGCCATATTGAATCGGGACCTTGAAGTAGGCTTGGTAAATCTCGCTAATCTCACTTTGTGCTTCGGAATAATAATGTTTGACGTATTCTTGAATAATGTCAGTTTCACTGCGCACTTGATAATCCCGGCGCCAAGAACGGGCAATTTCGCGGATGAATAACACGTGGGGTTTGACGTTCCCCACATTGATCAATTCCAGGGTGTCCATTTTAGCCGCCCGGACCTTGGCAATTTCTTCAGCCACAAAATGCGGACTATTGGGTAACAGGGTCAAAAAGCTGGAGGCCTGTAAATCATGGAAGGTCACGTGGTAATAAATCCCCCGGGCCCGCTTGGCTTTGTTGGGAATCGTCAAAACAGGTGAGCGGGGATCATCATCCCCCTGGCGCCGAGAAACCATCTTGCCATAACCATTATCGGCCCAGATCTCGATGACATCTTGAGGCAGCTTCAGCAAGCTTTCATTGAACAGGCCCGTTAATTCCCCATAGATGCTGACGGAACATTGGGCGCCCGGATCCAGTTCTTGGACCATATCGTATTGCAACTTGATGGTGTCATTGATCACTTGGGCCTTTTCTTCATCGGTCCAGGTATGGGTGGGGTCATCTAACCAAAATGGCCGGTCCCCCTGACCCCGGAAGCCTAAGCCGTAAACCACGGTGTGGCCCCGCTGTGCCAAAATACTGTCCCGCCAAATCTTCTTAAAGAGTTCGGGATACTTTAGATAGGAGGCCTCAAGGTTGGGATAAACCCGGGCAAACATTTCCGCCCCCAGGGGTTCAGCGTGATGATGGGCAATGATCAAGCCCATGGCCTGGGCACCCGCCCGATGGAACCGACTTTCTTTATCCGTGCCGGGTACAATGAGATTGCCCCCCACCCGCAACAAGGTTTCATAAATCCGATCCCAGACATAATCCTTGGAATCATGGTCGGCCCAACCGGTGAGCAGTAGCTCATCATTGACAAACCAGCCCCGATATTTGGTTTGAAAATCAGGCAAATGTTGGCTGAAATCCGTCCAGTTGATGGTCGGACTTTTTTTCATGGGCGTATCCATGAAATACCAGAAATCATCAATGCCCAGCACTTCCCGGGAAACGGCCAGTGCGCCGTACATCAACCCCAGGGTGGTGCCGGCTTTGATTTCAACCTTTTGGGGATCTACATAATGCATCTCAAAATCATCGGTTGGCCGCTGATCTGTCTCTTTTCCCTGGACCAGCACAATCTGATTGGTAGCCCCCTGGCCCGTGGTCACGCGCTGAATATCCCGCTGCAAAATACTGCTGGCATTTTTCAACACTGGATCAGCCATATTGGCCGTCAGTACAGTTGTATTTTGTGAAATCACAAATGTTTGCGTCGTCATACACAATCCCTTCTCTTCGTTCCATTTAAACTGTTCTAAGCTCTGTCAAGGCCTGTTGTCATAAGACGTGACCCAAACCCAAGTAAACTGATATATTAGAATCTCACTTTCAAAACCGATTATAGCGCTTACGGTAACCGCTTCCAATGACCTAGTTTTTGCAATCATTGCACTAGTTACTGTTCAGCGGCGCAAAAAAACAGGTTTAGCATTGTCGTTTACACGACTGCTAAACCTGTTTTTTGTTTTGTATATTAATAAGGTGAACCGGAATCATAAAGGGCCCATTGATCATCGTTGCCAAGTTTGACGTAGATGCCACCATTAATGGTAGTCACATCAAAGATTTGGTAATTGTAATGGCTGGGGTTGTCAAGCGTTTGCGTCTGTTGTCCATTTTCGTTGTATAACGGCGTCCCTGACTGGAAATAATAATTGTCCTGGATTGCTCGCGTTTTATCAGACAGACCAACCCATTGATTATCGCCTAAATCAAAGGAATAGGTGCCATCAGCTTGGGTAGGGTTTGAAACACGCGTAATCGCCCAATGGCTAATACTAGGGTCCAATTTACCGCTGGGTTGCGTTAAATAGGGATCACTATAAACCGTGGTAGCTTCCCCGTTTGAATAAAATTCTCGGAAAAGTCTATTTGGATTAGCACTCAAAGAATTTGGGCGACCATCGGTTATTTTTACCCATTGATTGCCACCCAAATTATAAGCAACGATGTAATTCCCATCATAGGCTGTTTGAAATGCTTTCCAAGTGTCCACCGCCGTACTCAACGTTTTCCCTGTGGCCTGCGTAGTTTCAGGGTCAGCATAAATTGGCGCTGGCTGATTTTTGGTTGTAAATAGCGTGCTTTCATCTTTAATCGTCAGATTATCTGCTCTGACAACACCAGTTTGAAAGAAAATCACGGCTGAAATACCAAGTAATAAAGTCGCTGCGATAATAAGTGCTCTTTTTACCGTTTCAATTTGTTTGATCATTATGACTCCCCCCATATGCACTTTTCCCCCATTATACCGCACCGCAACCATTCTGAATGATTCTGGTCAATCTAAATATCTCATGCCGACTAATCAAAAAATCAAAAAGGGTCATCTGAATTAGACTGCGTTGCCTACATCTAATCCAGATGGCCCTTGTTTTAGAGCATTGTGTGCTTGCCTATTTTTCCGTTTGGTATTCGCCCATTCCAGAAAGGAGCAGTTCGTTGCTACCGCAGCTGAACAATCAACAATTCAATGTTACTGTAAGTCACTAAGTATAGCCAATTTCAGGAGTTCAATGAGACTGGGCGGGAGTCCCCTTGACTTCAGTCAGGGGAGGGATAGCCTTAACTTTCGTAGAAAGTTATTACGCCATCATGTAGTCTGCGGTGTTGATTTCAGCAACGTTCCAATTATTTTGATGTCGGATCACTTTAAGTTTGCTTAGATTGATGTATTTGTATTTGGAACTCATGGCTAAGTAATGCCCATCACCTGATTTCACATAACAAGTTGTTTTACCGCTGAACCCGCTAATATTCCCTTTTTGTCCGTTAGGTAATTGCACATAGTCATTGAGATAAAATCCGTTTGAAAATTTAGTATTTTTAGCATTGCGTTTACTCGCAATATTAGGTACTTTACGACCCTTACGGGCTGTGGCTTCATGCAGGGAGCGTTTCTTTTTGCGGAACTGGCGGAACATCACTACAGCCGTAGGTTGTTGTGCGATTTTTTGGATGCCGCTGATGGTCACGGCGTCATTGTAATGGGCTTTTGACAGTTCTAACTTGGCCCGGTCTAAAGTCGTCTGGGCCCCATACTGAAACTTTGCTTCTGGAAAGGCCATGAACAACCGGCGGCGTAAGATATTCATAAAGGTTGCGCTCTTTAAAAAACGATGACTTTGAAATTGCTTGGCCTGCAAGGCATAGAGTTTGCCCCCAGCCTGATGATTAGCCTGGGTATGACAAGTAGCACACACCGTGAGCAGATTGCTCACCTGGTTCGTACCGCCATTGGTCCGGTAGATGATGTGATGGATCTTCAGCTTAGGGTCTTTGTTCTTGCCCTGGCAGATCTGACAGGTATAGTTATCCCGATCTAAGACATATTGCTTAGCTGTTTCGTAACCATATTTGTCCCCCTGCTGATAGCCTAAACCGGTGATACCCGGCTGTTTCATCTTAGCCATGTCGAACTTACCCACTTCAATGTGCAGTTCTGCTTTTGGTAAGACCGCCTGAAATCGGCGGATCCAGTTGATGTTGTGTTGGACTTTACTGGCCACCGATGGCGGTAGCCAGCCAACCGGCTTGGCCCTATTCAGGAAACGGGGCGGGCGGTATCTGGTGTTACGATTGCGGCGACCACGCCGATAAATTCGCCGGGTATCCAGTAATTTATGCACATCTTGGCGCAGGCTGACTTCACCCTGGAATAACGCTTTATCCTGAGATGTAACTGCCAGACCGATGTGATGCTGACCGGAGTCAACGCCGATAGCCAGTGGTTGTTTATAACCAGTTGAGCCAAAGAGCAATTGGATGGTAAATGGTTCTTTCTTGATAACTTTGGCCCTACCAGCCTGTAAGAGTTTACGACATTTTTGTTGTTTGCAGGGCATCAGTGGCTCGCCCTGGCGATTGATGACAAATACGCGATTTTGCATGGTGCCCTCCTTTGATGAAATTTGATCGTCAGGTAAAGCAGACCTGACCACGGCGTCAAGTTCATCAGACTTGAGTTCGTGAGGTTACCCTTCGACAATGTTATCAAGGCTTAACCAATGACTAGCATTGATTTTCTCACGGGTTGACGGTCCCATTGACCTTAGGACTGTTTACAGTGCCCGCACAGAGCCGGAAACTAGGGTATCATTCCCGGGTGTGATTACCAAGATAACGTAGTGTTCAAAAAACACTGAGTCTAGACAACCAGACTTGAAGTAAGCACTTCAAGCCCCTTAATTCAGTGAGGGGTCACGGTTGACACACCGCCTCAACTTCACTTGAAAATTCCTCCATACGTCCTTGCGGTTCGAGATAAATCACATTACAAACCCGCAACAAAATATTATCATTTTTAAATTTAACCATATTGATCACTCTTTAATCACCACCTTACCGTGCTATATTTACATACGCAAAGTAATTTTGATGTTGTGTGATTTAGAAATTAAAAATTCGGCAATGCTAAAAATGACGTTGATCCCATTAGAGTATCCTTCATTTTCATATCAGGTATACCTTTATATAACGGTAACGGTACACAAGCTAGGACAATTGACCAATCCATCTATTACAAAGTATATGGTGTAAAAACAATCAACGGAGAAACTTACGTTAATCTGGGAGACAACAATCAATGGGCTAAATTTAAAGATGGCAAAATGAACTGAATAAAAACCAGATTAAGTGGTCTGGATAAGAATCCTTAACTTTCAAAACGTTAATAGAAGAGACCACGGGAAAAATTTTCCGTGGTCTCTTCTACATCTATCTGACAGTTGACTTATGACATGGCTTTGATTTAAACAAACTCTGTAATAAGCTCGACAAATACCAAAGAAGGCTTATCTCTTTGATTCGTTAGATCAAGAAATTCATCTCAATTTTTTCCCCATAGAGAATCACTGCCCCTTAATAAAATGGCAGTTCCGTCCGGATAAATTACATATTGGTGCTGGGAGGTTCCACTGTTAGGGCCCATCTCTTTGACCCACCAATAATCTGCACCCCAGTACTGATTAGCAACATGATCAGTTACCCAAAAGGTATCCGGGTTTTGACTATCACCATACTTAGCAATGACATTCAAGATAGCATCGGATTTATTGTCAACATGAACGATAGCTTGGTTAGCTTGAATCCACTGATCACCACCAGCCCAGTAATAAAAACCATCTTTGCGTTTGGTATAACCATAGATCTGCCACTGAGTATCTTTGGGCAATATCCGATCGAATTGTTTGTTACTGTCATTATTGATAAAAAGATTTGCGCCCCAAGTGTCATTGATAGTGGCCACAGAATCATAATCATAGAATTGGTCAACGTTTTTGTACGCCTCAGCTTTTGCAATCTGACTTGGGACAAATAGGCCGATCAGTAAGAGCCCAGACAACAATAATATGGTAATTTTTCTATGTCTCATAAACTGTCCTCCCCCGATAAGAATAGATACATTGTAGTCTCAATTTAAGACTACCAGTTTCACGATGAGTGATTTCTAATATCACTTATAAACTTGTTTAACAGTCTTCATGAGCCGCTTGCAGGTCAAAGTCACATGGGATTATCGCTATTATTGAGTCGATAAGAAGAACCATCAGGATAAACTACGTATTGATATTTGTATGACACACCAATGATTGTCATTTCTTTAACTCGCCAGTAGTCAGTCCCCCAGTACCCATTGGAAACCTGATCTGATAGCCACCACGTGTCAGGATCATTACTATCTCCATACTTAGCAATGACATTCAAGATAGCATCGGATTTATTGTCAACATGAACAATAGCTTGGTTCGCCTGAATCCACTGATTACCGCCGGCCCAGTAATAAAAGCCATCTTTTCGCTTAGTATAACCATAGATCTGCCACTGAGTATCTTTGGGCAATATCCGATCAAATTGTTTGTTACTGTCATTGTTGATAAAAAGATTGGCACCCCAAGTACCGTTAATCGTAGCTACAGAATCATAATCGTAAAACTGATCAATTTTTTTGTACGGCTCGGCTTTGGCTGTTTGTGTTGGAATAAAGATACCGATTGCTAAGGACAGTAACAAGATTAAGGTGATAGTTTTTCTATATTCCATAAACAGTCCCCTCCAAATGGAATACATAGATTGTAGTCTCAATTTAAGACTACTAGTTTTACGATAGATGGTAAAATTCTTGGGTGTTCTCAGGCGTTGGATTATTCTGATACTCCCCCCTTTGTGCACAGTAATGTGTTTCTAATCTGGATAATAAGCACCATCAGAAGCCGCTACCCATTGATAGAAATCGCCAACCTGAAGAGATTGTTTACCGTTTATATAACTGACATTGAAGACTTTATAAGCCCCAGGGTCTGTTATCGTACCAGTATATTTCCCAACAGAATCAAAAACACTCGTTCCGGCATTAACGACAATAACACCGCTAGCGGGCTTCGTTAACGAAATATCACTAACCTTGACCCATTGACTGTTGCCAAGATTATAAGTAAAAGCACCATAATAATTGTCGTTGGCTACTTGTGTTGCCGTCCATTCGTCATAACTGGTACTTAATTTGCCGACTGGCTTTGTTGCTTGCATGTCACTGTAGACAGTGACATCTTTAAAGCCTGAAAATACCACGGACCCTTGAGGCATATCAGCAACTGCAAGATTGCTGCCATACGCAGGTGTGACATCGGCGGCTTTAACCCATTGGTTGGAACCTAGATCATAGGCCACTACTTTGCCACTTGTGCCAGCCGCCGTTCGCGTTATTTTCCAGGTACTATACGGTGTCGTTAAATTAACACCTGATGGCTTTGTCGTCGCCGCATCCGTATACACAGGAACCGGCTCATTGTTGGTATGTACAGCAGCCCATTCTTTTTGTGTCGTTATCGTTAGGCTTGAAGCCGTTGCATCTGTTCCTGCTGCGAAAACAGATGTCTTCGGTGAAGTAATACCAGTTGTTAATGCAAATCCAAAAACAACTAATAATCCTGCTAATAGCTTAATACGTTTTTTCATCATTTTAATACCTGCCTTCGTGATAAATATTGTTACATAGACAAGTATACATCTTGAAGGGTCAGTAAAAAAATATTATTATGGATGAATTATTTAGGTTAATATAATAACTTATAAGCCATTAATCAAACCTTGAACCAGTTCCTTGTACCTTAGAACCGGCTCAGTATACGCATCCACAATAATGTAATCCTTGTTTTCAGTACCTAAGACTTTCGTCGCCATCTTTTTAGCGAGGCGTTTAATTTCTGCGCCAGCCCGTACCTTGTCCGCTACTCTAGGGTCATAGTCCGTGGCAATAAAGGCCGCCACTTTAACTTCATGGTCATTGCTGGTGGCTATTTCCTTGAGTTGCTTTCCCAATTTAGGCACGACGGTTAAACTTCGAAAATCCATAGCAACTGGCAGAATCAAATGATCACTTGCTCTAATGCCTAGATCAGCAACTCCAGCCGGTTGATGGGCAATGTCCATGATTATGTAATTAAAATCGCATGCAACCTCTTTTAAAAATTGCCTGAACAAAGTTGAACTGATGCCATTAGCCAAAGAAGCCTTCGTTCCCGCCGGTACAAGACTGATATTGTGGTATTGCGTCCGACGAATAACTAATTTCTTAGTATACAAGGCACTATCAATTGGATCTTTCAGCGTAATAATTGAATCAAACTCTAAAGTCAAATTCGCCTTGGGATTTAAATCAATTAACAGTATGCGACTTTGGTTTAAATCGCCTAAAACGCGTGCCAGTTTCGCAATGGAGAAAATTCTATTAGCGTCGTCACTTGTATTGTAGAATGAAATGATTTGGGGTTCCATGGAAGGGTTCCTTTCGAGTTTAAGTCCTAAATAATTTATTATAACGGTAATAGTTGCCATTACCTATCCTACCGACTGCTCTTTTTTAAGTTTAACCAAAATCACCCAATACAAGGCATTTATGACAAAAAGGCATAATCCAATCAGATTGAATAGAACTGGTAAGCGTAACCGACTCAAAAGTAGGGTGAACGCGCCGGTCAATAGGATTCTGATGATGGTATTGGTCACAGAAATGATGGATTGATAATAGGCACTGGTTTGGAGATTTTCGATGGAATTGATGACTGAAACATTGTAATTGACGTTTTGCAGACCGTAAATGATTTGCTGAATCACAATGCTAAATAATACCAAAACCATGCTATGCCGATAAACGCCCACAAAGGTGAGGGGCAATAATAAGGTGATCAAAGCTTGGGTAAGCAAGGGGTGCGTTGCTTTTTCAAAGACCTTAACGCCCAATATACCCAATATAGAAAAGGTCGCAAAAATGGCGCCGAATAGTTTGGTGGGAATACCCAGATTTTTGAAAAACACTGCATAGTAATCAAAGTTACTGATCAGTAGCGAGGTATTGATGGCATAAATCACCAATAAGTAGACGACTTGCTTCTCGCCAAGCAATTGTTTGATGACTTGAAGGGTTATTTTCTTGACAGTTTGGTCCTGGGCTAGGGGCGTTGGGACTTCCTTGGGCAAGCGAGCCAAGGCGATGATGGCTGCAACGTAAAAAAGCAGCGTGATAATAAATGGAACGTAAATATTCACCGCATATAGCACCGAGCTCACCAAGGTGAGACCTAACGCCACGAGATTAGACCACTTGGCATAGGCGATGATGATTTGATCGTAGTTGAAATGATAAGTCGCTGCCAATTTCAAAAAATAGGTATGGCCACTGCCGGTATCAAAAGCAGCAGCTATGCCAGCCATTAGATTGGCTAGGATAAATCCGATAAAATTAGGACTGAACAAATTGAGCAGTAGCGCCAGAATCATCAGGTATTTAGAAGCCACATAAGTCAGTTTATTGCCGTATTTACCAGCCAAGTAGCCTGAAGGTATCTCCATGACAAAAGCAGCCAAGATCATAAAGGTCTTGTATAAAGAAATGGCTGATAGGGAATTAAAAAAGTGCAGATAAAAGAGCACCTTGATGGGTACAATCAAATTCTGCGTTGAGATCAACTGGATAAATAATAGTCGGCGGCGCTTGCTTTGATCCATATGCCTACCTGCCCTGTCGCTTATAATACTGAAATTATCTTCTCTAAGGATAGCACACTATTTGAGAACGCTATCATTTTTTTAAGAATTATTCCCCAATTTTTTCTTAAAACTCCCAATTCAGACCAGTATTAGATAACAAAAGAAGCTTGGCAAGACCAAAACATTCGTCTTTTCCAAGCTTCTTTAGCATATATGTTGCACTTATTTTATAACGGGAAACGGCCTTTTTTAAGCATGGTGCTGAAGTTGGCGTCGTCTAATAAGGACTTGTCCACAACGGCTTTCTTCAAAATCTTGGCCATGAAGCCTCGGTACTTCCGTTGTTTGCCACCCACTTGGGCGATACCGTCCTTGCCCCCTAAAGAGGCCACGGTACCCACGGCTTCATAAGTAAATGGTGTCAATGCTTGTCCACTGATGGCTGCGGCGATGTTCTTGCCGGCCACATCCCCTTGTTTCGTGGAAATTTGGGCAGTGGTTGGATAAGGCCGCTCAGTACTTGGGTCCATCACCGCGGAATTATCCCCGGCTAAGAAGACTTCTGGATGGTCTGCTAAGTTCAAGTTTTCCGTCACCATGACCCGATCCCGGCGTTGTTCAAAGCCAGAGTCGCTGATGACCTTACTGCCAGAAACCCCCACGGTCCAAATGATGGTATTGCCATAAATCCGTTTCTCACTGTCCCCATCGGCATAAACCACCGCATTGGGTTCAATCTTCGTGATCTTGGTACCGGTCATCATATCAATGCCGTTGTCTTCAAGATAATTCATGGCATATTCCGCCAAGGATTCGTCAAACATTGGCAAAATCCGGGTGGCCATTTCCATGGAGACCACTTTGATATCTGGGGTATTGTATTTCTTTTGCAGCGCGGGCACCGTATGGGTCAATTCGCCCAACAGCTCGATGCCGGTAAAACCTGCGCCAGCCACGATGATGGTCAAATCTTTGCGGTCTTTGGACTTGGCAAAGTTGGCCACATGGGCTTCGATGGTTTCATAGATATTTTGCGCCGTGGCCACATCTTCTAGGGGCAAAGCATTTTCAGCCGCACCGGGTAAGCCAAAGTCTTCAGAGCGGAAGCCCAAAGCAATCAGCACATAATCATACGGCATGGTGTCATGATCTGTGAAGTCCACCGTTTTATCTTCAACGTTGACCTTGCTGACCTCAGCCTGTACAAAATTGATTGATTTCGGTAAAACGTCGCGAATGTTAAATGTGATTTTGTCCACAGGCACAGTACCTGCCGCAATCTCATGTAATTGGGTCTTTTCTTGATGCACCACGTTCTTATCGATCAATGTCACATTGGTACCAGCGGGGGCATATTTCGCTAACATTTTAGCCGCCCGAATGCCGGCATAGCCCGCACCTAAAATTAAGACGTCAGTCATTTAATCCCACTTCCTAATCTATATATTATTAATGTGGTCCCTGACTAAGGAACTTTATCACATTACTGTCTTCTCCCTTAATTATAACAATATGGAGCGGTTTCACAATGAATAAAGCTCAAAAAGTGCGGAAAACTGAGATACGGCCATTTAAAGCAGCTATCCCTGGCACTTATGGCGTCCAAACAGACCTATACTGTTTTACAACGGCTGCATTGCTGTTTTTCAAGTGAGAAACTAAATATTAAATTTTATTGAACCAAATTATTTTGGTGGTTTCTAACAAGAAAGCATTGTTTTATTGACCATACCGTTGTAAAAATAGCAGCCCTCAAATCATTACTGGCACTGATGTTCTGAATATTTATCCGCAATATGTTTATGAAAAGTAAGTGTGGTGCGTGTATGATTATATATATTAAAAATTTGTCTTGATTATTTCTTAGACTTAACAAAGCCTTGACGATGATATCTAAAAAGCATAATATGATGGTCATAAAATAAATATATACATAACAAGATGATTTTTTATTTTGATATGTCATACTAACGGAGATGTTTTATATGTCAATTGATTATCTAGCTGTGAAATCATGTAATACCCGCCTTGGCGTTGATCTAACTATTTTCGGCACTTACCGAATGTCTCTAAAAATTAACCAAAAATACGGTTATTGTGGCAATAAGTATGATCAAAAATAAATTACGGCAAAATGTTCATGTCTATTATGTTGCAACGTTGTTACTTATTATCTCTGGTGCACTGCCCCATGCTGTTCTAACGATCATTCTTTTGAATAAGGGATTAACGCTGTCCCAAATCATGCTGGTACAGGCCGGATTTAGCTTGGCAATCATGCTCAGCGAATACCCCAGTGGCTTACTGGCGGATACTTTTTCCCGGAAAAAAATATTCCTTATTTCTAAACTATTCATGATTGCGATGTTCTTGATGGTAATCTATGGCAATAGCTTCAGCGGCATGGTGCTGGCTTGGTTTTTATATGGCATTGCGAATGCCCTGGACAGTGGTACTATTGATGCCGATTTGATCAATCATTTAAAAGAGGGCCACGCCGAACTCGGCCTTTCAAAATTCATCAAAAACAATAACCGGTTAAGTTTTCTAGCGCTGCTAATTGGCAGTACTATTGGTTCTTTGCTTTATTATCAAGTTGGCATAAAATTTTATTTTCTAAGTATTCTCCTGACCCTTACCGCAATTGGCCTGGTAGCCATACTCTATGATGAAAAAAACATGAACAAAGCAGAAAAGCACATGCCTGCAAAGCCTATTCTCGCCCAAGGTAAAGCTGGCATCTTGGAACTGCGCCATTCGAAAGCTTTAAAAATGATGATGGGTTTAAGTTTCGTTGGGCAATTCTTTTTTCAAACACATTATCAATTGTGGCAAGCATTATACTTATACCACGGCATCAACCAAAGAAATTTCTATCTATTCTACCTCACATTTCAAATTATCAGTATTTTAGCCTACAGTATGCCAACCCCAAAAAGTGGCGTCGTGCATTATCAACGGGTTTTGTGCCTGCTCTTATTCGTATTTGCGGGACTGATTTTTGGGCTATATTCAAAAATGAATGTGCTTTTTATTGCCAGCTATATTCTCTTAGTATTTTTATTCACTATTTTTGACTATATAAGCAGCTATATCTTTGCCAAAAATGTTTCTGCAGCACATATCTCAGCACTAACCTCCCTAAAGTCCACCTGTGGCAGGATCGCAGCGCTGATTTCATTGGGGCTAAGCAGTTTTCTATTGAATTTCTTTTCAGTCCAGACCGTAGCTACGTTAAATTTTGTATTCGCAACTATATTTAGTATCGCTGTCGTCTTGAATTTTTATACCATCTTTAAAAACAGGAAGCTGGTATTCAAAATTAAGGCGTAGCTTTTAAATAGCTACCTATTTATATTCATGTCGGCAAACACGCCTTTTATCAAGGGCTAATTAATAGGACACCCATTTTCAGGCGTCCTATTTTGATAGCGATTTGCGGTCTTTATTTGGTTGGCGAATGGCGCCGATCATCCTTGGCGTATATGAGCCAGCCAATCAAAGCTACCCCGATGGCGATCAGCCAGGTCACCCAGGTAAAGCCGGTCATTAGATAGGCAATCAAGGCCAGGGCTAGGGTCATTAACAAGACCCCGCCGGGCAGGTGCATGCCCTTGGGCAAATCCGGTGCTTGGCGCAGTTTGAACCAGGCTAAAATAGTAACAATATACTGCAAGAAAGCACTGAAGACGATTAAATTCACTAAGAATAAATAGCCCCCGGATACTACCAAAACAGCGGCGATGCCGATAGTAAGCCACACGGCCACAACTGGTGCCCCAGCTTTATTGGTCCGACCAAAAGCAGCTGGCAAGAGCGCTTTTTCCGTGGCTAGGGAGGCCATTTCAATGGGCGTGTCAAAGGACACGGCGATGGCGACCCCTAAAATAGAGACCAACATCCCCACTAAGACCACTGATTTACCCACACTGCCCAAGACCGTGGCAATCGCCGTGGCCACCGGCAGGGTCTCATGGCTTAAACCACCACCCAAGATAGCCATGGTGGTCAATTGGGCCAGGCCGTATACTGAGATGACCGCCAACATCACCACCATCAGCGCCCGGGGCAGCGTTTTTTCCGGATTACGCATTTTTTTAGCCGCTACGGGCAAGAAGGAAAATCCGGTGAACATGTAAAAAGCGGTGGCAAAGGCACTACGAAATCCGATTCCAGAATTCGGGGCAGCGACTGTTTGCAAACCATGGCGGCCAATGAAAAAGGCGCCCACGGCAATCACCAGAATCAAAATGGCAATTTTTAGCCCGCTGGAAATGTTGTCGATGGCTGTCAGCGCGCTGGGTCCCACCAGGTTGATCACGATCAAAATGGCAATGATGCCCAGGGCCACGGCAATGTAGATGGGGCGATTTTTGACGGCGGGCACCAAGCCCCCTAACGTGGTGAGAAAGGCCGCTAATTCAGCGGCAATGGTGATCACCCCTAAAAACCAGCCGAACCAGCCGGTCTGAAACCCTAAAAAAGACCCGAAAGCTCGATTCACATAGACCCAAGCCCCGCCGTCATCATCAATCTTTGAGGCCAGGGCGGCATAGCTCAAAGCAATCAAAGTGGTGCCTAATCCCGCTAACACAATGGCCGCCAAGCTCCAAACGCCGGCGGCTTGATACAAGGTGCTGGGCAGCAAAAAGATGCCTGAGCCAATGATGCCATTGATACCCAAGAGTAAGACGCTGCCAAAAGATAGGGTCTTGGTCGAACCCCGGTGTCGCTTCGACGGTCTGCGCATAGGAATAGCCCCCTCGTTTTTGATATACAGTAAGCATACCAAATTTGCTGGCAAAAGGGTCTAAAAAACCACCGGGCGCCATACTGCCCCGGTGGCTGTGTTCAATTTTTGATTCGTTTTAAGCTTGGTCCCAAACATTATACAAAATGTTGGTTTGTTCCCGATCTGGCCCCACAGAGAATGTGGCGATTTGAACACCCACAAGTTCTTCGATGCGTTTCACATAATTACGGGCATTCTCCGGTAAATCGGCTAAGTTTTTGACCCCAGTGATGTCTTCATCCCAACCTGGCAATTCTTCATAGATTGGTTTGCATTCCCCTAAGACCTTCAAACTAGCTGGGTAATGATAAATTTCTTCGCCGTTTAATTCATAGGCTTTACAGATTTTGACTGTCTTTAAGCCGGTTAAAACGTCGATGGAATTTAAACAAAGGTCGGTGATACCGGCAACCCGTTTAGAATGGCGCAAGACTACCGAGTCAAACCAGCCGATCCGGCGGGGCCGCTTGGTAACGGTGCCGTATTCATGGCCAGCGTCTCTAATGAAGTCCCCTTCAGCGTTTAATTGTTCTGTTGGGAATGGGCCATCCCCCACCCGGGAAGTATAAGCCTTAGCTACACCCACCACGCGGTTGACTTTAGAAGCCCCCACACCACTACCAATGGTGACCCCACCGGCAGGATTTGAGGAGGTGACGAAAGGATAAGTCCCCTGGTCGATATCTAACATGACCCCTTGAGCCCCTTCAAAGAGCACGTTTTGGCCCTTATCCAGCGCATCGTTTAAAACCACCGATGTATCGGTGACATATTTTTTCAACTGTTGGCCATAGCCATAGTATTCTTCGAAAATATCGTCGAATTTCAAAGGCTCAGCGCCATACATTTTTGTTAATTCTTTATTTTTTTCTTTAAGATTAGCTTCAAGTCGTTCTGCAAAAATCTCTTTGTCCAACAAATCCGCCATGCGAATCCCCACACGGGCAGCTTTGTCCATATAAGCCGGGCCAATCCCCCGATTGGTTGTGCCAATTTTGTTAGCACCCTTGCTTTCTTCTTGCAGCCGGTCTAATTCAATATGATAAGGCAAAATAACGTGGGCCCGATCAGAAATCCGCAAATGTTCGTCTTTGACCCCTTGGTCGCTCAGTCGTTTCAATTCGGCCACAAGTGATTTTGGATTGACCACGACACCGTTGCCAATCACACTCAACTTATCTGGGTATAAAATCCCAGATGGAATCAACCGTAATTTGTAGACCTGACCGTTAGATTTGATGGTATGACCGGCATTATCCCCACCTTGATAGCGTGCGATAACATTGGCTTCTTCACTCAAGAAATCCGTGATCTTACCTTTACCTTCATCGCCCCACTGTGTTCCAACTACAACAACAGATGTCATTCGTGCACCTCATTTTATTATTCGTTTTAGTAAACACATACAACGTTGATTGTACCAATTATTCAGGCTTTTTGAAATAGTTTTTGGAATATAAAAAAATATTTTGGCCGCTGACAGCTGTGTTTTGTTAAGAAACTTCCGGGAAAATTGGGATTAATGGACGGTATTGGCTTTAGAAATAGGGTTTCTTAAGATAAAACGACTGCCGTGAAAACGATTCATTTTTGTAATAATAATGCTGCTAGTTGTTATTAAATACCCTACGATAGGTCACAAAACCCCCGCCGTTACCAGCAGGGGCCTAATTTAACGATATTCTTCTTCTAACAAATAACCGGTTAGATAATCAAAGGCAATTTCTAGACAATCTGCCAGGGGTACTTCTAAGACGGCTTCGGTGTCTTCATCATCATCCAATAAGGTGAAGTTGAACTGGTTGTCGTCAAAGTCAGTGACAAAGCCGAGATAACTGTTATCACTATCGGCTTTAAAGCGCATGCGCAACACATGGTGCTGGTCTTGGGCATAACGGATGAGGGCCGGCCACAGATCTGGGGCCTCTAGGGGCCAATCTGCCCGTAATACCGGCTGCACCAATAGCCCCCGCTTCTTATTTTCCTGTTGGTAAAAGTCCACGGTGTTCAAATAGTCCGATTCAGCCGCAATGTTGGCGATTTCTGACAGGCGCAGACCCACGTAACCGCCAAATTGGCCGGTCATATCCAATAACTGCATGACCACACTATCGTCGGTCAAACGTAACACCCGGCCCACGAAGAAATTATCCGTGACATCTTTGGGCTGCAAAGAAATCAGCATATCTTCCATTTGGGCTTTTTGCAAAAATAGGGGCAACATGTCCGTGGCTTCAATGCGCACCATGGCCCGATGGGTGGGTTCACTGAGGTACAACAGCTTGCCCAAGTACAGGTCTAAGCCGCCGAATTCGATGACTTCCACGTCGTCCATATTGATGGTCATTTTTTTGGATTTAGTATAATTGAATCGATTGAAATAACTAAAGGTCAGCACCTCACCTAAACCGGTGATAATGCCTTCGTAGTAATCCTCTTTATCATGGAGGCCAAATAAAATCAGTTGGCGTTCTTGGAAAGTCAAAGCTAGGACTTGCTCCACCAAGGGGGCGTATTCGTCAAAGCTTAATTCCCGGTACAAGAAACTAGGCACCATTAATTGTTTTTTCCGTACCATTTTAATGCGAAAAGTCATGCGTTCTAAATCAGTGCTGCTGAGTTCCACGTCGGCAATGGCACTCAAGAGGATCAAAACAAAACCATCCTTGATGCCATTTTCATTATAGGTGGCTAACACCACGCTTTGTTGATCCAGGGCAATGACCATGCCGGTATAAAAGTCGTCACTATCCAGCTGATACACGTTGATCAACTGGTAATCTGCCTTGGCAGAGGTTAACGTCTCAAAGATGTCAGACATAAAATGCCTCCCTTCTGGTTAAAATTAGGCTAGTTGCCAGGTTCTTGACTGTAGGCGATGGAGGAAAACTTGTTATAGGACTTGATGAACAGCAGCTTCACAGTCCCCCGGGCCCCAGAACGGTTCTTCTCAATAATCACTTCGACTTCACCCACATCTTGGTCATCATCTGAAACGGGTTGGTCAGCTTGGGTGTAGCTATTGCCCCCATCTCCGTCTTCTTCGGAATCTCTATAATAATCATCCCGGTATAAAAATGCAACAATATCCGCATCCTGTTCAATAGAGCCGGATTCCCGAATATCAGATAACACCGGCCGCTTGTCTTGACGTTGCTCCACACCCCGGGATAGCTGGGATAGGGCAATGACGGGCACGTGAAGTTCTTTGGCCAGCTTTTTCAAAGACCGGGAAATCGCGGAAACTTCTTGTTGCCGGTTTTCTTGGCCGCTGCCTTCGATCAATTGCAAATAATCGATGACGATCAAGCCCAAATTACCTTTTTCCTTAGCCAGGCGCCGGCACTTGGCCCGAATCTCGGCGATCCGCACCCCCGGTGTATCGTCGATATAGATCTGAGCCTTTGATAAACTACCCATGGCCACGATCAAGTTGTTCCATTCTTCATCGTTCAACTGCCCGGTACGCAGGTGGTTGGACTCAATACTGCCCTCGGCACACAGCATCCGGTTTACTAACTGTTCGGCACCCATTTCCAAACTAAACAGGGCGATACTAGTGTCGATTTTCGTGCCGATATTTTGGGCAATGTTTAAGGCAAAGGCGGTCTTCCCCACCCCCGGCCGGGCCGCTAAAATGATCAATTCATCTTCATGAAGCCCAGCGGTAATTTTATCCAATTCTTTGTAGCCGGTGGGTAGACCGGTGATTTCATCGTTATTTTGGGATAAGGCGTCAATATTTTTCAACGACTCCTGCAGCACATCACTGATGGTTTGAAAGCCGGTGTTGCTACGCTGTTCTGACACCGCTAGAATGTCACGTTCCGCGTTATCTAATAGGTCAGTGACGTCCTCATCGCTGTCATACCCTTTGCTGACAATTTGAGTAGCCACATTGATCAGTTGCCGGGTCATGGCCTTTTCTTTAACGATTTTGGCATAATAAGACACATTGGCCGCTGTGGGCACGGCTTGGGCCAGTTCGGCCAGATAACCGATGCCGCCGATGTCGTCCAATTGATTGCGGCCCTCTAGGATATTCTTGATGGTCACGGTATCAATGGCCTCATTGCGGTCATTTAAATCCACCATGGCTTGGAAAATCAGCTGGTGGGCTTTTTTATAAAAATCTTCTGGTTCTAAGAACTCCATAGCTTCCACTAAAGCGTCCCCGCTTAAGAAAACAGCCCCTAAAACAGACTGTTCCGCAGCGTTATCTTGTGGTGGTAAGCGATCGAATACTTCGTTAGTCATATATACTTAAGTCTCCTAAAATCAACGGGACAAACATCATCTGGGCGCACTTTTCGCGCAACGTTATGGTTAAGAGCCGGGGCTAAAAATAGCCCGGCGCACACTTAACCTACTTTGCAATTGTATACATCTGGGGCGGTAAAATCAATTCCTATTGTAGGCGCAAAAAATGATGGCATGGTTTATCTGATATTTTCAGATTAGCCATTGCCATCATTTTTGGAATACCTTAGTCATCACTTGAACCCAACTGTTAGTTTCTTACCCATAGCATGCGCAATAGTTTGTAATTTTTCAAAGGAAACATTATCACCGCGCTCAATTTTGGCGATGGTTGCCTGAGTTGTATGGGCCCGTTCGGCCAATTCAGCCTGCGTCAATCCCGCACCCTCACGCGCATGATAAAGCGCAAGGGCCGTTGCAAGTTTTTCACCTTCAGCTTCATAGGCCTGGTTAAACTCAGGATCTTGTCTTTTTTCTTGGATCAATGCATCAATTTTCATTATCAAGCCACTCCTTTCGTAACGCCTTACCATGTCTAATCTGACCAGGTGGTGTTTTATCCCCCTTCTTCGTAAATCCATGGGTTATAACATAACGTTCGCCCTCAACGTGGAAATAAATAGCTCTCTGAATATTTGAGCCAACTTTACTCCTTAATTCATACAAGTTAGTATCCAACTTTCTTACCCATCGAAGACGTTGGGCAATCAGCATGCCATTCTCTTCTGTCTCATTAATGACACGAAGCATTTTTGCGCTATCTTTAGTAGGTAGCGTTTCTATCCATTCTAAAAATTCATCATGTCCATTGGGACGCCTATAGGTCTCAAATTCTAGCTTATTCATACTTAAATTATATCGTATAATTTTATTTTGTCAACGAATAGGAATGTTATGAACCGGACAATCATTATCAGAGCGTATTTTTAGCGCTACAGTTTGGTTAACCGGGGCTAAAACTAAATCAACACATACTAACCTACTTTCAGCAGTAAGATTGATTTCGACTATAGTCGCTTTAATTTACAATTCATCCATAAAAAATGATGGCATGGTTTATCTGATATTTTCAGATTAGCCATTGCCATCATTTTTGGAATACCTTTAGGATTTGGTTTTGTTTTTGCGTGCCATTATAAGCTGCAAAATTTCATCAACATCTTCAGCGCTACCATCTTTTAAGACAAAATTGCGTGCAATTGAGCGTTTGTTAATATAGTTTTTTCGTGCTTTATTTTCTGTGTCCCATTTTTTATTGGCCTTTTTTCTAGCCTCGCTTAATGTCATTTTCCCCACCACACTAATGCAATGATCATTGCTATTGTAAAAAATCCTTTGAACCAGTCTATTTTTTCCTGTTTCGTTGTTTTACGGGCTTCAGTTGTAATCTCTAGTCGACCCAATTTAAACTTCTTCAAAATGACAACCCCCTCCTGGTACTGTTATAAATATACACGTACATACGTACAATATCAACAAATATATTGCTACTTCGGATGACGCCCTAAAACCGTGCTTTTCTCACGTAGTGTACGTGCTGTTTTTCTTGTAAGTTTCGCTTTTTCGGCTTGCACCATATCACGATAGCTAGAGTCTTTCATCATCTCAGCAAAGAAATCAGCCATACTATCCGTAACATTATCTGTATACTTTTTAAGGTCTTTCATAACAAATCCTCCTTGGGCCTTATATTCCAGTGTTAAAAAAAGCCACGCCAAACGTGATGTTTTGACGCAGCCTGTTTTGAATTCAGATGTTAAGCCTAACCTTGTTCCGTGATGTGGACTCTGATGGTAGCTTCCACGCCAGGGAATAGCTTCACGGGCACGTTGGTGTAACCCAATGAGCGGATAGGTTCTGGTAAGTCCATTTTACGTTTGTCCACTTTCATCGCAAATTGCTTTTCAAGGGCTTGGGCAATTTGTTTGCTGGGGACGGAGCCAAATAAACGGCCGTCTTCCCCGGCTTTAGATTGGATCTGAACGACTGTTTTGTCAGCTTCCAGACGCTTCTTGAAGTCTTTGGCTTCAGCTAATTCTTCGGCTTTTTGCCGATTTTCAGCCTTTTGTTTCCCTTTTAATTCACTCATTGCTTGGGCGGTGGCGGCTTTGGCCTTGCCTTGTTTAATTAGGAAGTTTTGGGCGAAACCATCAGGTACGTCTTTAACGTCGCCCCGTTTGCCCTTGCCGCGCACATCTTGTAGAAAAATAACTTTCATATTGAAAACCTCCTAGTATTTATTACCTATCATTATTATAACAGCTTTCGCCTAATTGTCGGCGGCTGCTTGGTTCAAAACATCAATCAGTTGGGTCTTGGCGTCAGCGACAGTGCTGTCCGCAAACTGGGTGGCGGCATTAGACAAGTGCCCACCGCCGCCAAGTTTTTCCATAATGACTTGGACATTGACTTCCCCGGTGCTGCGAGCCGAAATCCCCACCTTGCCATCCGTCCGTTTGACGATGACAAAAGAGGCTTCAATGTTGGATAGGGATAACAACGTGTCGGCGGCTTGGGCAGCTGTCACGGGATCGTAGGTTTTGTCCTCTTCTCCCACACATAAGGCCAAATGGTCTTGGACCATTTCCACCGTGTCGATCAAGTGATTGCGCTGAATGAAGTCGTCGATGTTTTCCTTCAGGAGATTTTGTACCTGTAAGCCATCGGCCCCCACAGAACGCAGGTAGCTGGCCGCATCAAAGGTCCGGGTCCCCGTCCGCAGGGAGAAGGATTTGGTATCCACCGTGATCCCCGCCAACATAGCGGTAGCTTCCAGTTTATTAATGGCTGGCATATCTTGGGGTTGGTATTCGAACATTTCCGTGATCAACTCACAGGTGGAGCTGGCGTAAGGTTCGATGTAAACCAAGATAGGATTTTCCGGAAATTCCTGACCGCGACGATGGTGGTCGATGATCACAGTCCGGGATTGCAATTTGTCATAAAGCTCCGGGCTAATGGAGATGGAGGGCTTGGAGTGGTCCACCATGATCAATAAACTCTTCCCGGTAGCCATGGTCAAAGCAGTTTCGGGGTCAATGAGACTTTCTTCGATTTCCGGAAACTCCTTGATGTCTGACAACAAGCGGGACACGTCGGTGTGGACCCGGTCGTGGTTGATCACCACGTAACAGTTCTTATGATTCATTTGGGCAATACGGCGAATCCCCAGGGCCGCACCAATGGCATCCATATCTGGAGACGAATGCCCCATGACAAAGATTTGGTCAGCTTGTTTGAAAATATCTTGAATGGCCTGGGCGATCATGCGGGCCCGTACTCGGGTCCGCTTCTCCATGGGATTGGTTTTACCCCCGTAGAAACGGGCGTCCTCGTTAGGGGATTTCACCACCACCTGGTCGCCCCCCCGACCTAGGGCCAAGTCCAAGTTATTCTGGGCGGTATTGGCCAAGTTGGTGAGATTTTGCTCCCCATAGGCAATCCCCAAACTCAAAGTCACTGGATAGTTCTTTTGCGACGTTTCCTGGCGAATATCGTCTAAAAACTTGAACTTATCCACTTCCATATGCTGCAAGGACTTGGCATAGGCAATGAGGATATAGTGATCGGCGTCCACCCGCTTTAAGAAGGCCTGGAATTGATTGGACCAATCCGTTAGCTTGCTGGTGACATAGTTGTTTAAATTGGCCACTTCCTGGTCGTCCATGGACTGGGTGACCTCATCATAATTATCAATGAATATTTGGCCGATGACGATCTGTTCATCATGATAACGGTCTTCGATTTTAGCGTAGCGGGTAATGTCTAGCATATAGACCACGCCCAGACTCTTCTGACTGATGATCTCAAACTGGTTGATACCCCAGTGGACGAACTTCACGGTTTCTGAGTCATCGTCAGCGCTGATGATTTTGGCTAGTTCTGGGTCGATTTCAGTGATGGTTTTGCCCAGGATATCAGCGTCATCTAGGTACTGCTGGATAAAGGGATTGGCCCATTGAATTTTTTGGTCGTCATCATATAACAAAATGCCAATGGGCATTTTAATGAAGGCTTCTTGTTCCCCCCGCTTGATGCGGTAGGATAGATCGGAGACGTATTCGTTGGTGCGCTTGGAGACGTGCATGCCGATGTAGTAGAGATTGGCGGCAATCAATAGGAAACACAACGTCACCGCCAAGCCCCAAAACAAGCTCATCCAAAAGGCCGCGATCATATTACCCAGGGCTAAAATCAAGATGATGATCCCCATGATCCGCAGTTGTTTGTCCTGGAATATACCTGGTATTTGTATTCTTGACAGAATTTTTTTCATATTAACCTCAATTTTGAATTTCTTCCTCATAATATTAAGAAAATTCTAAGATACTCGCTCTTCATTTTATCACAAAACAAGAAGGGTGAAAAATTTGAAGGCATCGGCAACGCCCGGGATTTGAAACCCTAGGTGTTTTAATTTTGATTGTTATTTAATGATATTGCTTGAATCAAGTATATTTTGCCAAAATCTTGTATAATAAAGATTATGAATGGCCAAAAATTACAATGAAGGGGTCGGTGTACCGACTTGAGTGATTATATTGACGTTATTATTAATAACATGGAAATCAAACCCCGCCAGACGTTAGCCGAAGAAGTTTATTTGGGGATGCGCAAGTCAATTATTCAAGGTCAAATTCTATCAGGTCAACGGATCAATGAAAAAGAATTCTCCACCCGGGCCCATATCAGCCGGACCCCCATCCGCGTGGCGTTACATCGCTTAGCTGAGGAGGGTCTGGTGGAATACGTGGCCCACATTGGGGCGGTGGTGTCGCAAATCACCGCCAAGGATGTGGAAGAAATTTTTGAGATTCGCATTGCCTTAGACCGCTTAGCCACCTTTAATGCCATGACCAACATGTCTCCTGAAGATTATGAAGCCCTCAATCAACTACTCTTAGCCACGGAAGCGGCTAATGCCCAAGATGATATTCCCACGGTGATCCGGGGTTTTGAAGACTTCAATAACTTCATCTATCAAGCCAGCAACATGCCTCACTTGGTGATGATCGTGGCCCGCTTGCGGGATTATTTGAAGCGTCTGCGGGATGTTTCTTTATCTGGTGCCGACCGCCGGGCCAAGGCCCTAGTGGAACACCGCCATATTTATGAATTGATGTTAGAACAAAATCGACCGGAATTAGGCCGGGTTTTGACCGAGCATTTAGCCTATTCTAAAACCTTTATTTTAGAAGAAATGGACCACCTTAGCCATGCATAACACCGCCATGGCCATTACCCAACTGGCCACCCGGGCCTTGTTTTATGAAGTGGCGTTATACCCCAAACCTGGTCTAGTGGACCCCATGGATAACGGCGCCCACCACGACATGGATTTGAGTACCTTCATGGACAGCGCCACGGCTTTGATGCCGGCGTTATATGAATTTTCCGAGGCTGGTTTAACGTATCCCCTAGATGCATCCCTGCCCGGTTTATTTGATCAGGTCCGCCAAATCGGCCTGATTGCTGAAGGAGATATGTACGCGGCTACTAATCAGATCAATACCCATAAGGGGGCGATTTTCAGTTTTGCCCTGTTGTGTAGCGCCGTGGGTCATGTCTTGGCTACCAGTCACATTGAACTGGCGGCTTGGACCAAGATCAACACTGACGCTGTTTTCACCACCATTGCCCAAATGACGCAGGCCTTGGACCATGACTTTGACAACCTGGCCAACAAAAAGAAGCTCAGTTATGGGGAAAAACTGTATTTAGACTATGGCATCAAGGGCATCCGAGGCGAAGCGGCTGCCGGCTACCCGGCGTTACGGGATTACGGGTTACCGTTTTTGCGCCGCACTCAAAATACCCCCCGCCATCTGCGCTTATTAGACTTATTTCTGGAACTATTGGCCAATACCACCGATTCCAACGTGATCCACCGCAGCGATATGGCCACGTTACACCGCATTCAACACCAAGTGCGGGGGTTGCTTGCCCAAGGTGGTATCGCCAAGCTAGGGGTAGAACCCATGGTGGCGTTAAACAAAGAATTTATCGCCTTGAATATCAGTCCCGGCGGTACGGCGGATTTACTGGCCGCTAGTGTTTTTTTAGGGTTTTTGGAAAAACTTTTCTGATTGTCATTCTGAAATTATGGTATGCTTGATTTAGCGGGACTACCGGCCTGTATCCGGTGGTGCCAGTCCATAAATGATGTCTATGCTTTCCAAGAAAGGATCGGATAACGATGACTGACAATTTATCTAAAAAACCAATTCATTTGGACCCTAAGAAGTTCGCTAATCTGGTGGTAAGTTCCCATGATGTTTCTGACGACTTGGCCCCGGAACAAATCGTTAAACGTAAACTCACCTTGTATCTAACTGCACTCATGATCGCCGAACGGTTCAATCAACTGGAAAACCGCGACCTGCGTAATCTACCCAAAGATGATTACCACAAGCTGATTGGCGAGTTAGAAGACGAAACCTTTGAAGACTGGTAGAAATTAATTTGTCATATGCAAACAGCCACTGGGTAAATGCCGGTGGCTGTTTTTTTAATATGCGGTAACTATTTTCTATGGTAAGACTGTGATTACATAAAGGGCAAAGCAGATAAAAAAAGCAGTATAAGTACAATTAATGGTACCGATATAGCACAAAGCGCCAGTATGCCCGGCCAGGATTGCCGTTGTTGGTGAAGCACTTGGGGATCGGGTTGTACTTCGGCCAAACCACATTTGATTTCATAAGTAGATTTAACGTCCAATTTAGTTAAAAGGCGTTCTAGCTTATAAGTGACTATTGCCAAGGGAATCATGACCGCAAGGGGCAATAGTAGGCCGGCAAACCGCCAAAAATAAAAAGATGGATAAATAGTCACTATTGTCAGAATGTTCAGTACAATAGCCACCGCTGCATAACGGATAAGTTGCTTCATTTTTCGACGCATATTTTTGCCTCCATTCTAATCTGGATTGACATATGACTTTATTCACTTAATTTGCTAAAATTTTAAGTAAGATAATTTCTTCTAATTCCTACAACTTCAGCTTAGCATGTTTAATGGCCCTTTTGCTGTCATTATCCTTGGACAAGGGTGTGTGACAACTGATTTTGACAACCTAAATAACTCTACGAGGAGGCGAAGCGTATGACAATTGGCCAGAAAATAAAACAATACCGTACTGAAAAAGCGATTTCGCAAACACAGCTTGCTGCAAAATTATTGGTCTCCCGGCAAACGATTTCTAATTGGGAAAACAACAAAGCAATCCCTGATATGGCAAATCTAATTATTTTGAGTCAGTTTTTCGAGTCATCTGTGGATGACTTTTTGGCAGACGATATTCAAAAAGTTGAAACCAAGCGGCGGCAGATCACCTTTGCTAGCATATTTGCCAGCTTGATCATTTTCTTAAGCCTTTGTCTCTTCGCTAGTATTTTCTTAGCTGTTGCAATGGGTCATTACTGGCTTATTTTGCCTTTCATCCTTTTAAATCTCCTGTTAGGCTGCATTTTATTATTTGCCATGAGCAGTCGCAATGATGCGACTTATGTCAAAAAAGTCTCAAAGCCTAAATCAGCTTTCATTATGCTGGTTTCTGGTATTGTTAGTTTTTGTCTGATTTATGGCTTACTAGACCTGCTGAATTTTTAATAACAACAACCACTGAAAAAGCACGCCTCGGATTTTTCTCGAGACGTGCTTATTTTTTAACTTCGATTATCTAGCAACATACAATGGTACCCCACCGGTGGCAATGGTGACGACAATGAAGATGATGAAAATCCCCACGGCCCATTTGCCGGATTCTCTTTGCCAAGCACCCATGTCCAAATCGGTTAACCGTAGGAGCAAGTAAATGAAGGCAACTAATGGTGACAGTAAATGGAAGGCTTGGCCCATCAAGGATGCCAGCCCCATTTGCATGGCGGTGAAGCCGTAGTGATACCCGGTTTCGGCTAGCACTGGCAACACCCCGAAGTAAAAGGCATCGTTGGATAAGAAGAACACACCTGGTGCAGAGATAACGGCCACAACTAAGCCCCAGAAGCTACCCAGGCTGTCCGGAATAATGCTCCCTAGAGATTTGGCAATGGCCGTAGCCATGCCAGAACCTGTGAGCAAGCCCATGAAGATCCCAGCGGCGAAAATCAAGATAACCACTTGCACGGCATCCCCTGCATGGTCTTCGATCCGTTCTCTTTGTTGTTTCATAGACCGGTAGTTTAGCAGTAATGCAACGGCGGTCCCGACGATGAATAGGAATGGTGATGGGAATAAGCCACTCACCAATAACCCCACCAAGAGCAGTGTCATGATGGCATTTGGCCAAATCATCTTTGGTCTTCTTAATTCCAAAACAGACGGATCAGTTACCACCGTTAATTCAGCAATTTCTTCTTGCGATAAATCAACGATACCTAAGCGTTTACGTTCTTTACGGCCTAAGTATACGGCAACGAACAACATATAAATGATGGCAACGGCCATCCCTGGTGCGACGGAACGTAAAACAACACTCTCGTCAATCTTCAAAACAGAGATTGCCCGGGCAGTTGGGCCGCCCCAAGGCAAAAGGTTCATGATGGTGTTTTGCAAAATGATCAAGACACCCAAGTTCATCATTTTCAAATTCAGTTTCTTATAAATTGGAATAAAGGCCGAACAACAAATCAATGTTGTCGTGGTCCCATCCCCGTTTAGGGAAACTGTTGCGGCAACAATGGCAGTCCCCAGTAAAATCTTAACCGGGTCCCCCTTAGCGACTTTGATAACAAAGGCAGTGACTGGGTCGAATAACCCCGCATCTAACATAATGGAGAAGTACAAAATGGCGAATAATAGCATGACCCCGGTTACCGAGACACTCTCTAACCCTTTAAGTGCCCAGGCACCAATCTTTTGGGGATACAGTCCTAGCGCTAACCCAATAATGGTGAATAACAATGGAATTGAGATTAGGGCAGTGAATGGTGACAACCATTTTTTCATGATCAACAGCATGAAGATGATGACCATGGCATAACCTAGTATTGCTAGCATGGAAAAACCTCCCTTTTTGATGGTAGTTCTTGATAGCGATCTTTCGAATTAGTCGCTTGAATCTCCTCTAAATCTCCAAGTAACCCAATAGAAATATTTAAGCCCGTCTCAAGAAAGAACTAATGCAAAAGAAATAGCTTTAACTATCATTATAAGCATTGCTTTACAATTCACAATAATAATCCGGTTAAAGAACAATCGAAGAACATTTTGGAATCAAAGTCCTGTGCTCAATGAAAACGCTTTACGAAATCGGTGGTTAAACCCCGGCATCATCCCTGTTTCTATGAAAATAGCTAGATATTGTGAAGAACATCTAAAGAACAGCTAAAACGCCCAAATCACCGTACAAAAGCTTTATAATTAATGGTAATTCAACTAATCAATGGGGAGGTTAAAAGATGTTTAACTGGTTTAAGAAGAAAAAGACCGAAACACCCGCTACGCCGGCAGCACCGGCACCTGTTGCACCTAAACCAGCTGGTTTACCCATGACAGCTACGGAGACGCGGGTGGTCACATTAGTCAGCACCGCCATTGCGGCTGGGGATTACCCGGCATCTAGTTTCCGTGTGAAACGCATCACGAAGACCAAAGAACGGGTTGGCTTGCCAATGACCTTCGCTGAAAAAGAGCGGGTCATTGCCATTGCCAGCGCCATTTTAGCAGGGGACCAACCTGCCACTAAATTTACCGTCAAGTCTGTCACCAAACTCAGCTAAATTAATATACGAGGAGAGATATTAATGTTAAGAAAATTCAAAATTAAGATCGATGGCAACGAATACGAAGTTGAAATGGAAGAATTAACCCCCACCCCACAAGCTGCCCCAATTGCACCAGCTGCTCCTGCTGAACCTACGGCACCAGCACCCCAAGCTGCCGCACCGGCCCAACCGGCTGCACCAACCCCAGCGCCAGCACCTGCTGCCAGTGGGACCGGTGCTGGCACCCCAGTTAAAGCCCCAATGCCCGGCAATATCTTAGACATCAAGGTCAAAGTAGGCGACACCGTCACGGAAGGCCAAACCCTCTTGATTTTGGAAGCCATGAAGATGGAAAACGAAATCGTTGCCCCCCAAGCTGGTGTGGTAACGGGCATTGATACCGTAAAAAATGATGTTGTAAGCTCTGGGGATATTTTGCTGACCATCCAATAGCGACCCAAATGAAAAAAGAGAGGTGCTGACCTAATGGACACAATAATTCAAACTGTCACGTCCATCACCTGGCAACAAATTGTCATGATGGTTATCGGTGGCGTTTTAATGTATCTAGGTATTAAAAAGAACTACGAACCAACCCTCCTAGTCCCCATGGGCTTAGGTGCGATTCTGGTCAACTTCCCCATGACCGGTGTTTTGACCCAAACCATTAATGGTCAAAAAACGGAAGGGGTCTTAGATGTCCTCTTCAACGCCGGTATCACCACGGAATTATTCCCCCTTCTGATTTTTATCGGTATCGGGGCAATGATCGATTTTGGACCACTGCTCTCTAACCCATTCATGCTCTTATTCGGCGCCGCAGCACAATTCGGGATATTCTTCGTTGTGATTGTGGCCTTGCTCTTTGGTTTCAACATTAACGAAGCTGCTTCAATCGGGATCATTGGTGCCGCTGACGGCCCAACGAGTATTTTCGTCTCTAACCAACTGGCGCCAAATCTCCTGGGACCAATTGCCATCGCGGCATACTCCTATATGGCCTTAGTACCGATCATCCAACCCATGGCCATTAAACTGGTCACCACGAAAAAAGAACGCCGGATCCGCATGGAATATCAAGCCGAATCCGTTTCTAAACAAACCCGGATTTTATTCCCAATCATCATCACCATCATCGCCGGTTTAGTAGCGCCAGTTTCCCTGCCATTAGTTGGGTTCTTAATGTTTGGGAACCTCTTGCGGGAATGTGGCGTGTTAGACCGTTTAAGCAACACCGCCCAAAACGAATTGGTCAACATTGTCTCAATCCTATTAGGGTTAACCATTTCTGTGAAATTGACGGCAGGTAGCTTCTTAAAAGTCCAAACCTTGATGATCATCGCCTTTGGGCTAGTTGCCTTCATCATGGATAGTATCGGTGGCGTATTATTCGCTAAATTCTTGAATCTCTTCCGTAAAACCAAAATCAACCCAATGATTGGGGCTGCGGGTATCTCCGCCTTCCCAATGTCTAGCCGGGTCATCCAACAAATGGCTCAAGCCGAAGATAAACAAAACTTTGTCTTGATGTATGCCGTTGGGGCCAACGTTTCTGGCCAAATTGGGTCGGTTATCGCCGGTGGCCTGTTGCTTGGTTTCTTTAGCTGATAGGAGGAAATACAAATGAGTGCAGCTTTAACACAAGGTTTTGAATTAATGCTTTTCGGTATGGGTGGCGTTTTCGCCGTTTTATTCCTGATTTACTTGGTATGTATCGCCTTAAACCGTATCTTCTCAGGTAAACCCAAGGAATAGCCCAAAGCCGCTTACAAATCAACAATCATCCAGAATTTGACGCACACTTTTTGCGCAAAACTTCGACTTGGGAATTATTTCCCGGGAAATAGTCGCTGGAAATATTATGAAATCTCTAAAGTTCGTCCGGCTATCCCCCCACATGACGTTAGTATTGCCAGCGCCGAACGAAGTTGTAGAGCAGAAAGGAATTTTAAGATGGATATTGAGCTTAAACATCAGGCCAGTGCTGGCACGACTGAACCCACCGATATTCAAATTACGATTGCGCCAAATGATGCTGATGACATTGAGATTGAATTAACCAGCACAACGCGATTAAGTAAGCAGCTTAAAATGATTATTTTAGACACGTTAGAAAAAGTGGGGATTACCAGTGCCCTAGTTCAAGCAAAGGACCAAGGGGCACCGGATCGGACCATTAAGGCTCGGACTTTAACGGCCGCCTATCTTGCCGCCGATATCAATACAGCTGTGGATTCGCGCCTGATTGATGACCAAAACTAACTGATGACAATCAAAAATAAAGTAGGTGTTTTCTTGAAAAAACAAGTGAAAATTATGGAAACGGTCCTGCGGGACGGCCATCAAAGTTTGGCGGCCACCCGAATGTCTACCGCTCAAATGTTACCGATTTTAGACAAAATGGATCAAGCCGGTTACTATTCAATGGAAGTCTGGGGTGGTGCGACGTTCGATTCGGCGTTACGCTTCTTACACGAGGACCCTTGGGAACGGCTCCGGCTGATTCGTAAGCATGTGAAAAACACGAAATTACAGATGTTACTACGGGGCCAAAACCTGTTAGGATACCGCCACTATGCAGATGACTTTGTGAAACTATTTGTCCAAAAGTCCGTGGCAAACGGGATTGATATCATTCGCATATTCGATGCCTTAAATGATCCCCGCAACCTGCGCACCGCCGTAGAAGCTACAAAAGCCGCCGGTGGTGAAGCGCAAACCGCCATTTCATACACCACCAGTGCGGTGCACAGCAACGAATACTTCTTAAATCTTGCCAAAGAATATGCAGCCATGGGTGCGGATTCAATCGCCATCAAAGATATGGCCGGCATTATGACCCCAGAAAATGCGTATGAACTCACCGCTATGATCAAAGATGCCATCGACTTGCCATTGGAAGTCCATACCCATGCCACTAGCGGTATTGCCACCATGACTTATTTAAAGGCCGTGGAAGCCGGTGCGGATATTATCGATACGGCCATCTCACCCTTTGCCGGGGGCACTAGTCAACCCGCCACAGAATCCATGGTTTTAAGTTTACAAAGCCTAGGGTACGATGTGCCGGTTAACATGGATTTATTAAGTGATATTGCCGACTACTTCAAGCCCATTCGCCAAGAATTCTTGGATGATGGCATCATGAATCCAAAAGTTCTAGCCATCGAACCAAAAGCCTTGATCTATCAAGTCCCTGGGGGCATGCTCAGTAACCTGTTGTCCCAGTTGACGGAACAAGGCCAAGCGGATAAATACGATGAAGTCCTGCAAGAAGTCCCTAAAGTACGTAAAGACTTAGGTTATCCCCCATTGGTTACCCCATTGAGTCAAATGGTGGGGACTCAGTCGGTGATGAACGTGTTAAGCGGCGAGCGCTATAAACTGATTCCTAAAGAAATCAAAGAATACGTTCGGGGCCTGTATGGTAAATCTCCGGCACCAATCTCACCAGAAATCAAAGAAAAAATCATCGGCGACGAACCAGTCATCACCCAACGGCCAGCCGATTTACTGCAACCAGAATTGCCAACCATTCGCAAAGAATCAGCTGCCTTTGCGGACAGTGACGAAGATGTCTTAAGCTATGGCCTCTTCCCACAATCCGCCAAACCATTCCTGATGAAGCGCAAAGATCCTTTCTATGATATTCCGGTACAGACGATTGATGTGACCACTGAATTTTAAATTTGTACTTAAAAAACCAAAACCCAGCGAAGGTTTTGGTTTTTTGATTTGGCGTAACCAGCTATTTGTCTTTTTGCTTAACTTCCCTGTATAATGCATACAACGCTATACACGAGGTGATCTCATGGCTGAAAAAAGAACGGTTGGCCAACTCAACACAACTTTGTATGTACCCATTCCTGCTGATATTGCTGCGAAGCTCAACATTAAAAAAGGGACTGAATTAATATTTCAAGAAAAAAATGGGGCAATTATTGTTAAACCAACAGGCATTAACCCGGACAAACGGTTGAATCAAATTGAGGCCCTTATGGCACGTTATGCCGACGCTATGACGTATCTGGCGGATAAGTAACAGGCCATATTGTTAAAACGATGGCAATCATCAAGACGCTCCTATACCTATTATACAAACTCTCTAAAAAAGACGGCCATAATGGTCGCCTTTTTTAGCTTATGGTCTCGGTGTGATCACCCGCAAGAATGCCGGATGCCACTGTAATTGGACTGGTAATTTGGGGCCAGCGTCGCCGTCGATACGGACTTCAACGGCTTGCTGATTCAAAGCAGACAGCGTTAATTTTTCAGTGGCAAAGGCAGTGGTCCCTTTGAGGCGACTGAACTTGCCAGAAAATAGATAGTAAACATAAGCAGGTATCTTTAAGACGGCAAAGTTATGCAAGATCGCCACCGCAAAACCAGGCACGTTAGCTTGCAAATATTGGCGGCCTCCCACGTAATTGGTGGTGGTGATCAGACAAGACCAGACTTTATAAGCGGCGTTATGCTGGGGGCTTTTGAACTGAATTGGATAAGAGTGTCCGGTGAATAATCCCTTTAAACCCTTAAACACATAAATAATCGGCCCAAAACGGCGCTTTTCATCTTGGCGGACGTTATTGGAAATATCTGCCAAAATGCCAAAGACCAGGGAACTGACCACCGCTTGATCATTGCAGGAACCGATACCCACGTTTTGGACAGAACCGGTGCTGATATTGGCGATGGCCCGCTTAACATCTAGAGGAATGCCCAAAGATTTGGCGAAATTATTGATGGTACCATTGGGAATAATCGCCAGCTGCGGCGTCGTTTTCGTCTGTAATAACGCCGTAACGGCTAAATTCAAGGAACCATCCCCGCCAATACAAATCAGCCGTTCAGCGGTGGCTAGCTTCGCTTTCAGCAGTTTTAAAGCTGCCTGGGGCGTATCGGTATTAATGTCTTCATAATCCAAGCCTTGTTGCCGTAAATGGGCATGCACCAATTCCGCCGTGTGGGCGGCTTGGCCATCCCCAGCCTTATCATTGTAAAAGACCAATTGTTTCACGTGAAACACCACCTTCTCAAGAGATGGCTTCAGCATAACAGCTGGGTTTAATTGAACGCAAGTCACAAGCGCAATCCGGTTCTTGGCTTGGCTTTAGCAGCTAGTAGCTTAATAACAGCTGTTATTTCAACTTTGCCCAGAAGGTCCATTGATAATGGTGAATCAAAAAGAACGTGACGGCCACTAGTAAAATCACAAAAATTACATTAATAGCTAAAACGGCGAAGTTAAAGGTCATGGCAATGGCGTAAAGGGCAATAATGATCCCCCCACCGAACACTTCACCGGCTAATAGGAACATCACCGCAAAGTTCCCGCCGCTGCGGTTAAACAATTGGCTGATGTTGGTCCAATTCAATACCAAATTGCGATAGTCCCGATAGAAGTAAAAGAGGCTCCCTAAGTAATTACCCAGGGTCAAACCGGCTAATAACGCCAGGATCAAAGCCCAATTCAGATGGGCCACAAAGCCAATAACCACGCCGACAACTAACAATAACGCCTCCTGTAACGCCGTTGCAAACTTAAATTTCAAACCTAAATAGGTCCGCTGGGAGATGGGTAAACTCTTAATGAAATTATAGTTGTCCCCGTCTAAAGAAATAATATTGGCCACAATCGCCGATTGATTCAAGGTCATTTGGGATAACACGATGCCGGTCAAAAACAGCACGCCCAAATATTTAGGTCCCAACTGGGATAAATTCAAGTTACCGTTAATAGCAAAACTGAATAAAAAGATTCCTGGCATCAGTAAGGTGGCCACCAGCACTTGCCCCATCAAGGTGGCGTTTTTCAACAAGCCCATATTGTAATGCAGTAATTGCTGGGTGAAATTTCTGGAAGCATGGGGGCCAGCTTGCCGGTGCTTTTTAGCCGGCGCGGCCATGGTGTTCAATTCGGTGCGATACATCCGGGGAATGATTTGGGTTTTAATGAGGAAAAAGCCCAGGACGATCAACGCTAAAATCCCAATAACCCCACCGATGGCACTGTAAGATAATGGATGAACTAAAATCTGGTGTAACGGTAAGAAAACACCGATGACGGTTTGATCAACCAATTGCTTACCGGAATAAATCGCATTTTGCCGGGAGTTCACATACATGATCCCCACCACCATAGCAATCATGGTGATGCCAATCATCAAGAAGGTGAACATTTTACGATGGCGGTTAAAGGTCTTGGTTTGGGTCAGGCCAAAAACGAATAGACTGCAGACTAAGAAAATTAGCACAAAGAATAGGAGAAATAAAATCAAACCGATGATCACAGCGAGAATGATATTATAGCCGGAGCGGATGGCGGTCACCACGAATAACGCCAATAACGGTAGAATGAACGGTAAAACGGTGATAGCCACCGCCGTGAACTTCGCGGTGAAAACGGTGCTCTGACTGAAAGGCAGGGGTAAATAATCCTTTAGATCCTTACTTTCGTAGAAAACGTTATTGATAGTAGTGACACTTTGGGCTAAGGCCATAATAGTAAAAATTGTCACATAACTGGTGAAAAAACCTGGGTATTTAGGGAAGTCAATGGCCAGCATCATCCCCCCATAAATCACAATGAACAACACCCCCGTCAGGACATAATTCATTAAGAGGGATTTGACGATTTGATTGGAATCTTTATCCTTTTGGCGCTGCTTTTGGGTGGCTTGAGGATTGACGTAAAGCATATTGACGCGAATCAAAGTCCAAAGTTGCCCTTTATTCATCGTCATCACCTGCAATCGCATTGATCTGCTGGGCATCAGCTTGGCGACCGGCCATCTTCAAGTAAATGGTCTCTAAGGATTCATTGGGTTCAGTGGCCAACAGGTCATCCAACGAGCCGTTATAAATCAATTCCCCCTGGCGCAGGATGGCCAGTTCATCACATAGTTGTTGGGCGGAGTCTAAAACGTGGGTGGAAAAGACCACGGTTTTGCCTTTTTTAGCGTGGGCCTTCATCAAGGCCTTTAGATCATAGGCCGCTTGGGGGTCTAAACCTTGTAGCGGTTCATCCAAGATCCAAACATCTGGGTCAGGCAACAAAGCGCCAATGATGATGGTCTTTTGCCGCATCCCATGGGAGAAGCCGTCTAAGGTATTGTCCACCACGCCTTGCATGTCGAACAACCCCACCAATTCCCCCAAGCGTTTGGCCTTTCTCTCCGGGGTCAATTGATAGGCTGAAGCAATCAAGTCCCAATATTCATTGGCCGTTAATTGTAAAAACATATCTGGGCTATCGGGCACATAGCCAATTTTTTCCTTAATGGCCAGGCGGTCGGTTTCCAGATCCAAGCCATCCACCTTAATCGTGCCGGCGGTGGGTTCAATAATACTCACCAAACTTTTAATGGTGGTGGACTTACCCGCCCCGTTATGGCCCAAAAAGCCAAATATCTCGCCGGATTTAATCGTCAAACTCAAATCTTTCAGGGCCGCTTTCTCCCCATAAACTTTTTTCAAATGTTCGATTTCAATCATTTTCAATCAGCTCCTATCTACTTTTTAAAACAATCAAACCTATGTATTTACTGTGTTTCTACCCAGAA
Source organism: Lactobacillus sp. (assembly GCA_022484695.1). Classification (GTDB taxonomy): domain Bacteria; phylum Bacillota; class Bacilli; order Lactobacillales; family Lactobacillaceae; genus Agrilactobacillus. The sequence goes on from JAKVKU010000001.1 coordinate 174,806, forward strand.
TATACCATACATCCCCCCTACATTGATATGATGCAGCGCCAACCTATGATAAAATTATGACAAAATAAAAGCTTGACATTCATTTAAAAATAGATATACTAATCAATAACTAATCTGAATTTAACTTTTAGACGTTGACGAGAAGAGTAATTAGACCAGTAACTGAACAAGCGACTACCGTTAGTGCGAGGGTAGCAGTGAAAACCTAATGAAGATGAGCTCCGAGTCTTGAGTGACAGTGCAAGCCGTCCCTCCGGAAGGATCCGATATAATCCCTTAGCCTACAGAATTAATTTCTGCGCGCTTAGAGGTAGTTTTCAACTACGAATCTGGGGTGGTACCACGACCACATCGTCCCCGTGTCTATTTTTTAGACATGGGGGCGTTTTTTTTTTACTTTTGAAAATCGGAAGGTGTGATTTTTATGACTGTTATCTGTACCAACGGCTTTAGCCGCCCAAACACTGACCCAATCGCCAGCCAGCAACGAACATCAATCTTGGTGCTGAACTTAATGCCTAACAAACAAGGCACTGAAGACCAAATCATCAGCCTGTTTGAAGAAACAAATTTACCCATCGCCCTAACTTTCATGTACCCTAAGAGTCACGTTTGGCGTCATGGGGATCAAACAGACCTTGCTGAAAGCTACGTCAGCTTAGCAGATATCAGCGACCAATATTTCGATGGTTTGTTGGTAACGGGCGCACCTTTGGAGAAGTTAGATTTTGACGATGTTGATTTCTGGGAAGAATTTAATGACATCCGCGACTGGAGCCAAACCCATACCACCACCCAATTATTCACATGTTGGAGCGCCCAAGCGGCGTTATACACCGATTTCCGTTTACCAAAAATCAACCTGGAAGACAAGATATTCGGTGTCTTTGAAAACCAACTGCTGGGCACATCTTTACCCCAATGGTTTCAAATTCCCCAATCCCGTTTTTCAGCCGTAGATCGCACCGACGTTTTAAACTGCCCCGCTGTTTCCATCCTAGGAGACAATCAAGCCACGGGCCCATTTATCTTAAAAGCCAACAACCAAAACACCCTGTACGTATTGGGTCATCCCGAGTATAACGCCGATACCTTAAGCACTGAGTATTACCGGGATTTAGAAAAGCACCAACCGGTTAAGGCCCCTGAAAATATTTCTTTAACGGCGCCACAATTCGCCTATGCCCATTGGCGGTGTTGCAGCCGATATTTGTACCAAGAATGGGTAAAACAAAGTTTTTTATTAAAGGAGAATAATTCACATGAGCAAAAACAACTACAATTTTGAGACGTTACAAGTACACGCTGGCCAAACGGTTGATGAAACCGGCGCCCGGGCAGTGCCAATCTACCAAACTACTTCTTATGTTTTCACCAGCCCAGAACAAGCCGCTGATCGGTTTGCTTTAAGAGATCCCGGCAATATTTACACCCGTTTGACGAACCCTACGACCGCCGTCGTAGAACAACGCGTCGCAGAATTGGAGGGAGGCACTGGTGGTGTTGCCCTGGCTACTGGGGCCGCAGCTATCACCGCTGCCATTCAAAATATCGCTGCTCAAGGTGACGAAATCGTCTCTGCCAGCACCCTTTATGGTGGTACTTATAACTTATTTAATGTCACTTTGCCAAAACTTGGCATTACCACTCACTTCGTCAATCCAGATGACCCTGCTAACTTTGAAGCAGAAATCAACGACAACACCAAAGCCCTTTATGTGGAAAGTATCGGTAACCCCGATATCAACTTGGTGGATTTGCCTAAAATCGCCGAAATCGCCCACAAACACCAAATCTTACTGATCGTGGATAACACCTTTGCCACCCCATACTTATATCGGCCTTTGGAATTAGGGGCAGACGTCGTCGTGGAATCCGCTACGAAATTCATCGGCGGCCACGGGACAACCATGGGCGGCATTATCATTGAAAATGGTGAATTTGATTACCGGGCTTCTGGCAAGTACCCTGAATTCACTACACCAGATCCCCAATATAACGGCTTAGTTTTCGCGGACTTAAAGGGTGGTGCTTTCACTACCAAAGTTCGGGCTGAAGGCTTACGGGACACCGGGGCAGCCATTAGTCCTTTCAACTCCTTCTTATTATTACAAGGTCTTGAAACACTGTCCTTACGTTTGGAACGCCACGTGGCCAACACCCGTAAAGTCATCGATTTCTTAAAGGCTTCGCCAAAAGTTGCTTGGATCAAATATCCTGAATTAGAAGACAGCCCTTACTATGATTTAGCCAAACGCGATTTTCCTAAAGGTGTTGGGGCAATCTTCACCATCGGTTTAACCGGCGGTGAAGCAGCTGGTAAGGCGTTGATCTCTAACTTAAAGATCTTCTCTTTGTTAGCTAACGTGGGTGATGCCAAGTCCTTGATCATTCACCCTGCATCCACGACCCATGCCCAATTGAACGAAGCTGAATTACGGGCAACCGGTATTACACCGGACTTGATCCGTCTGTCAATCGGAATTGAAAATGCCGATGATTTAATTGCCGATTTGCAACAAGCTTTAGATAAAATCTAACCTATGAGCGTGCTTCAGTAACTAAAATCACATACGACCTTCTATTAATATAACCATACTTAAAAGACTTCAGAGATCACAGCCAATCTTTGAAGTCTTTTATCATGCCTACATTTTAGAATTGGGCAGACCTAACATTTATTGTTATAATTAACTATAGTAACTATCCAACCTTTTCCATAGCGACAAAAAAAACTATTCAAAAGCGAGGTTTAAAAAACTATATGAGTTTGATGACACATTTAGCACCTTGGCAAATGGCTTTGCTGGCCACCCTATTCACTTGGGGCATGACTGCCTTGGGGGCTGGCCTGGTCTTTTTCTTCAAGACCATTCGCAGCTATGCCTTAGCCATCATGTACGGCTTTGCGGCCGGTGTAATGATAGCGGCTTCATTTTGGTCTTTGTTAGACCCGGCCATCGCCCTGGCGGAAAAACAGGGAAAAACCGCCTGGATGGTGGTAGCCAGTGGCTTTGTCTTAGGTGGGATCTTCTTGTATCTAGCTGACAAATTGATTCCTAGTCTTTATCTCAAACGTAGTAAGCAATCTAGCAATTTTGGCACTGAAAATCAACTTCGCCGTACAATTTTATTAGTCTTTTCCATCACCTTGCATAATATTCCGGAAGGTTTAGCCGTGGGGGTGGCCTTTGGGGCCGCAGCCAATGCCGCCGGCGCCCAACAGGCAGGCATCATTTTAGCCGCCACCACCGTGGCCATTGGCATCGGTTTACAGAACTTCCCTGAGGGGGCCGCTGTATCGATTCCATTGCGCCAAAGCGGTATGAGCCGTTTCCGGGCATTTACGTATGGGCAAGCCAGTGGTATCGTTGAACCGGTGGCCGGTATTCTGGGGGCTGTTTTAGTTTCCAGTGTCACCAGTATCTTACCTTACGCCCTAGCCTTTGCGGCGGGGGCCATGATTTATGTGGCTTGTAAGGAACTGATCCCCGAAGCCCATGCCCGCACCGCCGAACAATCCCATTGGGCCATTTTAGGGGTCATGGCCGGCTTTACACTAATGATGATTTTAGACGTAGCTTTAGGCTAAAAACGACAAAAAACCCGATAACGCCGGAAAATTGACGTTATCGGGTATTTAATTTAAGCTTAATCGACTTCTTCCGGATCCAACTCGCGAATAACTCGGGCAGGATTACCAGCGATAACCAAATTGTCTCCAAAGGACTTGGTGACTACTGAATTAGCCCCCACCACCACGTTATTCCCTAGTGTGACGCCAGGAACCACGGCGGTACCGCCACCTAACCAGACATTATTGCCGATGGTCACAGGCTTGGCTTTGCCAATCATGGCTGCCCGGCGTTCTGGGTTAAAAGGATGATAAGCCGCATAGATCTGCACATGGGGGCCAAATAAAACATCATTGCCAATCGTGACTGGGGCAGAATCTAAAATCACCCCATCATAGTTACATAAGAAATTATCACCCACATGGATGTTATAGCCAAAGTCACAATGGAAATCCGGTTGCAGATAAGGATTCTTGCCCACCGTGCCAAATAATTGGCGAATAACATGGTCCTTTTGGGCATTGTCATTATCATCTAAATCATTTAATTGTTTGCATAACCGTCTAGCCCGCGTTTCATCAGCGGCCAGTTCTGGATCTAAGATTTGATAATCTTGACCCGCTAACATTTTTTCTTTATTTGTCGTCATAAGAATCCCACTTTCCAACAAGATATTGGGTAATACCGGCTTAGCTTTGCGGCTAAAGCTTTAAATACCCCATTATTTTATCACGTGGAAAGGCATTCATCAAATAAATATTATATTTTTAAATTCATTCGCATAAATTTAACGGCCAAATAAAAACACAACGCTTTTATGACGCTAACGTTGTGCTGTCATCGGTATCTGCAGATGAGTTGGCAAACTAAAAACTTATTGCATCAATTCTGCCAACCGATGATTCCGTTGTAATTGTTGGGCTAAGAAAACGGCTACCACGGCTTTAATGGTATCCCCAGGTAAGAAGACCACACTGGCCACCAAAGCATTGGTCAAGCCGATATGGCCTAATACAGCCATACCAATGGCCCCCACGAAATCAATAAAGCCCACGCCAATGACCCAAACCCAGATGTAACTTAACCACCATTGATGGCCGGGATTGAGATATTTCAAAAAGAAAGCGATCAAAGCTGGGGTAAAGGCATAGGCCAGTAAGTAACCCCCCGTTGGCCCCAGGAATAAGGCGTACCCGCCCCGGCCACCGGATAACACCGGAAGTCCTAAGGCAGCCATCAGCAGGAAAATAACCACGGCGGTGGTCCCCCGCTTGCCCCCCAGGAGAATGCCGGCTAAAATAATGCCTAAGTTTTGCATGACAATGGGTGTGGGAATAAAGCCCACGGGAATCGGTGGAAATAAACCTAATAGAATAATAATAGCGGTCATCAGTGCTGTTTGTGTTAGATGTCTTGTGTTCATTGTGCGCCTCCCAAACTTTTTTTACCAAATCATTGAATAATTGTAGTATAATTATTGTTAACCAATAAGTCAACAATGGTTAACAATAAAAATATAAAATAGTCCTAAATCCTATCAGGACACCGATTAAATAGATTCAACATTTTTAAATGGAGGCGGATTTTATGTCTGAACAAGCTTTAAAGCAATTATTTCTAGCCCATCCCCAGGAATATTTATCCGGTCAACAATTGGCCCAGAACTTAGGGATCAGTCGCACGGCGGTTTGGAAACAAATTCAACAACTGAAAAATCAAGGCTATCAGATTCATAGTCAAGGTAAATTGGGTTATCGTTACGAAGGGACCGATCATTTAGACAGTGCTGTGATTCAGGCTAACCTGGCTAATTCAGCGGACTGCGAAATCTTGACCTTCGCCAGTTTAAATTCCACCAACGATTACGCCAAACAATATCTCAGTCAACAGCCCGTTACCAAACCAGTGGTGATTTTAGCTGATGAACAAACAGCCGGTCATGGGCGCTTAGGCCGCAGCTTTTATTCCCCAAAAACCACGGGTTTATACTTGAGCATATTGCTGCCTGTAACGGCGAACGGGTCAGTGATTCCTGGCCTGTTAACCACGGGAACCGGTATGGCTGTGGTCAAAGCACTGCAAAAAGTTTTGCCCGAATTGCCGTTGCGGTTAAAGTGGATCAACGATTTAGTGGTGCACCAGCGTAAATGTGGCGGTATTTTAACAGAAGCCATCAATGATTTAGAAAGCAATCAAATCAGTCACCTCATCGTGGGTATCGGCCTTAATTTGGTGACTCAAGATTTCCCCGCAGATCTCAAAGACATTGCCGGGGCCTTATCCAAAACGCCCTTAGACCGGAATAAACTAGCCGCTGATATCATCACTGAATTTTTAAAAATGTATGCCACTTACGAAACCGGCGACTTCCTACCGGAATATCGGCGTTATTCTGCGGTGTTGGGCCGTCAGATCCAAGCCAATACCCGGGGTAAGATTATCACCGGGGTCGCCCAGGATATCGACACCATGGGCCATTTATTGGTAGCCACCGACCAGGGTCTAACCACCCTGAGCAGTGGTGAAATCACCAAAGTTCAGCTGGACCCTGCTTAACCGCAAAAAAAGCCCTTCTTAGCTTGAAAGGACCCCTCACCTTAAGAACTAGGCTACCAACAAAACCCCGCATCAGCCGCTATTTTTCAGCTGCCAATGCGGGGTTTAATTTTGCGCAAAAAAAAACTCCGGCTCAGCGGCCGAAGCTTTGAATCAGGTTTAATCTTCTACAACGAATGGTAAAAGACCCATGATCCGAGAACGTTTGATTGCAATTGTCAAACGACGTTGGTTTTTAGCGCTTGTCCCAGTAACCCGACGAGGTAAGATTTTACCACGTTCAGAAACAAAGCGTCTCAATAAATCAGTATCTTTATAATCGATGTATTCGATATGATTAGCGGCGATGAAGTCGACTTTACGACGACGACGGCCACGACGTTGTTGTGCCATAGATTTGTCCTCCTATTAATTTTTTTATTTAAGTTTTAAGTTTACTTTTCGTTTTTTAGTGATTTCCCATTAAAATAGGCTCATATGCTATTAGAATGGCAAATCATCATCGGAAATGTCGATCTGCTGGCCGTTATCTGCAAATGGATCTTGCATGTCTGGCTGCTTAGGGGCATTGCCTGGATTGTTACTGTTTGGTTTTGATGTTGGGGCGTTATTGTTGTTATGAGACGCATAATTATTGTTTTGGTTATTTTGATTATAATTATTACCGCCGTTATTTTGGGACCCTTCACCTTCACGTTGTTGCGTTGTTGTTCTGGACTCTAAGAGTGAGAAGTTATCAACCACAACTTCGGTCACGTAGACTCTTTGGCCTTGTTGGTTTTCATAGGACCGAGTTTGTAAGCGGCCATCGATACCAACCAAAGAACCTTTTTTAGTGAAGTTTGCAAAGTTTTCGGCAGCTTTACGCCAAATAACGCAGTTAATGAAGTCAGCTTCACGCTCACCCTGGGCATTGGTAAACTGGCGATTTACGGCAACTGTAAAGCTAGCCACGGCAGCACCATTGTTGGTATAACGAAGTTCAACATCCCGGGTTAATCGGCCAACAAGGACGACTCGATTAATCATTTATAACTGCTCCTTCCATACATCAGGTTTATCTTCACGGACGGACAACGATCATATGACGCAAAATATTGTCATCGATCTTAGCCAAACGATCGAATTCATCGATAGCTTTGGTATCATCAGCGTTAATGTTGACGATATGATAGACGCCTTCATTATAGTTGTTGATTTCATAAGCTAACCGACGTTTTTGCCAGTCTTTAGAGTCAATGATTTCAGAACCATTGTCCTTTAAGATATTGTCAAAACGGTCGATCAGTGTCTTCTTTGCTTCATCATCAATATCAGGTTTGATGATATAAGTAATTTCATAATGTGTTTTAGCCACTGTTCTACACCTCCTTATGGTCTTTTGGCTGCCTAGTATCTCTAGGTAGCAAGGAGCACCGACTTCCATCGGCCCGCCAAATTGGCGGTAACTCACAAATAACTATGCTACCATAATCGCAACTAGAATACAATTTTATTTCAAAAAAAATTGGTTGACCCAACCTAAAATGCTGACTTCGTTATGTCATATTCTAGATTACGTCGAACCAATTTTTAATTGTGTCACATTATTTTATTTATTCAGAATCAGTCGGATTATCTTGATTGTCGTCGTCCGTCTGGTCAGCGGTTGGCTCGTCTTCAGCTTGGGCCCGCTTTAAGAGTTCGTCAACTTCTGGATGATCTTGATCCAGATCAACTGGGTCAGTTTCAGAAGGTGTCTCAGCGGCGGTTTTGGCTGCTTCCTCGGCTTCTTCTTTCTTCTCAGCTTCTGGGTCCACCTTGGCCATAGTTGACACTAGGGCATCGTCATCCACGCGGATCAAGCGCACCCCTAAGGTAGCCCGACCTGTTGTGGAAATATTCTCAGCTTCAAAGCGAATCAAGACCCCGGTATTGGTCATCAACAAGATGTCCTCATTACCCTTAACCGTGGTGACACCGGCTAGCGGCCCATTTTTACTGGTGATATTGGCGGTCTTGATCCCTTTACCGCCCCGGCCTTTGATTGGATATTCCTTGGCAGGGGTGCGCTTGCCGTAGCCCTTTTCAGAGATGACAAAGACATCTTTGTCTGGGGTCAAGACATCACTGCCCACCACGTAATCCTTATCCCGCAGGCGAATGCCCCGGACACCGGCTGCGGTCCGACCCATGGCCCGGATATCCGTTTCTCTAAAGGAAACGGCATAGCCTAAGTGGGTCCCAATCAAAATGTTGGCGGCCCCATCGGTCAACAAGACATTGCTCAATTCGTCTTCATCCCGCAAGGTCACCGCCCGCAAGCCGCTCTTACGAATGTTGTCGAATTCGGCAACTGACGTGCGTTTCACCACCCCTAGGCGAGTGATGAAGAACAGGTAGTGTTCCCGATTCACTTCGTCTTTGGGGATATGGACCATGGTTTGAATGCGTTCATCAGAATCCACGCCCAGCAAGTTGATCACTGGAATACCCTTGGCGGTTCGGCCATATTCGGGGATCTCATACCCCTTAGAACGATAGACCTTCCCGTGGTTGGTGAAGAACAGCACCGTATCATGGGTGGAGGTGATCACCAGGTGTTCGATGAAGTCATCATCATGGACGCCCATCCCCTGGATCCCGCGGCCACCGCGGTTTTGCGTCTTAAATTCACTGGACGGCATCCGCTTGATATAGCCGTTATGGGTCAAGGTAATGGCTGATTCTTCTTCTTCGATCAAGTCTTCATCTTCAATGCTTAAGACTTCACCCACTAAGAGTTCTGTCCGCCGGTCATCCCCAAATTTCTTTTGAATTTCCAATAATTCTTCATAGATGATTTGGTTGATCCGTTCTGGCTTGGCCAAAATATCTTTGTAATCGCTGATATTGGCTTGCAGTTCATTGTATTCTGACTCGATCTTATTACGTTCCAAACCGGTTAAACGGACAAAACGCATGTCCAAAATGGCTTGGGCCTGTTTATCGCTTAAATGATATTGATCCATCAATTCATTTTTGGCCACTTCCCCAGTTGGCGAATTGCGGATCAAGGTGATGATGGCATCCACGTGATCCAAGGCAATTCGCAAGCCCTCTAGGATATGGGCCCGGGCTTCAGCTTTGCGCAGATCGAATTGAGTTCTGCGGCGAATAACGGATTCTTGGTGCTGTAAGTAATATTGTAAAATCTGCTTGAGATTTAAGACTTTCGGCGCCCCGTCCACGATGGCCACCATGTTAAAGCCAAAGGTGGTTTGCATGGACGTCAATTTATACAGGTTATTCAAAACCACAGTGGCACTGACATCCCGGCGGATATCGATGACCACCCGCATGCCGTCACGGTCAGACTCATCGTTTAAATCGGTAATACCATCTAAACGCTTGTCCCGGGCCAATTCGGCGATTCTTTCCACCAATTTAGCCTTGTTGACCATATAAGGCAATTCTGTGACAATGATCCGTTCTTTGCCATTCTTTTGGGTTTGAACATCCACTTTAGCCCGTAAGGTAATGGTCCCGCGACCGGTCTTATAAGCCTTGCGGATACCGGATTTGCCCATGACAATGGCGCCCGTGGGAAAATCAGGGCCAGGTACGGCTTCCATCAAATCTTCAATGGTTGCCGCTGGATTAGCCATCAAAATGTGAATGGCTTTAATGACTTCCGCCAAATTATGCGGTGGGATATTGGTGGTCATCCCTACAGCGATACCGGTTGCCCCGTTGACTAGTAGGTTTGGGAAGCGGGCTGGCAACACCGTGGGTTCTCTTTCAGAACCATCATAGTTGTCCGTGAAATCAATCGTGTCTTTATTGATATCCCGCAACATTTCCATGGCAATCTTGCTCATACGAGCTTCGGTATAACGCATAGCTGCCGCGCCATCCCCGTCCACGGAACCGAAGTTACCATGACCGTCTACGAGCATATAACGATAACTAAAATCCTGGGCCATGCGCACCATTGATTCATAAATCGCCGAATCCCCATGGGGGTGATACTTCCCCATGACATCCCCCACGATCCGGGCCGATTTCTTATAAGGCTTATCTGGGGTTACGCCCAATTCATTCATCCCATATAAAATCCGGCGGTGTACCGGTTTTAGACCGTCACGCACGTCCGGTAAAGCCCGGGCAACGATGACACTCATGGCGTAATCTAGAAAAGAACTGCGCATGGTTTTAGATAAGTTGACATTGGTGATGCGCCGATCCTGTGCATTATCCATGTATTTTATTTACTCCCTTCACATTGGTCTTAAACGTCCAAATTGTCTACAAATGTGGCGTTATCTTCAATGAATTCCCGTCTTGGTTCAACTTTATCCCCCATGAGCATTTCAAAAACCTGATTGGCTTCTTCGGCATCAGAGACTTCAACCCTTAACAGGCGCCGGTTATCCGGATTCATGGTGGTATCCCACAGTTGTTCAGCGTCCATTTCCCCTAACCCTTTGTAACGCTGGATCACAGGTTTAGGACTGGCGGACAATTGGGCCATGGTGGTTTTTAATTCTTCGTCGGAATCAATATATTTCCGGAATTTACCCTGGCGGACTTGATACAACGGTGGCTGGGCAATATAAACATAGCCTGCATCCACGATGGGCCGCATGTACCGGTAAAACAGGGTCAATAGCAAGGTGCGAATATGGGCCCCGTCCACATCGGCATCGGTCATGATGATCAATTTATGATAACGGGCCTTCTCCACGTTAAAGTCAGAGCCAAAGCCGGTGCCCATGGCCGTGAACAGGGAACGAATTTCTTCATTGGCCAGGATTTTATCCATGCTGGCCTTTTCCACGTTCAAAATTTTACCCCGAATGGGCAAAATCGCTTGGGTCAACCGGGAGCGGCCGGACTTAGCAGAACCGCCGGCGGAATCCCCTTCGACGATGAATAATTCTGAGATTTCGGGATCTTTACTGGAATTATCGGCTAATTTACCAGGTAAATTGCTGATTTCTAAGCCTGACTTCTTCCGAGTGACTTCCCGAGCCCGCTTAGCAGCGACTCTAGCTCGAGCGGCCAATAAACCCTTGTCTACGATTGCTCTGGCTGTGGATGGGTTTTCCATCAAGAACTTACTAAAAGTCTCTGAGAAGAGCCGATCTGTCACGCTACGGGCATCTGAGTTGCCCAGCTTGGTTTTAGTCTGACCTTCAAACTGGGGATCAGGATGTTTGATACTGACCACAGCGGTCATGCCTTCGCGAACATCTTCCCCGGATAAATTGTCGTCATTATCTTTAAACAAGCCGGTCTTTTTAGCGTAGTCATTAATGACCCGCGTTAATGCCGTTTTAAAGCCCGCCTCGTGGGTTCCGCCTTCGTAGGTATGGATATTATTGGCGAAGGTCAAAAGCGTGCTACGGTAGCCTGTGGTATATTGTATGGCCACTTCCACGGTGATACCTTTTTGCTCACCCTCCACATAAATGGGTTCTGGGAACAAAACATCCTTGTCTTCGTTTAAAAATTCCACGTAACTCTTCAAGCCGCCCTCGTAGTGGAATTCTAATAATTCATGGGTAGCTGCGCGTTTATCCGTGAAGGTCAATTTCAAGCCTTTATTTAAGAAAGCCAATTCCCGAATCCGGGTGGTCAACGTCTGATCATCGTATTCAATGGTTTCGGTGAAAATATCTGGATCTGGCTTGAAGTGGACTTTGGTGCCGTGTTCATGTTCTGGGGCATCCCCGATGATTTTCATCTCGGTGTGGACCTTGCCGCGGCTAAAGTCCATGTAATAGCGTTTGCCATCACGGGATACCGTCACGTCCAGTTCTTCAGATAAGGCGTTGACCACAGAAGCCCCTACCCCGTGCAGGCCCCCGGAAACTTTATAACCGCCGCCGCCAAATTTACCCCCGGCGTGCAGGATCGTATAAACGGTCTCTAAAGCAGGCCGGCCGGTTTTTTCTTGGATATCCACGGGGATCCCCCGGCCGTTATCGGTGACGGTCACGGAATTATCCGGTTCCACGGTGACATTGATCACATCGGCAAAGCCTGCTAGGGCTTCATCGATCCCGTTATCAATGATTTCCCAGACCAAATGGTGCAGCCCTTGAGCGCTGGTGGAGCCGATATACATCCCCGGCCGCTTACGAACGGCTTCTAAGCCCTCTAGGACCTGGATTTGGCTGGCATCATAGTCTTTGGCTAATTGTTCCAAATGTTCTTCTTTTGCTGCAGCTTCTGCTTGAGAGATAGGATGTTCTGCTTCTTCATCCTTCGCCTCAGCTTCAGCAGGTAATTCAAAATCTTTACCGTGATCCTCTGACATATAGTTACCTCCATTGCTATGCTTTGATTTGACCGTTTTCAATGTTGAAAATCTTTGGTGCCTTGATAATATCTTGTTTCACATTATCGATGCTGGTGGTGGTTAGAAAAGTCTGAACTTTATCTTGAAAAGCCTTCAGTAAGTGAGTCTGGCGCACGTCATCTAGCTCGGATAACACATCGTCTAAAAGTAAGACCGGGTATTCCCCGGTTTGAGCTTGGATCAAGTCGATCTCGGCTAATTTGACGCTGAGGGCCGTGGTGCGCTGTTGGCCTTGGGAACCAAAGGATTGCACATTTTGATCATTGACGAAAAATGCCACATCATCACGGTGTGGCCCAAACAAAGTGGTTCCTTGTTCAACTTCTCGTTTCTGATTATCCTGATAAATCCCCTTGATTGCCTGATAAAGCTGCTCTTCAGAACCCGCAAGTATTTTTGGTGCAACCAACGTCTGATATTTAAAAGTTAAAACTTCCCGCTGATTGGTGATTTCCCCATGGATCACCGCCGCAAACTTGGCCATTTGTGCCAATAAGTCGTACCGCAAGTGGATCACTTTGGCCCCAAAGGCCGCTAATTGATCGGATAAGACCTCCAGGTACACCAAATCGTTGGCCTCTTTGTACTTTAATTTACGCAAATAGGCATTGCGCTGTTTTAACACCAATTTGAACTGGCTGAGATTAGACAAGTAATTGGCATTCATCTGGCCAAACTCCATATCAATAAAATGGCGGCGATTGGTGGGGGCGCCTTTGACGATTTCTAAATCCTCTGGGGCAAAAAGCACGACGTTAAAATGACCCAGATAAGCGGATAGTTTGGACTGTTCCAAGTGATTCACCTTGGCGCGCTTGCCTTGCTTGCTGATGACCAGCTCTAAGGGCAGTTTGCCGGTGCGGCGAATGACATCCCCGGACAGCCGGGCGAAATCTTGATGCCAGCCGATCAAGGCCTTGTCATTAGAAGTCCGGTGACTGCGGGTCAAGGCCAGGGCATAAATGGCTTCCAGCAAATTAGTTTTGCCTTGGGCATTCGCCCCGATAAAAATATTGATGCCCTTGTCAAAATCCAACGCCAGGGCATCATAATTGCGAAAATGAGTTAATTCTAAATGTGCCAAATACATATTAAGCCTGCTTTTGAATTTCAAAAGTTTGATCTAACACTTGAAAAACGTCCCCAGGATATAATTTTCGACCCCGGCGATCGTCAACTTCTTGATTCACCAAAACTTCATTTTCTTGCAAGAACCATTTGGCTTGACCACCAGTACTGATCAGGCCTTCTTCTTTAAGCGCTTGGGCCAGTGTGATATATGGTTTTGTGATTTCAATGACTTTTTGCGACACGCGCATCACCTCCAGGCACGATTGGGTTTGCTTCACAATTGAAAACCCTATAAAAACGGTAATCTTTCCCTATTATTATAGACTTTTTTACCTTAAAAGACAAACTTATTCCTAAAAAAACCACCCTATCAGCGCACTTACCCCCAATTAGTGTCTTTTAACTCAAAAGGGCGAAAAACTACTGAGACGGGAAAAAATGCGGTTTTTAATAATTTGGTTCAATGATTTCCTGTATTATAACAGATGGTAACAAAAAAGGTATCAACGTCAATTAACAAGACGTTGATACCTTGATATCATGCTGATTTTAGCAAGTTGGTATACCAAATTTTATGGTTTAAAAAGTCCGAACTGGGGTAATCAGTTGCACAAAATTGGCCCCATCTTCTGAGGGAATCAATGTGAAAGGCCGTAATGCACTGGTGAAGGCCATTTTGATGTTGGTTTGGCCAAAGGAGCGTAACGCGTCTTTCATGTAATCTGGGTTAAAGGAGATATCTAACTTCTCCCCGGTCAAACTTTCAAATTTCAAATCTTCTTGCACGTTCCCTAATTCTGGGGAATTGCTGTAAATCGTGGCTTGCTGATTTTCCGGTTCGAAGACCAGGCGCACCACGTTGTTTTGGCTGGCGTGGGATAACAGGGAAGCCCGTTCCACAGAGGCCAACAACGTGCCCGATTCAAATTCCACGTTGGTGGTGGATTCTGTTGGGATCAGGCGTTCCGTATCCGGATAGCTGCCCTCCAACAAACGGGAGTAAAACTTGATGACCCCGGCGGTGAAGAGCACTTGGTTTTCTGTGATCCGCAATGTGACAGATTCCAAGTCCTCGGTGATGATTTTGGCCAGTTCGGTCAAACTTTTCCCGGGAATGATCACGTCATATTCCAGATCGTGGGGATTTTCAATGGTCAATTTCCGTTGGGACAGCCGGTGACTGTCGGTGGCCACGGCCAGTAGTTCAGTATCATGGACGGTTAAATGCACCCCGGTCAAGATGGGCCGACTTTCCTGATTGGAAACGGCAATGACGGTTTGGGAAATGACTTGTTTTAAGATGTCCGCGGGAATGGTGAGTTTTTCTTCGGCACTGATTTCCGGCAGCCGGGGATAACTATTGGCATCTAAGCCATTGATATTAAAAGAAGAGGCCCCAGAAGTGATGGTGGTTTGAAAGCCATCGCTAACGGCAATGGTCATGAGTTGTTCTGGGAGTTTTTTAACGATTTCTCCAAAGAAACGGGCTGGTAAAACGATGGCCCCAGTTTCATTGATCTGCAATTGGGCATCGGCGTCGTCACTGGCAATCATGGCTTCGATGGAAATATCGGCATCACTACCGGTTAAGGTTAAGCCTTCTTCACTGAGACTCATTTTTAAACCAGTCAAAATTGGAATCGTAGCTTTACTGGCAATGGCTCTTTGCACGTCATTTAAGGTTTTAATAAACCGGGAACGATTGATACTGAATTTCATGAACTTATTCCTCCTAAATCCCAACGGTATTGGTGACTTATATATTAATTAATAAGGTAGTACTAGTAGTAGAGCGGTGAATTCTGTGGAAAAGCCGGTTTATGAATTGCTGTTAAAGTTTTCCACATGTGGATAAAAAAAGGATAAGTCCAGAATAACTCTGGCAGTTATCCACATTAGCGTTTTAGCAGATTTTTCAATTCCGCCACATTATTCTTTAAATCCTGGTCATCGGTGATGCTTTGACTGATCTTTTCATGGGCATGAATCACGGTGGTGTGATCTTTGCCGCCAAATTCGATGCCAATTTTTGGCAACGACGCATCCGTGAGCTCTCGGGCCAGGTACATGGCGATTTGGCGGGGAACCACGATATTTTTGATGCGCTTTTTGCCCTTGATTTCGCCGACGGTAATATGATAGTACTTCGCCACGGTCTCTTGGATCTTCACGATGGACAAGCCGTTGGTGGCGTCATTTAACTTCAAGCTCTTCAAGGCATCCGCCGCTAAACTAGTGGCAATGGGCGCATGTTTCATGGTGGCATAAGCTTGGACCCGAATCAAGGCCCCTTCTAATTCCCGAACGTTGGAATCAATTTGCCCGGCGATGTAACTCAAGGTGTCATCGGGGATGTCCAAATTTTCAGCGTCGGCTTTGTTGCGCAAAATTGCGATTCTAGTTTCCAGATCCGGTGGGGTAATATCTACGGATAAGCCCCATTTAAAGCGGGAAACTAGCCGGTCTTGTAATTTGGGAATTTCGTTGGGTAGGCGATCAGAAGTCAAAACGATCTGCTTTTTATCTTCATATAGGTCATTGAAAGTATGGAAGAATTCTTCTTGGGTGGCTTCTTTATCGGCGAAAAATTGCACATCATCCACCATCAAAAGGTCAACGCTGCGGTATTCCCGGCGAAAACGTTCTTGGGTATTGGTCTGAATGGCATTGACCAAGTCGTTGGTGAAGGTTTCACTGGTCACATATTTGATCTTGGTATCTGGTTTATTACTGAGCAATTGATGACCGATGGCTTGCATCAAGTGGGTCTTGCCTAAGCCAACGCCCCCGTATAAGAATAGCGGGTTGTACAAATCCCCAGGTTCTTCAGAGACCACTAAAGCTGCGGCGTGGGCCATTTGGTTGCCGGTCCCCGTGACAAAGGTCTCAAAAGTATATTTGCTATTCAAATGGGAATTGGTCAAAAAGTCCCGCTCTTCAGCCTCAGAAACCTGATTATTGTTACGCTTGGTTTTGGCGGGTGCAGCTGGTTCTTGTGGGGTATCAGCACCTGTTCCGGTCACCGTTAGGACCGGATTGACCTCAACGCCAAAGTGGGCGTACAAATTTTCCACGATCTTGGTTAAAATGTTTTTCTCCCAATATTCCTTATGTAATTGTGATGGCACTTCAATTGTTAAGGTATTGGCCGTTAGCGAAAGCGGCTTAGCGGAGTCGATCCAAGTTTGATAGCCGATGCGTGTAAATTGCGTTTGAAATTGTTCCTTGAGATAATCCCAGATCTCATCCAAGTTTGGCACATAAACTCCCCCTTCCAAAGTTTTTGTTTTTTTATAAAAAAAAATGTTGCCCCAGCATTTTGAGTACTTGAATAGTTTAGCATTTCTAAAAAAAGTTTTCCACAGGATTGTTCATAAGATTTTTTCGTATTAACAGGCAGTGGATTTTTAAAATTAAGCACCTGTGCATAATGTGCGTTTCTGTCAAAAAAATGAGTTATCCACAAAATAGAAGTGGATTCAAAGCCAGTGTCCACCAGAGGTTCGTGAGTTATGAACAAGCAAAAACACAACCTGTGGATTGGTGTTATCCACAGGTGTTTATTTGTGGATAACTTTTGAATAACCTTGTGGAAGACTCAAAATCAGTCTTATAATATTTTTTTATATACCCAGGGATGTGGGCTAAATGTGGATAAAAAATCGGCCCTTTTTCCAAAATTTTATTTGCGTTCATCTGAAAGTATGATATTATATCTAAGTGATTGTATTTAACGGTGTACTTAATGACTAAATTAAATCAAATTCCACCGTATTAAGGAGGTGTTAAGTTTGACAACAAAACGGACTTATCAACCTAAGAAACGTCATCGTGAACGTGTCCATGGTTTCAAAAAACGTATGAGTACTAAGAACGGCCGTAAGGTATTAGCTAGACGCCGTGCAAAGGGCAGAAAAGTATTGTCTGCATAAGGCCACTGATGATTCAGTGGTTTTTTTATTTCATTTTTTTATTAAGCTTTTGTAGTTATTTCCTATTTATACGGAAATTAAGTTAGGATAAGGATAATTATGCGTAAATCGTATCGGGTCAAAAAGGAAGCAGAATTCCAAAAGGCCTTTAAACAAGGCGAGTCAGTGGCCAATCGCAGTTTTGTGATCTATCGCTTGGATGTGCCTGGGCAAAAGCATTTTCGCGTGGGCATTTCAGTTGGGAAAAAGATTGGTCACACGGCCGTGTTGCGCAATCGCATCAAGCGCTATATTCGCCAAAGCTTGTTGGAATTAAAACCTGATTTAAAGCAGGATGTGGACTTTTTGGTCATTGCCAGAAAACCCAGTAATCGCTTGGATTTCTTTGAGACTAAGCGAAATTTGATCCACGTACTTAAGTTAGCGGGGCTGTTGGCTAAGGATTTTGAAACAGTCAGTAAGTAAGACATACATCAAATCAAGAAAATGATGAGGGAAAGCATTTGAAGAAACGACAAGTTAAGCGTTTATTATTATTTGTGAGTTTGGCGCTCTTGGTGGTAGTCCTAGCCGGGTGTACGAACTTGAATACCCCGGTCAATGCCAATAGTACTGGCGTTTGGGATCGTTATGTTGTTTACAATTTCTCACGGTTTATCATTTGGTTGTCGCAAGTCTTCAACGGCAGTTATGGTTGGGCCATTATCGTGTTCACCTTGATCATCCGGATCATTTTGTTGCCATTGAATCACTTCCAGATGAAGAGTATGCGCAAACAAATGGAACTACAACCAGAAATGAATGCGTTGAAGAAGAAGTATTCGGCTAAAGATGCGGATACCCAACGCCAATTACAAACTGAAACGCAAAAATTAATGTCCGAAGCCGGGGTCAATCCCGTCATGGGCTGTTTACCGTTAGTGATTCAGCTGCCATTTATGTATGCTTTGTTCCAGGCGATTTCTAGAACGAAATTGCTCAGTGAAGGGAGCTTCTTATGGATGCAGTTGGGAGCTAAAGATCCATACTACATCATGCCGATTTTGGCGGCGCTATTTACATTTGCGACCTCTTATCTATCTAGTTTGTCGCAACCAGAACAAAATACCACGACTCGGATCATGACCTTTGGGATGCCGATCATTATCTTGATCACCTCCATTAACTTCGCGTCGGCCATCACCTTGTACTGGGTTATCTCCAATGCCTTTCAAGTTGGGCAGACCATGTTGTTACAAAATCCTTATAAAATCATTCGTGAACGGGAAGCTAAAGAGCAAGCCGTCAAAGATAAAGCAAAAGCACTACAAAAAGCCCGCAAGAAGGCTTATCGCCGTAAACGTTAAGCTTTGCGGTCAATTGAGTTAGGAGGCTATTATGCCAACTTTTGAAGGACGGACAGTCCAACAGAGTATTGAAAAGGGCTTAAAGGCCTTAAAGTTATCCCGCGAAGAAGTCACTGTCGTGGTCTTAGACGAGGGTAAAAAGGGCGGATTTTTAGGGTTTGGCCGCAAGCCAGCGGTGGTGCAAGTCGATGCCACTCCAAGACCCGTGAGCCTGGAAAAACCAAAAGATCAAAAACCCCAGCCCATTGCCGACACACCGCGCAATGCTGCGGAAGACGCAGTGGTACGGACACAGGCTGATAAAGCTGATCCTGAAACAAAACAGAAAACGCCCAAGACTACGGCTAAACCGGCCCCTAAGGCTAAAAAAGCGGCTGGGGCCAAGCAAGGCCAACAGCAGCGGCCAAGTCGCAAGGCTGACAATAAAAAGGTCTTAAAAGACTTAGAAGCCTATATTACGTCTATCTGCGCCACCTTAGAGACCCCGGTGCAAGTTAAAGTATCCCACGCCCGCAATGAAGTGGTCTATCAACTAGACACCAATAAAGAGGGCCTGGTCATTGGCAAGCACGGCCGCACCATCAATTCCCTGCAATACTTGGCCCAAACTTATTTCAATCATTTTGGCCGGGGAAAATTGCGCATTGTGTTAAACGTAGGCAACTACCGCCAACGCCGGGAAGATACCTTGAAACACTTGGCCGACCGGGCTGCCCGGGAAGTCATTGCCACTGGCAAACCCTATTTATTAGATGATATGCCTTCTTTTGAACGGAAGGTGATCCATCAGCAGCTGGCCAATAATAATCACGTGGATACCACCTCTGAGGGCAAAGAACCCCACCGATATGTGATTATTTCCCCCAGCAGCGTCACAAAGTTTTGACAAACCCGTTAAAACTTTGTATATTGTAAACAGCTAAATATGAACGAGCAGTCAAAGTGCTTGGTCCCCGTCTTTAATTTGAGTTAAGGATGGGGACTTTGGCACTTTTTTTATTGGATTAGAATTCAAATAGGAGGTTATTGCATGGGCAATACCATTACGGAATATGATACGATCGCTGCTATTTCCACGCCAATTGGTGAGGGTGCGATTTCCATCGTGCGCTTATCCGGGGAAAATAGTGTGGCTGTGGCCAACGAATTATTTAAAGGCAAAGATTTAACGCAAGTTCCCAGTCATACGGTGCACTATGGCCATATCATCGATCCGGCCGATGGGGATGTGATAGACGAGGTCATGGTGGCGGTTTATAAGGCCCCTAAGACCTTTACCAGAGAAGACGTGGTGGAAGTCAACTGTCACGGCGGCTTACTGGCCACCAACCGTATTTTGCAGCTGATGTTGGCCTATGGGGCCCGGGCAGCGGAACCGGGGGAATTCACCAAGCGAGCCTTCTTAAATGGCCGCATCGACTTGACCCAAGCCGAATCCGTGATGGATCTGATCCGGGCTAAGACCGATAAAGCCATGCAAGTGGCGGTGAATCAGCTGGATGGTAATTTAGCCACCCTGATCCAAAACCTGCGCCAAGAAATTCTCCAAGTCCTAGCCCAAGTTGAAGTGGGCATTGACTATCCTGAGTACGATGAAGATGAATTAACCACTAAAATGTTATTGGAAAAGGCCAAAACGGTGAGTACCCAAATTGACAATCTGTTAAAGACTGCCCAACAGGGGAAAGTTTTACGGGATGGCTTAGCCACCGCCATTATTGGCCGGCCCAACGTGGGCAAATCCAGCTTATTGAACTATTTACTCCATGAAGACAAGGCCATTGTCACCGATGTGGCGGGGACGACGCGGGATGTCATCGAAGAATACGTCAATGTCAACGGCGTGCCTTTGAAGCTCATCGACACCGCTGGGATCCACCATACGGAAGATAAAGTGGAAAAAATCGGGGTGGACCGTTCCCGTAAAGCTCTAGCCAGTGCGGAATTGATTTTACTGGTGTTGGACCAAAGTGAAGCGCTGACCCCGGAAGACCAGGAATTATTAGATTTGACCCAAGGTAAAAAACGCATCATCTTGTTGAATAAGACAGATTTGCCTAAAAAGTTGGACCCGATGGCCCTGCAGCCCTATTTACAGGCCGATGAAGAGCCTATTACCATTTCCATTCTCAAACAAGCCGGTACCAGCAAATTAGAGGCCCGTATCAGCAAGTTATTCTTTGCTGGCATCGAGACCAACCAGAATACCGTGATGGTCACCAACGCCCGGCAAATTGGCCTATTGCGCCAAGCCCAACAATCCCTGCAAGACGTGGTCAAGGGCATTGATGCTCAGATGCCCGTTGATCTGGTACAGATCGATATGACCGCTTGTTGGGACAAACTGGGTGAGATCACCGGTGACAGTGCCCCGGATGAGTTGATCACCCAATTATTCAGTCAATTCTGTTTAGGTAAATAAAGGAGAACATTAATTAATGAAAACATATGATTCAAAGTCCTACGACGTCATCGTTGTTGGTGCCGGACACGCCGGTTGTGAAGCTGCCTTATCCGCAGCCCGCATGGGGCAAAAAACCCTGTTATTGACCATTAATTTGGACATGGTGGCCTTTATGCCGTGTAACCCATCTTTGGGCGGCCCAGCCAAGGGTACCGTGGTCCGGGAAATTGATGCCCTGGGTGGTCAAATGGGTAAAAACATTGATGCCACTTATATTCAAATGCGCATGTTGAATACCGGCAAAGGCCCCGCCGTGCGCGCACTGCGGGCCCAAGCTGATAAAGCCCAATATCATCGGACCATGAAGGACACTTTGGAAAATGAACCTAACTTGACCCTGCGGCAAGGTATCGCCGACGCGCTAGTGGTTGAAGACGGCACCTGTCGGGGGATCGTCACCAATACCGGGGCCCGTTATTTGGCCAAAGCCGTGGTCCTCACGGCGGGCACCGCTTCTAGGGGCAAGATCATCATTGGGGAATTAATGTACTCCTCTGGTCCCAACAACTCCATTCCTTCCATCAAGCTGTCTGAAAATCTAGAAACCCTAGGCTTTAAGCTCCGGCGCTTCAAAACCGGTACCCCGCCTAGAGTTGATGGCAATACCATCGATTATAGTAAAACTGAAGAACAGCCTGGGGATACTACACCCAATGCCTTTAGTTTTGAAACCCCGGATTCAGCCTACTTAAAGGATCAATTATCCTGCTGGATGACTTATACCAATGGGACGACCCACCAAATCATCCGGGATAATTTAGACCGGGCACCGATGTTTTCCGGCGTCATTAAAGGGGTTGGCCCCCGTTACTGCCCATCTATTGAAGATAAGATCGTCCGCTTTGCGGATAAACCTAGACACCAACTTTTCTTGGAACCAGAAGGCCGGGACACGGAAGAATATTACGTGGGTGATTTCTCCACCTCCATGCCTGAAGAAGTCCAACAAAAGATGATCCATTCCATCGCCGGCTTAGAACATGCCGAAATGATGCGGCCAGGTTATGCCATTGAATATGACATCATCGAACCTTGGCAGTTAAAAGCCACTTTGGAAACCAAAGTCATCGCCAATCTTTACACCGCGGGCCAAATGAATGGCACCTCCGGTTATGAAGAAGCTGCGGGCCAAGGTATCGTGGCCGGCATCAACGCGGTGTTGCGGATCACCGGCAAAGACCCGCTGATTTTAAAGCGTAGCGATGCGTATATCGGCGTTATGATCGACGATTTGGTGACTAAAGGCACCAATGAACCTTACCGGCTGTTGACCAGTCGGGCCGAATACCGCCTGTTGTTACGCCATGATAATGCCGATTTACGGTTGACGCCATTGGGTCATGAATTGGGATTGATTTCAGACGCCCGTTACCAAAAGTTCCTGGCTAAAAAAGCGGCCATTGAAAGTGAATTAGACCGCTTAAACACCGTGCGGGTCAAACCTACCCCAGCAGTTCAAGATTTCTTGGCGGCTAAGAATGTGGCTCCTTTGAAGGATGGCGTGTTAGCCATTGATTTCTTGAAGCGGCCAGAAGTTAACTACGCTGACCTCATTAGTTTTGTGGGCCCGGCCCCAGAACCCTTGGATGCCCGGGTGATTGAACAGGTTGAAATTCAAGTGAAGTATGAAGGCTATATTCGCAAAGAAGAAGCCCAGATCAGTCGCTTGAAGCGCATGGAAGCTAAAAAGATCCCTGATCGCATCGATTACGATGCCATCGGTGGCCTGGCTACAGAAGCTCGGCAGAAATTGCAAAAAATTCAACCGGAAACCCTGGCCCAAGCCAGCCGTATCAGCGGCGTCAATCCGGCGGATATCGGCATTTTGAGTGTGTATATCCAACAAGGTAAGATTGCTAAAATTAATAGTGATGCGTCTTAATTTATTGATCAGTATGGGAACGTCAAGTCTAAATGCGGCTTGGCGTTTTTTTGTGCTGAAATTTAAAAACATCGCCAACCGGTTCTGGGTAAGGGTTTTAGCGTTGAGGTAACTATTATTAACAAAATATGGTAAGCCCCCTTGGTTGTACCTGCCTAGGGAGCAGGTATCATAAGGGTATGAGAAGTCAGAAGAAACGGAGGTATTCGATATGTCAGAACAAGCACCATTTGCCGGCAATTTACGCGACTTACGGGCCCATTTTGGGTACACCTTAGAACAAGTCGCGGAAGGGGCTGGGGTCACCCGGCAATCCATTGCCAAATGGGAAAGCGGCCAATCCGTCCCGGATATTATCCACGCTGACGCCCTGGCGAAGTTTTATGATGTGGCGCTAGATGAGCTGATCAACCACGACACCGCTGCCAGCGGCGTTGGCATCCCCCCCAAGGGCAAGCATCTCTTTGGCACCATCCAAATTGGGGAGCGGGGGCAAGTGGTGATCCCGAAAGCTGCCCGGGACTTATTTCAATTGAAAAAAGGTGACCAGCTGGTGGTCTTAGGGGATGAAGCCGGTCCCCTGCCCGGCTTGGCGCTGGTGAAAAGTGATGCTTTTTTGGCCCAGGCGACAGCCTATAGCCACATGCTGCAACACGGAAAGGCAGATTCCCATGACCAATAAAAACTTGTTGGTGGTTGAACACCTGACCAAAAACTACCCGAAATTCCATTTAACCGATATTTCCTTTGCCCTGGCCCCGGGGACCATTATGGGTTTGATCGGCGTCAATGGTGCCGGCAAGTCCACCATCTTAAAAAGCATTGCCGGCCTGGTGACCCCGGATGAGGGCACCATTGTTAACGCAGCTACTGACAATTTGGCGGTCATGCTGGGGGAGACGGTTTATTACCCGGAAAAGCGCCTAGCCACCATTACTGCAATAACGCGGCGGTTTTACCCCACCTGGGATGCGGCCCAGTACCGTTATTACCTGGATTTCTTTAAGCTGGATGACCATCAGCGGGTCAAAACCCTGTCAACGGGGATGCAGATCAAATACCAATTGGCCGTGGCCATGAGCCACCACGCCCCCGTCTTGATTTTGGACGAACCCACCAGCGGCATTGACCCGGTTTCCCGGCAGGCCATTGGGCAGGTGTTGCAACACTATGTGGCAGACGGCCAACACAGCATTTTGTTTTCCACCCATATCACCACGGATCTGGCCGCCGTGGCGGATACCATTACCTATATCCATGAGGGCAAATTGCTGTATACCGCGCCCAAAGCCGCTTTCAGCGCTCACTTCAAACAACAATTTGGCCTCAAAGCTACTGACCCCCTGAGTTTTGATGAGATCATGCTAAAAATTGAAAGGCAGGTGTTAGTTGATGCCACTCCTGATTAAAGAGTATGCCCTAGCCGCCCACCCCACCACCTGGTTCTTCCTCTGGCTGGGGGCCTTGGTCCTAGTGCCCACTTATCCCTACAGCGTCATCTTCTTTTTTGCCATGTTAGCCCCAACCCTAGATTTGGTTTATGCCAAACAGACCCAAGATATTTTGTACACCGCCCTCTTGCCTGGGGGTAAAAACGGCGTGGTTTGGGGGAAGGTGCTGTATACCTTTACGTTTCAAACGGGGATGTTACTGCTAACTATTCCCTGGGCCTACCTGCGCACGTTATATATCCAAAATAATCCCATCGCTCTCAACACCAATGTGACTTACTTTGGCTTTGGACTATTAGCGCTAGCCTTATTTGACTTTATCTTTTTGACCGGCTTCTTCAAAACCGGTACTAAAATCGGCTGGCCTTATTTTTGGGGCACCTTGGCCGCCCTTCTGGTTTTAGGGGTCATGGAAACCCTCCCCCACTTACCGGGTTTTGCCTGGGTCAATTCAGTCCAACTCCAAGACCTATGGCGCCAGCTGCCTTTTTTACTGGTGGGTATTGTGGTCTTTGTGGCCAGTTTCTTTTTGACCCACCACCGGAGCTTACAGCGTTTTAAACAGGTAGACTTATAGGCTTTATCCGAAAGTGGGCAGATAGCCCATAGAATCAATTAGGAAAATGAAAAGCAGATTAAACTTTGAAGTTTTAAATGAACCAACCAAAATCCAGTTCTGATTTTGGCTGGTTTTTTGGGTTGTTGATCCGGATGCTGTAGAAAATTGCAGGCTATTTTGAAGAAAAACAGCGTTTACGGTCATTTTTCCAGCGTTCAGGACAAAGTTTTCCGCTGGCTGAAAAAGTGAGTTATCATATTGCCAAGGAATAATAAGGCTGGTTGGGCTGAGAATTTAAATGCTGCCATTCCTCTGAATCAATGTACGGCACAGAAATCATCCCACTAACTTAGATTGGAATTGAAACTGATGAAAAATGTCATTAACTTGCGCCTATTAATTGCTGGCGTCGTTATCTTAATCGGCGCCATCGGATCTACAATTGTCCATAACCCCCGGTCTGCTTTGGGTTTTATCGTAACTGGGGCATTATTTATGTTTACGGAATTTATCCGGCATCAAGCTTTAACAAAGCGAGATGTGGCCTGGGTGTTGGTGGCTATCTTGGCCATTGCGCTGTCGGGCGTCATTACCGGCTTGCTTAGACATGATTTTAAAGCAATGATATTAGTAGTTTTGATAAGTTTTTTGGCCGGGTGTGCCACCTATTTCAAAGGGACTGCTTAATATGGCGGCTGTAAAAAGTCAGTAAATCTCACAGTTAACTGGGGAGGACGGATAACAAATGATCAAAAAGAATATCATCACTGGTTTATATCTGGGACTATTTTTGGCAGTCAACGTTGTTATCTTAGCGCTGACCTATAAATATCAGTCAAAACTGATTAGCTGCTTGATTTTTGTAAGTTGCGTTGGATATTACCTAGTTACCAATCATTCCAAATACTCTAGATTTGTTTTTTTACCGTATAAACAGGGGTGGGTACGGAATATTTTACTCATTCTTTGTATTTTTGCCCTAGCCAAAGTGGGGTATCGTGGCCATTATGCTGTGGGCGACTTGATATTGTTATTAGGCGTTTGTCTCACGATCGTTGCTGTGAATATTTCAGTCAAATCTAGCAAGTAACCAAGTAAAAAAACATTAATTTAGCGTCTTTGCAGTTAAGTGGCCTAAATTAATGTTTTTTAGTGTTGATTTATTCTGATTGTGACGGGGCAAACCGGTGCTGTAGCTTGGTTCGACTGGCACTGAGTAAAGTTGTCGGATCAATTTGGTATTTGTCACATAAAATTAAGACCTGGTCCAGCACGTCGGCCAATTCTTCAGTGAGATTGGCGTATTTAGCCTTTTGGCTGGTCTGGGGGTCGCCGGGATGATCGCGGCCAATTTCGAGGGCACGAACGGCCCGGGAGAGCTCGCCAACTTCTTCCGTCAAGAAATTAATACGAATGAAAGGGGAATATTGGTACCAATGGCGTCGCTTGTAAAAATCGGCTAACCACTGTTGATGACTGGTCAAGTTCATGGGCATATTGTTTCCTTTTTTTATATTTTTGATAGATGATACTATTATAAGACGAATGGTAATTGATGGAAAACTGATATTTTTAAAAAATTCGAGTCAACGATGTACCATGGAAAGAAGCTGAATAATGAGTAAATCAACTTATTTAACTGACGTCAATGATATTTTTGCCAAAGATTTACAGAATCCAGATTTTTCTCAAAATGTTCAAGCTGAAAAAAACAAACTTGCCAGTGCGGTTGCTGTCAGAGAAGCACGAGAAGCTTATGGTTGGACGCAGAGTCAACTGGCTGATAGAGCCGGTATCCCGCAATCCACAGTAGCCCGAGTCGAGGCTGGTAGCAACACGAGTATGGACACAATTTCAAAAATTGCCACTGCCTTTGGAAAACGGGTTCAAATTAGTTTTTCTTAGACAGATCGATTCATCAATTGTCTGAAGTTATATATTTCAAATTTGTGAATTAACGCAAAGTTTGGAGGGATAGACATGACAATCCTGAACAAGATTCTTAGCGGATTTACCAAATTTCGGCAGAATCGTAAACTGAATGCCGCAACGGCTGGTGTGTTATTTTTAGCAGGTATCGTCGCTTCGCTGGTGGTGGGGGATGCCAAAACGGCGCTGTTGTTTATTTTAACTGGCACGATGGTTATTTTCCTGGCCTATAATCGGGGCAGGTCCTTTAGTCCTCAAGTGGTGCGGCTGCTTGTGCTGGCCACGGTATTTGTGCTGATTGTAGGCCTTGTTGCGGCTTGGTTGGTGGCAAATATGCAGGCGCTAATTGGGTTGGCCCTGGCTGGCGGGATTATTATTTGGTTTACCTATGATCATAAAGTTGACTGATTATTTTCAAATTTCCCTGGGTCGCGAAGCTTGGGAAGACAAAAACGCTGGTGGCGTGTGACAAAACGGTAGTATAACCGTTTTGTGGCATTCTTCCAGCGTTTATTTATTTTTTAGGCAAATGGATTGCCATATTGCTGGCAATACTTATAAAAGCCCAACGAATATAGCGCTGTTGCCTTATCCACCCCTTGGTCAGGCAAGAAGTGCACCATTTTCAAAACCAAGTTGGTAAAAGGTAGTGCTGCGGTGCCATTGGCGGTGACCAGGTTGCGGTCAGCCACTGCTTGGGTGGCCACAAAATCGGCCGGATTTGTATAAGCTGAGTCTTTTTGCCACAGATATTGGGCATTACCGGTGTGGCGATAACCCGTCAACAAGCCGTTTCTGGCTAGATAATCCACGGCACCGCAAATGGCTGCGACGGGTTGATGCTGGTTTAAGCGCTTGGTAAGTAAGGATTTGAGGGTCTGATTTTCCAAAGCCCAAGATTTACTGCCAATTAAAACTAATAAATCAACATCTTGGGGGATGTCGGTCAGTTGGTAGTCCACGGTCGTCTGCAGGCCGCCTAAAGAAGTCACTTCATGGGCAATCGAAGCCGTTTTAACAAGCCACTGGTCGGTTTGGTTCAGGTAACTGGTTAAATAACAGCCCTCATAATCTGCGTAGTGATTCATCATAGCAAAAACTGCTTGTTTCAAAACAAAGCCTCCCAGCATATTTGAACATTCGTTCCAAGCCAATGGTACACGGGCAATCTTGAGAATGCAATATACTTCTAACATACGTTAAGCATTCTGATTTATTGCCGGTCCTTAAAGCTGAAGTTCTAGTTTAAGTTGACTGAACCCGACCAAACTTACAAACAGATGACAAAGTTGTTCGTTGAAAACACCCTCGAAAATTTATACAATGTTTTCATGAAAATTTTTAGGAGGCTGTTTTTTTGAATTTGTTAAAAAGAGGGTTAACATCATTTGATCTAAAAATGATTGGGATTACCTTAATGGTGCTGGACCACATCCATCAAATGTTTTACTTTGTCGGCGCACCTGACTGGTTTTCAATGCTGGGGCGTTTAGTGGCGCCGATTTTCTTATTCCTATCTGCAGAGGGGTTCCACTACACCCACAGCAGAAAACGCTACATGATGAACTTATTAGTGGGATTTTGGATTTGTAATATTGCCTTTACCCTGATCAGCAAACTCTTGCCTAACCCCCAAGTCATGCTGATGAACTCCATCTTTGGCACTTTATTCCTAGGTCTATGTTTCATGTGGGTTTTAGACGGTTTCTTCGGCCCAGACAAATATCCGGGTAAAGCTACATTGGGCTTTTTAGGGTTAATTGCCTTAACGGTACTGCCAATGCTTTTGGTAAATTATCTAAGTCCAGCTAGCAAGTTATTGAGCGTCTTATTGACCCTGCTCCCCTCACCAATGCTTGTGGAGGGCGGCCCAGTCTTTATTATTGCTGGGGGTCTATTATATGTGTTCCGGGAAAAACGGTGGGCCCAATATCTGGTCATTTTCGTGTTAAGCGTGCTATCTTTTATCACCGGTGGCAAAGGGGATTATCAATGGCTGATGGTCTTCTCACTGATCCCCATTGCCTTATACCACGGCCAACAGGGTAAAAAAGACAAATGGTTCTTTTATATTTTTTATCCCGTGCATATTTTGATTTTATACGCGATTTCCAGTCTTTTCTTTGTATAATATACAAATCTCTGCAAAATACATTCAAGTTATCAATATACTTTGTAGAAATCTGGATAGTTGTTCATTCAATAAGCGCCAACAAACAACCCTCGGCTAAATTTCCGGGGGTTGTTTTATACCATTAAGCAAATTGGACCAGGGTTCGGCCCCGTTTAGCGGCGCTTAAAACGTGGTGCTGGGCTGACTGAATATCTTGATAGTTATAAGTGGTATCAATATAAGCTTTCAAATCGCCATTTTGCAATAAGGTCAGGATCTGCTGGTAACTTGTTGGGGCCAGGGGATGATTGCTAAATTGCACCCGGATATCGGCGCGGTGGGCGGTGTAATCTGGCAAGCCAGCAACTAAAAGTTGACCACCGGGTTTTAAAACGGCTTCTAACTGGGTCACCAGCGCGATATTGCCGGTGAGGTCGAAGAGATAATCCATGGCTTGTCTGGGGATGGCGGTCGCCTCTTCATAAACAGTGGTCTTCTTAAAGTTAGTTTTGATGAAGGCCGCACTTCTTTTAGAGGCCAATATGTGGACTTGCACCCCAGCTCGAGTTAATAATTGCACCAGATAGGTTCCCACACCCCCAGAAGCACCGAGGATGACTGCCGAGTCACCAGCCTGAACGCCGGATGTCTGCCAAAATAGCCAGGCGGCATCCGCCCCGCCGATCACGGTGGCACCAGCGGCCAGGGACACAGATTCAGGTAAAACAAAGGTGTACAAGGGAATGGTAGGCACCACATATTGTGCAAAACTACCCTGGGGTGTTACGCCGATGACCCGTTGGCCAACTTTGTGGGTGTTCAAAGCCCCGGCTTGAACCACGGTGCCGGCAAAACCATAGCCAATAATGCGCGGTAGGGGCACTTGACCCAAGGCCCCTTGTTCGCCCAGGATGTCGTAGGGCAAAACGGGATTATATTTAACTTGAATCAAGTTGGTCATGGGATTGGGCCGGGGTTGGGGCAGCGTTTTTAGCGTGAGGCTGTCAATGCCGTTGAAATCTTGTTGGACGATGGCTTCCATGTTACACACCGCCTTCTGAAAACGAGCTGGTTTCTGCCAAGTGGGCTAAGTTGGTCAAGTTGATATTAAAAGCGTGTTTGGCGATGGGGGCCAATAAGGTCAGTGGTAATTTTAACCTGTTTTCACCCATGAGATAAAAGCTTTCTTGAATCACGGTTTGGCCGTCCTCAGTTACCAGGGTGAAAATCAAATCATAAGCGATGCGACCGCCTGTGCTGCGATAGAAAATTTGGTTGGCTTGACTGCCGATGGCAATGTGTTCCCTTTGATTCAAAGCTGAGCCAGACCGCTGAAGCCAGAACCCATTAGCGTCGTTGTTGACGGTACTGACTTCTGGATCCCAGCGTAATAGTTGTTGGGGATTGCTTAGGATCTGTTTGATAGTGGCAACGGTAGCGTGGGTGGCAATAGTATTAGTAAAAAATTCTTTGGTCATATTAAAAGACCTCCTTTATTTGATGGCCTTAGCTTACAAAAATTAGGGGGTCTTGAAAAATAAGCATACTAATATTTTAGAAATCTTTGAAAATCTTTTCGTGGAACAGGTCCTGGATAAAAGTTTGTCGTTGACTGGCCTCTAGTTGCAGGTCGGATTGGGCACTGGCCTGGGCAACGCGAGCTAGTAAGTAGTAATAATTGGCTAATAAATAATGGGAATCATGGTCACTGGTAAACTCAATCCCTTGATTGACCCAATCCAGACTGGCCGGTAACTGATTTAGTTTAAAGTAACCCAAAGCGATCAGGTAAAATAAAACATTTTGATTGGTATCATAGTTTGTCTCAGCTAATGCCTTGACAGCTAGGTTGAAATTTTTGGTTGCAGTCTGGGGTAAATTTTCCGCCGCGGCGATATACCCCAGCGAAGCTTGGCCTAACCGGGTCAAAGTCGTGGGATTTTGCGCCCCGGGTCCAGCTAAGGACAATTGCAGGGCTTCTTTAGCAGCTGTTAAACCCTGGGTATGCAATTTGGCAACGCCTAGATAATAATAGTAGGCTTGGGTTTGTTGGTCAGTTTGAATGCTGGCTAAAACACTATCCTGGGCTAGAAAAGTCAATAATTGCTGATAGTGGTGCTGATTACATAAGTCGTTTAAAGTCTGATCGAAGTTTTGATTGGCACTGATATTGAAATTTTGTGCCAAACTGATTTGATCCAAACTCAGATTTAGCCGCTGACACAATGCAATCAACAGCTGGGCATTGGGCGTATAGCGGCCGTGCTCAATAGCCGACAACATGGGTTGCGAACAGATACCCGCGGCTAGCTGTTTTTGTGTTAAATGTTGTTGGCGGCGGGTTTGTTTTAAAATTGCGCTGAAATTTGGGGCCATGGTGCCCATCTCCGTTTCTTGGGGTTACGCCATAAACTACCATAAAAGCTGACCGAAGGCAAAAGTAAATTGTCTGGGGTCAGCTTTTGGTCTGATGATAAGAAAGTGGATTAAGTTATATCTGAATAGACTGCCGGCAACTGGCGATTTTGGGATACTGGGGGCCAATCACGTTGTTGTAATGGGTGCCCCAGGCAACCATGGCTTGAATGACCGGTTCAAGGGTTTTGCCAAAATCTGTCAGGCGATATGCCGTTTTTGGTGGGGTTACTTGGTAAACTTTTTTCTGGATGACGCCATCTGTTTCCAACTCTTTCAGCTGTAAGGCCAACATGCGTCTAGAACAGTCATGTAAAGACCGCTGTAAGTCCCCAAAGCGGCAGGTCTTTTCTTGAAGTAAATGGTATAGAATGACACTTTTCCATTTGCCCGAAATGATTTGTAAGGTACTTTCAACCGGACAACCAGGTTCACAATCATAAATATGTCGTTGCATGGCGACGTCCCTCCTTCGTTAAAATTTGAATATGATGGAAAGCTTAACTGACTCTGTCGTACCACAAGGTTGCTGATTGGGCAAGGGAAGAAAATGTAACTAGTCACTATAATTTCAGTATTGGCAGTTTCGGTAATACTGCTAACATGGAAGGTGTTAGGGGGAAATTAAAGATGACAAAATATATGAAAGCTATTGGTTTTACCAAGCACTTACCAATTTCGCAAGCAGATAGTCTAGTGGCGTTTGAATTACCTATCCCTAGTCCTGAGGCGCATGATTTGTTGGTTCAGGTGACCGGTATTTCAGTCAATCCAGTGGATGTGGGGGTTCGGCAAAGTGGCTCAGCTGTTTTAGCCCAACCCAAAGTGATTGGCTGGGATGCAGTGGGGACTGTGGTCAAAGTTGGCGCTGATGTCACATTGTTTCAACCCGGAGACCGGGTCTTTTATGCTGGATCCTTTAAGCGTCCCGGCAGCAATAGTGCCTACCAACTGGTTGACGAAAGAATTGTGGGGCACGCCCCCAAAAAGCTCAGCGATGCCCAAGCAGCAGCTATTCCCCTCACAGCTTTAACTGCTTGGGAGGGTTTGTTTGAACAACTAGAAATAGATCATACTGCCAAAAAACGCAACGAACAAAAGACGATTTTGATTATCAACGGTTCTGGGGGTGTGGGCTCCATGGCCACCCAGTTGGCGCATTGGGCTGGCTTAAAGGTGATTGCCAGTGCCTCTCGGCCAGAGACCATTCAATGGGTCAAAGCCCATGGCGCTGATCAAACTGTTAATCACCGCCAGGACTTAGTGCAAGAGGTTCAAAAGTTAGGCTATTCCTATGTGGATTACATTTTTGAACTGAATAATTTGGATGCCCACTGGACGGAAATGGCCCGTTTAATCAAACCCGGTGGCCGGATTGCGTCAATTACTGAGAATCGAAAATTAGTGGATTTAAAGCAATTGACTAAGAAACGGGCTAAGTTTGCTTGGGAGTGGATGTTTAGTAAGTCATGGTTTCACACAGAAGATATGCAAAGTCAACATGATATTTTAGACAAAGTTGCTCACTTGTTAGATAGCGGCCAGCTGGTAACGACTATGACGCAAACATTCAGTCCAATCAACGTCGCTAATCTCAAAAAAGCCCATGCAATCGTTGAAAGCAATCACGAAATTGGGAAGGTTACACTGACGAATTGAGTGGAGTATAGCAAAAAGACCACACGAAATCGAATTTAATTTCGTATGGCCTTTTTTAAATGAAGCTGTTAATATTTAATATAAATCAACCGCTAACAGACAGCAAAGAAGGGATGAGGCGACATGGGACAGATTGGCACAACGGTTTTAGGCATTTTTATGGTTATATTGGTTTATAGTGTCATCTGCTTTATCATTGCGCTCATTGTCACCTTATTTCGATCAAGACGGGCTAAGGCGCCCTTTATCGAAACCTTTCAGGCCAATTTTTGGGAACTATTTTCCAACATCATCAACCCCTTGAATTGGTTTTGATCAACTGATTTGTCACCGAAGTATTCAATATCGCCAAGAATATAGTACACCATACAAAAAGACCACACGAAATCGAAATTGATTTCACGTGATCTTTTTTTCTCTGAGAAGTACCTGGCGACTAAATTGGACTAGGCGTGATGGTGCAGGTTAAAGTGCGATTCGGCGCACAGTAATAATATTGATGAATCATTGACAATCCCATGGTGCAATCTTTATTGATAAGCTCATAATTGATATTGCAGCAAACTTATGCGTAAGATTTAAAGCGAGTCGAAACAACGAACATAATCCTCATTGTCTGTGCTATTGATGGTATCGCGGGCTTTAGCCTATCACGGCTAGTCCTCCCCCTGAAAATAGTGGCAGGTCTTCTAGATACATCTTTAAGTGTACCACCGATTAGGGGGGATTAATCTTAAGATTAATAAAAAAAGTTTAAGAAAGAGATAAGATTTAAGCGCTTTAATGTCTAAAAATCACCGCAACAGGCGTAAAATCTTATTGCGATCATATCGCAAAGTCCGGGCCGGACAGTCTAAATCCACCGCCAACTGTCTCAAAGGCTCACCCTGCCACATATGCCGCACTAAAACGGCTTTTTGTCGTTGCGATAATAATTCTTGAATCTGCCCCAGGCGAATAGATAGGGCGATCAAAGACTCTGGGAAGTTATAAGCCAAGTGATCGGATTCCGGGGGCACTGTGGCGTCTAGACTGGCTTGGGTGTGGTCACTGAGCCACATGTCCCGGCGCAAAATATTGCGCAAATGCCAAATAATAGCTTGATAGGCATAGCAGTTAAAAGCCCGCTCACTAAAGGTCTCGTGTTCTTGACAGAAACGGTGGTAACAGGTCACATAAACCAGCTGTCCCTCTTGGGCTAAATCCTCGTAATCCGGGCGACTGCGCCAAATATTGGCTTTCTTCAAAGCACCGTGAATCACGGCTTGGTTGGCCAGGGCCAGTTCCCAGGCCCGCTGTGTTGTGGTTGAATCCATTGCGACATCCTCCAAAAATATGATGCCACAAGCGCTTGTGGTAAGGCTACTATAACAAGGTCGCCAGCCCAGCGCTAACCCACACAAGTCGGGGAAAAGGCTGATAATTCAAGGCCTTCGTTGGAAGCGGTGCAAATTGGGACTGGTGGTGACGGGGATTTGGCAGACTTACGTCGGATTTTAACAACGGGATTTTTTTCGTAAATTGGCATGAAATGCTGAGGTGCAAGCAGCTAGGTCCACAGGATCATACTCACTTTTTGGAAAGGCACAGCTTAGAAATACCTCAAGTTGCGCAGCTTGGTAGGCCGGTACTAAGGGTTCAGCCTGGGCTAGCCGCTGATGGTTTGGACAGTCACAATTGTTATAACGGCCCAAGATTTCATTATCTGCCTCATGGAGGTAGCCACTTTCATACATTTCTTTAAGAATCTGAATGGAGTACTGACAGATGAGCACAGCATCATGTATTTTGGTTTCAAAGTCGTGATAATCGAAAACTTGCGCTTTGATACCCTTGTCCCACAGTAGTTCGGTGGCTTTATCTAAGTCCCGTATCGTATGGATATGGCGGCCGTTGATCCAGTCGCAATTACCGTGGAAGGGGCTGGCCATGGGGATGAAGAGACTGCGGCCATAGACCAAAGGGACAACGCCATTGGCGATATGTAGCATGTTCCGATAAATTCGAGCTTCCCGTATGGTTCCCAAGCTAGTATCTTGCAGGCGGGCAATGAGTTGTCGGGTCGTTTTTTGCGTGGCGATCAGCCCGCGGTTTTGGTCCACCACCAGGGTGTTAAAAGCAACAGCTTCTTGGCTCGTGTCGTAGAGCAAAAGAGTCGATTGTTCGATTTTAACGGTTTCGTCAGCTTGAATATCGGCGTCAAATAAGCCTTGGACAATGCGATGCTTGGTCAACGTATCAGAAAAGTGAACTTGAATCACTGCAGTATTTGATTTTATTTTTGATGCTCCATTCTTTTTCATTTTTTAAAGCAAGAAGAGTTTAACATTTTTAGTACGCAGAAAGCAAACTTTATTTTTATAAAAATGAGTAATATTATTTTTGAAATGCAAAATTAGATTATTTTAATATGCTAAGAGCTAATAAAACTTGATAATGGTATACTTGGCTTGTGCTGGGGATGAATCGCAATCAACAAAATAAGGGGAGGTATTTTGCAAATGAAAAAATGGTTGTTTTATATTTTATTAACATGTGGTGCTTTATTGTTTGGTAGCGTCACCAATATTAATCCTGCTCAGGCCAGCAATGCCGGTTTGACTATTGTGGCCAATTCAGACACAACAGCTGTCTTCAATTCTGGGAATCAGCCCACACCGATCTATTCTGAGCCGACGTTGACCAAACGCACTGGGTTAGCGTTGCAGACGGAAATTGGTACATGGCCAATTATACGGGTCGCGAAAAGTGGGCGTGTTATTAAAGCCCTGGATTTAGGTAATAATCAATGGGTAGATCCGGCACACAGTCGCAAGGTCGTCATGGGTTCTGGGGATTATTTAGAGGTACTCACCGCCGGCGCTTATAATCCGATTTATCGAGATTGTTTAGGCGTGAATCGTGCGGGCAGTCTAGATACGGATCATTACCATGAGTGGCGCATTAACAAAATTGCTTACGATGGCAATACTGGCGCCATTGCAGGTGTGGACCTTGGGAACAATCAGTGGCTGTTGGCGAAAACTAAGGGGCAATACCTCATTCCCAAAATCTTATACTTCCAAGCGGGCACACCAATGTTTACCCGGACGAACCAAGGTAAAGGCCAGCTCACCGCCACGCTGCCATACAAAGTATTCGGCGCTACGATTGTGGGTTACCGGGGTGTCAGTGTTAAATTGGGTACAGAAAATCAATGGGTAGTCTACCAGCTAGGTTCAACAAGCCCGTTTTAAGCATTGTAATTCTGGGGTAATTACTTTGGCGGCACGGTTCTTTTTAACATGGTTATTTGGCTTTAAAAAAATATGTTGACTTGTGCACGCATATGCATATAATGAACTTGAGGTGATTGCATGACGCCAAAATATGATCCTGAGAAATGTCGACAGTGGATCGAAGGCAATATTGATATCGATTTCTTCAGAGCAATTTGTGACCCGGTTCGCAGCGAACTCCTGATTTTCTTGGCCAGTTCTGGGGAGTTGACCATCGGTGAAATTGCTGAAAACTTT
Source organism: Lactobacillus sp. (assembly GCA_022484695.1). Lineage (GTDB taxonomy): Bacteria > Bacillota > Bacilli > Lactobacillales > Lactobacillaceae > Agrilactobacillus. The sequence continues at coordinate 211,598 of JAKVKU010000001.1, forward strand.
TCCCAGAATCGGTCGGTTATTTCTAGACACTTAGATTATATGAACCGTTTTGGGGCTGTTAAACGGCGCAAAGTTGGCCGGGAAGTCTTTTATCAAGTTGATAAGCAAACGATCGTTACGAAATTTGGGACCGCATCTGAGAATATGAAGGCACTCTTAGGCCAATGAAGCGTGCCTTTTTATCAGATCAATTAGTGCATTAGTGTGCATATATGCTTAAAATTTATTTCAAGAAAGAAGACAGGATAATGCGTGGACAACGTCAGAGTAACAAGTGGTGGGTACTGGGTACCGTGAGTTTTGCAGTTTTTATGGCGATGCTAGATATTACCATCGTCAATGTGGCTTTACCTGAGATTCAAAAAAGTTTTTCTGAAAGTTTTAGCACCTTACAGTGGGTTTTAAATGCGTATACTTTGATTTATGCCGTGATGCTCTTGCCAGTTTCTAAACTGGGGGATCGCTTTGGCCGCAAGCCGGTGTTTTTAGTGGGGGTATTGGTATTCATTTTAGGGTCGTTGGCCAGCGGTCTGGCACCAAGCAATTTTTGGCTAAATATTTTCCGAGGGTTCCAAGGCATTGGTGGCGCGGCTATGATGTCATTGTCCTTATCCATTGTCACAGCTGCCTTTCCAGAGAAACAGCGGGGGTTGGCCCTGGGGATTTGGAGCAGTGCGGTTGGTTTAGCGGTATCCACGGGACCACTTATCGGCGGCATTTTGGTGGACAACCTCGGATGGCGGGCAATATTCTTGATCAATCTACCAATTGGCCTGTTGACAATTATTTTAGGCCTTATTTTCATCGTAGACAAAACGCCTAAACAACCGGCTTCGATCGATATATTAGGCCTCATTTTTAGCACTGCCATGATTTTCAGTACAATTTTAGCGTTGATTCAAAAAGAAGTACATAACACATACGCTTGGACTGATTGGCGCATCATGACCTTATTTTTAGTTGCCATAGTGTCTTTAGCGTTGTTTGTCTTGACAGAACGGTTCGTGAAAGCGCCGATGATCGATTTAACTATTTTTAAGCTCAGGTCTTTTGTTGGGGCGGATATCGCGGCCTTTACACTGGGCGCGGGGTTATATGGCGGTTTTACTTATTTGTCAATTTTGATGCAAAATTATATGGGCTATACTGCGTTTGAAACCGGGTTGAGACTGTTAATTATCAGTGTTTTCACCCTGATTTTAGGGTCGATCACTGGCTTGATATCTGACAAAATTGGCAATCGGTGGTTAATCAGTTTGGCTTTATTTGTGGGGATGGCTGGTATTTTAACCATTAACTTTTTATTGAAAACGCCTTTTAAGTGGGCCTATTTGTTGCCAGGTTTTATTTTGTTAGGGATCAGCAATGCTTTGGTGAATCCACCCATTTCAAATGCCGCCATGAGTTCAGTCGCTCCCAAGGATATTGGCATGGCTTCGGGGCTGTTAAATGTTTTCCGTCAAGTTGGGATTTCCTTTGGTGTGGTGATACTGGGAATCAGTGTGACCAATGGTTATTTCGATAAATTACCCCAACATTTAGCCAATGTCGCGCTATTACCGGGCAATATAAAGACGCAATTACTCAGTCTATTACACCAAGCAGGGCCATTTGCCGGGCAACAGATTTTCCAAAGTAAACAAGTCCTTGCCTATCAAAAACTACCTTTATTTGGGCAAATTAAAAATATTGTTTTTAAAGCATTTGGCGAAGGGATGCAACATGCCAGTGTGATGATTGCTATTTTCCTTGGTGTGGGGGCATTAGCCAGTTTGATATTGATTCGGGATAAACCCAAAGCCTGAATGGGTGTGTGTTATTGCAGAGGTTTTGGTAAGCGGGGTTAAGCCTTGAAATTAGCGCTTATTGAACGCAAAAGTGCCTTGGTATTCAGATGTTAGGTCTGGTTGCCAGGGCACTTTTTTAGGTAGGCCACGGATATTATTGAGCGTTACCGCTAGACGTTGCGGGGGGATGAACGAAGCTATATAGCGTACGTATGTTCAGAGACGAGTAAAAAAATAAACTTAGTGCTTACGCTTGGTATGATGCGGGACGCGTTTGCCGGCAAGGGCCAGCGCCAAATCCTTCTCAAATAACAGACGGTCTGCGGGCATCATATCAGAAACGTAGGCCAAAGCCTGATAACGGTACTTGGAGAGGGTGGTTTGGCGCCCAGCAACTTTTTCTAATTTAGAAATATGATGGGCTTCCCAAGCATCGACGCCACTATTGAGGGTTTCTTGTAGTAGCAACAGATCGCTATGGGGTGCCTTTCGCAAGAAGGTCCGAGCGGTGGACGCTGTTGCTTGAGCTGTATAGCGATAAGCATGTTTTTGGCGGAATTTTTTTTGCGCTTCGTAGTTAAAATTTTTGTTTGTCATGATAATAGATCTCCTTTATATTTTCAGTCAAGATGCAGTTATTCCTGGAATAACCTTTGATGGCGCATCTAAGCAATAAGTGACGAAATGCTAATTAAAGTTGATAGGCCGACCCATGCTCTGTATTTGATATAAAGGCTATTTAACCAAGAATGCCTTTATATCGACCCGGGCAGAGTTTTGAGTGAACCATCAAACGAGAGGCCATATTGCTTTGATAAGTCCATCATAAAACTTTACGTTGGGATTGTAAATAACTTTTTTCGTCTTTTTGTGTTTTCATAAGTTTACAAGTGATATTTAATGTTCAGAAGTAACTTATTAAAAATGAAATCCAGCGTTATATCAAGCTTTAATCACCTTTTGAAAAATAAAAAGTAACTTTACATAAGTTAAAACGTAAAAAAATACATGATAATCCGGCTAGTCAATTATCATGTATGGGCCATCGAGCTATTGCACCCACTGAAAGGTGTCGTTATGATTGGCATTACACGCGTATTTACAATTTTGAGATCTCAAAAACTAATTTGAAAGGAAGGATTTCATTGAAAATATCATGGTATGTTATTTTTTATCAAGTTGTATTGCCCATTGTTATTCTCGTAATTAGCGGTTATGTTATTCCGTTGATTAGAAACTTCGCAAGGGCACAGAAGAATCTGACTAAGAAACAGGAACTGAATGCTTTAGCAGATATTCTGGACGTTGTCACTAAAATTGCGAATGCCCAAGTGATCCAGACAGAAGCCAGACAAACCACTGGGGCAACGGGTATTGATAAAAAGCAAGTGGCTGTCAAAGGGACTAAAGCACAGGCCCAACAATTAGGGTTAGACATTCGAAAAGTTGATGTGGCAAGTATTGTTGAGTCAGTTTTTTCAAAAAATAAGCAGGCGCTTCATGAGAATTATGCAGGCAAGGTACCGACTTTAACGCAAATGAAGCCGCTGAACGATAAGAGGTGAGTATGACCATGGCCAATTTATTTGCAGATGTCAGTTCTTATCAGGCTTCGGATATTGCTGCCATCCAAACTTTGGGGGTCTTGGGAGTCGTTGTTAAGGCTACGGAAGGTAGCGCAACGGGAACGGCGTACCAAAATCCAAAAGCCCTGGCGCAAACGCAAAGTGCACTAGCCGTTGGTTTACAGACCCACTTGTACCACTATGCCCGATATACCAGTGGACAAGATGCGCGTAACGAGGCGGATTTTTTCTCAGAATATGCTCAAGCGCTGGGGTTCAATGGTGATTGTGTATTAGTTGCCGATGTGGAAGATCCAACTTTAGTAACAACCGGTGTTTACAACAATACAGTGGCGTTTTTACAGCGCTTAAGGGAATTAGGCTGGACCAAATTAGCGGTCTATAGCATGGCCAGCTGGTTTTGGGCAAATCGCTTACCCACCAATGATGCGATTTGGGTGGCCAACTATGGTACAGCTAGTGTTGGGGTCGAAGGTGCCACCGCCTGGCAATTTACCAATAACTATCAGGGGTTGCCTTTAGACATGTCTTATGACTATACTGGGCTATTTACCACGCCACAGTTTGATTGCTAGCTATTTGATTTTGGAGTCATCTTCATCAGAAGATGGCTCTTTTTTAAATTGCAAGGGGAAAATTCATTATTTATTATCATGTATCGTGACGTATTATCATGTACCGTCGCCAAACCTATTGTATGCGCCAGCTTAATGATTTAATCTAATAATCGAACACGTGTTAGCAACAAACATCCCCGATCAGGATGACAACAAAAAAATAAATTACGAGGTGTTTTATTATGAATTATTTTAATGACAATGGCGGTAGTGTAACTTTTATTCAGAAGACATTAGGTTGGAAAATCGCTAAGAATGGATTTGTACCTAATGATTCATTCAACGCAACACGATTTTCACCTGGCTTTACAACCAGTGCATCCGGTACTGGAATTATTAAGTTTTACGAGGCTGGCACAACAGTGAATGCCACAGCCCCAGGCAGTGTGATTTTAGATCCTGCACTACCGAGTGTTTTGGCTTTTCATACTACCGATGATTTCTGGATTTTTAATACCGAAGCTTTAAATGACCCCACAAGTAATTTTGCGGGACGGGTTATTGATTGCTGGAAAGGTGAAAATATTTACAATACCTTTAAGTTCGGCCGACATGTGGTGAAGCAGATTGATGCAGATGGCTCGTATGCTATTGACAACCAAGGTTATGCTGGCATGGTTGGCGGTATTCAACAAATTGACAACGTCTATTTTATCAATGTGGGTGGTAATCAATGGGTTCGACGCTACGACTTATCACAAAATCAGACCGAGTGGTTTGGGAATGCGAACAGTTTTGACGATTACCAATTGGCTGAAAACCTAAACATTCCACAAGGTGCCAGCATTCTGAGCAGCGTGTTTGTAGATGAGCAAACAGTTGTGGGCACTTATGACGGCTCTGAGACGAAAAATTGCGTTGAAGTCAATGGTCGTAAATACACCAAGGTGTCAGGGGGCTATGTGTCTGACCAACCAGTTATGGCCAACATTCCCGATACTGGCAATAATTCTGGCAATGGTCAGTTTATCACTTTGGGGTATCACGATTTCAGTGTCAGCGATACGTCAAATCAAATCGTTATTGATTATCCAGCATTCAAGGCACAAATGGATTGGATCCAAAATCACGGCTACCATACCCTGACTGAGGATGAAGCTTTAGGCGCTTTATTAGAAGGACAATCAATTCCCCAGAACTCAGTATTGCTAACCTTTGATGATTACTACCCAAGTTGGACCAATCCGATTGGTGATAATCCTAGTATTATTGAAACTTTGCAAAACTATGGATTCAGTGCTTTGTTATTCTTAACCATCGATAAGATGACTGACAGTGCATGGAATGATTTAAGACAATTAGATAAAAACCAATTTGCTATTGGGTGCCATAATGTAAACCATTACCCCGATGCAATGTTATCTGGTGATGATCTAATTACTCAAGTATCAGATTCTAAGGATACAATTGAACAAGAATTGCAGATTCAAGTACGGTCATATGCTTATCCATATGGCAGTCGTGATGATAATACTAGATTATTGTTACGCAAAGATGGTTATAAAGCAGGCTTTAATTTTGGTTACGGCAGTGGCAAAGAAAGTGCTGCCTGGGATAATTATACCCACGGCGTTCGAGAAAATTTATTGGAGAAATTCAATTTAACTCGGGTACCAATTAATCAAGACAATAAATATACCTTTGACTCAATTTTTAGTTAGTAAATTTACTTGACTAGCTTAAATTAAGGCAAAAAAGAACTTCCCTTCAATATTTAAGGACTTCAGTTGAAATAAACTAGAAGTCAAAATTGAAGGGAAGTTTTTGTCGTGTGATATCCATGACTGGGTATTACAAATTTTCCACTAAAGTATTATCAAGATAGTAAGCAGGAATCCATTGGTTAGCGCCGATATCAAACCAAAGTCCAGAATCGTAGGAGAAGTAAGCCTGATTGATGGTAAAAGTATCTCCAGGGTTAACTTGCTGTACAGGGGTTTGATAGGCCGGTGATTGCCAAAGTGTCACGGGACCGTTATTTTTTACAGTAACAATGTAATAGCTATGGAAAATCATCTTCCAAGGTGAATCATCATTGAAGTCCTTGCCGCGATATACGCCAATTTCTTTGAACGTTATTTTATTAGCAGGGATTACAATGGCTTGATAGTCTGTTAGGAACATATCTGGGCCAACTTCATATATTTCTCTGGCAAATCTATACCAGGGATCTGCTTCACCGCCACCCCAACTACCGGTGTAAAGTTTTGACAATTTCCATGTAGATAAACCAGGAACGTAGGAATCAGCAATAGGATTGCTATTGAAAAAACCCACACCTTTAGAAAGGAAATCCCTGTAGTTTGGGTCATTTAAGGTTAAAAATGATGAATCTCGTACAGGAATCACAACCTCATCGTCAGCTAATACAGGTTTTGCTGGAATCAATGCGAATAACAACACAGAAGTTGCAAGCAAGATAAAACTTATAAATTTTTTCCTCATAATTAAATCCCTCCATAGGTTAAAAAATCAGTTGTTTGGTACTAGAGTATTATCAAGGTAGTAAGCGGGAATCCACTGGTTAGCGCCGATGTCAAACCAAAGCCCGGAATCGTAGGAGAAGTAAGCCTGATTGATGGTAAAAGTATCTCCGGGATTAACTTGCTGTACAGGCGTTTGATAGGCCGGTGATTGCCAAAGGGTCACGGTACCGTTATTTTTTACAGTAACAATGTAATAGCTATGGAAAATCATTTTCCAAGGTGAATCATCATTGAAGTCCTTGCCGCGATATACGCCAATTTCTTTGAACGTTATTTTATTAGCAGGAATTACAATGGCTTGATAGTCTGTTAGAAACATATCTGGGCCAACTTCGTATAGTTCTCTGGCGGTTCTATACCAAGGATCCGCTTGGCCGCCAGCCCAGCCTCCTGTGTATAGTCTGGATAGTTTCCATGCGGATAGTCCTGGAACATAGGAATTAGCGACCAAGTTGCTGTTGAAATAACCCCGTTCTCCAGAAAGAAGACCTTGATAGTTAAATTCGTTCAACGTCAGAAAGGATGAATCTCGAACCGGAATCACAACTTCATCGTCAGCTAATGCAGGTTTCGCTGGAATCAATGCGAATAACAATGCTGAAGCAACCAGCAAGATAAATCCTAAAATTTTTTTCCTCATAATTAAATTCCTCCATAGTTTAAAAATGTCAGCTGGTTGGCACTAGGGTATTATCAAGATAGTAAGCAGGAATCCATTGGTTAGCGCCGATATCAAACCAAAGTCCAGAATCGTAGGAGAAGTAAGCCTGATTGATGGTAAAAGTATCTCCAGGGTTAACTTGCTGTACAGGGGTTTGATAGGCCGGTGATTGCCAAAGCGTCACGGGGGTATTATTCTTGACCGTAGCAATGTAGTAGCTGTGGAAAATCATTGTCCAAGGTGAATTATCAGTGAAATCTTTGCCACGGTATTCACCAATGTTTTGATAAGTAACTTTATTAGCGGGAATTCTTACAGCCTGTTTATTTGTTAAAAATAAATTTGGACCAACTTCATAGACTTCATTTGCAATTCTGTACCATGGATCTGACCCCATGATATCCCATGGACCAGTATACAGTTTGGAAATCTGCCATACAGATAAACCGGGAACGTAAGAATCTACAATATTACTATGAAAGAAAGATGACTGGCCGCTAGTAAATTTTTGATAGCTATCACTGAAGTCATTCAACGTCAAAAATGATGAATCGCGAATGGGAAATGCAACTTCATCATCCGCAGCAGAAACGGACTTTGCTGGAATCAATGCGAATAGCAATGCAGCAACAGCTAACCCGATAAAACTCATAGTTTTCTTTTTCAAAACAATGCCCCCAATCATTGAATAGAGAAACCACAAATCCACAATATCATGTGCCTAATGTAATGAGCATTTATCATTATTGTACCATGCTCGTTTAGATTGCAGAGATTTAGGCAATAATAAGGACAGTGGCTTTTTTCAGCAAAAGCTGTGCTAAGATGGAGGCGTACATACACAATAGTTGGGGAGGTTATGGATCATGAAACGAAATTTTAAATGGCTATTACTATTATCGTTGGCATTTAGTATGACAGCACTGGGCAATTTGGGCAGCGTTCATCGGGCCAGTGCTGCAAGCACGACGGGACAGGGCGTCACTGAGACCAAAGCAGATAGTGTCTTTGCCAGTGGGTATCAAAATTTGCCGCTTTATAGCAAAGATGGCACCAATCAATTTACGGCAACGGGGAAGACACTTAGTTTAGACTATCCCCAATACCAATCTTTTGGCTATGTTAAAGCGGGTGATGGGACGTTAGAAGCGATTGATTTAGGCGGTGATCAGTGGGTCAAACCTGCGGATAAATTTACCGCCAATTACCCGTTTGAGGTGCCGTTAGACTTGGGCCGCAAGGGTATTGAAGCTATAGATTTTGGAACAAGGTATTATGATTCCTTTAAAACGCCTATGAAAATTTATTCGGATGCTGCTGCAACGCAAGCTACTGGACGTACTTTAGACCCCTCAATTAGTGAGTGGCAGGTGGTCAATACCGGCGTCAATAATTTTGGATTTCCGGTAACTTTTGACCTGGGGAACAATCAATGGGTCAGCGATCGGGAGAATAGAAACGCCTCATACCAAAGTAGTGCACCGCTAGCTGGCGCATTTCTAGGTTTGTTTACGGATGGTGTCGCCATCCCTACTTATACGACCGCGGGATTAGAGACAGCCCAAGGTACATTAAGTCCGACTAAAACCTTATGGCCTATTGAAGCCGATGTTCTAGATACCGATAAACTTGCCCATGCATATAGCATTGAAGGTCAGGGCTGGGTTTATAGGATGGATGTCTTGCCGATTGCCGCCACAAGCAATGTGCTACAAGGTGTAGTGATGTATAACGGTGCTGGCAAAGCCCAAGGAACCATCGCTACAACGGGGGCCTATCGGGTGTTCGCCGTGAAAAATATCAACAACCGGGTCTTCTTACGGCTAGGTAATGATAATCAGTGGATTGACTACCAGGACCTTTAAATTTTATCAATTATAAATAGGAAGTTATTTTGAGCAGTGTTCGTCTCAAAATAGCTTTTTTTATGGTGGCCACAATTTTTGGTGAGCTTTTGACCATTAGGATTGGGGACAGCCATGGTAAGATAAAAACAACTTAATTGGGTAACTTGATTTTATGTCTCTTCCAGCATGAAGGGGGCACGAAGATGAAAGTTCTAAAGTATCTGGCAATTCTTTGCTTGAGCAGTGTTTATTTTGGCATCGTTTTCTTATTTAGTCATGTCAACGGCGCAGGTGAGTTTCAAAGGACCCTGGGGCCACTGGACTATCTCAATTTCAGTCACGCCATCGTTTTATTTCCCGCCGCTTTTGGGATTGTCCGGCGTTTTCGCCAGGCCCATCCCCCAAAAACCACCAATAAATCTTACATGCAACAGGGCTATGAACTCAATGGGAAAAAGGAATCCTTTGGCACCATCATGTACGGGTCTGCTTGGCACAGCCATGGCCGGGATGGGGATCTGAGTCGCTGGGGGTTTAATTTGGCCTTATATTTCGGCGTTTATCTCTTGGCGGTGCCGATTTTAGGCGTAGCCTTGGTGGCGACTTTGATCCGGCGCCAGCGTGCTGATTGAGACAAAGTGGCTCCTTTTTATCTAAAAGCGTATTCAACTATCCCAGAATTGGGTATGATAGACAGGTAAGTTATGACTTTGGAGGTTAGCATGTATAAATTAATTACCTGTGATTTAGATGAAACACTATTGGACGATTCAGGCGTTATGACCCCTAAGACCATCGGGGCCATTAAAGCCGCTTTAGCTAAGGGCGTCTACTTTGTACCAAATTCCGGGCGCAGTTACACATCCTTTCAAGACAATCTGAAAACCTTGGGGTTAGCCGGGGTAGCTGATAGTTATTCGATTTCTTTTAACGGCGCTTTGACCATTGATAACGAGCATAACGCCATCATAGCGGACCACGCCCTGGATTTACCCGTGGCCAAGCAGATCTATGACATCACCATGACCAGCGGTGGGGCGGTCCACGTTTATACCCCAGAACACGGCCGCATTTGGCATCCCCTGCCATACGATGTGGATTACCTCAGCCAACGGGGCGTAGATTTTGAAGTGATGGCCGACAATACCCCCTTTGACATCCTGGGGACCGAACCGGTCATGAAAATCATTGTGGCGTTGCCCACCATGGCCCAGCGGATCGCCCTAAGGGATCAAGTGGTCCAACAAGTGACCACACCTTTATCCACCGCCTTTTCCTCGGACCGTTATATCGAGTTTAACCGGGCTGGGGTGGACAAGGGCCGCGGCGTGGTGGCCCTAGCCGCTGATCTAGGGATCAAGCCGGCTGAAATCATTGCCATTGGCGACAACAGCAACGACCTGCCCATGATCAAAGCCGCCGGACTGGGGGTCAGTGTGGCCAATGGCATCGACGCCGTGAAGGCCCAGGCCCAATACGTCACCCAAAACGACAATAACCATGACGCTGTAGCTGAAGTCATCGAAAAGTTCGTGTTATAATCTTTTTACAAAAAAATCTTTTTGCCGGACTGAACTTTGAGCCAGGCCGGTTTAACTTGTGAGGTGGCTGCAATCATGCAGGCGATCGTCGAATTATATCAACCGTTTTTTCAATTAGCCAACTGGCAGGCTGTCATCACGTCGGTGGATGATTGGCTGATTATCTTGTCCTTGATTCTCATGGAGTGTTTATTATCCGTGGACAATGCCATTGTGTTGGCGGCTCAGACCCAGATCCTACCCACCAAGGCCCAACAGGAGAAGTCTTTATTCTACGGCCTGTTAGGGGCTTATATTTTCCGATTTTTAGTCATTGGCATTGGGGTCTTTTTGATCAAGTTTTGGATCATCAAAGTCTTAGGGGCGGTTTATTTACTGTACTTAAGCCTCAAGTACTTCTATGACCGGCATAATCCGGACAAGGTCAAACAAAAGTCCACCAGTGACTTCCAGGATGGCAAAAAACACCTGCTGCCCTTATTTTGGCGGGTGGTTTTGGCCATTGAAGCTATGGATATTGTCTTTTCCATTGATTCTGTCCTGGCCGCGTTGGCGATTTCCAACAACCCGGTCATTGTTTTGATCGGGGGTATTATCGGCATCTTAGCCATGCGGGGGATTGCCCAGGTGATCATGCGCCTGATGCAAAAAGTTCCGGAACTGGAGATCATGGCCTATGGCTTGATCGGCTTTATCGCCATCAAGTTATTCTTGACCATCCCCGCCATTGATATCGAGATCCCCAATTTGATTTTTGCCATCATCGTTTTTGGCAGTATTTTCCTAACGGTCATCTATCATAACGTGAAAGCTAAGCGGCACCCTAAAAAATTCTAGCTAAGGCGTCCCATGTCAGGTATTACCGGCGCTGGCAAGGCTTGTTGTTAACTGGGCCAAGGCAGTCGGTGCTGACTTCTAATTGTAAGATTAGTATTCAATGATAAGACAAAATAAGTCTGCGAAACCGTTTTAATAATGGTTTTTCAGACTTTTTTTAATATTTATATAGGAATTTCCTTGATTTAGTTATAATAATGTTTTAATATATTAGAAAAGCATTAGAAAGAGTAGGGATGGGTGAGAATATGAAGAAAATGAAGATTGCTACATTAGCGGCAACAGCCATGATGTTGGCTGCTGTCTTTACCGGTTGTGCCAACAAAGCTGGTACATCTGGGAACTCTGCGTCAGGGGATACGATTACCATTGGTGGTAACTTCGAATTGTCTGGGGCAGCAGCAGCCTACGGGAGCGCAATGCAACGTGGTGTCAAATTAGCTGTCACTAAGATCAACAAAGACGGCGGTGTTAAAGTCGGCGACAAGAAGATGAAGTTGAAGTTAGTCACTAAAGACAACAAGTCTGATAACGCCTCAGCGGCTTCCATTGCCACTAACTTGACCACGCAAACTAAAGCCAGCGCCGTCATCGGCCCAATTACATCTGGCGCCGGCTTAGCAGCTTTGCCAAATATGACGAAGGCCAAAGTGCCATTGATCACACCAGGGGGCACGCAAGATTCACTGACCCTGCAAAAGAATGGGAAAGTGCAACCTTACATGTTCCGGTCTTGTTTTGAAGATAGTTTCCAAGGGAAAGCTTTAGCCAAATACGTGTACAACACGATGAAGTTAAAGAACGTGGCTATCTTAGGGGACAAATCTACTGATTACGCCCAAGGTTTGATCAAAGCCTTCAAGGGTGAATACAAAGGCAAGATTGTCACCACCGAATATTACCAAGCTGGCGACAAGGATTTCAATACCCTGTTGACCAAGTTAAAGAGCAAGAACTACGACGCTATTTTCGTACCTGGCTACTACTCTGAAGCTGGTTTGATCATTCGTCAAGCTCGGGAAATGGGCATTGATAAACCAATCGTTGGGGCTGACGGTTTCGCCGATCCTAAGTTGGTTTCAATTGCCGGTAAGAGCAATGCTTCTAATATCTACTACACAACGCACTTTGATGCCAAAGCACCTGCTAACAATAAAGTTGCGGATTACTTGAAACTTTACAAAGATACTTACGGTGATGACGCCGGGACCTTTGATGCCTTGTCTTACGATGCCGTTTACATGATCAAACAAGCCATCGAAACCGAAAAATCTACGAACTCTGTTAAAATTGCTGAAGGTTTAGCTAAGTTGAAGAACTTCCAAGGTGTTACTGGGACCATCACGATGGATAAATACCATAACCCACAAAAACCAGTTATCGTTACCAAGTTGATGGATGGTACTGAAGCTGAAGCAACTGCCGTTAAGTAACCTGTTTTACCCTAATTGTCTCTGCCAATTCGACTGATAAATTAGGTAATTGTCCACAAAGCCTAGTCCAATCATGCGACTGGGCTTTTTTCAAGAAAAAAATTATGTTAGGAGTGAAGCCTTGTGCAGATTTTACAACAGCTCATTAATGGCCTGTCATTAGGCAGTATCTATGCTCTATTAGCCTTGGGCTACACCATGGTTTACGGCATTATCAAGTTGATCAACTTTGCCCATGGTGATGTTTACATGTTAGGGGCCTTTTGGGGCTACTACATGATCAATACCTTCCACGTGGGCTTTTGGACAGCACTTATTTTATCCATGATCTTTTGTGCGATCATTGGGGTCATTGTGGAATTCTTAGCCTATCGTCCCCTGCGGGATTCACCGCGGATCGTTGTTTTGATCACCGCCATTGGGGTATCTTTCTTACTTGAAAATGGCATGAGTTATCTGTTCTCTTCTAGTCCCCGGGATTTCCCCCAAGCCATGGTGATGCACCGTTATCATTTAGGGAGTCTTTCCATTTCAAACGTCCAAGTTTTGATTTTGGTGACCTCCATTGTGTTAATGATCTTATTGCAATTAATTATTAAACGGACCCGGATGGGCAAAGCCATGCGGGCCGTATCGGTGGACCCTGAAGCTGCCCAATTGATCGGTATCAACGTGGACCATACGATTTCCTTCACCTTTGCCTTAGGCTCTGCCTTGGCAGGGGCGGCCGGGGTCATGATTGGCTTGTATTACAACTCCATTGACCCACTAATGGGGATGACACCAGGTATCAAAGCCTTCGTTGCCGCCGTTTTAGGTGGGATTGGCTTGATTCCAGGGGCCGCTTTAGGGGGCTTCGTCATTGGTTTGGTGGAAACGGCCGTTCAAGCCATGGGCTTCTCCGCCTTCCGGGACGCTGCCGTTTACGCGATTTTGATTGTGATTTTAATTATTCGGCCTGCCGGTATCTTAGGCAAGACCACCCGTGAGAAAGTGTAGGTGAAAGACATTGAAGAAAAATCTCAAATATAACGCGATTTGGTTAGGTATTGCTGTATTGGGGTGGGTTTTGATCAATGTCTTTGAAGGTGTGGGCATCATCGATCAATTTGCGGAAAACACCTTAGTCTTGATTGGGATCAACATCATCTTAGCCACTGGTTTAAACTTGATCATCGGTTTTTCTGGCCAATTTTCTTTGGGCCATGCCGGGTTTATGGCCCTGGGCGCTTATGCGGCGGCCTTGGTGACCCAAGCAATCCCCACTGAGGGGGGCTTTGTATTAGGCACCGTCATCGGCATGCTGTTGGCTGGGGTTGTGGCCTTGATCATTGGGATCCCTACCCTGCGTTTAAAAGGGGATTACTTGGCCATCGCCACCATGGGTGCGGCCGAAATTATTCGGATCATCTTAGTGAACTTAAAAATCACCAACGGCCCCGCCGGCTTATATGGCTTACCCCAATTAGCCAACTGGTCTTTGGTTTATATCCTAGTGGTGGTCACCACGATTTTCACCGTCAACTTCATTCATTCCCGTAATGGCCGGGCCATCCTGTCTGTCCGGGAAGATGAAATTGCCGCTGAATCCATGGGGATCAATACCACGAAATTTAAAGTTGCCGCCTTCGTCTTTGGGGGCATGACTGCCGCCATTGGGGGCGCACTGCACGCCAACTATATTCAGACCATCGCGCCCAATGACTTTGGCATCATGGAGTCCATTAACATCTTGATCATCGTGGTCATGGGTGGGATTGGTAGTATGACTGGGACCTTTGCCGCTGCAGCTTTATTAGGGATCTTGGATATGATTTTACAAGGTTTCGGGGCTTTGCGGATGGTCTTGTACTCCTTGGCCTTGATTTTGATCATGATTTTCCGGCCTAAGGGCTTGTTGGGGACCTGGGAGTTTTCCGTCAAGCGCTTGTTCAACCGGAACAAGAAGAAAGCAAAGGAGGGTGCATAAAATGGCTGTTTTATTAGATGTTAAAGACTTAACGAAGAACTTTGGCGGCTTGGCAGCAGTCTCTGATGTGAATATGCACCTAGATGATAATGAGCTGGTGGCTTTGATTGGACCTAATGGGGCGGGTAAAACCACCTTGTTCAACTTGATCACCGGCCAAACAGTCCCCTCTGCAGGTTCAATTTCCCTTAGGACTAACAATGAGGGCATGCAGGTCTTAAACGGCAAGAAGCCCTATAAAATTGCCGATATGGGCTTAGCCCGGACCTTCCAGAACATTCGCTTGTTCAAGGGCTTGAGTGTTTTGGATAATGTGTTGATCTCCATGACCAGTAAGAACAAGGAAGGCTTTATTTCAAGCCTATTCCGCTTACCGAGTTTTTATAAAGTTGAAGACCGCTTGCGCAAAGAAGCGTTAGATTTACTGGCAATTTTCCACATGGAAGACATGGCCGAGACCATTGCCAGCAACATGCCTTACGGGGCGCAGCGGCGTTTGGAAATTATCCGGGCCCTGGCCACCAAACCTAAGATCTTGTTCTTAGATGAACCGGCAGCGGGGATGAACCCGGAAGAAACGGCGGCCTTGACTGCCACGATTCGCCAAATTCAACAGGAATTTGGCATTACGGTATTGTTGATCGAACATGATATGTCCTTGGTCATGAACGTGGCCGAGCGGATTTATGTATTGCAATATGGTAAACTGTTGGCAGAAGGGACCCCGCAAGAAATCCAGGCCAACCAAGCTGTGGTCGATGCTTATCTAGGAGGCGGTGTCTAATGTTATTACAAGTTGAGGACTTATTCGTCAATTATGGCGTCATCCAAGCCGTTAAAGGGGTCAGCTTCAATGTCAATGAAGGCGAGATTGTCTCTTTGATCGGGGCCAACGGGGCTGGTAAAAGTACTATTTTGCATACCATCTCTGGCATCATGCGCCCCAAGTCTGGCCGAATTTTATATAATGGCAAAGAAATTCAAAAAGAAAAATCCCAAAAAATCGTCTCTGGGGGTATTTCCCAAGTCCCTGAAGGCCGGCATATTTTTGCCGGGTTATCCGTGTTGGAAAACCTGCAAATGGGGGCCTTTTTAAGAAAAGACAAGAGCCAACTGAAAAAAGACTACGACAATGTCTTTGAACGCTTCCCAGTTCTGCAGGAACGGAAGAACCAAGACGCGGCCACCTTATCCGGTGGGGAACAACAGATGTTAGCCATGGGGCGGGCTTTAATGGCCGCACCGAAGTTATTGCTGTTGGATGAACCTTCCATGGGCTTGGCGCCAATTTTCATCAACGAAATTTTTGATATTATTGAATCTATTAAAAAGCAAGGGACCACGGTACTACTGATTGAACAAAATGCCGCTAAGGCCTTGTCCATTGCTGATCGGGGTTATGTTTTGTCCGTGGGTAAAATCGTATTGAGCGGTACGGGGCAAGAGCTATTGAATAATGCGGAAGTGAAAAAAGCCTACTTAGGTGGTTAAAGGGGGAGTTAACAGATGAGTGTTGCAGATTTCATGACCAAAGATTTAATTACGGTGACGCCAGATCTTGGCGTTAACGCGGCGGTTGATTTAATGCGGGAGCATAAGATTCACCGCCTGCCAGTGGTGGATAATGGCCGGCTAGTGGGCTTGGTCACCCAAGGCATCATTGAGGCGGCTATGCCGTCAAAAGCCACCAGCTTGAGTGTTTATGAGGTGAACTACTTACTCAATAAGACCACAGTCCGGGACATCATGGAAAAAAGTGTCCTGACCATTGCCCAAAATGAGTTGCTGGAAGATGCCATTTATAAGATGCGCCATTACAACATTGGTGTCCTACCAGTCTTAGATCAAAATGGGACCTTAAAGGGCATTATCACCAACAATGATATCTTTGATGCCTTTTTGAACCTTTCCGGTTATACCATGGGCGGTGCCTTAGTGGTGGTCAGCGCCGAGGATAAGGATAAAGTGGGGACCTTAGCCGGGATTGCCACCGCCTTAGCCAAGAGCAACTACAATATTTTAACCCTAGTTGTGAACCGCCAGCCTAATAATCAGGTCATTGAAGCCCATATCGAAGGCAGCGACGTGGCTGGGATCAAAAAAGTCTTAACCGACGCCGGGTACGACGTCTTACAAGCTGAGTTATCTAAAGAGTTTTAGCTATTATACTATTGGCGGGTTGATTTCTAGGAAATCAGCCCGTTTTTAAGTGGTAAAAGCAATATAGTTTTGATATTCTCCAAGGTTAGATGATGTTCCAAATAAATACGGCTCAGCATAGACTTTGATAAAGTCTACACTGAGCCGTTTATTGTTTCGTAATATTTCGGGAAATAATGGGATATAAAATTAAGTTGGCGCTGATTGCCAGAGAATAAGTAATGATAAGCGACTTGTCACTCTGAGTGAGTATTTCAATGATGAGTAAAGGTCCAAGAATCAGGGTAGATACGATGACGAAAAACTTATATACTCGCATACCGGTAATAAGCATGATAGCCCTCCTTATGTCATTGATGCAGTCTAAAAGTGGCATAGAATATGGCATATTTCACGTAAATAAACATCTGAAGTAAAATAAGTTTATCATATTTCAAAATTAGCGGCAATCGTACAATTCAGAAGTGGGGGAATCAAGATGACTAAAAACATTCAAGAAACCAATATTGAAAAAAATGTCGCACAAATTCTGGCCTATCTCCAGGGCGATACTAGTCAAGTCAGGGTAGATACAGTGGTAATAGCAGATACAACGGCGCGTAAAGATTCGGATAAACAGCTTGAGAATAAGGATGTTAAATAATGCCCGGTTGAATCAAGCAGCCCCATAATTATTTCCCGGGAAATAATTATGGGGCTGCTTTGGTATTTTGCGAGTTGTCACGCAAGATTCTAATTGCAATCAGTTGTGGCTGACGCTAGACTTGGTATAAACATAGTTGAAAACAGCGGGATAAACCGAATATTCATTAATTTAAGTCATTAGACAATTTGCAAAAGGACTTTGACAGACAAAGTACCTATAAAATATTAAGCTTGGAGATGAGGTAATGACTATATCAGCGAATTTGAAACTGGTCCGGCAAACTAATCATTTGACCCAAGAGGCCTTTGCTTTAGCGATCCATGTCTCACGACAAACGGTGTCAAATTGGGAAACTGGGAAAACCTATCCAGATATTGAATCATTGTTGATTATTTGCCAAGTTTTTGCGGTGGATCTTAGAGAACTGGTGGGGGCGATACCAGCTCAAGAAAGGGTCAATATAGCGCGGCGAGATAAAAGACGGTTGAAACTCAATGCAACTGTTATGGGCATTACCCTCATTTTATTTTTAGGCAGTCTTTGTTTGGTGGCTAAATTGGGCGTCGGTGCCATGGTGCTTGGCATGTTGAGCTTAGTGGGTTTGACGCTTGCCTGTGTTCAACTGGAAACCTTAAAACGAACGCATCAACTTACCAACTATAAAAAGATTCACGCTTATTTGATGAAATGAAATATTAAGTCCAAGACCATAATGAGGGCGTTTGGACAAGGGTGAGGTGAGATGATGGATAAAAATGTAGACAGCTTGAAACGTCAATTTCAGTTCTGGGCTAGCGTGATGCTTTTAGGTGGCATTATTTACTTTGCCAGTATCTGCAATGTGCAGTCATTTGGCTTTCAATTACTGGTGCCGGCTAGCCTAGGCATGATCCTGTTGCTATCAGCGGGCTTAAGGATTGATGTCCTAAATCGCAGACATCACCTGAAGAGTTATCGCCAAATTGTGATGTTCTTCCGGAAACTATCTTAAAGAGTTCAAAAAAGCGGCTGCCCACAAAACATTGTTTTGCAGGCAGCCGCTTTGATATTGCGGGGTTTAGCTATTAAAGTTCTTCAGGAACTAATTTAATAGGTTTTGTACCAAACCACTTGATATGTTGTTCAACAGTATCTTGGATAGCTTTGGTACCAGGTGCTAAGACTTTACGAGGATCAAAGCCTTTTTCTAACTTGTCTTTGTCAGCTTCGAAGTACTTGCGAACTTCTTTAGCCCAAGCGATTTGTTGTTCAGTATTAACGTTAACTTTAGCAACACCTAAACTGATCGCTTTTTGGATTTGTTCAACAGGAATACCAGAACCGCCATGTAATACTAATGGTACTGGGACAGCGTCTCTTAATTCTTCCAAACGATCGAAGTGTAAACCTTTCCAGTTGTCAGGGTATACACCGTGAATGTTACCAATACCAGCAGCTAAGAAGTCGATACCAGTGGCAGCTAATTGTTTAGCTTCTTCAACATCAGCTAATTCACCTTCACCGATAACACCGTCTTCTTCACCGCCAATAGAACCAACTTCAGCTTCAACGGAAATGCCGCGTTCGTGAGCCAAAGCAACGATTTCTTTAGTCTTCTCTAAGTTATCTTGGAAGTCTAAATCATGACCGTCAAACATAACAGAGTTGTAACCAGCAGCAATGGCTGCTTTGGCAGCTTCAAAGTTACCATGATCCAAATGCATGATGACAGGAACAGTGATGTGCATAGATTTGATAGTGTCTTGAACTAAGTGTTGAACTAATTCATAACCACCCATGTACTTTGCAGCACCCATAGAAGATTGGATGATGACCGGTGTATTGGTGTGTTGCGCAGCAGCCAAAATTGCCCGAGTCCATTCCAAGTTGTTCGTGTTAAATGCGCCGACTGCATAGTGACCCTTTTGGGCACCTGCAAGAATTTCTGTACCATGTACTAAAGACATTATAATAGCCTCCAAATAAAATGTATTTCTCTCTTAGTTTATCATTATTTTCCAAACATTGAAATAACTTTCCCAATGTTTCTGAAAAAACTTTAAATTTCATGAGAGATTTTTAGTAGCGTCTAAGCTTGTAAATCTTGATATGACTGCTTGTTATCAGTACAATCAGCCGTATTTCTTTGAGAATTATAGTTTTTTTTAAGTATTGGACAAATTATTCCTGGGGGACTTACAATATCAATATTTTGATAAATAGCTCAAAAAATCACAATTTTCCACCTAAAGATGCCTAAGAGGCACCTTCTGCACCGGGGATTGCTTTGATTTGGTCAATAATGCCATCGAACTGTTTGACCAATTGCAGGTATTGTTCGATTTCATCCCCATACTTTTGATTAAAACTGTCTAACCCATTGCCGGCAAATTCGTACTCATAATTGAAGATGCCTTCATAAACCTTGGCAAATTCAGCCAATAGCGCATGGTTTTCATCGCCAGAAAGCTGTAGTGCCATTTGAATCACCCGAAAATCCGTATAAGCCAACTCAAATTGAACGGCCCAAGCCCGCATAAATGGATGCTGGGCTTGGATGTGTAAAAAGTGATGATCCACAGTCCACTGCAAGCGTTCAATTGATTTTTTCACATCTAACATAGGCATCATTCCTCCAATAATATTGATAGCCCTATTTTACCCCCATAACGGCCGCTGTTGCGACCATAACGCCTTGGAAGTGGGCAAATTAATGACCGGGCCTTGGTAGCAGCCAGCTAGTTGTCACAATTATGAAGGCCTTTCCATGCTTATTTGAGCCAGATTGGTTATAATGACGATATAATCAATTCTCAATTCTAGGAGGTTTTCACATGACTTATGTCCCAGCAGCAGATCGTTATGACCACGTGCCCATTCGGCGGGTGGGTAAGACTGGCTTACAATTACCAATTTTTGCACTAGGGTTATGGCATAACTTTGGGAACCACGCGAATTTAGCGGATTCGCGGGATACGGTCTTAGCAGCCTTTGACCAGGGCATTTTTCACTTTGACCTGGCGGATAACTACGGTCCGGAAAAGGGGACCGCTGAAGAGACCTTTGGCCAGATTTTAGACCATGACTTGCGGCCTTATCGCGACGAACTGGTGGTATCCACCAAGGCCGGCTTTGAAATGTGGCCCGGGCCTTATGGGTCCATGGGCTCTAAAAAATCCCTGATCGCTAATCTGGATCATAGTCTCAAGCGCCTGCGGTTAGACTATGTGGATATTTTTTACTCCCACCAACCAGACCCGAATACGGCTTTTGAAGAAACGGCGGATACCATGGCCCAGATCGTTCGCAGCGGGAAGGCTTTGTACATCGGGATTTCTAATTACAACACGGCCCAGATGAAAGAAATGGCCGGGTTATTGAAGGAACGCCATGTCCCATATGTGTTGAATCAATTCTCTTATAATATGCTGAACCAAGAAGCCGCTGATACGGGGCTATTGACTGCCGCCAAAGAACTGGGGGGCGGGGTGATCGCCTATGGACCAGTGGCCGAGGGCTTGTTGTCGGACCGCTATTTAACGGGCATCCCGGCGGACTTCCCAATTCACCGCACCAATAAGTATTTGTTTGATGAGGGCACGGACAAAGTGGCGGCTAAATTAAGGCAATTAAATGACCTGGCCCAGGGTCGTCAGCAAACCTTAGCCCAGATGTCCTTGGCTTGGTTATTAAAGGATCAAGTGGTGACTAGTGTGATTTTAGGGACTTCTAAGATCGAGCATTTGGTGGACAACATCAAAGCTGCCCAGCACTTAGACTTCACTCAAGATGAACTAGACCAAATTCAAAAAATTATTAAAGGCTAAATAGGCAAATTAAAACGGGATTCAGACTGAAAATGGTCTGAATCCCGTTTTTTATCAGGTTTATTTAAAAATTAATACACTAGATTAATAGTGAATATGCAATAGTTTTGCTTTCTTAACGTCTTCAATAGTCTTGGTGCCGGCTAATTGCATATCGATCTTCAATTCACCGTTGAGTTCCTCAAAGACGGATTGCACACCTTGGGCACCACCTAGAGCTAACCCGTAAATCACCGGCCGGCCCATGGCGACTAAATCGGCCCCGGAAGCTAAGGCTTTAAAGACGTGGGAACCCCGGCGCACGCCACTATCAAAGATAATGGGTACCCGGTGGTCAACGGCTTTGGCAACGTCGGCTAACACGTCAAAGGAAGCAGGGCCGCCGTTTAATTGCCGGCCACCGTGGTTAGAAACGTAGATGCCTTTAGCCCCAGCACCGATGGCAAATAGGGCGTCTTCAGGAGATTGGATCCCTTTGACGATTACCGGTAGGTCGGTGTAGTCGGCAATGCGTTTAACGTCGGCTGCGCTGATTTTTTGGGCAGCAGCGGCGTAAATTTCGGCGATACCTTTACCGGAGCCATCCCCTTCAGAGTATTCGGTTAAGTTAGCCATGGGGATTGGGAATTGGAACTTATTGCGCAAATCAGCTTCCCGGTAGCCATCTACTGTGGCATCCACGGTCAAGATGATGGCTTTCACGCCGGCTGCTTTAGCTTGGTCCAACAAGTGATTATTGAAATCCCAGTCTTTGCTCATATAAAGTTGGAAGAACTGGGGGGCACCGTTGCCAGCTGCGGCGGTGTCGGCAATGGAGGTGGATGAATAAGTACTTTGGGCCATTAAAGCACCCGCAGCGGCCACCCCTTTAGCCGTGTCCACTTCACCTTTGGCGTGGGCTAAGCCTTGGGCTGCTGTGGGGGCCATCATAATGGGTGTCTTCAAATTTAAACCAAATACGGTTGTATCCGTTTCAGGATCGTCCATGTCCGTCAAAGCGCGGGGCACGATTTGGGCGTGCTCAAAGGCGTTAGTATTTTCTCTTAAAGTCCATTCATCTTCAGAGCCGCCGCTGATGTAACCAAAGCCGCCTTTAGGAATAATGGCCTTTGCCTGAGCTTCTAATTCATTTAAGTTAATAATATCGAGTTTTTCTTCCCGATCGCTTTGTTCGTAACCATTCGTAATTGTCAATTTGAAAACCTCCAACAAGTGAATTTCATGTACAAGTTCTATTATAATCACTTACAAAAAGTAAGCAAGCGCTTTTTGCCAATTAATTGTCATAATTTTCAAAAATATTTATAGAAAGCGATTACATATACTTATTAAAAAAACCCAGATTCCGATTGGAATCTGGGCAGATACGGGCTATAGTTCTTTTAAGTTATTCTTAAAATCACGCAGGTCATGGTAATCTTTTTGAACCATCACGTCACTGAGTTCTTGGGTCAAGCGGGCAAAGACATCTGGGCCATCCTTGGCCAACTGGGTCCCCACTTGGACCAGGTCAGCTCCAGCTAAGATATGGGCGAAGACATCAGCCCCAGTTTGCACGCCGCCAGTGCCAATAATGGCGATACTATCATTTAAGCGTTGTCTGAAGGCATGTACGTTGGCTAAAGCGGTGGGCAGGACATAAGCGCCGCCTAAACCGCCAAAACCGCCCTTAGGCTTAATCGCTACGGTTTCAGAATCCACGTCAATATATAAGCCGTTACCCACACTGTTGATGGTGTTGATGTAGGCCAGGGGATATTGGTTGAGGATTTTAGCCACGATGTCAAATTGGGCCAGGTCAAAGTAAGGGGGTAATTTCACACCCAGGGGTTTGTGGAACAGCTTAAAGGCTGAATCCAGCATTTTTTCGGTGGCTTCGAAGTCATAGGCCACTTGGGGTTTGCCGGGGACGTTGGGGCAAGATAGGTTCAATTCCGTGAAGCCGTTGAAGTCGCTTTGATCCACTTGGGCCAACATATCTAAATCCTCTTGCATGCTGATGCCGGCCACGGATAGGAATAAGGTGGGGACATCGGCTTGTTTTTGCTTAGCTAAGACATAGTCTAAATAATAAGCCAAGCCTTCATTGGGCAAGCCCATGGAGTTGATACTGCCCAAAGCCAGGCTGCGGTAACGGGGCTTGGGATTGCCTTGGCGATAGGCCATGGTGGCACTCTTGGTGACTAAGGTACCGGCACTAGAAGCTAAGAGTTCATCTAGCTCAGTAGTGGTATAACAATGGACGCCCGAAGCGTTCATTAGAGGATTAGCAAAGGTGTGATTTTGAAACGTTGCGGATAAGTTGACCAAGTGAAAAGACTCCCTTCAAATTTTGCATTCGTTCTATTTAAGCACAACCCAGGCGAACTTGCAATTTTTTTAGTAACGTCTGTTATAATATTAAAGTTAGAGATTTTTTAAAGGAGGGGACGGCGTGGCTAGAGCCAAACGATTTTTATTAACTTTTTTATTGGGGACTTTGAGTGCATTTGGCCCCTTATCCATGGATATGTACTTACCAGCTTTGCCGGACCTACAAGCCAACTTACATACCAGCCAATCTTTGGCCCAGTTGTCCATCACCGCTTGCCTGTTGGGCTTAGCCATTGGCCAAGTTTTTGTGGGGCCCATTAGTGACCGCTTTGGCCGTCGCTGGCCCTTATTGATCGGGGTGGGCTTTTATGCCTTGACCAGTTTCGTGATTGTGGGGGTGACCCAGATCAGCACCTTGATCGTCTTACGCTTTATCCAAGGCCTAGGGGGGTCGGCGGGGCAAGTATTATCCCGCTCCATTGCCCGGGACCAGTTTTCCGGGAAGTCTTTGGCCCGTTTCATGGCCATCTTAATGTCCATCAACGGGGTCTTTCCAATCATCGCCCCCTTATTTGGCGGCCTGGTCATCCGCTTCACCAACTGGCAGGGGATTTTTATGATTCTAGGGATCATTGGGGTTATTTTGGTATTATGTGTGTTATTTTTCCTCAAGGAGACCCTGCCCAAGGCCAAACGCAGTCGCAGCACCGGCCATGCCTTTAAGGAAATGGGAGAATTAGTCTTAGATGGGGGCTTTATGAAATATGCCCTGGGCCAAGGCTTTGTCATGGGGGCCTTGTTTGTGTATATCGCCGGGTCTTCCTTTGTCTTCCAGCAGATTTATCATTTATCCCCACAGATGTTTAGCTTCATCTACGCCATCAATGGCATCAGTTTAGTCCTGGGCAGCAATATTGTAGGCCGCTTGGTAACGAACCTCTCAGAAGAACGGATTTTACGGGTAGGCATTTTATTCGGCGTCAGCGTCACCGGTCTGTTGAGCCTGAGCTTGATTTTGGGGACAAATATGTATGTGTTGATGATCGGGCTGTTGCTGATGGTCTTTGGCATCGGGATCGTGAATACCACGGCCACCTCACTGGCCATGAATGCCGAGGGGGATAAGGCCGGCGGCGCCTCAGCTTTATTAGGCTTATCCATGAACGCCATTGGCGGCCTAGCTACGCCCTTGGTGGGCTTGTTTGGCAGTCATTCCCAAGTACCCATGGTCTTATTAATGTTCACGGCTGAAGTTATTGGCTTTTTGATTTATACTGGGTTTACCAAACGGTTGGCGTAAGGAGGTCAACGTGATGAAACCCATTGATTCAAAAACGATGTATCTGCGCTTGTCACTGTATTTTCGTCTAGTTTTGCCCCTCGCTGGCGTAATTCTCTTTGTCGTCTCAGCGCTTTTCTTTGTGGGAGTCAAAGGCTATCGGGGCTTAGATATTTGGCTATTTTGCGCCTTGCCTTTAATTGCCAACCTGGTGATCGGACTACCGGCCTGGGTGGTTTATTTTTGGCGGCGTCGACAGAAATCCAAATAGTGCGCACAAAAAAACACAGGCCCGAAGACCTGTGTTTTTTAAAGGTTGTTTAACGAATTAAAGTTTAACAACGTTTGCAGCTTGTGGGCCACGATCGCTTTGTTCAACGTCAAAAGATACTTTTTGACCTTCGTCAAGAGATTTGTAACCGTCACTTTGGATAGCAGAGAAGTGAACGAAAATGTCGTTGCCTTCGTCTGTAGTAATAAAGCCGAAACCTTTGTCTGCGTTAAACCATTTAACTGTACCGTTTTGCATGTGTATAAATTCCTTTCAATAACAAACCTTGAGTAACAAACAACTGGTAACCTTTGAAAGAAATCTATAAAGCAAAAACTTATAAAATCCGTTCCATCAATTACTGTTTATTACTATAACATGTTAAATTAAATAAAGCAAATTTAGTTCTAAGATTATTTTTCGTCTACTTTAATATTCGAATGATTCATTCCGTAGGTGAGGTAAATGATCAAGCCCACCACGAACCAAGCGATGGAGGCTAACCAGGTTTCCACGTGGAGTTGGGTCATCAAAGCGAGACACAGGATTAATGAAACAACTGGCAAGACAGGGTACAACGGCACTTTGAAACCATCGGTATTTTCAATATCATGGCGTTTGCGCAAAGGGATAATACCAATGGAAACAAAGGAGAAGGCAATTAAAGTCCCGATATTAACCAGTTCAGCCAATTGCCCGATGTTAATGAAGCCACCCATCAGGGAAATGATGATGGTGACGGTGATTAAACTGTGGTTAGGTAAGTGATTGGCATTGATGTTCCCTAGGAATTTCGGCAAGAGGCCATCCCGGCCAATGGCGTAAACTAAGCGAGAACTGCTGTAGATCATGGTGACCATCATGGTGAACATCCCCGCCATGGCCCCCACGGAGATAATCCCAGCCACACCGTTCAAGTTCACTAACTGTAAGGCAAAGGAGACGGGATCAGCGACGTTTAATTTCGTAAAGGGCACCATCCCCGTCAAAACTGTGGAAACGGCCATGTACAAAATAGTGGCAATGATCAAGGTGCCAATAATGCCCACTGGTAAGTTTCTCTGGGGATCTTTGACTTCTGGGGCGGAAGCGGAGACCGCATCAAAGCCCAAATAAGCAAAGAACACGGTGGCTGCCCCGCCGACGATACCGCGAGAACCAAAGGGCAAGAATGGCGACCAGTTACTAGGTTTCACATAGAAGAAGCCCACGACGACGAATAAAATAATAATAGCAATTTTAACAATAACCATGAAATCATTAATGCGCATGGAAGACTTCATACCTTTAGATAACATCCAGGCAATCACCCAGACCACTAGGATGGCGATCACGTTGATATAAGTCCCATGACTAGGGTCAAAGGCCCCCGAGATAGCTTGGGGCAGGTGTAAGCCAAAGCCCTTTAAAAAGGCACTAAAGTAGGCGGAAAAACCTACTGATACGGCGGCCACAGCTAGCATGTATTCCAAAATCAATGCCCAGCCGATGACCCAGCCAATAAATTGACCGAAAATAATATTCCCATACGAATAAGCACTGCCGGCTACTGGTAAAGATGAAGCGAATTCGGCGTAACACATGGCAGCGGTGGCACAAATAATAGCAGCGACTAAGAAACTTAAAATGACGCCCGGTCCAGCGGTGGTAGCGGCCACGGTACCTGGTAAAATAAAGATACCAGTGCCGATGACGGCCCCGATCCCTAAGGCCATGAGGTCTCTGGCTTTCAGCGTCTTTTGAAACTTAACATCCTCTTTCAAATACTGATGGATGTTAGCTTTGCGGGTCATTTTCTCCCAAACTGACATAGCAAACTCCTTTAATCATTTTTTAACTTTCAGGATAGTGGAAAAATCCTTTCATGTCAATGGGACTTGCTAGATTTAAGAATTTTCTTAATGCCAAAACAGCCCTGGCGGTTAGAGTTTTCTAACCTGTCAGGGCTGTTGTTAATAAAGTTGACTATTTATCACCCACGTGGGCTTCTGGGGAATTTGGCACGGTATTAAAAGCCACTAAATTGGCTTCGATGCTGGCCCGGTCGGCTTCTAAGAATGGTGGTAATTCCAAGTGGACGCCGGCTTCTTCGTAAGTTTCGTCTAATAAGAAGCCAGGGCCGTCCGTGGCGATTTCAAAGAGTAGACCAGGAATTGGCCGGAAGTATTCGGACTTGAAGTAAAAACGATCCACAAAGCCGGAATCTTTAAAGCCCCGGCCAGAGATACGTTCGATCCAGTAGTTCAAGCTCTTTTCGTCATCGGTTCGAAAGGCCAAATGGTGCACGCCCCCGTAGCCTTGCATGGCTTGATTTAAGAAGCGTTGATGATCAACGATCACTTGGGCGCCGTGCCCACCTTGATGGAGTTCATACAAGGTGAATTGGCCCTCTTTTTGGACTTTTTCAAATTCTAAAAGGTCGGTCAAGACAGCCCCTAAGTTGTCGGGGTCATCGGTGGTGATGTACTCTGGGCCTAAGCCCACGATGGCAAATTCGGCGGGCACTGGGCTGTAGCGATAAGGCGTGCCGCCGGGGACCCCTTGGTTGTGTTCATCGGAGATCAATTGGTAGTTTTGGCCGTCAAAATCGTAGAAGTAAAGGATCTTGGCGCCGAAACGTTCGTCGATTTCCCCATGGCGGACTTTGTATTGGTCAAAGCGTTGGATCCAATAATCAAGTGCTTTGTCGTTTGGAATGCGAAAAGAAGTCCGGTTCAATTCGTTGGTGCCGTGGATGGCTTGGGGGATGCCGGGGAAGTCAAAGAACGTGATATCTGTGCCGGCGGTGCCCATGTCATCGGTGAAGTATAAGTGATAAGTTCTCACATCGTCTTGGTTGACGGTTTTTTTAATTAAATGTAGACCTAAAATTTCAGTCATGAAGTCGAAAATCTTTGGGGCACTGGAAGTAATGGCTGTTAAGTGATGTAAACCGGTTAAATTAGTATTCATAAATAACGCTCCCCTTTTTACTTACTTTATGTAAGTATCGTATCATGGAACCTAGGGAAAAGCAACTAAATAGTTGGTGAAATTAGTTAATCAGCCCTTTTAAACCGGGATTTTGCCTGCACAAACTGGTTAAAAGTTGAATAAAACCCGCGTGACTTCCCCGGAATCAAAGGTCTTAAGTCCCTGCGGGGTCTGCAATTCCAAGCCACCGTTAGGGGCAATGCCAGTGACTTCGCCCTGCACTTCAGTGGCCCCGGTTTGTAAGCTCACCGTCTTACCTTGTAAATAAGCATGCTGGCGATAATAGGGCAGGTAATCACCTGTGGCGTAAGTTTCGGCTAATTTCGGCAGGGCCTGCAATAAGTCCGCCACCAAAGCCACCACATCCCCGGGGGCGTCGATGCCCCCAACTTTGGCAGTCAAGTCCGAGGCCAAGTTGCTGGGCGTTTTTAAATTGATGCCCATGCCCACGATGACCGCCACTTGTTGGGCATTGATGGGGGTGGTTTCACAGAGGATACCGGTGATCTTTTTATCCCGCAGATATAGGTCATTGACCCATTTGATTTGAGGTTTCACGTGAAACATTTTCGTGATGGCTTGGGCGGCAATCACCGCCACACTGGTGGTTAACAGCCCCGGGTTTAAGGTGGCCAAGTCCCCCACAAAGGTATAGGTGAGATAAATACCCGTATCGGCCGGGGAGTAAAAGGCCCGGTTCAAGCGACCCTTACCGGCGGTTTGTTGGCTGGCCACAATGAAAAAAGGCGGCTTTTGGCCGGCTGCCACCTGTCGCTTGGCAGCGGTATTGGTGGAATCAATCGTTGGGGAATAATATAACGCCGGGGTGGTATTTTCGTTCAGTTGGGTTTTGTGTTGCAGGGCAGCTAAATCAAGGGACATTCAAAAAGCACCTCATTTTTTTAGACTGGTAATGGGAATTTTGGTAAGTTGCATGTGGTGGGAGTGCATCAACTCTAAGGCATAGGCATCGTTATGATAGTCGTAGCAATAACTGATGGCCACAATGCCGGCTTGGATCAAAGCCTTGGTGCAGTTTAAACAAGGGAAGTGGGTCACAAATAAAGCGGCGCCCTTGGTCCGGACCCCATTGGCGGCACATTGTAAAATCGCATTTAACTCGGAATGCACCGTGCGGATACAATGGCCATTATCCATTAAGTGGCCGGCGTCATCACAATGGGGTTCTCCCAGGACACTGCCGTTATAGCCCGTGGCGATAATCCGCTTATCCCGGACTAATACACTGCCCACGGTGGCCCGCTCACAGGTGGAGCGTTGGGCCACACTGATGGCCAGTTTCATAAAATATTGATCCCAAGTTTCCCGATCTTTGTGACGTTTGGATGGTTCGATGGTATATGCCATGGTGAATTTGACCTCCGGATTGAAATGAAAGCATGGATTTTTCAAAACAAAAGCGTTTGGCAATCGTTATTGCCGATTACGCAAACGCTGTGCAATAAAACCTATGGCGCTTTGGGCGCTTGTTTTTGTTGAAAGGCGACTTTGGCCTGTAATTTATAAGGGGTGGGCACTTCAGAAATCGCCCCTTGGTTCAAAACTTTTTGCGGACCGCCGATAACTTTTAAGTCGGCTAGGGCTAATTTATAGTTGGCCATGGCCTCATCAATGCTGGATAAACCCACGTGGGCCAAGTGGCCCACGGGTTTAGCGGTCAGGGCGTTGAGCCCGGCTAAGATGATCACATCTTGATCTTGAATCTGCAGGTTAAAGAACGGTAACGCGGTGGGTTCCGTGATTTTAGCCACGGGTTGGTTCTTTTGTAATTTTTGCGAAATCTCCACGTCCGATAATTGGTCAAAGCCATGACTTAACAGGGCTTGATGTTCTAATTCCTGGACCACACTGCGCAGGTTGTCTTGTTCTTGGCTGCTGATGTCAATGGTGGCTGGCACTAAGCTGTTTTCATTAAAGAGTCCAGCAGTGGGGACATTTTTGATCTGTGTGGTTGGGGCTGGTTGCGCCTGGGCTTGGGCCTTTTGGGCAGCCAGGGCATCTTTGGGCGGGCCCCCTAAAAGTTTTTCAATTTTAGGAGAAATATCAAACTTCATAGTTTTTTGAGTGAAGTAAAACACGATATTTAAAATACAGAAATACAACAAAATTAAGAAAACCAGTAGGTACAGGATCGCCCGGGGATAGTACTGGTAGCGAAAAGCGTGCAGGGCTAAGTATAATAGGTAGAAGTTACCTATTGACGCAATCACGGTGTAAATTTGATTTCGGGGTTTGTTATTGATATTAAAATAACCCAGAAAGTGATTCAGGGTATCTAAAATGGTTAACATGTCATCACCTAGTTTTTAGTTATTAGTGGTTTTATTTTGGGGGGTCGTCCCGCCAGCTGGGGTCGTGGTCCCGCCGCCCGTGGTGGTGTTATCTTTGGTGGTGTCGTTGGTATTGGTATTGCCGCCACTATTGGTGTTATTGCCACCCGTGGTCCCGCCGGTGTTCGTGTTGCCATTATCCGTGGTGGTCCCTTGATTGCCATTGCCTGTAGTGGTGTTATCTTTATTATTATTTTGATTACCCGTGGTATTGTCATTGGTATTATTACCATTGTCGTTGGTGGTGTTATTGCTACTGGAACTGCTGGCACTGGAACGGCTTTGACTGCTTTCACTGCTGCTTTGGGAGCTCATGCTGGAACTTTCATCTGAAGGTTTTGATTCAGAGCGGCTGGAAGCACTTGACTTTGAACTGGATTCAGCAGGCGCTTTGCTAGATTTGATGGCGCTGCTGCTGGTTTTTGAAATATTGTTGCTGGGTGTGGTTTTCACCGGTGCAACTTGACTGACACCAAAGTTGATCAACGAAACGGACAAGATCAAAGAAACGATGGCCGCTGGTGTCAAAAATGGTGGCGTACGATAAGCCATATAATTCACCTCATAAGTATTATAATTGACAGTTATGAATTTTTGATGCTCAAGCTTCCATTCTACAGGCTAAAGTTTCAGCTTTCAACCGTTACGGTGGCGGAGGTTATGCCGTAGCTGGGGATGGCGGCATTAGGCCAAGCCACATCGATTTGGTTGGGGCTGGTATAAACGAAGGTGCCGGTGTCATTGACCACCCGATGGATGGTGGTGCCATCGGCGAAGACGATTTTTAACTTGGTGCCTTTGGGATAGACGGCCAAATTAGCAGCTACCCCATTATAGCCCATGGTGGAGCCTAAAACAGCTGGGTCATAAAAAGAAATTTTCACCCCGGTGGCTGTGGGGCCACTGGGGGTCAGATTCAAGCCATTCCCTGAGAAAATGGCCGCCGCATTGCTGCGTTGTTGGTCAGCTGCTTGGGCTTGGGCCTGTTCTTGGGCCTTGGCTTTGGCTTCCTGGTCAATTTGTTGAATTAAGGCGTCTTTTTGGGCGGTGAGTTGGGCCATTTGCGTCTGATTTTGGGCCATTAACAGCTTTAGCTGGGTCAAGTCCGTTTGTAATTGGGCCTTGGCTTGATCTAACTGTTGTTGTTGGGCGACTAATTGGGCTTGCTTGGTCAATAAGTTGGCCTGGGTGGTCTTAAGGGCTTTCAAACTGACGAAAAGGTTATGGATAGCCAAGTCATCGGCTTGTTGCACGGTTTTGATCACATAGACTGCTTGGGATAGCTGGGTCAAAGAATCCGCCTGAAGCAAAGCCTGGACTAAATTGGGCGTGGGGCCTTGGCGTTGGATGACCTGAAGCCGCTTTTTCACAGCCTGGCGCCGTTGAGCTAAGCGCTTAGTGTCTAAGGTCAAGTCCCGTTGATTAGATTGAAGCTGTTGTTGAGTTTGATTTAATTGCTGTTGTAGTTGATTGGTTTTAATGGTTTGACTGCTGACCACGGCCATCTGGGCATTCAACTGGTCGTTTAATTGGTTCTGTTGGGTGGCGATGGCCTGATTTTGAGCATCCAAGTCACTGAGGGCATCCCCCAAAACAGGTGTTGGCGCTATACTGCCTAGACCAAGCCCCAGTAATAGCAGGGCCAATACGTAACTGGTGTACTTTTTCATCTGATTCCTCCAAGCCAGCGTAGGGCGTATTTTAGGGAAGCACCGCCAGCAAAACGCCGGGCATACTATAATTATAAAACATTCCCCAAGTCCTGCCAAAGACTAGTTGATGAAAGGCGTTTTGCCGCTAATAGGCAGTTGCCAGCCCGACTGAAGGCGGGACCGGTTAGCTGATTTCAGGAAATCGGTCTGTGCCAATTTAAAGGCCTACCAAGGCTTGTGCCCGGTTAAAGTGGAATTTAGCGCGGGTTTAACATTTCAAAAACGAACATTTTTTCTGAAATGTCCAACAATTTTTGGATAAATTCAGTTTATGTTTTACTTTTATGACGAAATAGGTCTTCCTTTCAGAAAATAGCATACCCCTAGCACTCCGTCATAGTTTATTTAACATATTTTGCTGATTTTAGATGAATATAATTGCTTTTTTGTTATATACATTTTATATTATAGTAGAGAATAGAAACTTTGGTAAATTGGTGCCAGTCTATCATTGTTTTAGTAGGGGATAAGAAAATGAATGAAAAAAATCTTAAGTTAGCACTACCAACTACCGAAAGCCAGGCTAAGCTTTCTATACCAAGGGATATTACCCAGGAAGAATTGAATATTTTCGCTAAGGGATTAAATGATTTGTTGCAGCGGTTGACCGAGTTGAACCCGGATTTGAAAATTCCAGAAACGCCCGCCGAAGAGACCCCAACCGACAGCGCGGCGGAACATGTGGTGGTGGCCGGTGATGAGGTAGGGGGCTTTGTGACTTCGGTGAAGGATCAACGAGAAGCCATTGCCAAAAAGGCCGGCTTGTTCTTGCGGAATTACCGGGAAAAGCGGGCCTTTCAACGCACGGAGATTTCTGAACAAACGGGGATGTCTTATTCCAGTGTGTTCAATTTGGAAAAGGGGTCCAGTGTGCCATCTCTGGAGACCTTAGCCCGGTTTGCCAATGTTTACGGCTGTGATGTCAAAGTGACGTTTGTGAAGAATGAGCAGTTTGACAATAATCAGCACTAATTTTGTGGTACCAACAGACAACTAGGAGGTTTTTCAATGTCATTTTATAAAGTTACTTCTAAGCTTTTAGCTGAAGGCCGACAGGTGTTAACCAACACCGGCAACCATGAGTATCTTACCGATGAACCAATTGCTTCTAGAGGGACTGATTTAGCACCAAATCCGGTGCAATACCTCTTAGGCTCCCTGGGTTCTTGTTTGGCCATCACCGTCAAGGCCCAAGCCGGTAAACGGCATATTGAGATCCAGGATTTTGAAGTCACGGTCAGCGGTAATTTGGAAATGGGCGGCTTGCACGATCCTAACATCCACAACCAATTCACCGAGATCACTTATCATGTGGTGATGCACTCTAATTTAAATGCCACTGATCAAAGTGCGTTCTTGCAAGATTGCGTTGATATATGCCCTGTCCATGGGACCTTATCTGTGGCTGTCCCTGTGGATGAAGTTTAAGCGGATACATTTTTTAAAATTAAATGTTGTGCAATCTATTTGCCCACGCTATACTAGAAGGGTAAACAAAAAATATTCAGGAGGTTATCATAATGGCAGTTAGTTATGAAGATATGAAAAAGATTTCAGTCAAAACAATGGTCAATGAAGGCGGTCGTGAAGGCGAGTCTAAGGCACCAAATGGTTCTTTAGATGTCCGGACATCCATGTCGGACAAACCTGGCACCACCACCCCGGAACAATTATTTGCCGCTGGTTTTTCAGCTTGTTTCAACGGCGCCATGGTTTTCCCATTGGAAGCCGCTGGTAAAGGTGATTTAAATCGGACAGTGCGGGCTGAAGTGGAATTATACAATGGCCCTACAAAAACTGATTTCAAACTCAAAGTTCATCTAATTGGCCATGTGGATGGTCTCAGCCCTGAAGAAACAATTGGGTTTATGAAAGAAACTGAAAATATCTGTCCTTATTCTAAAGCCATCGTTGGCAACGTGGAAGTGGACTTAAGCGCTGAATAACTTTTTAATAACTTTAATGCCGGTGGCACCTTGCTGCCGGCATTTTTAGCGGGCGCCACAAAAAAACATGATCAACTTGACCATGTTTTTTTGTTTGGCGCTATTTAAGTGACAGTGGATTTGAAAGTTAGGGTTATTCCGTCCGTAAAGCGATGGCGGCGTCTTTCTTGGCGGCCATTCGGGCTGGGATATGCCCCCCTAGGACAGTGAGAATGGTGGAAATTATGATCAAGATTACCCCGTGAATGGGATTCAAGTGGGAGACATTGGCTAAGCCGGTGATATTCTCCAGGATCACATTGATTGGGAAGGTGGCTAACCAAGCGATCAAGACCCCTAAGATACCGGCCCCGACCCCTAGGATAACTGTTTCCGCATCGAAGACTCGCGTGATATCTTTCTTCCGGGCCCCTAAGGCCTTTAACACCCCAATTTCTTTGGTCCGCTCTAAGACGGAAGTATAGGTGATGATGGCGATCATGATCATACTGGTGACTAAGGAAATGCCGGCAAAGGCCACTAAGACATAGGTGATGGCACTCATTAAACCACCGGTGAGACTGGAGACAGTCCCGGCTAAGTCAGTGTAGATAATCTTGTCGGCTTTACTTTTACCCTTATTGTACTTTTTCAGGTAGGTCAAGATCTTATCTTTGTCGTCAAAGTTGTTGGGATAGATTTGAATGGCCGCGGGGATTTTGTCGCCCCCAAGATAGGCCAGCGCTGTTTTTTTCGAGCTGCTGGTCAAGGTTTCATTGGTCATCACGTTGGTATCACTATTCTTTTGGGCAGTGACGATGGCTGAATTTTGGTTTTGGTCAATCACCGCACTGCTGAGGCGATCGGAATAGGCGATGCCACTGGCTAACATGCCGTCAGACTTCTTAGACTTGACCCGCAGGACGCCGGCGATTTTCAAAGTTTTGGTGTCCTTGGCGTTGGCCATGTCGTTATAGTCGGTCTTGGGGATGAAGTTGCCGGTGGGTACTTGTTGATAGTAGTCGTTGTTTGCCACGACTTTGATGGTTTGGCCCACCAGGTCATTATAATTGTACTTTTGATTTTCTTTGACCTTAAAGCCCAGGTTCTTCAGGCTATTGATATTTAAAGTATTATCCCGGTTCACAATTAAGACCACGTCAGTTGCGGCGGTGGGATAACTGCCGGATAGGACTTTATAGTTCGTTTTGAGATAAGATTGCTTGCCGTAACGATCCACGGGATAAACGGAGCCGCCTACCCCTAAGGTGGCCATCATGGCCCCCCGGTCCGCCCCGGTATTTTCAGGGTTGCTATTGGAGAACTTCACAGGCTTGTACTGGCCATTGACGTCCCGGACTAAATTCAGCCCGGTGGCATAGGTATAACTGATATTTTTAGCCAGTTTTTTATCCAAGCCATTTAAGTAATTCAAATAGTTTTGGTCTATTTTGTTCAAATGTTGGGCCTTATCCGAAGCACTAGTTTTAGCGGTGACCCGATTACTTTTAGAAAAGCCCTTTTGCTGTTCGGGCTGCTGGGAGGTGTCTTGGCCTTGGCGGGCAATAGTGATGGGATACTGGGCCAGCGTTTCTCCTTCGGTTTTATCAATTTGGGTTTGAAAACCCGTGGACAGGGCTAACACGATGGCCACACTGATGATCCCGATACTGGAGGCGAACATGGTCAAGAAGGTTCGGCCCTTTTTGGTTTTGATATTGGTGAAGGATAGTTTCAAGGCCGTCCAAAAACTCATTTTGGTGCGCTTTAGGGTGAAGTGGTCGTCAGCTTCATGTTCAGCATAAGGGGCGGAATCGTCTTGAATTTTACCATCGGCAAAGTTGATGATTCGATCGGCATATTCCTTGGCCAATGAAGGGTTATGGGTGACCATGATGACCAAGCGTTCTTTAGACAGGTCCTTGATCAGCTGCATGATTTCTTCACTGGTGACGGAATCCAAGGCCCCGGTGGGTTCGTCGGCCAAGAGGATCTCAGGGTCGTTGGCGATGGCCCGGGCAATGGCCACCCGCTGCATTTGGCCCCCGGAGAGTTGGTTAGGCCGCTTGTGCATGTGTTCGGCCAAGCCCACCCGGGTCAGGGCATCTTCAGCTCGTTGTTGTTTTTCCCCCTTGGGCACACCGGAAAGGGTCATCCCCATTTCCACGTTATCCAAAATGCTCAAGTGACCGATAATATTATAACTTTGGAAAATAAACCCAATGGAATTATTGCGATAGGCATCCCAATCCGCGTCTTTAAACGTCTTGGTGGACTTGCCTTCAATGATCAAGTCCCCGGAATCATAACGATCCAGGCCACCGATCATGTTTAATAGGGTCGTTTTCCCGGAACCGGACGGCCCCAGGATGGCGACGAATTCCTGTTGGCGAAAAGAGACCGAAACATCGTCCAAAGCCTTGGTAGTCGTGTCGCCCACTTGGTAATACTTTTTGATATGCTTGAGTTCCAGCATTTGAATTCGCTTTCTGAATATGTCCAAATGGCGTACCATCCAGTCCATGGTGGTGCTTCGAATTTAGACCGTTAAGAACATATTAGGGCATCGATTTGTGATACACGTAATATAGGTATATTAAGCTACTGCCAGCAAATTGTCCATCCAACCAAAGTCTGGACTTCGTTTCTTGAAAGCGCTAGCGTCAGTTGGGTCTATAAAGTTCCAGTGGGGAAAAGGGCGGCTTTTACCCGGATAGCGGCCCTTGGGTGGGTAGTTGGCCAATGTCGTGGCTATGACAGGATAAGTAACATACGGTGTAAATTGAACACAAAAATTTTCAAAAAATGTCGGCGTTGATAAAAGCGGTATCTCCATCAATTCGTTGTTAAATCAGGA
The DNA here is from genome assembly GCA_022484695.1 of Lactobacillus sp. GTDB lineage: Bacteria > Bacillota > Bacilli > Lactobacillales > Lactobacillaceae > Agrilactobacillus. Next base: position 248,655 of record JAKVKU010000001.1, read on the forward strand.
CCTAACACCAAATAAAAACTATTGGTATATTTCTAATCTTGTGTTAATATAGCTAACATATTAAACTTAGTTCACATGGAGGAATCGATTATGAGTGGTGCGAATACGGCTTTTGTTCTGATTTCCAGCATCTTGGTGCTCTTTATGACACCAGGCTTGGCCTTTTTCTATGGGGGGTTGGTGTCCCGGCGTAATGTGGTCAATACCATGTTTTCAGTCTTCTTTATTTGTGGGATCGCGGTCTTGTTATGGGTGGCTTTTGGGTATGAGCTATCCTTTAATGGGAATATCGGCGGCATCATTGGCACGGTATCCCATTGGTTCATGAGTGGTTTGAATTTGACCACGCTAACGGCCACTAAGATCCCCACGGGCGTTTATATGTTGTTCCAGATGATGTTTGCCATCATCACCCCAGCTTTGTTCGTGGGGGCCGTGGTGGGGCGCTTACGCTTTAATTTCTTGATGTGGTTCATTGTGTTATGGTCTATCTTGATTTACTATCCTTTGGTACATATGGTCTGGAGTCCCAACGGTATCTTAGCCGGCTTAGGGGTCTTGGATTTTGCCGGGGGCACCGTGGTCCATATCAACGCGGGGATCACCGCCTTGATGTTATCGATTTTCTTAGGCAAACGCCTAGATTATGGTAAAGAAGAGGAGCACTATAACATTCCTTGGGTCCTGTTGGGGACGGCGATTCTTTGGATCGGCTGGTATGGCTTTAATGCCGGTTCTGCCTTGGGGGTGGACAATGTGGCCATGCAAGCGGCCATTACCTCCACGGTTTCCACAGCGTCGGCCATGATTACCTGGATGGTCTTAGATATTATCCGCTTGGGTAAACCTACCTTGATCGGGGTGTGTACCGGGACCTTGTGTGGCCTGGTGGGCATTACACCAGCTACAGGTTATGTGACGGTGTTGGGGGCCTTTTGGATCGGTCTGTTGTGCACCGTGGTCAGTTATATCTGGGTCAACTTCTTTAAAGAAAAAGTCGGCGTGGACGATACCTTGGATGCCTTTGGCTGCCACGGGGTCTCTGGGATCGTGGGTAGTATTGCCGTGGGGCTGTTTGCCACCAAGTCCGTGAACCCAGTGGTGACCACCAACGGGCTCTTTTACGGTGGCGGTGTTAAATTATTTGGGATTCAATTGATCGGCACCTTTGCCACCATTGCCATCGTGTCCATTGTGGGGACCTTGATCATTTTAGGGCTGCGCTTAGTGGTTCGGATGCGGGTGGATGAAGCCGAAGAAGTCCAGGGGCTGGATATGGGCGAACACGGCGAGGCCGTGGATTATACCATTCATCTTTCTGAAGAAATCGATGCCTTTAAGACGGACTCTGGGGATGTGCAAACCTTCCCGGATGAATTTAAAGGGCAACTGCGGGGCTTTGACACCACCACCAATAATCTGCGGGAAACCCCGCAAACACCCCATCGATCCCGTTAATACGCTTGTTGGACTAAGTTGATAATTCAAGCATAAGTATATCAAGACCGTTTCTGGAACTTTTTAGTTCTAGTAGCGGTCTTTTTATTGTGATAACGTTCAACCTAGGCCAATTGATTTCAACCTTAAAAATAGGTATGATTATGCTTATATGGAATTTAGGTGAGTGTAATGAAGACTGTTTTAGGGAATTATTTCAGGCGTGGCTGGCAGCGTAACTTAGCCGTTTTGTGGTTCGGCTGTTTTATCACCGGCTTTGGGAACTCCATGACCATGCCATTTCTACCATTATTTATTGATACCTTGGGTAAATTTACCCCCTGGCAATTAAACATCTTAAGCGGGACGGCCTTTGCCATTACCTTCTTGGCCAAGGCCGTGGTTTCCCCGGCTTGGGGGCGCCTTGCTGATCGTAAGGGCCGCCGGGTGATGTGCCTGCGGGCGGCCGGGGTCATGGCCGTGACCATCACCGCCATTGGCTTTACGCGAAATGTCTGGTTATTGATCGTGTTACGGGGGATTCAAGGGGGCTTTTCTGGGTATATCAACAATGCCCAGGCCATGATCGCCACTGAATCGCCCCGGGATAAAAAGGGCCAAGCCATGGGAACGCTAGCCACGGGCCAGGTCACTGGGACCTTATTGGGACCGTTGATCGGGGGCTTTTTAGCGGATAGCTTTGGTTACCGGGCGTCCTTTTTCATTGCTGGCTTTTTAATGTTAGTGGTATTTTTGACCACTATTTTCTTTGTTCATGAAGACTTCAAACCCATTGCGGCGGCTGCCATGCGCCCAATTAAAAAAGTTTTCCATCAATTGACGGCTCCCCGGGTGTTGATCGGGACTTTTATCACCACATTGGTGGTGCAGGCTTCGGCTAGCTCCATTCAGCCTATTGTCAGTTTGTTTGTTCGGCAATTGCTCCATGGCCGTGGGGATGTGGCCTTGATCAGTGGGGTGGTTTCAGCAGCCCCGGGGATGGCCACTTTGATCGCCGCGTCGTTAATGGGGCGGGTCATTGACCACGTGGGTCCGCAAAAGATTTTAAATATCGGCTTAATTACCGCAGTTTTAGTCTTGGTACCCATGATCTTCTTGCAAGATGTGAAACAATTTATTTTCTTAAGATTCTTGTTTGGTTTATCAGATGCGGCGGTTATTCCGGCTTATCAAACCTTGATGACCTTGAATTCGCCGGCGGATGCTTTTGGGCGTATCTTCAGTTATTCCCAGTCATTTCAAGCCATGGGCAGTGTCCTGGGGCCCATGTTAGGGGCGATGATCGCCAGTGTCACCGGGTATCGCAGTGTCTTTGTATTGACCTTAGTCTTAGAAGTGCTTTGTTTAGGCTATGTGGTCTTCGCGGCTAAATATCCTAAGCGCAAGGCTGCGGCCTAAATAAATAAGCGCTGGCAAACCTGTTTGAAGCCAGGTTTGCCAGCGCTATTTTTATGGCGAAAATTAGCGGGTTATAAAACAACTTTACCCACGATGCGGAAATCTTGAAAATCACTGATGATCCGGTCAGGGTACTTGGGATTGAACGATTCCAAGCGGGCATGGTCAGTTTCAAACCAAATGCGTTTTAAAAAGGCGTCATTGTCCACAATGACCACGCCGATGGCCCCGTTTGAGAGTTCTTCTTGCCGTTTGACAAATACTAAGCTGCCATCCTTGAAGACTGGTTCCATACTGTTCCCGTTTACGGTTAGACAAAAATCAGCTTCCCGGGGAATTTGGCTGGCGGGGAGTTCTTGATCTTTTTTACCAAAGTCGATCATGAATTCACCGGTACCCGCAGAGACGTAACCGTACCAGTCGATTTCCTTCAAAGCATCGGGATTATCGGCGTCTGTTTGGTCAGCCGTGTCTTTAGCGGGGCGAACCGCATGTCTAGGTTGAGTAAGGGCTTCAAGTTTCTTTTGTTCAATCAACTGATTGTTGGCGAAATCATAAACCTTATGTTGACGGGTTGTTGTTAATTTGCGGTAGATGGGTAAGATTTCAGAATCAGCCTCATCCGGTTGACCATCGGTTAGATAACCAACACTGACGTTAAATAAGTCTGCCATTTTTTGTAAAACACCCATGCGGGGCGTCTTGGAGCCGGTCTCCCAGTTAGAGACAGATTGCTTGGAGACGCCGATCCGTTCGGCCAACTCGCCTTGGGTCAAACCGAGTTTAGAACGTGAAACTAATATTTGTTGAGGAATTTTATTTTCGCTGGACACGATACGCACCCTCCTTATTCTTATGGTTATTATTATAGGCGTTATATCGCTTAAAGTCAACTTCTTGATAACAGTTTTATGAAAAGTTATTTACAAATAAGCTGGCTTGGTTTAGACTGAAGTTATTCGAACATGGTTTTATGGCTAACTATGTAACAGTTGATGATTCATCATGCTTTTTGACGAGTTTACAAAACAGTTAGATTGGCTAATACAGCTGGGCTATACCATCATTACGATGGCGCAAGCGTATGAAATGTTGAAAACTAATCAAAATAGTATTGGAAAAGTTGCTGTATTAACGTTCGATGATGGTTATACAAGTTGGCGTCAGGTTGATTCAATTTTAACTGAACGTAAATTGTCAGGGATGTTTTTCTGGGCTGGTGATAATCTTCAGGCTAATTCCGATATTGCCACACAGTTAGTTGCGGATGGTTTTGAAACTGGGAATCATACTGCGCATCATATGGCCATGGGAGATGGCCAATATTGGCCTCAATGGGCTGCTTGGAACAACAATAAAGACGCTTTGAGTAATCTGAATACAGAAATTAACTTTTGTGCTTATCCTTTTGGCAGTCATAATTATTTGTCACCAATGGTTTGCAAAAACAATGATTATTTGGCATGCTTGAATTTTGATAATAAGGTCGCAACCGCCTTTTCTTCAGATTTTGATAGATTTACGTTAGGCCGGTTAGAGATGATTTCAGGACAGCGCGATGACTCTATTGATACCTTTGCAAACTATTTACAAAATGGTGACGTTCAGTATTAAAGCGAAAAAAAGGGGGTTATCCAGAAATGGAGAGCCCCCTTTTTTTTACGGAAATTAGCAATAGTAATTATTCAATGAGAATGGGCGGGAATCCCCTTGACTTCAGTCAGGGGAGGGATAGCCCTAACTTTCGCAGAAAGTTAAATTAGGACATTTCATAAGTCATAACTTTTATCTCAGTAACGTTCCAATTATTTTGATGTCGGATCACTTTAAGTTTGCTTAGACTGATGGGTTTGTATTTGGAACTTATGGTCAAATAATGCCCATCACCTGCTTTCACATAACAATTATACTGACCGCTGAATCCAGAAATATTGCCCCTCTGGCCATTAGGTAGTTGGACATAGTCATTGAGGTGAAACCCGCTGACGGCTTTCGTGTTTTTGGCATTTCGCTTACTGGCCCGGTTGGGTGTTTTACGACCTTTACGGGTTGTAGCTTCATGCAGGGAGCGTTTCTTTTTGCGGAATTGGTGGAACATCACTACAGCTGTTGGCCGTTGGCTGATTCTTTGAATGCTGCTGATGGTCACGGCATCATTGTAGTGGGCTTTTTCTAAGTCTAACTTGGCCCGGTCTAAAGTCGTCCGGGCCCCATACTGGAACTTTGCTTCTGGAAAGGCCGTGAATAGCCTTCTTCGTAGGATGTTCATGAAGGTGGCTCCTTTTAAAGAACGATGACTTTGAAATTTCTTAGCCTGCAAGACAAAAAGCTTGCCCCTAGGCTGATGATTGACCTGGGTATGACAAGTAGCACACACCGTGAGCAGGTTGCTCACTCGGTTCGTACCGCCATTGGACCGGTAGATGATATGATGAATCTTGAGCTTTGGGTCTTTGCTTTTGCCCTGGCAGATCTGGCAGGTATAGTTATCCCGGTCTAAGACATATTGCTTAGCCGTTTCATAGCCATATAAGTCGCCTTGCTGATAGCCTAAACCGGTAATATCTGGTTGTTTCATTTTTGCCATATCGAACTTGCCCACTTCGATATGCAGTTCTGCTTTAGGCAGGACTGCCTGAAGTCGCTGAATCCAATTAATATTGTGCTGGACTTTATTGGCAACCGATGGCGGCAGCCAGACCGCCGGCTTGGCCCGGTTTAAAAATCTAGCTTGTCGGTATCTGGTGTTACGATTGCGGCGACCACGCCGATAGCTTCGCCGGGTATCCAGTAATTTTTTTACATCTTGACGTAGACTGACTTCCCCTTGAAATAGGACTTTATCCTGAGAAGTAACAGCCAGACCGATATGATGCTGACCAGAATCTACGCCAATTGAGACAGGTTGTTTATAACCAGCAGAGCCAAATAGCAGTTGAATGGTAAAAGGTTCTTTCTTGACAACTTTAGCTTTGCCAGATTGTAATAATTTACGACATTTTTGTTGTTTACAGGGCATCAGTGGCTCACCCTGGCGATTGATGACAAAAACACGATTTTGCATGGTGCCCTCCTTTGATGAAATTTGATCGTCAGGTAAAAGTGACCTGACCACGGCGTCAAGTTCATCAAACTTGAGTTCGTGAGGTTACCCTTCGACAATGTTATCAAAGCTTAATCAATGACTGGCATTGATTTTCTCACGGGTTGACGGTCCCATTGACCTTAGGACTGTTTACAGTGCCCGCACAGAGCTGGGAACTAGGGTATCATTCTCAGGTGTGATCACCGAGATAACGTAGTGTTCAAAAAACACTGAGTCTAGACAACCAGACTTGAAGTAAGCACTTCAAGCCCCTCACTTCAGTGGGGGGTCACGGTTGACAATAGATCAGAATTTCGAAATTTAAGAGCATTAAGCATAAACTTGATTGTTAACATAATAAGCTGGAATCCATTGATTAGAACCTAGGTCGAACCAAAGACCAGAATCGTCTGAGTAGTAATAGCGGATGATATGCCATCCGCTATTTGGTGCTACCCATTGTACTGGCGTCTTGTAATCATGTGTTGCCCAAAGTGCAACTGGGGTTTCGCTACTAACGGTTGCTTCGATTTTACCAAAAGCGGTACTGTCTTCTGGTTTACTTATAGGCTGGCTGACCACTTCCCCAACTGGTAAAAGAAAGGCTTGCATATTTGTCAACCAAAGATTGGGGCCTACTTCAAAGGCCTGTTCCGAAGGATAAATGACATTTTCCCAGGGTGCTGGATAATAGGGTTGGACTTTTATTGTATTCGTCACTTTCCAGGCGGAAAGTCCAGGAACATAGCTATCTGTTGGTGAAAACAGATAGACAGGATAGTCTTTATCAGTATAAGGATAACTCAAAAAAGCACTGTCTCGAAAGGGGATCGCCACGGAATCAGCTTGAACTGGTTTAGCAGTGGTCAATGTTAGACCTAAACCAAGAGCAGCAAGAAAACCTAATAGAAATTTCTTCATTTTGGTATACCTCCCAATTATAAAATCTGAACTAAGTATAGCAGACCCAAGCTACAACTTGTTGCGCCGGAAGAAATGTAATTGGAATTTAATATGTAGTCTGTAAGCTACTAGTTTGCTGAAATTTTTAGCCTCGATGAGAGCTTGATACTCAACACATAGAAGGTAGTTATCCAGCAGCTAATTTTCAAAGCACTTGTAAGTGTCCGTTTATAAGTCGATATCCTCTAATTTTTTCCGTTAAAGTGGTATAAATGATGTAAGTATATCGCAAATCGATCGATAGGGGGTTATCGTGATGGCTGACAGTCGGCGGAAAAGTCTTTCAATAATTATTGCCTTGGGCATGTTTTCGTTTCTCACATCGTTATCAGGTTCCAGTACTAATTTAGCAATACCAAAAATTGCGATTTCATTAAACATTTCAAGTAGTATGGCCACTTGGATCGTTCAAATCGGGTTAATTACCACGGCCATTTTATTGGTGATGTTTGGCCATATTGGCGATATTTTATCTAAAAATGTGGTCTTCTTAGCGGGCGGTATCGCCTTTGTGGTGGGCTCAGGGATTACCGGGTTCGCCCCGAATTTTATAATTATTTTATTTGGCCGGGTGATTCAGGCCATTGGGGCGGCGATGATCATGGCCAATTCCATGGGGATCGTCACGGAGTACTTCCCTGATGCCAAACGGGCTGAAGCTTTGGCCATGATTTCCATGTTTATTTCTGTTGGGTCGATTTCCGGTCCCGGGATAGGGGGGTTCATTATTTCCGTGGCCAGTTGGCGGTGGATTTATTTGATCAATATTCCCTTGGGGGCTTTGGTCCTTTGGCTGGGCTTCAAGTTTTTACCCATCCCCAAAGAATCCTGGGCCCACGTCAAAGAAGTTACCAAAGGGGCGAATTGGACCGGCCAGAATCTGTTCACCGTGGGGATCATTTTATTCTTCTTAAGCGGTTCTTTCTTTCAAAGCGGTCAGGGCCAATTATGGATTGGGTTGCTCTTCTTCGTGGTAGGCGGGGGGTTAACCATCTATTCCTTTGTGCAAGATGATAAATCAAACATGCCTTGGATCGCGCCGGAGGTGTTGAAGAATCGGGGGTTCATGACCTCGATATTTGCGTTGATGTTAGTGATGCTGGTGAATTCCATCTCCAACATTCTGCTGCCTTTTTACCTGCAAAGTTACAACGGTATGAGTCCCTTCGAAAGTGGGCTGGTCATCATGTTGCAATCCGTGATGATGTTGATCACCACGCCTTTCGCTGGTGTTTTAGCGGATAAAATCAATCGCCAGCTCATGACCGTGATCGGATTGGTGATTTTGATGGTGTCCCAAGTGGGGTACGCTTTCTTCCCGGCGGATTTGAATATGGTGAAAATTATTATCCCAATTGTGTTAAACGGCATGGGGATGGCCATTTTCCTATCGCCGAACAATGCTTTGACCATGGGGATGGTGGATAAAAAGCTGGCCGGGATCGCGGGCTCCTTTAACTCTTTTGCCCGGACATTGGGGATGACCATTGGTATCAGTTTTGCCTCTTCGGCGTTATTCTTCCAGTTGCCTGGGGTGACGCAAATCACGCCGGGTTTGGGGCATAAATTCGTCCAGGCCTTTTACAACGTCTTTTGGATCGCCACGGCTATTTCGGCCATTGCCCTGATCGTGGTCTTGATCCGCTACATCAATTCCAGAAAAGAACCAGCGAAGAAAACGACTACTAAAGCCGCTGAATAAAAAAAGCTTATTTCGTTTTGCGGGCCGCCAGCTGGCAGCTTTGAAATGAAATAGGCTTTTTACTTTAGTTGCTGACGAAATTATTAACGGAATCCTGGTCTAAACTGTGTTGCAGCGCGCGAAAATTATGGGTACTGATTAAAATGGTTTCATCTTGAACCAAGAGTAAGACAGCTTCTACAAAAAAGTTAGTTTGGCGACGGTAGAATAGACGCTGGCCAATTGGGTCTAACCGGAGATTTTGAAAATCCAAACCCACCGAGTCAAATAACCAGTGTATAATGAGAGGGTTCTGTAAAATAGCCTCAAAGTCATGAACCATTTCTGCATCGTTGTGCCAGAGAATTTCAGGCGCAATCTCATGCCCAGCACCGGCTTGCTTGTAATAAGGGCCCGTGAAATAGGCTGGTCGCAGGCCGGGATGGTTTTTGATTTGTTGGTCCAGTTGTAATAGTTTCGAGTAGCTTATTTTCCGCATGGGGACCACCCGCTTTCTAAACTTATGATGAATACTAGGCTATTTCAGCAAAGTTTATTATATAAGTGAAGTGGCCGGCATACCTGTCATTAATTCAAAATGATTTTTAAACTTATGAAAGTTATAAACAAATATACAGCAAAGTAGAGGTTAATTAATTTGGCAAAACAAAAATATTATGCCGTGGCCCGGGGCCGGCAAGTGGGGGTCTTCACCGATTGGCCCACCACCGAAAAACTAGTCCGGGGTTACACGGGGGCGCGGTACAAAAGTTTTCTAGATAAAGCCAGTGCGGAGGCCTTCGTCAAAGACCCCAGCAATACTACCCCTAAAGCCCACCACCACAGCAAAGCCAATACCGATACCCCAGTAGACCTGAAGGCCGCTAAAGCCATTTTCTATACCGATGGGGGTTCCCGGAACACCGGCAATGTCGCCGGCGGTCATGTGAAAAGCAATGACAAAGCCGCTTGGGCCTATTTGATCAAATACCAGGGCCAAGAGCTGTCCGACTCAGCTGGGGAATTCGGCGCCACCAATAACCGTATGGAGATAACGGCGTTACGCAATGCGTTACAGCGACTATTGGATTTAGGCCTAGCTCAGGAATTACTGGTGGGTGTCTTGGATTCCAAGTATGTACTGGACAGCATCAACCTGGGCTGGCTCGCCGGTTGGCAGCGCCGGGGCTTTAAAAAAGCCGATGGCACGACCCCGCAAAATGTGGCGTTATGGCAAGACATGGCAGCTCTTTTGCCCCAGTTTAAAAACCTCAAGCTCATCTGGACCAAAGGCCATGCGGATAACAGCGGCAATGTTTATGTGGACCAGTTGTTAAATCAGACGATGGATAATATGTAATCTAAAAGGCCGCCCGGTCATTTGCTGACGGGGCGGCCTTTAATTTACCCAAAGATACTATGGAAGAAGTTAACCACATTATCCCAGATTTTCTGGAAGAAGTTGCGATTCTCCTGGGTATTGAATTTATTAAAGATATTTTTGGCATCGGCGACAATGCTATCGGATAATTTTTGGGCCTGGGCTTTAAAATTGGATGAATTCAAGGCACCGGAATCCCGGACTTTCACCAATAGATTGATGATTTGCTGTTTTTGATTATTATTGATCACGTTTTGGATATTATTTTTAGTCAGTTGGTTGTTAACGATGGTGGTGATTTGGCCCACGGAAACGTTGGTGCCGGCTTTGGCCATATCGCTTTTGGCACCGGTAACGGCGTTATTCAACTGGGCATCGGAGTAGCCATCTTTCCCCTTATTAGCTTGGTTGATATCGCTCAAAGTACCGAGTTCATCTTGGGCGGCGTTGATTTGTTGTTGATTCAACCCATTGCCGCTTTGATCAAAGGCGGCGTAAACCCCTGCCAGGGCGCCGGATCCGTCGATGGGCACTGCCGATGTAACGTAGATGTTCGCATCGGAAACCCCGGCGGTGAGGGCGGCATTTTTGTATTGATCGGCGGTGATGGTGGTGATGTTGTTTTTCCCATTGTAATTGAGAATGGTCACATTGATGCCCGAGCCGCTACTGGTTTTTTCCACGGCGGCACTGGACCAAACACTGGAACTATTGGTAAAAGTACTGCCGGAAGGATTCAAATATTTCACCAAGGTGGCGCCGGTGACCGTAATGGTTTTGTAATTGCTAGTGTCATTGAGATTTTTAGTCAGCGTGCTAATGGTGCCTTGCTGCTGATCTTGGGTCAAGGTAGTGCCTAAGGTAACCACGGGCTGGTCTAAAGCTGCGGCCTGGGCCGGCTTTGGGGTGAGCCAAAGGCCAATACCCAAAGCGGCCAATAAAGCTAGGCCGTATTTAAGTGGTTTAGGGAGCTGTCTTTTGAACATATGAAATTATTCCTTTCTGAAGTGCAATCAGACTTTGATACCAGAATAACAGATACCTATGTCCAAATTAAGACATTATGGTCAAAATAGGCTCAGTCTTAAGCAGGATTTTTTTGCAACGGACAGTCTGATGAAAAGTTATCAATTTCACAATCTATGAAAACGATGAGGAAATCGACTTCGATATTAAAGCTGTATGCGCTTACAGTTAGAGTGTCATGAGATCCCACTAAGTATTGCGGATTCCCGGTGAAATAACGATTGTGTACAATCTATATGATAAAATTTTCTTACTTTTTTAAGATTATCTTATTGACTTCTCATTGATAATGTCATAACTTTAGTATAGTAATTGAGAATTGTTTTCAATTAAAAATTTTGACATATTGCATCATGATAGATGGAGATGAGGCTATGATACCACTAACAGAAGGTCAAATTGGCATGGTTTATTCTGTGACCAACAATCCCAAACTTCAAGATAAAGATCAGCATCTCAGGGACTTAGGATTCGCGTCCGGTGCTGAATTGCACGTTATTTCATCTTCCAAAGATGCCATGATCGTTATGATTCGTGGTAGTCGGGTTGCTTTAAATAAAGATACTGCCGCCTTAGTTTACATAGAGCCCATGCGTGAGGGAACTCGCGCTGACTGGGAATCCCTAGATAAGCTAGCTGTTGGGGGTACTGGTCGAGTCGGTGCCATTTTGGGTAAGGGTGCCATCAAACGTCGCTTAATGGATATGGGTATTACCAGAGGGGTTTCTGTACTTGTACGTAAAGTAGCCCCCTTGGGTGATCCAATTCAAGTCAATATTCGTGGTTATGAACTCAGTTTACGCAAGTCAGAAGCACAGTTGGTTTTAGTTGAGGAGGACACCCATGACTAATATGGAATTTGCCCTAGCTGGTAATCCCAATAGTGGGAAAACCACCGCATTTAATGCGCTGACCGGTGCCAGTCAATATGTAGGGAACTGGCCTGGTGTTACCGTCGAGAAAAAAGGCGGTTATTTGAAAAAAGACAAGAGTATTGTCTTGCAAGATCTGCCCGGGATTTATTCCTTGGCACCTTATACCCCTGAAGAAATCGTGGCCCGGGATTATCTGATTGATGCCCATCCCGATGCCATTTTAGATATTGTTGATGCGACTAACGTAGAACGGAACCTTTATTTAAGTGTTCAACTCATGGAAACCGGCGTCCCGATTGTGGTTGCCATGAACATGATGGACGTGGTCGCTAGACAAAACAAACAATTTAACCTCGATAAAATGGCCTACGCACTGGGTGCTCCAGTGGTAGGTATTTGTGCGCTAAAGGGTCAAGGCTTAAAAGAAGCCGTGGCTAAAACGGTTCAAGCCGCTAGTGCTGAACAAGATGCTGACCGTTATCCCCGTTATGACGCCCGCTTTGAAGCGGCAATTAGTGAAATTGAAGATATTATCTGTCCGCTGGTCCCAATGGATCGCAAGCGCTGGTTTGCCATCAAGTTGTTTGAACGGGATATTAAAGTCGGTGAACAAGTTAAAATGACCGACGACCAACGTCAAGATGTGGAAGATATCATTGCCACCGCCGAGAAGGTCTTCAATGATGACAGTGAAAGTATCGTCATTAATGAACGTTATGCTTTGGTTACACGCATTGTAAATCTAGCTGTGGTTAAGAAGAATGATTTCTCCTTGAGCGCCAGTGATAAAATTGACCGGATCGTCACCAACCGCTTTTTGGCCTTGCCAATTTTTGCAGTGGTCATGTGGTTGGTCTATTACCTGTCCATTCAAACCGTTGGGACCATGGGGACCGATTGGGTCAATGATGTCTTGTTTGGCCAATTGATCCCAAACACTATTACGCCGTTACTAGCCAGTTGGCATGTGGCTGCTTGGATGCAGGGCTTATTGTTAGACGGGGTCATTGGTGGGTTAGGATCTGTAATTGGCTTCTTACCACAATTGATCGTTCTATTCATCTGTTTGGGTATTTTGGAAGATTGCGGCTATATGGCCCGGATCGCCTTTGTCATGGATCGCCTGTTCCGTAAATTTGGCTTATCCGGCAAATCCTTTATTCCCATGTTAGTTGCCACCGGTTGTGGCGTACCTGGGATCATGGCTAGTCGGACTATTGAAAATGAAAAAGACCGGCACATGACCATCATGATCACCACGTTCATGCCCTGTTCAGCCAAATTGACCATCATCGCCTTGGTAGCTGGGGCCTTCTTCCCAACCATGTCTTGGGTAGCCCCTTCGGCTTACTTCGTGGGTATCGGGGCCATTGTGGGTTCTGGTATCTTCTTGAAGAAAACCAAATTGTTTGCCGGCGATCCTGCGCCGTTCATCATGGAGTTGCCAACTTATCATATTCCTCAATTTATGAATGTGAGCCGGCAAGTGTTGGAACGTAGCAAATCCTTTATCAAAAAGGCTGGGACGATCATCTTCGCCAGTTGTGTCTTGGTTTGGGTATTGTCAAACTTCAACTTCACTTTCCAAATGGTTTCCGAACAAAACAGTATGTTGGCCATTATGGGCAGCTTCATTGCCCCAATCTTTGTGCCATTAGGCTGGGGTAACTGGCGGGCCACGGTCGCTGCCATTACCGGCTTAGTTGCCAAAGAAAACGTTGTGGGGACCTTTGGGGTATTATTCAGCCGTTCCCATAACTTGGCTGAAAATGGCCGTCAGATCTGGCCATTATTGCGCCAAGCCTTCACACCAGCCGCTGGTTATTCTTTCTTGATCTTCAACTTGTTATGTGCCCCTTGTTTTGCTGCTATCGGCGCTATGCGTCGGGAATTCGGCACTGCCAAGTGGACCATGACCGCTGTGGGTTATCAGTGTTCACTGGCTTATGTGGTCAGCTTCATCATTTATCAATTAGCCCATTGGAGCCTTGAAGGCGGCGGCTTTACTGTCGGCACCGGCGTGGCTTTAGCTGTTTTAGCAGTTGTCATTTATGGCTTAGTTTATAAACCAAAACGGGTCAGTGCGGCTGAAAGCCTATCTACCGCCCAACTGTAATCTAAGGAGGAAACACTATGATTGCAACAATTGTATTTGCAGTGTTGATCTTTGGCGCCGTTGGCTACGTCATTTGGTCACGTTATCTTAAAAAGGACCGTAAACCCGTGTGTGATGGCTGTCATGACGCCGGTTGTCCTTTGGTTGATGTTAAAGAACATAAAGAAACACAAGCTTAGCGTTGCCGCAATGGTAGCGTGATGGCCATAAAAAGACGTGCTGCGAAATTGCAGCACGTCTTATTTTTTAGCTTTTAAAAGTTTCCGCGGCCCCAATGGCCTGGTGCCAGCCACCAATCAGGCGACTGCGGGTTTGGGCATCAGTGGTGGGGGTGAATATCTTACCCCCGGTATTCAGCTGGCGTAACTGGGCAAAGTCTTGATAATAGCCGGTATTTAAACCGGCGATAAAGGCTGCGCCCAGGGCTGTGGTTTCTTGGCTTTGGGAGCGTTGCACCGGGATATGGGTGATATCGGCGGCAAACTGCAGGAGATAATCACTCTTAGAGGCGCCGCCGTCCACGCGAATCTGGGCCAGGGGTAAGTTGGTATCCTGGGCCATGGTGGTGAGGATGTCTTCGGTTTGGTAGGCAATGGACTGAATGGCGGCTTTGACCAAGTCTGCCCGACTAGATCCCCGGGTCAATCCCAAAAAGGCGCCTCGTACATCTGGATCCCAATAAGGGGCGGCCAAGCCGTTGAAGGCCGGCACGAAGTATAACTCGTCGGCACTGGTGGCCGTTTTGGCGGCCACTTCAGCGTCTTGGAAGCTATCCAAGAAGTGTAGCTGGTCCACAAACCAATCCACCGCGTCCCCAGCGGTCAAAATACCCCCCTCTAAGACGTAATTGGTGACCCCCTTGAAACTATACCCCACACTGGTCAAAAGGTTGTTCATGGACAAGCTAGGGGTGGTACCAGCGTTCATGACGATGAACCCCCCGGTGCCATAGGTAGCCTTCACCATGCCTAGATCAAAGGCGGTTTGGCCAAATAAGGCCGCTTGCTGGCTGCCGATCATGGCCGCAATGGGAATACCCTGGGATAGGACCTGATGACTGCTGGTGGTACCTAGAATTTGGTCATTGGCCACTGCTTTAGGCAGCATCTGCCGGGGGATATTGAATAGTTGCAACAGCTCTTCGTCCCATTGCAAGGTATTGATGTTAAACAACAGCGTCCGACTGGCATTGGTGTAATCGGTGCTGAAGATTTCCCCAGCACTTAATTGCCAAGCCAGCCAAGTATTGACTGTGCCAAACAGCAACTCTCCTTGTTCAGCCCGCTGTTGGCCATCAGGGACATGATCTAAAATAAAGCGGATCTTGCTGGCGGAAAAAATGGGGTCTAGGCGCAAGCCAGTTTTTTTGCGGATCAGCTGACGATCCGCGGTTTCAGCTAGTTTGCTAACGATAGCTTTCGATTGGGTAGAGCGCCAACCGATGGCGTTATAAACCGGCTGGCCGGTGGTCTTATCCCAAACGATGGTGGTTTCCCGCTGGTTGGCAATGGCCAAGGCTTCAATTTGGTCCGCTTCAATGTGGGCGCCGATCAAAGCATCGGCAATCACCGTTTGGACCGTATCAAAGAGTAAAACCGGATCTTGTTCCACCCAACCAGGTTGGGGGGTAATAGCCGGCAAGTTTTTTATTTCCCGGGCAATAATTTCCCCCTGATGATTAAAGACGATGCCCCGGATGGATTTTGTGCCGGCATCAACGGTTAAAATGTATTTATCAGACATAATTTCCCTCCTAGGCATCTTGTTGTGGTTTGAATTTTTGGGTGGCCGCTACCGCACTTTGCCAGCCCGCATAACGTTGTTCTTTTTCGGGGGCTGCCATCGTTGGGGTAAAGCGCTGACCAGCGGTGGCCATGGTCGATAGCTCCACTAGATCTTGCCAAAAGCCCACGGCTAGACCAGCCAGGTAAGCTGCCCCCAGGCTGGTGGTCTCTAAAATATGAGCCCGTTGCAAGGGAATATTTAAAATGTCGGCTTGAAATTGCATCAAGTAATCGTTGCGGGCCGCGCCGCCATCCACCTTTAGCTCGGGGATCGCGATGCCCGTATCGGCCTGCATAACGGCTAAAACGTCCCGGGTTTGAAAGGCCAAAGCCTGCAGGGTGGCCCGGGCTAAATCGGCCCGACTGGTTTGGCGGGTGATGCCAAAGATACTGCCCCGGGCGTCGGCATCCCAATAAGGGGCCCCTAGGCCGGTAAAGGCCGGGACCATATACAAATGGGGATTCGTTGCTGGTGCTTCGGCCAGGGCTTGGGTTTCTTGGGCACTGGTGATCATCTTCAAACTATCCCGCAGCCATTGAATCGCCGAACCCGCCACGAAAATGCTGCCTTCCAGGGCATAGTAGACTTGACCGTCTATACCATAAGCGATGGTGGTCAACAAATTATGCCGGGATAATTTAGCCTGGGTCCCCGTGTTCATCACTAAGAAGGCGCCAGTGCCATAGGTATTTTTAACCATGCCAGGTTTTAAGGCTAATTGAC
The DNA here is from genome assembly GCA_022484695.1 of Lactobacillus sp. Taxonomy (GTDB): domain Bacteria; phylum Bacillota; class Bacilli; order Lactobacillales; family Lactobacillaceae; genus Agrilactobacillus. Next base: position 265,146 of record JAKVKU010000001.1, read on the forward strand.
CAAAGAGGGCAGCTTGTTGATCCCCCACCAGACTGGCGATGGGGACTTCGCTGCCGAAGAATTGATAGGCTTTGGTATGGCCATAAATTTCCGAATTACCGGTGACTTCGGGCAGCATGGCTTGCGGGATATGTAGGATATTTAAGATATCTTGATCCCAAGTTAACTTGTGGATATTAAATAACATGGTACGGCTGGCATTGGTGTAGTCGGTAATGTGCACCGCACCGCCAGTGAGTTGCCAAGTCAGCCATGTATCAATGGTGCCAAATAACAACTCGCCTTTTTCCGCCCGTTTTTGAGCCCCGGGGACCTGATCTAAGATCCAGCGGACCTTGGTACCGGAAAAATAAGGGTCGATGGTTAGCCCAGTTTTCTCGTGAATCAGTTGCTGGTAGCCGGATTGCGCCAATTTGTTGGCCACGGGATTACTTTGGCGGGACTGCCAGACCACGGCGTTATAGATGGGCAAACCGGTGTGTTTATCCCAGATGACGGTGGTTTCCCGCTGATTGGTGATGCCAATGGCCGCAATCATGCTGGGGGCAATATTAGACGTGGTAAAGGCCTTCGCAATCGTGGCTTGGACAGCGTGCCAAATTTCCAAGGGGTCGTGTTCCACCCAACCCGGTTTGGGGAAAATTTGGGTGAATTCCTGCTGGGAACTGGCCACGATTTCACCTTGGTGATCCAGGATCAAAGCCCGGGTGCTGGTGGTGCCTTCGTCAATGGTCAAAATATAAGTTTGTTTTGCCATTCAAAAAACCTCCTGTATTACAGTAAGATAATCAAACCCATGATAATTAGGACTAAGATAGCTAGGGGTAAGAGGACCAGAAAAATGGTGATGACAATCGGGCCAATGGTGAAAATGCCCAGTACCAGTAGAATCAATAACGCCAGGGCAATGACCCCTAAGACCAAGGCGCTCAAGGCACCAGCCAGCAAGTAGAAGAAGCCGTAAAAAACCGCGGTGACCACCACTGCCAGGGCCAATAGCCGCCAAGTCCACCACCAAAAACCGTGGTTGTCGTTTTTATCAATATATTTATGAGCCAAATCAATCACATCCTTTGCGCTACTTCTAGAATACCGTATTTTCAATACCCGTGGGTAGTCAATGTATTGACAATTTAAAAAAGTTTTGTTAGTTTAAAGAAAAACAGGAGGCGAAGTGGACCGATGAGAATCTAAATTTGAAGTTGACCAGGCAGTGACGCCCAGCGTCGTTGCAATTGATGATCGGAACATGCTTTTTAAACGTGTTCTAATAGTCTGTTTAAATTCAGGCTATTGTCTCAAACTGACTACTTCAGATTTTTAGATTGACTCACCGCCACTTCAACTCAACGGACAAGTTTCGTTTATTTAGGCGTACGTCGATCTCTTATTCTGAAGTGAATAGGAGATTTTTTTATGTCGTATTATCAAGCTAAAGATTTAACCCAAACCATCGGCGCCCAGAACTTATTTCATATCAAGCAACTGGGCTTTCATAGCGGCGACCGCATTGGTATCGTGGGGCCCAATGGCGCCGGGAAGACCACCTTGCTCAAATTGCTCAGTGACCCCCACCACAGCCCCATCGTGCCCAGTGCGTCCAAGTATTTGGTGCCCCAAATTAAAGCTTCGGAGGCCTTAAGTGGCGGTGAGATCGTGCAGCGTTACTTGGATCTGGCCTTTGCCAGTCAGGCTGAATTGCTGTTTTTAGATGAACCCACCGCCAACTTAGATACCGCTAATATTGAATCCCTGGAGGCCAAGTTAACCAATTATCCCGGGACCCTGATCCTGATTTCCCACGACCGGGCCTTTTTAGACCATATCGCCACCACGATTTGGGCCCTGGACGGCGGCCAATTACAGCGTTATAAGGGTAATTATTCGGCCTATCAAAGCCAATTAAAACAGGCGCAACAGCATCAGTGGCACGCCTATGAACAGTATGAAACCAAGAAATTACAATTGGAAAAAGCGGCGGCCAAACGCCAGGTCAAAGCTAATCGGGCTGCTAAAATCCCCCAAAACAAATTGGATAGCCAAGAGGCTTACAAAGCCAAGCCCTATTTCCATAAAAAAGAAGCGAAGTTAGCGAAAACGGCTAAGGCCATTGAAAAACGGGCCACCCAATTGACAGCCGTGGCCAAACCGGAAATGCAAAAACCCATTAAAATGGCTTTGAATAATGAAACGGCTTTGCAGCGGGGGACTTTGCTGCAAATCAAGGATTTTGACTTGTATCAAGGCCAACAGTTGTTATTGCAGGACGTGACTGTCAAAGTACGGGGAGGGGATAAACTGGCGTTAACTGGGCCTAACGGCAGCGGGAAGACCACTTTGATCCAGGCTATATTGACACAAAAGTCCCCGGCGATTTTTGTCAATCCTGCGGCCAAAATCGGTTATTTTCAACAGGATTTAAATAATCTAGATCTCAGCAAATCGGTGTATGCCAACGTGTTAGCCACTGCTTATCAAGATGAGACCACCATCAAAACAGTGTTGGCCCGCTTAGGCTTCAAGAATGAAGCGTTGGCTAAACAAGTGGGGGTCTTGAGCGGTGGTGAACGGGTCAAAGTCAGTTTTGCCAAGCTCTTTGTCAGTGCCGCTAATTGTTTGATTTTAGACGAACCCACCAATTTCTTGGATATCGTCGCACTGGAGGCGCTACAACAGCTGTTGGTGACTTATCGGGGCACGGTCGTATTGATCAGCCATGATCGCTATTTCGTAAAGGCTATCGCCCAGCGTTATCTGCAAATCGATCCTCAGGCTAAAAGGTTATTTGACCCCAAGGAAAATCGGCCAAACCCAATAGGCAAACCGGATGTAGCTCAAAACAAAGCTGAGGATTTATTGCGTTTGCAAAATCGGCAGGCCCAATTATTGAATGCTTTGACCCAGGAACCAGACAATGCGGATTTTAACCAAGAATTTTTGGCGGTGAGTCGCCAAATTCGCGCTTTGCAATAATGGCACTTAAGATGGATGGCAAATTGTCGCCAGGCGGGTATGATAAAGCCACCTGTGTACATGTCCCTTAAGTTTGTGTAAGGAGAAAATCAATGTCTAAAATTAATCACAGTACTTTAGATAAAGCCATCGATTTTAGTTTCAAAAGTGTCATTGCTGGTAAAGCCAGCACCAAAAGTATTCCCAAACTGACGGAGAAGTATATGGCCCAGTATCATGACCCGGAAATAGCTATTCAACAACTCACCAAACAAATGCGCCTGATGGCCGGGGCCAGTGGGTTTGTCACCAATTTAGGGGGCTTGATCACCATCCCCGCCAGTCTGCCCACGGAGCTGGTTTCGGTGCTGTACCTGGATTTGCGCCTGGTGGCGGGCATTGCTTACTTGCGGGGCTATGAGTTAGACGACCCCCGGGTGCAGACCGTGATGTTGGCCACCTTGGCCGGCAACGCCGCCAGCAGCAATCTAAAAAAGGCCCTGATCGCCTCAGGGTCTCGTTATATTACCGCCCATCTTTCCCAAGCGGTTTTGGATAAAGTTAATCAGTATTTGCGGCACTTCTTGTTGCGGCGTTTTACAGTCACAACAGCCACCGCAGCGGCGAAGTTGATTCCGTTGGTAAGCGGCGCCATTGGCGGGTTTACCGATAGTTTATCCACCCAGGTGGTGGGCAGTGCCGCGGAGAAATTATTTAAAGCCGAGGGCCTGGTTTTTGGGGACAAAGTGATCAGTCGGGCTGAGCTGGCGTTTCCGCCGGCACATACTGACGCAAAAAAGCTTTGATCCGGTTGGTATATTCCTCAGGTTCGGTCCAGTAACTTTTGGCATGAGCGGCGTTAGGGACGATCCACATGTCTTTAGGTGCGCTGGTGGCCTGGAAATTTTCAAGACACATGCTGGTGGGGACATAATCATCTTTTTCCCCATGGATGAAGAAAATCGGCGTTTTATTTTTCCGGAGTTGGGCCACAGCGGACCCGTGGGCTAACGAAAAGCCCAAAACGATTTTATTGATGCTGCTGACGATGGGCATCAATGGATATTTGGGCAGATTGTAAAAGTGTTTTAACTGATAGGTCAATTCTTCTTCGACACTGGCATACCCGCAGTCTTCAATAATTGCCTTGACCTGCTGGGGCAAATCGTCACCACTCATCATCATAACGGTGGCGCCGCCCATACTGATGCCGTATAAGACAATTTGAATGTCTGGGCCCATGCGGTCTAAAATTTTTTGCAGCCAGTGCAAGTAATCCAACCGGTCTAACCAGCCGAAATTAATATATTTACCGGAACTCAAGCCATGACTGCGATCATCGGGCATTAAAACGGTATACCCATCGTCAAAGAATAATTTAGCCGAAGCGGCCATAGACGTGGCACTGCCTTTATAACCATGGGCAATCAAAGCCACTTTGGTTTTATTTTGTGGGTTGGGCAAAAAATAGGCGTGGACCCGATTGTTGGCGTCATTTTCGTTTAACCACCAGTCTTCTTTGGGCTGATTTTGCAGCCATTGAAAGCTGGGGTAGAATTTTGAGTCCGGATCTGGATTCGATGCGGAGCCTTTGGGAGCTTTATCCAGCCGTTTAAAGGCGTATTGGTAGAAATACGTACTGGCAAGCCCCGTACCCACTGCGGCCAATGCGGGCACCGCTGACAGTAATGCAATCATCTTTTTTTTCAAACAAATGGACCTCCTCAAATAGAGTTGGTCACATTATACCACGGGTCAAATTAACTTATGACTTGGAAAATTTTGCGATTCGCGGTAGAATTGATATGTAGAAGTGGCTGACATTGCTGTCTTTTAGATAAGGAAGTGAGCGCTATGTGCACTATGGCTTTACAGCAAGGATTGTTTTCTGGTTTTGGGTTTAATCCCTACTTCTTTTTGATGAGCCTAGTATTAGGGGCCTTCTTGCTAGTTGTTTTGAATCGCTTGCACCGTCAACGTGTAAGCGCTAAGATTAACGACCTGCAACGCATGTTGGACTTATTAGACGATGCTTATCATGAAGGTCGCATCGATAAATCAACTTACCTCAGACAAAGAAACCAGTTGTTGAATAGTAACCGGTAGATTAGTATACTAGTAGACGCTCTTATAATTCTTAGAGAATTATGAGACCGTCTCTTTTTTTATACAAAATTATAAGGTGGGTGCTTGTATGACGAATGCAACAGATTATGTGAACCAGATTAAAACTGCGATAAAGACACGGGATCCTTACCAAACCGAATTCCAAGAAGCCGCGTTTGAAGTATTGGATACGTTGGTACCAGTACTTGAGAAACATCCAGAATATGTGGCTGAGAATTTAATAGGTCGCCTGGTGGAGCCAGAACGGGCCATCCAATTTCGGGTGCCTTGGCAAGATGATGCCGGCAATTGGCAAGTGAACCGGGGCTTTCGGGTTCAATTTAATTCTGCCATTGGCCCATACAAAGGCGGCCTGCGCTTACATCCCAGCGTTAATTTAAGTGTGGTCAAATTTTTAGGCTTTGAACAAATCCTAAAAAATAGTTTGACCGGCCTGCCTATTGGTGGCGGGAAAGGCGGCAGTGACTTCGACCCCAAAGGTAAATCCGATGGGGAAGTTATGCGCTTTTGCCAAAGTTTCATGACGGAATTACAAAAATATATCGGTCCGGACTTAGATGTACCTGCTGGGGACATCGGTGTGGGCGCGCGGGAAATCGGCTATTTGTATGGCCAATATAAACGGCTCAATGGCTCCCAAAACGGTGTCCTCACTGGGAAAGGCTTAACTTACGGCGGTAGCCAAGCCCGTACCCAAGCTACAGGTTTTGGGGTGCTGTATTACACCGAAGCCTTGTTAAAAGCCCAGGGGGATAGCTTGCAAGGTAAGAAGATCAAAATTTCTGGGGCCGGCAATGTGGCTACTTATGCCATTGAAAAAGCGACTGAATTAGGGGCCACCGTCATCACGGTCTCCGATTCTAATGGCTACATCTATGATCCGAAGGGCATTGACTTTAAAGTCGTCCAACAGATCAAAGAAGTGGAACGGGGCCGCATCAAGACTTATGCCGACCGTGTTGAAAGCGCTCAATATCATGAAGGCAGTGTTTGGGCCTTTGATACGCCTTATGACATTGCCTTGCCTTGTGCCACCCAAAATGAAATTGACGCTGACAGCGCCCAATTGATCAAACGCGATGGCGCCAAATACGTCATTGAAGGGGCTAACATGCCTAGTCAAACGGAAGCTATTGATTTTTATCACGCCAATGGCATCTTGTTTGGCCCTGCTAAAGCCGCCAATGCCGGTGGCGTTGCCGTTTCCGCTTTAGAAATGAGCCAAAACAGTGAACGGCTGGCTTGGTCCTTTGCCGAAGTCGATGACAAGTTAAAGGCTATCATGGTGAATATCTTTGCGGCCTCACAAAAAGCCGCTGAAACTTATAGTTTAGGCAAGAACTACCAAGCCGGGGCAAATATTGCTGGGTTTGAACGGGTAGCTGATGCCATGCATTTTCAAGGTTTAGTGTAAGAATAATAATTTATTTCGTTGCAATGAGATGCCATTTTCAAATTTGAAAATGGCATTTTTTTGTGGTTTTGATTTACAATTTAAGTGCAAGAAAAAGGATGTAATTTAAGTATGGACACGAGATATCTGATAAACTAAAGATAGCAAGTATATTCCCCGCATTTGCGGGTTTTTTTATTTTTCAGCCTAAATACCGATTGTAATCTCAAGTTTTGTCTGAAAATACTTTGTTTGTTCACAACTTTTTCACGTCCTCTTGGTATGATGTACCTAAATAAAAATCATAAGTGTACTTAAAGGAGCATTACATGTCGGGTTTGATTCAAATTGTTATAAGCGGTGTCGCTTAAGGGGGCTGGTTGTTATGAAAAAATTTTATAAAAAAGCACAGGCTCCAAAGGGTGTACAGCCGTACTGGGGTTTAAAGGATATCCCGGACTTAACTAATAAGGTTTTCGTGATCACTGGTGCCACGCAAACTCAGGGCCGCTTGATTACAGAAGCAATTTATGCTAATAATGGCACCGTAATTTTAGCAGACAGCCATCGGCAGTCAGCATATGACCTAATTCAAAAACTGCGTACGCAAGTGGTATCTCGTGGAATTTTACAATATCGCCAGCTTGACTTGAATAGCCCGGCTTCCATTCAAAGTTTTGCGATAGACCTGCAAAACGAAGTCGTTCAGCTGGATGGCTTGATCAATAGTTCTGGGATTACTAGAACCTCTCGTCGAGAAGAAAACGGCGATGGTATCGAAGCCCATTTTCAGGAGAATTTTCTGGGGCATTTCATGTTAACCAATCTACTAATTCCGCTACTACAAATGGCGCCAGATCCCCGAATTGTCAACATTTCAGCACCATTGCCGATTTTTGCCAATATCAAGTTTAATGACCTGCAACTGGAGCATGCCTACTCCAACTCCCGGGCCTACTTCCAGTCCAAGTTAGCAGTCCAAATGGCCACATTTTATCTCCAAAGCATCAGCCACGCCCAGGGTCTAGGCCTAAAAGTTATGACTACGCACAGTGGAATTTCTAAAAAGTCCCTGCTCAGCACGCCGGCTTCTGCCATCGTGGCCATCCAAGCCTTAGCGAACCCTTTGTTAGGTTCTGTGCATACGGGTATTTTACCAACGCTATTTGCGGCCACCGATCCCCATGCTCAAGGTGGCAAGCTTTACGCCCCCAATGGGCTCTTGCACTTACAGGGCCGGCCTAAAATCACGAGGCCCATCGCTAAAGCCCTAGATGAAGATGCACAAAGTCAGCTATGGGTCGCAGCCAGTGAACTGGCGGGTTTTTCTAGTTGGGCTGCCATGGCCCACAGTTTCTGATACCAAAGCGCTAAAAAGGGACTACCTCAAGTCTATGGCTTGAAGCAGTCCCTTCGCTGTGACTACCCTAAAAAGAGCAGCAACAATAGTGGAAAATTATTTAAAAAGTGGATAACGATGGTGATTTTTAAATTATTTGTCTTTTTATAGATAAAGGCTAAAATACCACCTAAGACGATATAAGTCAGCGCCCCCGTCCAGGTATTATTGGCATGGGATAACCCAAAAGCCACGGCACTGATCAGAATCCCCGGCCAAAAGCGATTTTTGAAAAAGAAATTCATCAAAACGCCCCGAAACAGCAATTCTTCGGCTAAGGGTGCGAAGAAAACGCCCATCATAACGGTCATAACGACCACGTTGCGGTTGGAACTGCTCATCAGCTGGGAAATAATCTGATCATTTTTGGTGACGGCTTCGTGCCCCACCAACTGGTTCAAAGGATATAGCACTAAGGTGGCTACCTTCATGGCCAAGAACCCAAAAACGATGGTCAGCCAAGCTTGTTTATTCAAAGGCTGGGGGCCGGGTTTGCGATAGTGGCGGAAATAGTACAGATAAATTATATAGGCCACTAAGTAAGCCCCAGCGAACAAGGGCCAGTAAATGGCCGGTGAAACTTTGGAGTTCATGGGGAGAAATAGCACCAGTTGCGGTACCATCAATAGAAAAAATAGCCCGATGAATTTCCCTAGTTTGATCCAGGGCCCATCGGTATAGGGTTGCTGCGGTGTCTGCAAATGAAAGCCTCCGTTCAATAAAATCGTGCCTTAATTGTAACACAATGACTCCAGTGGCAAAACACGATGGCGCTAGCTTGTTGCGGTGCTTCTTTGTATAATGGAAGGTAACTCGAAAGGATTGAGAAAATGAAAGCTCCACTCTTAACGGTCATCATCCCCGTCCATAACGTGGCGGCGTATATTGACCGGAGTCTAAAAAGTATCGTCAATCAAACCTATAGAAATACCGAAATTATCATTGTGGATGACGCCTCCAAGGATGAAACCGGCGCTCTCGTGGATGCCTGGGGGCAAAAAGATCCCCGCATCAAAGTTTACCATCTCAAGGCCAATATGGGCATCTCCGGGGCCCGCAATCACGGCTTGGCCCAAGCGACCGGGGAATATGTGACCTTTGCCGATGGGGATGATTGGTGCGAGCCCAACTTATTTGAATTTTACATCAATCGCATTCAAAAATACAATTTAGACTTTGTGTCCTGTGGCTATTTTGTCGATCCCGTGGGGCAGCCTTCCGGACAAAGCCAGCCCAAAGACGTATTGGTTGACCGGAAACCCTTGTTAAAGCTAGTCCGGAAAATGAAAAGCCCTATTCGCGGGTATACCTGGAATAAGTGTTATCGTCGGAGTCTGATTATCAAGCATGACCTGCGTTTTAACGAAAATATCGGGCTCATGGAAGATCAGGTGTTTAATGTGGCCTATATTTTAAAAGCCAAGCGTTATTTATATAATGTGTTGCCCCTATACCACTATGTCCAGCGGCCCGGCAGTTCCATTCACCAACCCTCCATCGGCAAGGGCCTTGATGTGACCAAGGCGATCTGTTGGATTCAAACGGCGATTTGGGCCAGCCAGTGGCGGGCCTTTAAACAGGCCAAGGCTACTAAAGCCAGTCGGGAATTATCTGAATCCAATAAATAACCACCAAAAAAGCCGAAACGCAGGTTTCGGCTTCAAAAAAATCACAAATGTTTTTCCACTTTATAAGCTTCTTTATCATCGCCGGTGGGCTTTTTTGTAGCGTCATCGGCGAAATAAACGGCGAAGCTATTGGTTGGATCATCTTTGGTTGGGGAAACAATGACTAAGGGTGACTGAAGCGGATCTTTGGTCTTATAAATTTCGGCACTGCGCATGGCTTCATTAAAGTCATGGCTGTTGGCAATGGCATCCCCGGGATTAAAAAATACAATTTCATCCATAGTAATCAGCTCCTTTGCTTAAGTATACGCTATCAGTGGTTTGAGAACTAGTTTTTTGTTGTGAAGAAAGTGAGGATTTTTCATGAGTGATGTTGAAGATTTTATTAAAACCCATATGTATGGCACCCCCCAACTAAAGCCGGATGAAAAACGGGCCTTTCTGGGAAGTTTTAAAGAGCGGGTGGCCCTAGCCCTAACCGTGGCCCAAATTCGCAATCCTAAGACGCTAGCCATGGTCAAAGGCATCATGCAGCGCTATCCCCAATACCACCTCTACTTAAACGCCAAGCTGTCCCAAACCTACCTGACAGAATACATGGGCTTGGCGGTGCAATTGAACTATCAATTCACCTTGATCACCCAAGAAGGCATGCGGGTGAAAAACTTAGATCAAGATATATCAGAAGAAGATGTGGGTCTAACCATTGCTGACCCTAACAATAAAATTACCCGTCCAATTGTGCTGTAAGTTGGCCGATCTGGTCAACGGCATCACTTAAGAACTGAATCGTGTGGGTTAGCGGTTGGTCCGTGGTGATATCCACCCCGGCAACTTTAGCCGAATCAATTGGATTTTTCGTATTGCCTAATTTCAAGAAGGTCAACCAGTTGTCAACGGCCGGTTGGCCTTCTTTTTGAATCCGCAAGAAGGCTTGGGTGGACACGGTTAAGGACGCGGAATAGGTATAAGAATATAAGCCCATGTAATAATGAATCTGGCGCATCCAAGTCAGCTCAGCCCCAGGATTTAAGGTCAAAGCATCCCCGAAGAACTTTTGCAACACCTGCCGGGTGATGTCATTTAAATCTTGGGCGCTGAAGCTTTCCCCCGCATCGATTCTGGCATAGACTTCCCGTTGGTAGGCCGCTTCCAATAAATGGGTGACAAAGTTATGGAAGTAAGTATTGGCTAACATTTTGGTCAAGGCAAAGCGTTGCAAGCGCAGGTCGCCCTTTGCTTGGGCCGACTTGGTCAAGGCATTGGTCAGCAGCAGTTCATTGAAAGTGGACGGGGCTTCAATGATATAAGTCGACGGTTCGAATTCCAGATAAGCATTGTTGTCTTGGGCTAACAAGCCTTGGCCGGCGTGACCCATTTCGTGGATCAAGGTGTATAAGTCCGACAGCTTATCATGCCAAGATAACAGGATATAGGGCTGCTTGCCGTAAGGCTGGGCACAAAAGCCCCCAGTTTCCTTCCCGATGTTTTGGGCGTAATCCACCCAGCGTTCTGGGTAAGCCTTTAAAATCATGTTGGTGTAATCCGGCCCCAGCTGGCTTAAGGCGTCTTTGACGTAGGTTTTGGAGGCGTCAATGGTGACGTCGGGTTCAAAATCCGGGTCCAAGTCGATGAGGCGGTCGGCAAAGGTGAGCTCATCTAATCCCCGGGCCTTTTGTAAGGTCTTCAAATAACGCTGGATCACCGGCCCAAACTTGGTCATGATCAAGTCGATTTGCCGGTCGAACAGACTGCGGTCCACTTCCTGGTCGTACAACAAGTAATCCACCACGGAATCAAAGCCCCGCAGCGTGGCCATTTGCTTCTCCTTGGTGACTTGGGTGAGGTAAGTCTGGGCCAGGGTATTTTGATACTGGCTGAGGGTTTTGGAAAAAGCCGCAAAGGCCCCCCGGCGCACCGCCGTGTCCGGATGATAGGCATAATAATCTTCATATAAGGTGAAGGATAAAGGATAAGACTTACCATTGACGGTGAAGTCGGGGAAGGCCATGTCGGCGGACCGGGCTTGGCTGTAGATGTTGCTGGGACCGCTAAACACCGGTTGCAAACTGGCTAAAGCGGCTTCCACCTTGGGGTCTAAGCGGATTTTCTGTTGGTTTTTAACCGTGCGTAAAAAGCCTTGAAATTGGGGCAGGGCCGCCTTTAATTCGGCCAACGTGTCATCGTCTAGGCCGGTCAAATGGCTGTCAAAGGCACTGAGTAAGCTTTGCCAGCGGGCTAAGTTGGCATTGGCTTTATTGGCCAAGGCGGCCTTTTTAGGGTCGGTCAAATCTTCAGATTGTTGCAATTCAGCATAGTTGGCAATGTTGTCGAGTTGTTGGGCCAATTGGTTATAAGTGATCAAAGCGGCTTTTAAAGCATCTAAGCTGGTCAATTTTTCAGGGGCGAAGTTCCGGGCAAATTTGGTCACCGCTTTATCAGCCTTTTGTTGCGCGGCTAAAAAAGCGTCGGTGTCTGGATAAAGGGCGCTTAAGTCCCACGTCAATGCTTTAGGAACTTGATTTCTAGGGGGTAATTGTTTTTGCGTTGCCATGCATCAAACCTCATTTCCAAATTTTTCAAAAAGCAACTGTCCTTGCCGAAAAACCGATCCAAACCCTATGCAATCAGGGGTTTGGGTGGGTTATAAGAAACAGGTGCAAAACACTTGCTTTTACCCTATAATATACAGTAGTCGGAAAACAAATGAAAATAAAAATGGAGGCAGAAAAATTGTCAAAGAAGCATGAATCACAGTTAAAAATCTTTGCTTTGAACGGGAACCCGGACTTAGCTCAAAAAATTGCTGATCAGGTGGGCGTTCCCTTAAGTGAGGCTACTGTGAAACACTTTAGTGACGGCGAGATTCAAATCAGCATTAACAAGAGTGTGCGGGATGATGATGTATTTATCGTGCAATCGATCTCTGATCCAGTTAATGAGAATTTCATGGAGTTAATGATCATGATTGATGCCCTGCGGCGCGCTAGTGCTAAGACCATCAATGTGGTCGTTCCTTACTTTGGGTATTCTCGCGCTGACCGTAAGACTCGGCCTAGAGAACCAATCACCGCCAAATTAGTGTCCAACTTGATTGAGATGGATGGCACGACGCGAGTGTTGACCCTTGATTTGCACGCCGATCAAATTCAAGGCTTCTTCGACATTCCCGTGGACCATCTGCAATCCATTCCGTTATTGGCCCATTACTTCTTGAGCCTAGATTTAGGCGACCGGGAAGACGTTGTGGTGGTGGCACCAGATCACAGTACTACCAAGCGGGCCCGGGCTTTAGCCGAATACTTCGGCGCCCAAATTGCCATCGTGGACAAGCGCGATGAAGGCGACGATGTGGATCCGTTAGATATCATCGGGGATGTGGCTGGCAAGGTTTGTATCGTCATTGACGATATGATCGACACCAGTACCCGGATGGTTTATTCCGCCAATTCCTTGCTGGAAGCCGGCGCCACCAAAGTTTACGCCGGGGCCACCCACGCCGTCTTCTCCGCTGGGGCCGCCGAACGCTTGCAAAGCTCTAAGCTGGAACAAGTGGTCATCACGGACTCCATTAAATTACCAAAGGAAAAATACTTTGATAAAGTCGTCCAATTATCTGTCGGCCCATTATTGGGTAAAGCCGTGGAAATGACTTACAATCGCGTTGCGGTGGATAGCCTTTTCCAAGATACGGCCACTGAACAGTTGTATATGAAAAATGACCTTAAATAATTAAAGCCTTATTATGGGGAGCGCCTCAGCAACCAATCGTTGTTGGGCGCTTTTTTGATGGCCATTTTGTTGCCTGTTGGTTGATTTTTAACGAGATTAGTTGACAACCAAGTCCTATACTTTCCTCGACTTAGCGTCCATAATTGTAAGTATAGAAAGGGGATACGCAAGATGGATGTAACGATTGGCCCAGTTTTAGTGGCCCAGCGCAAAGCCCAACATTTGACCCAGCAACAACTAGCCGACTTTATCGGGGTGTCTAAAGCCGCCGTCTCCAAATGGGAGACCGGCAAGACTTACCCAGATATCACCTTATTACCAGCCCTGGCGGCATATTTTAATATGTCCATTGATGATCTGTTAAATTATGAACCCCAATTGTCAGCCACAGAAATTCAACATATTTATGCCGCCTTAAAGGCCGATTTTGACACCAAACCTGGGGCTGAAGTTTTAACGACGATCCGTAGTTTCATTCGGCGTTATTACGCCTGTTACCCCTTTATTCAGCAGATGGGCTTATTGATTTTAAATCACTTTGATTTATTACCTGGCAAAGACTTGGCGGCTAAACAGGCCACATATGTCCCCGAGGCCCAAGCGTTATTTATCCATGTCCGGGATAATGCCCAGGATGTGGACCTGGTGGCCCAAGCCCGCAATATGGCCGGTTATACCTTGCTGCTGCTAAATAAACCCCAGGCGGTTTTGGATTTACTGGGGACCCGGACGCCGGCCTATTTGCCGGTGGAAAGCTTGATTGCCACGGCTTTTCAGCAGCAAGACGACCTGAAAGCCGCCCAAGGAATCTATCAAAGTGCCCTGGCCCAATATTTAAGTATCATGATGAGTCAATTCAGCAATTATTTACAGTTATTAGTTAAAGATCCCGCTAAATTTGCGGCCACCTACCGCCGGGGCCAAGGGGTCGCCGATGTTTTTGCGTTTGGCACGTTGAATCCCGTGGCCATGATGAATTTCCAATTATCCGCCGCCACTGGGTTTGCCAAGCAACAGCAAACGGAAGCACTATTCAGCGTATTAACAGCGTTTGCGGACCTATTTGCCCACTTGGAATTTCCCGTGGTTTTACATGGGGATGCTTATTTTGACCAAATCGATGATTGGCTGGCCCATTTGGATATTGGCACCCAGCTGCCCCGGGGCGCCCAGCAAGTCCAAAGCGGCCTGCGGGATTACGTCCTCCAAAGCCCAGTCTTTGCCCCTTATCAAGATGACCCCAGAATGGTCGCCATCCGACAACAATTGAAAGGCAGTGAGTCAGTATGAACACCAATTGGCAACTTTTAGCAGATAACTTACCCATTTTTATCCCCCTGATCCTCTTAGAACTAATTTTGATGGTCACCGCCCTAGTCCACGTCCTGCGCCATCCCCATTATCGCTTCGGCAACCGGATATTATGGGTTTTGATCGTGGTTTTCATCCAAATCATCGGCCCGATCCTGTACTTTGTCTTTGGGCGAGGGGATGAGCGCCGTGGCTGACATTTTAACTTTAAGCCATGTGCAAAAAGCCTTTGGCAGTAAACACGTCCTGCAAGACGTGGATTTCAGCATCCCCCAAGGCTCAATCTTTGGTTTCGTGGGGGAAAACGGCGCCGGGAAAACGACGACCATGAAGTTGATTTTAGGATTAGAAAAGGCCGATGCCGGGGTGATCACCGTGGGAGGCCAGCCGGTTCATTTTGGCGCCACGAAAACCAATCGCATCACCGGCTATCTCCCCGATGTGCCAGCGTTTTATGGCTATATGACCCCCGTGGAATATTTAGATCTGTGTGCCCGCATCACTGGCATATCCCAGCGTCAGCGCCGAATCGCCGAAATGTTGGACCTGGTCCAATTAAAGGCGGACAAGCACCGTATCCGGGGTTTTTCCCGGGGGATGAAACAGCGTTTAGGAATCGCCCAAGCCCTGTTGAATCGGCCCCAATTATTGATTTGCGACGAACCCACCAGCGCGCTGGATCCGGCGGGGCGCAACGAGTTTCTTGAATTGTTGGCATCTTTGCGGGGCCAGACCACCGTGCTCTTTTCCACCCATATTTTAAGTGATGTGGAACGCATCAGCGACCGGGTGGGGATCCTCCACGATGGCCGCCTGCAAGCCTGCGATACCCTGGCCAATTTACACCAGCAGTTTGGCCGCCCCCAAATCAAACTCACCTTACCAGATGCCCAAACGGCGCAACGGTGTGGACAAGTATTACGGCCCTTACCGGCGCAAGTGCAAGCTAACCAAGTCACCGTTCCTTATCAAGAAGCCTATGAAACCACCGCTCAGCAAGTTCTGCGGGCCTTGGTAACGGCGGGTATAACGCCTATTGCGCTGCAACAACAAAGTGCCACCTTAGAACAAATTTTCTTGGAGGTGATTGGCAATGGCCACACTACCAACCATGCTTAAAAAAGAATTATTAGAAACCTGGCGGACTTATCGCTTCTTGATCCTAGCGGTGGTAGTCTTGATTTTTGCCTTGATGAGTCCCTTGATCGCTAAACTGACCCCGGACATCATGAAAATGAGTTTTGGCAAGACGCTACAGTTGGCCATCCCCAAACCCACCTCCATCGATTCTTGGACCCAATTTTATAAAAATATGACGCAAATGGGTATCTTCGTGGTCGCCATCTTATTTGGGGGCACCATGAGTCAAGAATTAAGCCGGGGCACCCTGGTGAATTTGGTGACCAAGGGCTTACCCCGCTGGGTGGTGGCTGTCAGTAAATACATCAGCTTAGTGGTGCAATGGAGTGTTGCCTTAACAGCCAGTTTTCTAGTCACCTGGGGGTATACGGCTTATTACTTTCCAGATGCTAAAACGCCGTATATCTGGCAGGGATTTGTGCCCTTATTGCTCTTTGGCTTCTTCTTTTTAGCGGTGATTTTATTTGGCTCTACCTTAGCCAACAACAGCTATGGGGGCTTATTGTTCACCATTCTTGTCGTAGGTGGCTTGTACCTAGTCAATCTATTCAAAGCCGCTCAAAATTACAATCCCATTTCCTTGATTGGCAACAACATGGCCCTAGTCCAAGGCCACAAAACCCTGGGAGAACTTGGCCCCGGAATAGCCATTGCCATTGGCGCCGGCTTGGTGTTATTAGCTGGCACCGTGATCTTGTTGAATCGAAAGAAATTATAGTCAAAGTAAAACGCCGCTGAATTTGGAGAAATCCCAGTTCAGCGGCGTTTTGTCGTCAAGTTATGTTATATTCTAGGGACAAAATAAATAGCCTAACCAAAAGGCTAGACTATTTACAGGTGCTACCCACAAATAGCTATTGAACGCTAATAGCTGATATGAGCGGCATTGATTTAGTTGGCGCATCGGATTAACGTCGATTAGGGTAATGGATATTGAAACGTTGCTAATATCCAGATTGGCATCAGTATTGCGACGATAATAATTAAAAATCGACAAATGAAAACGAGTTTACCTGATGCAGATTTGGTGACATGTATGCCTAGGGATTCAAGCGTTTTTCTGGCATATACGCGCATTAACAAGGCCGTTATGATCCCCATAACGCTTAATGCGGTACAGAATAAAAGCACAAAGCTAGATGTACCGAGCGGCATCTTATCAGGAAATAGGGAGAATACGGTATAAAACAGCCAACCGATGGGTAGAATAAAAACACTAAGGCCCTTCACCCATTTGACGCTAAGGAGAAACTTCGTAAAATGTGGTCGGTTTGTTGTAATGATTTTGCTAATTCGCGCAACCTGACCACTATGATCTGCGTCCATGGCTTTGTCCAATTTTTTTTGGGTCCTTAATAGCCAAAATACCATGACTAGGATTATCAAAAGTAACAGAAAGATGAAGCTAATTAAATAATTCAAAGGATATCACCCTATCCACATGGTTTTAAGTTTGTAATGCGTTTTTTACACCGTCAACGCAACCATCCACATAAAAACTAATACGGCTATGGCAATCATGGGTAATCATTAGTAGCAAAGAATTTAAGGGATTAAGCAAAACTAAATTAGTAGCTCAAGCAATGCTGGTAGCCAAAAAATCCCTAGAATAGCTATGATGACTAATAAAATCCGGCTACTGATAAATATTCGTCCAGCAGATGATTTTGGCAAAGTAAAGGGGGCTGCTTGATAAAGGCGTCTAACGTTTCTGCGAATGATGATTCCAAGTGTAACAACAAGAATACCAACAATTGTGCCTAAATAGAGTATGACTTCGCCTGCCATTGATAAACTTTTAAAATACATCGTTAATATGATATCTAAGAACCAACCAACGAAAATCAGAGTGACGCCAGCGACATCAGTCCAAAGCATCAGACGAGTCCAGCGGGCAATGTCAGGGTGTGTGTTCGTGAACTTGGCAAACGTGGTACGGTAAGACTGATCTAAACTTTTATAGAGCCTTTTTGAGATTATTTGTGTGGCGATTGTCAAACCAAGTGTGATAAAAAGCAGGGGTAGTATGAACCATGTTAGCAGTGGTAGGACCAAGGTGGGATCTCCTTTTATACGTGATAATCAAGCAGTTTAAATGTTAGAAGGGTACTTGTTGTGGACTGAGTTCAAACATGCTGATTATAAAGATTTGTTGGATCGAATTTACACTTGTTTCATTCTAGACGTATATAATATCAGCGGCAAGGGCATATGTTGATTAATTAGAGCAGGAATTTAATTTCAAAGTTAAGTTGTGTTAACAAAAATAGCCTAACCAAAAGGCTAGACTATTCATGGAACAATTTACAACTGGTTCTATTTGAGATTATTTTAAACGACAACCAACGTTGACAACATCCAAAAAGGCATTAGGATAGCTGCAATGATTAACAAAAGGCGACTAAGTCCAAACATTTTATTAACGCCTGGTTTTGGTAATTGTTCAGGAATATTCAGTCCTGGGGACATTTGCTTAAAGTGCAAACGGATGGCTAAAGCGATTGCGATAAGCAAGATGGCCAGTGCTGTACAAGTGTAGAGTATGGCTTCAATAACCAAAGATGATATCCGACCAGGAAATAAGGAAAAAATGGCTACGAGCAACCAGCCAAGTGACAGCCAACCAATACCAATCAAATCCATCAAGAAAACTTGATGTGGAAGGCGTTTGAACTTTGGGAAAGTCTTATCAAAATCGTCAAACATTTTGTGATAATTATTGTTTAAAAATTTATAGTTTTTGCCAGCGTTTCGCCACGACAAGATTGAGAGCACCACTGATAAGATCAATAGGAGATATATCAGCATTATTAAATAATTCAACGTATATCATCACCTTTGATTTCATTAGCCTTTTAAGTCATTTCTCAGTAAAATCTGTTCATTTCAGCAAGGTTACGTGAATGGCACTAAACTAAATCATCATGTGTTTGAGGATACATCAATGATTAGTCAATACAGCAATCAGCGGGAACGTCAGTAATGCCGCGAGGATCAACGCCAACCGACTAATATAAAACATCAGCTTGATCGATAATTTGGTTGAAGGTTTAGGAAATGAGCCAAACAATTTTTTCGTGTAGATACGTATTCCTAAGGCGGTAACGATATTCAAAATTGATAAGCTGACGCAAACGTAAGACACAGTAGGAAATATGATTGGTAACAAGTCGTTAGGAAAATACCCAAAGAGGATAACTGGCAGCCAGCCGAAAAGTATTAAGGTAATTCCAATTAGATCAAGCCAAACCATTAGATATAGTAAACGTCTAAGCTTAGGCTGAGATTTTATATATTGTTCCAGACTTTTGCGATAGGGTTTATCCAGTTTCTGGTAGAAGTGTTTGTTAGCAACTATTGACCAGATAGATAAGACAGCACCTATGAGAACTAGTAGAATCATTATCCGGGTTAGCAAAACCGCGTCATACATAGTTTTAAATCCTTTCATAAGCTGGTTTATAAAGCCATTAAACCCGCTCCCAATAAACCAGCAGCACCAATTGCGACACCGCCAACAACCGCAATGATAACAAAAACTAAGGCGCCTGCAACCAATATATTTGATACCCAAGATAAGTCCGGATTATTCTCAGATACCGGCTTATAAATCGCATCAAAATCAGGGGTAGCCACACCTAGACCGTTGGGATGAGAAAAGATATCGATGGTCAGGCGGGTATCAATGGTATCTTGGATACCGTTATGCATGACGGTTTGGGTGGCATCTAAAATGATCTTGAAGCCCAGCATCCCGTCTTTAGCGGATAAACCAGTTCTAATCGTACCATTTCCCACAGTTGGTGCCAAGACGTTGAGACCGGATAAGAAGTCAAAGTCTTTAGCTGCAGCATGGAGTGTTTTGAACTTTTCGATTTCATCTTGAAATTGGGTGGTAACTTTGCCATCTTTAACAGTGAAGCCAATGGGGGCACCGCTGATATCACCGGAGAAACTACTGGACAAGGTTACATAGTATTCAGCAAGCAAGGTAGAAACGTGTAATGCTGGACTATCAACTTCTAAACCGCCTAATAAAGGTTGGACGGGTTTGAGTTGATACATGCTGTTGATGGCTGTCCGGGCAAAGTCTAAGCGGACCGCCGTATTGTCCACCGCAAAACTTGTAGCACCCTTATCGCGACCTGAAGAAGCAACTTGATCGATGCCGATATTCGCAATTTTATATTCAACGAATTGGTCAAAGGCCCAGTTTTTAGGCATTTTAAAGCCTAAATTACCACTCCAGCCATAGGACATGTCGGCTACATAAGAATAGAGAATTTGGGTACCACTGTCTGCTGAAACCCGGTTACAAACATTCCGGGTGCCATAGATGCCAATGGTATAAATACTGTGATTCATGGCTTGGGTGATACCTTGGAAGTAAGGAATCACTGTATTGTCAATATCGCCATCTAAAATATCAACGTCCACGGCAAAGTAGATGGTGCTGGTGGCCGGAAACCCTAGACTAGCTGCAGCGCTGGTGGCGATCGCCCCGTCTTTTAGACCTTGAGCGTAAGTGAAGTATTCAATTTCGAAACCGCCATCTTCATAAATCGGCACAACGCTGAAACCAGCTTGCGTGAGGTTTTGCAATTCACCTGGGGTCAGATTTTTGTCCTGTTTAGCGGCCCCAGTGCCCACAGAGCCAGTAAGATAGCGGCCGATAATTTTGAAATCATATTGGGCTAGGGTGGCTGCTTGATTGCTGGATAATTGGGTAGCGGCATCTAACGTATCTGAGTCCCGATCCGTATTGCCATTACTGGTCAATAAGCCCTTGATGACGGTTAGGTCAGCGGTACTGGTAAATGGCGGTAAGTTCATAAACCGCCGAAAGGCAATGACAGCACTGCTTACATCAGCATTAAAGTAACCGTCAAAAGCGCCGGTGCTATAAAAACCATTAACGTATAACCCGTATTGAATGACTTGAACCAGGTCACTATTGGTGCCGGGTTGCACTGTTGGTGTTGCATTTATAGTTGGCCGGTCATATTCACCGTTAGCGGCCGCGGCACTGAAGCCAGCGGTGCGTTGCAGTGCATAGATTAAAGCGGTGTTGGTAGCCCGTTGGTAAATACCATCACAAGGCATAACGCTTTGAAGTTCAGTTGCGTATTTGCGATTTAAAGCTTGTTGCATGAGTCGAACTTTAGGGTCGCCATTTGCCACCAGCACAAAAGCACTCATGTCAAACAGTGCTGCCAGTAAGCTAACGGTTACTTGGCCATCCTGGGTCAAACCGGCATCCCCTTGTAATTCTTTGACGGCATTGACGGTTGCGACTGTGTAAGCCGTTGAAAAGTTGCCGGGGTTAATCCCTTTACACCAAAAGGCACCTTGAATTAATTTGGAGATATTGCCGTTATAACCTGCTTTTAAAGTGCCAACGACATTAGCCGCTGCGGCTTTTGTGGCATCGCCAAAACCTTGACCGATATTGGTGATACCTAGTTCGTGTTGTAGGCCTTCCCGTAGGCTATAAATTGTTGCCCAACCGGTGTGGCCATTTTCTGGTGCTTTCTCGAAACCGGAAACACCTTGATAAGTGGCATTGAGCCACTTTTGTACGTCTAATACTGCTTGATCTGCCATTGCAGAACACCTCCGAATATTGTTTGTGTTATAAAATTTAAAGTTAATCAAAATATCGTAATTACGAAGCCCATGTTTTAAAAAAATAGGCTTAGTTATTTTTAAAACGAGTTGACCGCCGCACAACGGATCCAATTGTGTGGGGCCAATACCTTTGCAAAGGTGCACCATCATGAGCCGTTGCTTAAGGCAGCTCTTGATGATGTGACCCTTATTCTAAACACAAACAATCTAGACTACAATAGGTTATTATCATGTATATTTCATATAACTATTCATGAAAAATAAAAATCGACTTGATTAAAGCCGTAAATGCTGGCAGACCAAGCTTTAGGATTGATAGAAAAAATGATTGTTTTTAAAGGATTTAGTCCAAACCAACGCGCAAAAAAGCTGCTGATGCTGAAACCCCAAGTGGGTCTTCAGTACCAGCAGCTTTTATTTAAAAAAATGATGATTTTTAGGCGAATAAAAACGTGCACAAGACATTAAAGGCAAATACCGCGATGACTAAAATCCAGGACAGGCGTCGTAATAGCGAACGACTGGGGGTTTCTGTAAAGGTGTAGATCACCGTTACTAAAAATAAAATCATGGTAACGGTTTGAAAAATTGAGTAGAAATTATTTTGCAAGAGGACTTGCATAAAATTAAAGGTGATAGTGCCCAGGGCTAATAGAAATGAACCAATGAATGGGCCGCGGCCTTGTCTTTCCATGATGAATGAGCTCCAAACTTTTATGAATTGAAGAAACTTAACAGATAATCCCCAAAGGTTTTGGCAGGGACGAAAACGGACTGCCGGTTGGTAAAGGTGATGCGAAAATCATCACTGCGATTGGCCAAGGCCTGGGCTTTGTCCTGTTTAAAACTGGCATCGGCAAAGGCCACGGTGCCATCGGCATTGTGCTGCAGCACGTGGAGCAAAATTGTGGCTTGATCCGGTTCTAAGACACCCTTGATGGCCAAATCCGCCGGCGTGCCTGCTTTATCTTGGCCCGTTAAGTTTAGGGTTTTAGCCACCACGTTTTGGCCTAAGGCTTTGGTAAAAGCTGCCATGGCCACCGCGCCTAAATCACTGCGTTTAACGGTCAAGGTGGTGTCTAATAAGGGGATTGGCATGGTTGCGTCCGGAATTTGGATGAAGTTATTGCGGGCTTGTTCATAACTCATGACAAAGTTGCCGCTGTGTTGGTCAAAACTTAAGTCGATCAATCTCGCCTTAGGCAGGACTAGGTATTTACCGGGTTCCGTTTGTTGGGTTTTTGCGTCTGCAATTGTAAAGGTTTCTACCATTTTGATTACCTCCGATTATTTTATAACAACAAAGCCATTAACGCCAATTGATTCTGGAAAAGACCCGCTTGCCCAAAACTTCCCGCATGAACACGAAGACCGGCACCACGCTGGCACCCAAAGGCAAGTAAAACAAGAGCATTTTCCAAGATAATAAGGAGACTAACATAAAGATATGGTTAAAAAAGAAGAAGATGGTCAAAAACGCTGCGGCTAAAACAGCCAATAGCGTGATTTTACCCCGATCTAGCGGCCAAGAGATGGCGGCTAAGGCACAAAATCCCACGATTCCGGTCATCAAGACGGTCAAGGTGGCCGTGGTGTTATAGCCTAGATTAAAGAGGCGGCTGAGGATTTGAATGACCACCACGTAAAAGACCACGCTTAGCGCCCCGGGTGCAGCGGTTTCCATCACGTTACGCATGAAGCGGGCTTTGACCCGTTGGTAATTGGGTTCTAAGGCTAAGATAAACGAGGGCAAACCCACGGTCAATGCGGAAATCGGGGTGAGTTGCCGGGGCCGGAAGGGATAGTCGGTGCTCATGAAGATGAACAACACACTTAAGATAACGGAATAAATGGTTTTAATCAAGTATAACGACGCTACCCGTTCCACGTTATTGATGACCCGCCGACCTTCGTTCAGTACATAAATCATCGCATCAAAGTCCGAGTTCAACAAAACAAAGTCCGCGATGCTTTGGGCGGATTCAGAACCACTGGCCATGGCGATGCCGCAATCAGATTGGCGTAACGCCAAGATATCGTTGACCCCATCCCCGGTCATCCCCACGGTATGCCCGGCTTTTTGATAGGCTTCGATCAGGTGTTTCTTTTGCATGGGACTCACCCGGCCGAAGACGGTGTATTGGGCCACCAGGGCGTCAAAATCCCCGTCTTCACCCACCGTAGACATGTCAACGGCGGCCTGGGCGTTTTCAATGCCCGCTTGTTGGGCCACGTTGGCCACGGTCAGGGGGTTGTCCCCGGAAATGACTTTGATGCTGACCTGTTGGGCCCGCAGGTAACTGAAGGTATCCGTGGCGTTTTCTCGCAGTTCATCGGTGATCAACACCAAGGCTACTGGGTCTAAAGCGTCGTTATTTTGGGCATCTAAAGGTGCCACCCCAGCGGCCACCAACAAGACCCGGTAGCCTTGTTTAGCCAAGGCGGCCATTTGGCTAGTCAAGGCTTTGGGCAAGGGGTGAGCCTGGTAAATAAATTCTGGCGCTCCCATGACCACGCTGGTGCCATCGCTGAGTTCGATGCCGCTCCATTTGCGCTGGGAGGAAAAGGGGATGGTGGTTTTGAAGGCCACGGGAGCTTTGTCATAATACCGTTTCAAGGCGGTGGCGGTTTGGTTATCGTCATCAATGCCATAGACGGCCTGGGCCAATAACGCCTGCAGATCGGTGTCGTTATACACCTTTAAATTGACGATTTTTTGCACGGATAAGTTCCCGGTGGTGATGGTGCCGGTTTTATCCAGACATAAGGTGTCCACCCGGGCTAGGGATTCAATGGCACTCAAGGAGCGTACCAAAACTTTTTTGCGGCTCAAATTGAGGGCCCCCACGGCTAGGGCCACCGAGGTCAGTAGGACCAGGCCTTCAGGGATCATGCCGATCATGGCCGCCGCAGTACTCAAAATTGCCCGGTCTAAATCCCCCCGTTTTAACTCGGAGGAGACGAATAACAAGATACCCACGGGGATGATCACGAAGGTCAAGACTTTGATAATCCGATTGATGGTGTTTAATAATTCGCTACTTTCCCGCTTTTCTTTTTTAGCTTGACTGGCGACTTTGGCCACGAAGCTGTCCTCACCTACGGCGGTGACTTGAAAAGAGAGCTGACCACTGATCAAGAAACTGCCGGACATGACGGCATCCCCCGCTTGTTTGACGATGGCGGCGGTTTCTCCAGTGAGCTGGGATTCATCTACTTCGGCGTTGCCGGAGGTCAATACCCGGCCATCTACGGGGATGCTGTCGCCCCGCTTTAACACCAAGACATCATCTAAGACGATTTCATCCTGGTGTAACGCCACCAGTTTGCCGTTACGCCGCACTTGATAATTGGCCGCCGTTAACAAGGACATGCTGTCAATGGCGTGCTTGGCCCGGATTTCTTGGAATATCCCAATGACGGTATTGAAAAAAGCCGGCATTAAAAATAGCAGATCTAAGTAACTTCTGGTGTATAGCACGATTAAGCCAATGCCCAAATTGACGAAATTAAACAGGGTCAAAGTATTATCGGAGATAATCCGCTTAATGCTGCGGGTCAGGGGTTTTGGCGGCGTGTTTTGTTGGTGGTTGTTAATGCGTGCTTGAACCTGGGCATCTGTTAAACCAACCGCTGGTGCAACCTTTGTTTCCTTCATGGACTCGACCTGCTTTCTGTTAGACTATATAATTCTATTTTACTGCATTTAAGCCACTTTGCCTCGGTCTAAGTCCTTAAAAAAGGGCAAAAAAAGAACTGCTAGTTGGGAGGTCTAGCAGTTCTAGGAGTAAGGGTATCTGTGTTCATAGCACACAGATAAAAATTTTACTTTGGAGGAGTAAAATGAAAAAGCTATACTGTCACAATATTGGGGGTATTGCGAACAGTAGTGGGGTTGGATAAAATGATTACTAAAGTTAATAATCATTTACAAGTAATACTCTAATATGAAAATGTGAAGAAATTATGACTAAATCGTAACAAAGTCGATTTTTCTAAAAAATCAGACTTTAGAAGGAGAACATAGGAATGAAAACGATTTTCTTTGACTTAGACGGCACCTTGACCAACTCCAAAAAAGGCATCATCAATGCCTTAAAACAGGGTTTTAGTAAAATCCAACAACCAGCCCCGGCCGATTCAGTGCTCCAGCTGTTTATCGGCCCAGCTTTGACGGATTCTTTAAAGCAACAAGTGGGGATCACGGATCCGGCAACCATCAAAACCTTCATCGCGGGTTTCCATGCCTATTATTCCGCTAAAGGTTGGGCGGAAAATGAAGTTTACCCTGGCATCATGACCCTTTTAAAAACCTTAAAAGCTGCGGACTACCAACTGGCCATCGCCACGGCCAAACCGGAAAGTTTTGCCAAGCGCATCAGTGCCCACTTTGGTTTTGACGCGTATTTAGCTGAACTGGCAGCTGCCACGGATGATGAAATCACCCGGACCCAAAAAGCTGACGTGTTGGCCTATGGGATGCAGCAGTTAAATCTGACCAACCCCAAAGACGTGGCCATGGTGGGGGATCGCAACAGTGATATCCACGGGGGGCAAGTCAACGCCACCAAGACCGTGGGCGTGTTGTACGGTTTTGGCAGTGAAACGGAATTGACCCAAGCCGGCGCTGACATTTTGGTGCCCACCGTGGCTGAATTACAACAAGTCTTGTTAGATTGGAGATTTTAACGTGAACTATCGCGAAGAAAAAGATGCCCTGGGCATGGTCCGCATCCCCGAATCGGTTTTATGGGGTCCCCAGACCCAACGGAGCTTTGAAAACTTCAAAATCGGCCCCAAGATGCCCTACGCCGTCATCAAAGCCCTGATCACCATCAAACTATACGCCGCCAAAGTCAACCAAGACCTGGGTGTCCTGGCCCCGGCCAAAGCGAACCTGATCGTGGCCACTTGTGAAAAACTGCTGCAAGGCGACTATCAAGCCGCTTTTCCCTTAGTGGTCTACCAAACCGGCAGTGGGACCCAAACCAATATGAATGTCAATGAAGTCATTGTTCACCTGGCTAAAACCATCGATAGCAGCATCCCCCTACATCCCAATGACGATGTGAACCACAGCCAAAGCTCTAACGACGTATTTCCCACCGCCATGATGATCACTGCCAGCCTGGCCCTGCCCCCCTTATTGCAAAGCCTCACCGCCGCCCGGCAAACCCTGGCCCAAAAAGCTGAAGCCTTTAAGGACGTGATCAAAATTGGCCGGACTCACTTACAAGACGCCACGCCCCTGACGGTGGGCCAAGAACTCAGCGGCTACGAATCAGCCCTGGCCCATGACCAACACTACTTAGAAGCTCTGCAGGCCACCTTGTTGGAACTGCCCATTGGCGGCACGGCGGTGGGCACCGGGTTAAATGCCCCGGCTGGTTTTGATGCCAAAGTGACCCAGGCGTTGGCCGCCCACTATCACTTGGCCTTTGTCCCGGCCCCCAATAAGTTTCAAGGCCTGGCCAACCATAGCGGCCTGACCGTGGTCCACGGGGCTTTAAAAACCTTAGCGGCGGATTTAGTAAAAATTGGCAATGACCTGCGTTTCTTGGCTTCCGGTCCCCGGGCCGGTTATGGGGAATTTCAGATCCCTGCCAACGAACCGGGCTCGTCCATCATGCCTGGGAAGGTGAACCCCACCCAAATCGAAGCCTTGACCATGGTTTGTGCCCGGGTCTTGGGCAATGACACCACCATAGGCTTTGCGGCCAGTCAGGGGAATTTTGAATTAAACGTCTATAAACCCGTGATCATCGCCACCTTTTTAGAAAGTGTCACTTTGTTGACCGAAGTCATCGCCTCGGTGGATACCCACTTGCTAAAGGGCTTAAAGGTCAATCCGGCCCGCATGGCCCAATTGCTGAAGCATTCCCTGATGACGGTCACCGCTTTGACGCCCCATATCGGCTATGCCAAGAGTGCACAAATCGCCCAAACGGCGCAAAAAGAAGGCACCACCTTAAAAGATGCTGCCTTGAAATTGCATTATGTGACGGCTGAAGAATTTGATACTTGGCTGGATTTCAAAAAAATGGTTTAATCCGGATCCTTCACCAAAAAGCCCTGCTTGTGGAGAATGTGGAGAATCTCGATGCGTTTGCCCGGTTGGGCCATCAAGGAGCGCTGCACTTGGTTCGTGAAAGTATCCACCCGGCGATGAGCATCTCTTAAGTCATAGTATTCATGGACCCGGGCGTCGTAGTCCTTTAATTCAGGGACGATAGGGGTTTTTAATTGGTACTGATTTTCAAAATGCATGAATTCTTCTGGTAAGCGGGGTTTTAATTGGGGCGCTTGATCGGGATAGCCCAGGGCTAAGCCCAAAACGGGGAAGGTGAGTTTAGGCAGGCCCAATAAGTCGATGATTTGTTGGGGATCATTTAAAATACTGCCTAAGATAACGGCCCCTAACCCCAGACTTTCCGCCGCATTGACCGTGTTTTGGACGGCTAAGGTGGCGTCGGCTAAGCCGGCAAATAATTTGTCGGCACTGCCTAAGCGATTTTCTGCCTGGCCTTTTTCCTGACCGATTTGTAAATTACGATACTGGTCCACCACGAAAATGAATAAATGGCCATTTTCAGCCACATAGGGCTGGCCGGAGACTTCGGCGATGGCTTGTTTGATGTGGGGATCGGTGACACTGATGAGGCTAAAAGCCTGGAGAAATTGGGAACTGGAAGTGTGTCGGGCCACATCTACCAGGGTGTTGATAGTGGTGTGGTCTAGATCTATACGTTGAAACGCCCGAATGGTTTTGTGTTTCAATTGGCGTTGAATCGTGGGATTGATTGATTCATTAAGTGGTTCCATGTTTTTAAAACTCCTTTATTTGATTTGCAAGGCAGTGAACGATTGCGTGTTTGACGTTTGACTATGGTTTGTGTGCCCCATGTCCATAAGCATACAACAAAAGACCCGCCTTGGTCCAGATAGCCATGTAAACGTCTTCAATGGTTTCATTTTGGGCCTGGAGTTGGTCCTGTAACCAGGCCTCATCCTTGTCGATCAGGTCCAGGGCATCAAAGTCAATGCGGCCGTCCAAAATAATGGGGTATTGAAAGCTTTTATCCCCCTTTAAAGTCACGGTGACTTGGCCGTTTTGCTCTAACACCGCCCGTTTCACCTGATGGATATCAATTACGCCAGCGTTACGCAGCTTAAAGGACAGGTCATAGGCGGACAACCCCCGACTGGCGGCTTGTTCCACCAAAATCTGGCCGTTATAGACCACCGTTACGGACTGGCCATCGATAAATTTTTTCATGATCGTGTAGTGGTTGGTCAAAAAGCGGGTGACAAAGATGATCAACGTCCAGATTAAAAGGACCGCGAAAAATTGCAAGAGGGTGATGTCTTGGTTATAAATCATCCCCCCAATGACGCCACCTAACACGTAGTTTTGCAGCTGGTCTAAGGCGTTGGTGGGGGCGAGATTGCCCTTACCCGCCAAATTGATTTGGATCACAATGGTTAAAAAGCCCAGGATTAATTTCAGGGCCACGTCGGAATAACTAAACATAATCTTACCGCCTTACTTAGGATCGTAGCTAATTTTAGAATTAATGAGCGCCGTTTTGGTGAGCTCATAACTAGAGATACTGGCATCGTTGTTAAATTTCACACTGTAAAAATTAGTGCCCACTTTAACGATCATGCCGCTGGAGAGGTTTTGCTGATTGGTGGCAATTTTTCCCGGGGTGGTGTGCTGGGCCTTGGCCACACTTTGCATAAAGCGCACCACCTGATTGGAGTTGTTAAAGCCCGTCCTAGTTTCTTGCCAGTGGCCGGTTTGTACCGTGACGAATAACAACGTTGATAAAATAAAAATAATCAATAACTCCCGGTTCTTGGAATTATTTCGTTGTCGCAAATAAGCGATCAAGGTAATGATCAATAAAATCGCGGATAAAATAATTAGGCCAAAACGTAAGTAAATGATGCGGTTGGTTTCATGATTTTGAAAATATTGATAAGTCCACATTGTGGTCATATAAACAAGTCCTCCCATAAGAATTACGTATATTATATAATACAATTTACGCAAGCGCCTAGGCCAATACTAATCAAAGTAGCCCATCAGGCCATTGACTTGTTATAATAGAGTTAAGTTGTTATAACTGATTGTATAAAAGCAATGGGAGCCAACCCGACGCAATACTGCTGTGGGGCTGGCTCCCCGGCGTTTATGGGGGTAATCGTTATGATTAATCTAATTATTAACTGGTCCGATCAACGCTTCAAAGATCGGCAGCCTGAAGATCGACGGGAGGGCTATGGCCTAGTATCTGGTTGTGTGGGCCTGGTCACCAACATCTTTTTGGCAGTTTTCAAGGTAATGATTGGCTTAATTTCAGGTTCCGTTTCTATCATGGCCGATGCATTAAACAGTGTCACCGATACATTTTCGTCGATTTTGACCCTCGTAGGGTTTAAAATGAGTGCTAAAAAGCCCGACGAAGACCATCCCTACGGCCACCAACGCTACGAATATATCAGCGGGCTCTTCATTGCCATCTTGTTATTATTCGTGGGCCTACAGTTTCTAAAAGACTCCTTCTTGAAGATCCTCAAGCCCGAAGACGTGCAAATCTCAGCACTAGTCATCGTTATTTTAGTCCTGTCCATCTTCATCAAGTTATGGCAAAACTTCTTTTACATTAAAATTGGCAACCACATCGATTCCGACACCCTGAAGGCCACGGCCAAGGATTCCTTAATGGACGTGTTGACCACCAGCGCGATTTTGCTATCCTCCTTATTATTTCAGTTCTGGCATATCAATGTGGATGGCTGGGTCGGTGTGTTAGTTGCTTTATATATCACCTATAGCGGTTTAGGCATGCTCAGGGGCTTTATTAACGAGTTGTTGGGCAATCGGCCCAGTGATGCTGAAGTCGAGCGTATGACCCATGAATTAGAGCGTTACAAGCAGATCCTGGGCTTTCATGACCTGCGGATCTACAACTATGGTCCCAATGCCGTCTTTGCCACGGTGGATGTGGAAATTGACAGCAATTGGACCCTGGATCATGCCCATGAAGTCATCGACGATATCGAACGGGATTTTAAAAAACGCCTGAACGTCATTTTAGTGGCCCACATGGATCCCATCGATTTGACCAACCGCCACTACAACAAGATCCATCGGGCCATTAAAGACATCGTGGCGGCCTATGACTTAGACCTGCACACCCATGATTTTCACGTGGAGGAAACGCGCACCGGGGAACTGGTTCAATTTGACGTGGTGGTGCCCCACAATATCGGCATCCCCGATGATGTTTTAAATCACCGCATCACCCGGGATCTGGAAAAAGATTTTCCCAAATTACGCACGCAAATAAATTTTGACCACAATTACATCGGCGAAGATCAAAGCAGATTTACAGAGGCTGATTCTAAGCCGCATTAGGAGGATTTCACGTGACAGTCAACGGATATCCAATGCCCATCGCAGTTTTTTTACTCCCAGCTTTTTTTCTGATCATCTTTCTAGGTTTTTGGTTGCGGGATAAACGGCGCTTGATCAATGGCATCTGGTTCAATCTATTTTTAATTAGTTTTGTGGGGACCTTGGGGCTTTACTTAGCGAGTCTAGGCAACGAAACCCTTAACTGGGTCTTGCTCATGGCCGTGGCCCTTGTGGTTGGGATCGGCTTGTTGGTGTTCTTGTTCATGGCCTTTTTATTGCTATGGAATGCCCGCATCGTTTGGAAAAGAGAAGCCCATACCCTGGGCAATAGCTTGACCTTGGTTTTAGGCTTAGGGTTATTGGCCCTGTGGCTGGTGAATATCTTCGCCCCCCAGCGCTTTTTGCCGGAGTGGGTCAATACCTTGTTAGCAATTTTCCCCTTTATCGTGTTTTATGTATTGGCTTCTTTTTACAATTACTTAACCACATTGGTGCTCTACCAATTCAACCATCCCCGGCTCAACCAAGACTACATCATCGTTTTAGGGGCCGGGCTGCTCCATGGCAATCAGGTCTCGCCGTTATTAGCGTCTCGGATCAATCGGGCCATTACTTTTTATGACAAACAGCGCCAAAAGGGCAAAACGCCCCCAAAGCTGGTCTTTTCCGGCGGCCAGGGGGGCGATGAGTCTAAATCCGAAGGGGCGGCCATGCAGGCTTTTGCCATTGCCCAGGGCATCCCGGCCCAAGACACTTTAGCCGAAGTTCAGTCTAAAAATACCCTGGAAAATATGCGCTTTTCAAAAAATGTGATTCAACAGGACGCCCAAAAGCCGGCGGCCGACTGTAACATCATTTTTGCCACCAACAACTACCATACCTTCAGAGCAGGGATGTACGCCCGGCAAGCGGGACTAAAAGCCGATGGCATCGGCAGCCGCACCTCCAAATACTTCTTGCCCAACGCCGTTATCCGGGAATATTTAGCCGTTTTCTTAATGAAAAAACGCCAGCATATCCTGGTTATCGGGGCGATGTTGTTCCTGGACTTGCTGGCCACCGGGATCTTTGCTTGGATTTTAGGGAGATAATGAATGAAATTTACAAAAGCCGAAAAAAGTTGGGTGATGTATGACTGGGCCAACTCGGCCTATGGCATTGTCATCGTCACCGCGATTTTACCCATTTACTTTAAAAGTGTGGCCCAAGCAGACGGCCTAGCCGCCACCACCGCCACGGCCTATTGGGGTTATGCCAATTCCGTGGGCACTTTGATCATCTCCTTATTGGCGCCCTTATTAGGGGCCATTGCCGATTATCAGGGCTACAAAAAGAAATTATTCAATTTTTTTAATCTAGTGGCCATTACCGCCACCTTATTGTTGACCTTTGTCCCCGCCAGTGCCTGGCAGTGGCTGTTGATCATCTTTGTGATCTCCACCGTAGGCTACGCCGGGGCCAATATTTTCTATGATGGCTTTTTGACCGATGTGGCCGCCCCCGAGCGCTTAGACCGGGTGTCCGCCCAGGGCTACAGTATGGGTTATCTAGGCGGTGTCATCCCCTTTGTGATCATCATGCTGCTGCAGCTCACCAAGGGCTTTGGCGTCTTGAGTGCCACAGGTATCGTGAAATTTGGCTTCATCATGACCACATTATGGTGGATCATCTTCTCCATTCCCCTGATGAAAAATGTGGACCAGCAACACTTCTTGCCCCCCGTTACCCAGCCAATATCCGCGGCCTGGCACCGGGTAGTGGCCACGTTTAAGACCGTTTGGCGGGATAAAAATATCGTCTGGTTTTTAGCGGCTTATTTCTTCTATATCGACGGGGTGGATACGATCTTCAAAATGGCCACCGCCGTGGGGAGTGATTTTGGTCTGTCCATGACCCATTTGATGTTAATATTATTACTGGTCCAAGCCATCGCCGTACCATTTTCCATCCTCTTTGGCCGCTTGGCCCAGCGCATTGGCACCAAATACGCCATTGGCATTGCCCTGGGAATTTACGTGGTGATCTGTATTTGGGGTTACTTCATGCAACGGGAGTTGGATTTTTGGATCTTGGCCTTCCTAGTGGGGACCGCCCAAGGGGGGATCCAAGCCTTGAGCCGCTCCCATTACGCCAAAATCATCCCCAGTGACAAGGCCAACGAATACTTTGGGATTTATAACATCTTCGGGAAGTTCTCCGCCATCATTGGCCCGGCCATGTTCGGGATCTTTACCCAACTCACCGGCCAGACCCGCGTAGGGATTTTAAGTTTAGTGCTATTGTTCGTGGTGGGGAGTTTGTTATTTATCAAGGTTCCCCGCATCGAAAAAGCCTAACGTTTAAAACTGAGAAGCAATTGAAGCCAGTCATAGCGGTCAAAGCCGTTATGGCTATTTTTATGTCTGGCCACAAAAAAACCTGCCGACAGTTTCGGCAGGTCGCAGGTTTAAGCATCTTCAGGGTTGGGGGCGTCGTTGACCCGCTCCGCAATGGCATCGGGATTATGGGGCAGGTCCTCATGAACCGTGACTTCAAACCAGTTCACGTAGGCGTGTTCATAATCCACCACTTTAAATTCAAAATGGTCGATGTCAATGATGCTATCTAATTTCAAATCTGGATAATTATCAATGATATAGCCGGCCACCGTGGTGGCTTCGGAATCTTCAAAACTTGCGATTTTACTGTGGAAATACCGCTCAAAATCATAAAGGGTGGTCTTCCCACTGACTTTAAAGACCTTTTCCGATTGCTTGATGATGTATTCATCGGATACGTCATCGATTTCATCTTTAACGGTCCCAAAGAGTTCTTCGTAAATATCCTTATCGGTAACGATCCCACTGGTACCGCCGTATTCATCCACCACCACAACGATGGGGGTTTGGCGTTTGATCATTTGGTTCAAGATATCTTGAATGGGCATACTTTCGGGGACG
This sequence comes from Lactobacillus sp., assembly GCA_022484695.1. Taxonomy (GTDB): domain Bacteria; phylum Bacillota; class Bacilli; order Lactobacillales; family Lactobacillaceae; genus Agrilactobacillus. Next base: position 298,819 of record JAKVKU010000001.1, read on the forward strand.
GTGATGATGGAGCGCAACAAGCGGCTGATGCCCACTTTGCCGTCCACCTGGTCTTGGCGGACCAAGTCGTAGGCGTAAACATAGCCTAAAATTTTATCCTTGTCATTTTCCGCCACCACGGGAAAGCGGCTGTAGCCTTGTTGTAGGTAATCCTTGATCACGTCATCCACGGAATCGGTAATATCCACCACATACAAACTGGTCCGGTCCACCATGATATCCTTGGCCACTTTGTCGTTGAGGTCAAAGGCCCGTTGCATGTATAAGTAATCGTTTTGATCCATTTGACCACCGGTGACCGACATTTGCGTCAAGCGCAGGATCTCTGATTGGGAGAAGACTTCGTTTTCCTCATCCGCCGGCTTTAGGCCAATCATCTTCACGATCCCTAGGGCGGATTTATTCAATAACCACACGAAGGGATAAAAGACGGTATGAAAGGCTTTGAGCGGGGTGACCACCGCCATCAGCATCTTCACGGGCATATCAATACTGATGTTTTTCGGAACGATTTCGGTGATGACCACTTCTAAGTAAGTCAACACGGCGACCCCTAAAATGGCCCCCACTAAGTTGAGACTTTGCCCTTGTAACAAATGGGTCCAACCTAAGAAATTCACTAAGACAAAGCGGATGGTATCTTCCCCGATCCACCCTAAGATGATCCCGGTCATACTTGTCCCAACTTGGGTGGTGGACAGGTATTCGTTGAGGTTTTTAACCATGTGTAAGGCGTTGTTGAGCTTGCGTTTACTTCCGGTGCCGGCTTTCAGACGTTCTTCTAATTGACTAGCGCGGGTTTGTACTAGGGCAAATTCGGCAGCTACGAAGAATGCGGCTAGGAAGAAAATCACCAATATAATAATAATGTTATTGACCAGCTGACCTTCGTCCAAATCTATTCCTCATTTCTAAAGACATATTTTTCCTCAAAATTAACTGTTAAGCTGTACATATGAAGCTGGGACCCACTGGCCGTCGCCTAGGTTGTACCAGTTCACGTCCCCCACGTTCACAACTTGATTATACCGCCATTGGGTACCGGTGGTGAAGTAACGACCAGTAGCTTTATGATTATAATAAGGTGAATTGTAGGCGGCAATGGCTTGGCCTGGGGCAAAACTGATGGTCAATACCCCGTCGGCAGTTTGTTCATTTTTTTCAAAAAAGCGGCCGTTGATCCATTGAGCCCCGCCCAAATTGTAGAAATACTGGCCGTTGATAAACGTCTTGCCGTAGGATTTCCAAGCGGTGTTGTTACTTAAATATTTGCTGAGGTAAGTCCCGTGAAAGGGGGCAGATAGCAATTGGGTCTTGCCATAAGGCGCACCCTTGACCGTGCCCACGCTTTCTTCGGGGATGTCGATATTTTGCAAAGCGGCGTCACTACTGGCATTGCCGGTATCATCGGCGTCCACGATGTGGAAAAGCTTGAAGGAATAGGTATAGCCATTGGGATAGTTATCTAACCCCGACAAAGTCACCGTATATTGGTGGCCAGCAGCTAATTCCAAGCCCCGGGGGATGAAGGTGAAGATATTTTTATAATTGCCATATTGATTCATGCTGGCATTCATTAAATCGTTGGCGACCACAGAAGCACTGGTGGTGTTATCTGTGACCTTGACGCTGAGATTACCATGGGGCTGGCTCTTGGCGAAGTAAATGGACCAAGGGATGGCTTTGCCATTAGATGGGGCTAACTCCTCCACGGGGAAGACCCCGGCGTTGGGATAGGTGACGACATCCTGTTGGGGTCTAGTGGCTTGGGCTTGTTCCACAGTTTTATTCATCACCAACATATTCTCGTACTTCCAGCCATTGGAGCCATAAGCGGCGCCCACGCCAAAAGTATTGAGATAAGGGGATAAGATCCAAGCCCGGTGGCCGGTATCATTGCCATCGATGTTGTTATTGTCCCCCACTAAGCTGCTGACACTTTTGCCGGCACTTTCCGCATCGGCTCTGAAATACAAATTGCTGGCGTTGGTGGTGATTTTAGCCTGCTGCCAGATGCTGTTGGGGATGTAGTCCGGTTGGCTGGAGTTTAACAAGCCGTGCTGGGAAAGCATAGGATTGGCATTGACCCCGGCTAAGACACTGGCAGCCAGTTGAGACACGTAATTTTCATCATTGGTGGTATGCACTGGCGGCAGGCCACTTAAATGCCGGTAATAGTTGACCCATTGGGTAGTGGTGTCTATGTAGTTCTTTTTGATTGTCCCAATGGTAAAAGGATAGCCGGACAAATTAGACGGAGAAGCATAAAGGGTCGTCACGTCGTAAGTGGTTTTGTCCAGACCCCGGTATAGCGCCTTTAAAGCGGTGATTTCTGTGAGTTCACCAGCCGTGAAGGGTTGCGCCGGTGTTTGGGTAGTGTTGCCCGAATTGTCAGTGCCTTGATTGCTATCCGTCGTGCTTGAACTTGAACTGCTGGCCGCCGAACTGCTGCTTTGGGTCGAACTGGCCGTACTAGTAGCGCTACTGCCGGTAGTCGTCGCTGCACCGGGACTGGTACTGGCCGTGGTAGTTGTATTAGCTGCATTGGTGCCAGTGGTGCTAGCTTTTGTATTGGGACTATTGGTTGTTGTCGTTGTTTGCTGTTTGTTAGTTGTTTCAGCGCTGGATGAAGTCGTGGCTGTGCTGGCTGTTGTTGCATTGGAAGTGCTCGTTGCCGCTAAAACCTGGGGTACTGTTGCCAAACCTAAGAGACTTAAAATGGTTGCAGAAAATAAAAAAGGTTTCATTCTTGACATAAAATGTTGCTCCCTTCGCGCTTATACTTTCTAATTATAACGAATTTCTATTGTAAAAAGTATAGTTTCGCTTAAATAATGGTGGAAATCCCAAATATTTCCCAGGCAATAATTTGCCACAGATTAAAAAAGAGGGTTGAAGCGTTATATAACGCTGGCTATAATGGGTATATAACGGTTCATTGAACATTAGGAGGATTTTAAAATGGCTGGGGATCACGGTTTTCAGGAATATAAGACACCAGGACAAGCCGCTGAGTTGATCGGCGTCAGTGTCCCAACGTTACGCAAGTACTCATTGATGATTGAAAAAGCCACCAGTGAGGCTTATTTTGAACGTAATCAGCAAAACGCCCGTTTGTACACGCAACAAAATATTGACCAATTGAAACAATTGGTGGAACTGAGTAAGAATCCAGATCAAACCCTAAGCGACGTTATTACGCAATTATATGCCATGACCACCGATGGCCGTCCGGAAGGCCACACCACGGCCGATGGGACACCGAAAGAAGCGGTTTTGACCAAGTTGCCCAACCAAAGTCAAAGCCAAGAACTGGCCCCCGTGGAACAGTTCATGCAGGTCTTGACCAACATGCAGGATACGGTGACCCAACAAAAAGAAACCATTGATAATTTACAGACACAAATGCGCTTGATTCAACAACAAAATTCAGCGATTTTGGATAAATTGAACCGTAACGGCCTTAATGCGCCGCAGCGACCAGCGGCGCCTAAAAGCCCAGTCCAAGATGCTGGGGATACCTTGAAACCCAGTAATATCACCGGCTCAACGCCAGATGATAACGATGCTGCGGCCAAAGCCGCCGCAACACCCCTAGAAGATTTAACCGAGGCGGAAATTGCCGCGGCTGAAGATGAAGCCGAGGCGCAAAGTGAATCCGCAGCCAAGGGTTACACCAAGCCCCGGACCCTGGCAGATATGCAATTAGATGAGGAGCCTAAGGTCAAACGGCACTGGTGGCAACGGCTATTAGGTCAATAATCTAGTTATTAATTGTTGTCACCCACGCAATGAGATTGGAGCGATTTTTTATGGCACTTTTTGGTAAACACACAGCTGCAGACGACCCGACCCAGGGGGCGACCCCCTTAGGCCTGGCGCCGAAATCAGCCACCTCAGGACCGCTATTCAAGCCCCAAATAGACCCTTATCCTAAAGCCGCTGAACCCGTAGAACCCGCACCCCAAGCACCGGTTGCGGATTCTACGCCGGTCCCACCTACCTTTAGTCAACCGGCGCCGGGCCGGCAATATGACCAAAGCCCTAGCAACCCGAAGACTTATCCTAAGACCACCAGAGCAGCGCTACGGCGCAACCAGCATTTGGGCAACCAAGATCCTTGGCAAGTCACCCAACAAAACCTGCTGGACTTACAAGAACAAATCACCCAGACCAAGGCCCAATTGCGCCAAGAACTCTTGGACCAGCGCTCTTGTTTGCGCCATGACTGGCGCCAGCAAACCGCTGATTTAACACCGGCTACCCCAGAACACCAAGCCACGGTGGACAAGTTGCAACAACAAATCGATACCCTTAATGAAGCCTTAATCAAGTGGTTTGGCACCCAAAAGATCGCCAATCATGTTTATTTCAATAAAAAACGCCATTATTTCTTATTAGATACCACGCTGCGGGATCTAAGCGGGGCGCAACGGGCGTTATTCAAGAGTCTGCGGGGCTTTTTCCAAGGCATGCAGATTCCTTTGAGCCAACTATCCACCGACTTTGACGCCAATTTAGCCAGTCGAGTGCAACAATTGGCCCAAGATAAGTTATTGACCCCTAAAGCGGCGGTTTTAAATCAATATCGGGATCTACAGGAGTTAGATGACACCGTTAAATTTAAACCCGATATTCCCCTCAGTGGGGAGATGACCAAGGAACACGATGCCGAGCACAATTTGGATAAGGTTTATGATGGGGACCAACAGTTGGTGATGGTCATTGCCTATTTGGGGGACCAGCAGATTCAAACCATCGCCCATTATCGCGCCGACCGCATGATCAGCCGGGATATTTTTGATGCCAACGGGGCGGTGTCCAGCACCCAATATTTTGAACAAAGCAGCAATGAACGCCTGTTGCGGGAGAACTTTTACCGCCAAGATGGCTCCTTGGTGTTGATCAAGAGCTATCAGGAAAATGAACCTTATATTCAATTGTTGAGTCGCAGTAATGTTTTGATGGCCGTGTTCAATTCGGAATTGGAGCTGACTTTATGGTGGTTGCGCCACGACGTCTTCAATAGTGAGACTTCGATTTTAATTCCCACGGATTCACCTTTGTATCAACCTTTACTAGATATCGAAGACTTAAAGGTGGAAATTATCCCGATTTTAGCGGATTACCAGGCCCATGACGATATCACCAGCCAATTGATGACTTTGGACAGTCCCATCGACAGCGTGTTGGTGACCCAACAAGATGCCAAGACTTACTTAGAAACCCAGACCCAGCGGGAATTAGACGTGTCGGTCTTGCCTGAAGTCCCCGTGGTGGATGAGGCGGCTAATCAAACCGGCGGCGTGCCGAAGTTTTAGTGGACCTTTGCCGGGGCGAAGATTGCAATTTTTCAGATTCCTGTCATAATGTGTCTCAAATTCAACATGAAAACGAGGGATGACCGTGACCAAATTAAAGATTGCCGTGGCCCAAATTGATATTGCCTTTGGTAAGCCGGCTGTGAACTTCCAAAAGGTTGAGACCTTTGTAAAAAAAGCGGCGACACAAAAGGTGGATATCGTGGCCTTTCCAGAGATGTGGAATACCGGCTACGCACTCACTGAATTAGACCAATTGGCGGACTCCGATGGCTTGCAGACCCAGGCGCTATTGAGCCGCTTAGCCAAGGAAAATCAGCTGTATATCTTTGGGGGTTCTGTGGCCACTAAAGAAGCCGGCAAATTTTATAACACCACTTATGTCTATGATCCCAAGGGTCAATTGTTGACCACTTATCGCAAAGTCCATTTATTTGGCCTGATGCATGAAGGCGATCACTTAGACGCCGGGGCGGCCGAGACCCACTTTAACATCGGCAGGATTGCTGCCACCAACGTGATTTGTTACGACATTCGCTTCCCAGAGTGGTTGCGCAAGTTGAGTGCTGCTGGCAGCAGTTTGATTTTTGTCCCGGCGGAATGGCCCACGGTGCGGATCAAACAATGGGCTCGCTTGCTGGCGGCTCGCGCCATTGAAAATCAAAGTTTTGTGGTGGCCATCAATCGAGTGGGCAGTGACCCGGATAATGCCTTTGGGGGTCACTCCTTAGTGTTAGATCCTTTGGGGGATGCCATTTTGACCCTGGGGGACCAGGAAGAACTGGGCATTGCCGAAATTGATTTAGACCAAATCCCCGCCATTCGCGGCGAGATCCCGGTCTTTGAGGACCGGCGACCAGAGTTATATTAATTAAATTAATAAAATGAAAAAATCGTCATTTCTAAGCGCAAAGCTTAAAAGTGACGATTTTTTGCTGGTTAAAAAGGTTTTCGCGGTTTAATAAAGGCATTTTCAGCCTTGTTAAAGCCAACCTTAGGATAATAGTCTAAGGCGCTGGGTGCTGCTAGGAGCACGAGGGACACTTCTGGGCCGATTTGTTGCGCCAAGTGGTCAATCAACGTTTTGCCGATGCCTTGGGCTTGCTGGGCTTTAGCCACGGCCAAGTCCGATAAATAACAGGCATAACTGAAATCCGTCAAGGCCCGAGCCACCCCCACTAACGTTGCGCCGTCCCAGGCGGTCCAAAGAATATCGGCGTGATCTAGCATGGCCTGCAAGGCGGGGTAAGTCTGCAACTGGGCGATGGATGCCCGAAACTTCCAATACGGCGCTGAATTGGGTGGCGGTGATGGGGCGGTCATTGGCATATGTAATCATAAATGTAGACTCCTCATATCGTAAATTTTGAACCAGCAATTGGTTCATTAAGATTTTAAAGTGGCATTATTTAAAATTGTACAAGTCTAAATTTAAAAAGCAATGGCAACTGTTTTTTAAACTGTACTACCAAAATAGCTATTTTCCCTGTGTATTCGCAGCGTTGAACGAGCGGGAATCATTAGTATATTCTAATATTCGGAAATGAAAACGATTACGAAAATGATACGGTTGTGAAAAGATTTTCATACAAACGCCTTGACGGTAGGCACTAAGTTTTGAATATTCTGTGACAAACCCTTGACTTAAAAATGAGTATGTGGTTAAATAATCGTTAATATATGAGATTTGAATGAGATTAAGATTAAGAAAGGAGTTTCTATTATGGCGGATACAGTACCTAGTCAAACTACAGCTACAGCCACAGCGGCTGCGTCAGAACCAGAAACAAAAAGTACCGTTAAAGATTATGTTTATACAGTTTCAGCAGGGGTCAGTAACGTCATTTTAGTCATGCTGGGCATTGGCTTGCTCACAGAGTCCCTGGCTGGTTTTATCCACTGGCAGGCACTCCATGAAGTGGGTACCATGGCCAAGATGCTCCTGGCACCTGCCTTTGGGGCCGTCATTGCCGCCACGTTAAAAACCAATACCTTGGTTTTGTGTAGTTCCATGATTGCTTCAACCGTTGGTGCCAACTCCGTCTTCTTCACCCAAGGCAATGTGGCCGGCATCACTGCCACTGGCCATGCGCTACCTCAAGTAGCCGGTTCGTTGGTCATCACTTCTGGCCAGCCCATTAGTGCCGTTGCTGCCGGGTTGATTGCCGCTTTAGTTGGGAAATATCTCACCGGCAAGACCCCACTGGATATGATGTTAGTACCATTAGCTGCAACTTTGATCGGTGGGATTTTTGGCTTAGGCCTGGCTTCCGTTACGACACCAGCGCTGTTGGCCGTTAGTAAATTTATGGCCCAATCCATGCAAGTTAACCCGGTTTTAGGGGCAGCCGTCATTTCCTTGACGTGGGGCTTGTTCCTAATGACCCCGGCCTCTTCAGCGGCCCTGGCCATTGCCTTGACCCTGGATCCACTATCCGCCGGGGCGGCCTTAGTGGGGACCACCGCCCAATTCGTCGGCTTCTTGCTGATGACTTGGCGCCAAAATAACTTGGGTGCGAACATTGCCCAAGGTGTTATCACCCCTAAGATCCAATTTCCAAATCTCCTGCGCCATCCCCAAATGGCCATCCCGCCATTTGTCGCGGCCATTGTCTCCGCACCGATTGCCGTTTCGATGCTAGGTTTCAAAGTGCCTTATGAACTGGGCGGATTAGGCTTGAACTCCTTTATCGCCCCAATCAATTTGGCCAGCACCAACCTTCACATGTTCTGGGTTTATCTAGGCGCCGGCGTCATCTTGCCCGCCGTTATCACCATGGTGGTTTACTTCGGCATGAAAGCCATGGGCCTGACTCGGGAAATGCACGTCAGTGTGGTTTAAATTATCAGTAAATAGGTATTAGAAAAAGAGCTTTATGTCAGAATAATCTGGGATAAAGCTCTTTTTGAGTGTCGATGTTTTGACTTAGCCTAGTGAACGATTGGCTATTTGCGTTGAAAGTGACGATTGTTATGATTGCCGGGGCAGGCTAGCGGCGATGGTTTGTTGAATATATTGATTCTTTAATTGTTGCAATTTTTGAGGCTGTTGCGCCAGGCTAGGCGTTTGTTTGAGTTGAGTCGTTAATTTTGCCTTAACGTTGTTTTGCAGTTGTGCTTGGTAGTTCTTTGAACGCAACTGTTTACCCACTTGAGTCAATTGCTTTTTACTTAGTAAGTACCAATTTGAGGGTAAATGGTATGTGATGACTTGCTTTTTAAGTTGGTTTTGATTGGTGATACCGAAGAATAAAGCTCTTGCCAGGGCGTTTTGATACACATATTGGGTGTTTTGCGTTGATCGTTGCGCCTTAGAATTCCCTTGATGTTTGATCACGACGGTCTTACTTTTGTTTAAAATCGTGGACGTTTCATACGTGTTGGGATTTTTAGTGGCGTAGGCCGTATAAATAGTTTTACCTTGTTTCACCGGTTGGGCTACCATGATTTCGTTATTGTGAACGTTGACAATAGGGGCCACTTTGGCAACTGTTGTGGTGGTCGTGACTTTAGTACCATAGTGGTAATGGACATCTAGGAGTAAACTGCCTTGAATCAGCAGCAAAATCGCCACTAGGCATAAGGCCAAGCCATGACGGCGGAGATAAAATAAGAAGCCGATGGCAAAGGCTAGTAATACAGAAATTAACAGTAACATCAGTTGGCCTTCTTTCCGATGCGGTTGGTTAGAAACAGTGCTGGAATCACGCCTAACAGGGTGCCAAGACTGGTCCAAATAAAGGCTGTTTGATAAGCATTGTTCGTCATAGCTGTCGTGGCAACGTTGCTACCCACGATACTTTGAATCACACCGGCTAAAACTGCCGTGGCCACAGAGCCGCCAATATTTTGGGCCATCCGGGTGGTGACGGTGGCTTGGGGAATCCATTTAGGATCTAGACCCGTGTAAGCATCTGACATCACGGGGATGGTAATGCCACTGCGGGTCAAACCCATTAAGAATAAGATTAGCAAAATTACCCATTGAGGTGTCGCGGCGGTAACGAAAATAAATGGTGCAGTAGTTACGGCTGCGGCAATCATCGAAATGAGGACGACCCACTTAGCACCATAAATATCGGTCAAATTACCCGCCCACGTCCGAGTTACCAGCATGCCCGCACCTTGGGCAATGAGATAAATACCTACCCAAATCACACTGAGATGGCGAATATTTTGTAAATATAAAGGCAGGACGAACATGACACCGTTCACCATCAAACCGGATAAGAACAATAAAGCTGTGGAGGCTGAAAAGTTAGCGTTGCTGAAAAGTTTCAGGGGAATCAGCGCTTTTTCAGGGCGCTTGAAGGCATAGATGATATAGGCCAACAGACAATCAATGCCCAACAATCCAGGTAACAGGACTGCTAACTTGCCAAAAACATTGTCAGAACTATAATTGGTGATTGCGATAATAATACCGGCAAAAGTACCAACGATGAGTAAGAATCCTGAAAAGTCAAAAGCCTTACCTTTTACCGCCGGGACAAACTTAGGTAGTTCGATCAATGTGGCGGTTAGGGCAATTATGACCAAAGGGACATTAATAAAAAATAACCAGTGCCAGTTCAAATATTTGATCAACGTGCCGCCAACAGTGGGGCCAAGGATTGGAGCGAAGACAATGGGCAGTCCGATAACGGACATGAGTTTGCCTAAGGAGCGCCCATGGGCTGCCCGAATGGCTAAGGCACTCATACCCGTGATAACAACGCCGGCACCGGCTCCCTGGATAATGCGCCCAACAATTAGAGCTGGAATAGAATTAGCGACGCCGGAGATAATTGAACCCAGCATGAAAATTAGCAGGGCAATTTCTTGTAATAATTTACCGGAGACTTGGTCTAACAACCAACCTGCTAATGGGACAGCAAGACCCAGGGCTAAAACATAAGCGGTGGCCACCCATTGCATCGTATTGACAGTTGAACTCAAATCTTTCATGATGGTGTTAATGCCAACGTTGGTCATGGTGGTATCTAACATGGGAACGATGGCGCCTAATACTAAGACCAAACCAATTTTGGCGACAGTTGGTTCGGAGGATTCTTTCGTGGTGGTTTCATACATATACAACTCACTCCTTTTAGAGTACTTTAAGTACCCTAAAGGATAATACCACCTTTTTTTTGGATGTCAACAAGGGGGAATAAATTTGGAGAATGAACCAAAATCTACCCGACGCCGGGGCAAAGTTTTAGAAGATGCCATTTTAACGGCGGCCTGGGAACAGTTACAACAACATGGTTACTTGGGCATGACCATGGACGATATTGCCAAGGCGGCCCATACCAATAAAAATGCTATCTATCGCCGTTGGCCCACGAAACTGGATGTGACTACTGCCACGTTAATGACCCACGTGTCCTTAAAAGATTTTTATCTACCAGATACGGGACACCTACGCAGTGATGTGGTGGCATTTTTATCGGAGAGTATTCCTTTGATCAATGCCATCGGGGTCAAGAATATCAAAGAAATTGCCCGAGACCGTATTTTGAACATTCAAAATGTACTAGCTGCCCGGGCGAAACAGGAACCACCCAAAAAGGGACCCACGCTCCAAGAGAATATCGTGGTGCAGTACTTAAAAACCATTTTACAACGGGCTTTTCAACGGGGAGAATTGGCCACTGACCCCAAAGATTTCGATGGTGTCATTTTAAACCTACCCGTTTTATTGATTTTGTCTCGCTTGATCAGCGAAAGCACCTATGACCGACAAACCATTGAATTTTTCGTGGATAAGGTATTGTTACCCGTGTTTAAAGCTCAATAAGTGCCCAATAAAATACCGACTCGCCAGAACTGCATCATCTGGTGGGTCGGTATTTTTGAATTGATTATCAATAAGGCAATAAGTGATGGCTACGGCGAAAGGCAATGGCATCTTGGCGGTAACCAAATTGGTCATTGGCCTGTTTCAAAGCGGCTTCATCGTGGTTATAAGTTTGGCCGGTACGGCGCAATTGTTCGTACAAGGCGTAATAGGGTAAGTTAGCAGCCTTAGCGGTGGCTAGTTCCTGCTCCACATCATAGGGTATTCGCCGCAGGTCCACTTGGTTGACCCCGTTATCAGCCACGTCCAACAAAGCATACTCAGCCCGGTGGTCTTTAGATAAAGGCGTCCAAGGGTCATAGGCCTGACCTACAGCCCCGGGGTTGATGATCAATTGACCTTGGGAGCTATAGCGCATTAATTGTTGGTGGATATGGCCAAAAACCGCGATATCTAGGTGCTGGTCGGCAAAGAGATTGTCGTAGTTAGCTTGGGGTTGTTCGGGGTAAAGGTCGCGGCCATAGGATTTATGGGGCAAGTTGTGGGACAGGCCAATGGTCAAAGGCCCCACGTGTTGCACGGTGGCAATGGGATGCTGGCGCATGGCTTGAATCAAAGTTGGAGTCAGGCGTTGTTCAATGTAACTACAAATTTTCATAAAGTAAATGTCAAAGGTATTGTCCACGACCCCGGCGCCTCCGAGAATCGAAAAGAAAGAATCTTCCCAGTTACCGTTTAGGATAACATCGGTGTGGACGCTGGCTAATAGGTCAAATAAGTCGCTGGCACCGGGTCCGGGAAGGATTAAATCGCCTAAGAACCAGTAACGGGTGGCCTGGTGGGCTTTGGCGTCCGCTAAAACAGCTGCCAAAGCAGTGGCATTGCCATGGACATCAGCCAGCAAAGCAATTCGTTCAGACATGAAATCGGTCCTTTCTAACATCGCATAGTCAAAGTATAGGCCAAAACAAAGGTGGGAACAACTTCAAAACCCGGGTTATTTCCCGGGAAATAATTGCCGACGTTTGTCTGAAACCCCTTACGTTGATTGATTATTTGAAAAGAGGTTGCTTTTATATTAATTCGATGTTAAGCTATTTTGGAAATAGGGTACTTAAAGTACCTAAATAATTTGAGGTGACGTACCATGACAATGATTGAAACCGAAAATTTGGCGAAGTCCTTTGGCCACAAGCAAGTTTTGACAGACATTAATTTAAACGTACAACTTGGTGATATTTACGGCTTTTTAGGTTTAAACGGGGCCGGGAAATCCACCACCATGCGCCTATTATTAAAAATGATTCAGCCCACCAAAGGGACAATTTTTTTAGACGGGCAAAATACCGACACTTTACCAGCGGGATTTTGGAATCAAGTGGGCTATTTGATCGAAACTCCCCACGCTTATCCCAACTTTACGGTGCGGGAGAATTTGACCATGTATGCCCAACAGCGCTTGATCCCGGCTAAGGAAATTGCCCCTCGGATCAAAGCCTTGGCCGCCCAATTGTTATTGACCCCTTATCTGGATGTGAAGGTCAAGGCCTTGTCTCTGGGTAATAATCAAAAGATTGGTTTGGCTAAAGCACTGATTCACCATCCCCGGATTTTATTGCTGGATGAACCCACCAACGGCCTGGACCCGGAAAGCTTGGTGGCCGTGCGCCGTTTATTAAAACAGCAGGCCAAACAAGGCACTACGATTCTGATTTCCAGCCACTTGTTGGGGGAGATGGAAGCCATGGTGAACCGCATCGGCATTTTGACCCAGGGCCAATTGGTGCGGGAGTTGAGCTTTGACCAATTTCAACAGGAACGCCATACCCAATTGGCCATTGATGGGGTGGCTGAAGACAGTCAATTAGCGGCTTACTTAACCGAAAAAGGCCTGCAAACCACTTATCAGCAACAAGAATTGGTGGTCAGCGGCGTACCTCAAAATGATTACGGCACCTTGCTGCATGCTATTGAGAGCCAGGGTTTTCGCCCAACCAGTTTTAAACCCCTGGCTGAGAATTTAGAAGCATTTTTCTTACGACAGATAGGAGATGATCAAGATGTGGCCCATGACTAAATTAGAACTGAAGAAGATTTGGCGGGGTAAATTACCCATTTATTTATTTTTAGGCTTTGTCCTGCTCTTATTTATCAATCACAGCGCCCATAGTTGGTCAGCTTATCTAGTGGGGAAATTAGGCTGGATCACGTTGATCATGGGGATGATGGGCTTTGGGGTCTTGAATAGTTGGGTCTTTGGCCGGGAATATCAAGATGAAACCTTCAAAGACCTATTGGCCCTGCCAATTTCTAGAAACCAAATCGTCGGCGCCAAATTGATTGCTTTGATCAGTGCGGAAGTGGCGCTTACCCTAGCCTGCGCCGGCTGGACGGTATTGATGGGCAAGACCCTATTGCAGTTTGGGGATTTGCCTAAGAGCGGCCTGGCCAGTCTGTTTGGCCATTTTGCCCTGGCTATGTTAGTGGATATGGCCTTGGCCTGCCTTTATCCGTTATTGGCCAGTTTATCCCGGGGCTTATTGACGCCAATCTGTGCCGCTTTTGCGGTTTTACTCATCGGCCGGCTCATGGCTGGTACCCCCAGCGGCCATTATTTCCCCTGGGCCGTGCCGCTTTTAGCTATGGGGCAGTTCAATAGCTTAAATGTGGTGAGTTGGTTGCTGGTCCTTATGGTGGGCGTTGTCAGTGTCCTGGGCACCATGTATTGGTGGACCTACCAAGACCACACGGATTAGTGTTAGTTTTTGTAACGCCAGTCAGCTCAGTCCAAGTCAGCTGAACCTATTAACGTAACGAGAGATGATTACCATGGATCAATTGGATAAAAAAGTTAAAAATAACAAAAATGAACAAGATGCCACGCAAAAAGCGGCCATCCTTAACATCAAAATTGCCTCCCGCCATCTGTGGCTGAATGCCGCGGCGTACTTGACCATTTTTGGGTTAGAATATTGGCTAGCCAACTTGGGTCATTCTGCCGTATTGCGGGCCGATGCCTTTAACAATCTGTCTGGTATTATTTCCACACTGCTCTTGATGATTGGCTTGCGGGCCGCCAGCCAAAGCGAAGTGGTGGCCAAAACCCGCCGTTACCCGGACAAATTAGCCAAGAAACGCTTGCCCTTATCCTGGTTATCCCGCTTTAGATTCCAAACCGTCTTTACACTAGTCAGTAGTATTTTGATGGTGGTCGTCGCCTTTCAAATTATTTTCTCTGGCTTCAATCATTTACATGGGGCAACCGCAAGTGCAGCACCCCAACCTTTAGCCGCAGTCGGGGCCTTGATAGCCAGTCTGGTGATGTTAGTGGTTTGGTTCTTTAACAAAAAGATTGGCCGGCGGTTGCATAACGTGGCCCTGCTGGCTTCAGCCCAGGATAGTTTAGGGGATGCCTTGACCAGTATCGGGACCTTACTATCCATCGTCGGGACGGTTTTCCTAGGGGTGCAGTGGTTAGATTCCTTAGCCAGCATCGTGGTGGGGGTCTTTATCCTCTACTCGGGATTTCTGATTTTCCGTACCAGTAGTTTGAATTTAGTGGACTACTTTGACCCTAAAGTTGAAGCCCAATTTACCCAAACCATCGCCACGTTGCCAGCCGTGCATCAAGTGGTACGGCTAAAAGCCCACTACAGCGGTGATTTAGTGGCCGTAGACGTATTGATTGCCGTGGACCCCGCCATGACCACTTTAAAAAGTTATGAACTGGGGGAAGACATCAAGGCGGTGATGCGCCAAAAGTATGGGGTCGCTGATGTGACCGTGGCCGTGATGCCAGACATCAAATTAGGCGGTTAAAACACGATTGTTGGCCCATGGGGCAGTTTAATTTCTGATTTCTCTCAGAGGTTAAACTGCCTATTTTTATCGGCTGATGAGGGCTTGGTCAAAAAAGTGGTCAGCTAACTATTGACTTAGAGTGTACTGGAAGGTCTAAGGTGTAACCATAACAGGAGGCCAACATGACAAAAATAATTATTTTAGGCGCCCACGGGCAAATTGCCCAATTGGTTCGCCAACGTTTATTAAAAGAAACCGATGCCCAATTAACCCTTTATCTCCGCCACGCCCAACGTTTAGGTCAGGTTGATGCTAAGCGGGAGACGGTGATTGATGGCGATGTCACTGATTTTGACAAATTGTCCGCGGCTATTGCCGGGCAGGATATCGTTTATGCCAATCTAGGTGGTCGATTTGAACCCCTGGCGCAAAATATTATCCAAGCAATGACCGCCAATCATGTGTCAAGATTGATTTATGTCACGGGACTAGGACTGTATCACGAAGTGCCCGGGGAATTCGGCCGCTGGGTCGAAGCTAGCGTTGGCACCGACGTCATGGACGATACCCGCCGGGCTGCCAAAATCATTGAAGACGCAAGCGTCAATTACACCATCATTCGGGCCACGTATATGAATAATGAAGATGACATCAATTACGAAACCACGCAAAAGGGCGAACCCTTTAAGGGGACTATTATTTCCCGCAAGAGTATCGCGGATTATATTATCAAGCTGATCCAAGATCCGCAATTAGACAACTATGCCAGTGTGGGGATTGATCAACCTGGCAGTGATGGCGACCGACTTTATTAAATCGATTTTATCAAAGGAGAATATTCAAATGACAGAAAACAATAATGAATCAGCCGTTAAAAATGGTATTTTTGAAATGGGTGCTAAAAATGACGCGTTTGCCAAGTACTTTGTAGGCCAGAGCTACTTGGCCAACCTGGTGGCAGATCCCGCCGTTAACGTGGGTGTGGGCAATGTGACTTTTGAGCCCGGCTGCCGGAACAACTGGCATATCCATCACGATGGTTATCAGATTTTATTGGTGACTGGCGGGGCGGGTTGGTACCAAGAAGCCGGTAAACCCGCGCAAAAACTCCACCCCGGGGATGTGGTGGTCACCCATGATGGCGTTAAACACTGGCATGGCGCCACGAAGGATAGCTGGTTCTCCCACATTGCCATCACCGCCGGGACCCCGGAATGGCTAGAACCAGTTTCGGATGAAGATTACGACAAATTGGGTGATTAATAGCAGCGCCACTGCCGCGTATTTTGATGGGGATCTACAACCAAAAAGCCCGCAGTAATTTTGAAGTAAAAAGCAACATTAAAAACGCCATAACGGCCTACACTTTTAAAGTGTGACGTTATGGCGTTTTGCTTTTTAGGAGGTAAAATTTTTAGTAGTAATGATGCGTCATGTACTGCTTGAGACTGGAGTTATTGGGCGCTTGTAGCGGCGTTGGCTTCCACCCGATCCCCAAAGATATGGAATTCACCCCGGGTATTTACCCCAGGATAAGCGGGATCCGTGTCGGCACCAAATTTATCCACTTGTAGTTTTAGATAACGGAAAGGTTTGTTCTGTTGGTCAGATTTCACCATGATGGTCTGCGGGCCGTTTTCAGTGGCGGTCATTTGATCACTTAACAAGGTCCAAGTCTTGCCATCATTAGAGCCATAGACATTTGTCCCAGAAACCCGGTTGGGGAAACCGATGCGGGCTTGAATGACAAACTTGGTCATCTTCAGGCGATAACTTGCCCCAAAGTCAAAGGTCTCACTAGGTTGGCTGAAGTTACCGTCATAAGTTAACAAATCATTATCCACGAGATTTTGGGCCGCGGCAGCGACTGGTTTGCCATCCGGCGTAGTGACCGCGACAAAGTTTGGATCCGTGGCATAATCCAGGCTGCCATCGCTGAGTTTGCCATTGAGCAGCACACCCTTTTGAATGGCGGTGGTATAAGCACTCAAGGCTTGGTTAAAGGCTGCATCACTGCCGCTATCAAGTAGTGCTTTGACCGCTTTATCCGTCTGGCTAATTTTGGCCTGGTCGGCCGTAATATACGTGTCTTTAGACTTCAAAGCCGTAACGGCGTTATAGGCCGCGGCGCGACTGTTGGCCACATTTAAGGTCAACGCTTGCGTTGCCGTTAAGCCACTACTGGTCTTTAACAGCAATAATGATGCTGTACCGGCCTTATTGGGTGTAATGGTCAAATTATTACCATTAAGCGTTGCGGAACCAGCAATGGTCCCATCAAGGCTCAAGGCGTTGTTGGCAGCATTGGCAATTGGGGTAGTATAGGTTTGGTCTTTGACGAGATTCAGGGTTTGGCTAGTCCCATCGGTAAAGCTTGGGGCAGCTGTCTCATCAGACACATATTGATATTCTTGGAAGTCCACTTGCACATTGGAGCCACCAATCACACTGTAGAAGTCTAAATATGGTGATACGGTGGTTTCAGGGGCAGCTTGGGTTGGATATAACAAGCTGATCCACTGGCCATGGGTATTAGGGATGGCAATGGTGGCATAAGCTTTGTCTGGTAGATTTTGACTGCTGAGTTTCAACGTGGCTTCACCATTAGAGCGAATCTTAATGGCTGACTGTTTATTTTTCACTAAGCCGGTCATGGCAATTTGACTGCCACCAGGATTGCTGGTTTTATCTTGGGGATAACGTTTGGCATAATCGGTTTCGTGGATGTCACCTTGATGAGCAGCCGCGGTGACCCGCACGTAATCATCTTGGACTTTGGCTAAATTATCATCCAAAATGGTCCCGGTTTTCACAAAATTGCGATTTGGGGTCGTCGGCAAGGCATTTGACACGTGACCATAGTCGGCGTCGGCCCGTTGTTTTGGCATGGACAACCAGTACTCCGCGCCAATTTCAGTGATTTTATTGTCGCTATAAGCTCCCCAGTAATTCATGGTCTTGGTCCCTTCGTAAAAGACTGGATTGCTTAGATGTTGGGCAATATAAGTCATAGCTGGGGCTTTTTGGGCTAGTTCTGCTTCAGAATAGCCTTCTTGATAGCGATAATAGTCGTATAATTCACTGTTACTCATGTACTTGTTGATCCGGCCCCGGGATTGCTGGGCGATGGGACCACCAAAGTCGATCAACTTGGAAGAGCCATTGCCGTCCCAAGCGGGGAAGTCGCTGCCGCCATTGTCTTGTAATTGGGTCCAGGCAATAGAGTTCCCAAAGTTGTATTGATAGAATGAATCTACCCCAGTAAGGAGGCTACCGCCCTTAAAGGCGTAAGGATCCACGGCGTTAGCTGCAGAAGATACCTGACCGGTGGTGGGGTCTACTTTGGTATTTTGTTGATTGATGATCCGGGCCAACCCAATCAATACCAGGGTATCATC
This sequence comes from Lactobacillus sp., assembly GCA_022484695.1. GTDB lineage: Bacteria > Bacillota > Bacilli > Lactobacillales > Lactobacillaceae > Agrilactobacillus. The sequence continues at coordinate 317,121 of JAKVKU010000001.1, forward strand.
TTTGGCATGATCTTGGTCCCGACCCATTTCTAACAGTTGGGTGTAATCTTGTTTAGTGGGATTACGGGGATCATCTTTAGAGATGCCATAAAGCAAGTGGGCAAAGGCCCCATTACTGTATGGTTTATCAGTATCTTTGTTGACCATGACCACTTCCACCAGGTCATCGTAGGCCTGTTTGTCAGATTTGAAGAGGACACCGGCCATTTTCCCAGTGTTTAAATAATTTTGCTGATTCAAATAATAGTCATTTTTGTTCATGATATTTTTCATCAACGGATTAATGAAATTATTGACTAATTTTTCATCATCACTTTGGGACCAAGCTAAATCCACCGTGTTGCCAGTGGCCTGATCCACATAGGTGGGTTGGGTCAGTGAGGTGTATTTCAATAACTCCGCCGCGCTGACCAGGTAATAAAATGGCACCACGGCATGGATTTGCGCATCGGGATAATAGGCCACTTGATTAGGGTCTATTTGTTCCCAGAGACGAATCTGCCGCAGGGCATTGGCCCGATATTGGGGATTACCGGTCATATAATACATAACCGCTTGGGTGTAGGCCCGAAAGCCATCTTCCCCTAAGGCCATTTCTTGACCGGCGTTGTTGAAGGTGTTGTTTTTAACGGTGTCAAAAGTCCCCGCTTGGATGTTTGCAGCGGCAAAGGTCGTGCTGGCAAAACGGGTTTGACACATGGCCGCATAATAAGCCTGCCAAGGTTGGGCTTGGTTAACCAGCTCGTTACGGGTATTTTCCAAAGCATCTGGACTGGCGGAAATCGCCGGGTGCAAGATGCCATTGGTAGTGGTTTTTTGTAATTGAACTTTGGTGGAAATAACAGGTACGGGTTGGTTGGTGGTTTTACCCGGATCTGCGTAATCCGCTTGAACAACTTGTGCTTGTCCCAACAACAAAAACAACAAGCCCAAGCCTAAACTGATTAAGGGCAGTTTAAACTGTTTAAACCTTAAAGACATTGATATTCCCTCCCATTGGTATTAATTGGTTAACCAGACCTCCAAGAAATTTTGTAATGCCGGGTGCCATAAAGTAAAATCATGAAATCCGGACTGTTGGTGATAGCTGGCACTGTCAGGCTTAACGGCATTGACTGCATCGCCAAAGGCCTGGGTGTACTTGTTTAACGGATCTTGATCACCGCAATATAAAGCGATGCGGGGCAATTTTTGCTTTAACTTGAAGCGCTGCTGAAACAAAAAGGCGGTATCGTTTTCACTATTTTCTAATCCCCCCGCAAAAACCTGGTTAAAGACTGGGTCATTGCGATCGCGTTTATAGAAGATAAACGCCGGGGAGAAAGCCCCGATGGCACTGTAATAGGGGAACTTTAAGCCCAAAAGTGCGGCCCCATAGCCGCCCATGGAGTAGCCAGCAATGGCGGTATTTAAGTAACTAAAGTTCAAACTAAAGGTTTGTTTCATGACCTGATAGAATTCCACCCCGATAGCTTGACCATAATCTTCGCCGTTTTTGTGATCCGTGTAAAAACTATTTTCACCAGCGGGACAAAAGAAGGCCGTGTCGTACTCGTCAGCCCAGGCCAGTAGGGGTGTATTTAGCAACCAAGCCTTTTCATCCGCCTGGACACCGTGCAAGAGAAATAAGACATGGGTTTTGGCAGACATAGCTTTGGGTAAAACAGCTACATATTGTTTGTAACGATCTAGGACCGTGGAAAAATAAGAACCATTGATTATCAACTGATTACTTCCTTTACTTGATGATGCCTAGGCCACCAAGAACAGCGGAGATAACGATGACCCCAATTAAGATCCAAGTTGTGGAGATTTTCTTTTTCCGCAACAACCAAATCAATAGCCAAACCACGCCTAAGGGCAGTAAACCTTTTAGAATGCCATCTAGGGTTGTTTGTAAATTGAAGGGCACGCCACCTAGTTTGGTGACCACGCTAAATTTCAAAGGTACGTTGAGATAGGTCATGGCCCCAATCATGGTCAGCCCCAGGAGGGAACAGCCCTTGGTGATGGAGCTTAATAACCCACTTTCTTGGGCTTCACTGATATAATTGGCCCCGACTTTATACCCCAGTACCCCGCCGTAATATCTGACGAAGTAATAAGGCACGTGGAATAAAATCAAGAACAATAGCGGTCCGAGGATATTACCCTGGGTGGCCAGGCCTAAGCCGATCCCAGTGGTGATGACTCGCCAAGTTCCGGTGAAGAAGGAATCCCCTAAACCGGCTAAAGGACCCATCAGCCCAACTTTTAGACCTTGGACACTTTCTTCAATATCCGGCATCGGTTTTTCAGCATTTTGTTTTTCCATGGAATAGACGATGCCCTGGAGAAATGGTAAGAAGACTGGGTTGGTATTGAAATACTGCATGTGTCTGGCCACAGCAGCGTAGTAATCATCATCGTTCTTATACAATTTCCGCAACAATGGCATCAGAGTCCAACCAAAACCTGGGCCTTGCATCCGCACGTAAGTCATTTCACCCATGATGGTAAAACCGCGCCAGAAGATACTATGAATATTCTTTTTATCTGTTTTCGTTAAATTATTGGTCGTTGTACTCATGATAAGAAGTCCTCCATTTCATTTGATCCGGTGCCACCAGCCGTGCCGGCAGCTGGGCCACTTGGCCGGTTTTTATTTTCTTGGCGTTTCTTGTAATCCGTCAAAATGAAGAAGACAGCTGCGGCGCCACCAAGGACGGCGATTGGCATGGTCCCTAGTTTTAGATAAGCAGCCATAATGAAACCAATAAAGAAGAAGGCCATCAGTTGGTTATCCCACATGGAGTTCACTAGGATAGCCATCCCAAGGGCAGGCAAGGCAGCTGACATAGCTGTTAGCGCGCCATTAACAAACGGTGGCATGGAAGCCATCATATGTCTGACCGGTTCAACCCCGATCATCATGATGACAAAGGCCATGATGGCAAAGACCGTGGGATAAAAGATAATGGCAAAGTAATGGGTCGCCGTGAATAGCTTATCGTTATGATTAGCCACAGCCCGGTCTTCAAAATCAACGACGAAGTTAAAGAATACCCCAGCAATTAAGTTGAACAGCAAAACGGCTAATAGGCCGATGGGAATAGATAAGGCCACGGCCGCAGAGGTCCCTTTACCTAACAAAATTCCAAAGGCGGTACCGAATACCCCGGCCGAAGCCACATCAGATGGCACGGAACCACCCACGGAGAAGGTCCCTAAGAACACGGCTTCAATAGCCGCCCCCATTAAAATACCTTGGCGCAAGTCACCTAACGCCAAGCCAACCAATGGGCCGATCCAGATGGGGCGAATTTGAATATTGAAGAAACCCCAATCTAAGAACTTTGTTAAAAACATAATGACTGCAATCAGTAAGGCTTGAATAACCATCAGTTTATGCCTCCTTTTGAATGAGCTTGTCTAACGGAATTTTTTGTTGATCCGGTACAATTTGATAGGCTACCGGTGTGCCACTGTCACTAATGGCTTGTAAATCAGCAACATCCTGGTCACTTAAACGCAAATTTTCGGTATATTTCTTTTTATTGGCAGCAGCTTCTTTAGAGGCCCGGCCAAAATTACCAATATTCACCAAGGGAATTTTGACCCCAGTTTCCACCACAAAGCGGGCGTCTTGGGGATTGTTTACCACAATAAATGAATTTAAGGCGTTGAATCTTGGATCGGCAAAAAGTGTTTTGGCCTTGTCTCGGCTTAGTACAATAGCTTTCATCGTTGGCGGCGTCGCCATTTTTAAAGAAGCACTTTGAATTGGATCATTAGCCGCTTTGTCGTTGACCACTACAATGTGATCAACTTGTAACTGGTGGCTCCAAATCAAAGCCACTTGCCCGTGAACCAGGCGCTCATCAATACGTAACATTTTAATCAAATTAGTCACCCCATCTTTTCTCGTTATGCGTCATAAACACCTACAGTTGTTAAATGCTTAAAGCTAATTTGTATCTCCTCCCGGATAGAATCTAGTTAAAAAGCGCTTTCATATTCGTATAAGCAAATTTGATGCCAACATTTGGCGGCGGTGCTAAGATATGCGGGATAAGTGCCGTTAAATCAATAGTTGAAGCGTGAAATATATTTTTTTAAAAAGCGACAGAGCATTGTTTCCGACAGATGAGAAACATATTTTTAATGTGTCGGTTGAACGATGTGGCTTAAATAGAGACCATGAATAAGTTAATATTGCTAGTTTGAATTTTTTATAAATAGGCTATAATGTATGCTTACAGATGTGATATAGCCTAGTCGTGTCATTTCAAACATCAATTACGAGGAGATAAGCCCATGGTATACACTTACTGCCCCACTTGTGGGACAAAATTGATCGACAAAGCCGCAGGCGATGATGGAACAACGCCTTATTGTCCGGTCTGTCAGCGTTTTTGGTTCCCAACTTTTGCCGATTGTGTCATTGTACTGGTGGCCAATGAATTTAACGAAATTGTCCTGGCCAAAATGCCCTATCTATCTGAACAATATGCGTCATTGATTTCTGGTTATATGCAGCCAGGCGAAACGGCAGAGGCCAGTGCTAAACGGGAAGTTCAAGAAGAATTAGGTCTGGTTTTACCGGCAGTCCAATATACCGGTACTTATTGGTTTGGCAAAACCGATGCCTTGATGCATGGCTTTATTGGCCAAACCACCAAACAAGCTTTTAAAGTGTCCGACGAATTGTCGACGGTGCAATGGGTCCCAGCACCAGAAGCACCGAAATATATGTTTCCAGAAAGTCCGGACAATGCGGCCTTGGCGGTATATCGGACATTTATGCAACAACGTAAGATTTAAAAAAGTTTCAAGTCTTTTAGAATTGGACCACCTAAAGATACTCAAAAAGCCCGTTGGAACTATGGGAGAAACCAAAATGTTTCTCAGATGATTCCAGCAGGCTTTTTGTATAGCGCCAGATAAAGTTTTAGTGTTAAGGGGCGATCGATTAATCAGTGGTATACAAAGCGGCTTGCAACCAGTTAATATGTTGGCCGCCTTCATTGGTGACAATTGGTGCCCGGGACAAGGTATTGGCGGCTTGTTGCACGCTTTGCACGGCGTCTGTTGTCATTGGCCGTTGGGTCAAATAGTGATTAGCCACAATTTCATAGGCTGGGGTACCGTCGTTAGCTTTGCCGCGAGAGAGGTCAGAGGCAAAGGTCTCCGATGGCACATCTTCGCCTAGATTATACTTTGCCGTATAAGCCACGCCGGCCAGTAGGCGGCTATTGTAGGCTGAGAATAAATCAATACCTTGATTCCAAGAAATAGCTGCTTGCAGGGCTAGGCCGTTGATGCCTAATTGGACGTGGGCTTGATCCCGGGAAGTTTCCTGAAGTTCGCCTGTGGGATAGATGTAATTTAACAATGAACCCTCTGAGGTCCCATTGGGATTTTGGGCATTGCCTAAATAGAATTGTTTTAAGGCGGTATTGTACAAATCAACATCATTTAAGTAAACGGCTGCTGACATATTAAAGGCCCCAATTAAGGCATCCCAGGCGCCATTGGCTTGGGGGTAGTAATCTACAGCTGGGCTGTAGGCCCCGCCTCTGGCAATCATCATGCTTTTAACAAAGGCATCAAAGCGTGCAATGTCAGCTGGTTGCCACTTGTCGGCGTCAGGGGTGGTTGGAGCGGTATTATAAACATTTTTCAAGAGTTCAGCGGCGTTGAGCATTTCTGGGAAATCCAGGGCAAAACGCAACTTGGCATCATTGCCATGACCAACTGTTGTTAAGGTGTTGGTCCAGGCATTAAGGATGTTGATGGCCGTTTTGGCGTGGGCATTATCCCGATCAAAATACCACATCAAGGCATTGGAACTGGCGGCAAAACTATCTTTGGTGAGATGGTCGCCACCAATATTGGGATTATTATACGGGCCAATATCAATCAAGGCTTGGGGATCAGGTTGATAGTCAGCAGCGGCTAATGGGGAAGCCTTCAATTGGGCATAGGCTTTACCGTCAATGGTGCTGGTGTTGTCTTTGTTGGCACGGATGCGGTCTAGAGTTTTGGCGGTATAAGAGATACCAGGGTGGGCAAATTTAAAATCTTTGGCCACATAGGGGATTTCAGAGTTAGTGGCGTATTGGTCACTCACATCGGTGACGTCAAAGAAATCCAAGTTAGGCCCATCAAAAACTGCTTGGCCAGGGGGTGCCTGTAAGGCCAAGGTAATGGTGTTAGTCCCAGCATTTAGATGGACGGTCATATAATTGTTAGTCCATTTCGTATTGCCCCGCACCGCCGCGTAATTATCAGCACTTTGCACTGTGGTTTGTGGGGTATTGGCATCTTTATAGCCCGAGATGTTAAAAATCATCCAACCGGCCCAGCCCGAATCACTTAAGGGGTCAGTACTATTATTAATCATTACCCGGAAATTACGTTCATCCCGATCGTTACGGTTGCCCTTGGTTTTGGTGGCTGGATTGTTGTAGTTAAAACGCAGTTGATAAAAGCCGGCCTTCGGGACTTGTATCTGCCAAGTGGCGGTATCGTGGCCTGCTGGAATCGTATTTAAGTACGATGTGGTATCAGCTACTGGGTCACTAAAATCCACAAATTGATGACCAGAGGCATTGTTCAAGGTGATACTGTTGCCCTTGGCGTCAATGGGGATTTTATCACCATCATGACGGATATAAACATTGCCAGTGTGTTGGGTCAAGGTCTCAGCTTCAATACGTTGAGAAAATGCAGCGGAAACCGGCTGGGCATTGCTTGAAACGGCTAAGCCAAGACCACCCATGGCCAGGGCCAAACATGTTTTGGCAAACAAGTGCTGTGGGCTTTTCAGTTTTTTCATAACATACTTTTCCTCCCAGATATAATTTGTTAAAAAGCGCTTTCATATGTTATGCAAGCAACAAGGATGCCAATAATTGGCGACTATTTGGGGAAGCAGAACGAATACCGTCACACCAAGAATTGTGATGGGATATAAAATTTTTTGAAGCCAATTGACGACAGATACCGACAGACACAAAGTAGGCTTAAGATGTGTCGACAGTCCAGAATGACTAGGCTAGGCAACCAACCAAATAGATCCAGCCAGCGCACTAAAAAAAGAATCATCGTCAATCGCCACAAGGGCGTTATTCAGATGATTCTTTGGCTTAATTTATTTGGACACCCGCCGTTTACTGGACGCCGGAATTTCTAATTGCTTGCGATATTTCGCCACGGTCCGCCGGGCGATGTCAAAACCTTGGTCAGACAATTGCTGGGCTAAGGTGTCGTCGCTCAGGGGATGGGCTTTGTCTTCCTTGGCCACTAGGGCTTTGATCTGGGCCAAGAGCTGGTCCACTGAAACCGCGTTATCCCCGTCAGTACTTTGACTACGCCGGGAGAAGAAAGCCTTCAAAGGAAAAGTCCCGAAGTCGGTCACCATATATTTGCTGTTGATGGTGCGGCTCACCGTGGATTCACTGATTTGCAGGGTCTGGGCGATGTCTCTCAGCAACAAAGGGGCCAGTGTGGTAGATTTCTGGGACAAAAAATCATATTGCTGGGTCATGATTTGTTTGCCGATCAATAACAAAGTTTCCCGGCGTCGTTGTAAATTATAAGTCAGGGCTTGATACTGCCGGTATTTATCCTGGACATATTGCTGGACTTCCGCATCCGTGGACTGGCGTAGATGGTCATAGGATTCAGCTTCAAAGATGATTTCCGGTTGATTGCGGTGAAAGAAAGCCAAACGCAACTTACCTTGATCTTGGGTGACCTTAAGTTCTGGCAAAATGTATTGGGTAGGGGTCTGTTGGTCCATCAACTGGCCCGGATAAGGGTAGAGGGTATGGATGTAATCTAAGCAAGCCTGCAGGTCAGGTTCAGTTAAATCCAGCTCAGATTTCAGTTGGGCCCAATTTTGAGCCACCAACGTGTCGAAGTGCTCCTGTAAGATTGGTAACACGCCGGCTGGTACGGGATTAGTATCGTATTCCGCCTGTAAAATCAGACATTCCTGCAAATTGCTGGCGCCAATGCCCGGGGGGTCTAGTTGCTGTAGCAAAGTTTTAGCATCCAGCAACATGGTTTTGGAGATTTTTAACTCGGCCATAATGGTGGCATCATCCACCAATAAATAACCGGAAGGGTCCAATTGTTTGATCAAATAGACTAACAAATCCCGCAAAGGCGTCTTGCGATAGGCTAGATGAACCTGCTCCAAGAGGTAGTCAAATAAAGATTGGTGGGTGTCGGCTATGGGATAACCGGATAAAGCTGCCGCGGCCACGTCCCGTTCTAAGTGGGGCTTCACTTCAATCAAAGGATTTTCTAAGCTGGCGTTCTTCAGGTAATTGGTTAGGTCAATGACATCTAGTTGCAGCATTAAAATCGACTGTTGCATATCTTGGCTCAAAGCCAGTTTTTGCACTTGTTTTTGGTTCAATTGGAAATTTTGGGCGAGGGACAAGATTTGACCTCCTTTCTAGGACTGAAAAATAATATCGTACAAATAATTCAATTCCCCAGCGCCTACTTGGACCCCATAAGCTGATTCGATATCAGCCAAGGCCCGTTTGATTTGATTCAAACCTTGGGTGCGATCGATGCTGTCATCTGGGGTATAAGTCAGGGGTGGGTCGTTACGGATCAGACGTTCAATCAAAGCACTAATGTGCACATATAAAGTGGCCCGCTGACTGTTGGCCAGTTTAACTTGGGCACTTTCTTCTAAATGTTCAATCATTTCCCCCACGGAGTGAATCACTTTTTTCACATCCAAGATAGTCACCGCCGACAATAACCGCTCAATGGAGAAGTTTTGGATCAAATGGTCATTGATGTAGGTGATCATGTCCGGATCTTGAATCGTTGGGAAAATTTGCTGAATGATTTTAGTCCCATCATTGGACACTAAATTCTCCAAAGAGATGAACGGAAAACCAGCTAGTTTGGGATCATTCGTCCCCACGATGGCTTTGACATCATATTGATTGAAAATGGGGCTGTCGGTACCGTACTTCTTTAAATACGCGAAATCTACGGATTCGAATTGATAACCCAGTTTTTTGGGGATGCTTTTTGTCAACAAAGTTTGAATTTGTTTGGCCGCCCCAATACCCGTATGACAGGTGGTGATGATCATGGGTCTTTTTTCTAAAATTGGATAGGTCAATTGGTATTTGGGTAGTAGTTTGGGTTGCACCTTACGGCCAATTTCATCAATGGCCATATCTTGTTGGATCATTTCCCCCACATAAAGGGCCGCTTGGGTGGAGACATTATTGACAATCAAAATCGGCCCAGGGATCAAGTCCTTTAAAATGTCCGGCAAGACCATCAATGAACCCATATCCACCAAGATAATCAAGCCTTTGCTACAATCGTATTTCTTCAGATAGCGTAACATAAATTCCTTCACTTGGCTGGTGGAAACTGATAAAGGCATGTCAAAGGCATCAAAGATTTTACCATTTAAAAATTGGTTGGCCACATCGGCGATACTGCTGGCTGTGGAAAAGCCGTGGGCTAAAATGATGGCCTGCTTGCCACTGCGCTGATAGTCCACACCTAGACTGAGTAAATAGCTAAGCAATAGCAGTTTATCTAAGTCGTCCATCTTGAAGTCCAACTTGGTTTTAATTAAGTCCAGAAATGATTTTAATAATTGATACTCAAGCACGGTGTTTTCTTTTAACAATTCCAACAGATGGCTGATTTTATTTTGATTACTGATGGTGAGGCTGAGGTTGAAATCTTGCTTGCGATACATAAAGTTGGCGATGGCCACGATGGCATTGCCTTTGATGTTCACGAAAAACGAGGTATCTAAGTAATCGAATAATTGTTGGATGACGCTGATCATGTATTTGAGGGCTTCGTTTTCAAAACGGCCGTCTTGGTGGACCAGTTGATCCATCAAAGCCCCAACCTCCCGGGCAATGTGTTGTTTTAAAGTAAGAATGGTAATTGTTTTATTTTGGTAACTGGTTTCCAATTGAATCAAACGGGCCACCAGTTCATTGATCAGCCGATTGTCATCGTGGAGTTGCAGCTCATAGTCGGCTAAGGTACTGGTGGGAGTGAAGGTCACGGTGTCTTGGGTGATGGCTTCTTGTTCGTTAACGGCCAATAGCTCCGGCAAAAAGCCATTGCCAATGGTTTCAGAAGTGATGTGAATCGTAGCCTTTTGGCGAGCTTTACTGAAGACCCGGGCACAAAGGATGCGGACAGTGGTCTTTAATTCCCCCACGTTATTTTTGTAATTGAAATTATAGAGGCGATTGATCACCCAAGGACTGACTTCTAACGTCTTATTTAAACGCTGACTTTCCACAATGAAGGCTTTATAGATGTGCTGTTTTAATTCGGACTTGGAGCGGTTGTTTAAATCCGGCACGGTGATGGCAATGGGAATCCGACGCATGAAGGTTTGCAAGAAAGTTTCTTCCAAATTTTCCGTGGTGGCAAAAATCAAACGGACGTTGGAGTGGCGCAAGACATTGCCTTCGCCCATGCGCTGAAAGGTGCCGGTATCCATAAAGGAAAACAGCTTTTCTTGGCTTTCCGGGTCCAAACGATGGCATTCATCTAAGAATAAAATCCCGCCGTCGGCTGATTCCAACATCCCCTTGAAGTCCGTCGTCGCCCCGGTAAAACTGCCCTTGGCATAGCCAAATAAATTGCTGGAAAGCAGTTCCGGGTTGTGATAATACTGGGCGCAGTTCAACACGATAAAGGGGGCTTTGGCATCTAATATCCCGGACTCGATACAATATTGATAGGTCAACTTGGCTAAATAACTCTTACCCACGCCGGTATTGCCCGACAAAACAAAAGGCAGGCCATTAGGTGGATAACTGACAGCGGTGATGATGCGGTCAATACCCTCTTTCATGCTTTGCTGGCTACCAATGAAAGTTTCAAAGGCGTTGGTTTTACTATGTTGTTCATGAATTAATTCCGGTAAGGACGCATAGACGTTTTGTTTGGGCGTGAAAAAGTGCTCACAAAAAGTGGCCCGGTCGGCAAAGTTTGTGGGGCGGGATTTAATCTGAATGACTTTTTCTTGCTTTAACAACTCATTGAGGTATTGACTCACGGTATTGCGGCTAAGCTTGACCCGCTGGGCTAAAAAGTCAGTGGTCAGCCGTTGCAGGTCAGCGAGTTCATTAATTTTCTGGGTTTCAGCGATTAAAGTCTTTTCAACACTATGAATGCCCATTTGTCAGTCTCCTTCGACACATTTAAAATTTAGCGGATTTCTGTCGTAACTAACTATAACATTCACATATTTTTTTGCAAGCGCTTATATGGCAAGGCTTTCAGCCCCTCGCCAAAAGTTGGCACGGTTCTTGCTTATAGATTAGTGTCCAATACTAAACCAGATATTATTCTAATTTACGATTTTAAGAAAAGAGGAAACACTGTTGAGTAGAAAAATTTATTTCATTTCCCATAACAACTTTGCCCAAGGTTTAAAGCAAGCTGTGGAAATGATTGCCGGCAAACAAGATAACGTCACCGCCCTAGGTCTAATGCCTGGCGGCGATCCTAATGCAATCATCAAAACTATTGAAGCCGATATTACGGATGCTGACGAGGTGTTGATTTTAGGTGATTTGGAGGGTGGTAGTGTTTGCAATGCGGCTATGCGTTTAACCATTAAAGACAATGTCACCTTGGTCACCGGTTCTAATTTAACTTTAGCCTTACAGGTGGTGTTAGATAGCGATCCAACCCATTTGGATCATCAAATCGAACAGGCCCGCACCGGGTTGAAGCGTTTAAAACTCAAGGTTTCATCTAATCAAGATGACAACTTCTTTTAAACACTCATATCGGTAATTCATTTGGCTATTAGAAAGGATTGATCCAATTGATTAAAATGTTAAGAATTGACGACCGTCTTATTCACGGTCAAGTGGCCGTGACTTGGTCCAAACAACTAGAGGTAACGCGCATCGTGGTGGTCAGTGATACCATCAGCCAAGATGAAATTCAAGTTAGTGCGTTAAAGATGGCTGCTCCGGCTGGTATTAAGGCTTTTGTCTTATCCGTAGATAAGGCCGCTAAAATGTTAAATGACCCTCGAGCTGATAAGTTAAAAGTTTTATTGGTTTTAAACGACCCCAAACAAGTGGCCGCATTGTTAGCAGAACTCACGACTAAACCAGCAATTTTAGACATTGCTAACTACGGCCGGGTTGCCGGACTTGACGGTCGCCATAAGATCACGGATACCGTTTATTTGTCCGATGAAGAAGTTCAGATTTTCAAAGAACTGTCGCAAAAAGGGGATAAATTTATTTATCAACCGTTACCTGGCGACGCTGTTGAACCATTAGATAAACTATTGGAGGGATGAGATTATGTTAATGCAAGCACTCGCTGTGGGATTGGCATGTGTATTAGTTAAGTTTGGGGCCTGGTGGGGTGCCATGGGCTGGGATCGACCAATGATCGCCAGCACCATCACCGGGATTTTGTTAGGCAAACCTGTTGAAGGGATTACTGTCGGGGCCGCCTTGGAATTAGTTTACATGGGGACCCAATCTATGGGTGGGGTTATTCCCCAAGATTACGGCCTAGGTGGTATTTTTGGTTGCGCCTTTGCGATTTTAGTCAGCGCTAAACCATCCGTGGCCGTGGCTTTATCCATTCCTTTCAGTATGTTAGGGACGTTGATCTATGACTTATTCAAATTCTGGGCCACTTCGTTGGTCATTCGCTTCCAAACCCATTTGGAGAACCATCAAATTAAAGCCTTTAAACGGTTATGGAATATTCAAGCTTTTGTTTACTTATTAATGTGGTTCTTATTAGGATTTGTCAGTATCTTGGCTGGGACTTCGGCTATTAAGGCCCTTGTCAACATGATTCCAACGGTGATCATGAATTCATTGACCGTCGCTGCGGGGATGTTACCTGCTTTAGGGATGGCGTTATTGATGATTTCCTTATGGAGCAAAAAATTAGCACCATATTTCTTCATCGGTTTTGGCCTGGTTGCTTTCTTCAAGGGGACCTTAATTGAAGTGGCTTTCTTAGGGGCAGCCGTGGCCTTCTTAGCCGTTATTGGCCAAATTGGCAAACACACCAATGGCAATAATGCCCAACCTAAGACCGCTGAAGGTGCTGAAGAAAGTGAAGAGGAGGATTTTTACAATGACTGAGACAACAAATACTGCTAATGTACCAACTTTTTTACCAGATCAAAAATCAGAAAAACATTTTTATAACAGCCTGTTCTGGCGCAGTCAGTGGCTGATGTTTTGTACCTCTTATACCAAACAACAAGCCGTGACTTTTTCCTGGGTCATGATGCCTTATCTGGAGAAGATTTACGGTAAGGATACCGATGAATTCTATGCGGCCATGTTACGGCACCAAGATTTCTTCAACACTAACGTGGCCGTGGCCCCATTTGTCTTTGGGGTCGTCACCTCCATGGAAAAGGAAAACAAAGAAAACGGTGTGGAAGCTAAGAGTATCAATGCCCTGAAGTCCAGTTTGATGGGACCACTAGCTGGCATTGGGGATTCTTTACTGGCCAATGGGGTTCGGTTGATTGCCACCGGGATTGCCATTGGATTCTTTCAACAAGGTAGCTGGCTAGGGCCAATCTTATTCATGCTACTGTTGAATGTCCCTAACTGGGGGATCAAGTGGTTTTCTGGGAAGTATGGGTACAAATTAGGGAATACGTTTATCACTGATGCTATGAAATCTGGCACCTTGAATCTTATCACCAAAGCCGCTTCTATTGTGGGGTTGATGATGGTGGGCGCCATGTCCGCTCAATATGTCACCTTTAAGACCGTGCTTAAAATCAAATCGGCATCGCAAGTGGTGGATATTCAAAAAATCTTCGACATGATCTTACCAGGCCTCTTGCCATTGCTGTTAGTCCTAGGCTGCTTCTTCTACTTACGTAAGAAGAACAAACCGGTCCGGGTCCTGTTAGCCGTCGTTGTGTTGGCCTTTGTCCTAACCTTGATTGGCGTCACCGGGGCAGCGAAGTAAAGGCGGTTTTTTAAGATGATGCAAAATGGTCAACCTTGGCTGGATACCACCGGCCAACCTATCCACGCCCATGGCGGCTGCATCCTCAAGTACCAGGATTGGTATTACTGGTATGGCGAAGATCGCCGGGCCAATTATTACGTGAGCTGCTATCGTTCCCAAGATTTAATGCACTGGGAATTTCGCAACCACATTTTAACCACCACCTCGCCATTTCAGGCCCAGCGCTTCAAAGCTGAAGGTGGGCTGGTGAACGCCGATGGCACCAAAGTGAATATTGAGCGGCCAAAAGTTGTGTATAACCCCAAGACCCAACAGTTTGTCCTATGGGCCCATTATGAAAACGGCCAAGACTACACTGCGGCCGCAGCCATCGTTGCTTCTGCAACTACACCGGATGGGGATTTTACCGAGCACGGTCACTTTCGACCCTTTGGCTTTATGTCCCGAGACTGCACGGTGTTTGTGGATGCTGAGCAAGCCTACTTTATTTCTGCGGCCCGGGATAACGCGGATATTCATATTTACCAATTGAGTGGTGATTATCTGAACGTCACCCGCTTGGTGAATCGGCTATGGTCCAACGAATTTCGGGAAGCTCCGGCTCTTTTTAAACACAAGGGCTTGTATTATATGCTGACTTCTGGCACCAGCGGCTGGCGGCCGAACCAGGGCAAATATGCCGTGGCCTCGGCGATTGAAGGCAACTGGTCGGATTTACAGGACTTTGGGGATGCCACCACCTTTGCTAGCCAACCGGCTTTTGTGTTAAAAAATGGCAACCAAGTCATTTATGTGGGGGACCGTTGGGGTAGCGCTGAACATTATCAAGATTCAAGCTATGTATTTTTACCTTTAGAGATTACCAGCCAACGGGCACTGTTGAAAAACAAGGCCCGCTGGTTTATGGCTAAACAACAATTTGTGTTTAAAGATTAATAACAGTTGTAGATTGAAATTTGCAAGCGATTACCGAGAACTTGGGAGGTAGTGACAATGAGACGACCAACGTTGAAATGGCTCCGTATTATGGGGATCAGCCTTAGTTTGATCGTGAGTTTAGCTTGGCTAAGTGGCCAAACCAAGGCGGTGCAAGCCGCACCGAAAATTGACCAAAGCGTGACGTTAAATGTTGCCCGAGAAAATGGTTTGTTGCATCCTGCTATTAGTGTGGATCCAACTCAACTGCAAGATACCAGACAGCAATTGGCCACGGGTGCGCAACCTTGGACGGCTTATTATGAAGCCATGGCCGCCAGTGACTATGCCAGTACTACGTTTACAGCCGCTAATTTAAAGGCTGGGACAACAGATACGCCTAAGGATACAACTTTTACCAGTAACAAGCAGGAACCGAATTTGAGTCAAGACGGCTTTCGGGCCTATACCCAGGCGGTGATGTATTACTTGACCGGGCAGCCAGTTTATCGGGCGAATGCTTTGCGGCTACTGCGGATTTGGGAGAACATGGATCCTAATGGGTACAAGTATTATGCTGACGCCCATATCCATGCGCCAATTCCCTTTTATTACATGGTTAGTGCCGCTGAACTGGTGAAGTACACCACTTTGAACGAGGCGGCTAAACAGTATTCAACACTAGATCTGAATTGGACAGCAACAGATAATCAAAAATTAACCACGAATTTGATTAATCCAGTTATGAAACAATTTCTAAACGCCAACGATCATTATTTCAATCAACATTTGTATGATGTGACTGGTAATATGGCTGGGGCAATTTTTAAAAATGACTCCGCAGCCTATGATAAATATGTGGAAGAAACTTTTGTGAATCGTAATACGGATAAGCCTTATATCAACGGCGCTTTGAGCCATTTGTATTATGATGTGGCTGCCGATGACCCTAGAAATCCAACACAACAAGCTTACAGCCAACATTTGGAAATGGGACGGGACCAAAACCATGCCAAAGATGATGTGTTGTGTTTGACCGGGTTGGCTAGAATTGTCAATCAGCAAGGAACCAAACTAGATCCCAGTGCTGGGACGGTTTCCACCGCAGCCGACGCCAAAACGCCCTATAGCTTTTTAGATGACCGGCTACTTAAAGGCAGTAATCAATTTTATGCCTATAACTTTGGCAGTTCCGTGCCTTGGACCCAGTTTGCCCAACAAGGCAATGCGCAATATCCGGCTTGGGATGGCAATGGGACAGATAAAATCATCGATTTCGGTGGAGCAATCAGTCAAGATGGCCGGGGTCGGATGAATAAATTCTTATCTACCAGTGAATTGTATAATTTTTATCGCTATCAAGAGGGGTATTCCAAGGCCCAATTGACCAAATTAGCCCCTGGCATCGTGGCCCAAGCCATGCATTTAACGGGACCTTACTTTGAGAATGGCCAAGCCCTCATGAATTTCTGGGGCAGTTACAGTGATAATAAGGTCACGGAAATCGGCAATGAGTATTGGTTATCCATCCCCGCAGCTGCCAAAAATGACCCAGATGCGGCCAAAGTACCTAGCCAAAAGCCTACAAATTCCAATGTGGCCTTTACCCAAGGGCAGATCCTAGACGCCAAAAAGGTAGTGGCAACACCTGACTACCTCACAGTAACGGCCGCACCTAGTCAAGGAGATATTTTAGAGACCCAATACAATCAACAATATCCTAAAGATAACAAGACGATACGCGTTGGCAGTCAAATTGCGTTAGCCAGTCTGGCCAAAGATTTGACCAAGACCACTTATCAAGCTATTCAGGTCCGTAGTAATGGGCCGGCAACAATTTTAGTCAGCAGTTCAAACACACCCAACACGGCCTATAAACAACTAGCTGTGCCAGATACCAAGGGGCAGTGGCTGAACTTGGTGTACAGCACGGCTAAAGCCAAGGGAACTACTGAGTCGGCGTACATTGATTTTTACAGTGTCTTGGGTAATGCGAAAACCAAGGTGGACTTTAAAGACTTCGCTTATGTGAACCAGCCTGGCGGTATTCAGACCACCGTACCAACTTTTGCGGATCCAAATGATGATGACATTTATCTGGTGAAAGATAATGCTTATGAAACCAAGATTGAGGGAACGAATCTTTATACTTTAGCTTTAGATAATGCGCCTAGTGGGATGGCTTTAAAGCAGCAGCAAAACACAGTGACCTGGACACCGACTAGTTCGGGAGGACAGCAAGTATTATTATCGGCCAGTAACGGTCAGGTCATGGTGACCAAACAATTGAAGTTTCATGTTTATGATTCTAGGGCAGACGTGATTATGGCTGTCAGCAAACTGGCACCAACGCAGACATTAACCAAGGCCGCACAAACAGCCTTGGATTCTGCCAAAACAACCGTGGACAAGTTAGCTAAAACTGGAACAATTCAAGCCTTTTACCAAGGAATTCAAGCTTATCAACAGGCTATTCAACAGGCCGAAGAACTGGCGCCAAAATTAAGTGATGGTAGCTTGGATTATGCCGCTTATCCGGATATGGCCACAGCTACCGTCACCGGTTTCAAGAATTCTATTGATTTGGGCACCTTGGTGGATAATAATCCGAACACATTTGACGGCAATTTTACCAAGCCAGAAGTGATTGATTTTGGTGCCAACTATCAAGTCAATGCCACCGCATTTGAATTCTTGGCCCGGACTGGGTTTCCGAATCGCTTGCAAGGCGCCAATGTGTACGGCTCTAATGACGGTCAAAGTTGGACGTTATTGACGGAAAAAATGACCAGCCAAACCAACGACTGGGAAAAGATTGCCGTTAAAGCTGATCAATTGGATAAAAATTATCGTTATTTGAAGATTCAAGTGGACCAACCAGGACCAGATACGGATCCAGCTTATCCAGGAATCATTACCCGGGGCGAATTTCATATTTTTGGCACCAGGATTGAAAATAACTAACACTTAACTTATTTAAGAAATGAGGGCAATAGGATGCAAGATTGGGCACAGACAACCTTAGATCAGATTTATGCCAAAACCAAAGCTACCGTCAAACGCATTGGACCAAGTGCGATTCCTTATATTGCTGAAGACGGTCATTATCAAGTGGACATGGCTAAAAAAGATATTATTTGGTGGACCAATGGCTTTTGGGGCGGGACGTTATGGCAGTTAAACCACTACCGGCCAGACGCTGCTTTAGCAGCCGCCGCCATCGCCAATGAAGTGGATTTAGACCAGGCTTTCTTGAAATATCAAGGTTTGCACCACGATGTGGGCTTTATGTGGCTGCCTACCGCCGTGGCCCATTATCGCTTAGACGGTGATGACCGGGCTTATTGGCGGGGCCGGCATGCGGCCGATTTATTAGCGGGCCGTTACAATCCCGTGGGTAAGTATTTACGGTCTTGGAACCGGGACCGGGCCGGTTGGGTGATTATTGATTCCATGATCAACATTCAACTGTTGTATTGGGCCAGTGCCGTTACCAAAGACCCCCGGTTTAAAGAAATTGCCAATAACCACGCGGATACGGTGATGCAAAATCACGTTCGGGCCGATGGGTCAGTGGCTCATATCGTCATTTTTGACCCCAATACTGGGGAAGCTTTACGCACCGATGGGGGGCAGGGCTATGAAGTGGGTAGCAGTTGGTCCCGGGGACAAGCCTGGGCTTTATATGGCTTTGCCTTGGCTTATCATCATACCCACGAAGTCCGCTACTTAGAGACCGCCAAACGGGTAGCTCATTACTTCCTGGCCAATATTGAAAACACTGATTTTGTACCTTTAGTGGACTTTAGAGCCCCGCAAGACCCACAGACCTTTGATACCTCTGCCGGCACCACGGCGGCTTGTGGGCTATTGGAAATTGCCAAGAGTGTTTCTGAAAATGAGCGGCCCCTGTACCAAAACGCCGCTGAAAAAATGTTACACAGCATTAGTGCCAAGTATGGCAATTTCGATACGGCTACCGACAGCATTTTAAGTGGCGCCACCACGGCTTATCATGATGAAAACGGCCAAAATACCAATTTGATTTATGGGGATTATTACTTTATCGAAGGACTCTTGCGACTATGCGGAAAGGACTTCTTACTTTGGTAGAAAAAATGATTTTGTCCACCTTCAAGCTGGGGCCAATCACGGCACGGTATTTAAAAGACAATCAAGGGCAAGTCAGCTGGGTGATCTACCCCACACAACGGGCCAAGGACTTTGTTTTGCGGGCGGATACAAAAGTCCATAGTTTGATTCAAACCAAGTTACAACAAGATGCTTATGACAAAAATTTTAGCAATGGGGTCAGCATGTATCGCAGTGCCACTACCCAGAGCTTGACTTACAACAAACAACAGGTCAAAGAAGATAGCGACACCATCAGTGTGGCAACTTATCTCAAAGACCATTGGGGCAATACTTATATCCATACCTTGTGTTATCACAAAGATACAGCATATTTAGGGGTGCGGACGACTTTTACCAATGAAACCGACGCTGTTCAACATTTGGAATTACTCAGCAGTTTTTGTTTGAGTGGCTTAAGTCCTTTCACCGATAAGAATCCCGTGGGGCAATTGGAATTGGTGCGGTTTCGTTCGAAGTGGGCCATGGAAGGCCGCATTGAGCGCCGACCAATTGAAGATTATGACTTGGAAGAAAGCTGGAAGGCTTCCGGCTTGGCTGTGGAAAAATTCGGTCAATTGGGTTCCATGCCTGTCCGGCGTTTTTTCCCCATTGTGGGTTTGACCGATGCCAGTCAAGATGTGACTTGGTTGGTTAAATTAGCGGGGGCGGCCAGCTGGCAGTTAGAAGCGCTACGCTTAGATGATGAATTAGTGCTCACCGGGGGCTTGCCTGATCAAGACTATGGTCAATGGCAAAAAACCGTTGAACCTAAGGCCAGTTTCACCACACCTTGGGCCTATATCACGGTGGGTAGCGGCCGTTTAGAAGCCGTGGCCCATAACTTTGCGCCAACCACCAAGGCTGATAAATTACCCGTGGTTTTCAATGAATGGGCCACTAGCTGGGGCAAACCCAGTGAAAGTTCGGTTGAAACCACGGTGGCCGCCCTCAAAGCCCATGACGTTGACTATTATGTGATCGATGCGGGCTGGTTCGCGGATAAAAATGGCGACTGGCAGACCAATCATGGGGATTGGCACGTCTATCAACAGGCTTTCCCCAATGGCTTAAAAGCCGCCGTCAAGACCATTCATGACGCGGGTTTAAAAGCCGGTTTATGGTTTGAAATGGAAACCGTGGGGGAAGCTGCAGCGCAATTTCAAAATGTGGCTCATTTGGCTAAAAAGCGCGATATTCCAATTACAGCCGGGACCCGGCGTTTTTGGGATATGCGGGACCCTTGGGTGCAAAATTATCTGAAGGAAAAAGTCATTGCGACACTGAAAGACAATAACTTTGATTATTTAAAAATTGATTATAACGATAGTTTAGGGGGCGGGGTAGATAGTCCTGAAGGTTTGGGCGCTGGTTTAGAAGACTTGATTGACCACAGTTTAAAGTTTATCCATCAAATCAAGGCCGACTGTCCTGACCTGGCCATTGAAAATTGTTCTTCAGGGGGCCATCGCCTGACCCCAGCCTTCATGGACATAACGGATTTCTCCTCATTTTCAGATGCCCATGAATCCAGCTGTATCCCTTTAATTGCGGCCAATGAACAAAACATTGTGCCGGCTACGAAAAATCTCATTTGGGTGGTACTCCATCCTGAAGCTGAACCAGATGAATTCATTTATCGCTTAGTTAGTGGCTTCCTGGGGCGGATTTGCTTGTCCGGGAATGTGACCGGCTTAACTAGCGACCAGTGGCAAACTGTCGACGCCGCCTTAGCTTTATACCAGCGCTGTGCCCCGTTGATCAGCGGTGGTGTGCCCTTGCGCTTTGGCCCGGCTGTGTTAAGTTATCATGACCCTAAAGGTTGGCAAGTGGCTGGATTCAGTGATACGGCGGATTTAAAAACCGCCCAGCAAGTTTTGCTGGTGGCCCATACCTTTGACCAACCTGGCCTTGATCGGGCGGTTCTACCAGAATTAGGCCAAGGCTGGCAGGTCCAAGCTGACTTTGGTTGTGCTGACCTAGCCTTGGATTTAAACACGAATGTGACTTTAAATTTGAACAACCACAGTTTTGGGGCTCATGTTTGATTATTGGAGCGGCGCGCATGATAAAAAAGACTAAGTATCAAGTGATTTGTTCCGACTTAGATGGGACCTTGTTGAATTCTAATAAGGTCATTGACCCCAAAGACCAGGCCACCATTCAAGCCTGGCAAGCGGCTGGCAATTTCTTTGGCATTACCTCCGGGCGCACGCTTTGGGGCGTCAATAAAGCCTTGGGGTCTGGTATAACACCGGATTTCATTGTGTATTTGAATGGTGCTTATGTGCAAACAGTCCAGGGGCGCCTGGTGAAACGCCTGTTAGCTAATCAGTTAAGTTTAGCAGTGCTTACAAAAGTTGAGCCAATTACCACTGCCAAGTTGATGGTGGTGTTAGGCGACCAGACTCGGCGGATTGTAGATACGCCCAAACAAGCCGATGAAATCACCAAAAATCAATTGGTGGGCATGTTGCAACAGGCAACACCGCCGTTGCTATCTAAGATTTCCCTGGTGACGCCCAGTGATGCGGTGGACCACCAAGTCTACCAATTGGTTGCTGATATGCCGGTGACGGTCACCACTTCTGATGTCCACTATGTGGAAATCGCCGCCCAAGGGGTTTCTAAGTTGAGCGGCTTAGAAATTGCCTTGGCGAACACGGTGCCTTTAGCCAAAGTCATTGCCGTGGGGGATTATGCCAATGATTTAGAAATCATCAGCGGCGTGGGTTGCGGTTATGCCGTGGCTAACGCGGTGCCCATTATCAAACAGGCGGCGCAAAAGGTGACTGTAGATCACGACCATCAGCCCATGACCCATATTGTGGCTGAGATCACCGGTCAGCTAGACCAATAGGTTGCTTTGACCAGTGGCACCACCAGCCAAACTGGTCTTTGCCCGCCTAACAACTGGGTCATACATGTAACGAATCGGCTTTCATAATAATTAATCAAAAAATGCAGAACTATCGCTGGTGGCCAAGTAGGTTGACGGTGATAGTTTTTTGCGATTTTAGGAGCGAGCAGCATGACAAAAATTAAAAATCCAATTATTCCCGGCTTTAGTCCCGACGCTAGTGTGTTACAAGTGGGCCAAGATTATTACCTGACCACCTCCACCTTCGAATGGTGGCCTGGGGTGGAAATTTATCATTCTCAAGATTTGGTAAACTGGACGGTTGTGGCCAATCCCTTGACCCGTTTAAGCCAAGTTGATCTGCGGGGAAATTACAATTCCGGCAGTATTTGGGCACCTCATTTGAGTTACGCCCAGGGGAAGTTCTGGCTGATTTATACCGATGTCAAGACCCGGGGCGCCTATAAAGATACGCTAAATTACCTGATTTCTGCGGACAACATTGAAGGCCCGTGGAGCGAACCCAGCTTTATCAGTGCCAGCGGCTTTGACCCCTGTGTTTTCCACGATGAGGATGGCAAGAGTTATGTGATCAATATGTTGTACGATCAGCGTTTGGATAAACCGGGCTTTGCCGGCTTGGTGATTCAAGAACTGGATTTGAAGAACCGGCAATTGGTGGGAGAGCGCCAGCACTTCTTCACCGGCACGGACCTGGGCGTGTGTGAAGGCCCGCAAATGCTGAAAAAAGACGGCTGGTATTACCTGCTATGCGCCGCCGGGGGCACTGGCTACAGCCACGCCGCTACCGTCTGCCGCAGTCGTAATGTCTATGGCCCCTATGAGGTTTCCCCTTATCAGCCCCTGTTGACCACCAAAACCGATCCCGACAATCCCCTACAAAAATCCGGCCACGCCAGCTTTGTGGAAGTAAACCCTGATGAATGGTACATCGTCCACATATCCGCCCGCCCGCTGCGGGAAAAGGGCGTCCAACGGGGGAACTGTCCCCTGGGCCGGGAGACCTCTTTACAGCCCCTAGACTGGATCCAGGACTGGCCAAGATTGGCCAATGGCACCACCTCACCGGATTTATGGGTGACTGCTCCTAGTATCGGGGAAAATGTCCGCCAACGTCAGGATTATTCGGAAAATGTGGATTTTGGGACCATTTCAAAGCTGCCAATAGCTTTCAAATCGCTGCGGGCACCATTAGGGACCCGGGCATCCTTAACCGCCCGTCCCGGCTACTTACGGCTATTTGGCACCCAGAGTATCACCAGTGTGCATGAACAAACCCTGGTGGCCCGGCGCTGGCAAGCCTTTGATTTTCGGGTGGAAACGGAATTGGCCTTTGAACCCAAGAGCTTCCAACAATTAGCCGGCCTCGTGTTATTTTATGACACCGATAATTATCAATATTTACAATGGTCCTATGATGAAGACACCCAAAAAGCCTACTTGCAGATCGAAGTGGCCGAGTTAGGAGAACATCGCTATGAATCTGAGCGTCATGTACTTTCAGAAAACACCGTAAAATTGGCGGTTACCGTTCACAAAACTGCCAGTCAGTTTTACCTTTATGAAGGCGGGCAATGGGTCACGTTAGGCCCAGTTCTACCAGCGGACCACATCTCCGATGACTACATCAAAGACCATGGCAAACTAGCCTTCACCGGGGCCATGGTGGGGATCTGTGCCCAGGATTTAGACCAACATAGCAGCCATGCCGACTTTAAATATTTCAACTATCAAGAAACGCATGCTGAATAAGCTTAAAGGAGACCACAAATCATGAAAATTACCATTGAATTATTAGATGCCCAGGGTCAAGTAAAATCCGGGGCGATTTCTTCAGACCAAGACCCCATCGATTACCGCCAAAGCGGCGAGAACTTAGTGGCCTTTGGTACCAAGGCCATGACTTGGGAAGCCGGGGACCAAATCAAAGTGACCACCGAAAAACCCCAGCAATATCTGTGGGTGCAATTAGACGAAACCCTGGCCCCCAGTTTGGTATACCTCGCCGGCACCCAGTGGACTTATCAAATGCCCTTTGCCGAAAAGCTGATCCCCAGTCAATTGGACACTAGCTTTCACTCAACCCGCCATTACCTGGCGGTGCGCTTGGCCCAACCCTTTGAAGTCAACCGCTATCAAAATCTAGCCTTAAACACCCACGATCAGTATCACGAGACCGGCCTGTATCCCCATGCCAAAGCCAATGTGGAAACCCGGGGGGAATCGGTATTCTTCGCCAAAAATGCCATTGATGGCAAACTGGCCAATTTGGCCCATGGCTCTTATCCCTTCCAGTCCTGGGGCATCAATCAGCAGGCAGACGCGGCCTTGACGGTGGAATTTGGGCGTACCGTGGCGGTGGATCGAGTAGATTTGTTATTCCGGGGGGATTATCCCCACGACAGCTATTGGACCCAGGTCACCTTGGCCTTTTCCGATGGCAGTACCCTGAAGTTAGACACGGCGAAGGATTTGAATTTACAAACTTTCAAGTTCGCTAGCCGCCAAGTCCAATGGGTGCAATTAAAAGATTTACAAAAAGCCGGGGATGACTCCCCATTTCCAGCCCTGACCCAAATTGAAGTCTATGGCTACAACCTTTAAGAAAGCAGGTTTTATGATGTCAACCTATACAGTTACCGATTATGGGGTCCAACCCAACTATCAAACCAGCCAAACCGCGGCCATTCAAGCGGTGATCGACCAGTGTCACGCAGCGGGGGGCGGTCAAATTACCTTCCCCAAAGGCTATTACCACACCGGCGGCCTACGCCTATACAGCGACATGACCCTATATTTACAAAGTGGCGCTTGGCTCATCGGCAGTACGGATTTAGCTGACTACCAAGATTTTCATATCCCCAGCTCCATTCAATACTTACAAGATCCCGAATACATCCAAGCCTGGCACTTACCACCCTATTATTTCTACGCGCTCATTCAAGCTTTTCATGAAAAAAATATCACCATTGTGGGAGAAGCTAATTCTGGCTTTGACGGCCGGGATTTGTGGGATGCCCGGGGTGAAGAGGGCTTCCGGGGCCCCATGGGTGTTATTTTATCCGGCTGCCAAAATGTGACCTTAAAGGGTTATCAGTTCAAAAACAGTGCCAACTGGTCCCACTGTTTAGACGCCTGCCAGGATTTGACCATTCAACAGGTGGCGATATACGCCGGCCATGATGGCTTTAATTTGCATCACTCCCAAAATATCTTGATTGAAGACTGTTTACTGGAAACCGGCGATGATGCCTTTGCCGGCTATGATGTCAGCGACCTGGTGGCCCGCAATTGTGAAGTGCGTACGGCTTGTAACGGGGCCCGCATTGGCGGCCACAACCTGGTCTTTGACGGGGTCAATTTCAAAGGCCCCGGCACATATCCCCATATTTCCGAAGGCACTTATTACACCCATGCTATTTTGAAATATTACGCCGTGATCCCGGAACAATACCGCTACGACACCGGGTCCATCACCTTTAAAAATTGTCAGGTGGACCAAGCCTATCGCCTGGTGATCTACGACTACGGCAACCACGCCCTAATGCATGAAGCCCAACCCCTAAGTGACTTGACCTTTGAGAATGTGACCATCAATGGCCTGAGCCACAGCTCTACCGTCTACGGCCATCACCACCCCCTGACTTTAACCTTCAAAGACTGTCAAATTACCAACGTCAGTATGCCATTCTTGCAGTATGATGACGCTGTAAATTTGCAGCTCGACGAAAAATTAACTGCTACCGACGATGCCCTTTTTCAGAAAACAAAGCCGGTCTAAAAAACTTGGCTTGAAAAAGCTCTCTTAGCTGACCAGCCCGCCTCAATAGTGATATGCTATACTCAAATCCAAGAGAGCGAGGAGGTCATCGTGGCAGATTTAGTTTATCAAAGGGTAATTAGCGCGTTACAGCAACAAATCAATCAAGGTAAATTCGCAGACTTAAAATTACCAAACGAGCGTGTGCTGGCTGAAGAATTTAACGTCAGCCGCAGCAGTGTCAAAAAGGCACTTAACAGTTTGATCCAACGGGGGATGATTTTTCAAAAACAGGGGGCTGGGACGTTTATCAACCCGCTTTATTTGAAGAATCGCCCCATGTACAACATTTCCGGGGATAACGTTGGGGTCACGGATATGTATCAAAAAGACGGCCAACATCCAGACATTCAAGTGCTGGGGTTTAAAGTCTTGCCCGCTAAGCCAGAAATTCAAGAAGCTTTGTTTCTGGAGCCTGGGGAATTTGTTTACGAGATCCAGCGACTGCGGGCCTTTGACGACCAGCCATTTATGATTGAAGATGGCTTTGTCCCCGTCAAATTAGTCCCCGACCTCACGGAGAAAATGATTGCCGGCTCCTTGTATAATTATTTGCAAGAATCCCGCAATATTTTTGTGACCCGGTCATTTTTGACCATCTCCGCAGACGTGTCCAACAAGCAAGACCAAAAATTGTTGAAATTAAAACCAGTTGAACCCGTTGGTGTGATGGAAGGTATCTTCTTTACCGATCGGGGCACACCGATTGAATTTTCCCACATGCGTTTGCACTATAAATTCATGCGTTACAACACGTTTACCGCTTTAAATTAAAATTGGTACGTTCCTTTTTTAAAATTGGTTGACATTTTGGATTTATTCGATTATGATGTGGGGGAAGTTGATATTAAAAGTGTGCGCCGATAAATTTGTTCGATTTTGGCCATACGATTTCTTTACCGCTAGACAATTTAGGAGGGTGTATTTGCATGGTAGATACAAAAGCACAAACAGATTATTCTTCCAAAGAGTACTTTGACTTATTAGACAAATATTGGCGCGCTGCCAACTACATTTCTGTTGGTCAATTATACTTAAAAGATAATCCGTTATTGAAACGGCCCCTAAAGGCCACTGATCTCAAGGTTCATCCAATTGGACACTGGGGTACAATTTCTGGTCAAAACTTTATTTATGCCCATTTAGATCGTGTTATCAATAAATACAACTTAAATATGTTCTACATCGAAGGTCCCGGTCATGGTGGCCAAGTCATGGTTTCAAACGCCTACTTGGACGGCAGTTACACTGAGATTTATCCACGTATCACTGAAGATGCAACTGGCTTACAACGCCTATTCAAACAATTCTCATTCCCTGGTGGGGTAGCCAGCCATGCGGCAGCTGAAACACCAGGTTCTATCCATGAAGGTGGGGAATTAGGTTACTCCATTTCCCATGGTGTAGGTGCAATTTTTGATAACCCTGATGTTATCGCAGCAACGGTTGTTGGTGATGGTGAAGCTGAAACTGGTCCTTTGGCTGGTTCTTGGTTCTCTAACGTCTTCATCAACCCAGTAAATGATGGGGCAATTTTGCCAATCTTGAACTTAAATGGTTTCAAGATTGCTAACCCTACTATCTTAGCCCGTAAATCAGACGAAGAATTACAAAAATACTTTGAAGGCTTAGGTTGGGAACCAATCTTTGTTGAAGGCGACGATCCTCAAAAACTTCATCCAGAACTTGCCAAAGCTATGGATCAAGCCGTTGAAGGCATCAAAGCTATTCAAGACAAAGCCCGTAAAGCACCTGCCGACGAAGCAACTCGCCCAGTATGGCCAATGATCATCTTCCGCGCCCCTAAAGGCTGGACTGGTCCTAAGACTTGGAACGGCGAACCTATCGAAGATTCTTACCGTGCCCATCAGATTCCAATTCCTGTTGACCAATTAGATACCCAACATTCTGATGCTTTGGTTGACTGGTTGAAATCTTACAAGCCAGAAGAATTATTTGATGATAATGGCACATTATTACCTGAAATCAAAGCCATCGCCCCAACTGGGGACCAACGGATGGCTAAAAACCCAATCACTAACGGTGGGATCGATCCTAAACCTTTGAACTTACCAGATTGGCGTGACTACGCTTTAGATAACACCAAACATGGTGAAAACGAAGCCCAAGACATGGTTGAATTAGGTAAATTCTATCGGGATGTTATCCGTAACAACCCTAAGAACTTCCGTATCTTTGGCCCAGATGAAACAGCTTCAAACCGTCTACAAGATGTCTTTGAAACAACTGGCCGTCAATGGATGGAACCAATCCGCCCTGGCAATGACTCTGACATGACTCCTGCTGGGCGGGTAATTGATTCGCAATTATCTGAACATCAAGACGAAGGTTGGCTTGAAGGTTATACTTTAACTGGTCGTCATGGTATCTTTGCTAGTTACGAAGCCTTCTTACGGGTCGTTGACTCTATGTTGACCCAACACTTCAAGTGGATCCGTAAAGCTGACGAACTTGCTTGGCGTAACAAGTATCCTTCATTGAACGTCATCTCTGCTTCTACTTCTTTCCAACAAGACCATAACGGTTATACCCACCAAGATCCTGGTGTATTGACGCACTTGTCTGAAAAGAAACCGAAGTACATCCGTGAATACTTGCCTGCTGATACCAACACTTTGTTGGCTGTTATGCATAAAGCACTCGGGATGCAACAAACCTTGAACTTAACCGTTGCTTCTAAGCATCCAAGACCACAATTCTACACGGTCCAAGAAGCAGAACAATTAGTTGACCAAGGCTTGAAAGTTATCGACTGGGCTAGCACCACTAAAGCCGGTGAAGAACCTGATGTTGTTATCGCAGCAGCTGGGACTGAACCTAACTTAGAAGCTCTAGCTTCAATCACGATTTTGCACAAACAATTCCCTGATTTGAAGATTCGTTTCATCAACGTTGTTGACTTGTTGAAGTTACGTCATCCGTCTGAAGACCCTCGTGGTTTGAGTGATGAAGAATTTGACAACTACTTTACAGCTGACAAACCAGTCATCTTTGCTTTCCACGGCTACGAAGACTTGATCCAAAGCATCTTCTTCAAACGCCATAACCATAACTTATATGTTCATGGTTACCGTGAAGATGGGGATATCACCACACCATTTGATATCCGGGTTATGAACGAATTGGATCGTTATCATTTAGCTAAAGATGCTGCAACTTCTGTTTACGGCACCAAAGCTGCTGAGTTCAACTCTACCATGGATGATAAACTCCAAAAACACCACGACTACATTCGCGCTGAGGGTACTGACTTAGACGAAGTGAACGACTGGAAATGGGAACCATTAAACTAATTTAACCTGTGTTTCAAAGCGTGTTTTGCACAGACGCGTTTCTCCAAATAAATAGATCATAGCTTCAAAGGGTCCGTCCAACCCTTTGGGACAAGCGCCAAAACCATGTACTAAATTGAAGTCATACTTCAAAGTAATAACCTCAAATCAAATATTACAAAAAATCGCCATCATTTCAGAAGCGCAGCTGAAATGGTGGCGGTTTTTGTTTTGGTTTAAGCATTATCAGTTCGCAGATTTTGCAACAAGGCCAAACTAGCTTCATCCCCGGGCAACTGAATGCCCACATAAAGACTTTGCCCAGGGACTTCGAGGGTATGTTCCAGCAAATAGAGCTCTTCATGATGGGGCAAGGACAACAGCAGGGGCTGAACTTGGAAGTTGGCCACGGTCAACTGCTGCCAAGTTTGTTGGAAAGTGGCATTTTGTTCAATAGCTTTAAAAACTTGAAAGAGTACCGGCGAGGCCGCATCCCGGCTATATTGTTGGCGAAATAAGGCGGTCATGTAGGCGGCATAGGTGGGCCAGTCGGTCAGCCGGTCTTTTAAAATAGCACTATGAAATACCCGCCAAATCAAGTTGCGCTGCAGCTGGGATTGGCTTAAGAAATCGCCATATAACTGCTTATAAGTGGCATTTGCCCCAAGAACAGTCAGGTTTTGGTCCATGATAAAGGCCGGGGCGGGTAATTGCTGGTCCAGTAACTGGGCCAATTCAAGATTACCTGGATCAGTAACTTTTGCCGGGGGAATTTGACTAGCTAAGTTAAAGACGTAGGTCTGTTCGGCTGTATTCAAAGCCAGGGCCTGACAAAGGCTTTGTAACACTTCTGGGGAGGCATTGGCTCCTGTTCTGCCCTGCTCAATGCGGGTGTACCAATCGGTGCTCACGTGGGCCAAGGTGGCCACTTCTTCGCGGGTCAACCCCGGCGTGCGGCGCTTGATAGTCGGAACTTCAAATTTGGTCCGGTCGGCATGGGTGCGTTTATATCTGAAGAAATGCCCCATCACTTGTTCGTTCATCATATCACCTCAAAGTAGGATGACTTATCCTAGGATAACTGCGGTCTGTTTGCCCCCGACAACACGAGGCATACTAAGACTGTATTCTAATACTAAGCATACTACGAGGAGATAATGATATGACAGTAAAAATTGGTATTAATGGTTTTGGTAGAATTGGCCGCTTAGCTTTCCGGCGTATTTTAGAAATCGGCCCGGCTTCAGGCATTGAGGTCGTGGCCATTAATGATTTGACAGCCCCCGCCATGTTGGCCCAGCTGTTGAAATATGATTCCACCCACGGGGCCTTAAAGGCGGAGGTAGCGGCAACGGCAGATAGCATCCTGGTGGCTGGTAAAAATTATCCGGTTTATGCCAACCCCAATGCCGCTGACTTGCCCTGGGTTCAAAAGGATGGTGTCGACTTTGTCCTGGAATGTACTGGCTTTTACACCAGTCAAACCAAAGCCCAGGCCCATTTAAATGCTGGTGTCAAGCGGGTCTTGATTTCAGCCCCAGCTGGCGCTGATGTGCCCACGATTGTTTACAATGTGAATGATGGTATCTTGACAGCTACCGATCAAATTGTCTCAGCAGGGTCTTGTACCACCAATTGCTTAGCGCCCATGGCGGCCGCTTTGGACCAGGAATTCGGCATTGAAGTAGGCACCATGACCACCGTGCATGCCTATACGTCCACCCAGATGTTGCTGGATGGCCCGGTTCGCGGGGGTAACTTACGTGCAGCTCGCTCAGCGGCAGTGAACACCATCCCCCATTCTTCCGGCGCGGCCAAAGCCATCGGGCTGGTTTTGCCCAAACTCAACGGCAAACTACAAGGTCATGCCCAACGGGTCCCAGTGACAGATGGTTCTTTAACAGAGCTGGTCACGCTTTTGCAGACCAAAGGCTTAACCGCTGAACAAGTCAACGCCCACATCAAGCCTTATACTGAGGGAAATGACAGTTTTGGCTGGACGGCTGATCAAATCGTTTCCAGCGATATTATCGATACCACCTTTGGCTCGGTGTTTGACCCCAGTCAAACCGAAGTGGTGTCTGCCGGGGATGTTCAGTTGGTCAAAACCGTGGCCTGGTACGACAACGAATACGGCTTTACCTGTCAAATGGTGCGGACGTTGCTTAAAATGGCCCAACTTGGGTAGGATTTGAAGTGGCTTTAGGCTAGATGACGTTAATTTCAATATGCTTGTTGTAAAACAGCCCCTATTTCAAACTTATTTTGAATGGGGGCTATTTTGCTGGCAACAATACCAGCTAGGGATTAGAAAAAACCATCCCCGTCATTATTAGCGACTTTTTTTAATACCACGTGCTGTAAATTAGTTTTGGCCTGGTCTAAGACATGTTCAATCTCTTTATCGCTTTGGGGCGGCGTTAATACCACTTGCAGGGCCAGGGCCAAATTCATCCCCCCCAGCAAGGTCACATTGGGCAAATCTAACAGTGCCATGGCGGCATTACACATGCTGCCGCCTACCAGATCTGCTAAAATTAAGACCTGTTGCTCGGGCTGGATCGTTTGGCGAATCTGTTGAATAATGTCATCTGGTTTTTCCCCAGGCATGAGGCCATGGGCTTCCAGTTGTTTTTGTGGACCAGCAATCATTTCAACGGCTGCCTTTAATCCGACGGCTAATTGATTGTGGGAAATAAAGATAATTCTTGTCATGCGTGACGTCTCCTAACTGTTATGGGGTTCCATCCTCTATCAAGCAAGTAACGTGCCAAACTTCCTGTTTAATCTTAAAAAACAAAAACGGTTCTACCAAAATAGGTCAGAACCGTCGGGGGTTATGAATCAATTCTAGGGGTGTCACCATCACTGACAATCGCTTGAAACAGCTGATATAACAAGGATAGCTCGTAGCCGTTAATGTCGATATGGTACTTCAATTCCAGCGGTTTACAAATGCCTTTGGCCACGTCAAAAAATTCTTGTTCCTGGGTATTTTCCGGGGTTAGATCATTGGCCTGGGTGGCGCCGGCGCCGGTCATTAAACGTTCAACCATCAGGGAAATGTGCATGTAAAGATTGAGTTTAATTTTACCGTCTAGTTTCACGCGGTAATAGTGCTCGAATTTATAAATAACCGTCTCGACTTCTTGGATGATCACCGACGGGTTCAAGAAGGACAGGCGCTCCGTGACCCCTTCGATAGATAAGAAGCGGACGATGCGATTGTACAAGTCATCAAAGGTGCGCTGGTCCACATATTGTTTCAACACATCGTGCAAGAAGACTTGACCGTCGGGGGTTAGTAGGTCGTAGATATTGATATTGGGGATGGTGAAGGATTTGGGCAGATTGGTGGTGGTGATCACCAACAAGGTGGATTCAAATTCACTGCGGTCATTGGCCCGAACACTTTGCTGCAGGTGACTGAAGTCCATGGTCACCAGGCTGATTTGTTGCCCTAGCACTTCATGGAAGATATCCCGCAATTTCTCAGAAATACCTAAACCAGACATACAGGAAATCACAATATTTTGGCCCTTGGCAAAGCCTTCAAAGTATTGGGCTGAAATGGCGTAATCATTGCGGGCGTGTTCAGCGATTTGGTCGAAGGGCAGACGACTTTGGATTTTCAAGGCCACGTCTAAAGCTGTGGCGGTGGTCAAGTTATTGATCACCAGCACGTCGCCGCTCAGGGCATTTTTGATCTGACGGTACAATTGGCTCAATGACCCCATATCGATCAGTAAAATGAAGCCATTGGAGGTGTCAAAGGCGTCCACCACGTTCTTGGCTTCCACAATGAGTTGGTCAATGGTGGTGTCAATGGGCATATCGATGGCGTCCACTAAATAAGTCCCACACAGCTGGTTGACCACTGATTGAATACTGGTGGCGGTGCGGCTGCCGTGGGCCACCATTAAACAGCGCAAAGGGATTTTTTCATCTACTAATTCACTGATACAACAAGCTAGTAACGCCGCCAGCAGTTGGTGACTACGGCGGTCTAAAATCGGCAAACTGGCATAAAAACGGGCCGCCACGTGTAAGGACCGAGGATAGTTGTTGGCCACTTCTTGTTGTAAGTGTTGCAGTTGGTCATCTGAGACCACCACCCGCTGGGCATACAGCCGGAAGAAGATGGCTTCATACTCGGCGGTACTTTTAAGGCCAAACCGATGGCGAACTACTTCGTTGTAAAAGCGCTGGTGTAGGGTGTGTAAAATTGGTCGTTGAATTGGCTCCCGGGCATGTTGGGCCGCTAAGTTTTGAATCATCAAGCGACTGTCAGCGGCCGTGGGATGGGGATGGGTCGTTAAGAAGTGTTGAATCGTATTGGCGTCGACTTGCTGTTGGTCACTAGCCAGGTGCAGGGGCATATTTTGGACAATTGTCATGGGCGCTGAAAACAGCTGGCCAGCATCATGAAAAGCAATGTCTTCGCCCTCAAAATCTTCTAAGGTAATGACCATGAGCTTGGCAGCAGCATTAGTTTCGCGGGTATTGGCCCGGGCACAGGCGACCTTGATCAAGTTTTTCAAATGCCCCACATTGCCCACGGGTTTGAGTTGGCTCAGCATTTGCACCACATTGGGTTTGATTTGTAAATCACTTTCAAAACGTTGAGCTTCATCATGAAATAAAGTACGAATAAAAGCTAAGCGCTCATCTAAGGGCCGATCTTCATAAGGACTGATATGCACATTCACTGGGACCCGGCGGCGGAAGGTGTCCAACAAAACCGCCTGGGGATCTTCGGTGGTGGCTAAAATCAAGCGGACTGAAGCGCTACTATCCCGTTGGTTTTCACCAATAGGCCGGAAATGGCCAGTGTCCATGAAAGTAAACAGTTTTTCCTGATTTTCACCAGACAGGCGGTGGATTTCATCCAACAGTAAATAACCCCCGTCTGCGGCTTGAATTAAGCCGGTTTTGTTGTGGAGCGCTCCCGTAAAAGCGCCTTTAATGTAGCCAAATAAAATGGAGGACAACAACTCGGGATTATTGGCATAGTCCGCACAGTTCAACACTTTAAGGGGGGCATCAGCGGCGATGACCTGAGTTTCTTTGGCGTAGTTATAGATACGATGGGCCAAGTAGGTCTTGCCCACGCCACTTTTACCGGTGAGTAAAATATTCAACCCGCCGTTGGGATATTTCACCGCGGCGATACACTTGCGAATATTATCTAGTTGACTGCCGTTAGCCCCAATGATTTTTTGAAAAGCGTGAAGTTTCAAAGGGGTATTTGTAACGGCCGGCGTCGTTTGAATCAGTTGCCAGCGGACGGGGCGACCTGGGATTTTTTTCACCTTTTGTTCGCCTAAAAGTTGAGATAAATAGTGACTGGTCACTGAGCGACTTAGGGCCAGGGCTTCGGCAATGGCCATGGTGGTCACCGCAGCATTTTGTTGGGTTAATTGGGTTAAGGTGTCTAAGACACGTTTTTTGGCGGATACCATCGCACATTCTCCTTGTTCTGGATTGAAAGCCTTTTTACGATTTAATGTAGCATTTTCAGGGATTGAAAACAAGCAGTGTTCAAAAAGCCTAGTGTTTAATAATGCGGTTTAGTTTAAACACTAGCCCCCGGTTTTAAAGCTGCCCGCCAAAGGGCTGTTCTACCCAAGGAACGGCTAAATCCCGACCCTGGATGTTAATAGGTAAAATACTATAGCCGGAGTGCTTTAGGTCAAAACGTTGCCAGTGGTCGAGCATTAAATAGTAGTGGCCGTCAACTTGAAGGACAAACGTGGGCTGGCCGTCATAGGTGGTGCTGGCTTTAGGGCCGGTGCAGGGATTATCGATCAACTTTTGATTAGAAAACAAAAAGTGACTGCGAGAAAACAAGGCAGGATTGGGGCGCCAGCCGGTACAGCCAGACGTGATGGTGAAATACCAATCGCCGTCATGAAAGACGGTGGGGGCTTCCCGTTCTTGATCCACAAAGGCTTTGGCATTAAAGCCAGTGAAATCGGTGAAGTCAGCGGTCAGTTCACTGAAGTATAAGGTTTTATTCATATCAGAGCTGTGGATCAAATAAGTCTGGTTCCCATCTTGGAACAGGGTCATATCTCGACTTTCTTTGCCGTTGGGCCGTAGAACTTTTTGGACTTGGAAAGGTCCAGTGGGGGCTGCGGCCACCGCCACTAAGTTGCCGGCGAATTTATAATCGGGAGTGTCATAATGGCACCACATAACAAAGCGCTGGTTGGTGGCATCATATAGCACCTTTGGCCGTTCGCAGATACTGGCTTGGGTCAAGGTATCAGTGGGGTCGGTGGCTTGGCTCAAGACGATACCCGCATTATGCCAAGTTTTTAAATCTTGGGAACTATAACAAGAAATACCCACAAAGGGTACCATGTTGACCCCCGCCGTATTTAGATAGTTAGCCACCCCTTTATTTTCGCCATACCAATAATAAGTGCCATCGTGTTGTAAAATCATGCCGCCATGGGCTTGAATTAAGTCCCCGGCGTCATCTAGCCAAGGTTGACCATTTTTATTCATTATTGATTACGTCCTTTCCACACGAAAACGCAGCCCATCGATTGATGACTGCGTCCAAAAATTTATGCCCCGGTAATCCCCAGGAAGGTTAAGATAAAGCCTAATAAAACAACACCTACTAAGACTAGCACAGGATTTTTGCCCTTGCGCAACAGTACGAAGCAAATGACGGATAGGGCCAGTGGTAACAGGCTGGGCATGATTTGGTCAAAAACTTTTTGTAGGGCAAAGACATTGCCGTTGATCTTGGTTTTGAACACCAGTGGGAACTTCACCAACGTGGCAATCATACCGCCCACAACGGTGACCCCCACAATGGAGGTCGCTTTGGTGAACATGGTCATTAGGCCATCTTGAACCGCCTTGGCGATATATTTACTCCCTAATTTATAACTGTACTTTTGCCCGTACCAACGCACAGCAATGTTAGGAATCAACCCGATAACAGAGACTAATAAGACCGCCATATTCCCGGCTTTGGCAAAACTGATGCCGATGCCGGCTAAAATCAAGCCCCAAACGCCGGCGAAGAAGGTATCCCCAATGCCGGCCATAGGACCCATAAGCCCGATCTTCATCCCACTAATACCAGCTGTATCAAAGGTACCAGCGGGGGCTTTAGCATTTTCTTGTTCCATGGAGACCGCCAAGCCAGACACGATACCGTTCATATTGGGGGTGGTGTTATAAAATTCCATGTTCCGCTTCATAGCTTCCCAGAATTTATCCGGGTCATCTTTGTAAATTTCTTTGTAAACGGGAGCGTGGATCCAATCCCAAGCCACCCCTTGTTGGCGGGTATAACTCATGTCAAAGCCCAGCCACATGTTCCGCCAAAAGAGACGTTTGGTCAGTTTCTTTTCGTCAGCATTAAGTTGCAAGTCATTATTTTTTTGTGGTGTTGCCTGTGCATCAGTCATTGAAGAAATCCCCCTCATCATCGCTATTCACGTTATTGGCAGTACTGAGATTATTGCTCTTTTTAACTTCATTGATGTGCCGGTCGATAAAGAACATCACTAGCCCAAAGACGACCCCAAACAAACTGATGGCCATAATTGGTAACTTGAGATAAGCGGCTAACACAAAGCCGGCAATGAAGAATGGCAAAAATTCAATGTTCCAAACGAATTTCAACAACATCCCCATCCCAACGGCTGGCAACATCCCCGCCGCCACGGTCAAACCA
Source organism: Lactobacillus sp. (assembly GCA_022484695.1). Classification (GTDB taxonomy): domain Bacteria; phylum Bacillota; class Bacilli; order Lactobacillales; family Lactobacillaceae; genus Agrilactobacillus. The sequence goes on from JAKVKU010000001.1 coordinate 353,855, forward strand.
CTTAAAAGCGGCTTAGGAATGCTGGTGACAAAGGCTTTGATACCATGCGTGCCTAATAAGACGGCTAAAAAGGCTAAAATGAAGTATGTAAAGATATACACGCCCATTTGGATCCACCATAAACGATTGAATTTGCGTAAGTTACGTTGATCAATATATTTGTCGAAGATTTCCACGTTGGTGGTGAACCAGAATTTTAGCAAGTTCCAAACCACCACGGCCAACATGGAAATTGGCACGGCTAAGGCAACACCAATGGCTGGTTTTTGGTTCAAAATCAAAGCAAACCCTAAGCCTAACGCGCCACCAAACCCGGTATCTTGGGGTAAAACGGCGCCAATTTGCATGACCCCATAAAAGGCTAAGGCAATGGCGGCATCGATCATTAGGGCATTGACGGGGTCTTTACCCAATAACAAGGCCAAAACCGGCGTGAAGAAGAAGGGCATGACTTGGCCAAAGGAACCGTAAACGCCGATCCATTTGCCCCAAGCAACAAACAACGCAATAATAAAGGCTTGATACAGTAACATAAACTATTCCCCCTTGAGTAAACTTGCAAATGGTTTGGGACTATCAGTTGGGAGTGGCTGGTACACGAAGTTCTGCGCTAAGGCATTGATCTCTTTGACCTGGGCCAGTTCTTCATCGTTGAGGTAAACTGTTTCGTTGATCTTGTGCTTATTTTCAATATCACCGCTGACCCGACCCACGTTGGCAATATCCACCTTCGTGTCGCCAGGGTCAACTTGTTGGATGATTTGATATAAATCATTGACGTTATTCACTAACAACAACATCTTAAACCGGGCACCTCTGGGGTCATTGGCCATGGCAATGGCTTTTTTTACTGGGACGATGGCCACTTTCACCTTGGCTGGGGCCGCTAACAGCAACGCATTTTTTTGAATATCACTGGCAGCTGCTTTATCGTTGGCCACGATGATGCGATCAAGGCCCAGTTGTTTGGTCCAAAGTAGGGCCACTTGACCGTGAATCAAGCGATCATCAACTCTCATCATTTCAATCATTCCGAACACCTCCAAAATATTTGGTTCAGCTAAGCCAGATTCGGCCTAGTTAAACGCTTCCATATATCTATAAGCAAATAGCGTGCCAATCTTGGTATAACACGCTTTGTCACTTTCTGTTTAGTTTTTGGTTGATTGTTTATCGCAACTGTCACCACCTAAAAACCCCCACAGCAAGTAGGGCGCTGCAGGGGGTCATTGTTAGTTAGCCAGGCTGATGGTAATAATACTTTTAGCGGGCAACGTGAGCTGCAAGGTCCCATTAGCCAAAGTCGCACTGGTAAACTTGGCTTCTTGAATAGCCTCAGGGTCTGCAAAGCTATTGTGGGCATCCATGGTCGGGGCCGTTAAAATGGTGGCGGCGGTGATTTGCTTAAAGTCAGCCCCCACGTTGAAGGTCAGGGGGGCATCGGCAGTTAAGTCGTAGTTGGTCAAGGACAGGGTCAATTCGCCGTCTTTTTGCGAGGCCGTATAGTCGGTGTGTTCAGGTAAATCGCCGATACCAGTGACCAGTTTGGCCCCCATATGGCGCTGATACATGTCAAAGACATAATAAGTTGGCGTCTTGACCATATGCGGGCCATCGGTTAACAACATGGCCTGCAGGACGTTGACGGTTTGGGCAATGTTAGCCATGCGTACCCGGTCAGCATGTTTGTGGAAAATATTCAAAGTGATGGCGGCCACCATGGCATCCCGCAGCGTATTTTGTTGCTGCAAGAAGCCAGGATTTGTACCCGGGGTCACATCGTACCAAGTGCCCCATTCATCCACGATCAAACTGGCTCTTTTTTCTGGGTCATATTGATCCATAATGGTGGCATGGCGGGTGATCAACTCCTCCATGTGTTGGGCGTGTTTGATGGTGGCATACCACTGATCTTCTGGGAAATTAACGGCACTGCCTTTGTGGGCCCAATCATCGGTGGGGATGGTGTAGTAATGCAGGCTCAAGGCGTCTAAGTACTTTCCGGCAATTTTCATCACGGTGTCGGTCCAATTATAATCCCCGGCATTGGGGCCGCAAGCCACTTTATATAAAGGTTTGTCGGCATCATAGTGATGGACAAAGGTGCGGTATTGGCGGTAAACATCGGCGTAATATTCCGGGCGCATGTTACCACCGCCGCCCCAGGATTCATTGCCAATGCCAAAAAACTTCACCCGCCAAGGGGCTTGGCGGCCGTTTTGTTGCCGCAATTTAGACATGGGCGACTCCCCAGGCATAGTCATGTATTCGATCCATTCGGCCATTTCCTGCACGGTCCCGCTGCCCACGTTGCCGTTGATATAGGCATCTGCTCCCAGCTGGTGTAACAATTCAAAATACTCATGGGTGCCAAAGGCATTGTCTTCGGTGACTTGGCCCCAGTTCATGTTGACGATTTTCTTCCGGTCAGCCTTGGGACCAATACCGTCCTGCCAGTGATAGGTATCAGCGAACAAACCGCCGGGCCAGCGTAAAACGGGGATATGAATGGCTTTTAAAGCCGTGACCACATCGCTGCGCATGCCGTGGACATTGGGGATATCTGAGTCCTCCCCCACATAGATGCCTCCGTAGATCCCAGTACCGAGGTGTTCGGAAAATTGACCATAAAGGTATTTGCTAATTATGGGGCTATTTTTTTCAGGTATTAGCGTGATTGACATATTATCCAGACCTTTCTAAAATACAAAAATGTTGTAACATTAGCATTAACGTTTAATACTAATTGGTGTAGAGGTATCGTTTCGGTTAATAATATAATGGTTTATAAAACACATGTAAAGCGCTTTTTTATTAAAATAACGAAAAAGATATACATTAATATTTATAATAATATGCCATAAAAATAAGCTAAATTGACTGTTTAAACGTAATATAAATTGAAGGATAGCCTAAACACTATTTATGGTTGGACAAGCCCCGCTTTTGGCGCTAATATATTAATTAAAACATTAATACGAAAGTTGGCAGATGCTATGGATCTTGATATTTCAGACAAGTCGCTGCCTGTATTTGCGGCCTTGGACAGTAAGGTGCGGGTACAGATCATTCAATTGCTCTCTAAACAAAAAATGAACGTTTCCGAAATCGCCCAAGCTATCGGCTTAAGCAGTCCCATTACCATCATGCATTTAAATAAGTTGCGGGATGCGAACCTTATTCGCACGGAAAAGCAGGGCAATCAACGGATTTCCAGTTTACAGGTGGATAAGATCAATATTACCTTTCCGAAACAGTTATATATTCCTTATGAAAATTGGCAGGTTGAACTGCCCATTGGCCAGTTCACGGATTTTGATGTGCAGCCTTCTTGTGGCTTAGCCGGTCAAACCGGGTTCATTGGCAAGGTGGATAATCCCAGCTATTTCATGGACCCGGAACGCTCAGAAGCGGGGATGCTGTGGTTTGCCAAGGGCTTTGTGGAATATAAGGTGCCCAATTATTTAGCCAGCAATCAACAGCTGGAAATGATTGAATTATCCGCGGAATTAAGTTCAGAGTTCCCATTTTCCAATAACAACTGGCCCTCAGACATTTCCGTGAGTTTAGATGGCCACAATATTGGCGTTTGGACCAGCCCCGGGGACTTCTCCGATGTTCGGGGCCGCTATACCCCTAAATGGGTCTACAACGATATGAATCAATATGGGATGTTAAAATCCTTTAGAATTTCAAAACACGGCTCCTTTATCGACGGCCAGTACGCCGCTGAGACCACGATTGCTGACATCGACACCACCAAAGCTTCTTGGACCTTGCGTTTTGAGGTCAAAGACTCCGCTAAAAATGTGGGCGGCTGCACGATTTTTGGTAACAAGTTTGGCAACCATGATCAGGGGATTAAAGGACTGTTTTACTTTAGTGATACGACCCTGGGCTAGGCAATAGCCGGCTACGCAAAAACGCCTTTTGCAAGACTGTCCTTAATGGCAGCTTGGCAAAAGGCGTTTTATTGTTAGTGTTTGATAAAATTTGTTAATCCACAAAAATCAATTGAAATTCATGCTTAGCCCCATCGATATTCACGGATAAATGGCGACTCAAGTCATCCACGACTTTTTGACTAAAGGCAACTTTATCTTCAAAGGCGGTGAACTGCGCGGTGAAGGGATTGGCATTAAAGTCATAATTACTACTGATGAAAGACGGATCACTGACAAAGCGTAGGTTGTTTTCTTCGTGGAAAGAACCTGGGGCTAACACCGAGTCGATATAGCTGTAAAGTTCTTCAGGGCTATAATTCAGCGGGCTTTTGGCCTGGACGGTGACAGTGTATTCTGTGTAGGCATCAATTAAGTGGTTATCCAAAGTAATTTGGGTCAATGCTTGATAAAGTTTCATAATAAAAGATCTCCCTAAGTTTCTAAGCAAAAATTAAGCTAGTCCGTTAGATATATTTGTTTTAAATCCTGTAAGTCTTGTTTGGATAGGTCTAAAACGTCCTTGAGATATTGGTCAGTGGTCCCGGCAGTCTTAGCGATTTCAGCTTCGGCTTCCCGGATAAAGGCAATATCCACTGAGGATAAATAACGAATACTGCGTAGCATGCTGTCGGTGGCCCCACCCGCCTTGGCGTCTGCTAGAATAGCGTCGATTTTTGCTTTGTATGTTTGATTGGTCAACATATAGTCGGCTTCAATGGTGGCCTCAGGGACACCTAGGGCACTTAATAAGAAGAAAGCCCCCATCCCCGTGCGGTCCTTGCCGGCGGTACAGTGGAACAGTAATACTTGATTATCATCTGAATTTGCCAATAAATTGGCGAAAAATTCCCGATAGGCCCGTTGGGATGTCTTTTGGGTCACCATATTGCGATAGACCCGCAACATTTCGGTATAGCCCATATCAGGATTTTCCCGTAACTCGTCATCTAGTTGTTGCGGCGTTTTGGAACTCTTGGTTTCATCGTAATCAAAGACGGGTAAGTGGCGATATTGGGTCCCTTCAGGCAGCTTGTCGGGCTCCTTGGCCAGCTCATCATCGGAGCGGAAATCCACATCAATGAGTACCCCGTAATTTTGCAAATACGCCAGGTCCAAATGATCTAACGTGCTGAGCTTGGCGGAACGCACCGCTTTACGGTACTTGACGCGCCGGTTGTCTTTGGTTTGGTAGCCACCAAGTTCCCGGAAATTAATGCCGGTTTGTAAGTCTAAAACACGCTGCTCTTCCAACATGTCATCAAATCCTCTCGTAGTTTCCTATGGTATTCATGTTAACACATTTTTGTAAAATTGTTGGTATAATAAATGAGATAAGTTGCTGACTAGCCACAAAGGAGTTTTTCAATGAAAGTAGTAATTGCCATGGATAGTTTCAAGGGGAGTGCGGACACCCAAAGCATTGGGGCAGCAGTGGCCGCTGGGGTGCAGCAAGTAGACCCCAACGCCCAGACCCAAGTCTATCCCATCGCTGACGGCGGGGAGGGCACATTAGCCGCCATGCGGGAATTTATCGGTGGCACTGTGAAAAAAGTCGCCATCGTGGATGACTTCAATCAAAACCGCTTAGCGCAATATTTGCTGACGGACTTAGCGGGGCAACGCCTGGCGATCATTGAAGCAGCGCAGGCGGTAAGTTTGAGTTTTTCAGACACCAAAACAGCTGACGAGCGCTACCAGGCTTCAAGTTTTGGCCTGGGGCAATTGATACTAGATGCCTTGACCAGCGGGGCCAGCCAACTCATCGTGACCCTGGGGGGTTCCGGGACCACTGACGGGGGCTTGGGGCTGTTACAGGCCCTGGGTGCCACGGTTTATGATGACCAGGATAACGTGATTCCCCACGGGGTGAATCCCTTGATCGATTTTGCCAAGCTAGAACTCAACAACGCCCGGCAATTATTGGCCAAGGCGGATTTGATTGTGGCCCCCGATGTCAGTGCGCCTTTAAGCGGCAAGCAGGGGGCAGCCTTATTCTTCGGGGCCCAAAAGGGGTTAGACCCCAAGCAAATGAAACATTTAAACCAAAAACTGATTTTACTAGGCGCCCAGGCCCAACAGGATTTTGACCAGGATATGGCCAATTTACCCGGGGCCGGGGCGGCTGGGGGCCTGGGCTTTGGCTTGTACCTATTGGGCGGGCGGTATGAACAAAATGGCTTTCATACCCTGGCGGATTTAGCGGGAATCACTGCGGCCGTGCAAGAAGCGGATTTAGTGATCACCGGCGAAGGCCGCATGGATACCCAAACTAGTTTGGGCAAGGTCCCCCAGGGCATGGCCGATATCGCCAACCACTACCACAAACCTATTATTGCCCTGGTCGGCCAGCGGGCAGCGGATCTAGGGGCCTTGGGCGACCAATTTGCCGGGGTGTTTGCCATTCAATTGGCCCCGGGCACCTTACTGGCAGCCATGAACAAAGCCAATACCCTCACCGGGGTGCAAGTTTTGGCCCAAGAAGTGGTTAAATTCTATCAAAGTATTTATAAATAAATCATTAATTCTTGAATTGCCGGGGGCAGTAGATTATTCTTAATATGTAAAGCAGAAAGCGAGATGATCAGTATGCTACAAGAATATACAAACATTTTAGTACCAGTTGATGGTTCCAAAGAAGCTGAACTGGCTTTGAACAAGGCGGTACAAGTTGCCAAATTAAATAAGGCCCATTTAGATATTTTAAATGTGCTAGATACCAAACAATTTATTGGTGGCTATGGTGGCATGTTGTCCGGGGATGCTATTTACCAAATTTCCGAAGATGCCCAAGACTATCTGAAGAATTTGGCTGAATCTATTCAAAGCAAATATGATATTAAAGATGAAGATTTAGCAGTCCACGTGCGTTTTGGCAATCCCAAGACGGTTATTTCCCACGACTTCCCTAAAGACCACAAGAATGATTTGATCATGATCGGGGCCACCGGGTTAAATGCCGTGGAACGGGTCTTAGTGGGTTCTGTTACGGAATATGTCAACCAGCACGCTTTGTGCGATGTTTTGATTGTCAAGACTGACGAAGATAACAAACCTGTCAAAAAATAAATGTGCCAGCGGTAACCTAAAAACAACTTAGGGGGACTTTGCAGTCTCCCTTTTTGGTACCAGGAGGTTTTTTGCATGTCCTTTGACCCCAAAACCATCCCCTGGCCCCTAGACACCCCCGAAATAATCGCTTATTCTAGGGATGAGTGGGGCCAACCCTTACATGGGGATCAGGCGTTATTTGAATTGTTGAGTTTAGAGATTTTTCAAGCGGGGTTGAGCTGGCAGCTGATTTTAAAGCGCCGGGCCCATATGAAACAAGTCTTTTTAGACTTTGATATTGCTAAAGTGGCCCAAATGACCCCAGTCCAAGCGGCTGAAATTTTACAAGATCCCCAAATGATCCGCAATAAGCTCAAAGTCAACGCCACCATCCATAATGCCCAGGTGATTGCGGCCCTGCAGGCCCAGGGGCAAAGTTTCGATGCCTTTGTTTGGGGCTTTGTGGGCGGCCAGCCTGTGTTAGCCCGGCCCAAGTCCGCTGCTGAAATTCCCACCGTGTCCCATTTGTCGGAACTGATGACCAAAGCCTTTAAAAAACAAGGCTTCAAATTCATTGGCCCCACCATCATGTATTCTTATATTCAAGGGGCGGGCTTGGTGGATAACCACTTGGTATTGTAAACTGGGTACAAAAAAAGCAGCTACCTTCATGGGTAGCTGCCTGATCTATGATTGGTATCACGCCCGTTTTTGCTTAGGCTGGGTCGCTAGTAAATTGGGGATCCTCAAGAGGTGTTCCCCCGGTTTCAAGGCTAGAATGTAGCCATTCTTCAGTCGCATGGTGTAGGTCACGTGATACGCTAACTTGGTTGGTTTGCCCCGATAATCGATAATGGGTAATTCGGTATATTTCGATTGCATAGGTAACACGTCCTTCCGATAATTGCCGTGAATCAACGACTACCTACTAATAGTATAACTTTTCTTAAAGCTTTCTTAAACTTTCTTTAAACGATTTAACACAATTGAAATGTAATTTTGGAGGTAACGTATGGCACAAACAGAAATTTCCAAGCTGGCTGACTGGCTAGAAGCCCATAAAGCCGGCATTGCTGACCGCAGTCAGCGTCTGGACAAGAATCGGGTTTTCCAAGTCATTGATAATCTGAAAGTTTTGAACCAACCCATCAACACTTACTTAGAGATGTCCGAGGAACATTACTACGAGACTGAATCTGATCATTTGTTCACTTTAGACGCTGGAGCCACGAAGTTAAGTGCGTTAAAAGACCGCATCATGATCAACCACGTGGACGGGTCCCCAGATGAAAACGAGTTGACCTTCCATTACAATCACGAAAATGCCTTTGAAGGCGGCTATGCGGTCAAAGTGGATCTAAACATTTTGACCTATGGCTTTGAAGTGGTGGGGGCCGCTGCCGAATTGGTCAGCGATGCGATTTTAAAGGATAAATTATCTAAAGATGCCGTGGTCAGCCTAGGTTTGGCGGCTGCTTGCATCGACGATTGGCAAAATCATAAGTAAGCAAACTTGCAAAAATGGCCCCAGCAACACGTTGCCGGCGCCATTTTTATCTATTTATAAAAGTGGCGATATTCCGCCACTAGTTTTTATTCCACTGCTAGCCAGTCATTATCTAATAACTGGTGTTGTTTTTTCAATAATGGGACCCAAATTTTAGCTTGTCTGATTTTATCTAGGATACGCCAAAAGATGGGGTCCTTTTTTTGTTGGTCGGTCACGTTCACTTGGATGATATGCCCGCTTTCGGTCAAGGCATAAATATTTGGATATTGAACATCGAATAACATTGTTGAGATAACATCATTTTGATCTGGTGTCATAATTATCAACTCCTTATGTCTATATACTATAATGGATAGTTGTGATAGTCATCAGACTAAATGATGACTATTTATCAGGTCTTTGTTCCCAATTTGTGAACATTTTGTTAGCGCTGCATTTATGGGCGAGCAAATTTGGATTTTCGGCGTATAATATGGCCCAGATAACTTGTCCTGGGAGGATTTTTGGATGGAAAAACTCAAAACACGTTTAGACGCCTTTAGCGACGCCATTATTGCCATTATCATCACCATCATGGTCTTGAATATCCCACCGGTACTGCGGGATTCCTGGCCGAATTATTTGAAGCTCTCAAAATCCATTGGGATCTTTTTGATCAGTTTTATATTTGTGGCCAATATGTGGTATCAACACGGCACCGCCTTTGAAGAAATCGACACCATGACTTATCGCATCTTGATTTTAGATATCTTCTTTTTGGCGATGTTGTCCCTGATCCCTTTATTCACCAACATGATGGCCGCCAATACCACCCGGATCACGGTGATGTTGTACGGTATCTTACAAGCTTTAGTGAATATTATTTTCCGCGCCCTGGCCAAGGCCATTATCCACCTGCAGTACACGGATAAAGCCGCCATGCAAAAGGTCTACGTGAAGATTTATGGCAGTGTCTCCAACTACATGAATCCCATCAGCTTATTGGCCATTGTGGTGGCCTTCTTCTTTCCAGAAGTGGCCTTGTTCTTGTATCTGGCCTATCCCATCATCATGTTCTTAATGAACAGTGAGGCCCGCCAGCAGATGTATGATGTGGCCCAATTGCCCGAGGCCCAGCAACAGGACTTTACCAAATTTGATGCCGATGACCAGCGAGCCTTTCGTAAAGCCCAGCGCCAGATCCGCAAGAATGCCTATAAAGTCGCCGAACAAGCGGCGGCCAGCAGCCTTAAAAAGCCGACCACCTCTAAAACACCGGACCAACCGATGGCTAAGTCGGATTTCAGTGGTCGCATGCTGCCAGAGGACTTATCCAAATGGCTGGATCAAAACGTTAACCCTGCCCAACAGCGGCGGATGACAGAACGCTATCAGAAGTCCTCTGAGGCCCAGCGGCAACAACTGGCCCAATGGGTCGAGCAGCGCCAAAAAAAGCAGCAGGGCCGTCCTAAACGGCCGCAATGACCCACGCCGCCGCCAAAGGACCCGGATAATAAAGCATAAGGTGTTAAGGGTTGCTTTTTAAGCAGATTAAAACGGGTCTCTTCAAGTTTTTGGATAACTTGGGGAGACCCGTTTTGTGTATTGCAATTCAAATTTTAAAGGGCGTTTTTGTTGCGGCGTAAAGTCCGCTGCAATAGTTCGGTGACGGTCAGCAGGATGATTCCGAAGAGCAATAGGTAAATTGGGAAGAGGTTCATGGTGATGTTGCCGGCTAACCAGCCAAATAGTGGGGGCATGAAGGTGGTCCCCAGGTAAGCGGCGGCCATTTGTACGCCAATGATGGCTTGGGAGTATTGGGACCCAAAATTCATCGGGGTGGCGTGGATGATGGCCGGGAAAATTGGGGCACAGCCTAGGCCGGTGATAATCAGGCCGGCTAAAGCGGCTTTGGTGGGCAGGGGCAGGAGAATCAAGGCGATGCCCACCAAAGCCAGGCTCGCGCCCCAGCGGATCAGGCGCCGATCCCCCAGGCGGTCCGCCACAAAGCCCGTGAGAAAACGGCCCCCGGTGATGCCTAAGTAAAAGAAGGACGCAAAACTAGCGGCGGTCTCAAGGGGCACGCCCCGAGCCTGGACCAAATAACTGCTGGCCCAAATTCCAGCGGTCTGTTCCACGGCACTGTAGGCAAAAAATGCGGCTAAGACAAAGGGGACGCCAGGTATTTTGAGAATTTGCGGCAGGCGCAGGGGTGCCACCGGCGCTTTGGGGGCAGTGGTTTTTGCAGCCTGTGCTTGCTGTTTAGATTGTCGCCACAGGGGCAGGGTGAGCAATAAAATGGCGGCCAAGCCAATTTGTAAGAGGCCCACGATGCGATAGCCCCCGGTCCAACCCCGGCCACTGCTCAAAGCAAAGCTCATGATATAAGGACTAATGGCCGCACCGACGCCCCAAAAACTATGGAGCCAGCTCATATGCCGGGCGGCGTAATGCAGGGCCACATAATTGTTCAAAGCCGCATCCACGGCCCCGGCGCCCATGCCATAGGGGATGGCCCAAAGGCATAATTGCCAGAACTCGCCAGCTAAAGAAAAGCCCAACAACGCAACGGCGGTGGTGCCAACACTCACAGCCGTCACCAGCCCGGCCCCAAAGCGCTGGGTCAGCCGATCGGATAAGATACTGGAGACAATGGTGCCTCCGGCAATCAACATGGTGATGAGCCCCGCAGCCGCCATGGGGACGCCCAAGGCCGTATGCATCACCGGCCAACCGGCCCCAATCAAGGAATCAGGGAGACCTAAACTAATAAACGCGATATAAATAATCGCTAACAATAACGAATACAATTCAATTTCACTCCTCTGGCTTGAAAACGCATTCGTTTATTATAACAAATCAGCCGGCGGGAATTGGCAATAATCTTGAGATTTTAATTGGTCTGGCAGTATTGTTTTGATGGTGATAGTCTCAGACTATCAGATAATCGAATTGGTTTAAAAATAATGGTGATTTAACAGGCTTTAAAAAGGCCGCATGATAGATAATTTGTATCACAATTACGGTAATAATTACTATTAATATTACTGAGCAGGTATTATAATTTAGGTATCGAGGGGAGATATGTGCAGGCTGTACGTTGAAAGTATTTTGGTATTTTGGGGTGGTTTATTATGAAAAAAGAAAATAAGTATGACACCTTTCAAAAACGCTATTCAACTTTTTTGGGCTATGCTGGATTTTGGATTGCAATTTCTGTACTGTTAGATTCGAACTTTTTCCACATTACTTCACCAGTGGTAAAAGTGCTTTTTGAAGTAGTGGTCCCCGTTGGACTGATTGGTTATCTGATTTATGATTATTTTAAGTCAAACGTCAAAAAAAGCAGGTCACTTATCTTTTTACTAGTTGGTGAAATAATATTGGTCCTTTTGGCGATTAAGATGCTGCTGGCTTGAATCGTTATAACGGGAGACAAATATTATGAATGACAACAAAATCTTCGACAAAAGATTTAAAATGTTACTTCGACCAATCCCTTTTTGGATTGCCGGATATGTTCTTCTGAATTCGCATGTGTTCCATTTTGATTCCCCGGTTTTAGACGTTGTTATTGGTTTGGGCGTGCCCTTTGTGATCGTTGGCTATTTAATCTTTGCCTATTTTAACTTAAAAGTGACGAATCGAAAATTTCTCGGTAGCTTGATACTTTTGCTAGCATTGCTGATGCTTGCAACGCTAATTCTATTTATGTTTGAAATAGTTTAAATTCATTGTGTGCTGTGCATTTGATTGTGCAGCACTTTTTATATATGGCTTTAACTGAAAACCGGGAGGAATCAGGTTGGAAATGTATTCATTTGTTGCAGTGAATTGTTCAATGTCATTTGGTGTAGTCTAGAAATTTGCTAGTATTGTCACCTGTCGCAAAATGAATGTTAAAATAAAGCAAAAGTTATCATACGAAAAGAGGCTAAAATTTATCAGTGCTAGAAAATATGTAAAATTGGGTGGCTATATCGTAATTTGGTTTGGTTTATGGCTATTGACGCCAGGCTTGCTATCTAAAAATGTGGGCATGCTGGTGACCAAATCAGAAAACGGGGCCTTATTAGTCAATTGTGGTTTGGTATTGCTTTTGGTGATATTGCTACTTTGCCTGAATATTTTGAACGCTCGGGCTTTACTTTTAGGTAGATATAAATACTGGGCCATTGGTTTGATTGTTTTGTCAGCCTTGACCTTACCCTTTCATTACCATATGCCAAAACCAATCTTGATTTATTTCATTTGGATGGGATTTTCGGTTATTTGGCAAAATTTCATCACTTTTGGGCTATTTTATAATAGCCTGCAAACACTATTTCAAGAAAGAACAGCTTTGATAGGGTCAATTTTGATTTTCACCTTAGGCCATGTGGTGGTCTTACCCGATCGTTTTGGCATCACCCAACCTTTAAACATATTATTCATTCTGGTCGTTGCCACCATATTAGGCGTGCTTCGCTGGAAGGGTAAAAACTTGGATTTACCAATTGCGCTACATATAGCTTTCTATTATTTTTTCAGTTAGGTCGTTTTTGGCCAAATAAATACCGGACCTGCCCCAAAATGGGAACAGATCCGGTTATTTGTTAATCTAAAATTTCAGCCAATTTTGGCGCAATATCTTCAGGTTTATCTTTAGGTTCAAAACGTTCAATGATTTCACCATCACGGCCAATCAAAAACTTGGTGAAATTCCACTTGATGGCTTTGCCGTTGGAGTTTTCAATCAAATAATCGTACAGTGGATTCTTTTCTTTACCCCGGACTTTGATTTTGGCAAACATTGGGAAGGAAACCCCGTAGTTCATTTGGCAAAATTCGTTGATTTCCGCGTTGCTGCCGGGATCTTGGTGTAGGAATTGGTTACTAGGAAAACCTAAGATTTCGAAATCCTTATCCTGGTAATCTTTGTAAAGTTGTTCTAAGCCGGCGAATTGGGGCGTGAAACCACATTTGCTGGCGGTATTGACGATGAGCAGGACTTTACCCTTATACTTGTCTAAACTTTCCTCAGTGCCGTTGATGCGGGCTTCGGTGAAGTCATAAATTGATTGCTTTGCGTTGGTGTCTTGAGCTGATGCCATAGAAACAACCTCCTAAGAATGGGTGCTTAGAATCGATGATACACAATTTAATTTTACAAACTCAATTGACTGGTGTCAACTTTCAACTTCTACCATAGCATTAATTAGTGTCTGCTGGCCACGGGATCTGCGTAATTTGTTGTTGGGCGACGTGGAGTTCTTGGTCGCACAATTGCCGCAGGAAGTAACGATCATGGGCGATGATCAGTAGGGTGCCACTGTAATCTGCCAGCAGGCGCTCAATTTCTTCTCGCGCGGCAATGTCCAGGTGATTGGTGGGCTCATCTAAAATCAATAAGTTGCGTTTAGTTTGAAAAAGACGCAACAGGGTCAGCCGAATCCGTTCACCCCCAGAAAGGTCTTGCAAGCGCCTAGCCACATCTTCAGCGAAAAAGCCAAAGCGGGCCAGTGCCTGACGAGCAGCCTGTTCATTGGGCATAAAGGTCTGAACGAAAGCCAACAGGCGACTTTGGGGCTGTTCAAATTGGGGATTTTGCGGCAGGTAGCCCGTGTGTAAACTTGCGCCTAAGGTCACAGTCCCACTGGTGGGAGCTAGCTCCCCTAGAATCAATTTTACCAAGGTACTCTTGCCAGACCCATTGGCCCCGGTAATGGCCACCCGATCTCCCCGGTGCAGCCGGAAATCAGCGTGTTGAAATAAGAGATGTTGGTTAAAGGTCATGCCCAAATCTTGCACAGTGATGACGTCATTACCGGAACGGCCGGCGACAGCGACATTTTGCAGGCGCTGTTTGGGAGACTTGGGCACTTGGATCACTTGGATTTTGGCCAAACGTTTTTCCAGTTCTTTGGCTTTGCGGAAGAACTTCTCATTTTGACTCTCGTTGCCCCATTGTCGGTATTGCCGAATTTGTAATTTCAATTTTTGAATGGCTTTGGCTTGTAATTCATGATCTTTTTGCAGTTGGGCCAAGCGCTGGGCTTTGAGTTGCACATAGCGGGTGTAATTCCCCGGATAGGTCAGCAGTTGACCATCTTCTATTTCCCAGGTTTGCTCGGTCACCCGGTCCAAGAATAAGCGATCATGGGAAATCACCAGATAGCCCGTTTTGCCCTTTTTTAAAAATTGCTCTAACCATTCAATGCCGGCGGTGTCTAAATGGTTGGTGGGCTCGTCTAAGAGGAAAAAGTCAGCCTCTGAAAGTAACAATTGGGCTAAAGCAACTCGCATCCGTTCGCCACCCGAAAGGTCTTGGATAGCCGCTGACTTCAGGTGCCAAATCCCCAAACCCTTTAAGATGGTGTTGATCCGATCTTCAAAGGCATAGCCACCTTGGTCCTCAAAAGCTTGCTGCAAATCAGCATAGCGGTTTAATACTTTGTCTAAGGCCACATTTGGTTGGCTCATTTGGGCTTCATAATAATGCAATTCAGCTTGCAGGCGGGACAAGGCCGGTTGACTGGCCCCCAGAAAAGCAGTGACTGTCTCAGGGACAGCCAGCAGTTGCTGGTCTAAATGGGCGATGGTAGCAGTTTTGGCCCGGCTCACTAGGCCACTATCGGCGGTCTCACTGCCGAGTAAGATATTCATCAAAGTGGACTTGCCACTGCCGTTTTGACCCACCAAGGCGATGCGGTCAGTTGCCGTAAGGTGTAAGGAAATATTGGTCAAAATAGGTTCGTAGTCGTATTGTTTCGTAATTTTGTTGGCTTGTAGTAGCATGTTTTCTTCTCCTTAAAGTTGCCGGAGAACGCAAAAAGCCATGGCAATCACGCACCATGGCTTCCCCTTAAATGGTTTGGCGTCTCGGCGGTCATTGGTTGTTGTACATTTGACTATTGTTGGACAGACTGGTCCCCTTAGTAGCCAAAATAAAACCAATGGTATGGTGAAAAGACACGCTTAAGCGCATTTCATCGATTTGAATGTTCGTCTTTTCATAACCGCGCATGATTGCCAGACCTTCTTCCGTTAGTTGATGTATTCAGAATATCGAAAATCGATTAAAATTGCAACTTTTAGGATAGAGCTTGATACGCAGCTTTGAATTGCCGGGTCAATTGTACCTTCAAAGCCGGGTCACAAAAGGCCGCGGCGATGCCGTCTAAATTGAATTGCAGAAAAGTGGCTGCCGAAGTTTGAAAGTATTTTTGAAACAGGGCGTATTCTTTTGTTAAAGTGGTGTTAGAGACGGTGCGATTATCCGTGTTGATACAAGCCTGTAATTGGTTTTGCCGGATTAAATCATAGGGATAGTCCGCGATATTGGTGACCGCCTTGGTTTGTAAATTGCTGGTGAGACATAATTCCAGACAGGTGTGGTGCGCTTTGATATAAGCGGCCAGGTCGGGTTGCTCGTACAAGGCGGTGCCGTGGCCAATGCGGGTGGCCCCTAAATGAATGCTTTCATAAATATTATGGGCACAATGGCATTCCCCGGCGTGCAGGGTCAAGGGCAAGCCTTGAGTCCGGGCGTAGGCGATGGCCGGTTTTAAGTCTGCCGGTGGAAAATCCGCCTCATTACCGGCAAAATCCACCCCGCCTAGGCCCTGGTTTAAGTAAGGCACCGCCGCTTTAAAAGCCGCAATATTAGCAGCATTGTCCAATTGGCGCATGCCACAGACCAAGAGATTGCTATGGATGCCAAAGGCGGCTTCCCCTTGCTTGAGGCCGTCGATCACTGCAGCAATAGTTTCACTGAGGCTTAAGCCCTGGTCTAGAGAAAAAGCAGGGGCAAAGCGGATTTCTATGTATTGGACATTTTCCGCTGCCGCTTGCTCTAAGACGTCAAAGGCGGCCAGTTTTAACGCAGCCTTGGTCTGTAAGAGGGGCGCTACAAAGTCGAACTTTTCTAAATATTCCCCCAGATTGGCGATGGGTTCTTGGACCTGGGTCAATTGTGCCAAGGCTTGATCACTTTCGGGCACCGGGATCTGGGCCATTTTAGCCAATTGGCGAATGGCTTTTAAGGATAAGGAACCATCTAAGTGACAGTGTAATTCAACTTTAGGTAACGCCTGTAACGTTTTTAAATCCATAAAGCACCTCCGAGAAAGGATGAGATCAATGGTTCTGTCAATGTTAGAAATTATTGCCCACAAGCGCGACGGCGCAGTCTTAACCCCTGAAGAAATTCAATTTGTGGTGACCAATTACACCCAGGGTAAGATCCCGGATTACCAGGTCAGTGCTTGGTTGATGAGTGTGTATTTGCAGGGGATGAATTTTCAGGAAGCCAGTGAATTGGCCATGGCCATGCGGGATTCTGGAGAGCAGCTCCACTGGCCGGCCAAGTTCTTGCCCATTATCGACAAGCACTCCACCGGGGGCGTGGGCGATAAGGTTAGTCTCATTCTAGCACCGATTTTGGCCGCGTGTAACCTATATGATCCCATGATTGCCGGCCGGGGCTTGGGGCACACCGGTGGGACGTTAGATAAGTTGGAAAGTATCCCCGGCTTTAACGTTGCGCTGGATGATGCGGCGTTACAAGCAGCGTTACAACAAGCCAAAGTTGTCATAACCGGCGCCACCACTGAATTAGCGCCGGCGGACCGTTTGCTTTATGCGCTGCGGGATACCACCGGTACCGTGGCGTCCATCCCGTTAATTGCCAGCTCCATCATGAGTAAAAAATTGGCGGCGGGGATTTCCGGCTTAGTGATGGACGTGAAATGTGGCAGTGGCGCCTTCATGAAGACCCAAGCAGAAGCCGTCAAATTAGCTCAAACTTTAGTGGCTATTGGCAAAGCCGCGGGCATCAAAATGGCGGCGTTGATCACCAACATGGATCAACCCTTGGGACTGGCCATTGGGAATAGTTTGGAAGTTCAAGAAGCCATTGCTTGTTTAACCCAGCAGGGACCGGCGGATATCACTGAACTGACCTTGACCCTGGCTGCCCAGATGTTGGTCATGGGGGACAAAGCTAGCGATTTAAACCAGGGTCACCAATTGGCCCAAGCCACTTTAACGGACGGCACGGCCTTGGTTTGTTTCAAACAGATGGTAGCCGCCCAAGGTGGGGACGTGGCTTATATCGACGACCCCAGTCGCTTGCCAAAAGCGGCCCAACAAATCACCATAACGGCCCCCAAAACGGGCGTTATAGGGGCGATTGCCACCGAGCAAATCGGTATGGCTGTAGTCCATCTAGGGGGTGGCCGCTTGGTGAAGGGGGCGGCCATCGACCCCGCGGTGGGGATCGCGTTACGGCATAAAATCGGTGACGCGGTGGTTGCCGGGGAACCCTTAGCCGTGGTCCACGCCAATGAAGTCAGTCCTGAATTGCTGCAAGACATCCAAGCATGTTTTAAGATTCAGAAAAACAGTGCTAATCTTGGACCGTTGGTGTTAGATACGATATTATAGAGAGTAGATAGTATCATTTTATTTTTCATAAAATTTTCAATGAAAATGGTTCTATGTTATTGTGGATATAAGGTCAAAATAATGGAGGATGGTTGAACATGGCATTAACAGACGATTTAAAGAAATTAGTTATGGACGTGACTCGTGAAAAAGAGAGTCCTTATATTTCAATTTTTATGGGCGTTAATCCAAATGATACCAATATTCAAAAAGACAAATCAGCTTATAAAAATCTGGTTGCCCAGGCACAAAAGGATTTTACATCACAATATCCAAAGCGGGAGTGGGATGTGTATCAAGAAGAATTTGACTTGATCGCCTCAGAACGCTCCTTGGGTCGGGACGGCTTTCAAGGCATGGCCGTCATCGCCAGTAAAACGCATATCTTTAGATATTATTTGAACATCCAACCAGAAGATCAAAGCTATGTGTCTGATAACTTATATATTTTACCGATTATTAAAGATGCCCAATACAAATTTGATTATGACATGTTAAGCATTGATAAGGCTGGTTTCAAGTTGTATCGCGTCCGGGACGGCGCTTTGAAACTAGCTGACTTACCAGCTGATGCCCCAAGTGATTTCCACAAGGCCATTACGGATCCATTATTGGATGCCCAATCTGAGGTTCATCCCGAACATGCCGGCAATGATGTTTACAGCACCCGGGATATTCAAGATGTGCCTAAGGATGAAGACTTGGTCCGCTATTACAAGGCTGTGGATTTATACGTGCGCCAGAAGTTCACTTTGGTGGAACACGTACCCGTTGTCTTATTAGGGGCTGAAGATGTCCAAGATACCTTTAGAAAAATTACTAAAAACGGGATGCTGGAATCTAATATTAAGATTACCCGGGTTCCTTCGAAATTAGATCAACCAACTTTGAACCGGTTGAAAGACGATATCAACGCCCAATTTGCCGTGCAAAGTAAGGCGCAAATCTTACAAGAATTAGATAACGCCCGTTCCGGTGGTCGGGAGACTTCTGGGGTGGATAACGTGGTCCAAGCCGCGGTTGAAGGTCGGATTCGCCAAGTGCTGATCCGGGATAACACCGTGGAACACGGGGTTATCGATTTAGATATGAACGTGGATACCAAGAGCAAAACGGCCGCTAAGCATAATTTGTTAAACGACATTGCCGTGGTTGTTTTAGCCTTTGGTGGTTCCGTGCACGTCTTAACGGATGATGAAATGCCGATTGGCCAAAGTGTCATTGGCCTATTGCGGGGCAGAGCGCAATAAGCGCTGTAACGCCGCTTTACAATTGATCATGACAACATAAAAAATACTTACCTTAGCGCATTTATTGCGGCTGGGGTAAGTATTTTTTTTGACTATAACGTTGCCAGAAATCCAGGCAGGACGGTTTCAAATAACGCTTCATTGAGACGGACATATTTGTTTTGACCAACTTTGCGGGTGGTGGTCAAACCGGCTTCACGTAAGGCTTTAAAGTGATATGACACTGTTGATTTATTAATATCTAAGTTCTCTCCGATTTCGCCACAGTTCATTTCAGCTTGCTTGGCGTAAAGCATACGAATAATTTGCAGCCGAGCTGGGTCGGCAATGGCTTTTAGAATCTGAACCCGCGCTTCATCATCTGTTTGTTGTTTGATTATCATAAAACTATAATACTATTGCAAAATGGTTTCGTCAATGCTATGCTTATTTCTGTTCGATAGTTTGATGATTATCAAACTAATATTTCAAAGGAGTTGAAGCGTATGCGTCGTTATGCCACGATGTTTTTTCTAACCATGTTCCTCATTGGAACAGATACATTTTTAATTTCCCCGTTATTACCCACATTAAGTAATCTTTATGGGGTTTCAACCGGTATTTCTGGTTGGATGGTGAGTGCTTATGCCATTGGCTATGCCGTTTTTGCCTTGATATCCGGGCCGATTTCCGATGGTCGGGATCGGAAGAAAGTCATGTTATGGGGCTTATTGGCTTTTGCGGTGTCCACCTTCTTGTGTGCCTTTGCGGTGAATTTCACCTTGATGCTGCTCTTCCGCTTCTTGGCAGGGGTCAGTGCTTCTTTTGTCACCCCGCAAGTCTGGGCGTCGATCCCAGTGGTTGTGGCCCGCAAAGATATCGTCAAGGTCATGGGCTACGCCACGGCAGGCTTATCCGTATCACAACTGGTGGGGATTCCCATTGGCAGTTATCTCGCCGTTATCTCCTGGCATGCACCGTTTTTCGTGATTTCTGGGGCGGCCTTATTGCTATTGGGATTAAACTTGTTGGCCCTGCCAGAACTAGAAGTTGGGCACCGGGAACGCTTTTCCTTTATGAAGACTTACGCCAATGTGGCCCGTAATGGTCAGGCCATCAGCTATCTCATGGCTTACTTTGTCTTTCAAACCGGCTCTTTCACGTCGATCACCTTTATCTCCACCTGGTTCACCAAAAGTTTCGGGTTGACCTTAGCTGGGGTAGGGACAGCCATGATCGCCATTGGCGCCGGCAATTTGGTGGGCAGCTTATTCGGGAGTCGCCTGGTCAATAAACTGGGCTTGGCCCGGACATTCTTAATGGAGCTCATCGCATTGGTGGTTTTGTACTTACTACTGCCCTTTGTCACCACATTTTGGTTGGCCGAAGTCCTGTTGACCATTGTCTTCTTGTTCAACGGCTTCATTTTCCCGCTGTTCATGACCACTTTGCAAAGTACCGCCAAGAACGCCCGCAGTACGATTTCTTCCTTGTCCAATGCGGCCATGTATCTGGGCGAAACCCTAGCTGGCATTATTGGCGGCCTGTTGTTCAAGCAATTTAATAGTTACATAGGTATTTCGTTGTTCGCGGCAGTGATGATCGTCATTGCTTTGGGCTTATATGCCAAGTCCGGTATCTTTAAGCCAGATCACATCGAAAGTGCCCTTTAAAGGTTGGCGGAGCGTCGTCCTGGGGAGAATGGTAAAAAAACAGCATAGTGAATAGATTCACTAATTACGATTATTTTTGGAAACGGTGGTAATAGGCAGGATAGGCCCGCGGTCATAAAATAGGGAATCCACCTAATTTAGCTTTATTCCGGTTATTATCAAGGCTTAGCCGAGATGGCCGGTGAAGTTTTTAATTGACATTCTTGAGAAAATATCATAAGTTTAAACTAATTGATAACCAAGAATTCACTATACCAGCGGAATAATTCAACCATTCACATGGCAAACGATTATATGTGCCCACACCCCCTTCAATTAGAAAGGAAGGATTTCCATGTACGATCCTAAATCTCATGTCGCCACTGAATTTATTAGCAATGATGAAATCCAAGCAACCCTAGCCTATGCCGACGCCAACAAAGACAATGTGACCCTGATCGACCAGATTTTGGACAAAGCCCGCCTACATAAGGGCCTGGACCACCGGGAAGCCTCCGTGTTATTGGCCTGTACCTTACCAGCTAAAAACAAAGAAATCATGGGTTTGGCTAAAGGCATCAAAGAAGCCTACTATGGCACCCGTATCGTGATGTTTGCGCCGCTTTATCTATCCAACTATTGTGTCAACGGCTGTGTCTATTGTCCCTTCCACGGCCAAAACAAAACGATTCCCCGGCAGAAATTAACCCAAGCCGAAATTGAACGGGAAGTTATTGCCCTCCAGGACATGGGCCACAAACGCCTGGCCCTGGAAACTGGTGAAGATCCAGTAAATAGTCCTATTGAGTATGTCCTGGAATCCATCAACACCATTTATAGCATCAAGCATAAGAACGGTGCCATTCGGCGGGTGAACGTCAACATTGCGGCCACCACCGTGGAAAATTATAAGAAGCTCCACGATGCCGGTATCGGGACCTACATTTTATTCCAAGAGACTTATCATAAACAAAGCTACTTAGACCTGCATCCCTATGGTCCCAAACGCAATTACGATTACCACACCGAAGCCATGGACCGGGCGATGGAAGGTGGTATCGATGATGTGGGTATCGGCGTTTTATTCGGGTTGGACAAATTCCGCTACGAATTCGCCGGCCTCTTAATGCACGCGGAACATCTGGAAGCGGCGTATGGCGTAGGTCCCCACACCATCAGTGTGCCCCGGATCTGTCCGGCCGATGACATCGACCCCGAGAGTTTTGACAACGGCATCAGCGATGAAACCTTTGAAAAAATCGTGGCCTGCATCCGGATTGCCGTGCCATACACCGGCATGATCATGTCCACTAGAGAAAGCGAAGACATTCGCCGGGAAGTTTTGGACCTGGGCATTTCACAAATCAGTGGCGCTTCGGTCACCAGTGTGGGGGGTTACGCCGGTAAGACTCAAGCGGACCTGGAATCCAATCAATTCGACACCAGCGACAAACGTTCCTTAGACGAAGTGGTGCACTGGTTGATGGACCTGGGCTACATCCCAAGCTTTTGTACCGCCTGTTATCGGGCCGGCCGTACCGGCGACCGCTTCATGTCCCTGTGTAAGAGCGGCCAGATTCAAAACTGTTGCCATCCCAACGCCTTGATGACCCTGAAGGAGTACCTGGAAGACTACGCCAGCCCGGAAACCGTGGCAGCCGGCAATCGCCTGATCGACGACCAAATCGGCGACATCCCCAATGAACGCATTCGCCAAGTCGTGGCCAAGCGTTTAGACGCCATCGCTGGTGGGGCGCGGGATTTCCGGATTTAACCGTTGCCTTAAGCCACTCATAACGGCGTTTCACTTATGTAGAAATAATGCTTATCCCACTGAAATTTCAGAAGGGGTAAGCATTTTTTAATTTCTTATGGTTTATCCGAGCAAGTGACCCCTAGCTTGGCCCCATTCTGAACGCAATAGGCCATATTTTACCGAATCCCAATATTGGCCCTGCCAGTACCGGACTTGGCGGACCACCGCTTCTTGGTGCATCCCCACACTTTCAGCCAAGCCCATCATCCGCTGGTTCCCAGACCAAGTGGTGATGCCCAGGTGTGGCAAATCGATGGTTTGCCACAGGAAATCCAGCCACTGGGATAACGCCGCTTTGCCAATGCCATGGCGCCATAACTTAGGGCTTTGAATCATAATGCCCATATCTAACCACTGCTTTAAATCGCCATCTTCATAATGAGCAGAGACGATGCCCACGGGGGTATTGTCCACGGCGATCAACCGGAAAAAATTGGGGTCTAAGTAAGGGTTCGCTTCGGTGACAAAGGCAGTTTTAGTGGGGATTTGCCGGGGCAGGTAAGGGGCATCCCAGTTGAACCATTCTGCTTGGGGGTCACCATAGGCCAGGTCCCAGTAAGTGGGCAAGTTGGTTAAAGTGAAGGGTGGTAAAGTCACATTCATAAGCAAGTCTCCTATCTAGTTGTGCCAGTATTGTAATGCCATTACTTGCCAGTATACCAAAAAGCAAGTGGAAAATTTTTAATTAATCTTTAAAAATGGCGCAAAGTCAAAAGCACCAGGGGCTGTCGGGACTAAAAAAATGCGGTCAAGCATAATCCTTAGCACTTTATGTTGTGTTCGTTTAGAAAATGAGCTACCATATATAGTATGCCAAAGGAGGAAATTGCCATGCAAACGATTAAAACTAAAACTATTACATTGACGCAAGATTACATAAATGACGTGGAACAAACTGTCAAACCCCACTGGGGCGATTTAGGGTGGGTCACTTATAAGCGGACCTATGCCCGTTGGTTGCCGGACAAACAACGCACGGAAAACTGGGCCGAAACGGTGAAACGGGTGGTTGAAGGCAACATTAACCTGGATCCCCGCTTAAGTGGTCCGGAAGTGGACGCCGATGTGGTGGCTGATTTGACCGTTGAAGCTGAACAGTTATTCAAGTTGATTTACGGTTTGGCCGCTACCCCATCTGGCCGGAATCTGTGGATCTCGGGGACGGATTATCAAAAGCGTAATGGCGATGCTTTAAACAACTGTTGGTTCATCGCCATGCGGCCCCAAGCTTATGGGGATAGCCATATCCAACCCAGTTACTTGGACCCCGCTCAAAAAGCGGTATCCATGCCCTATGCCTTCTTATTTGACCAATTGATGAAGGGTGGCGGCGTTGGCTTTTCCGTGGTCCAAGCCAATGTGCAACAAATGCCTAAGGTGGATCGGTCAATCAATTTGACCATCCTCATCGACAAAGCCAGCGACTCCTACGACGCTTCTTTGAAATTAGGCGCCACGGATAAAACCGCTTGGCTGGCCCAACACGATAAAAATCAAGTGGCCTATTATGAATTGCCCGATACTCGGGAAGGCTGGGTCTTAGCTAACGCTGAGATGATGGACTTGCACTTTGACGCCACCAACGTGAATGACAATGACGACTTAGTGTTAGACATCAGTCAAATTCGGCCCAAGGGTGCCCGGATCAAAGGCTTTGGTGGCACCGCTTCAGGGCCCATGCCGTTGGTTGAAATGTTATTTGATATTAATGCTTTATTAAACACGCGCTTAAATGAAAAATTGACCTCTGTGGACTGTACTGATATGGCTAACATGATCGGTAAAACCGTGGTGGCCGGCAACGTGCGGCGTTCGGCGGAATTAGCCTTGGGGTCTGGGGAAGATAACGACTTCATTACCATGAAACAAGACCAAGAGAAACTGATGCATCACCGCTGGGCTTCCAACAACTCCGTGGCGGTGGATACCCGCTTCAGTGATTACACAGCCATTGCCGATGCCATCGCCCATAACGGCGAACCCGGCATCGTGAACTTGGAACTTTCCAAGAACTACGGCCGCTTGATCGATGGCTTGCAGGAAGATATCGATGGGGACGTGGAAGGGACCAATCCTTGTGGTGAAATTTCCTTAGCCAACGGGGAACCTTGTAATTTATTTGAAGTCTTCCCTTATGTGGCCAGCCAACAGGGTTGGGATTTAAAGGACGCCTTTGGGCTGGCTACCCGTTATGCCAAACGGGTCACCTTCAGCCCCTATGATTGGGAAGTATCTCGCAACGTAATTCAAAAGAATCGCCGCATCGGGATCTCCATGTCTGGGATTCAAGATTGGATTTTAGGGACCTTTGGCAACCGGGTTGTGAAAGGCTTTAAGACCGTCCAAGATCCAGCTACGGGCATGACCGTCAATGAACCGATTTATGACCCTGCTGCCGTGAAGACCGTGGATGGCCTGTATCATGCGGTGATTGACGCAGATAAGGCTTATTCTGAAGCTTTGGATTGTGCCCCATCTTTGAAACATACCACTGTGAAACCTTCCGGGACAGTGTCTAAGCTGGCCGGTGTGTCTGAAGGGATGCACTTCCACTATGCGGATTACTTGATTCAACGGATTCGTTTCCAAGACAACGATCCATTACTGCCAGCCTTGAAGGCCTGTGGGTATCATATGGAACCGGACGTGTATACCAAGAACACGGTTTGTGTGGAATTTCCAGTGAAGGCCGCCAATGCGGAAAGTGACGAATTTGCTTCTGCCGGGACGGTTTCCATTGCGGAACAATTTGCCACCCAAGCTTTCTTGCAGACGTATTGGTCCGATAACGCCGTCAGCTGTACGGTGACCTTCCAACCTGAAGAAGCCAAGCAAATCGCCGGTTTGATGGCCCAATATCGCCATACCATCAAATCTACCTCCCTATTGCCTTACGTGGGTGCCGGCTTCAAACAAGCCCCTAAAGAACCCATTGCCGCCAGCGAATATGAAAAGCGCCACGCTGAAATTTCTGGGGACGTGGCCCAAGTCTTTGCGGCTCAAAATGACAACCATGACCAAAAAGATATCGAATTGGTTGATCAAAGCGATTGTGCCGGGGGCGCTTGCCCAATTAAATAATGGCTTGACTTAACCAAGCCCAGCACCAACAATAAAGATGTTTCAAAAACTTGTTTAGGGAGAAATTTATTCATGAAGAAATTAACACGTATCGTCGTTTCATTGTTGGCTTTGATCACCTTTGGGGGCACCACTACAGCGGCCCTTACAGCAGACACCACACCGGTTCAAGCTGCAGCGAAGCAAACCATTACCACCACTTATACCTTGAAGCAAGGCAAGAAGACTATTTCTAAGAAAACCACCAAAGTGGCTAAGAATGCCACCGTTTTAACGGGTTTGAAGAAAAACTGGTCTGTGAAACAAAGTAAAGGTTTTGTCACCGCCATTGATGGCCACAAGCAAAACACCAAGGAAAAATTGTATTGGACTTACACCATTAACGGGAAGATGGCTTCTAAAGGTGTCACCCAACAAAAATTGCAAAACAACGACAAGGTTGTTTTCAACTTAAGTAAATAGTTGGTTGAACCATGACAGACAGTCGGGTGCGGATTCGCCGCTTAACACTATTGGCCTTATTGACGGCGTTATGCATCGTGTTGCGCATCGTGAAGATCCCCATCCCCAATGTCCAACCAGTGACCGATATCTTGATGATCGTCACCCTGGTGGCCGGGGTGAGCTATGGCTTGCCCTTAGCGGTGTTAACCATGGTGTTGTCCAACGTGGTCCTGGGCTTTGGCATTTGGACCATCCCCCAAATCGTGGCTTATACCGTGTGTATTTTAACGGTAGCCCTGGTGAAATTACTCCTGCCTCTAAAGCGCTGGTTTTGGCTACAGCTGGGACTATGTGTCTTTTTAGGCTTTGAGTACGGCGTGGTGGTGAGCCTGGGGATGGTTTTAGTGGGTATCACCCAAGGTCAAGTGTTTCTGGCTTATTGGCTCAGCGGCCTGCTTTTTGACGGCTATCATGCCTTAGGGAATCTGGCGTTTTATCCGTTATTGAAGCTGCCTTTGACCAAAGCCTTAGATCGTTATTTGAACTAGAGAACTGGAGCGTTTTGATGAAAATTTATACCAAAGTGGGGGATGCCGGTTACACTCGGCAAGCCAGCGGCAAGATGGTCCCCAAGTTTGATCCACAAATTCAAGCCCTGGGCGACTTGGATGAACTGGAGACCTGGTTGGGTAATGTTTTAGCCCAACTATCAGCCCCCAACGCCGGCCTAGCACCGGAATTGCTACAAATCCAACGAAATTTGTATGCGTTACAAGCCGACATCAACATTAAGAACTCGAAACGCCTGGACCCCCAGGCGTTGCCAGCAATGGAAGCGCGCATCGATGCCATTACGCCCACGTTACCCGTGATCAAGGCGTTCATCTTACCCGGTGGCCAAGTCACCGGCGCCAACTTGCAGTACGCCAGAACCTTAGCCCGCCGCGCCGAGCGCAGTGTGGTGGCGTTACATACGCAACAAACAATTGACCCGGGTATTTTGAAATATTTAAACCGCCTATCCGATTATCTCTTCACCTTAGCCAGATATGCCAATTATCTGGATGGGTATACCGACATTCGGGCGGATCAGAAATAGATACAAAACGGCTCCTGCCAAGTGATCATTCGCTTGCGGGGGTCGTTTTTTTAGCTAGATTATGGTTAATAATACCATGAGCTAAAAATTAAATTAAAATAAGATTCTAATTATAAAATAATTGCTCAATTTGTTATTTTAAGGTATATTTAAATTAGATACGCACCTTCGGAACTAGACCAACGCGTCGGATTTTTACCCTGTGGCTGACCCTAATACAATCGGATGACACCCATCGCATCAGAGGAGTGTAAGCCTATTAAAAAAATTGTTAGCGTTTTTTTAATCCTGATGGTCTTTTTTTCTGGGTTACTGGTCATTAATCTAAATTTAACAAAAGAACAAGCTCGTATTTCACAACTTGAGACGACACCCACATCCTTTAAGATTTATGTTACCAATACCACACAGACACCAGCGGAAATGTTGCAATTTTTTGAAACCCTAAAAAATCAGCAACAGGTATCTATTGTTAGAAGTGATGTGACGGACAAGGGTGTGGTGAAGTCGGCAATTGTTGCCCCAGCCAGCTTTCCTTACGCTAATTTTTTCCAAACTAATCAACGTTTCTCGGTATTTCCAAAGGCGACCCAATTTTATAGCAATACTGCCCAAAAAAGCGCCGATCCTAAGCCGATTCTCACTTTTGGGAACCAATCGGTTGTGGTGCTCCAAAGTATGGTTAAATATTATCGTGATGACGCTAAATCTGCCAACGGTGTATACACGATTATCCCAGCCAAGTCCGCAGATGCCGAAAAATTAAAGCCAATATTGGCTGCGTTTTTTGGTATACCCCAGAAGATCTTAACAACGCCCGAAACGGCTACCACCCAGGGTTATGTTAATGAATATGTGCTTGCTTATTTAGTAGTGATTGGTATTTTAGCCCTACTGACGTTATTAAGTATTGTGGCAATCCCCATGACCCAAGTTAAAACCATTGGCATTTGGAAACTAAATGGGTTCACCAACATGACGATTTTACAGCGTTTATTCCTGCTACCGGTTATTGTCACGTTGGTTAGTGCCGTTATACTGGATATAACGGTCCACTTTTATTTCAATTATTTACCCACCCAATTTTTACAAATGCTGTTCTTATCCCAGTTAGGGGTTTTATTGATCTTAGGCTTGGCTATTTTAATTGCCACCGGTATTATATTCAGCATCACCATTGGGCGAATGCTAAAACAAGCCCTCAATTTTAAAGTCGGTATTGGTCTGATGCTTGTCTTAAAAGTGCTGATGACGATTGTGACCACGGTATTGATCATTGCCGGTATGGCGAACGTTCGGGAAAGTCAAAAGGCCGATGCCACGTATCAACGGATTGCCAGTGAAGGAAACTATTTGGCAGTTAACAGAATCGGTTATACCACTGATGAGACATTTAAGAATGTTGAATTAAACAATGGCAAAAATGAAGCTGTCGTTGCCCAACTATTTCAAAAGTTAGAAGCGCAAACTAAGGCCCAATTTGTTAGGGGGGAAATCGTCAAGCCCGCGGTTAATTTCCAATCTCATACGCAAACAAAAGCTTTTCAAATGCTGAATCCGGGCGAATCTTTTCAAGTTGTGAAGGCTAATGCCAATTATTTAAAGCATGTCCATATGAATAGCATAAAACCATCTACTGGCAACACACTGTTAGTGCCGATTGCCTTGAAATCGCAAGGTGAAAAAATTATGGGTCTAGGAAAGTTATTAGCTCATAGTGATCTGTCTTACGAGGCACAGCAGCAACAATCTGTAGATGGTATGCGGGTTAAGATTCGATATTATAACGACAAAAATATTCAAACGCGGGTTTTTATAGACAATGAGGTCAGGACTTTTCATAATCCTATTTTCCTAGTGATTAGTTCCAAGCAATCAGATCATTATAGTATGACAACGCTCACAGATACCAGCACCGCCGGCCCCATGCGTATCCCGAATACTAAGCATAACCGCCAAGTTTTAAAAAGACTGACTAGTCCGGCTGAATTACCAGGAATTAGATTACGTTTTGCAACGGTTGGATCTATGGTCAATGACCAAGGGGATGCCTACCGGATGGGCTTTCAGCTGACATTGATGTTATTGGGCATTATTTTCGCCATATCCCTGATAGTCACCGGATTTACCAGTGTGCTGTATTTTACGACCAATCGCTTGCGCCTTTCTATTTTACGAATTATGGGCATTAAGTTGGTCGACCGCTATCGAAACATCTTAATAATTTTGGTAGGAGCGTATTTGATTCAAATCGGTGTGGCTGTAGCAGTAGGGCGTTCTTTAATTGCCTTGGGGATTGGCTTAGCCCTAATGGTTGTCGACATCTTATTAATCCTGTTGATATTCATTTTCCAAGAGAATCGCAATTTGGTCCAGGTCTTAAAGGGGGAATGACGAATGCTGAAGATACAAAATTTAGTCAAAAAATATGGGCAAAAAACAGTGCTAAATGATTTTGATCTCAAAATTGATACCGGCGAAATGGTGGCCATTATGGGCGCCAGCGGCTCCGGCAAGTCAACGCTGCTCAATATTCTAGGCTTGATTGAAAATTTTGATGCAGGCACTTACGTTTTTGACGCAGAGACCAATGTTAAGCCCAATAGCCGTTTAGCTAATAAGTTGATTCGGGAGAAAATCGGCTATATTTTCCAAAGTTTCGCCTTGATTGAAAATCAAACTGTTACACAGAATTTAGCAATCGCTCAGAAATACCTGAGAAGCAGCAAAGCTGAAAAGGGAACCCAAATCAAACAAGTATTGGCGACGGTGGGCTTAACCGGCTATCAGAGCCATAAGATCTATGAGCTGTCTGGTGGCCAGCAGCAACGGGTGGCCGTTGCCAGATGTCTCATCAAACCCAGTACGCTGATTCTTGCGGATGAACCCACTGGGTCGTTAGATGAAACCAATCGGGACTTGGTCTTAAACGAAATTAAAACGATTAATCAATCCGGCAAAACAGTTGTGATCGTCACCCATGACCCCGCCGTAGCGGCGTTTTGTGATAGGACGATTGAATTGCCAATGCATGTAGAAGTTTGATGCTATTTTGATTTGACACAAACATAAAGCGGCTAGACCGAAGTTTTCATAATTTCAGTCTAGCCGCTTTTGGCGTTGCGTCGTAATTATTAAAATGTCCTGTTTTGCTATCTTGGTTGTATCAAAGAATGTGGGAAGGAAGAGCACTGTTACTGCCTGTGAAATAACATAAGTTCACCGTAATTAGATGGTGAAATGCTTCTGCTGAATAATCTTCGATTGACGTTCATCAATGACATATTCATACAGAGCCTTGAAGACTGCCTTCTTAGCAGGATATTTTTCGTAAAGTGCATGATCCAATAATTCGGAGGTTGGTATCTTTTTTGCAGTTTCAAGTAAATCATTTAATTGCTGGTTATCGTTAAGCATGTTAGTTTTACCGGACATTTGGACTCTCCCTTAACATCTGAATAAATTATTAAATGGTTCATTTAAATTGCTAGTGCTTCGTATTTACAGTTTAAAGAAAGTTGCGCAAAGTCGCAATGTTCAAATATTGCAAAGCAAAAATTGGCTCATAAAAATCCAACAATTAGGATCATTTTCAATCTTAACGGGCAAACTGTTGAACTGATTTTGCGTTTTGCATATGCTTTAAGAAGTGATTATTAGAATATTGGAGCACGTTCTTTTCATAAGTCTTAACGGCAATATAGGTGAAGATGGCTAGGCTTACCACCGTGATTGTCAAACTTAAGAAGGCATGTGGTAAAGTTGTATGCCCCAGTGCAAGGCGTAGTGGCATTAGGCCAACATTGATAAACGGCAAGTAGCTTGCGATTTGGGTTATCACCGCATCATTGGATTGGGCCGATATTGCCAAAAAGAAGCCGATCATGCTTAGGGATGATACTGGCATCGTTGCGGAATTGAGCTGGTCTTTACTTGAAACTGAGACGCCCATCATGGCAGCCAGTTCGACGAATAGCAGGATGTTAAAAATAAAAAATGCTGTGATGATCAAAGTCGTTATCGTAGGGATAATTGAAAAATCAACCGTAGCTGTCAGATGCCGAATAAAGGGCTGGTCTTTCAAGAAATGCCAAGCAAGGCTACCAGCAACAACATAGACGGCTATTTGTGTGAGTAATAGACCTAAAACAGCAGTTATTTTAGCAAAGAATTGGGTCGTGGCACTTACTGAACTCATCAGAATCTCCATGATTCGCGAGTCTTTTTCATTTGCAATTTCTTGGGCAATCATCCCGCCATATATCGTAACGATCAAGGTCACCAAGAATGCAAAAATGATGGCCAGTTTGCGATTCGTGTTATCTGCTTGTGGATTGCGTTGTTGCGGTTTTCCAGAAGTAATATCGACAGTGCTGGTGGCCACGTGGGCAGGGGTTAACAACTGCTGGCTTTCCGTGGTGCTTAAGTGCAGGTCTTTGGCCATTTTGGCTTGTTTTAATTGGGTCACCAGGCTATCAAGTTGTTGTGTATTTACAGCGGCTTTGCTGTCACTACGGGCAGTATAGGTAGCCTTAATTGCTGGTGAAGTTTTGATAGACAAAATGCCGTCGATTTTTTGGGCAATTAAGGCCTGCTTTGCTTTGATAGGTGTGCTCAAGGTAAAGTCAGCAGTGCCTGCTTGCTGTTTTGGAAAATTTAGAATACTGGCGTTATCTGAAACCACAGCTATTTTAGGCGTCGTGGCGGTTCGATTCATAAATAAACTAATACCGGCGATTATCGCGATAAATATAATGGGTGAGAGTACTAAAAAGAGCCAGGCACCACTTTTGAGATTCTTCCTGTAAACTTGGCCGGTCATAATCCAAAATTTATGCATCCTCGACACCAACCTTTGTTTTAAAAATTTCAGTTAATGATGGCGTCGTTTGGCGAAATTCGGGGATATAGCCGTTTTTAGTAGCCGCGTTAAAAATCGTTTCCCCAATTTCTGGCGAAGCGAGTGTTAACTCATATTGATGGTGCCGTTTCACAATATGAGTGACGCCTTTGAAAGCCAGTAGTTCTTCGGCACTGAGGTTTGATTCAATAAATAGTTTGGTCCGGCCGAAACTATTCTGAATAGCTGCCAAGGTGCCACTTAAGACCGTTTTGCCATGTTTCAACATCAATAACTTATCCGATATGGCCGCAACGTTCGCCATGTCATGACTGGAATAAATAATGCTTGAGCCTTGGTCCCGCAGGGCAATAATGCGGTCTTGAAGCAAACCGGCATTGACTGGATCAAGGCCGGAAAAGGGCTCATCTAAAATGATTAGCTTGGGTTTGTGGATCAAAGTGGTAATTAGCTGAATTTTTTGTTGATTGCCTTTGCTTAAGTCTTTAACAACGCCGTTTAAATTACCTTTAACTTGCAGTTGGTCAAACCATTCGAACATACTTTGTTTAATTTCAGAGGTTTTCATGCCGTGAAGGCGGGCAAAATAGATAATTTGGTCTTGAATCTTCATTTTAGGATACAGACTACGTTCTTCGGGTAAATAGCCAATATTATTAAAATCATTGGGGCCTATCCTTTTGCCATTCATACAGACTTGGCCCGTATCTGGTTTGAGAAAGCCTAGGATCATTCTGAAAGTCGTCGTCTTACCAGCACCGTTTTGACCAATTAATCCCAATATTTCACCGGGTTCAAGGGTGAAACTTTCGTGGTCCACAACGATACTTGAATCAAATTTTTTTGTCAGCGAATTTACTTGTAACATCCGGTTCCCTCCTAGGTAATAGCACTGAGTTTGACGGGGATTGGAGTATTAAACGTTAGCCGCAAAGCAAGGTGAGTCCAGTTAGTGGCACTTGCAACTAGTTGTATTTGTAGTGGCCTCTACAAGACACAGGTTACACCGTTAATTTCTAATTGTAAATACTTTATTTAACAATTTGTTAAATATATTTAACAATAAGCGTGTTTTATATGCCATTTAAGAAGGAATATTTAACATTGAAACTCGCCATTGCCGCCTTGCAGTGTCTGGCTATGAGCGGTGAAAGAACAAGATATAAAACAAAAAGACCCTCGGAAAAATTTCCGAAGGTCGATCTTTACCTATTCTGATGATGTGGCTTAACCAGCACAGTTGAATTAATATTTTTTATCGAGGTAAATCAGCATACCGAGTTTTAACAGGACAGTCGCTAAAAGCGCAGCGATGATAATGATCAAGAGCGAAAGTGCACTGATGGGGCTGAATAGGAAAAATATGACAACGATTGCTAATAACGCCGTTTCAGTAAAGTTTTCTTGAAAGTAAGCCGTTTTGTAGAGAATAGCCTGACCACGCTCATCTTTTTTTAACCGAGTAGTGAAGAAGAGACTGATGCTGTTAATGAGTAATAACAACAAGAAAAGGATGTATAGAGTATGCATAGATTTACCTCGATTCAAAATATGATTAAGATTTAATCTCCTGGAAAACATCAGTTATGGTAACATCAAACGCATTTGCAATCTTGAAAGCAAGTTCTAAGGACAAACCGTAACGCCCGTTTTCGATGGAGGAGATGGTTTGTCTCGTTACACCAACCTTCTTGGCCAAGGTTTCTTGGCTCCATCTGCGCTCAGCCCTTAAAACGATAATTCTGTTTGTAATCACATGCGTGTTCCTTTCTACATAGATTGGAATGTTAACTATACTTGTCAATTAGTAACTTTATATTAACATTTCGCGGGTGCCAACTCAAGATTTTTGAATAATATTTTGAAAAGTGTCTGTAGTAGTTGAGTAACTTAATGGATCAAATTTTAGTATTAGCCACCAGCGCTTCGTGTGCTTTAATGTGGCTCAGGTAGGCTTTATTTTCAGATAAGAGCAGCAAGAATAAGGCTTCAATGGCCGTCATGGCTGCTACCCGGGAGAAGAAGTATTCGGATTGCAGAATTTTCTGGCGGACGGCGGTGGTGAGCTGTAGGTCGGCCTTTAAGCCGATGGGGGAGTCGGGGCGATTGGTGATGGCGATGACTAAGACGCCTTTTTCCTGGGCCACGGCGATTTGCTGCAGGAGGTCGCGGGTTTCCCCGGAGTTAGAAATCACCAACAAAACGGCGTCATGGGGCAGGTTCATGGTCTGAGCGACGGCGCTGGCGTAGGATTCTGAGGCAATGGTCAAGATGCCCAGCTGGTTGAATTTATACACCGCATCGGCCGCTACGGGGTAGGTGCCGTCTGCCCCCGCCACCTGGACCAAACTGGCGGCCTGCAAGGCTTTGAGGATTTTAGTCACCGTAGCGGGGCTGGTATTCCCCAGGGTGTTGGTGATCTCGGCGATTTTATTGGTGGCGATATTTTTTAGAGCTTGTTGCAGGTTACCGGCATCCACCTGTTGGTAGTAACTATTTTTGTCTTCGGAGACTTGGGCTAAGCGGATTTTCAGCTGGTGAAAGCCGGCTAAGCCTAAATTACGACAAAATCGCGACACAGAGGCATCGCTGACCTGGGCTGCTTTAGCCAATTGGGAAATTGTGACGTTCACCACTTGGGCCGGGTCTTTTAAAATGGCCTGAGCAATTTTTTTATCCGTCGCCGATAGGGTTGGCAGTTTGCGATAGAGCACGTCTATAATATTTTCATCCATAAGATCGCCTCAAATTTAGTTTTGATGATGTTTCACGTGGAACTTCTTAATCCAAATTTACCTTACATTTTCGCTGGATACAAGTCACGGATTGAGTTGACAAAAATAATTTCCTGAATTATATTAGTTATGAAAATAAATTTCACAACTTGATGAATATTGAAAGGGGTTTTCAGTATGGATGCGACGTTACAAGGGGCCATTACGTTACTGCAACCGGGGATGACCGTCAGTTTAGGCGGGGGGAGTCATGTGTTGCAAGTGGCGGATTATTTGGCTAACCATCCCGAATTAGCATTAACATTATGTACACCTTCGGAATTGACCCAGGCTTACTGCCAAGACTTGGGGTTAACGCTAACTGACTTCACCACTAAGATCGATGTGGGCTTTGATGGCTGCGACAGTGTGGATGCCAATTTAAATGTGTTGAAGAGTAACGGGGGTATCCATACTTCCGAAAAGTTGTACGCCCAGGCCACGGCCAATTACGTGATCTTGACCAATGCTGCGAAGGTCACAACTATCTTAAATCCAAAATTTCCGTTATGCTTAGAGGTAGCGGGGGAAGCAGTTCCCCAAGTGCGGGATTTTGCCCAAAGTTTGGGGTTGCGAGTTGAACGGCGCCAAGCCAGTAACATCATGGGTTATACCCGGACCAAGTATGGCAATCAGCTGTTGGATTGTTTTGCCCAGGATTGGGCTGAGATCCAGCGCATCAATACCAAGTTGAGTGGTTATAACGGCGTTGTGGGGACCAGTTATTTTGCAGGCTTGGTCAACACGGTGCTGGCCACGGCGTCAGACGGGACTTTGCAGACCTATAGAAAGGAAGTTCAGTAATTATGACAAAATATAATTGGGGCTTGATCGGTATCGGGACGATCGCCCATGAAATGGCGGATGCTTTGAACGCGGTGAATGGGGAAGTTTATGCGGCAGCCAACCCTCATGAAGACAAGTTGGCGGCTTTTGCCAAGGCCAAAAATGTGCAACACGCCTATACGGACGTGAACGCCATGATTAATGACCCAAACGTTGACGTGATATACGTGGCCACGCCCCATACTTTCCATTATGACTACATCAAAAAAGCCCTGAATGCCGGCAAGCATGTTTTTGCCGAAAAAGCCATCACAGTGAATGCCGCCCAATTTGAGGAAGTGGCCCAATTGGCCAAGGACAAGGGTTTGATTTTGACCGAGGGCTTTACCTTGTATCACATGCCGATTTATCAAAAGGTCCAAGACTTGATTGCCGGTGGTCAGCTGGGTGACATTCACCTGGTGCAAGTGAACTTTGGCAGTCTCAAGGATTACGATCCTACCAATCGCTTTTTCAACAAGGACTTGGCTGGGGGCGCGTTGTTAGATATCGGTGGGTACGCCACCGCCTTTGCCCGGACGTTTTTGGACAAGCAGCCCAATGTGGCCTTGACCACGGTGAAATTCTTTGAAACTGGCGTGGATGAACAGTCCGGCATCATTTTGAAGAACGACCAGGAGCAGATGGCCGTTATGGCGTTATCATTGCGGGCCAAACAACCGAAACGGGGCGTGATTTCTGGGACCAAGGGCTATGTGGAGATCGATAATTACCCTAGAGCCACGGAGGCTAAGATCACCTATACCCCTGATGCCCATGCGACGACGACGGAAATTATCAGTGCTGGTTCGGAAGAATTAGCGTTGAACTACGAAGTGGCCGATATGCAGCGTTATATCGACCAGGGCCATGATGATGGCCAACTGGCCCTATCCGGTGCGGTGAGCCATATCTTAGATGGGGTGCGCAACCAGTGGGGGATGCGCTTTCCTGAAGATACAACAAATTAGAGTGCTATTAAAAATAGGCCACCAGGGTTTTTGCCTGGGGGCCTGTTGTTGTATAATGGGGGCTTAGAAAATATCGGAGGTGAAACCATGGCTGACAAGTTCGACCTAAAAGCACAGATCATTGCCACCAGTCAGCGTCTGGGCATTGATAAAATTGGTTTTACCACGGCAGCGGATTTTGAGTATATGCGGCCTAGTTTGGTGGCCCAAAAAGCTGACGGACATACCACGGGATTTGAACATCAGAATTTAGATGAGCGCCTAAATCCCAGTCTGATTTTTGACCAGCCCAAATCGATTATCGCCATCGCCTTGGCTTATCCTTCAAGAATGACGGATCGGCCGGAACGGACCAAGGCCAAACGGGGGCAATTTGCCCGGGCTTCTTGGGGGAGCGACTATCACTTTATTCTCCGGGATAAGATGGCGGCCTTGGTGACAGAGATTGAACAGCTGGTTGCCCCAACTGAGTCGATTCGCTTCAAACCCATGGTGGACACCGGTGAACTCATGGATGTGGTGGTGGCGCAACGGGCTGGTTTGGGCTTCATTGGCAAAAACGGTTTGTTGATCACGCCAGAATTTGGCTCCTTTGTGTATCTAGGGGAAATCATCACCAACCTAGAGCTGGCGCCGGATACACCCATGGCTTGCCAGTGTGGCGACTGCCGACGTTGCGTCGATTACTGCCCGCCCCAAGCGTTGATGGGTAACGGTCAGCTCAATGGCCAGCGCTGTTTGTCCTATCAGACCCAGACCAAGGATTTGATGGCCCCGGAGTTTCGGCCTTTGATCAAAAACGTGATTTACGGCTGCGATATTTGCCAGTTGGTGTGTCCCTTCAATAAAGGGAAGAACTTTCACCGCCATGCCGCCATGGAACCCGACCCGGAACAAGTGATGCCAGAATTGCAGCCTATGTTGGACTTAAGCAATCGGGATTTCAAAACTCGGTTTGGGGAGATGGCTGGATCCTGGCGGGGGAAAAAGCCTTTGCAGCGCAATGCCATTATTGCCCTGGCCAATCAAAAAGACCAAAGTGCTTTGCCCAATTTGATGCAAGTGGTGACTGCCGATCCGAGACCCATGATTCGGGCTACGGCGGCCTATGCCATCGGGCAAATCACCAAGTTTCATAACGATGCCACTTTGGACTTTTTACAGCAGGCTTATGACCAGGAAGTGGCCCAAGCCACGCCAGCCGCCTATTTGGCCGAATTTACCCAGGCCATTGCGGCGATTGCTGCGCTATAACGGCTACCGGTGGAAAAGATCCCGCAGGCCCACGGCTAACAGGATGAAGACCAGGATACCAAGTTTGGCTACCCGGACTGGCCCAATGCCTAAGATACCCCGGGAGAATTCCAGGAAGATAACTAGGGCGCAAGCAAAGGCGCCGATGATGCATAAAATACCTCTTACAAAATGGGGCGCACGATTCATCAAATCGCTCCTTTCAAATGTTGATAAAGAAGGGGAAAACAAAAAATGCGGATATGGCAACGTGTTACCCAACGCCAGATTACAGCCATGGCCCAATTGGACCAGCTTTCCCGGCGGGGGTTGTATTCACTTAGTTTAACACAAACGGACTTTCCAGATGGCCACTATGTTTTAACGGTTCAACCCGGCCCCATTCAGGTATTAGTTCCAGTGCAGTTGGCCGATGATGTAGGGGGGACTGGTTATTACCGCAGTTATAGCACCCAATTCAAGCGTTATAACAGCTGGTTGGACTTGGCCAATCATCAACGCGTGTGGGTCCAGCGGTATCTCACCAGGTGGGTAGCCCCTTTGGTGGACAATCTGGCGCCCGATTCTTTGACCCTAGGCGTTATTACCGATACACATGCCGTTACAGGCGTGAATAAAACCTACTATGGCAGTAACGGCTGGCGCCATGTCCAAGAGCTGAATCTCTTGGCAGACACCGGTTTGCTGGATTTGAAAGTTCATTTAGGAGACATGATTGATGGCAGCCAAGCCCCAGCGGTGTCTAAACAAGCCCTGGCTCAAATCATCCAGACCCTGGGTCAGGGACCCACGCCTTTTATGGCGGTGAAGGGCAATCATGATGATAATGATAAATATGATGAACATCACCCCGGCCCCGCTAGTTTTAGTGCCAATACCTACGCCAATATCGTTCAGCGCCCGTTAGCCAACCAAACACTGCTTAAAAGCCAAGGCCGACTGCATTATTTTGACAAAGGCCAACTGCGCTTAATTTTCATCGACACCTGTGATGTGCCTTATGCATTGGATGATAAAGGCCAAAAGCGCTATGACATGAAAAAAGTCATGGCCCTGCGCCAACAGCAATTTGAAGATATTATTGCCTTGTTGACCGTGTCCCAAAACAAAACTATCTGCTTCATGGGCCATGCCGATTTGGCCCAGCCTAAGGGTAAAGGCGCGGTGACTTATAATGGCACCACTTTACAAGAATTGTTTCAAGCTTTCAACCAACACGCCAAGGGTCGGATCCAAACCAAGGGGCGGCCGGCTGACTTTACGGTTAACACAAGTTTTGACTTTCGCCACACCGGTACGGCTAAGATTGCCGCTTATATCTGTGGCCACCGCCACCGGGAGCGGGCTTACCAATTAGGCGGTGTGCAATATATCTGGCTGAATTGCTCGGCACTCATGGGCAAGCACCACGCATTGACCACCAAATACAACCGCCACTGGGACCGACATCAAGGCGATGTTACCGAGTTTGCCGGGTATGTGCTGAATTTCAATGCTCAGACCCAAAAATTACTGGTATTTGGGTACGGTGCCGCTAGCAGGATTCAGAGTTTTAACCTATAATATAAAAGGTATGTAAATTTTACACCAGCAAATTGACATGTTTGCTGAAAAATATATAATGATAGATTAACGGACATAAAACCAGGAATAATTTTTGGTTGGGCAGCGACGTTAACTATAGACAAGGGGTTTTCGAATATGTGTGGAATCGTTGGTTTTGTTGACAAAACAATGCTAAACAAGAAACCAGTTATTAATGATATGATGGAAATGATCAAACATCGAGGCCCTAATAGTTCTGGGGAATATGTGAATGATGAGGTGGCTCTGGGTTTCCGGCGCCTATCCATCATTGACTTAAAGGGCGGCAGTCAGCCCATTTTAAACGAAGATAAAACGAAAGCCATTATTTTCAATGGCGAAATTTACAATTTCCAACCAATCCGCAAAGAACTAATTGCCGCCGGGCATACCTTCACCACCCATTCCGATACCGAAGTGTTATTACACGGTTACGAAGAATATGGCATCGAGGAATTGCTAAAGAAGATCCGGGGGATGTTTGCCTTCTTGATCTGGGATGATACCAAAAAGGAATTGGTAGGTGCCCGGGACTTCTTCGGCATCAAACCCATGTATTATTACCATCAAGACGGGATGTTCATGATTGGTTCTGAAATCAAGTCCTTCTTGAAAAATCCGAAATTTAAAAAAGAATTGAATCCAGAAGCATTGCGGCCTTATTTGACCTTCCAATATTCCGCTTTGGATGAAACTTTCTTTAAGAATGTCTTCCGGGTCCCTGAAGGCCATTACTTTACGCTAAAAGACGACAAATTAACCATTAAAAAATATTGGGATGTGGACTTTAAAGCCAACCACTTATCTTTGGAAGATACCATTGATGCCATTGACAAGTCCATCGCTGAATCTGTAGATGCCCACCGGATTTCCGATGTGGAAGTGGGCTCCTTATTATCCAGTGGGGTGGATTCCAGTTATATCACCTCTGTATTACGGCCAGAGCACACCTTCTCCATTGGCTTTGATGACAAGAAGTACCATGAAGGCATCGCCGCCAAGGAATTGGCCGATCACTTAGGCTTGGAAAACAAGAGCGATGTGGTTACCGCCCAAGAAGCCTTCAAAAACTTCCCGTTGATCCAATATCATTTGGATGAACCGGACTCCAACCCATCTTGCGTACCCCTATACTTCTTGACCAAGTTAGCCAGCAAAGATGTGACGGTTATCTTGTCTGGGGAAGGGGCCGACGAATTATTCGCCGGTTACGCCAATTATGGTTGGCACTCTCACTCTAAAGCCATCCGGATCTTTGCCCAGGGCTTGAAGAAATTACCTCGGGGGGCCCGGGTCTCCATTGCCCACGGCTTGAAACGTTCACCAAACTTCCACGGCCGCTTGCATCTGTATGAAGCCACTGCCCCAGCAGAAGAGTTCTTCATTGGTGAAGCTCGGATTTTCCACGAAGCCGATGCCGTTAAGATCTTGCAACCGGACTTTAAACGCAGTGAAACGGTGGAACAAATTGTGACGCAAAGTTACAAGAAGGTCCGCCATTATGACGATGAAGTTAAAAAGATGCAATACCTGGATATCCATCAATTCATGCCAAAAGACATTTTATTAAAGGCTGATAAATTAAGTATGGCCAACTCCATGGAATTGCGGGTGCCATTCTTAGATAAAGAAGTGGCTAAAGTCGCTGAGGGTATCCCTACCAAATACTTACTGAACTCTAAAGACAGCAAGTACGCCCTGCGGATGGCCGCTAACCGCCATTTACCAGATGCTTGGGCCCGTCGAGAAAAATTAGGCTTCCCCGTTCCGGTCAGTGCTTGGTTACATGATGAAGATATCTACAAGGAAGTTCGCAACTTATTTGCCGCTGACTATGCTGCCAAGTTCTTTGATCAAACGGCTATCTTGAAATTAGTCGACGACTACTACAACAACGTGGGCCCCGACGATAACCGCCGTAAGATTTGGACGATTTATACCTTCTTAGTTTGGTATAAAGTCTATTTCATTGACGATGAAAAACCTGAGTTCATTCCTGATAAGAACAAGCAAACGGCGACGGTCGAAG
Organism: Lactobacillus sp.; assembly: GCA_022484695.1. GTDB lineage: Bacteria > Bacillota > Bacilli > Lactobacillales > Lactobacillaceae > Agrilactobacillus. The sequence continues at coordinate 395,381 of JAKVKU010000001.1, forward strand.
CTTAAACACAGATTAATAATAATAGCCGTATCTCAAATGACGAGATACGGCTATTATTGTAAATTAAATTATTATTTAGTGAGAAATGCCTAAGACAATGATCCGATCCATGTAGCTTGGCCGGTGCAAGAAGTTACCTTCTTCCCGGTAAGCCCGGGCGCCACTTTCGAAAATCAAAGCTAAGCTGGTTTCGGAAGCATTGAGACTGATTTCTTCCACGGAATTAGGGACGTTGACGATTTGATCCCCAGCTTTTGGTTTATCAAAATCCAGTTTGGACCAGGTGCGGTTTTTAGGCACCCAAATCCAAATTTTACCCGGAGCAGCGCCGTTAGATTGACTGAGCAACGTCAAGCCATCATCAGCAATAGCCACGCCTTGGAGACGATTCCAGCCGGCATTAAAGGAATTGAGAATCTTTTTTTGAATCATATCATTAAAGACGATATTGGTCTGTTCAAGGGTACTTTTATTTTTTATTTTAGGCAGTAGACCTGTAACTAATGTCTCAAATTGTGCTAGGGAGAATTCATTGGGCAGGCCCTGGGCATTTAATGGCAGGGCAAGAATGGAACGGGTCGCCTTGTTTTGACCGTATTTAACCATGACTAATTGGTTATTATAAAGGGCAATAGCTGACGTACGATTGGCCAGCTGTAAAGGAATTCTGGTGGAGGCAATGGCCTGTTGCATGCTTTGGGCTTTGTAGGCGTCAATGGTGCTTTGTGACGTATAACTAATCCCAGCGCCGCCAAGCTTTGAAGTGTCGTCGGACCAGATCAGCCGCTGCCGGGGCTGGTCATAAGTGATGCCACCCACATGGGCCTTGGAATTCAAAATCAAGGACTTGGTGTACTTGCCCGTCTTTTTATTAATCAACAGAATCAAAGAGTTCAATTTATGGTTACCATCGTATAAACTGACAAAATAAGTGCTATTGGACTGGGTAATTCCTTGGGGGACCCAGTTATTGCCAAAACCGGCTTTCTTGGTCTTGGCATCAATAGACCAAGCACCCCGTAGGCCGGGGATGACCACGAATTTCGCCGCGCTGGCCAGGTCTTTTTGGTCCTTACCCGGTTGGGTGATATCGGCCAATTTCTTCGTGGCGGCTTTTTGGGATTGCAGCGGTCGGGGATCCGCTTCCCATTTTTTCACATCTGATGCCTGATCCACATTTTGGCTATATTGAAAGTGGTCTATCAGCCACCAACCCCCAAAAATTACCGCAACAATCCCAATAAGGGCGAGAATGCCACGCCAAATCCATTTTTTCAATTCTTCCACGCTCCTTTGCTTATATTATACTAAATTTCTTATATAAATTGAAAATTATGGCTCAAAAAAGTTATGGGTCGGGCAAAAATGGCTGGCGCCAGCGTTTTTAGGTTGCCCCACCAGGCCACAAATTAAAAAACGTGCCCGGCTTATTGAACCAGACACGTTCTTGAAATTTCAGATTTAACGCCAAGTATTCGGCGCTAACAAGAGCCGCAGACCGTTTAAGATGACCAATAAGGTACTACCTTCGTGGAAGATGACCCCGATGGCGATATCGGTTTTCCCTAAGAAGTTCAGGGTCACTAGGCCTACCACCACCAGCATGGATAAGACGATGTTTTGCCAGATAACTTTGTCCATTTTTTCCGCGATGCGGTGGGCATAAACTAACTTGGACAGGTTATTCTTCATGAGGACCAGGTCGGCCACGTCAATGGCCACGTCGGTCCCTTCACCCATGGCAATGCCCACGTCAGCGGTGACCAGGGCCGGGGCGTCATTGATGCCGTCCCCCAGCATCCCCGTTGCCCCATATTTAGCCTGTTGGGCTTGGACGATTTGGGCTTTGTCGGCGGGCAAGACGTTGCCGATGACTTCATCGATGCCGATTTGCTGGCCCACGGCTTCACCGGTAAGTTTAGCATCTCCCGTGATCATGGAGGTATGGATACCGGCTTTCTTGAAGTACTGAATGGCTTTGGCCGCATGTTCATTGGGCACATCCATCAGGGCAATCAAGCCGATAACTTGCCGGTCTTTACCGATGAAGACCACGGTTTTACCGGCGGCGGCTAATTGTTGGGCTTGTTTAGCGTAACGGTCAGCCACATTTGCAAAGGAACTGGGTTTACCAATATGGTATTGGACCTGGTTGTAAGTGGCGGATAAGCCCTTACCCACTTGGTTTTCAACTTCTAAATCAAGGGCTGTGGTATCGGGGAATTTATTGATGATGGCCGTGGCCAAAGGGTGATTGGCTTGTTTTTCCATGGCCACGATGATGTCGATCAGGGCCTTTTCATCTAAATCCGGGTCAAAGGCGTAGTCAGTGACCACGGGTTGGCCGTTGGTCAGAGTCCCAGTCTTATCAAAGGCCAGGGCCTTTAAGCCAGCCAACCTGGAGAGATAAGCCCCACCTTTAACCAAAACCCCATGTCTGGCCAAATTGGAAATGGTGGATAACGTCGTGGGGATGGCACTGGCGGCTAAGGCACAGGGAGAAGCCGAAATTAAGAAGACGATGCCCCGGTAGAAACTCTGGTGCCAAGACCAGCTCAATAAATAAGGGCCGGCTAAGATAACCAGGGGCAATAGGGCCAAGACCAAGGTCACATATTTGGGTTCCAGTTTTTGAATCCAAGTGGCGGTTTTGGTCAAACTTTGTTGAGATTGGTCCACTAAAGCCAGGATTTTAGCGAAAACGGTTTCAGAACTATCTTTGGTGACCCGCATGGTGAAGGTTCCCGACCCATTGATGGTACTGCCGAAGACCTCATCATTGACTGTTTTTTCCTTAGGGATACTTTCGCCATTAATAGCTGATTCATCAATGGCCGTGGTCCCGGCTAAAATGATACCATCTGTTGGGACTTGGTCGCCATTTAAGACTTGCAAGGTGTCGCCCACCCGCACGGTATTGGCTGCCACAACTTTGGTGGTACCATCGGCTAAGACCAGCCGTGCTTCAGTGGGGTTTAACTTCAGTAAATTCGTGATTTCTTTTTTACTTTTACCATCGGCATAGTTTTCTAAGAAATGGGCCCCGGCGAAAATGAGGATCAATAACGCCCCTTCCCGGAAGTTGCCGATGACCGCCGCCCCGGCAGCTGCCAAACTCATGAGTAAATGGACGTTAGGGGCGAACTTTTTAGTACGGACAGTATCTTTAAAGGTATCGGTGAAACCCTCCAGGATAACATGATAACCAGCCGTTAGCATGGCGATCCCAAAGGCCGTATTGGCGTAAATCACATTGACCGTATCCAAGAAAAGACCTAGTCCAAAACAAAGCAAACCCACAAAGTAGAGGATAATCATAACCGTGCTGTTATGGCTGTGTTCGTGGCCGTGTTCTTGTGTGCCTTGGCGTTGGTAAGCATTAATGTTATCCATTTTTTTCCGCTCCCTTAACTGTGATTTTAAAAACATATGAATAATCGTTCATGTTTATATCTCTATTATATATGAATAATCACTCATATGTCAAACACATTTTTAGGCCTCATTAAAAAAATAACGGTTTTTCCGCCATAACTGACAAACTTGCCCTATAACTAATGGAAGCGGTTTAATTAAATAACTCAAACTTTTTCAGATTCTTTTTGGGCGTTCTATCTTCAAAAGGGCGCTTTCAGTTTGGAATTACTCCAAAAAAGGGAACCTTAGCAAGAATTCTTGTTCAAATCCAGATACTTGTTTATACTAAGATGATTGCTAAATCCAAATACCAGACATTGGTATTTTGGGGAGGTTTAAAACTTCAAATTAAGAAAGGAAGATAGCGTTGGTGCCTATAACCAGTAAAGATAACCTGCGGCAAGCCAATCGTAAGTTGGTATTACAAGAAATCGTCAATAGTGAATACACTACCCGGGTGGCGATTTCCCGGAAATTAGGGCTAAACAAGTCAACGATTTCTTCAATTTATGATGATTTAAAAAAAGAACAACTTGTTGAAGAAGTCGGGGAGGGGGCTGCTTCCCATGCCGGGGGCCGTAAACCCACCAATATCCGCCTACATGCCAGTTACGGCTTTACCATGAGTTTTGATATCTCATTTCGCAACTTGCATTATATGATCAACTATTTAGACAGCAGTATCATTGAACAGTCGGAAATCAGTATTTATCAAAAGAGTATTCAAGAAATTCTGGCCATCATTGAAGCTAAAATTGACCAGACGGTAAAAACGGTGCAATCCGTCCAGGGGCTGTTGGGTATTTGCCTATCCATCCATGGCATTGTCAACGATCAACAGGCTATTACCTATTCGCCCTTTGTGGATTTCGACAATTTAGATCTCCGGGAGATTTTGCTGGCCAAATACCAAGTGCCAGTGGTCCTGGAAAATGAATCTAATTTAACGGCGGTCTATGTCCGGGATTTCATGCCCCTGGCGGCCAATCCTAACCTAGTGGCCATCAGTATCCATAAGGGCATTGGCTCCGGCATCATCTTAAATAACCGCCTGTTTCGGGGCTTCAAGGGTCAGGCTGGGGAAATTGGTCGGACCTTGATAAAAACCGCAGAAGGTAAATTGATCCCTGTGGAACAAATTTGTTCCGAAGATGCCATCATCAATCACCTCAAAACCCAGTTGAAAACCGAAACGTTGAACCGGGGGCAGGTCATTGACTTGTATCAAGCTCATAATAAGGCCGTGGTCTTGGCCATGAATACCTTCGTAGCCGAAATTTCAACCTTGATCTATAATGCCTCCATGTATTTTGACACGGGGACAGTGTACTTGGGCTCGCCTTTAATGGAAGAAGCCACGGAAATATTTGACCAAGTGGCGGAAAGTGTCCAGCGCTTGAATAACAATGCCATCAATCTCCGCCTACTGGCCAATTCCGATATGGCCACTTTGTTTGGGGCCTGTTCTGTCATCACCCATCAGGTTTTAGATTTGGTGGGCTACCAGTTGAACTTTTCAGGGGTACAAAAGTAAAGCTGTCGTTTTATTGCAGCAACTCAGTTGGTTTCAACAACAAATTAAGATAATAAAAAGCTGACTGGCTTGGATGATTGCTTTATCCAAGCCGGTCAGCTTTTTAAATGTGTAAATTAGTTTATTTAATTTCGGCGGGTTCGCTGGCTACTTCAGGTTCGCTGCGTTGCCGCAAGCTTTCCTCAATATCTTCCAGCGAGCGATTGCGAGTTTCAAAGACTTTCGAATGGACAAACCAAATCGCTACAAAGCAAAGGACGCCATAACCGATGAAGAGACTACCAGTTCCAAAGAAGTCAAGTAATGGTGGGAAGGTCAAGGAAACGATCATGTTAGCTGTCCAGTTGATGACACTTGAAAAGGAATTACCCAAGCCGCGAATATTCAAAGGGAAGACTTCCCCAATCATAACCCACATTACTGGGCCCCAAGTGGCGGAGAAAAAGGCGATGTAAATGGTCAAGGCAATAACGCAGACGAAAGCTGCAGTTTGGCTGTGTCCGGAAAATTTCATGGCAAAGCTCATGACGAACAAAGACACACCCATACCAATGGCACCACCAATCAACATCTTTTTCCGGTCGATTTTATCCATGATCATCACGGCAACTGCGGTGACGATGACATTGAAAATCCCAATCCCGATGTGGGCAATCAAGGCAGCGGAGACCCCAAAGCCAACATCCGTAAAGATAGTGGGGGCGTAATAAAGCACGGTGTTACAGCCCATGACTTGTTGGAAAATGGCTAGGCCCACCCCGATTACCAGGGCAGGGCGGACTAATTTGCCGAATAACTCGGTCCAACCGCCACTTTTAATGGCCGCTTGGGCTTTAATATCCGTCAATTCTTGATCCACAACTTTTGTATCATGTTTGTTCATAATTTCAAGAATTTGTTTGGCTTCCGCAATTTTATTTTCTTTAACTAAGAAGCGGGGACTTTCTGGTAGAATCAAAGCCCCGAAGAACAATAATGCTGATGGAAAAGCAGCAAAACCTAACATCCAGCGCCACCCAGTGTAAAAGCCGGAGAAGGAATAGTTGGTGACGTAGGCGATGAAGATACCGGTCATGACCATGAGTTGGAATAAACTAGACATGGACCCCCGCTTATCTGCCGGTGATAGCTCGGCCAAATAGGTGGGAATCAAAGCAGACGCCGCCCCAACGGCCATGCCTAATACAACCCGGGAAATAATCAAAGTCCAAAATTCTGGGGAAAAGGCTGATCCTAACGCCCCAATGAAGAAGATAATAGCAGATAATAAGACGAGTTTACGCCGACCAAAACGATCAGACATGGGGCCAATCACGGCAGCCCCTAAGATGGCGCCTAATAAAACAGCACTGACGACGAAACCTTGTTGCCATGAATTTAAATGGAGTTGTTTTTCAATGAATAAAATCGCCCCGGAGATAACCCCAGTGTCGTACCCGAACAATAAACCACCTAGTGCGCCAAAGAAATAAACGAATCCTGCGGAAACTTTATGGATCTTTTGTGGTGCGTTGGTATTATCCTGCATGCTTGAACACCCCGTATTTTTGATTGGATTAACAATAGATTGTAAGTTCTGAGTGAGTTGGTTGTTTAAACATTCTAATTGAATTGATAATAGCATCACAATTTAATGATTGCAACCGTTTTCATCAAAAGATCCTGATATATAACAGCGGTAACTTTAAACATGAACTGGTACTCTTATCCTTGGGGCTGTTATACATAACGAAATTAATTTACGGCTATGTTGGCCAGCTGACGACTAGGCCAGCAAAATAAAAAAATGACTTTTTTCTTTGAAAAGGCTTGCATTTCCCGAAGTAATATAATATCATGAATTCGTAAGTTGGTTGTTAGAACAAACTAATATAAAATCAATTAATTGGAGGATTTATCTCATGGCATATTGGAATGTTGATAAAATCAAGTATGTAGGTACCGGCGACAAGAAATCTGGCTTAGGCTTTCAGTATTATAATCCGGATGAAGTCATTGGCGGCAAGAAAATGCGGGACTGGTTGAGATTTGCCGTGGCGTATTGGCATACCTTTGACCAACGTTTAGTGGATCCATTCGGGGATGGCACTGCGCTTCGTCCTTATGACAAGTACACCGATCCCATGGACCAAGCTCTGGCCAAAGTGGATGCAGCCTTTGAATTTTATGATAAACTAGGTGTGGATTTTCTTTGCTTCCACGACCGGGATTTAGCACCTGAAGGCGATACTTTACGGGAAACCAACAAGAACCTGGATAAAATTGTGGACAAAATCGTGGCTTACCAAAAGACTTCCGGTATGAAAGTCCTTTGGAACACTTCTAACCTATTCACCAACCCGAGATTTGTGGCCGGCGCTGGCACCTCACCTTATGCCGACATCTATGCTTATTCTGCTGCCCAATTGAAACATAGTTTGGAAATTGGCAAACGGGTAGGTTCTGAAAACTATGTCTTCTGGGGCGGCCGTGAAGGATACGAATCCCTGTGGAATACCGACATGAAACGGGAACAAGAACACGCGGCTAAATTATTCCATTTGGCTAAAGATTACGCCAAGGAAATCGGTTTTGACGCTCAAATGTTGCTGGAACCAAAACCTAAAGAACCAACCACCCATCAATATGATTTTGACGCTGCTACGACGATCGCCTTCATGAAGGAATATGACCTGGATAAAGACTTCAAGTTGAACCTGGAAGGCAACCACGCCAACTTAGCCGGTCACACCTATCAACATGAAATCCGCGTGGCCCGGGAAGCTGGCCTGTTAGGCTCATTAGATGCCAACCAAGGGGACAAATTAATTGGCTGGGATATTGATGAATATCCATCTAACCTTTATGAAACAACGGCAGCCATGACTGAAGTTGTGGAAAATGGCAGCATTGGACCAAAGGGTGGCTTAAACTTTGATGCCAAACCACGCCGGTCTTCATTTGAACCAGAGGATCTATTCTATGGCCATATTGTGGGCATGGATAGCTTCGCCGCTGGCTTGCGGGTTGCTTTGGCCATGAAGGCAGACGGTTACTTGGATGACTTGGTTAAAAATCGTTACAGCTCCTTTGATAGTGGTATTGGTGCCGATATCGAAAGTGGCAAGGCGACTATGGCGGAACTGGAAAACTACAGCTTAGACAAGACCCAAGCCCAATTGCGGGCCGCTACCCAATCTGACCATTTGGAACAAGTCAAAGACACCATCAACCACTATATCGTCCAAACACTTAAATAAATTATTGTGCTATAACAACAGCATTACAACTTGGAATGGCCGCAGCGGTCATTCCTTTTTTTAGAAAAGAGGAAAACTATTATGACGGCATGCGTATTAGGAGTGGATCTGGGCACCAGTTCGGTGAAAGTTTCCGCAGTGACTAAAACCGGTGAAATCATCGCCCAAGAAAGCGCGGATTTTCCATTGCGCCAACCTAAACCCGGCTATGCGGAACAAGACCCTGAAGATTGGGTCAGCGCCACCACCATCGCCATTGTGCGCCTGATTTTAACCGATCAACTCAAACCAGCAGATATCAAAGGCATCAGCTATTCCGGCCAAATGCACGGCTTGGTGCTCTTGGATGAGAATAATCAAGTTCTACGGCCAGCCATGCTTTGGAATGACACCCGTTCCACCAAGCAACGGGCAGCCATCATGGCGAAAATGGGCCAACGCTTTATCGAAATTACCCATAATCAACCCCTGGAAGGTTTTACCCTGCCCAAATTACTATGGGTCAAGGAAAATCAGCCGGACATCTTTGCCCAGGCAAAAGCCATGTTGCTACCAAAGGATTACCTGCGTTTTCGTATGACCGGCAATCTAGCCATGGATTATTCCGATGCCACCGGGACGGTGATGTTAGACGTGCAGCAACAACAATGGAGCCAAGAAATTCTGGACGCCTTTGATATCCCTAAAAGCTTGTGTCCCCCACTGGTCCGTTCCATTGACGATACCGGGCCCATCAGTGCCTGGTATGCCGAATATTCCGGCTTAGCCACCACCACCCGGACCTTTGCCGGCGGTGCTGATAATGCCTGCGGTGCCGTGGGCGCGGGAATCGATAGTCCCACCAAAGTGTTATCCAGCATTGGCACATCTGGGGTGATTTTAAAATATGAACCGGCCAAAACCACCAACTACCAAGGGGTCCTACAGTTTGAAGACCACGCGATCCCCGACGCCTTTTACTCCATGGGGGTGACCTTAGCGGCGGGCTTTTCGTTAAACTGGTTCAAGCAGACCTTTGCGGCGGATGAGGATTTCACCGCTGTGGTAAAAAGTGCCAGCAAGTCCACCGTGGGTGCCAATGGGCTATTATTTGCCCCGTATATTGTGGGGGAACGGGCCCCTTACGCGGATGCCGACATTCGCGGCAGTTTTATTGGCATCGATGGTATTCACCAACGTCACGATTTCGTCCGGGCGGTTTTAGAGGGCATCATCTTTTCTTTCCAAGATCTGCTGGATCAATATGTCGCCCAAGGCAGTCAATTTGAAACCGTGGTATCCATTGGCGGTGGCGCTAAGAGTGCCCTGTGGCAGCAAATTCAAGCGGATATTTTTAACACCAAAGTGGTGTCATTGGAAAATGAACAGGGCCCAGGTTTAGGGGCGGCCATGTTAGCCGCTGTGGGCTTAGGCTGGTTTGAAACGGTATCTGAATGTACCAAAGTATTCGTTCATTTTAAAGATGTGTTCCTGCCCAAGCCAGAAAACGTGGCCAAGTATCAAAAATTACATGCCCTTTACCAACAAATTTATCCCAGCACCAAAGCCATTACCCATGGATTGGTGGCCTATCGCCGGGACAATAATGCCCAATAACTATATATCAAGTCCTGCCCGTCCTGTGGGTAGGGCTTGTTTTTAGGCCAAAGTAAAAAGCCAGATAGTGATATTTATCAGCCCCGATTACTGGTATAATTTAGCCAGATTAAACAGACTGGTAAAATAACGAAAGGCGGCTTTAACCATGTTATATGCTGAAAAATACAGGTCACCCCTAGGGGGGATCACCTTGTTGGGGGATGCGCAATATTTGTATGGCCTGTGGTTCGATGGTCAAAAGCATTTTGGCGCCCACTATGATCTGGCCCAAAGCCAAACCGGGCACCCAGCACCCATCCAACAGGCCCTGGTCTGGTTAGACCAATACTTCGCTGGGGAAAATCCTGACGCTAACAGTATTCCCTTGAAACCTGAAGTCACCGCCTTTAGACAACGGGTGCTGCAGGTGTTAAGAACCGTGCCTTATGGGACGACAATCACCTACAAAGGCATTTCCGATGCCTTACAAACTGGGGAAAGTCACCCCAAGAACCTGGCCCGAGCCGTTGGGGGTGCTGTGGGCCATAATCCTATTTCCATCATCATCCCTTGTCATCGCGTTGTCGGTAGTGATGGCGCGTTGACGGGTTATGCCGGGGGACTGGCTAAAAAAATCGCGTTGCTAAAGTTGGAGACCCGTTAGCTTGGGTCTGATTTTAAGGAAAGGGGCGTAGCGCCGATGACATTAAGTGCCAAACAGTGGCAGGCCATTCAACATAATGATGCCACATTTGATAACCAATTTTGGTATGCCGTTAAAACCACCGGCATTTTTTGTTGCCCTTCCTGTCCCTCTAGACTGCCCAAACCAGAACACATTACAATTTTTACGGACCCCAAAGACGCCCTGGCCGCGGGGTATCACCCCTGTAAACGGTGCCGGCCTTTGAATCAGCTGGTGGCCAATGAACTATGGGTCCAAGAAATCGACCATATTTTGGCCCAAGATTATGCAACCAAGCTTACCTTGACGGAACTGGCAGCCAAAGTTCATGGGTCTCCGTCTTATTTGCGGCACGTTTATCAAGACCTGACCGGGTTAACCCCCCAGCAAAAATTGACCCAACTGCGTCTGACTCAAGCTAAAGCCGAGCTGTTGCAGTCAAACGCCTCAGTTGCCAGTATCGGGGCCAAAGTGGGCCTGCCCAATACCCCTTATTTCATCCAACGCTTTAAAGCCCAATATGGCCAGACACCCCACCAGTATCGCCGGCACCATGGGGATGCTAAAGCTGAATAGATAAGAACCAAAATAAGCCCCACATTTCAGATTTCACGAAATGTGGGGCTTATTTGATAGACATTGGTTAAATTTGGCTAGCCATTTGTATGAAAGGTTAAGCTAACTCATATATATCATCCGTAAAGGCTGTGACTTCATCCCGGCGATGGGAGACGATGATCACTTGGGTCTTGGTTTGGGCCAGGGCCTTTTGGGTCAGGGCGATGGTCTTTAGGCGCAGGCGATCATCTAGGCCGGTGAAGGGCTCGTCCAATAACAATAAGCGGGGTTGCTGCACCAAGGCGCGGCATAAGGCTACCCGCTGGCGTTGCCCACCAGATAGGCGCTGGACGGATTCGTCCAAAAAGGGCGTGATTTCCAAAGTTTCCAGTAATTGCTGCTTTTTTTCTGGGGTAATGGGCTCTTTTTGATGATAAAGTCGCAGGCGCTGGTAAAAATTGATATTTTTGTTAGCCGTCAAATTAGGGAAGAGGGCTAGGTCCTGGAACATGAAGCCCACTGGTCGCTGTCCCGGGGGCAGGTTGATTTGGTGGTCACCATCGTACCAGGTGGTTTTATCAAAAGTGATTTTGCCACTGTCTGGCACCGTGAGCCCAGCAATCAGGCGCAACAGGGTGGTTTTACCGCCCCCGGAAGAGCCCATGATCCCCGTGAACTGCTGCTTGAATTGGCCGGCAAAGGTCAGGGTATGGGTATTGAGCTTTTTAGTGATTTTGACATCAAGCATTAGCCGACCCCCGTTTGTTTTGATGGTTCAAGAATTGGATGAATAATAGGGCGGTGACCCCAATGAGGATATCCACCACACTCAGGTAAATCGCGGTATTATTGTCCCCGGCTTGAATGGCAAAGTAAATGGCCGTGGCGATGGTGTCAGTCTTGCCTTGAATGTAGCCGGCCACCATCAAGGAAGCCCCGAATTCCCCCAAGCCCCGGCAAAATGTCAGGAGCAGCCCAATGATAATCCCATTATAGGCATTGGGTAAAATCACATAGCGCAGGACTTCAAATTGGGTGGCGCCAATGACTTCAGCGGCTTCCACCAAATGGCGATCCACCCCTAAAATGGCCGCTTTAATGGATTGGTACATGATGGGCAACACCACGATGATGGTGGCCACCGTGGCCCCGGCCAAGGTGAATACCAAGGAGTAATTGTTGAATAGCGCTAAGAAGCGCCCCATGATACCGTATTTGCCGAAGAGTTGTAACAGAAATAAGCCAACAACTGTTGGCGGTAAAACAAGTGGTAATAATAATAAACTTTCGATTGCCCAATTAAGTTTGATGGGATGCTGAATTAATAAATAAACAATCGGTAGTGTCACCAAAAAGGTGAGGGTGGTGGCCACCAAGGCGATCACCAGGGAATGCAATATTGGCATAATCGTCACTTCCAAAACTACTTAAGGCACATATTACTTAACGATGCCAAAGCCGGCAGCCTTAAGCTTAGCAGTAGCTGGCTTGGTCTTTAGATATTTGTTGAAGGCGTTGACGGCATCTTTTTTAGCTTGGTCAGTTGCGGTAGTTGCTACATAATAACGAATTGGGGTGTGGTATTTACCAGGCACAGATTTGATAATTTTTACATCTTTACTAATTTTAGCATCGGTGCGATAGACAAACCCTACTTGGGCATTGCCGCTGGCCACATAAGCTAAGGTTTGACGCACATCATTGGCGTAAACAAATTTAGACTTTAATTTCTTAGTTAATTTTAAATAATCCATAGTGTCAGTGGCATAGCGGCCGGCTGGGACTAATTTAGGTTCTCCCAAGGCGATCTTCTTAGCTTTGGTTAATTGCTTGGTTAAGCTGCCTTTTAAAGCTTTGTCTTTCTTGTTTTGCACCAGGACTAAGTCATTGCTCAATAAAGCGAAATCGTCGGTAGCTTTTTTAGGCTTAGTCAAAGCGGTCATATCTTCTTTGCTGGCAGTCAAGACACCGTCAATGGGTGCACCGGATAAGACTTTTTGTTTGATCTGGCCGGAACCAGCGAAGTCTAATTCAATAGTCACATCTGGATTTTTAGTTTGATAATCTTTGGCAATATCGGTTAAAACATCTTTCAAACTGGCTGCGGCTGAATAATGAATGCTGACTTTATCGGCAGCTTGTACGGGCGCTGGTGATTTAAACAGGCCCAACCCCAACATGAAAATACCACCTAATAATAAGACTAAATGTAACTTTTTCTTATTCATCTCTTTTACCCCTTTAATATTTTTAATATCAATAGTGTAACATGTTCTGAAAGGGTTTACACGAAAATAATTTAAGATGTGAAAAAATTAATTTAGTTCCTATTATAGGTGGCGTTAAATCAAGCCATTCACGGCAGCTACAAGCGCTGCTCATGGTTATCTAATTAATATTGATGTCGATGTAAAATTTGCTGCTGTCTGGTAAGAAATAAGACAAGGAGTGTTCAAAGGGTTGGCCGGTTTGGGAAAAAGCCGTTTGTTCAATGACCAAGGTGGCATCCCCAGGCTGGATCTTCAAAGCCGCCGCCACGGTTTTATCCGCATGGGAAGCATACACCGTCCGCCGGGCGCCCTTTAAGGTAATACCGGCATTGTCTTGCAGGTAATCATAAATCGACCCCTCCAAAACTTTTTGGTCGATCACCGCAATGCTGGTGGGCATGACGGTTTGTTCGAAACTATAGACCCGGTTATCCACGTAACGGACCCGCTGAATCTCATAGACTGGCTCATTGGCGGTGATGCCCAGACTTTCCTGCTCATTTTCATAGGGCAGGCGGGCGCTGAACTGCAGGGTCTTACTTTTGATTTGGTTGCCGGCATGGGAATTCGTGGCGCCCTTAGGTGCAGCTAAAGGCAGCAATTCCTTATTAGAAGCGTCAAAACTCTTCCGAATAAAAGTTCCGGATCCCTGGTTACTGTAAATGAGCCCGTCATTGCTCAACAGCGCCAGGGCTTTTTTAATGGTCATGCGACTGGTGTCATATTTGTCAGCTAATTGTTCCTGCGGTGGCAGGGGAAAATCGGCGGTATAGCGGCCCTGATCGATGTCTTGTTTCAATTGTTTATAAATATTTTGATATTTATAGATGATACTCATCCCCCTAAAAAAATAAAATTCATTGTAACCATATTAACCTATACAAATAAAAATTTATATAGGTTTTTTGTATCTATTTTAAAATTAATTGGTATATGCCGACTAACAGCTTGGTACAGCAAGCTTTCCATGGCAGACAGGCGGGCGCTTTCCTAGATTTGGCTACGACATATTCGGTAATTTGGCTCCCGAAAACAGCCAAAAAAAGACAGCCCTTAACCATATTAAACTACACATTTTTAAAATTGTATAGTCTTTTCTAAAATAATTTCAAAATATGTATTTACATATTTTTGTCAATAAGGTAAAATAAAATTGCTTTTGAAAGCGATTAATATTTAGCACTCATTTATGTTTCTTAAACGGTAAGCGCACCGCTTAGGAATTGCCGACAACGATGGTGGGCCCCCGGACGCTTGCCATCTCCTGAATGACAACTTGGTATTCGACTTAGGAGATGAACACTGATGCATTTCAATTTTGAAAAAATTCAAGAACCATTATTCAAGGTCTCAGCTTGGGTCAACGACAACGACATCCTCCAGGCCATTAAAAACGCCTTCGTACGGACCATCCCCTTCACCGTGGTGGGCTCGTTTTCTAACCTAATCAAAATGCAACTAGACGCTTTGATCAAATCAAAGGGCCTGCACTGGGAGTGGCTCAGCAATATTAGCAATCTGTTTGGTTACATTGGCACCGCCACCTTAGGCATCGTGGCCATCATCGTGGTCTTATCCTCGGCGTATTCCTATGCCGTGGAGCTGAAGAAAAAAGACCACAACAAAAACCTCAACCCCATCATCGCCACCTTGACGGCGCTAGCCGCATACTTCGTCATGGTCCCCAACAATATCAACTTCATGTCCCCTGGGAAAAAAATCGTGGAAGGCTTTGCCACCTCATTCTTCAGTTATGAGGGGATGTTCACGGCCTTAATTGTGGGCATGCTGGCCGTGACCTTATTTGCCCGGCTGACCCGCAGCAAATTCACCATCAAAATGCCTGGCAACGTCCCGCAAAACGTCTTCGATTCCTTCTTTTCTTTGATTCCCATTTCCATTTTACTGATTGGCTTTGGCTTGATCCGTATCTTGATTCAATCCCTGGGCTTTGTGTCCTTGATCCAAATGATCTCCGTGGTCTTGATCAAACCCCTGCTCACCGTGGGTACCGGCTTACCGGCCATCATCATTGTCATTTTGCTGGAACAAATCATCTGGTTTGTGGGTCTCCACGGCTTCAATATCGTTTGGGGCGTGGTTTCCGCCTTCTGGTTACCCCTGTTCTTACAAAACGTAGCCGAATTTGCCAAGACCCATAGTTTTGCAGGCATCGCCATCGCCCCTAATACCATGACCAACGTGTACGCCATGATCGGCGGGTCCGGAGCCACCTTCGGCTTGATTTTAGCCATGCTGCTCTTCACCCATAAAGGGGAAAAGGAGCGGGAAGTGGCCAAGCTAGCCCTGATTCCCGGCATGTTTGGCATCAATGAACCGGTCATCTTCGGCTTACCCATCGTGTTAAATCCCTTGATGTTCATCCCTTGGGTATTAGCTCCCGTGCTAAATGCCATCATCGCCTATACCGTCACCGCCGCTGGCTGGGTCGTCCCCCTGGTGGTCCTAAATTCCGGCAATGAACCCATCTTCTTAAGTACCTGGATCCTGGGGGCCTTTCATACCGGACCAGTAGTCTTGACCGCTGTCTTAGTCATCTTAGATGTTTTGATTTACGCCCCGTTTGTCATCATGAACCAACGCAGCGAACGGGCCAGTCTCGCAGAAGCTTAACACCCCTAAAGAAAGTAGGCCATCAAGTTGAAAAATATCCACGCCATCGCCCATACCCATTGGGATTTTGAATGGTACTTTACCCGCCAAGAAGCCCAAGTCCAATTCGCCTTTCATATGGATGAAGTCTTTAGCGCCTTGGCCAGTCATCAGTTAGATTACTACCTGTTAGACGGGCAGTTATCCATTGTGGATGACTATCTCAGCAATTTTCCTGAAAAAGCCAGTGAATTCCAAAAATATGTCCAAGCTAAACGGCTATTCATCGGGCCTTGGTATACCCAGGTAGATGAAATGGTCACCAGTGGGGAAGCCATGGTGCGGAATTTGCGCCTGGGGACCCAATTGGGAGCTGACCTGGGAGGCGCCATGGCTGTGGGCTATCTGCCAGATTCCTTTGGTCAAAGCCAGGACATGCCCAAGATCTACAACGGCTTTGACATTTACGATGCCGTCTTTTGGCGGGGGACACCCTTAGAAAAAAACGCCCGTTACTTTTACTGGACCAGTGACGATGACCACAAAGTCTTAGTGGCCAATATCAAAAACGGCTATTACGCCGGGGTAGATTTGGTGGAAAACGCCGATTTCAAGACCCTCATGGCCCGTATTGGCACTGACACCACCGCCAATGATTTGGCCTTGCCCATTGGCGGGGATCAGCGGGCGGTGGACTTTAATCTCAAAACCCGCATTCAGCTGGCCAATAACGCCAGTGACGGGGACTATCAGGTCAAAGAAAGTACCTATCCTCAATTTTTCCAAGCTTTAGCCCAGCAACCAGATTTGCCCACCTATCAAGGGGAGTTCATCGACCCCAGTGTTTCTAAGATTCACCGGGGGATTTATTCCTCCCGTTACGATTTAAAGCAAGCCTATGATGAATTGGAACGCTTAATGATTCATCAAGTGGAACCGCTGCTAGCCATGGCTATGGATCAAGGGGTGGCCAGTAAGCAAGGCTTGATCGATACCATTTGGCAGACCATTGCCCGGGGCCAAGCCCACGACAGTTCCGGGGGCTGTAACAGCGATGAGACCAACCGGGATATCGCTAACCGGGCCCAAGTGGCCTTAGAACTGGGCCGTTCCTTGCGGGATTACCTGCTGCGCAAACTCAGTATTTCCTTAGGGACTGAGGGAACCGGGGATGTGCTGTTCTGGAATCCTTGGCCCACTGCCCAACACTTTACCCGGCGCCTAGAAGTCTCCACACCAACTCCGAATTTCCGCCTGGTGCGCACCACGGGAGCGGACTTACCTTTCACCGTCTTAGCCCAAGAAAAGCGGGATGCCAGCGTGTTAAAGCGCGACCCCAGCCAACAGGATCATCAATATTATTACGTCACCACCATCAGCTGCCGGCCCCAAGTTCCGGCCATGGACTGGCAGGGCTATCGCCTAGAAACCACCACGACAGCAGGAGCCACCACGGCCTTAAAAGATGCCACCGTTATCGAAAATGAATTTTACCAACTCACCTTTGAAAAAGGGCAGGTGAATCTGTTCCAAAAAGCCACTGGAACTTGGCACCACAACTTCCTCACCTTTGAAGACGGCAGTGATGCCGGGGACACTTACGATTACGCCCCGGACTTTAAGGACTGGGTGTTGGCCTTAGATCTCAGCGGGGCCAAACAGGTGGCCTTCAAAGCCGGGGATTTGACCAGTACGGCCACCTTGGCCGGAACTTGGAATCTACCTCAAGATTTGGCCGCCCGCCAGGACGAAATTGCTGCCACCAAAGTCCCTTATAAGCTGGTATTGCGTTTAAACCAGGGTTCTAAGGTGATCGACTTTCGATTCACAATTGATAACACCGTCTTGGATCATCGCCTGCGCCTGGTATTAAACACGGATGTCCAGGTTGATGAAACCTTTGCGGACACGCCCTTTGGCACCATTGCCCGGCCGGTGACCGAAGCCCACTTACAGGATTGGCAGCAAATTGGCTACCACGAAGAACCCACCAGCATGCGGCCCATGATTCATTTTGCCAATGTGCACACCCAGGCCAACAGTTGGAGTTTCATCACCCTGGGCACCAAGGATTTTCAAGTCATTGGCGACCACCGTCAGTTAGCCATCACGCTGTTTAGAAGTGTGGGCTACTTAGGCCGGCCCAACCTGACCCGGCGGCCGGGGGATGCTTCGGGGCTGGTGAACAAATTAGTAGCCACCCCCGATAGCCAACTACTACAAACCCTGACCTTTGCCGGGGGCCTGGTGGTTGACCCGCATTACGACCCGGTGGCCCTGCAAGCGGCCCATCATGAACTGGCCAGCGCGCCCCTTTATTACCAACAACAAACCTTAAACAAATTCACCACGCCCATTGAATACTTCACCATGAACAAATTAGCCCAAGCCGTCGACCATCCCGCGCCCATCGTATTGGCCGACAGCCACGTGGTCCTCAGTAGCTTCACCCGTAGTGTGGATCAGACTGGTTTTGAACTGCGGCTGTATAACCCAACCGCCGCCCCAGCTGAAGCCGGCGTCTTGCAATTGCCGGACACCGCGACCTTGGCCCTGGTGAACCTGAAAGGGGAAGTCCAACAACTGGTGGCCCACAACAGTGCCGCCGTGGCTTTAACCCCGTTTGAACCTGGAGAGATCCGCACCTACGGCATTTATCCGGTCAACACCGGTTCTCAAAACTAAAGAATGGATGGCAATTATGTTATTTCCTAAAAATTTCCTGTGGGGTGCCGCCGCCTCGGCCCCCCAAACTGAAGGGCACAGCAGTACCAATGGCAAGTCCCCCTCCATTTGGGACAAGTGGTTTGAACTGGCCCCGGATAAGTTTTACCAGCACCAAGGCCCGGAGAATACCTCCGACGTCTATGACCTGTATCTTGAAGATGTTGAAAATATGGCCAAGTTAGGCCTGAACTCTTATCGCACCTCCATCGCCTGGACGCGGTTGATGCCCGATGGGGTCCATGTGAATCCGGAAGCCGTCACTTTTTACCGGCAATATTTTCAAGCTTTGCGGGATCATGGGATTGAACCCATCATCAATTTGTTCCACTTTGACCTACCCTGGTGGCTCATGGCAAAGGGGGGCTGGGAAAGCCGCCAAAGCGTCACCAAGTTTGCCGACTACGCCCAAGTGGCCTTTGAACAGTTCGGCGATTTGGTTCAGCGCTGGGTCACCTTCAACGAACCCCTGGTCCAGGTGAAGGCCGGTTACCTGTACGGCTTTCATTATCCCGCCGTCGTCAATTTTAGAAAGGCGGTGCAGGTGGGCTATCACATGTTACTGGCCCATACCTTAGCGGTACAAGCTTTTCGGGAGATAGCCATCCCCAATGGCACCATTGGCATCATCTTAGACGTGACCCCGGTGTATGCCAAAACAACAGCGCCCGCCGATCTGCAAGCCCAGCAAGCCGCCGATTTGTTAAATATCCGCAGTTTCTTGGACCCGGTGGTTTTAGGCCAGGTGCCGGATCAATTGTTGGAATTGTTAGCCACCAATGAGCTGACTCCCACGACCCTATCCGGGGATGGGGCGGCTATTGCTGAAAACACCGTGGACTTCATCGGCCTGAATTACTACCGGCCTAAACGGGTGCAGGCCCCCAAAAAACCTGCGACGCCAGCGCAAATGCCCAATGAACTCTATGAAGATTATGAATGGCCGGACCGGCGCATCAACCAGTATCGGGGCTGGGAGATTTATCCAGAAGCCCTCTATGATGTGGCTTTAATGATGCGGGATGAATATGGCAATATCCCCTGGTTTGTCAGTGAAAACGGCATGGGGGTGGCGGACGAAGCCCGGTTTAAAGATGCCAGCGGCCATATCAACGACCAGTACCGCATCGATTTTATGAAGGAACATTTGACTTACCTGCACAAAGGCATCGCGGCGGGGAGTAATTGTTTCGGGTATCATGTGTGGACTTTTGTGGATTGTTGGTCTTGGCTCAACGGGTACCACAACCGCTACGGCCTTTACAGTGTGGACCTGGATAACCATTACCAGCGCCAAGTGAAGCAAAGTGGGTTGTGGTTCAAAGAATTGATTGCAAATAATGGATTTGAATAAGTAGGTGAATATTTTGGAAAATGTTGTCGCCATTGATGTGGGAGGCACCACCATTAAATATGCCTGTTGGCAAAGTTTTTCGGGGGCGTTAATGAACAAAGGCTATGTGAAAACCCCCCGGACCTTAGAAAAGTTCTACGAGATTTTAAGTGGCATCGTCGCTGAATTTGCCAGCTATGACCCCACGGGCGTCGCCTTAAGCACGCCGGGGGCGGTGAATCCAGCCACTGGGGTGATCGGCGGCATCAGTGCCCTGCCTTATATTCATAACTTCCCCCTGCAACAAGCCTTGACCGACCAACTGGGCCTGCCGGTGACCATCGAAAATGACGCCAATTGCGCCGCCTTAGCGGAGTTAGCCAGTGGCGCCGCCCAAGATTATCAAAACGTCATCGTCTTGGTGATTGGCACCGGGGTGGGGGGCGCCGTGATTTTAAACCGAGAAATTCAACGGGGCAGCCATCTCTTGGCCGGGGAATTTGGCTTAATACGGGTGTTGAATAATCGCCCCTTGAGTCAAGTGGGGACGGCGGTGAGCTTAGCCCGACGCTATAACCTGAAGGCCAAAACCCGCTTTAGCGGCCAAGAAATCTTAGACCGGGCGGCCAAAGGCGATTTACTGGCCCAAAAAGAAGCGGGGGTATTGTACCGCAGTTTAGCCCAAGCAATTTATAACCTGGAATATAGCTTTGACCCCGAATTATTTGTGTTAGGCGGGGGCGTTTCGGAAAATCCCCAATTGATCCCAAATATTCAACAGGCCCTCACCACCTTGACCCAGGGGGCCGTCAGTATCCCAGTGCCGTTGAAAATCGTGCCTTGTCATTACTACAATGACGCCAATTTATTGGGGGCAGTAGCCCATTTTAACAACACTATGCTCAACGAAAGGAAGATAAAAAATGACTGAATCTAAAATCATGTTAGTTTGCGCAGCGGGGATGTCCACCAGTTTATTAGTCCAAAAAATGAAGGACGCCGCCAGTGCCCAAGGTATCACCACCCAAATTTTTGCCACGGCGTCTTCAGATGCTGATGAAAAACTAGCCAGTGAAAAACCGGACGTTTTGATGTTAGGCCCCCAAGTTGCCTTTTTATTAAAGGATTTCCAAGCTAAAGCGGGGATTCCCGTGAAAGTCATCAAGATGCAAGATTACGGCATGATGAACGGGGAGAAGGTCTTGGCCGACGCCCTGGACACCATTGAAACGGCGCAATAAGGCCCACATTAAGAGGAGGAAAGAAGCATGGCAACGGATATTGAAAGCGCACAACTTGAAGTCATCATGCAGTTGATCATGAACGGGGGCAATGCCAAGGGGGCGGCCGTCATGGCCATTCAAGCCGCCAAGGCCGGAGATTTTGCCAAGGCCCAGGCCGATTTAAAGGACGCCGACCACTATTTAAGTGCCGCCCATAACGCCCAAACCGATATGCTCACCAAAGAAGCCCAGGGCCAGCACGTGGCGGTGAACCTGCTCATGGTCCACGGTCAGGATCACATTATGAATGCCATCACTTTTCGGGATTTAGCCGCCGAATTTGTAGACCTCTACCAACACTTGCATGACACAACCGGGGAGTGAAGACGACGTGAAAATGAAGAAGAGCTGGGTTTTACTTTTAGCCGCTTTAACCCTGGGGACAACGGGGGCCTTGGCCAGCCAACAACCAGTGGCCGCCGCGGATAACTACAATGTGAAGGGGGAAAATCAACCTTATTTCCACGGCTTTAACGCCGAACAAATGCTGAATTGGTCCCCGGAAACCGACCCTAGTGCCAAGTACTTTGTTTCAGACGTGCCCCTGCAACCCCGGAACCCGAAATTTGCCGCCACCCAGGCCCAACCGGACCTGCAGACTGGGGCGCAAGTATTGACCCTAGCAGGAGATTATGGGGATCCCGGTTACGGTCAGACCCCGGGGATTCCCGATTTCACTAGAACTGTAGATGCCTTTTCCCGGCACATTTTTGAATACTGGCAATATATTGATTTTTATGGCTCCTGGAATGGCACGCCCATTGGGGGCAACAGCTATGATGATATCCGCAATAATGCCGCCACCCTGCAATATGGGGTCGTGAATTATCCCAACCCGGCTTACACCGATGCCGCCCACCAAAACGGTGTGAAGAGTTTAGGAGGCTGGTTTTGGCCCCGGCCAGAAAACTTCTCCGCCTGGGTTCAACAGCGGCCTGACGGGACCTTCCCAGTGGCGGACAAAATGATTGCCATGGCCCGCTATATGAATTTTGACGGCTACTTTATCAATCAAGAAGCCACCATTTCCAGCACCGATGCCGCCCAATTGCAGAAAATGCTGGTGTATATGAAACAAAAAGCGCCAGATTTGTATATCCAATTCTATGATTCTTTACAACAAGACGGCCAGCTCACCTATGGTAATGGCTTTAATGAGAGCAATGCCTATTGGCTGAAAGCTGATAATGGCAGTGCCGCCGATAGTCTTTTTCTAAACTACGCGTGGAACACCACTCGGTTGAATAATGGGGTGGCCACGGCCCAAAAATTAGGGTTAGATCCCTTAAAGGCGATTTTTGCCGGGACGGAAAACCAGAAATATGGCTTTAATCCCCCATATGATCCCCGGCAGATTTTCCCTAGTAAAACCACGACCAACGCTTCTTGGGGTTTGTTTGGCACTGACTTCGCTTATTCCCGTTATCCTGGCAACAACTTAGACAACAACAGCCAAGGGGCCATTGACGTGCGGGCCCGGCAATACTGGTCTGGGCCTAACCAAGATCCCACCAAAACCGGTCGGCTCACTGAAGTAGGCAGTTCCCCTTATCCCGATAAGGGCGTGCCTAACGATGCCGACAACCCCGCCCACTGGGATGGGGTGGCCAACTTTATTCCTGAAAAGAGCGTCATCAGTCAAACGCCATTTTATACCAACTTTAATACCGGCCACGGCTTAGGCTTTTATCAAGGGGGCCAGCAAGTTAGTCAACAAGAATGGAGCAACATCGGTATTCAGAATCTATTGCCAACTTGGCAGTGGTGGACCACCGGTCAGCCGCAAGTTAATTTTGACTACACGGATGCCTATGATGGTGGGAATTCCTTGAAAATCGTGAATACCACCGGTCAAAGTACTATCAACCTCTTTAAAACAGATTTAGCCGTCAGCAAAGCCACTAAGTTAAGTCTGCATTTCAAAAACAACGCCCCGCTGACCTTAAAGGTGCAATTGACTTTTAAAGACGACCCTACTAAACCGGTTAGCTTAAACGTGACCGCCAAGGAGTTGAACCAGTGGCAGGCCCAAAGCTTGAACCTGGCCCAATATAGCGGCCGGACCATTGCTAAAATCGCCCTGGCTGTGACTTCCAGCAAGAATGCGACTTTGAACTTAGGGGATTTCAGCGTCCAACAAGCAACCCCAAGCACCACCGCTCCAGCAGCTTTGACGGTGGATCGTTACCTGCCCACCACTGGGGAAGCTTTTGTGACCTTGAACATGACCAATCAAATCAAGTACTACGACCTTTATACGGCTGAGGGCCAATTCATCAGCCGGGTGAACAGCACGAACGCTTATGTGGACCATGTGCCCGCTAATGCCACGGCTGTAGTGGCCCAACCTATTGGGACTGCTGGCCAGGCGTATTCTAAAATTGAAGTACCTTTGAAGTTGCGCTAAAACCACTGGGTATATTAAACCCATTTCCGAAGAATAGGAGATCATGATGAGTAAAAAAATTGTTGCAGTAACCGCCTGTGCTGCCGGCATTGCCCACACCTATATGGCCGCGGAAGCCATTGAACAGGCTGCCAAGGAAAAAGGTTTTGACGTCAAAGTTGAAACCAACGGCTCCATTGGGGCGGAAAATGTCTTAACCACGGAAGATATTGCCAATGCGGACTTAGTGTTAGTGGCGGCCGATATTAAAATCAATCCCATCCGTTTTAGCGGTAAACCCTTATATGTAACGGATTCCAACGCTGCCATCGCCGATGGGGCTGGGTTGATCGACACCGCCTTGAAGGACGCCAAGGTATTTGGGGAAAAGGGTTCTAAAGTCGGGAACATTCAAATTGGCAATGACCACAGCAAGGTGAACTTTTTCACCCATATCATGAGTGGGATTTCTTATATGATTCCCATGGTTATCGCCGCCGGCTTGATTTTAGCCATCGCCAATGTCTATGCCTTTCAAAGAGATGACATGGGCCGCATCGTCAAGTGGGGGTTTGATAATAAGACTGCCATGGGGGCTTTGATGGCCAACTTGTTCCAAGTGGGGCAGGTGGGCTTCAAGTTGATGATTCCATTGTTTGCCGGCTTTGTGGCCAATTCCATTGCCGACAAACCTGCCATTGCCCCGGCCATGATTGGGGCTTATCTGGCCAATGATCCCACCTCCTTGCACACCAAAGCCGGCGGGGGCTTTATCGCCGCTTTGATCGTGGCCTTTATTGTGGGTTACTTTGTGAAACTGTTGAAGAAAATCAAATGGCCCCACATCATTCAACCCATTGTGCCGATCATGATCATCCCCGTGATTGCCACGCTATTCATCTCTTTGATCGTCTTTTACCTGATTGGCGAGCCCATTGCCACTTTGATGAGCGGCCTGTACGCTTGGCTGACTTGGTTAAACACCAATTCCACCAGCGCGCCGGTGATTATCGGTATCGTCTTAGGGGGCATGATGGGCTTTGACTTAGGGGGCCCCATCAATAAGACCGCGCTGATTTTTGGTACAGCGGTCTTTGCCGACACCATGGCTAAATACGGCCCCACCCATGCCAACTTCCTGCCCCAAACTGCCACTCAAGCAGCCATTTCCGTGGCACCCTTAGGGGTTTGGTTAGCCTCCATTATTTGGAAAAACAAATTCTCTAAGGATGAAAAAGTGGCCACCACCGCTGCCTTAGGTATGGGTCTGGTGGGTGTCACAGAAGGGGCGATTCCTTTTGTCGCTGCGGACCCTATCCGCATGATCATCGCCAACGTTTCCGGGTCCGCCGTGGCCGGGGGCTTGGTGGCCTTGACCGGGTGTAAATTCTACGGGGGCATTGGCTCGCCGTTGGGTTCCTTTATCGGCTATATTCAACAACCCATCCCCCTGATTACTTGGATACTGTGTGTCTGCGCCGGCATTGCCGTCACCGCCCTGATCATCGGCTTAACCCGGAGCCCGCAAGTTATGGCCGCTGCCAAAGAAGCCGTTTAATTGGTGAAAGGAAGATTATCCATGGATACGACGATTTTTAACCAAGACCATATTTTATTAGATACCGCCAGCACCACCCAAGCAGAAGCGTTTCAAGCCATTGCCGACTTGGCCGCCAGTCTGGGTTATGTCAGTGACGCCAAAGCCTATGCTGCCGGCTTAAAGGATCGAGAAGCCGGGGCCACCACCGGTTTTAAAGACGGCTTTGCCATTCCCCACAGTAACGATGCCAGCATTTTAAAACCCGGCTTATTCTTGGTGAAGTTCAGCCACCCCATTGAATGGGCGGCCTTAGACAATCAGCCGGTGACCGTGGCCTTTGCCTTGACTATCCCCAAAGACGGGGGCAAGGAACACTTGAAGCTACTCAGCCAAATTGCCCGGAAGTTGATGAACGCCGAATTTAGAACGACGATTCAAAATGAAACCGATGGCGCGGCCTTAACAACGGCCGTGAACCAAATTCAATAACAATTCACAGCGATGAATAAAACTGAATAACGATTCATTTTCAATGAAATACCCCTAGCCGTGACCAATTGGCCGCAGTTAGGGGTATTTTGGCAATATTTTTAAAAAATACGTTTTCAGAAAACTTTTTGCTTGCATAATGGGTCGAGCAGACCTATGATAGATAAGTCGCTTAGACATATGGAGGCAGATATGTACGAATTATTAATCTTAGGGGCCCTGATGTCCCGGAATATGTCGGGCTATAAACTGCGGAAAGTGCTAGAAAGCAGCTTAGTGCCCCGACGGGAAATCTCCAACGGCTCGATGTACCCCCTGTTAGCCAAATTAGAAGACAAGGGTTACATTGAATTTTTAGCAGACAATACGGATTCCCGCAATAAAAAAGTGGCCCAAATCACCGCCGCTGGCAAGGATCGGTTTTTAGACCTGATGGCCCAGCCCATTGCCGACGACGCCAAACGGGAGTCCTTGTATCGGTTCAAATTCCGGGGGATGCCCGGGGTGGATGTGGCCCAGCAAACTTTGATTTTAGATGATTATGAGCGCCAGACCCAACAAGACCGCAATATTTATGAGGGGGTACGCAGTCATTTACAGCATACCCTCAAGGAACCCGCGGCCAACAAGCCGTATTTAAACTGGAGTATGCGCAATTTAGCGTTAAGCATTGCCCTTTGTGACACCAAGTTAACTTGGATCAAAGATTGTCGCAAAGTTTTGGCACAGAAAGATGGGGATTGATTTAATGGATAAACAACAGCAACAAACGAGTATCAAACAATGGATAGCACTGGGGGCCATGGGATTAGGTGTCTTCATGGGATTGTTAGACGTCACCGTCGTCAACGTGGCCCTGCCCACCATGGTCAAGGATTTTAACACCACCTTTACGGATTTACAGTGGGTCTTAAACGCCTATACCTTGGTTTACGCTGTCACCTTAATGATCATGTCCAAATTAGGAGATATGTACGGCCGCAAGAAGATATTTTTAGGTTCTTTGATATTATTCGTTGTCGCTTCAGCGGTTAACGGCATGGCTCCTAGTTTATTAGTGTTAGACATTGGCCGGGGCGTGCAAGCCATTGGCGGGGCCGGGATGATGTCCTTGTCCATGGCGCTGGTGGCTTCTAACTTTGCCGGGAAACAACGGGGCCTGGCCCTGGGGATTTTAGGCTCGGTCATCGGGGTTTCCACCGCCAGTGGGCCTTTAATTGGGGGCTATTTGGTGGAAAACTTCGGCTGGCCGGCAATTTTCTACGTGAATGTGCCCTTCGGTATTGTAGCGGTGATCCTCACGGTGGTTTACGTGAAGGAAACCCCTAGTTACGGGAAAAATCAAAAAATTGATATTTTAGGCATGTTACTGTCAGCCATTGGCCTATTTGCCATTATTTACGGCTTGATCGTCAAAGAAAGTCATCCCCACTGGAGTTGGACGACCCCAGAAATCGCCACCCTGTTAATTGGCGGTTTAGTGGTAATGGCCTTGTTCGTCTTCGTGGAAAGCCGCGTGGCTGACCCCATGATCAATTTGGCCATGTTTAAAAAACGCCATTTCGTGGGCACCATTATCGTGGCCTTTGCCCTGGGTTCAGGAATTTACGCTTACAATGCTTTCTTGACGGCGTTGATGCAGAACTATATCGGCTATTCCGCCATTGAAACCGGGGTGCGGCAATTGACTTTGAGTGTTTGGTCCTTGATTCTGGGGCCCATCGTGGGTGTGTTAAGTGCTCGCTTCTCCAACAAATGGATGATCAGTATTGGTATGTTCGTGGGGGGCATTGGTTTCTTGCTGATTTCTCTGGTTATCGGTCCCAACGTGTCCTTCTTAAACCTTTGGCCGGGAATGGTCCTCATGGGTATCACCAACGGGATCGTGAACCCGGTCTTGAATACCGCCGGCATGGAAGGCGTCGCCCCCAACGAAATGGGGATGGCCTCGGGATTGTTGAACGTGTTCCGGCAATTTGGCACCACCGTTGGCGTGGTTGGCTTAGGTTTGATTCAAGATGGCCGCTATGAAAAGCACTTGAATACCTTTTTGCCCCAGGTGAAAATGCCCACCCAAGCTTTAAACGGCATTAAAGACGCCTTGATCAGTGCCGGACCGTTCTCCGGGCATACCGTGGCTTTTTCAGCCCGTCTGGCCAAAAGTCCCTTTGCCCATGAAGTCCAAACCATTGTGGTGACGGCTTATAATCAGGGGATGATTGCCTTGACCCTGACCTCCGCTGGTATCGTGGTGGTGGGGGGTATCGCCGCGGCGTTGTTGATGCGCAGTAAGAGTGAATCCCAAGACTTACAGTAAAATCTAATACCTATTTTCAGAAAATTAGCCATATTTTAAACCTTGACAAGCGCCCGCCAATTCGCTAAGCTTGCCATAACTTAAAAAGAAGGAGTGATCGTGTCGTGTTCTGTCAAAAAGCCCAACAAATGATGTGTTGTTGTCAACAAGCCATGCCTATGTCTTGTTTAGTTCAGCGCACCATTTTATCGGCAAAGACAGATTGTTGCTACCAATCCTAGGGGTATACTTAAGGAGTTGGGACACACACTTTTTCTTAAAATTCGATGAAATTAGCGCGAACTGGGCAAATAGCTTAGTTGGCGCTTTTTTTTATACCCACAAGGAGATGACAAGGCGTGGCCGGACAGTGCTGGCATAAATTTGAGACATAATTCAAAAATTCGGGAGGCATTTTATTCATGAACATAGCGATAACAATTTTAATCGTCGTAATTAGTGCACTTATATTAGGCGGCTTGATTTGGCTGCAGCAAAAACACGTCAAATTCACCAAACGGGTCTTTTTGGCCCTAGTGGTGGGCGTCGTTTTTGGCTTCGTTTTGCAATTATTATTAGGCACCACCAACGCCGGCTTGACCAGTGGCATCGACTGGTTGAGCATCGTGGGGGATGGCTATGTGGGCTTATTGAAGATGTTAGTGATTCCGCTGATCTTCGTATCCCTGGTGGGAGCCTTCATTAAGCTAGAAGACGCTGGTAATTTGAAAAAAATCACCGGCAGTGTGTTAGGGATTTTATTGATAACCACGGCGGTATCCGCCTTGATCGGCATCGCCGCCGTTTGGATCTTCCATCTCCAAGGGGCGAAGTTCATCGACGGGGCCAGTGCTTCCAAGAGTGGCTTAGCCGTGTTGCAGGAACATCAAACTGAAATCAAAGGCTTGACCCTGCCTAAGCAAATCGTCAGCTTCATCCCCACCAATGTCTTTGCGGACTTCGCCGGCACCCGGCCAACCAGCACCATCGCCGTGGTGATCTTCTCGATCTTTGTGGGCATTGCCTACCTGGGCATTCGCCGCAAGGAACCTGAACAAGCGGCCACCTTTGCCAAGGGCTTTGAATCCATCCACAGCTTAGTGAGCCGCATCGTGACCCTGGTCTTGCGCCTGACCCCTTATGGGATTTTCGCCTTGATGACCCGAGCCACCGCCACCAATAGCATCAAAGCCATCGGCAATCTGGGGATTTTCATCATCGCCGCCTACGTGGCCTTGGCCGTGGTTTTGATCATCCACACCCTGATTTTAATCGGCAATGGGATCAATCCCGTGCTTTATTATAAAAAAGCTTGGCCAGCCTTATTATTTGCCTTCACCTCCCGGACCAGCGCGGGAACGTTACCGCTGAATGTGAAGACTCAAATCCATTCTTTGGGCGTGCCCCCAACCATTGCTAATTTCGCCGCCAGCTTTGGGCTGACCATTGGCCAAAACGGCTGTGCCGGGGTTTATCCAGCCATGATTGCCACCATTATTGCCCCAACCGTGGGGATCAATGTCTTCTCCATCCAATTTATTTTGACCCTATTACTCACCGTCACCATCGCTTCCTTCGGGGTCGCCGGTGTGGGCGGCGGGGCCACCTTCTCCACCTTGATGGTCCTAGGGGTCTTGAATTTGCCAGTAAGTATCATGGCTGTTATTATCGCCATTGATCCCATCGTGGACATGGCCCGGACCTTGGTAAACGTCAACGACAGCATCATGGCTGGCGTGTTGACAGCCAAATATACCAAAGAGTTAGACCATGAGGTTTTAGAGACGAAAGATAATATCGTGGTGAACGCTTAAAACTAAACTGGCATAAAATACTAGTTTTCATGAAATAACTTGTGGTAAAGCTGAAAATAGTTTTGCTGCAAGTTATTTTTTTGCGGATTTGAACAGAGTATGTTGCTTGGATTAACGGCTATTTCAGTAGACATATTTGTCATTTTTATACTGCCACAAGAGTCGAAACAATCATGGCAATAGACTGGTATATGACGAAAAATAGTGTTATAACAGTTTTATGGATATCGAAATAAGTGACGACCAACAACGTGTAGAGATTTTTAAATGTCTGTCAGATCCCAGTCGATTACAGTTAATCAGGCTATTATATAAAAACGGAAAGAAGATGAGCTGCTCAGAACTTGGAGAGAACTTAAATTTAAGTTTATCCACAGTTTCTTACCATTTTAAAGCGCTGAGGTTAGCGGGGTTAACGAATACCATTAAAGAGGGGCGAACGAAGTACGTATCGCTGCGGTATGATACATTCGAAAAATTTTTACCCGGATTTCTGAAAACACTCCTTGAATAAAGGAGTTATTTATTGAACTATATTTCGATACATATAAAAATGTAGAAGTTTCAATTTAAAAAAAGAGGCGCGCCTTGAATTATTCAAAAATTTCAAAATTCTCGTTAATATTCTTTTTAGTTATGTTCGTAATCGGCACGGATACCTTTTTAGTCTCACCATTGTTGCCGACATTGGTGAAATATTACGGCATCTCTGCGAGTGCTTCAGGGATTATTGTCAGTGCTTATGCTTTTGGCTATACCCTGTCTGCCTTAGTAGCCGGTCCAATTTCTGATGGCCATGACCGTAGGAAAATATTGATTGTTGGTTTGGTGTGTTTTGCAATTTCTACAGGCGCATGTGGCTTAGCTAATGTTTTCCCGATTATGTTAATCACGCGATTTTGTGCCGGTATCAGTGCGGCTTTTGTGGGGCCACAGGTTTGGGCCTCGATCCCTATAGTTGTTCCCAAGGACAAGATAGTGGCTTCCATGGGCATGGCATCTGCTGGCTTAGCAGTTTCCCAAATTATTGGGATTCCCATTGGTAGCTATTTAGCTGTATTTTCGTGGCGCTTTCCTTTTTTCTTCATCTCGTTCATTTCATTATTACTTTGTTTGACGGCGATTTGGCGGTTACCAACACTTAATGGGAGACCAACTGCACATAAAGCTAGTTTTTGGGGCATATATCATGATTTATTAAGCAATCACCGGGCCTTATTGTACTTAGTGGCTTATTTTGCCTTCCAGACTGGTAATTTTTGCGCCTTGTCTTTTATTGGGACTTGGTTTAACAAAAGTTTCGCTTTATCAGTTGGTCAAATTGGTTCTGCTATGATCGTCATTGGTATTGGCAATTTGTTGGGCACGATATACAGTAGTAAGATTGTAAATCGAATTGGCATCCCTAAAGCTTTTCTTTTTGAGTTCATAGCATATCTTGTTTTATATGCTGTGGTAGCTTTTTCAACCAATATTTGGATGGCGCAGACGATGTTAACCCTTATTTTTCTAGTGGGTGGCTTCATTTTCCCATTATTTATGACAACGTTACAAGCAACAACAGATACCGCCAGAAGTACCATTTCCTCGATTTCTAATGTAGCGATGTATTTGGGCGAGACTTTAGGTGGTGCAGTTGGCGGAGTTTTGATTGCCAAGGTCAGTGGATTTTGGGGCATTAGTATTTTTACAGTCGTTCTTGCGGCAATTGCCTTGTTTTTATATTGGCGTGGCGGATTATTCAAGGTCACGAGAAACGGATATTAAACTGGCGGGCGATGACAGAATCATAACTTGATTATTAAGTTGAGCTACATAAGCATTAGATTATAAAGCCTTGCAGATCAAAGATGATATCGTGGTAAACGTTTAGCCATTTAAAGAAGCTAGCGCCTTCAACAAAAATGTTGAGGCGCTGGCTTCTTTTATACGCTAAATTTATTAAAACGCTTCCAAAACAAGGACTATAGAAATGAGGTGAGTTGAATTAAATCGTCTAAAAGGCCCAGCCAGCCGGCTACACCAATGACGACCATGAAAAATCCGATGATAATACAGAAAATACCTACAGGTTTGCGCACCCGGTCTGTTTCTGACTTGGGGGCATTCTCTAGGAGATCTGCAACCATTAGATTTAGTTTGTTTCGAAGCAACTGGATACCTACGATGATTATCAAAGCCCCCGGAATACCTACGAACAATAACATCTGTAGACCTTCACGCAATGGCTGCACCTCCTATTTGCAAATCAGTTGAAATTAATGAGCCGTTTTAAATAATCCAAACGGGGAATGACCTGATTATAGAAACTTTAGATAGCACGGTTACAGAAAAGAGGTTAGCTGAACTAAACCATTTAAATGGCGGCCAACCATCCGGCTACACCAATGACAATCAAGAAAAGGCCAAAAATAATACAGAAGATACCCAAAGGTTTGTGCAAGCGATCTGTTTCTGATTTAGGGGCATCGCCAAAGGTATTGCCGGCAATCAAGCGCAACCACTTATTTCGAAACAATTGGATACCTAAGATAGTCACAAAGATACCGGGGATGCCCGCGAATAATAAATAAAATAGATTGTCACTCAATTCGAATACCTCCTAATTGTCAGTCTAACTCAATGAGCCGGTCCTAAATACCCCAGATAGATAGCGATACCTAAGGCAACACAACCACAACCCACTAGAAAAACGAAGACACCCAAGGGCTTGCGTACCTTTTCCACTGATTCTTTAGGCGCATCGCCAAAGGTATTCCCCGCAATCAGGCGCAGCCACTTGTTTCGCAGCAGTTGGATTCCCATGATAATGCAAAAAAGGCCTATGACAGCACCAATGATTAAACCTAATAATTTGTCACTCACTGATATTACACCCCTTATTCTCGTGTTTGCTCAATCTGCTTACGAATTTCCTGGAACAACGGCGCCGTTTGGCTATCCGTCTTCACCGCACTGAGCATAAACAAGGTATCCATGATGCTGATTTGGGCGATCAGTGCATGTAAAGCTTCGGTGCGGTATTTGGATTCTTCGGCCACGGATACGAAATAAACATCGGCCATTTTGGCCAGATGGGAGCTGGGGGAGCTGGTGATGGCAATCAGAGGCACCCCGTTATCCTTGGCGATTTTAGCCAAACTTAGCGCGTCTTTATCCTCACCACTGTGGGACACCACGATGGTGGCGTCCTTGGCAGTCAAGTGGGTCATGCTCATGAGTTGCATGTGGTAATCAGCGGCGTAGAGCACTTCAATGGCTGTCCGCAGAAATTTATGATACCCATCTAAAGCCACGATATTGCTGGCACCCAAGCCATAGATGCCCAAGTGTTGGCAATTGATGATGTAAGTCACTGCCAGGCGTAGACTTTCTGGGGTCAAATTGGCCTGGGTAGCTTGCAGGGCTTCGATGTTCGATGAAAATATTTTACCGGCCATGGTGATGAGATCATCTTGGGGGCTGATTTCAGCAAAAAGTTGGGAAGCTTGATCTTGGCTTTGGGCCAGGGCCACCCGCAGGTTTTGAAAATTCGCATACCCCAGATTTTTGGCAAATCTAGAAATTGTCGCCGTGGAAATCTTAGTGCGTTTACTTAATTCAGAAATAGACCATTGGCTGGCCGCCGCCTGGTGTTCGGTTAAGTAACGGGCCAAAGCTTGCTCCCGGGGACTCAAATTATCTTGGTAAATTTGTAGTTGTAACTGGAAATTTTGCATAAAAAGCCCCCCATTTTTATCTTACCTAGAGTATACCACTTGGCTTCAAATAAGAAAATAATTTACGAGTTAAATCGCTTGCAATCTGAAAAGAATTTACATATACTACAGTCAGAAAAGAAAATAACTGAATTTCGAGATAAAAAAGGAGCAAAATCTTATGCAAGTAGGTATGATTGGTTTAGGTAAGATGGGGCGTAATCTGGTCAAAAATATGTTGGACCATGATATTGAGGTTGTGGCTTTTGACCTAGATCCAAACGCGCGCCAAGCAGTCAGTACAGATGGTGCTAAGGCGGTGGATTCAGTTGCAGCGTTAGCATCGGCACTAGATACGCCTAGAATTATTTGGGTCATGGTACCGGCTGGTAAACCAACCCAAGCTACTTTGGAAAACTTGACACAGGTCATGGCAACTGACGACGTGGTGATTGACGGGGGTAATTCTTATTACAAAGACTCCGTTGAACATTACAATCTCTTGAAGGAAAAGGGAATTCATTTCTTTGACGTGGGTACTTCCGGGGGCATGTCCGGGGCGCGGCAAAATGGGAACTTCATGATCGGCGGGGATGCGGCTTACTTTAGCCGGATCGAACCATTGTTTAAAGCCATTGCTGCACCTGATGGCTATCTATACACTGGCCCTGCCGGTTCAGGACATTATTTGAAGATGGTGCATAACGGGATTGAATACGGGATGATGCAAGCCATTGGTGAAGGTTTTGAAGTTCTAGCTAAAAGCCAATATGATTATGACAATGAGGCCGTGGCTAAGGTTTGGAATAACGGCTCGGTGGTCCGCAGTTGGTTGATGGAATTAGCTGAATCAGCTTTTCATAAAGATGCTAATTTGGATTCCATCAAAGGTATCATGCATTCTTCTGGCGAAGGGGCTTGGACCGTTGAAGAAGCCATTCGCTTACACGTGGCTACCCCCGTTATCAGCAGTGCTTTGATGATGCGTTATCGCTCCGAAGCTGCGGACACTGTCACCGGACAAGTTGTGGCAGCATTACGGAATGGCTTTGGCGGTCACGATGTGGACCCCAAATAGGTCGTACTTGGATTACAAAAAGTAGGAGGTTTTAGTGATGGATTACATGATCGGCGTGGACTTAGGGACCACCAGTACTAAAGTTGTTTTATTTGATTTGCAGGGTAAAGCCCAGGCATATGCTAATAATCCTTATCCGTTATATCAAGATGTGCCGGATATGGCCGAAGAAGATCCAGAAGAAATTTTTCAAGCAGTCATTGCGGGCTTAATTGAAGTCATGCGTAAAGGCAACGTCAAATCTGGAGAATTAAAGGGTATTTCTTTCTCCGCGGCGATGCATAGCTTGATTTTGATGGACAAAGATAACAAACCCCTGACCCGGGTGATCACTTGGGCGGATAATCGGGCGGCTAAATACGCTGCTGATTTGAAGAAAAACGGCAAGGGTGCCGAAGTGTTTGCTAGAACCGGGGTCCCAACCCATCCCATGTCACCGTTTGTGAAGTTACTCTGGTTAAAGAATGAACAGCCGGATTTGTTTAACAAAACCGCTCATTTCATCGGCATTAAAGACTATATTTTATTCCGATTATTTGGCCGCTATGTGATGGACTATTCCTTAGCCAACGCCACGGGCTTATTCAACATTTTCACCATGGATTGGGATGACCAGGCCTTAGAGATGACCGGGGTGAAACGGGAACAATTGCCAGAATTGGTGGACACCACTTATCAACTCACCGGCATGACCGAATCTTATGCCTCAGTGACCGGCATTGACCCTAGCACGCCATTTATTTTAGGGGCCAGTGATGGGACTTTGAGTAACTTAGGGGTCAACGCCATTGATCCCGGCGTCTTGGCCGTGACCATTGGCACATCTGGGGCGGTCCGGGTGGTGGTGGACAAGCCAGTCGTGGATCCAGAAGGCCGTTTGTTTACCTATTATTTAGACAAAAATCATTGGGTCGTGGGCGGCCCCGTGAACAACGGCGGCATCGTCTTCCGTTGGGTCCGGGATCAATTATTCGCCCCTGAAAAAATCACCGCCGAACAAATGCAGATCGACTCCTACGAAATTCTGACGGATATTGCCTCTAAAATTCCCGCCGGTGCCGATGGCTTATTATTCCATCCTTATTTAGGCGGGGAACGGGCCCCAATTTGGGATGCCAATGCCCGGGGCAGCTTCTTCGGCTTGACCCGGCAACATACCCGGGCCCACA
Source organism: Lactobacillus sp. (assembly GCA_022484695.1). GTDB lineage: Bacteria > Bacillota > Bacilli > Lactobacillales > Lactobacillaceae > Agrilactobacillus. Next base: position 431,085 of record JAKVKU010000001.1, read on the forward strand.
TGGTCCGGGCCGCCCTAGAAGGCATCGTTTATAACCTCTATATGGTCATGTTGATGATCGAAGGCATCACCGGCAAGCCAAAATCCATTCAAGCTACTGGCGGTTTCGCCCGCAGTGAATTATGGCGGCAAATGCTGGCGGATATTTTCGAACAAGACGTGAATATCCCTGAAAGTTTTGAAAGTTCTGCTTTAGGAGCCGTGGTGTTAGGCATGGAAAGCCTAGGTTTGGCCAAGGATTTGAATGTGGTCAAAGACATGGTAGGCACCACTAATACCCATAAACCCAATGAAAAGAACTTTGAAGTTTATCGGGAATTATTGCCAATCTGGATTCGCCTGACTCGGGAATTATCCAGTGAATATGGTGCCATTGCCGACTTCCAACGGAAACACCCAAATCCGCAAATTAAATTAGCGGATGAAGATTAATTGAGTACCCTCACTTGAGATTTAACTCAAGTGATTATTTCATAAAAATGTAACCGTATCCACCACATGAGTTAGGAGGAAACAAGAATGCAGATGCTGATTTTGTTACTTGGTATTATTTTATTGCTTGTCTTAATTATTAAATTCAAGTTAAACACCTACGTTGCTTTGATTATCACTGCCGTAGCCGTTGCACTAGGTTTGGGGATGCCAGCGGCTAAGATTGCCACCAGTATCCAAAACGGGATCGGCGCGCAATTGGGTGAGTTGGCCCTAGTCTTTGGGTTTGGGGCCATGTTAGGTCGCTTGGTGGCTGACGCCGGCGGGGCCTATCGGATTGCCCATACCTTGATCAATGCCTTTGGCCGCCGGTTCTTACAGCTGGCCGTGGTATTAGCATCCTTCATCATCGGGATTGCCCTATTCTTTGAAGTCGGGATCGTTTTGTTAGTACCAATCGTCTTCGCCATTGCCGTTGAAGCCGGTGTGCCATTACTGACCTTGGGGATTCCCATGGCCGCGGCCTTGTCCGTGACCCATGGGTTCTTACCACCCCATCCGGCACCAACCGCTATTTCCACCGCGTTGAACGCCCAAACTGGGCACGTGTTAGCCTATGGTATCATTATTGCCATTCCAACCGTTTTAGTAGCCGGACCATTGTTTGCCAAAGTTGCTAGAAAGTATGCCCCAGCTGCCTTTGAACGGACCGGTAATCTGACCGCTTTAGGCCCTCAGAAGACCTTTAAGTTAGAAGACACGCCTAGCTTTAGTTCTGCCGTATTAACGTCTTTATTCCCCGTTATTTTGATGGCCATTGCCACCATTTATCAAATGACCATACATGGTGGGGTCGCCCCGAAGAATCCATCGGGGTTAGATAACTTTATTGCCTTTATTGGTTCCCCAAGTATTGCCATGCTGATTTCATTGCTGTTTGCCATGTGGGCCATGGGTGTTCGCCGGCATATTCCAGTGAAAGATATTATGAATACCCTGGAAGAAGCCGTGAAATCCATTGCCATGCTGCTACTGGTTATCGGTGGTGGCGGTGCCTTCAAACAAGTCCTCATTGATGGTGGGGTCGGGAACGCCGTTAAGAACTTATTCATCGGTTCTGACATTTCTCCATTGATCTTAGGCTGGTTGATCGCCGTGGTACTACGGATCGCTTTAGGGTCAGCTACCGTTGCGGCTTTGACTGCCAGTGGTTTGGTGCTACCGTTGATGCAACAAGCTGGTGTCAACTCTGCGTTAATGGTACTAGCCATTGGTGCCGGGAGTTTAGCAGCCAGTCACGTAAACGATGCTGGTTTCTGGATGTTTAAAGAATACTTTGACTTAAGTGTGAAAGAAACCTTATTGACCTGGACAGTGTTAGAAACGCTGATTGCCATCGTTGGCTTGGGCGGTGTCTTGCTACTGAGCCTGTTCGTTTAAACAATAAAACCTCAAAAGTTGGAACTAACTTTTGAGGTTTTATTTTGGAAAAAATGAGACATTTTTACTGAATGTGTCCAAAAGAGCCACCTTTTCTAGTTTATTCTTCAAAAACTTGATATAATGGCTCTATAAGGTATTAAAGCGGTATCAAGCTGATCACGACCCAATTAGGGTTTACCGTTGGGTCGGCATTAGGGGAATACAGATCAGCGCATATCAATTTTGATGCCAAGGGTTTGAGAAGTAAATGATTTGGGATTTAGGAGGATATTACATGAAACATTCTAAGATTGGTTTAATATTAACCGGTTTGTTAGCCGGATTGTTGATTGCACCTGGTGTGGCGAATGCTGCTGCAACCGAAGGTGGAACTGGCCCTGGGGATGCAACCTATAACCTGAAAGCTAATACTGCCGTTACACCGGGTGGTAATTACTTTGCTGCTTCAACTGCAGAAACTGCCTCAGCTAAGTCCACGGCACAGTTCACCATTACAGCTGGGACTTTACAATTATTTGCGGTGCCTGATTTGAACTTTGGCGCCGTACCGATGTCTACGCTATTAAATGGTGGGACACAACAGCTAAAAGATAGCAACGTGGCAACTGGTGATGCTGCTTCTTCTAAAGATAGAGAAGCCTTTGATGGGAACAACAAAGGTCTTTTAGCAATCAAAGATATGCGAGGGGCAACGACCGGCTGGAAACTCAGTGCAGCTATGAACCCAACTTTTAAAGATCAAAAGGGTGCTCCAGATTTAACCAATATCGCCTTGAACTTAAAGGCTGATGGTAAAAATAGTGTTAATACCACAGAAGCTTTGCCTTTAGCGGGTACTAACATTGGTGCTACGGCAACAAATGTGGCCACCGCCACGGGGACTACTGGTAAAGGGGATACATCTTGGAACTTGACGGATCCAACTAACGCGAACCTAACAATCCCTAAGCAAGCCGCTAATATTCCTTCTACAGCAACTTATCAATCCACCATTACTTGGACCTTAGCGGTTGGTGCTTAATCAAGTTTGATTTACTGTTCCGGGAGGGCTTTCAGCTCGTTTTCCTAGGGCCATTGGCACATTTATAAACGAACAGAAATATTGATATTTTACAATTAGAGAGCTGATGACAATTTTTTGTCACAGCTTTTTTTGGGAGATTTAACGATGAAGATAAAAACATATTTTTATGCGGTAATCGTGGCGTTGGCCGGGTTTTTAGGTTTAGCCGCACCCCAGGCGGTCCAAGCTGCCGGCACACCAACGGGGGCACAGTTCTATATTGCCCCGGCATATCCGGATAATCAGACCGATAAATCTCTCGGCTATTTTGATTTAAAGGTGACCCCGGGGCAAACCGGCAAGCTGGGGGTGGTGGTACAAAACACCAGTAAGACCGACAGTCGGACGATTCAAGTTACCCCGATAGCGGCCACCACCAATAATGCGGGGCAGATCAACTATACCCCCAGCAATAAAAAGGCTGATAAGTCAGCCCAGTATCGCTTGAATCAACTGTTTTCAAAACCCGTGGCTATCGACTTAGAACCAGAAGAAAGCAAGACCGTGAGTTTTGAATACATTATTCCCAAAGACGGCTTTAAGGGTCAGATTTTAGGCAGTATCTATGCCTTTGACCAGTCCAGCCAAGCTAAAAGTAAGACCCAATTTGGGCTTTCCAACGAATTTGCCATGGCCCTGGGCGTTAGTTTAAACCAGAATCCGGAGGAAAAATTGATACCGGACCTGAAGTTAAGTAAAGTCGCCCCAGACGCAGTTAATCGTATCCCTTATATCATCGCCAATGTGCGCAATGTGGCACCCACGATGTTTCGGGGGATGACCGTTAACGCTGACGTGACTCGTCAGGGCAATGCCAAGCGGGTCTACCATAAGACCATCAATGATGGCTCCATGGCACCAAATTCAAATTTTGATTTACAAATTCCAACAGGTAAAAATGCCATTGAACCGGGGAAATATCATCTGAAACTGGTTATCCATGCGGTGGATAAGACCTGGACTTTCAATCGAAACTTTACCGTGACAGATACGCAAAACAAGGCCATTAACAAGAAGGTTGGCACTAAGAAGACCAATAATTGGACGTTGTGGATTATTGTAATTGTTATTTTGTTGCTGGTGATCAATGGGATTTTACTGGCTTACTATTTAAGAAGACGGAAACAACAAAGCAAGCACGCGAAGGGACATGCACGTAGGAGGCGTTGATATGGCAAAATTTTTATTAAAAATCAATATCAGTGTTACTGGGATATTGGTAGCCATAATGATTATCGTTGCTAGCCTTGCGCCGTCGCAAACGGTTTATGCCCAATCCAGCACCGGTCAATTTACAGTTTGTCAAGATCAACCCGAACCCACGCCTAAACCTGATGAAACGGTGCCACCTAAGCCCCAACCCCAAGAACCCACCAAGCCCAGCCAACCGCCAAGTACCGGGCAAACTGGTGCTGCCAAGCCCACGGGGATGGTTCAAAAACTAGCCGGCTTCTTGCCCCAAACCGGGGACAAGTTGGATTATTGGCTGATGCTTATTGGCGTGGAATTGATCAGCTTGGCCATTATTCTAGGCGGCATTCGCCGGCAAAAGGAGCGAACATATGAGAAAAAATAGCACTAAACTCGTTCGCATCCTTTGGGTATTGTTGGCGCTGGTTGGGCTGAGTGTCGTGGGCCAGCAGCTTCTGAAGTCACCGGATGTGGTTCAAGCGGCTGCACCGACACCGGAGAATACTGTTTCAGCTGCAGGGTGGCAAATTTTAGGTGGTATTGTTATTTCTAACGGCATTACTGCTCAGCCCAGTGATGTGAATGCGATTAAAGCGCCCACGACAACGATTAGTTTTACTGCCATGCATAAGGATGATGTAGGTTTTAGCGGAAGTATCCTCAAGAATGCCACGGTCCGGGAGTATGTTAATGGCAGTTGGAACAATGTACCAACAGGGTTTAATCGAACCAAACCAAATAATTATTCAGCCAATGTAGCCCTGACCTTTAATGATCTAGCTGTGGGGACACACTATTATCAGATTGCAGTAACTTATGTTAACTGGCTTGGTATAACTGTGGACACTAAGTATAGCCGGGTGGTTACCGTCAACATTGCCCCACAACCTGTTGATGCCACAGCTATCGCACCAACGGCCACACCGGCCACGATATTTTGGGGCCAAACCACTAGCCTAGATGCTCATTTGACGCCGGCCAATAGTACGGCCACTGTTAGTTGGGCTTTCGGGGATAGCTCGTTAGGAGCTTTTTCCAACAGTACCGGGATCCAAACGAACTTCACGTCGACATTATCCCCTACTGATGACAACTTGAAGCAGGCTGCTGGGGTAGTTAGCACAGCCACTGCTACGGCAACCAATTCCGGTGGTGGGAAACTTAGCGGCGGTGCCCAGGTCACAATAGGTGGCTTGACGAAGCAAAACGTCATTGAAGGCGATACATTGACCTATTATCCACCCGCTTTGGATACGATGACACCACCCACTGGCGCTGGGGTGAGTTATAAGTGGCAAATATACGATTCCAACTACAAGCTCTTGTCTAATCCGGGAGGTACGGTAGCTGGAAATGGGAAAACATTGACTTGGACGAACGTACCAATGCCTAGTTCAAGCATATATTATTTAAAATTGAACATCACGATTACAAAAGATAATCAATCGGCGATTTGGCAGTCCAACTATGCGCCGCTAACCGTAGAGCCAGCTGTGGTGAAGTTGATTGCGGTGCCGAATTTATTGTTCAATAAATTTGACGGCACCAATTACACGACGCCCAGTATTCAAGATTTTTATAACCCAGCGGGGTTGACCTTGAATTATGTCCCCAAGAGGAACGTTAAGGCCAGCACTAACTATGATGGCAATAACAACGATTTGTTAGCCGTATCCGGTAAGAAGTGGACCTTAACGGTGGGTTTTTCACCGTTCCGCAATATGGATGATCAGAACTATTTATCATCGGATAAGGGTGGTACTGCGCAATTCAACTTAAACGTGAATGGAAAAAGTTTTCTGGCGTCGGATAATAATACCCCAGTCACGCTGTTTACCAATTCCGCCGACAGTTATACGGGGAGTTTAAACAACAGCACGACTTTGAAAATTCCGCAGGTTAAAACTGTGACGCCGGGGACCTATCAATCCACGGCGACTTGGACCTTGATCAAAGCACCATAGATCCTGGGACTTGAGAAATACCATCTGTTAAAACTGCAATATGTGTCTTAGTCAAAGTTTAGCTGCTTTGATTGAGGCGCATATTTTTTTGCATGGGGATGCTGGCACACACTTGAAAAATAATTATTTTTTATAAATACTATTTTGACGCTTTTTTGAGTGAGTTTGCTATAATTAAAGTGTAAACGCTTTCTAAAAAACATATAAGGAGCTATATTATGAAAAATTACTTAGATCTCACTGGAAAAGTTGCCGTTGTCACTGGAGCTTCTTCAGGTTTAGGCCATGAATATGCCAAAGCTTTAGCAGAAAATGGTGCCAAAGTGGCGGTCATGGCTCGGCGGGTGGAGCGCTTGGAGGCCTTAAAGCAGGAAATTGAAGCCAATGGCGGGGAATGCTTGCCTGTTCAATTGGATGTGACCGATGAGGCCAACGTGGTCAAAGCTGTGCAAACTGCAGCCGACCATTTTGGCAAGATTGATATTTTGGTGAACAATGCTGGGGCCATCAAGGTTACGCCATCTGTGGCGTTATCCTTGGCGGATTGGCAACAGGTGGTGGCCGTGAGCTTGTCCGGTTATTTCTTAATGGCCCGGGAATGTGGGAAGCATATGATCGCCAACAATTATGGCCGCATCATCAATACTTGTTCCATGTTTGGACTGATTGCCGGCTTTCATATGCCGAACCTAGTTTATAACGCCACCAAAGGGGCGGTGCCAAACTTTACCCGCAGTTTGGCCCAAGAGTGGGCTGAATATAACATTACGGTGAATGCCATTGCGCCGGGGATGTTCCCCAGCGAAATGATGGTGATGGACGACAACACTCGGGGGCTGTTGAAGAGCCGCTGTCCAATTGGCCGGCCGGGTAAAATCGATGAGCTGTTAGGTCAACTATTATTATTTGCGTCAGAAGCGTCATCTTATACCACTGGTCAAACCATTGCCATTGATGGTGGTTGGACATCTGTATAAAAATTTATGTAAATAAAAAAACTTCTAGGAAAATGATTTTCCCGGAAGTTTTTTTATTTAGCGCTGAACTTATTTTTTGTCGGCAGGTTTACTTGCCTTATCATGGCGCTTACGACCAATAGTGATTAAACCAGCTAAAGTCGCAAAGCCTAAGATACCCACACCCAGCACTTGCAGCCAAGTTTGTTTAGCTTCACCAGTTTGTGGCAGTGGCGTTAAGCCGGTAGCCTTTGCTGGAGTTTGCTTGTTCTTGGCGTCATTTGGCGTACCAGTTGCGTTTGAATTGGCGGTATTGACCAATTGACCTAGAATGCCATTGGAACTTGGCGGCGTTGTTGGTTGTGGTGTCGCCGGTGTAGTAGGCGTCGTCGGTGTTGTTGGGGTAGTAGGTGGTGTGGTTGGCGTTGTTGGTTCGGTAGGTTTCGTTGGATCAGTTGGTGTTGTTGGTTTGCTAGGATCGGTAGGTTTAGATGGGTCGGTTGGTGTAGTAGGCTTACTAGGGTCGGTAGGTTCTGTTGGGTCGGTTGGCGTAGTAGGCTTACTAGGGTCAGTAGGTTTTGTCGGATCGGTTGGTTTGCTAGGGTCAGTCGGCTTGCTAGGGTCGACGTGTTTCTTGATATAGACGATAGCTTTGCCGTCCTTGGTGATGGTCACAATTGTAGAACTTGTGGCATCGTAGCCGGCAGGGACACTGCCCTTCACATCAACGGTAGAACCCGGTTTGCCTGTTACCGTCATAGAATGGATAACCTTACCATTCTCGTCCACGAAGTCAACGTTCGTGGAAACATCTGCTTCAACCGGTGGCGTGGTTTGTTGTTTTTTAACATGAACGATAGCTTTACCATCTTTGGTTATAGTGATGATGGTGGAGTCGGTTGGATCGTAGCCGGCAGGGACATCGTTCTTCACATCAACGGTTGTGCCAGGTTTACCAGTCTTGGTCACGGAATGAATGGTATTGCCATTTTCATCCACGAAATCAACGTTGGTGGACACGTCCGCTTCAACCGGTGCATCTTTTTTGACCGTAATATTAACCGTACCATCTTTAGACAACGTAACAGTGGTTGAATCAACGGCAGTGTAGCCAGCAGGGACATCCGCGGCAACGTTTACCTTGTCGCCAGCCTTCCCAGTCTTAGTCACAGACTTGATTGGTTGGCCAGTTGCCTCATCGACGAAGTTGACTTTGGTTGTAACGTCCACTTCAACGGGTGCGTCTTTTTTGACCTTGATGTTAACCGTACCATCTTTAGACAACGTAACAGTGGTTGAATCAACGGCAGTGTAACCGGAAGGGACATCAGCAGAAACATTCACACTGTCGTTAGCTTTCCCAGTCTTCGTAACGGATTTAACGGTTTGCCCAGTGGTTTCATCGACGAAATTCACGGTGGTGGTCACGTCAGTTTCAACCGGTGCTTCCTGTTTCACTTTGATATTGACCACACCATCTTTAGATAAAGTGACGGTAGTTGGGTCAACGGCCGTGTAGCCAGTCGGCAGGTCAGCAGCGACATCGACTTTGTCGTCAGCCTTCCCGGTCTTGGTCACAGACTTGATTGCTTCACCAGTTGTTTCATCCACAAAATTAACGGTAGTAGTCACGTCAGTTTCAACAGGGGTTTCCTGTTTAACCTTGATATTGACCACGCCGTCTTTAGACAACGTAACAGTAGTTGGGTCAACCGCCGTGTAGCCAGTCGGTACATCAGCAGACACATCCACCTGGTCGTCGGCTTTCCCGGTCTTGGTCACAGACTTGATTGCTTCACCAGTTGTTTCATCAACGAAATTAACCGTTGTCGTCACATCAGTTTCAACCGGCGCATCTTTTTTGACCGTGATATTGACGATGCCGGCATCAGTTAAAGTAACGCTAGTTGGATCAACGGCAGTGTAACCAGCTGGTGCATCAGCGCCAACATCGACACTTTCGCCAGCTTTCCCAGTTTTTTCAACTGTCTTGATTGGCTGCTTGGTTGCTTCATCGATGAAATTAACCGTGGTAGTCACATCAGTTTCGACTGGTGCTTTCTTCTCAACTTTGATATTGACCACGCCATCTTTAGATAACGTAACGGTAGTTGGATCAACGGCCGTATAGCCGGCAGGCACATCAGCACCAACATCTACAGTTGTACCGGCTTCACCAGTTTTATCAACAGAGCTAATAACCGCATTGTTTTCATCCACGAAATTAACTTTAGTGGTCACGTTGGTATCAACCTTCGTGTAAGTCACCGTCACCGTTTGATCAGTTGGTTCCGTGGCAGTTTGAGCCAGTGGGTCGGTGAAGACCTTGGTCTTATCGGCAGTGTAGCCGGCAATTTCAGGCACATCTACCGCAATATCCGTGGTGTCCGGTGTCCAAACGCCAGTAGCAGTGGCATCGGCACTGCGCAGTTCAATACCATTGCTGGTACTGTTGATAACCCCAGTCCAAGTCACCGTCTTGGTGATTGGTGCCGGTGTTTGATCCCCAGCCCCTTGGAAATTCACGGTATAAGTGATTTTCTTCGTAACCGTTTCCGTGTTCGCCGTGACAATTACTTGATAGGTGTTACCAGTAGGATTGCCATCTTTATCCAGCGTCGTATCGGTAAATAGCAGTTTCGTAGGATCAATGGCATTGCCCTTGGCATCCAATACATCGGCGACCGTATAATTTTTATCAATAACATCGCCCTTGGCGTAAGGGGCCGCACTGGTGTAATTACTACCAGCTAACCCGCTGGTCGTTTTGTCAGCTTGACCAGCGTTGTAAGGGGTGAGGTTACCGTTGGCATCTTTGACCAGGACTTGCCAAGTATCAGTGACTTGGCGCGTTGGGATGACCGTTAGTGTTGTTGGATCAGTTGTGCTGATGGGATTGCCATTGGCATCATAAGGTGTCGCACTGGCGAAGACTTGATAAGTCTTGTTCATCACTGACCCCTTAATATCTGCGTCAGCCAGTTTGGTTTCATAAACCAACTTAGCCAGCGCCTTTGAAGCTAAACTAATCCCGCTGACCTTCACACTGGCCGCGTTGGTATAGTCGGTTTCTTTGCCATCCCCACCTAAATAGGTGATCGTGGCTTGGCTAGAAATATCATTATTATCAGCATCCAGGATTTTGACGGGCGCCGTCAAGAAAAGGTGTTGCCCAGTCTTATCCACAAGATTCAAATTGGTATCTGTCCGATTGATAGCAGTGGATAACCCGTTGTACAAGTTTTGGGTCACAGTGGCCGTCGGGTTGGTCACATCGACTTTGGCAGTGTTGCTAGAAATCGTATCACTAGAACCTTTAATACCAGCAGTTTGGGAGAACTCTGTGGCGCCAATGACCGTCAAGATGAAGTTCTTACTTTCCCAAGCATTGTGATAGAAATTACCATTATTCCAGTCATCTTGATAAGATGTCCCCCGGGTTAACTGGGTGCCATCAGCTCGGTAAATGGTGGTGTCCGGCCGTACGGCAAAATCCCAAGAATTAAACGTGATTTGGGTACCGGGCGCTAAGCTGCTATCTATAACCACTGGAATAAGGCCAGCCAACACGGCACTATTCGTGTACTTCAAATGGGAGAGATACAGCACGGTGTCACCATTTTTATCCGTGAAACTTTCGACCTGTAAATTGGGTTGATTCCAGGCTTTTCGCAGGGCATCTTGGCCGGCAAAGGCAGTACCTTTAGGGACACGTACATAGCCGCCTACAGCATCAGGGTTAGCTTGGACATAGGTGCCATAAGACGCTTCATTTTGACCTGGGGCAAACGGCGATGTTTTACCAACTGTGCCTGCTCGAGCAGCAAGGGATTGTAAGCCATCTTTGAAGTAGACCGTTTGACCAGGATTGGCAAACTTAATGTTTTCCAAATAACCTGGATTTGAGCGACCACTCCAAAGGAAGTAAGCTGGGTCAGCACCCCAGTATTTCTCCCACATGGTAATAGCCGGACCATTACTGTAATTAACTGTGACCCATTTTTCACCACCACTTAAAATCTTATCGTCTGCATCTTTTTGTGTGACATTTATATGGTACTGAACGGTCACCGGATCTTTGGTATAAAAAGTGGCATGGTATTCGATACTTTTATTAGCAGTGGTGGTATTCATAGAACCAGTTGGCCGGACAGCGTCCACGCTACGAATGGTGGCGGAGATGATCGGATCGGCAGCGGAACCAATGGTGGCGATATAAGCGCTTTGACCATCAACTATTTTTTGCGTCTCGGTTTTACCACTAGCAGTGGTAAAGATAACGACCACATTATCCGTGAAACCAATACTCTGCCAATAACTAGGGTTCCCGATGTTCGTGACACTGGTAAGCCCCATGCTATTTGGAATACTAGGATTGATGGTCAATTGAACTTCCGGGTGGCCAGCGTAATCAAAGGTACTGACATCGGTGGCATTGACCCAAAAAACATTTGATGCTGCATCGGTTGGCCCTGAGGTGATCGTGGACATATCTGAGTTGTTGGCGCCATTAAGATTGCTAGAAAAGCCGTCAAAGGTAATTGTGTTAGTAAATAGTTTATATTGCAGGACCTGGTAACCGAAGACTGAAATTGCCCGCATATTAAAGGTAAACGGGGAACCGTTAACGCCTAATTTATATTGTACCGGTAAATCCAGTGAGACATTTTTAGTTAGTTTACTAGCATATTGACTGGTAATATCCATGGTGCCACTATTGGAGATATCTCCCCAAGTCGTGCCTGCTTTAAAAGTGACCACCACTTGACTATCGCTAGTTGTCACTGTATAAGGGGCATCGGCTTTATTTTTAGTGGTGCCGGTGAACTTGGTCCCGGTTGGTGCTGAAAAAGTCACAACAAAATCATCGGTCAAAACATCATAATTTTTAATATTTGAAAATAGATTATCGCTTAAACGACCGGCGAGTTGGTTCCAATTGGCAATAGCTAATGCATCATGACCATATGTCAGGCCATCCTTGGGATCAACGGCCGCAGCCGTATAATTGGCAATCATCATGGAGTCACGAACTTGCGACTCAGTGCCTTGTCGTTTCACAACCTTATTCACGGTGGTATCTAATTGGGCCACAGCATTGCCGTTGACTTGGACAGTGAAGGGCAGTGCTGTTGTAGGCTTGCCATCGGCCAAATATTTGCTGTTAGTATTGGTTTGATAATAAATAGGGGCACTGATTTGGGCGCTATTGTTAAAGGTCAAAACGATGGCATCGTAAGTTTGGCCATCAATGGTAGTGGTTGTTTGTGTCCGGGAGGCAGCGGAAATAGCGCCCATGCTCATGAAATTCAATGCGCCTTGGGGTGTCAGAATCCGGACAACATCGCCCTTTTGATAAGACCCAGTTAAGTTATAAACAGCTTGAGCATCGCTAGGCTTACTATCATCAATGGTCGTTGTTCCAGTGAAAGTCGTGTTGGTCTGATCAGCTGCTATTGGGCTAACTGCTTTGGTGGCATCCGGCTTGGCCGCGTCCGTAGTAGTTTTAGCAGCATCAGCGCTGGCCGCAGCTTTAGCCGCAGTAGGCGCTGGTGTTGTTGCAGCAGCCTGCGTAGCCGGGGTACTTGTTGGGGCTGCAGTAGGTTGTGCCGTAGCCGCCGGTGCAGTAGTCTGCGGTGTTGCAGGTGTTGCAGGTGTTGCAGGTGTTGCAGGTGTTGCAGGTGTTGCCGTCGCAGTAGCAGCTTTAGCCGCTTGTTCCACGGGTGTCGTGGTATTAGCGGCGGCCGCTGTTGGTTGGGCTGGGGTAGCGACTGGTGTATAAGTAATGTAAGGATTATTATTTATAGTTGCAATTGTGCCCGCGGTGTTGATCGTGGCGGTCAGCGTTGGTTGATCAGCTGTGTAGCCGGCCACAACAGGCGCATTTACGGTGAACGTGGTGCCAGTTGTTCCAGTCACCGCAACGGTTTTGACACCTAGGGATGTGTTAACAGTTGTTTGTAAGGCAACAGTCCTGGGTTCAACGGGTGCTTGTTGAACGGCTGCCGTGGTGGCTACCGGTTGTGGCGCCACCGCAGCTTGCTCAGCCGTATCAACCGCCGCAGTGTTGGCCTGATTTTGTTGGGTTGGTGTCAGTGTATCTGCTTGAACGACTTGTGTTTGATCAGTTAATGCGCCAGCACCTAAAAAAATTAAACCAGAACTGACGGCGACCCATAATTTCCCCGATTTATAGAGCTTTTTGTAACCTTGCCGATTCTTCATCATTTTCTCAAATCCTCCATGTGATAGTTCCCTAACTGAGGTGGGAACCTATCGCGACTTTGGGGCGTTAAACAGCTGTGAAACGCAGTGAATGACGTAAAAAAATAGCGTTTACAGCCAGATTCCTTCCATACTAAATATAATCAAAATTGACGTATAAATCAACTTTTCGACAATTTTCTTCCTATATTTAGACAAGAAAATAGACTTGTTTAAAAAAGCCCAGCTTCGTGCTTAATCATGATAGGTCCAAGCAACTAAAAAATCGCACACTACCGGCTTTTCGGTAGCGGGCGATTTTTTTGGAAGCAATGGTTCAGTCATCGATTAAGTGATTGGCCGCTTCATAGGCTTTGATACGGGCAATTAAGGTATCATTCGTGAAAATCGTAATACTATTGGCCCGACTGCCCCAATAAACAATGCGCTTTAAGGTATCATAGGCAGTTTGATCAATCGTATGATCCGCAGTCAACAAAAAGGTTTCCAGTTGTGCTTCAGATTTGGTCCGCTTGACCGTGAAATAAATTTGCAAAATACTACCGGAAATCAAGAAAACCATGGAAATCATGGACACGATGGTCCGCACCGTTGGGAAGAAAGACTGCTGGAGCAGTTCCCGCCAGAAGTTGACATCCGCTCGGTTGGGTTGGGATAAAACGTGGACGAGATAAGTGCTCATGGTTTGCCCGAACAGCGTACCGAAAAATAGCAGCAGGGTGGTGACTCCATTGATCACCGAGGTGAAGTTTACCAATTTTCGTAACTGATAAAAGGGCATGATGTTGATATACATGATAAAGACCAAGACATTGGTGAGGATATAGATAATGACAAAGGTGGTGAAATTAATATTGTCACTGGTAACCCCCATGATGAAGAACAAGACGAATAGGGTTAAGGACACGATCACCTGCAAGAAGAAGTAGCTGGCAATCAGGTGCTGATTGAAACGCTTAGTGGCCCTTAGGAAATATAAAAAGATAAATCCTAAAAAAGCCACGGTATAGCAGCCGGTTAACAAGTTGATGGCCAAATCTCCAGAAGTGGTCAATAGATTGATGCCCACACAAAACATTGAAGTGATCGCCAAGAATCCCCAAACCGTAGCGTAGCTTTTTTCAGCATAATGGCCGAATAACTCCCGCTGGCGTTGGTCCCTAGCCCGGGTGGTGTCGGTTAAAAAGATATAGTCCAAATGCTTGATTTTCAACCACTCATGATACAATCGTTTGACGCGGTGGGTTTTAATATTAATAGCGAAATACAGGCCAGAAAAGATGGTCAAAATGAACATAGGAATGATAAAAGCCGCCTTATCCAAAAAAACGCCTAGGACGGATGACACAATTAGTATCAGTTGTAACAGTCGGATAAATATTTTGCGGATCAAATGAACATCTCCCTTCCAAAACTTGCATAAATTAATAATGACAACCGCCATGTTGATAACTTAATCAACATCGTAAGTTCAGTGATAATTCTAGCAAATTTTAAGATTGAAGTCCTGTGTTAAGAATTTGCCTGGTAGATAGGTGTTCGAACGCTTGGGTAAGCTTTGCTAACAAAATTTCAAAGTGCTCGCCCCCCACGGCTAGGCTGATGCTTTATAGATGGCATAAAATTAAAAATAAATGAGTAATTAAGTTTGACTGCCACTTACTCCTAATTTATACTCGTTTTAAACTCATAAAAGGGGTGCGTTTTTCATGAAAGATTACACAAAGATGATTCCACTGGCCAACGGGTACCAGCTTTGGTCCCACACCAATAATGCCGGTGCCGCAGATAAATTGCTTTGTTTACACGGTGGGCCCGGGGATACCCACGAAGTCTATGAGGAATTCGGACCGCGATTAAAAGATTTAGATATCGAAGTCACTATGTACGATCAGCTGGGGTCTTGGTATTCTGAGACACCCAATTGGGATGACCCCAAGATTCGGGCCAAGTTCTTAAAAGAAGATTACTACGTGGATGAGATTGAAGAAGTTCGGCAAAAACTAGGGTATGACAATTTCTATTTAGCTGGCCATTCCTGGGGTGGCATGATTGCCATGATGTACGCCCATAAGTATGGCCAACATTTAAAAGGATTAATTATCATCAGCATGATCGATAATATCCCCGACTATGTGACCCATATCAAGGCCATCCGCCAACAAGAATTTTCTCCAGCCGTCAATGCCTTTATGGATGATATCGAAAAGCGGGGGGATTTTGCCAACGCCACTTATCGCACCTACATTGACCATCTTTATAAAGAATATGTCAATCGCCGCCAGCCTGAGCGCCTAGCCCATCTGGTGGATATTCAGGCCAAACCGGTTTATAACAATTTCCAAGGTGACAATGAGTTTGTGATTCAAGGGGATTTGGATAACTGGGATTATTCCAAGAAATTGCAAGAGATTCAAGTGCCTACGCTATTAGCCTTTGCCGACCACGAAACCATGCCCTTGGAAACAGCTCAGCGCATGCAGCGGGAAATGCCCCATGCCCGGTTAGTGGTGACGCCAAATGGCGGGCACAACCATATGGTGGACAACCCTGGGGTCTTTTTTACCAACTTACGCAATTATTTTGTGGACATGAAAAAAGGGACTTTTTAAATTGGGGATGAGGATATGGCAGAAAATAAATCTTCGCTAGAAAAATTTGGCTATAAACAGGAATTGGAACGGACACTTTCTCTCAAGGATTTAATTATTTATGGCTTGATTTTCATGGTACCCATTGCCCCCTTTGGGATTTATGGGTCGGTGATCACCGCTTCTAAGGGCATGATTGCTTTAACCTATGTCATCGGGATGGTGGCCATGTTCTTTACGGCCTTAAGTTATGGGCAAATGGCCCAAGCTTTTCCCATTGCCGGGTCGGTCTATGCCTATGCTCAGCGGGGAATCAATAAAACCGTTGGCTTTTTGGCGGGCTGGATGATTATTTTGGATTATGTCTTTGTACCGGCGTTGTTATATGTGATTTCGGCCAACTCTTTAAAATCTCTACTGCCAAATGTGCCCGTCTGGATTTGGCTGGTGGTTTTCATTTTGATCAATACCGTTATTAATGTCCGGGGCATCGAATTTACAGCGGTGGCTAATATTGTCTTTTTAATTGGTGAATTATTAGTCTTACTGCTTTTCTTGGTGCTGGGGATTTGGGGCTTGACCCATGGCGTGGGCCACGGTTTTACTGTCAAACCCCTGTATGACGCCAGCCAATTTAATATGAGTTTCGTGCTCACCGCCGTGTCGGTAGCTGTTTTGAGTTTTTTAGGCTTTGACGGCATCAGTACCTTGGCTGAAGAAACCAAGGGTGGCAATAAAACGGTGGGCAAAGCTATTCTTTGGGCATTGCTGATTGTGGGCGTATTGTTCATCGTTCAGACCTGGGTGGCGGCTTTGATCATCCCCGACTATCATTCCTTCAAGGATTTAGACACGGCCTTTTATACGGTGGCCTATCAAGTTGGGGGTACACCTTTGATGTATACCACGACCATTGCCACCATTTTGTCCTGGGGTTTTGCCAACGCCTTGGCAGCTCAAGCGGCAATTTCCCGGATTTTGTTTGGCATGGCCCGGGATGGCAATTTGCCAAAAGTCCTGGCCAAAGTCCATCCTAAGTTCCGTACGCCTTATATCAGTACCATTTTGGTGGCTGTCGTTTCTTTGGTGGTCGGACTACTGTTCATGGATAACAGCGGCGTGTTGTCGCAAATTGTCAACTGTGGTGCCTTAACAGCCTTTTTAGTTATCCATGTGGCTGTGGTGAACCACTACCTCATTCGCCAGCACTCCAAAGACTATTGGCGTCATTTGATCGTGCCAGTCATCGGCTTTATCATCATTGGCTTTGTCATGATCAATCTAGATATCTTGGCTAAAGAAATCGGCCTAGCCTGGTTGGTCATTGGGGCGGTTTATTATTTTGTCCTGCGCAAATTCCAAAAGGATACGAATATTCAGGATTTGTAAAACATGAAGATATTTTGTGGTGAAAATACAAAAATGCGACGCTACTCGTTGAAATTGAGTGGCGTCGCTTTTTTGAAACTAATCGTCATAAAAGCAGTATTTAGTAATCCTTCGGCCGAATTTTCTCCAACAAGCGTTTCGACTTTAAATTCCGATTGTTATAATCATTCTCCAGCTGATCGGTCATTTTAACGTAAGTGCGATATTGACTGGGGGACATCCCCGTTTGATTCTTGAACACCGTACTGAAGTAGGACGTGCTTTGATAGCCCAGTTGTTTGGCGATGTGGGCGATGGAATCCGTGGTGGCATTCAGCAATTCCTTAGCGGTTCTGGATTTAGACAGATTGACGTAATTTTGCACGGTGGTCTGCTGATAGGTCTTGAATATTCGACTCAAATACTCGCGACTCACAAAGAATTGCTTGCTCAAATCCGCCAAGGACAGGTTTTCCGACGGGTGATCTTCAATATAGTTGATGACGCCTTGAACAATTCTTTGGGGGGATGAAGCGGCGTCATTTTTTCGTAATTTAAGATCGCGATGAATGACCAAAAACAATTCGCAAAGTTTGCAGGCAATCATGTCCAAATAACCAGTTTGCTTATTGACCTGCTCGTTGACAATTTGCGTCATCACACTTTGCACTTTTTGATAAAGGCTTGTGGGGAGTTGGTAGACACCATGGTATTTGTCGAAAAAATCAAAGGTGCCGTAATTGGTCATTGCCTTGGTCTTTTTATCCATATATTGGCCATCGAACTCGATGACGATGCGAATATGATTATTGGACTTTATCATATCTAAGCGGTGGGGGACTTCGGGTTTGATGATAAACAGGGAGCCAGCTTTGGCGGGGTAATGTTTGCCATCATAAATAAAGTCACCCTGGCCATCGAGAATCAACATAAATTCACACTCATCGTGGTAATGCATGTTCAATTGGGCCTGGGGATGATCAATATAATTTAACTCCGTGCGAATAAAGGTATCCCGCACAACTTTAGCTTTAATCATGACAATCACCATTTTCTTTAGACAAATATCGACAGTTTTATAAAAATTAGGCCAAATCAGTTGCAGCTGGCATTACTTGTGCCACACCTTGATATCGTCAAAAGGCACACCGGATAAATCGGTAATGACGGCTTTGACTTCTGGCTTGGTTTCAGACATTTTACCACCAGCGCGTAAGCGGGCAACTTCGGTATTAATAACTTCAGAAGATTGACGGGTGACTTTAAATTTAAAGGCCCCCAGCATCGCGATGATAATTAAAATACCCACCACAATACTGATGATACTGATAATGGTTAACTTAGCGCTAGTCGGTTGGGTGAGGGTCCCGGTTTTGGATTGGATAAAACCAGAAGCATCTAACAACAGACCAACGATAATGGTACCTAGGGCGATAAAGGTCTGCATGATGAACATCATCACGGAAGCGAAGACCCCAGAGCGATTTTCCCCGGTGACCACCGTGTCAATATCTGGCAGGAATGGGAAGACATTCCAAGGGATGAACCACAAAATGTATTGGCCAATGTTATAAAGGAAACAAGTGATACTTAACCAAATAATCACATGGGGTGGTCTGATAAAGGCGATGGCAGCGGTTGCAGCACAGGCTACAAGAATCGGTAAATAGGCAAACATATATAACGCCCGGGGCGAGATCTTGGTGATTGCCCAACCTGCAATAATTGTAACAGGTATTGATACCAAACTAAACATACTGAGATAAGCGGCCGTTGAAGAGGACAAGCCCATGACATCGATGATGTAGTAGGCAAAGACGGTGCCCCAAACGGAAGCAGCCAAGTAAGATGAGCCGAAAATCAATAAGTGAATCCGGAAAGCCTTGATCTTGAAAGTTGAGAGATAGTTTTTCACAGCAGCCACAAATAAGTGCCAGACATTTTTATGCTGTTGGGCATGGGAAGCTTCAATAGCAGCTTCTTCTTTGGTAACAAAGTGCTCCCAAGTGGTAAAATATGTGATCAAGATCAATACGAAAGCACCGGCTGAAAAGATAGTTTGGGCGGTGATGTAAGGAATTGGACTGGATTTGGGCCACATTTTGAACATCTGGGCAATGACCCACTGAATGACTGGGGCAAAGGCACCGGCAAAGACCATCCGGGAGGTGGACAGCTTGGTCCGTTGGTTGTAGTCTTTGGTCATTTCGTTGGATAAGGTGTCATAAGGGATTTCCAGGAAAGACAGGAACATATTGGTAAACAGGTAAGTCAACAGATAATACAAGTAATTCATATCTGGGACCCACTGGGTGATGGCCAATAAGGAGGCCGGCGCAGCTAAGAAGATGAAGAAGTGCCGGCGGCCAAAGCGGCGGCCAATTTTAAACTTATAGAATTTATCAGAGATATTTCCGGCTAACAGGGTGGTGAAGGCATCGATGACCCGGCCAATGGCAAAGATGGACGCCCCTTCCACGGCTGAAAGACCACAAAAGTTGGTATAAAAGAACAGTAACCAAGTTACCACCATACCTTGCATGGCTTGACTATAAGACGAGAAGACCCCAAAACCGATTGAACGCCAGAAGCCGATATTTTTTTTGGCCCGGTAAATCCGCTTGTTGCGGTATTCATCCCAGCCATCATGTGTTTTTAATTTTTTATCCAAAATTTTCCCCACCCTTTAAAATTGATTATGTTTTAAAACGTAATAGAGACCCCAATCTTGGTCGTTAGCCCAAGGATCGTAAAAATGCGCCCGTTGCCCGTTGACACTCAGGGGATAAACCATGGCACAAGAAGCACTGCCATCGCTGTTAAACAAACTCAAAACAGCTTTGAAGGATTGTTGGGCCTTTTGACTGTATTGCTCGGTGGCAACCACCGTTTGTGAGTTTGCAAAAGCTAAGCCGGATAAGGCTGTCCAGTAATGGGGGAAGGTATCTCCCAGCATGCGGCGCTTGCCAAACCAATAGCCGTCCCAATGGCGAATGGCCACTTCGTTTAAATGATAATCCGGTTGAAAGCCTTCAAATAAATCCAAGGATTTTAATTGCAGGGCGGCCGCCGCTTGATATTTCGAGTCTCCCGTCAGGCGATAGACGTCAGAGACATATTTGGCAGCCGGGCCCACAATGCTTTGTTCATAGGCCACCTCATGTTCGGGGTAGTTTTGACCTTTAGCCGTGATGAAATCGGCATGCGCGCGATAGTGGGTTAACAATTCTGCCGCCAAGTCGTCTAATTTAGCCTGTTTGAAGAGCTTGATCGATTCATACATGGGAATACCAATGGCATAAAAGTGGCCCCCACCCAGCTCATAAAACTTGGTCATGGCTTTGAAGTACCAGGTTAAGTACTGCTTGTCTTGGGTCAATTGATACATTTCTAAGAATAATTGGCCGATCCAAGGGTAGTTATACAAACGGGGTTGGTCGTTATTCCGGGGCGCGTCGTTATAGACGGTGCCATCTTCAGTATTAAAGAGGGCCCGGAAGACATAAGCCACGTAGGCCTGCAGACTCTTATTGATCCGGTCATCGGGATGATGTCTTAAATAGTGGGCCACTAAAACCCCCATGCCCACCCGCTCGCGACCACCGTTATGGTCATTCAAGTGGTTGTAATATTGTTGGTGTTCTTCGTTGTCATAGATGAGATAAGCGCCGTTTAAGACACTGTCAGCATCATGGCATTGTTGCTTGTTCACAATGAAGCTGACCCGTTTTTCGGCAATTTCTTGAAGTTCAGGCGTGGCCAAGAAGGTGGCGTGGGTTGTGTGGCCCTGGCAAGTGATATCAAAACGGTATTCACCGGGCTTGGTGACGGGATAGTTGACGGTTAAATCTTCAGCTGATTGTTCGTAAGTCCAAGGTTGACCATTACAGGTTAGGCTGGGTTTAACGGCGGCGGTCAGGCCGTGAATATGGGCCTTGAAGGTAATCGGCTGATCACCGATGGTTACAAAGTTCTTGGCGGTGACATGAATATAGTTTGGCGTGGACCTTAGGATTTTTTCAAAGGCCGCCTTGTCGTCAAACCACTGCAGCTGCCAAGCCAGTTGGTAAGTTTCCCCGGGATGTAGGGTGAAATTTTCCGGATGTAAAATGATCAAACCCCGATTGTTGCTGACTTCTTCTTCTTTGTCTTGAAAATCATAGCCCCGTTCAACGCTGTAGCCTTTCAGGGCGCCTTGCTGGAGCACCAGCCCTAAGTGCGGGGCTTCGCCACCTTGGCGCAGAGCCATGATGTAGCTGGATTGTTCCCCGCACCAGATATGGGAACTGCAGCACTGGGTCAAACCGACGCTGGCCTTCGTGTAATAATCCGGCAAAGGCACGCCAATGCCCAAATGCGTATCTAGGGTCTTGATATCAAAGGCCGTGTTATTTTGAAAGGTGTAGGTTTCCACCAAAGTGTTAGCGGGGGTCAATTGTCGAGTAACGGTGACATCTAAATCATAAGTGCTTTTGATGCTACCCCAGATGGCCCCGGCTTTGACCCAATTCATCTGATATTGATCCTGGGGATTGACCAGACTGGTTAACGCGTTATCGGCGTTGGTCTGGAGCGCAAACGCGGAAGCGCTACCTTCAATGGGGTGGTAGGTTGTGCTGGACATAATAAGTGTTCCTCCTAATGAATTGTCAGTATTTTGAATAGTTTGCATTAAATTAACGACAGGCTTTAAATTTTGCGATGTCAATATAGTTAAAATAACCGGCGATATTTAACTAAGTGCACCAGGATAACAGATAATCGGAAAACGTTTTCTGAACTGAATTATAGCCATTCGTGGGTAAGAATGGAATAGCGTTAGAGCAATCTATCACGATGCTTAAATAATTGGGAATGTTTTAAAAATATTGATTATTGACCACAAAAAAACTGAACTATCCCGGCTTGCTGAAGTCGGTGAAATAGTTCAGTTGATTTAGCCGCCATAAAGCCAGATTGCTGTCCAGGAAAAATTCAGACTTTTGCCGGTTTTCCTAGGTCTAGGTTATTTGGTAATATGGTATGATTGATAAATACATATCACCGTTCACACAAGATATAGCAGCGTTAGGAGAGAAACATGCGGGAGAAACGGAAGCAAAAGAAAACCAAAAAAAAGCGCGAGGATAATTATCGCATTAGCGACTTAGTGCGCTTAATCATGAATTACGCCCATCCTAAGATAGGGATATTTATTATTGGCCTGGTCATGGCTGGCATCGGCACCGGGGCATCTTTGACCATTACCAGCCAAATCAAGAAGTTGATCGATACGCCCTTGACCTCAGGGAAATATGGGTCCTTGATCATCATTTTATTGTTACTGTTTCTATTGAATTTTGCCATGGAAGTGCCTTCTAATTATATGTTAGGCTACGTGGCCAGTGACGCGGTTTTAAAACTGCGGAAGCGCCTGTGGGCGTTGATCACTAATTTACCCCAGACCTTCTTTAAGAAAAATGAAAGTGGCGTTATCGCCAGTCGGGTGTTAAATGATACCCAGCTGATCTATAACTTGATTGCCACCAGCCTACCCTCGAACATCACCGGCCTCATCTCTTTGGTGGGGGCCTTTATTATGATGTGGGTCCTAAGTTGGCGTTTGACCTTGATGATGTTAGTGGCAATTCCACTGATGGCCGTCATCGCCGTCCCCCTGGCCCAAAAGCTCAGCAAAATCTCCAAGCGGGTCCAAAGTCAATTGGCCAATGCCATCAATGACGTGACCCAAATGGCCCGGAATGACAATCTCATCAAGAGCTTTAATGAAGAAAAATTTTCGCAAAAAATTGGTTACACCGGTATGCGTAATTTATTTAAATCCAACATGCAGCAATTGAAGATTATGAGCTTTTTGACCCCCCTCATTGGCGTGTTGTTGTTGGCCATTATCTTCACCATTGTGTTGTATGGCCGCTATACCATTACCACCGGGCAAATGACCGCCGGGGGCTTGATGGCTTATTTCATCTTCATGTTCCAGATGATCAGCCCTGCCGCCGGTTTAATGGCCTTTTACACCAACTTGAAGACGGTAACTGGGGCCACGGACCGGATTCAAAAGATTCTAGAAGTCCCCGAAGAACGCAAAAATCTGGAGGGTCTGAAGATTGGCACCATCCGCACCCTGGAATTCCAACATGTGTCCTTCACCTATCCCGACAGCCAACAATTGGCCTTGGACGATGTGTCCTTTAAGGTGAATATTGGTGAAAAAACGGCTTTGATTGGGCCCAGTGGCAGCGGGAAGAGCACGATTTTAGCGTTGATCGAAGGCTTTTATTTACCAGACGAGGGTCAAATTATCATCAACGGAGAACCCATTGAAAATATCAATTTAGTCACCTTGCGCCAAGCCATGGGCTACGCTTCTCAAAGCATCAAAGTCGTCCCTGGTACGGTCCGGGATAACTTAGTTTTAGGCGAAGTTGATATCCCTGATGAACAGCTGTGGGACGCTTTAAAACAGGTAGATTTGGACCAGACGGTTAAAGAACTGCCGGACCAATTAGAAACCAATATTGGTGAACAAGGGGATATGCTCTCCGGGGGGCAAGTCCAGCGTTTGTCCGTGGCCCGGGTATTGTTAAAACAGGCCAAGACCTTGCTGTTAGATGAAATCACGTCTAACTTGGACCCGGAAAATGTCCAGCGGATCACGGATATCATTGAAAAGCTGAATCAAGATCGGGGCCATACCATCATCAATGCCACCCATAATATGGCCACCATCCAGGACTATACCAAAGTCATCCGCATTGAACGGGGGAAATTAGTACCCGTCACAGCTGCCGAACCAACCGCTGAAACCAAGGATACAACCGCTGGTGAAACGGCCCCAACTGACCAAGGCCCCACGGACCAACCCGGCCCTGATGTCCCATTGGCCGATTCTGAAACTACGAGTTAAACTTAAAAACGTGACGCTTTCAAGCCGATTCCTTGGCCTGAAAACAGCACGTTTTTTAAATCACGCTAATTCTGAAAACGATAATATGTTATAATTTGAACGTGAATTTTTTTAACAAAAAATAAATCAAACTAAAAACGTAATGTAGAATATTGGAGAGTTATGACACAAAATTTAGAGTTTACACCAATTTTATTGGGCAGCGATATCAATGCATATGGCATGGCCCGTTCTTTCAATGAAGCTTATGGTATTAACGTCAAGGCCTTGGCAGCCGTACCTTTAGCCCCAACCCGGTATTCCAAGATCATTGATCTGGAATTCCACGATGGCTTTGAAGAAGATCCTGTTTTTATCAATGTGATGACCGAAGTGGCCAAACGCTACGCTGACCACCAAGAGCCCGTGATTTTGATCGCCATGGGGGATGGGTATGCGGAACTGATCGCCAAACATAAGGATTTCCTAGAGCAGACTTTCGTTTGCCCATACATTGATTACGACTTGTTGCGTCAATTGAACAACAAGGAAAACTTTTACAAGATTTGTGAACAGTACAATTTACCTTATCCCAACACCAAAATCATCACCAAGGATATGTATACCCAAAAGACCGACTTGGATGTGCCCTTTGAATTTCCGGTGGCCTTAAAGCCCGCCAACAGTGTGGAATGGTTGGATATTCATTTTGAAGGCCGGAAGAAAGCCTTTGTGATCCACGACCAAGCCGAATATGATGACATTGTGGCCAAAATTTACGATAATGGGTATACTTCCGATTTGATCTTGCAGGACTTTATCCCCGGGGATGACTCCAACATGCGGGTCTTAAACGCCTATGTGGACCAAAATCACCAAGTGAAGATGATGTGTCTAGGCCATCCCCTATTGGAAGACCCAACGCCTGCAGCCATTGGGAACTACGTGGCCATCTTGCCCGAGTACAATCAAGAAATTTATGAAATGATTCAAAAATTCTTAGAAGATATCAAATACACCGGCTTTGCCAACTTTGATATGAAATATGATCGTCGCGACGGCCAGTTCAAGATTTTTGAAATCAACTTGCGCCAAGGCCGTAGTAGCTTCTTTGTGACCTTAAACGGCTATAACTTGGCCACTTACCTAGTGGCAGACTACGTCACCGGCAACCTAAGCGAACAGCCTACGGTCTATGGCAACCAAAACAAAGCCAAGCGCATGCTGTGGCTGGGCGTACCTGCCAAGGTCTTCAAGCGCTATGCCGCCGACAACGAGTATTTGCAAGAAGCTTTGGAATTGATCAACACCAACCGTTGTGGCACCACAGTCTTTTATAAAAAAGACATGTCCTTAAAACGTTGGGTATTATTGAAGTACATGTTCCACAATTATGTCCCCCGTTATAAAAAATATTTTGCAGAAAATAAAGGCCAAGCTGACGAACAATAAGCTAACTTTGGTCAATTGGCACCTATTGGGAGGTTCCTCTGATGAAAGAATTAACTGACTTTGAAGTGAAGATCCACCGTTACAACCGGATTTTAGTCGCCATCGATAGTGATGACTTCGTGTCCTCTAAACCCGCCTTTGAGTATGCCTGTACCACGGCGCGGCTATTTAATATTCCCCTAGGGGTGGTCACGGTTTTAGAGACCGGGGATTTGAACATTTTCCAAACCCTGTCCCCAGATACCTTGGGTGATCGCCGCAGTGAAGTGGCCCATTTAGTGGACGGTTATGTGGAAAAGGCCAAAGCATTCGGTGTTTTAGAAGTGACCCCGTACCTTTCTGAAGGTAAGCCGGGCCATGTGATCGTGGATACCATCATCCCGGAATTTAAACCGGATCTGGTGGTAGTGGGCTCTGAACGTAAAAATAACCGCAGTACCATTGGTTCCCAAGCGGCCCATATCGTCCGCTATGCCCCATGTTCCGTGATTGTTGTCCGTAACTAAGCTTTTAAGGAGGTCTTTTAATGCCTGATGTAACTTATCGTCAAGATTTATACGCAGCCGTCAATGGTGCCTGGGAAAAAACAGCCGTTATTCCAAATGATAAACCCACAACCGGGGGCTTTGCCGATTTAGCCATCGATGTGGAAAAGAATCTGATGCAGGATTTAGCTGATTTTGAAAGTGGCGCCAAGGCTTATGATAACCCGCTAATGGCCAAGGTCGTGGCGTTATACCGCATCGCCAAAGACTTCCAAAAGCGTGATCAAGACAACTTTGCCCCCGTGGCCCCAGATTTAAAACGGGTGGCTGACTTAAAGGATTTTGCCGATTTACAGGCCCAACTCAGCGACTGGTATAAGACTTTGCCAACGCCTTTTGGCATTCAAGTGGATGCGGACATGAAGGATACGGCCAAAAATGTGGTTTACGCCTTTGCCCCTAGTCTATTTCTGCCGGATAAACCTTACTATGATGCGGATAACGAAAACGGCCAACAATTGCTGGCGGCCTTTAAGAAAATGGCCCTGCAGTTGTTACAAATGGTGGACAAGACTGAAGACGAGGCCAAAGCGCTGTTGGATCAAGCCTTGAAATTTGATGCCAGCTTAGTGCCCTTTGTGAAAAGTGCAGAGGAATGGGCGGATTACACCGCCATGTATAACCCCAAGGACTTTGCCACCTTTAGTCACTATAGCCAGCAGTTAGATTTGGGCCAATTGGTCCAGGATTTAGTGGCCGCCAAACCTGACAAGGTCATTGTGGCGGAGCCAAAATTCTATGAACACATCAATGAAATTTTGACCCCAGCAACTTTTGTTAATTTGAAGGCCTGGTTGTATTTGAATACCCTGCTCAGCGCCACCGGCAGCCTTTCAGAGGAATTCCGTCAAGTGGGCGGCCAATATCACCGGGCTTTGTCCGGCAGCAAGGTGGCCATGTCCCAAACTAAAAGTGCCTATTATATCGCCACCAACCGCTTCAGCCAATTGGTGGGGGATTATTATGGGCGGACTTATTTTGGCGATGCGGCCCGGCAAGATGTGCGCCAAATGGTGCAAAAGATGATCGACGTCTATAAAAAGCGCCTGGCCCAAAATGACTGGCTCAGTGAAGCCACGAAAACCAAGGCGATTTTGAAATTGAGCAAAATCGTCATTAAAGTGGGTTATCCCGATAAAATCAAACCAATTTACGAAAAAATGCAAGTGGACCCTAATAAGTCCTTATATGCCGTGTTGAAAGACATTAGCCAAGTGGCCTTAGCCGATCAATTGGCCAAGTTCAAAAAGCCCGTGGATCGTACGGAATGGGGGATGCCGGCGCAAATGGTCAATGCCATGTACGACCCTTCTCGCAATGACATCACTTTCCCAGCGGCTATTTTGCAGGCGCCATTTTACAGTTTGAACCAAACCAGCAGTCAAAACTATGGCGGCATTGGCGCGGTGATTGCCCATGAAATTTCCCATGCCTTTGATAACAATGGCGCTAAATTTGATGAATATGGCAATATGAACAACTGGTGGACCGATGAAGATTATAGTATTTTTAAAAAGTTGACCCAGGCCATGATTGAAGAATTTGATGGCTTGCCATTTGCCGGGGGTAAAGTCAACGGCAAACTGGTGGTTTCTGAAAACGTCGCGGATGCCGGGGGCTTGAGTTGTGCCTTAGAAGCGGCTAAAAACGAACCGGAAACGGACTTAAAAGCCTTCTTCATCAACTGGGCTCGGATTTGGCGCATGAAAGCTGCCAAGCAATACCGGCAATTGTTATTAGCCACCGATGTCCATGCCCCCAATGTGTTACGGGCCAATGAACAACCCAAGAATTTGGCGGATTTTTATACCACCTTTGGCGTTGAACCCGGGGATGGCATGTATCTAGCCCCAGAAAAGCGGGTCAAGATTTGGTAATTGGGAGGTAAGCGCGTTGTTCAAGTCAGTTAAAGCGCGTTTCTTGTTCCTGGGACTTTGTTTGGTGCTGCTCAGTGTGTTGGGCGCTTGCAGCAATCAGTCGAATTCAGACAAGGCCAGCAGCTCACAAAAAACGACAAAAGTTAAAAAGAACGTTCCAAAAATCGAAAAAGTCGGGCCTAAAGTTACGGCCGTTATCTACCTCCACGGTTATGGGGGTTCAGCTGATGGCATGTCCTATCTGGTGCAACAAGCCCGGCTTCACGATAATAACACCAGTGATATCGTGGCCACTGTGCAAGATAATGGGGACTTTAAGTTGTCCCAGGCGCCAGATCCCAACGTCCAGTATCCCTTGATTCGGGTGACCTTTAGCAGCAACAAGTTGATGCCAGAAACAACGGCTAAAATCATGACCCGGTTTTTGAAAAAACTCAAAAGCCAATATGGGGTCCAACAAATTGATGCCGTGGGCCATTCCGCCGGTAGTGTGGCTTGGATCGACTATGCCTTCACTGCGGCCAATACCAAGGATCAACCCCAATTAAATAAATTAGCGGTCATGGCCAATCACGTGAATGGCTATATTGGCCAGCCCAAGGTCAAGGGGGTCAAACCCCACACCAACAGCTTGAGTCCAGTGGGTCAGCCGAAGATCGAGCTGCCCCAGTATCGCCAGCTGTTAAAGCGGCAAAACCACTTTCCTAAGACCACCGCGGTGTTGAACATCTATGGGGACTTAGAAGATGGTTCTGATTCTGACGGCAGTGTGACCAATGACTCCTCCCGTTCCCTGCAGTACTTGCTGGGTAGTCGGCCGGCCAGCTACACTGAATTAGAAATCAAGAAAAATCAAGCCGGGCATAGTCAACTGCGGGAAAATCCCAAGGTGGCCCAGGCAATCAATGATTTTATTTTCAAAAAATAAACAAAAAAATCTGTTGTCACACCGGCCGAAGTCGGAGGGCAGCAGATTTTTGGTTAACGGGCGGGGTTTTCTTTGATGGATTCTGGATCGGTGAAATCGATGAAGCCAACGTTATCATCGATTGACCCGATATCCCCAGATAATTCCATGGTGCTATAGGTGGGTTTGAATTTAACGGTCATGTTTTCGTCCAGACTGTCTTTGGAATAGCCCTTCACGTAGATCTTGCCTAAATTGGAATCAATGGTGTCGTCATAAGTGTCCAAGGACATATCCGGCCCAATGATGTTGATGGAAAATTGCACTTGCATATGAATCATGGCATGTTGGGAATAAGGGCCAACGCCATCTTCAAAAGTTAATAGTAACCGATCGCCGTCTTTCCAGTTTTCTTTAATTTTAGCGACGGTGTGATCATCAAATGTGACATGCATGGTGAAAACCTCCTAGTTTTTATATCCTTCGAATACCTTCAATTACACTCTCATTGTAATGTTTACCAAGGGAAAGGCAACTATTTCGACTCGCAATAAACCCATGTCACGCATGATTTTAAGGAAGCGGGGGATAACCATGAAACCATTGAATATTGAGACGTTATTTGCCTTGTTGGCGAAAAATATGCCGACAACGGCTTGGCCGGCGGATTCCAAATTAGAGATTGCCTTAGACGCTATTTTGGTGCAAAACACCACTTGGCAAAATATTCTGCCGTCCATCGCCAATCTTAAACAGGCCACAGGGATCAACGGCCCGCGTATTTTAGCCTTACCCAGGGCGGAATTGGCGACTTTGATCCGCCCCAGTGGCTTTTACCAGAATAAAAGCCAAGCCATCATCAACTTTTTGACCTGGTTCAAAACCTTTGATTTTGATTTAATGCAAGCCCAAAGCCAGCCAGCGGCCCAAGTGCGCCAGGCCTTGTTAGCCCTAAAAGGTATTGGTCCGGAAACCGCCGACGTGATTTTGCTGTATATCCTAGATAAACCCCAGTTTATTGCCGATAGCTATGCCCGGCGTTTGTTTAGCCAGCTGGGGGTGTCCAGTGCCGGAAAGTACGCCACCTTAAAGCAAGCTGTGGAAAATACCCGACCCCAGTTGACTTTGACGCAGTGGCAGGATTTTCATGGCCACATCGATGATTTTGGCAAACAATACCTGCGCCGCTATCAGAACTTTAGTGATAGTTTCCTGGCGGGCTATACCTTAGAGCTGGTCTAAAAAAGCGCACCCACAATTTTGCGGGTGCGCTTTTTATTCAGGCTTTAAAGGAACTCACCACCATGGTTTTAGCGATGTAATCGTAATATAGCCGGGGATTGCGGCGGATAATGTTGATGATCATGTGTAAGGCCAACAAAGCGCCGGCTCCTAAGATGACCCCGATCAACAGCCAGAAGCGGTCCACATCCCTAGGGTTGAGGTAACCGGTGCTGAGCATGCCATTTAATAAAGCCATGGCCGTGATGAAACCGGGGATGGGCACGAGATATTGCCAAAATACCCGCCAAAATAATTGCCAGGCGTTAGCCTTTTGCCCATTCAGCCCTTGGACCCGGAGTCGCACGATGCGTTTGCCTAGCGTTGCGCCTTGGTTGAACAGGGGGATAAGCCAAAAGACCACTAAGATCAGCAGGGTAAAGGACAGCATGGTGACTTGGGTGGTGATTTTGATATGACTTAAGCCCACCAATAACAACAAGATGCCATTGAAGATTTGCAAGCTAAGCCAATCTAAAATAAGGGCCACGAGCCGCCGGGTATAACTGACCCGGGCGCCGGCTTGTTCTTCGCGAATTTTGATTTGGGCATGGGTGGGAAACAGCGCCAAGATAATGGGGGCGATGACATAACCCACCAAGCCCCCTAAGGTATTCAACAGGAGGTCATCCACATCAAACAGCCGGTAAGGCCGCGGGTAGATGCCGTAGAGACCACTGAGTTGGGTGAGTTCAAAGAATAAGGATAGGCAAAAGGTGTAGATTAAGACCCTTTTCCAACTGCGGCCAAAGTAACGCAGGTACACCCCAAAGGGCAGAGTCAAGACAATGTTGAACAGGGGTTGAATAATAGCTGGTTCCAACAAACCCTGGCGATAGGTATGGATATTCAAAGGGTGCCATGTATTGGTGGCGATGAATTGTTGGATGAAAATCAAGGGGTGTAAATTATACCGGGGTGTGGTCAATTGGGCCACGTAGTCCCGGCTGGGCAGGGGCAGGATCACCAAGAAATAAGCGGCTAACAGGTAAAAAATGAAGGTGTAGATCACTAGGCCCCGAAATTTAGAAAAAGCCCCGTTTTTGTGATACGCATAAGCGAAGATCGGTAATGAAATCAGTAATGCTAGGAATGGAAAAATAAGAATGGCCATTTTAATGGGATAGAAATAAGCACTCACGATGCAGTTTAACCTCCTGAGATAAGAATAAGTTCGCCATACCTGACATAAAACGGGACTTAGATGTAAAATGAGCCTTAAGAACGATAAGGGAGCTGGCGTTTATGGATCAGGTATTCTTAATCACAATTATTTTAGCAGCGGTGGTGGCTGGCAATGTATTTGCCCGCCATCTCAGCGCCGTACCTTTACCATTTTTTCTGATTGCAATTGGGGCTATTTTGGCAATTTTACCAGTTTATAGCCATTTTCATTTAGATCCCTCCACGTTTTCGTTTGCAATTATTGCACCGTTACTGTTCAATGAGGCCCAAAATAGTTCCCGCTTATGGATCGGGCGTTCAATTACGAATATTATATCATTAGCGATTGGCTTGGTCATTGTCACCGTCTTGGTGGTGGGGATTAGTTTATACACCTTATTTCCCATTTTACCTTTGAGCTTGGCCTTTGCCTTGGTGGCCATCGTCACGCCAACAGATGCCTCGGCGGTGAATTCCATCTTCCAGGCCAATCCCATTGCCCAGGAACAAGCGGGGATTCTCCAAAACGAGTCGTTGTTTAATGATGCGGCGGGCATCGTCACCTTTGACGTGGCCTTGACCGCTTATATTTCCGGCTCATTTTCCTTAAATGGCGCCATTGGGACTTTTTTACTGGAGTTCTTGGGGGGCTTGGTATTAGGGGCCTTACTGGGCTTACTGATTGTCACCTCCCGGATGGTGTTGATCCATTATCACGATGATACCTCCTTGATCATGGTCTCCATTCAGCTGATCACGCCATTTTTAGTCTATTTGGTGGCCACGTATTTAAACCTATCGGGGATTTTGGCCGTGGTGGCCGCTGGGTTAGTCCAAGGCTCGGAACGCAACCGCCTGCGTTTGACCTCATCGCGGATGCAAATGGTCAGCCGCAGTGTTTGGGAAATCGTGGATGGCATTTTATCCGGGAGCGTGTTCATCCTGTTGGGCTTGTCCCTGCCGGATGTCATCAACTCCATGCGCCAGTCCCAGCGCTTAATTTGGAACTTATTTTGGGCCGCCGTGTTCGTCTATGTGGCCAAAACCTTACTCCGCTTGATTTGGGGCAAGTATCTCATCAAGACCCATACCACCAAAAAGCAAAGCTGGCGGGATAGTTTGATCATGGCCCTCAGCGGCGCCCATGGGACCATCACACTGTCTTTGGCCTTCTCTATCCCCGTGTTAATGGCCGGGAAAACCTTTGTCTATCGCTCCCCGCTGATCTTCATGGCAGCAGTGATCATCTTCATCAGTTTGATCATGCCCACGGTGTTTATCCCCATTTTATTGCCCACTAAAAAAGGTGCCGTCCATTCCTTTAACTGGGTCCGGCGCATGATCAGTGAAGCCATTAAAGCTTTGCGGCAGGAAAAAGACCACCCGGCTGAAGCCCAAGTGGTCATTGATGCTTTGCAACAGCAACTGATTTTAAACCGCACCCCTAATGGCCGAATTCGCCGGCAATTGATGCGGGAGAGCCATGCGGTGGAGCGGCAAGCCATTGAAGCCCTGCATAAGCAAGGCAAAGTCACTGACGATGAACTGAAATACTATAATGAATTCATCAGCTTGAACAATTTCACCGCCGATGAAAAAGTCTGGAAAAACGTGATTTTGCGCCTGCGCTTTAGCTTGCACTTTGGCAAGATGTATAAGAGCATGTCCCGGGTCCAAGAAGCTTTCTTGACGGCCCCCATTGCCCTGGAAGAAATCTTTTGGCGCCAGGCCTTTGAAAATCATGGGGAAGACATTTTGCCCATTGAAGATGCCGGGTACCATGCCATCATGGCCTTTTTGAAAACCAAAGCTAAGGAAAACGAAGTAGAGGCGGGCATTGTTCGGCGCTTCTATCAAACCAGACACCGGCGCATTCGCATTAAATCTGTGGATTCGGATATCATTTATCAAATGTTCATGAAGGCCTTCCATGCGGAATACGAATTGATCCAGGCCGCCGTGGCCAACAAAGATATCACCGCCGAATTAGCCGAGAAACTGCAACAACGGATTTCCATTGATGAAATCACTTATTTACAAAACATTGAAATTTTTCAAAAGTAATTTAAAAGGACCCGCTGCCAAAATAGCAGGGGGTCCTTTTGCGTTGCCAGGATTAGGCCGCCTTTGCGACCCGCCTCAGCGAAAGTTATTGGTCGTTGCTGGCCAGTTTGACGGTGATGGACAAGTCATCGCGTTTGGCCAAGCGCTGCAAGGTGGTTAACAGCAGTAAGATCCAAGAAAAAGCCAGATCAAAGGCAATCAGCTGAAAGGCGGTCAACGAAAAATAACCCACGTATTTGAAGAGTACAAAATCCACCACCAATAAGGCGACGATGGCATCTGAGATGATCTGGAATTGCCGGGAGCGAGCACTCTTGGGCAACAGCCAGCGGATGAGGACGACGGTGACCCCTAAGATGGCCACCAAACCCCAGGCGGTCAAATCATGGAGCAGGTGCAACAACCCGTCGCCGTTATTGGCAAAAGCGCCAACGCCAAATAGAGAGAACGCCATAACGGCTAGCAGGATCCGTAAAACCCCTAAGCCGAAATTCTTCGGGTACTTGCGTTGCAGCCAAACAAACAAGTAGTCGATCAAGCCCACCATTAAGAGGGCTGACACCATTAAGGTCAAGTTGAACTGCCAACTGTAATTTGCATGTTGGGTCCCGAGAAAACTCAAATTGGTCTGCCACCAATGATTATCACTGTTGGTGATCATGGAGGCCAGCACCCCGCTGACGATCACGGTGACCAATAGGGGCACCATCATTTCCGAATTAACATGCAAAGCGGCGTACACCATGAAATAATTGATGGTCAAGGTAAATAATAGAAATAAGGCGCTGGCCGTATAAGGATCAAAGGCCGCATCTTTGAAAAGAATACCCATAAACCAAAAGATTGCTATCAAGAACAGGGCCAAGATAATGGTGAAAGACAGTAAAATGACCGGAAAGTTACGCCAATATAAGCCCTTTAAGGTGCGATTGCGGTCTAGTTTGTGATTCCGGATATAAAAAGTGGCAAAGGATAGCACACCGCTGACACCCCCTAGAATAATGACAGCCGCACTAATGGAAATACCCCCGGTTAAAGGAATTAAAAATTGCTTTTGGACTAAAAAATAGGTCAAAAAGATGATGGTCCCCAATAAAGCCGGCAGGGCAAACCAGCGAATTTTAATGTCTTGCTTGGCCGGATCGTCGAGGTTGCTTTCAAGCACGATGTTGTTATCGGTAATGTGAATGTTCACGGGATCCCCGGGTTTTAAGCCGACCTCCGCGGCGATTTGCTGCGGAATCGTCACGTGGAGATCCTGTGTTTTAGCTTTTGCCATAAATATTCCCCCAATCCCTTTGCTTCTATTATAAGGCATTGGTGGGGCTTAGGGATAATTGGCCGATGCTTGTGGTGTTGATTGCGGGCGTCAACCCGTAAAAAAGGCCAAAAAAAGACTGCAGACCAAGGTCTGCAGTCGGAAATTTAAATTAAAATTAGCCGATAACTTGAACAGATGCAGTAGTTACGCCATATGAAGGAATTGAAGCATTTGGCATAGCAACATCTAATTGTTGTGGGTTAGAATAAGCGAATGTACCAGTATCGTTAACAACACGGTCTAAGACAGTGCCGTCAGATAAGGTAATGCGTAAGTGCGTGCCTTTAGGGAAAACAGATAAGTTAGCGGCAACGCCGTTGTAACCCATGTTAGAACCTAAGACAGCGGGATCGTAGAATGAAATCTTGTAAGAGCCAGCAGATTGTGTGGCAGTTTGAGTAGCAGCAGGTGCTTGGCTGACACTTTGTTGTGTTGTAGCAGTTTGCGTAGTAGCAGCAGGTGTTGTTGTGGCAGCAGCGTTATAAGTATTGACGCTAACAGTTTCGCCAGGATAAATTACATCATAACCACCGACTTCACGACCATTTAATTGTTCCAAAGCAGCAACGCTCATGCCTTTGCTATTAGCAATGCTCATGTAAGAATCACCAGCTTGAACGGTAACTGTGCCATTGCCATTATCAACGGCAGCACTTGCGTGACCAGGATTTAAAGCTGTAACTGCAGTAAGAGCACCAGCGAATGCGAATGCAATAAGTGTACTTTTTTTCATTATATAGAAAACTCCTTTATACTTGTCCGAATTAGCAACAAATTTCTCTAAAGTTTAGCCCCGGCTTTTTTTTCGCCGGAACAACTTTAACACGAGACCTAGAATAGCTTTTATTTATTGCAATTACATTTCAGGACTGTTAACGTTTGAAGTCAGAAAACCCGAATTTGTCATACTGGAACGAATTTTCGTCACTTTTTTTTAGAGAAGCCATTACAACGCATAATGAGCCATTGGGGAAATATTACAAAAAAGAAGCATTTTTTAAAAAAACTTTCAAAAAATGACCTGTTTTTTCGAAAAAAATCCGAAAAATGTTCAAAAATAATTCAAAGTTCCCCAGATTTCCCACCCGAATTTTGAAGAATTTTGCCGATTTTGCCGGATCAAAATTTTCATTTGGACTACAAAAGTAGACTATTTTGCTGGGCAATAGATTGTTGATATAAAAGGATTATAAACTCATGAGAATATTTAAATCTTTCAATCGGCGCCGTATTTCTTGGAGAAAGACGACATGAGGGACAAGTGCAGAAATGATTTTTTTCAGACAACTCTTCAAAAAAACGCCACTTTTCAGAATAATTGGACTAAGTCAACAGAATTGAAAAAGTGTCTAAAATTGGTCACAAATTTGGCCAATAAAGTCAAAAGATAGCAAATTAAGCCTTAAATAATGCATTGAATCGAAAAGAACTTAATTATTTTGTTGTCAGCGCCTAACTTTGACTGTCAATATTTAATAACAGTTCTTGTTGAGACCACAAGTTTCAATTGTATTTCATTTTTGAACAAATAAGCCGTTTCTATTGAAGCTAAGTTGGCCTTTCAAAGTACCCGGAACAAATTGTATGCAAGGCATATCAAGGCAATCAGCGGCGTCTATTGTTGGCCGTCATGAATCTATGACAGGGTCATAATATTGCATTATAAATTATTAGTGAATACAAAAAAATAACTACGTACTCATAATTTTTGTTTGGTTAGCTGTATTAAATTCGTATGACAAATCCGTTATATTAGCTTGATGGCGTGACAAGACCGCTAAATTATTGTATTATGTAAGTGTACTAAATTACCAATTTCAAGAGGAGGAACTTAGACATGGAAATTATTACTGCAATTACAAATGCATTTGGCAACATTGCTACTATGCTTGAAGGCTTCGTTGCTTGGCCAATTCATGGCATCAGCAGCATCATCCGTTCAATCTTCAGATAGGTCGGATAATCTTCTGATAGTTTGAAGACTGTATCGCCCAGAGGCAGTTGCGCCATCTGGGCGTTTTTTATACTTTGGAGGACTTTAATGATGTTAATCATTAAAGTTTTTTTTATTGTCAGGACATACATACAGCGCGGTCTGTGCAAATCACTACCACTTTATAGCCCCGCCATGGTTTAATGATTGAACAGAGACATGTCGCTCATTTTTGATGATGGGAAGAGGGGTTTATATGCGCAAAAGTCGAATCGTCTTTTTTCTTGGGGTTATTGTCCTCATTTTAGTCTTAGCCACTGTTGCCCCATTTGCCGCCGCCTGGCTGCTGGGGTTGACGGGGTTGAAACTTACCACCAATACGTTTTACCTGGTCTATAACATTTTGGGTGAATTGATTCCCCTGTTGGTTTGGTTAGGGATCAATCGTTTTTACTTGCATATTCGGATTCGCTTCAATCAGAGGACGCCAATCAAAGCTTGGCTGTTACTCAGCCCCATCGTACTGGTGATGATCAGTGATTTTGCCAATCATCCTAAGTTCAGTATCGCCGCTGGCAATATTATCCTGGCCGTTTTGTTTGGGTTCAGCACGGCTTTAATGGAAGAATATGTTTTCCGGGGGATATTTATCGGGGGCTTCAAAGATAACTTCCATTTAAATCCCTTTTGGGCAGCAGTGTTAAGTGGGGTCACCTTTGGCGGGGTCCATTTGATCAACGCCTTAAATGATCCCACAGCTTTGACAGCGACCTTGTTGCAAGTGGTTTATGCCATGGGGATGGGCTTCTTCTTTGCCATTATCTACTTGCTGACGGACAACATTTGGCTGCCGATTATGGCCCACGGCTTAATCGATACCTTTGATGGCCTGCTGTACGGGAGTTTGAGCAATACCAATGGCAATCCTTGGTTTGTGGATTTGGCGTTAGCTCTGGTTTTCATCGGGTTGGGTCTAATTTTCTGGCACCGCCGGCAAAAAATGGCCGCTAGTCAGTGAAACCACGGCTGTCAGGAATTTAGTTGAATATATATATGTAAAAAGGGCTCCTCACGGACTATACATCGCGTGAAGAACCCTTTTTTAACAAATAGGTGTTTTATCTGAAGAAAATTTGAATGCTGTTGGGACCGCCGAAGCCGCCGCCATGGTGATGATGGCCGTGGGGGCCGTCAAAACCCCGGGGGCCACCAAAGCCCCGGGGGCCTCTAGGACCAAAGCCGCGGGGGCCATGGGGATGACCGTCAAAGTCTGGGCCCATGGGTTTAACTTTCCCTTCAAGATCGGTGTTTAATTTTTGCAATAACCCGATCAATTGGGTTTGTTCTTCGTCACTTAGGCCACTGAGGATTTGGTCATTGATTTCGCCAAAGGAAGCTTCAGCAGCTTGCAAGCGTTCTTTACCGGCATCGGTGATGGATACCCGGGTGATTCGGCCATCGTTTTCATCAGGGGTGCGGGTGATCAAGCCTTTTTGTTCCAACTTGCCTAAGATTTCCGATACGGAAGAAGGCCGGATGTCTAAAATTTCCGCAATGCGGGCTTGGGTCAAATTATCTTCATCGGCAATGGCCC
This sequence comes from Lactobacillus sp., assembly GCA_022484695.1. GTDB lineage: Bacteria > Bacillota > Bacilli > Lactobacillales > Lactobacillaceae > Agrilactobacillus. The sequence continues at coordinate 469,344 of JAKVKU010000001.1, forward strand.
GTAGTAGGCGCGCTTGGCCATGATGATGGGGTTGGGCTTGTTGTTGCCAAAGTAAGCGCCGGGAGAGGTGCATGAAGTGCCCAATTTCCCGGAATAAGTCGTTATTATCTGGATTCATATATAAAAATCTCCTTTAACTGTGAGCAGGGTGATGTCCAAAAAATGATTAGGTACCTAACTACAAAAACTATTATAGTTAGGTACCTAATGAATGTCAACTATTTGGTTCGAGTTTGAATCGAATTTTTGCTAAGATAGAGATAGCTCTAAAATTAGGCCAGTAGAATTGGAGAATATCAAGGAATGACAACATTTTATTTTGTACGCCATGGTAGAACGATTTTAAATCAAGAACAACGTTTTAATGGGGGCCATATGGATTCGCCCTTGACCCCAGAAGGCATAGCCGGGGCCATTGCCACAGGGCGCATATTAGCCCAAACCCAATTTGATCAAATTTTAGTCTCACCTTTGCGCCGGGCGGTGACCACAGCCCGGATCATTGTCAAACGCAGCTATTACAATCCCATAAGCGATATTCAAGTGGATCCTCGGTTGCGGGAAATCGACTTGGGAGATTGGGATGGTCAGCCTTTAGCAGAAGTCAAGAACCTCCCAGGATTTGACGCTTATTTTAATCGGCCAGACCAATTTGACCCCAGCATTAATCACTCCGAGGGTTATGTACGCCTATTACAACGGGCCAATGCGGTGATCAAAGACTATGATCGCCCGGACCTGGATAAAGTGCTGATTGTCAGTCACGGGGTGTTACTGACGGCTTTATTGAACCAATTGACCGGCGGCGATTTAAAGGATATGCGCAAAAATGGCATCGTCAAAAATGCCAGTGTGACAGTTTTAGATTCCCGGCCCCAATTGCCCTTTGAAAAAATTGGCTACAACGTGGTGGCTGAGACGTTGGCCAGCCAACCGGCTCTGCAGCAATATTTCAGCTGAAGCCAAAAAAAGACATGCACTTGGGGGATGCATGTCTTAGGGGAGGAAAATGAAGAAATCTATTATTAAATTATGTTGGGAATCAAATAAATAGTTATTTTTGGGAGGAGGAATTATTTATTTGATGTTCTTATAGTAACTTTGAGATGTGAACAGAATGTGAAGAAAAATCAATAGATATATGCAGAAATAATTAAGAATTTTTTAAGGTCGACTTAATTTTTGTTTGTTAAGTTGCTTTGGCAATCATTGAACAGGGGGAAAAGACCGTGATCAAGCTATTTGGCGACTTAGTGGATACCGCCGGCCGCTGTGTCCATTACCATAGTGAGCTGGACGTGGTGGCCTTAAAATGTGCCCAATGCCAGCGCTATTACGCCTGTTACCAGTGTCATGACGCCGCTGAAGACCACCATTTTAAAGCAATGCCCAAAACGGACCCCGCCCCAGTTTTATGCGGCAATTGTGGCCACACCTTGACCTTTGCCCAGTATCACCAGGGGTATTGTGTCTACTGCCAGCATGCTTTTAACCCCAAATGTAGCCTGCACGAAAGTATTTATTTTGATTAGTGAACAAAAATGCTCAAGAGCAAGACCATGACTAACCCCACGGCGGAGTTGGTAAATTCCAAAGCCCCCCAAGTCTTAAAGGTATCTTTGAGGCTGATGCCAAAGGATTGTTGGAACAATAAGAAGCCGCCATCGTACATTAAGGTAATGGTATTACTGCCACAGGCACAAGCCAGCACCATTAGTACCGGGCTGACGTTAAAGGCCGCAATCATGGGAGCCACGATGCCCGCTGCGGTGATGGCTGCCACGGCCCCTTGACCGGTTAAGATACGAATTAACACGGTGATCAACCAGGCCAAAATCAGTGGGGACACGGGGATTTTACCCACGAGGTCCACAATTTTAGTCCCGATCCCCGCATCAATAATAACTTCCTTCATAATGCCGCCCGCGGCGATAACCAGTAAGACATTGGAAATACCCTCGATAGCACTGGTCATCTGGGCGGTAATTTGCGTGCCATTTTGCCCCCGGCGATAGCCGAAGAAAAACATTGCCGCTAAGACCGCCAGCAGCATGCTGATTTCCGCACTGCCAAAGAATGAGGCGATGCTATAAGCAGTGCTTTTACTGTTTAAAAATAATTTTGTCACGGATGCACAAATCATCAAAATCGCCGGCAACAAGGGTACCAGGATGCTAATGCCAAAACTTGGTAATTCAGAGTCAGGTTTGCGTTCGGCGGGTTTCATCACATTGCCCAGGGGCATTTTGTCCAGGCCGGGAATAAAGCGGCGAATCAAGACCCCAGAACAGATGATGGTGGGGATAATGACGATTAGGCCAAAGATATAGACTTGGGAAATATCCGCATGGAAGGTGGTTACTAAGGCCATGGGACCGGGTTGGGGTGGGAAGATACTGTGACCCATGGTAGCCCCGGCCACGGTGGGGATGATCAGGCGCATATAAGGAATTTTGGCTTCCTTGGCAATGCTGATGACCAGTGGCACCGTGATGAGGAAGGCCACTTCATAAAACATGGCCATCCCAAAGATGGTGCCGATAATCAAGAGGGCAAAGGGCAGTTTATCGATGCCCATTTTGGCCACAATGGTGTCAGCAATACGCTGACTGGCCCCGGATTCCGTCATGAGTTTGCCAATGATGGCCCCGAAGACCACGATCAGCGCCAAAGTGGCTAAAACCCCACCTACCCCTTTTTGGATGGTGGTGACGATTTTGTCAATGGGCATCCCCTCGGCAAAGGCGATGAATAACCCCGAAATCAAGAGGGCTAAAATATTATGTATTTTCAGACCGACAATTAAGAAAACTAAAATTCCGATCCCCACAAGGACCCAAATCAGGGCCATAAGATCGACAGGCATAGTACATCCCTCCAAAGTTTTGTGAACTAATATATTAGAATACTAGAAAATAATAGCATAATTTGGAAACGCTATCAAATCAAAAATAAATTTTCCATTAAAAAAGAGTTCAACAGGAATGAAATCATTGCTGAACTCCGAAAATTGACATAATGTGCTCTATTTATAGATTATTTAGAAATTAAGCGGCCTTGAGCAAAGGCAATTTACCACGACTGACCGCAATGCTGAGTAATAATAGAATGGCTAAAATACCAGCGAAAACATAAAAGGGGCCGGTGAGGCTGGTACTGCCCATCAAGGTTTGGGTGACCTGCATGGCGATAGGTGCTAGGAAATTGCCAATATTGCAACCTACAAAAATCAGTCCAGTGGCCAAATTAACGGTATTTTTAGTGGTCAGGCGGTCCAATTGGTTGAAAATCACTGGGAAACACCAAGCACAGGGGATGCTGGACAAAAATAATCCGGCTAATAAAACGGGTAAACTATGGCCAGAAATGGCGATCAGTACATTGGCGATGATGAAGCAGGTCATGGCGATGTGCATGGTGGTCTGTTTTAAATGTTTATAAACCCCACCGAAGGTCAAACCCGCAATGATGCCTAAAACTGGCATCAAGGCCAAGTAATTGCTGGGGTTCAGCTGATTGCCGCCGATTTGGGCGGCAATTGAAGCAAACCGCACGGAAATGGCATTACTGATCATCACCATGATAATGGCGAACAGAACCAGGGCATACACCGCCGGCTGCAGTTTTGCCTTAACTTTGGGCGCAGTTTTAGGTGTGTTTTGGGCTTCTGGCACCTTGGCGTAAAATAGCAAGGCAATGGGGAAAGCCAGGGCGTAAACGGCAAAAGAAAAAGTCCAGCTGATGTTCAGTAATAAGCCTGCCGCAAAAATCAACACGGTTTGGCCGATCAGTTCCATAGAGTTGCGGACACCTAGTAAGGTGGCCCGGGTGTTGCCGGTGAATAGCGCACTGATGTAGCTCACCGCTAAGGCGTTATATAATCCTAAGCCAGCGCCTAAAATCATGCGACTGGCTAACACAGTGATAAATTGGGCCGAAAAAATGGGTAAAATACCTCCAATCCCCGCTAAGAGCATCCCCGCAAGAATGGTTTTCTTCATCCCAATTTGTTTAGCCAAATAACTGGATAACAAAATAAATAAAATGACAGTGATACTGGGCGCCGTACTCAATAACTCGCTTTGGGCTTGGGTAATATGCAAGGCAGCACGCATTTGGGGGATGACCCCGTTGATGGCTTGCGAACTAGTTAACATCATGGAAATTGTTAAAACGCCGATCCCAGCGGCGAAAGTATGCTTATTGGTCATAATTGATGAACTTACCCCATTTTCATAGCTTGCGGCTGCCTGAATGCAGGCAGTAAATGTTCTGAATCAAATGTTACTAATCTATAAAATAATAGCTATGAAGTCAAGGGATTTTCCGGTGATTTGGTAATCGTAATACAACTGTAAATAAAGTTAATTATAGTATCTGGCAAAAGCGGTTTATCAGCGGCATACTGTCAGGGCTGGTCATCAAGCAATTGCCGCAGTTGCTTTTTTAAATTTTGATAGTTTGTTTCAGCTTGTTTGTTGTCACAGGTGGCACAGGGGTCGTTAGCGGGACTGGTATTGTCTGCGGTCACGATAGCCACTAGGTGCTTTAAGATTTGATCATGTTGGGGGATGGACAAGGCCCGCTTGAATTTTTGATCCTGGGATAATATTTCCGGGGACAAGGTTTTGCGATAAGCTGAGGGGGTTTGACCGAAATGCTTTTTGAACATGGCGTTAAAGGATTTTACCTCTTTAAAACCACTAGCTAAGGCCACATCAACGATTTTTTGTCGGTGATCCGCTAAGGCATAGACCGCATGCTGCAGGCGACAACGTACCAGATATTCGTAGAAATTAATGCCTAATTGGGTTTTAAATAGCTTGGATAAATAAGAAGGGGAATAGTTACAAAACTTAGCTAGGCTTTCCAGGGGGATTTCCCGTTGATAATGGGTATCCAAATACGCTGTGGCAATATTTAACTGGTCGCTATTTAGGGCAGTTGGTGCCTGGATATCGGGCTGAAGGTTGAAGAAATCATGGTAAAGTACACTGCTGATCTGATAGAATAGGGCGTTTTGTTCAAAGACACTAAGACTATCGGAGACCTGACCTAAGTAAAGCTGGGCCAAACTTTGGCGCAGGGTGATATAAGCCGGGTGAAATTGGCATTGGACCGAATTCAAGGTGAATTGGCCATTTAAGACATTGACCCCCTGGTAACGGAAAAATTCAGGATCAATGTGCAACCTTAAGGCAATGCTATCTGGAGTTTGGGCAAAGGTGGCGTGGCCAATATTGGGATTGATACTCATTAACCCATCTTGGGCCAGTGTATACCGGGCCCCGTCCACATTGACCTCAATTTGGCCTTGCAGTAACCAAAGGAGTTCGATTTGGGGATGCCAATTGTAATGGTAGCTACCAATGGCGTAGACTAGTTGATTGAAATAGTTATTTAAAGGATTGAATTCACGCTGATCAAGCATCATAATCACTTCTCTTTACCATCCCATAGAATGGCGTTGTATTTGGAACCATCGTAACACGATAAACCCGTCTAAGTCTGCATAAACTCATCAAATTGACGGGGTTAATTTCAGGCACTACTAAGCCCGACCGACACGCCCGGGCGATGTGCAAAATGGGCTTGAAAATGCGCTGAAGTTGCAATATATTAGAACGCATATGGTGGCACAGTAACTAGGATCAAACGTTAAACATAGTTATAAACAGCGAACGCTAAAAGCTTGATTTGTAAAGGTATACATAAGATTTCGCGGAGGTAAGTGATGGATAAAAAAATGGACCGGGTAACCGGGGCGGGGATGTTGGTGACCTTAGGCATTGTCTACGGCGATATTGGGACATCCCCCTTATATGTCATGAACGCCATTATCGGCGATGCCGGTAAGATGGGCAATGTTTCCCCTAAATATATCATTGGCGCTGTTTCCTTGATTTTTTGGACCCTGCTGATCATCACCACGTTGAAATACGTGATCATTGCCATGCAGGCCGATAATAACAAGGAAGGTGGCATCTTTGCCCTTTATGCCTTAGTGCGCCACCATGGCCAATGGCTAATTTTTCCCGCTCTAATTGGGGGTGCGGCCATTTTAGCCGATGGGACCTTGACCCCGGCGGTGACGGTGACCTCAGCCATTGAAGGCCTGAAGAATCAGCAAATCGGCGCTTTGACTTTCAGCAATTCCCAGCACGATGTCTTGCTCATCACCACCGTGGTATTGCTACTATTATTTGTCATCCAACGTTTTGGCACCGGGACCATCGGCAAATCCTTTGGCCCGGTGATGGTGGTTTGGTTTGGCTTCTTGGCAGTTTTTGGGATTATCAACCTACTGGGCTATCCCGCCATCTTAAAAGCCCTGTCCCCTTATTATGCCGTGGAGATCCTCTTTAGCCCGGTGAACAAGGTGGGAATTTTCATCCTGGGCAGCGTATTTCTAGCCACCACCGGGGCGGAGGCCTTGTATTCAGACATGGGGCATGTGGGGAAAAGAAATATTCATGCCACCTGGCCCTTTGTGTTCCTGGCCCTGTTCTTAAACTATCTCGGCCAAGGGGCTTGGATCATTAACCATGCCAACGATGCGGCGTATCGCAATCTATCCAATTTGAACCCTTTTTATGAAATGCTACCGGGGCAGTGGCGCTTAGTAGGCATCATCGTAGCCACCTTTGCGGCCATTATTGCCTCCCAAGCCCTGATCACCGGCTCCTACACCCTGGTGGACGAAGCCATGGGGCTGAAATTTTTACCCCGGATGATCATCAAGCATCCCAGTAATGTTAAAAATCAAATCTACATTGCCACAGTGAACTGGCTCTTATGTGCCGTGACCCTGGGCGTGGTTTGGTACTTTGGCAGTTCTCAAAAAATGGAAGCCGCCTATGGCCTAGCCATCACGGTCACCATGGTCATGACCACTATATTGTTATTCCAATTCTTAAAACAAAAACTCAATTACCCCTGTGCCTTGGTATTGGCCCTATTTTTTGGCACCATCGAAACTATTTTCTTGATTGCCAGCTTAGTGAAATTCATCCATGGGGGCTATATTACCCTGCTCATCATGTTGGCCATTTTATACGTCATGTGGGTTTGGTACTTTGGCAACAAACGCCGGGATCACTATGAACGGGAAAGCGAGTACGTGTCCTTATTGGATTATCGGGACCAATTGGCCGAATTGAGCGCCGATGACAGTGTGCCCATGTACACCACTAATTTGGTATATATGACCCGCATTAAAAAGGATTACCGCATTAAGCGCAGTACCGTTTATTCCATTTTGGACCAAGAACCCAAGCGGGCCAAGGTTTACTGGTTTGTCACGGTAAATGAGACTAATGCCCCTTATGAAAGCACCTATACGGTGGATATGTTAGATACGAAAAATATCGTGGATGTGCAGTTATTCTTGGGCTTTCGCAAAGCCCCGACGGTGACCGCTTATCTGCATCAAGTAGTGGATCACCTAGTGGAACAGGGGGTTTTAGATCCCCAAGTGCCGAAGTATTCCACCCAAAAACATCGCAAAGTCGGGGGCTTCAAGTTTGTGCTGATCAATGAACAGCCGGCGGATTTGTCGATCAATGATCAAATTCCACCCCTGGACCGGCGGCTGATTGCTGGGCGGATTTACCTGCAAAACATCACCGCCTCCCCGGTATCCTGGTACGGCCTAGGTTTCAGTAACGTGGTCCAGGAAAGTTCACCCCTATTCATCGTCCAACAAAAGGATCAATATTTAGTCCAGCGTAAAATTTATCATAAGCGCCAGTAATGGCTAAACCGGTTAATCGCTGCATTTGAATGTAACGGTTAACCGGTTTTTGGCTGCGAGTATAAATGTTGGTACCAATTCACAAATTGTGCTAATTTTGATGATGTGAGTTAATCAATTAAATTGCGAAATGAGGGATAATCATGGCTGTTTTTCCAGCTTTTAATAAATCAGATATTTTGGCGGATTTAAAGGCGGCGACACCGCATGCTGAAGTCCACGTTGACGATGAGGTCGCTTTGAAGTTTTCGGCCAATGGACGGGCCCAAGATAAAATCCAAGGGCAAATTTTAGCCTATGTGGCCGTGGGTGACGTGGCGGATATTCAAGGCGTTTTGCGGGTGGCCCGGCAATATCATATCCCCGTGATCCCCCAAAGTGCCGATACCAGCACGGTTATTGGGGCCGATGGCATTGATGGCAGTATCATTTTGTCCACGGTTCGCATGAACAAAATCAAAGAAATCAGCAAGGGGGACTTCTTAGCCGTGGTCCAACCTGGCGTTATTAATGGCGATTTGGATAAAGCTGCCCGGGAACAGGGGATGTTTTATGCCCCCGACCCAGGTTCCAAACCCATTTCCTCAATTGGCGGCAACGTGGCCACCAATGCTGGGGGCATGAGCAGTGTCAAATATGGGGTGACCAAGGATTCCATTTTAGGCTTGAAGGTGGTCTTAGCCGATGGCCGGGAGATCAAAGTTGGGGGCCGCACTTTAAAGCAAGCGTTTGGCTATGATTTGACCCAATTATTTGTGGGCTCCGAGGGGACCCTGGGCATTGTGTCAGAAATTATCGTGAAACTTTACCCTATCCCCGTGGGCAATGCCGTCACTGGGGTGGCCTTCTTCCCGGATATGGCCGCTTTAGCCAGTACCGTCCAAGATCTGCGTTTGTCCGGGATTTACCCGGTGATGTTAGAAGCCTTGGATGGCAAGACGGTTCAAGCTTTGGATGAGTACGAAGGCACCCATTATGCCAAGTCCGCCACCGCGTCCATGCTGATTTTTAAACTGGATGCCGGCGGGGAAGCCAGTTTGGCCATTGCCGAAAAAATCCTAAAGGATCATCAGGCTGAAAATGTCAGTGTCACCGCTGACCCTACTGAAGCCGCCCAATTGATGAAATTACGCCAGGATATGTTGCCGGCAGTCTTCGCCCATGGCAATCACATCATGGAAGACATGGCTGTACCTTTATCCAAATTGCCGGAAATGATGAACTATGTCCAAGAAGTGGCTCAAAAATTAGATGTGGATATCTATACCGCCGGTCACGCTGGGGATGGCAATGTGCATCCCAGCTTGTTATGGCCCAAAGACCAAGCCGAACCCCCGGCTAAAATCATTGAAGCTACCCGTTTAATGTTCCATAAAGCCCTGGCATTAGGGGGTACCATTTCGGGGGAACATGCTGTGGGGATGTCGAAAAATCAATGGACCAACGTGGAGCTGGGCTTTGATGTGGATAGTATTCAACATCAAATTAAGAACTTGTTTGACCCGTTAGGCATTTTAAACCCTAAACGGAAAATCAATTAACATTTAAGCGCCTTTTTTAAATCAAGCCATCAAAAAGAGCCTTAATCCTACGCAGATTAGGGCTTTTTTGCTGGGCAGATTGAATGCTATGAAATGATATGCTGACTTTTAGGCTGTCAAATGTTGGGGTTTCTGACGCATTCTGGCAGTGACATTGCCAATTAAAAAGATAGTGAAGACCACAGCACACACCACAAAGGTCAAGCGCATCCCCGTGATAAAAGCGGCCGGGGCCTGTACGGGATAGTTGTGGACGGCGTAACCCAAGGCGTGGTTGATGCCAGCAAAAAGCAGGACGCTGGAAAAAATCGTGCCCACGGTCATGCCGATATTTCGAGACAACCCTAACAGCCCACTGGTGACCCCCAATTGACTTTTAGGTACAGCGGCCATGACCATCACGTTGTTGGGGGCTTGGAAAATCCCGTTGCCTAGGCCGATCAAGCCCAGCCAGACACACAATAGACTGATGGCAGTGGTGTGCCCCACGGTGGCCAGGCCAATTTGGCCAATTATTAAGATGACGATGCCGGCGATATACACCTGCCAATCTCCTAAGTGGTCGGACAAAGTGCCAGCCAGGGGGGCGATGATCACTTGAATGATGGGAAAACTCATCATGATTAGACCCGTCACAGCCGGAGAAATCAGCCGATTTTCTTGTAAATAAAGGGGTTCGATGATATTGACCACAAAGTTTAAGGCGTAAACTAAAATCGTGGCCAATAAATTCAAGGAGAAATTGGCGTTTTTAAAGAGGGCTAGGTTCACCGCTGGTGCTGAAAAACGGCTTTCGGTGCGAAGGAAAACCAGCAATAATAAAATGGTCACCGCCATGAGCAATAGGAAGGGCCAGCTGGCAAAGCCAATTTGTTGGCCCCATAATAGGCCGATAAATAATGTGCCCATCATGATGCCAAAGCTCACTAAGCCTAAATAATCCAGGGGTTGATTTTGCCGTTGGGTGGTTTTGGGTAGGAACACTTGGCCGATAATAATGGCGAACAGGCCCAGGGGAATATTTAGCCAAAAGATATAATGCCAGGATAAATTGCCTAAAATCAGTCCCCCTAAACCGGGACCCACAACCCCGCCCAGGGCTACCACCGAGGAGAAACTTCCCAGGGCCAGCCCCCGTTTGGTTGGGGGAAAGATTTCGGTGATAATGCCGGCGTTATTGCTCAAAGTCATGCTGGCACCCAGGGCTTGCAGGCCCCGACAAAGCAGTAAGAAAATAAAGCCAAAGTTGATACCACACAGAAATGAACTTAGGGTAAAGATAACCGTGCCAATTTTGAAGATCCGCACTTTGCCGTATAAGTCCCCCAGCTTGCCAAAGGGCAGGAGCAACATACAGGTCAACACCAAGTAACTGGAAGCCACCCAGTTGATTTGGGTGGTGGAAACCCCCATGGCCCGGCTCATGACGGGCATGGCAATGTTCACCACGCTGCTGGTCAAGGTGGACATGAAAGAAAAAATCGAGATGGCTGTAAAAATCCACCAAATCCGCAGGGGTTTGTTTTGAGCTGTCATTTTAAAGGCCTCTTTATGATTGGAATTTGGCTTAAGCGTACGCACATTAAAGGGCCACGTCAACGATTTCACATCGCCAATATTGGGGGGGTTGGTCCAAGGGCCGTACTGCTTGGGACCAGTCACTGATTAAATAGCCAAGCACTGGTCAAGTGGCTTGTGTCTACTGCCCACATTCTCTAAAATAGGTGTAAAGGGGGCAACACGATGGCTGAATGGGAAAGCATATTTCCACCGATAATTTTAGAACAAGGTAGACAATATTTTAAAGATAACGCGGTAACCTTGACTAAAGAGGTGCCAGAACAGATTCAAGCCCAAGTCAAAGTAGGCAAACGCACTTATCAAGTTAAACTGGATTTTGCTGAAGATGGTTCTGGTATGACGGGTTCTTCTTGTACCTGCTCCAGGGGTAAAAAGGGGATACCCTGCGAACATTTGGCGGCGGTCATTTTTAAAGCCCAGTCCCAGCAAGACCAGGACCAGGACCAATTGCCCGACGATACTGCTTTATTTAAGGAAGTTGATCCTGAGGCGCTGGCATTGCTGGACCGGGCGACAGATCAGGATATACTGGTCTTTTTAGAGATGATTATGACCGCAGAGCCGACTATTAAAAAAATGTTTGAAGATTTTTTGAAACTGAATGTGTCGGCTGGTGGGGATGACTATACCCCAGCGTCAGATTTTGCGGATTTCAAAGATGAAGTGCAAGACATTGTTCAGTCAGCCCAGAATAAACGAGGCGTGATTGAATCTGAACAGGTGGAAGATTTCATCGGTGGCCTGCGGGATTTACTAATGGCCGATAGTGATTTCTTGCTGGAAATTGGTGAAGATCGGCAATTGATATCAGAACTGAACTATATTTATGAAATTTTGACCCAGGTGAAATTTGATGAACCAAGTAGAGAAGCAGACGAATTGGTGGGGTATATCGAATCTAGTTGGCGAACTATCTTCAAACGGGGCCTGCCCCAGGCTAAAGACGATGTATTCCAATGGTTACAGACACAAATGATGAAGCCCGAGCATCAATTTAGCCAGAACATTGAACGATTTTGGGCGGCTAATTTTAAAGCCAAAGATTATCTGGCGCAAAAGCTAAATTTTGCGGCTCAAAAATTAGCTTTAACGGAAAAGGAAGCCGCTAAACAAAAATCTGAGCACCCGGACCAGCATGAACATAATTATCAAGTTAGGTATTGGGCCACCGAATATATCAGACTCATGATCACCCTCAAGAAATCTGAAAAAACCATTGCCGAATTTGTGAAGCAACATAAGCAATATGGGGATGTTCAGGGGGAATATGTTAAATATTTGATGGACAAAAAGCACTATAAAAAAGCCGCGGCCGTTTTAAAAGAAGCTAAGCGCAGCCGGCAAGACTCCAAGATAATGATGTCTTATTACAGTTTTCTTTTGCAGGATCTTTATTTGGAAATGAACGATCAAGCCGCTTATGCCAATGAATTATGGCTGACCTTGACCGATTATGACCCGGGGAATATCAAGCAATATCAGCAATATAAAGTATTGGTTGACCCCAAGCAATGGCCGGAAAAGCAGCAAGCCATTTTTTTAGCCGCGCAAAAACATCCTGAGCGCTTGGCTGCCCTTTATGAATTAGAGCATTTGACCGCACCCTTGGCCAAGTTGGTGATTGAAACACCTGGCTTAGAATTATTCGTTAAATATAATCAGCAATTGCCAGCTAAGTATGCACCGCAATTATTGACCAAGTATGAAACTGAACTAAATGAAGCCGCCCAACAAGCTCACAACCGCACAGAGTACCGCCGCTTGGCGCAGTCTTTGCAGGGCATCAAGCAATTAAAAGGCGGGGCAGTTCGCTTAAAAGCCATTTTAAAACAGTGGCGGACTGAGTTTACCAAGCGACCAGCCATGCTGGATGAGTTGAAAAACGTTAAGGCGTAAGCCAAAAAAGAACGGCCATTTCCTAAAAGTGATTTATGTCACATGTATGAGCTGATTATATGAAAAATACGGGCAATGGGTTTATGATGGGGCTATCTCCTAACAATACTTGTAAAGGAAGTGGCTCCCATGATTCCCATTGTCCTGGGTTTACTCATCGGCGTGGGTTTACCGATCCAAACGGCCATTAATTCCCGCTTGCGGGTAGTGGTCAAGTCACCTTTTCTGTCGTCATTAATTTCGTTTACCATTGGGACAATTTTTCTGGCCGTGGCCACTATTTTGGCCACCCATTCATTATTTGTCAGTGCCCATTTAATTGCGACGCAACCCTGGTGGCTGTGGGTCGGTGGGGTTATTGGGGTCATCTTTTTAACCAGTAACATCATCTTGTTCCCCCGGTTGGGCAGTGTCCAAACGGTGATCATGCCCATCATGGGTCAAATCATCATGAGTATGATCATTGATAACTTCGGCTGGTTTGCTTCCCCAGTCCATCGCCTCACGCCGTTACGGATCGTGGGGGCGTTATTAGTCATTGCCGGGGTGGTTTTAGCTGTGGCCGTGAAAGATTGGCTGCAGACCCGCAATGCTGACGTGGCCAAAGCCACCGACAAAAAGGTTTTAGCCACGGCCCATCAGTGGTCTTGGCGCTTGTTCGGGGTCTTTGTGGGGATGTTAGGGGCTTCACAAACCGCCATTAACGGCCACGTGGGTACCGTGGTCCATTCCCCCATCAAAGCAGCTTTTATTTCATTTTTCATTGGCACGGTTATTTTATACGTGTTAGTCCTCATCAAAGAACATGGTTACCATATCGCCCCGGCCTTTAAACAGCGCCAGCCTTGGTGGCTGTGGGTCGGCGGTGTCATGGGCGGCCTGTTTGTCTTAGGCAACAGCTATTTGGTACCCATCATCGGCACTGGGTTGGCCGTGGTCATTGTCTTGATCGGCATGATCATCACCAGTCTGTTGGTGGACCAATTTGGCTGGTTCGGCGCCCAAAAGCAACCCATTGCCCTGGTCCAATTTGTGGGCTTATTAGTGATGTTAGTGGGGGTTGGGTTAATTAAGTTAGTTTAAACAATTAGTTATATTTACCACTTAGGAGCATAAAGCCATGGGTTTTATGCTTTTTTTGGCGTTCTTTTAAGGGCGCCAAAACCTGATATTATCATAAAGTTATTCACAATTTGGCCAAAGTGGCCTAGAATTAATTACAATGAGTGTATATATCTGCTGATACATAGCATTAATGATAAAAGCAATAAAGTGGCAATGAACGGGGGAATTGTGTTGTTGAAATTTAGGAAAAATAAGGTGAAAGTGCTGTTCATGGTGGCGTTGTTGTTAATTGCGCCAATTTTATCGGTATTGACCACGGCGCCCAATCAAGTTGGGGCCACGGATGTGACTCACAGCGTCACTGGTGTGGGGGCGGGGGATGCCAAAATTACCACGGCCAGTGGCCAAGATGTGACCCACGAGCCCCAATTGGATCTTTATACCAATTACACCCTCACTTACAATTGGGCCATTCCAGACAATGTCACCATTAACGCTGGCGATACGGTGCTGATCACCTTGCCGGCCACCGTGGCCACCGCCAGTGACACGAAAATCAATTTAACCGATAGTACCGGGAAAGTGATTGGCACGGTGGCCTTGGCCCATGGCCAGCAACAAGGTATTTTGACCTTCAATCAAAATTTTAAAGCCTACAATCGCCACGGGGCCATCGTGTTAAACGTCAGTGGGAAGCACACGGATTCCGGTCACAGTAATCCTTGGTTCGTGGCCAAGAATGGCTGGCTCGCCGACAGTGACCCCAACACTATTACCGATCCCACCGAAATCATTTGGGACATTGCTGTGAATCCCGACAATGAAGCCGTGAATAACGTGGTGTTGACCGATACTCTGGGGCCCGGGCAGACTTATAAAGCCGGCTCATTATCCGCCACCACCGACAACGGTGATCCGAAGACGACGATCCCCGCCACGGTGAAGGTCAACGGCAATCAGCTGACCATTGATTTAGGCAATATTACCACCAAAGCGATGATCCTCTATCGCACCACCATTACTAATTTGAATCCAAATACTGGCAATACTTGGACCAACGAAGTCGCTTCCAGCAGTACTGGCGGCGGTGCCGGGACCGGCGTGGCCACCACAGCCAAGAGCCAAGTAGTCTGGGGCGGCCATGGCTCGGCCCAGGGTTACAACGGGTCAGCTCAATTGACCAAAGTTGACGCCGATACCAATACCCCTTTGGCTGGAGCCGTGTTCGCCTTGAAACAAGGGGATAAAGTTATCCAGACCAATCTCACCACCGATGCCCAAGGCTTGCTGAAGGTGACCAATTTAAACGTGGGCGATTACAGTTTTGTAGAAACCAAAGCCCCAACCGGCTATTTGCTAGCTACCACGCCCATCAACTTCACCATTACCAAAACCAATAATACTTATAGCAATATCAAAGTCACGGCAAAAGATGCCCCGGCCGTCACGATAAACGGCACGAAGACTTGGGACGACGCCAATGATCAAGCTAAACAACGCCCGGCTAGCATTAAAGTTAACCTGTTAGCCAACGGCAAAGTGGTGCAGACCAAGACAGTGAACGCCGCCAGTCAGTGGCAGTATAGTTTCACCAACTTGCCGAAGACCGACCAGGGTAAAGCCATTGTCTACACCATCAGTGAAGATCCTGTGGCTAATTACACGACAAAAATTAATGGTTATAATATTACCAACACCCACGTGAGTCAGCCAGCCACCACCACGGTCAGCGGCCAAAAGACTTGGGCAGATACCAACAATCAAGCCGGCCAGCGCCCGGACAGTATCAAAGTTAACCTGTTAGCCAATGGCAAGGTGGTGCAAACCAAGACGGTGACTGCCGCCGATCAATGGCAATATCATTTTACGAACTTACCCAAGTTCGACCAGGGTAAAGCCATCGTGTACACGGTCAGTGAAGACCCGGTCACCAATTACGCTACGAAAATTGATGGTTATAATATCACCAATACCTTTGTGACCACACCACCTACCAAACCCACCACTACTACGGTGGCGGGGCAAAAAACTTGGATCGACGGGGCTGATCAATTTCAGCAGCGTCCCGCTAGTATCCAAGTGAATTTACTAGCCAACGGCAAAGTGGTCCAAACTAAGACGGTGACCGCTCATAATAATTGGCAGTACGAATTTACTAACTTGCCTAGGGCGGACCAAGCAGGGCAGACAATTGCCTATACCGTTAGTGAAAACTATGTGCCCGGTTATCAAACGGACATTAATGGTTACGACATCACCAACACCTATATCCTAGTACCCCCTACTAAACCCATAACCGCCACGGTTTCCGGAAATAAGATTTGGCAGGATAATGGCAATGCCGCCAACCAACGGCCAGATGCCATTACCATCCACTTGTTGGCCAATGGGCGTGTTATCCAAAGCAAACAAGTCACGGCTGCCGACAATTGGCACTATGAATTCAGTAATTTACCGCTGAAACAGGGCAATCAAACCATTGTTTATACGATTTCAGAAGATAAAGTGCCCCATTATACCAGCCAAGTTGACGGGTCTGATGTGATCAACACCTATGTCCCCACACCGCCCGTTCAACCCAGCCAACCGGATGTGCCGCAACAACCAGACGTGCCCACAACACCCACTGATCCTAATCAGCCCCTGTTGCCGATTACACCAAGTGACCCACAGCCAGGCACACCAAGTACCCCAACCACAACGACTACAACCGGTACCGTATCCACAGAAGCCAAGCATCATTTGATTCCCGTGAGTACCGCGACCATCACCGGGTCTAGCAAACAACGCTTGCCCCAGACCGGTGAAGATCACAGTTGGTCCAAAGGCCTATCGATTTTAGGCTTTGTCTTGTTGTTCAGTGCAGTAGGTATCGTGAGTTACAAGAAATTGAAAGTTAAATAGTATCAGAAAATGACGGTCCCGTGGTTATATGGGGCCGTCATTTTTGTAGGCTGATTTTTTGCACATTGTGGTACTTTAGCGTAGTATCATGGGGACAATCAGCATTTTGAAATATTTTAATACAGTTAAAACAAAAGGATAAGGATAGCCATGACCGATAAAACTGAGCAAGTCCTGACGGAAATTTACAATTTGATTTTAAATCCAGCCACCCGGGATTGGGAACGCCAATTACTAACAGCTGCAAAGACTGCCATTGAAGCTGGCGGTAATTTTGACGTTGAAATCGCCAAATTGGAATACGATTTGCGACCCTTAGCGCTACGGCACAATTTGACCCCGGATGTGACGGATTTTTATGTGGGGCTCACCGATGCCACCTACACGGCGCCGCAGTTTGATGTGACCCAGCATCAACAGGCTGATTTGCCCTACCAGGAACGGGCGATTTTTGCCGGGGGTTGTTTTTGGTGTATGGTGGAGCCCTTTGAAAATCATCCCGGCATCGTGTCCGTCTTATCGGGCTATACCGGGGGCCACACCGACAATCCCACCTATGAGCAGGTGGTGTTGCAGTACACCGGCCACGTGGAGGCTATCGAAGTGATTTTTGATACCCGGATTGTCAGTTATCAGCAGTTGGTGGCCCTTTATTGGGACTTAACCGACCCCACGGATGAACTGGGGCAAATTAGTGATCGGGGCAGTAATTACCGCCCGGTTATTTTCGTGGGCAATGACACCCAACGCCAAATCGCCACGGCTTCCAAACAGAAATTAGCGGCGTCGGGGCGCTATCAAAAACCCATTGTCACCGCCATTGAACCCGCCAGCCACTTTTGGCCCGCTGAGAATTTCCATCAGCAATTCTATCAAAAAAATCCCCAGCGCTATAAACGCATCAAACGGGCCCGGCAACAATACCTGGCCTTCCAGCGCTTGGAAAACGGGGTCCGGCGGGGTGTCCGGCGCATCGTGGGGAAATAAGGCGAGTTTTTTAGAAAACAAAAAACGCCAACCAGCCATGGCTGATTGACGTTATGACCTAACTAGTTTTCGGCGCTGCCAAGACCAGCGAACGGTCGAACCGTCCTTTCATGATTCTAAATTAACAGATATTAAGGGTACTCGTCAATAGTGATATAAGCGATAGTATAGCCAGCAGACCTGCTGGCTATTTTTCTGTTCAAGATTTATTTTTAGCTAACCATTGGGGGATGCGCGCTTCATAAATGGCCAGCAATTGTTCTTGTTCCACAAATTTTTCAGAGAGCTGGATCACGTTGAGTTCCTGTTGATAAAGGTCGTTTTGAATGGTAAGGGCCCGGGTGCGCTTGGGGTCTGGTTTACCCATTAGTGCCACCCACTTGGCCACGTCCACGGGCCGCTGGAGGGCGGTGACCACGTCAATAGGCGTCTGTTGTAATTGGGTGAAGAAGTGGTCGGCCATTTGAATGCCCCGACTGTCCAAGTCACCAATATAGGTAAAGGCGACCCCCCGTTGTTCCAGATTTTGAATCAATTGCACGTAGGCGGGGTTGAAGTCATTGCCGGATTGGACGATCAGGGGCCAGGTGGGATGGCGTTGGTGCAATAGGGCAAAGACGCCATTATTTTCAATGACCACCGCTTGTTTAGTGGCTAAAGGAAAAGTCAGCATGGCGTCGATTTGCCAAGGGTTCAAGGTGATGGGTTGGGGCAGGTCCGTTTGGAAGATATTGGCACTAGTGAAGGCCATGCCAATCAATTTGGCCGTCAGCTCATTGATTTGTTTTTGGGCAAAACAATGGGTGATGACCCAGCGGTAGTACTCGTATAAGTCAGGATCGGCTTTGGCATCCGTGAGGCTGTGGGCGGTTAGCCCCAGAGCCACCGCCTGTTGGCCCCGGGGTGGCAAGGCTTCCCCCGCCACAATTTGGGCAAACAGGGGCTCTAGGGTGGCTGCCTGGGCCGGCAGGGGTTTACCGGTGATGGTGTGGTAAGCCTGTTGATAGGGGCTCATGATGGCTCTGCCTGCTGCCAAATCAAGGCTGGTTCCACCCGATTTTGATGGAACAACCCGTCATCTTGTTGCTGGGGCGCCAGCACCGTGTAGGCGATGTTGGCCACCCCATCGGCGAGAATTTTATTTTGGGCGCCGTTGGGCATGGTGGCAATGAAACAAAAGCCAAAGCGGGCAATGGTGTTCACAAAGGATTTAGCGGTTTCCGGGTCTAATTTATCGGCAAACTCGTCAAACATCACCAAGTAAGGGGTATCTGCCAGCGTTGCTTGCCGCAGGACCATTTTCGGCACTAACAAGAGGGGTAAGACCATGGCTTGGGCTTTTTCAGCCCCAGAGCCCCCGGATTGGACGAACTTATTATCCACAGCTTCATAGTTATCCTCAGCACTTTGCCGCCGTTTGATCAAGACGTTGAAATCTGACCACTGGCGGGTATCTAACAAAGCCCGGGCTGCGGCTTGGAAATCCCCCTCATCATCGGAGACGTCAGCATCATTGGCCAGTTTTTCCAAGCGCTTTTTAATTTCCGCTAACAAAGCCGGCCGCTGTTCCAGTTGCGGGTCGCGAGCTTCAGCAATAACTTCTGGGGTAACGGTGGCCGGTGTTAAAGCGACTTTTAATTTAATACTATTATTGTCACCAGCTCCCTGCACCAGCATGTCATTATAAGCATCAATGGCCTGATATTGGGCGGTGATCAGCTGGGTGGCGGCCCCTAAATAAGTGGTCTGGGCAAAGTCATTACCCTGTTCCAATTGGGTCAAGGCCTGCTCGACCCCCGAACGGTCGGTGGCTAAGATGGCCTGGGCAGCGTGGAGATCAAAGGCCACCACCGTTAAACCGTTTTTTTCGATGGCGTGTTGTTGGCGCATGGCACTGGCGATGGCCGGCTGATCCCGGTCTTCAAATAAAACGTCCAAAGCATCCCGATCCACGCCATCCCGATTGTTATTGTGAATCAAATGACTGATGCGGTTACTGACTTGGGCATAGCTATTACCCCGCACTTTAGGGCGATGGGTGGTGACGTAGGTAATTGTTGCGTCAATATCAGCTAAGGTGACATCGTCTGGACAATATGGGGCTAAAGTTGCCAAAGGTTCTAAGATGGCTTGGCGCAATTGTTGTAGCGTTGCGGCGTGGTGTTCACTGGCGGTGGTGGCTGCTTGGGCCCGGCCTTCTGCTATGCTCTTTTTTTGCGTGGCCTCCCGCTCAGCTTGGGTCAAATCTTGATGTTCTTTGGCCACCTGGGCCAATTGGTCGTCGATGGTGGGGTCAATGACTAAGCTAGCCAATTTTTCATTGGCCGCGGCAATGGTGGCAGTGACCTGGTCAACCTCAAAATCCGGGTCAAGGTTTAAGCTGTTTTGCACATCTTGAATTTGTTGGGCAGTATTGCGCCCAGCCTGGTCCAGTTTAGCTTGTTCCTGATCTAGCGCTTCTATTTGGGCGATGATTTGTTCAAATTCTTTTTGAAAGTCCGTTAAAGTGGCCACTAAATCAGCTTGGGTCAAAGCAGCCCTTAAATCTGGGTGGTCACCCAGCAGTTGCGCCTGTTGGTCAGCTAAGGCTTGATATTGGGCATTCATCTTAGCAGCGCCCTGGGTATGGATGGTTTGGTTATCCTGGTGCAAAGCGGGGCGAGCCCGACCTAATAAGGGCCCGGCCAGGTGCTGGTCGATACTGTCTGCCATTTGGCCCTGCATAGCTTGGACAATGGCCACGTCTTCGCTGAGACTGGCCATGGTGTCGTCTAAATGGTGATAGTCATTGAGTTGCTGCTTCAACTGGCGCAAATAAACCCGGATTTGCCGGGCTACCTCAGTGGGTTGAATCTGGGCAATGGCCGAAGCAAATTCGGTCAGGTGAGCCGCCTGGGTACTGATTTGGGCTTGTAAGGGACTGAGCTGGTGGCGTTGTAGTTGTTCTTGTTGCACTGCTAAGTCGTTTTGTTGATTATCTAATTCCTGCTGCTTTGCCGTTAAGCTGGTCAGTTGATCCTGATAGTAATGATAGGTCTGCAGCCGTTTAGTCTCGGTGTCAATTTTGTCTTGATAGAAAGCGCGTTGTTGCCGGATGCTCTTTTGTTGAATCTGGGCATCCCGCAACTGGTCTAATTGTGCTTGGTAATTTTGAATACTTTCCTGTAACAATTTGATTTGGTCTGCGTATTCAGTGACCTTTTGTTGGGCCTGGGCCGCCTCGATTTGCGCCTGCTCATAGGCGGCATGGGTATCACTATAGCGGGACAGGATCAGTTCATTAAGGTGATTCAGATTACCCCAAAAAATCGTGTCTTTCAATTTTTGCAGGCGGTCTTGACCATGCTTCAAGCGCTCTAAAAGCCCTAAGTTACGGTTGACCTCCCGTTGGCTGTTGGCCACGGCTTGAATCACTTGGTCATCAATACCTTCTTGGGCATTTTGCAGGGCATCTTTAATGGGCGAAAATTTCGCATTGCCTGAGGTTAAAATCGGCGACGCCAATAAGCGATAAACATTGGCTAATTTGCCTAAGGTCTCACCACTGCTGAAGCCATAGATATGACTGGCCACAAAGTCCCGGTAATCTAGCGCGGACTCAAAAAGATGCAAGTCTGCCCCTAAATCCCCATTGGCCTTTACAAAAGCGACTTTATCTAAACAGGCCCCCGCGGTATCGGTGATTTGTAAATTGAGCTGACGATTAGGGTCGTCACTGATGACCACAAACCACCAGGTGGGTTTGCGATTATCTCCGGTGGCACGGTGGGCGCCAATGCCTAAGATGACCTGGCGCTTGCTGGCAGCCAGGCGCATATAGGTATAGCCGGTGCGCACCTTCATGGCCCCTGGGCCCCAGCCCAGCAGCATGCTTTCAAAGGTCCGGGTATCCCGGGCACTGTTGCGGGTCACGGCACTTTGGGAAATCTTATCAGTGCCCTTGGCCGCATTAAAAGAAGGCGTGGCGATAGCCCCATCAATGAGCATGGGAAAGAAACAATTGGCCAAGGTGGTCTTGCCCACGGCGTTTTCCCCAATAATCGTTAGATTACCCGCTTTAGAAGCCGGCATATCTAAATGGGCGTACTTATTAAACTGGCGCAGGTGATAACTCACCGGTATAAGCTGCTGGGAATTTGTCATGATGAAACACCTTCCTTGGGTTTACTGGCAACGGCAAAGCGCTGGACTAACGGTGTGGGGCTGGCGAAATGATGGTCGATTTGAATTAAGGCGTTTTCCAATAAGGCGCCACGGACGTCGGTGACGCTGATGGTCTTTTTAGGGTAAAGTTGCGCCGCAATTTCATGGATCCGTTGATTTAAGTCCATTTCCGGCACCCCGGCCCCCAGGGAATGAGCCACCGCCAAAGCCACGATGTAGGGCATGGCGGCACTTTGTTGATGCTGGGTGTCTAACAACAACGCATAATCGCTGCCGCATTCCAACACAAAGCGCTTTAACTCACCCCATTGTTTGGCAATGGCTTGTTTGTTAGCCACCAATACGGGCCAAAGGGCAGGGGTGGTGGTGGGACTCATGAAGCGTTCCAGGAGTAAGGTGCGATTGACCTGCTGAATCAAGGACAACTTCGGGGTATTTTGTTCAGCAATCAAGGCGTCCACCAGGCACTTAGCCACGGCATTGAAGTCGGGGCTCACATCCCAATACTCGGTGACAAATTCCGTCTGGTCCGGGGTGGGCCCATCAATGCGATCCGGGGTCAGTAAATTCAACCGTTCCACGAAAAGTTGGGTAATGCGGCGATAAATGATTTTTTCATCTATATTCACCACTTCACTGCGGACCTGGCGCACGATTTTTTCCGTGGTGACCAGGCGGGTGGTCTCAGCAGTTTGCAGATTGGGCTCGTTGATGATGGCTTTAAGGGTGGCCAATAAAATATGGACATCATCGGCGCCAAGTTGACTGGGACCCAGTAAAAATAACAGATTTTCCTGATAATTATCCGGGCCCATCCCCACTAGATCCTTCAGATAACGGGTGATTTTACGTTGCACCGAGGGCCGCTTCAAGGCATTGATCGCCGCCACTGTGGCATTGGTCATATCTGCAGTGGGCGTACTGGTGAAAACCGTATGGTCAAACAAGGTATTGATGATCAAGCGCTCACTATTTTGTAATTCAGCCATCAGGCACTTCCTTTCTACATAAAATCAATGGTAAAGCCACTGGGCAAAATCGCTTGAAACGTCTCATTTTGGCAGTGGAGGGCAATAGGCCCCGTATCGGTTAAGGCGGTGACTTGGCGCACGGGGCGGCCAAAGGGGGCGAAGCTAGCGTAAGAGCTATAACCGGTGGCGGCATAAAGGCGCAAGACTTCATCTCGAGCGGCGGTGGTGGCAAAGTTTAAATCCGAACTCACCACGCCATGGTCCGCAGTTTGCATCACCAGTTGTTGGAATTCCGCTAATGCCACCTGTTCGGCTGTATCTTGATAGTGGTCCTCCGCGATTTTTGGATTATCCGCCGCCGTGGCCACGTCCCGGGTGGTGACGGTGGGGGTATAAGTCACGGGTCCCATGGTGCTGGCATCCAGTAAATCTTCAGGGTCTTCCGTCTCCCGGTCGGCCGGCAAATGTCGGGGCAGATTGGTATAGACGGTCAAGGTTTGATACCGGGTCAACAGCTGGTCGATTTGAGCAGTCAAAGCCTTCACGTCCACAGCTTGATTGCGCACGTGTTCGTATTCTTGGCTCAGGACTTGCACCGCTTCTAAAATTGTTTGAAAGACCAGGTAAAGGGAATCTAAACTGCTGTCGATGGCGCTGGTACTGGGATCCACGCTTAGGGCTAATTTAGCCAGCTGACGCAACACATAAGCTTTGGTCCGATTGAAACGGGTCAATAGTTTCGCCTTGTCCTGGACCGCGCTGGCCGTATCCAAGTCGTCACTACCCTGTTGGGAGCGGGCCACGTGGTCAGCAAAGCTGTCTCCATAGGCCATGGCCTTAATGCGGGGACCTTGGTTTAGCATCATGTTAAAAGCAGGAATGGCTTTATCATAAACCATGCCTTGCAGATGTTTCGCCGCCGCGCCCCCGTGATTAAAGGCGATATCGTTCGCTAACTCATTTAAGTCATCATCTAATTTGTGCATGCCGTTCATCACATCATCGTAAGCACTGATCATATTTTGAAAATCATTAAATAACGCTGTATCCCGGGTGCTGATGTCGGTTTTAGAAAGTTTCACCACCAAATCGCAGTACTCTTGGATACGATTAGTGTTGGCGGTGATGGTGCTTTCCGCATCTAAGACCCGCTGCATCATTTTCACGTATTCGATGCCGCTGCTGGTGATGCGGTACACATAAGAAGTTCGCACATGATAAGCGCCATTTTGGGTCCGGGCCCGAATTTTACGAGAAGCCGCTTCAATGAGTTTGGCCTGGTCACTGAGCACCGTTAGCACGGCCTTTAAGACGTTGTCGGAAATGGGCTGCTCGTCGTTGTCGCTATCCAAGTACTCGGCATTGTAGCGCTGGGTCAAATAGTCCAGGGTAATGGGCTCCCGGTTACTGCCATCGTGGTACAAAATCGTTAGAATATGCCAGCCGGCCAGGGGATGATGCTTGTTCAAGCCCAGATTGCTGGCCAATAATAAATCCTTCAACGGTTTCGCTAATGAAACAGCCATGATGCCCACATCCTTTCGGTAATAGATGCCTTTATTATACAAGAATATTTGGGGATAAACTATTGGCACCAGTTGACTGGTAGTTATGCTGGTTTGTTGAATAGTTGTTTGAATGGTGGCAAAAGCAGCCAATATAAAAAACTACGCCAAGGAAAGCTAGTTTGACGTAGTTTCTATTTGAAACTTATTTGTTGAGACCAGCAGAAAACTAGCAGAAAAAAGTTGCTATAAATGTTGATAAAACGTCAATCTTAATCGAAAACAATGAAAAACCAGCAGAAAGCCTGCAGAAAAGAATTGCAACAACTAACTTGAGTTATCACCGCTTCTACTCATCGTTACGCCACTTTACTCGTTGTTACTCAACTTTACTCTAATTGGCTCAACATAGCCTTTTTATCGGTAGATACGCTACTTTGCTCAGAGTTACTCCGTTTTAACCTGATTTACTCTGTTTTACTCGTTATTACTCCGTTTTTATGTTAATCAATTTCGATAAAGCCGCTAGACATCAGTGGCACCAATCGGTGAGGTTATTAACGTAAAAACCTACGCCAAAGAAAGTTAGTTTGATGTAGGTTTTACAAGAGGCTTATTTGTCAGAATCAGCTGAAAACCTGCAGAGAAAAGTTGCTATAAATGTTGCTACAACGCCGATCTTAATCGGAAACAATGAAAAACCAGCAGAAAAC
This sequence comes from Lactobacillus sp., assembly GCA_022484695.1. Lineage (GTDB taxonomy): Bacteria > Bacillota > Bacilli > Lactobacillales > Lactobacillaceae > Agrilactobacillus. The sequence goes on from JAKVKU010000001.1 coordinate 494,424, forward strand.
CAGCAGAGAAAATCCTGTAATAATATTGCTACAACCTTGTTTGAGTAGTGCATGATAATAGGCAAATGAAAAAACTGCTGACCAAGATGAGCAGCAGTGATTTGTTATTAAATACCAAGGTTGATTGAAAGCTAGCGTTATCTTGAAATCGGTTTAGCGAGTATAACGAATTCATAGGTGCTTTGATTCGTATTGACCATTTTTCTTTCAAGTTCTTGGTAGCCTGCTTTGTGATAAACTTTTTGAGCTCTGAGATTGAACATGGCTACCGATAACAGGATCATTGTGTAATCTGTTTTAGTTTTAACAAATGCTTCAATCATACTTAAGAACTTAATTCCTAAGCCCTGGCCAGTCATTTCAGGTTTAAGTCCCAGACCGATTTCGACTTTACCATTGGTAAGCGGCTCAAGACAAAAGAAACCTATTAAGGCAGCATCTGCTACAACTTGAAAGTAACGATTACCTCGTAGTTGCGGGGTTATGAGTTCCTGATAATCTTCTTGATCATTCATGGCATCATAAAAGGCGTAAGCAGCTTCGTAATGCCAGTTATTAGCAATTTTTAAGGCATTATTTTGCGTTAAAGCGGAGATATGAGCAGAAGCTATATTTGTCATCAGTTCTTTACCTCCTGGGTTTAACCTAGATATTGAAGCTTTGAAAAGTATGGGTCCGATACCGATGTCAATCACTTATAAGTGGCATCTCATCATCTACATTGCACAGCTGGGGTTACTCTGCCAAGGTGTCTTTTACTCTACTTTTTGAGGAATTACTCTACCCGGCCTTGGGTTACTCTACCAAGGCACTTTTTACTCTACTTTTCGAGAAATCACGCTACCTGGTCTTGGGCTACTCCACCAAAGCACTTTTTACTCTGCTTTTCGAGGAATTACTCTACCCGGCCTTGGGTTACTCTACCAAGGCACTTTTTACTCTACTTTTCGAGAACTCACGCTACCTGGTCTTCGGCCACTCCACCAAAGCACTTTTTACTCTGCTTTTCGAGAAATCACTCTACCTGGTCTTGGATTAATCTGCCCTGTATCTCTATATTACGCTAGGCAATGGTATCCTGGTGGAAGTTATCATATGAAGAACAAAAGTCTACAGTGTCAAAGTAATTCGTAACCTGCGAAATACCTTCAGGTTACATGACAATAACATTACCATGATTATTTCAAATGTGCCATAATGTACGCTATGTTTATTGAGACTAAAGGTTGGTCTTGAGAACTTTGTAGTAGTCTTGTAATCGCAACGGTGCAGACAAAAACTGCCGGCCAAGAATGGCCAGCAGTGAGTTACAGGTTTTCAGTTAAACAAACGGGCGGCCTTGCGCTAACCATAGGCCAAAGATGCCAACGACTAGACAGCAAATAAATACTGTCCAGAGCAGGCCTTTGTTCAGCTTTTGTTGCTGTTTTCTAGCGAAGGCAATTTCAATAAAAGCAATCAAGGCCAGGGCCAAGATGATTTTGATAACACTGCCCACGGGATTGTATTGCCAAACCCGCAATAATAAAATAATGCCGCTGACGATCGATACCAAATACAGCACCCGAGCAGTCATCGCCCAAGGCATTAGCTTTTCTGGTTTACCCAGTAACCCAATTGCCACTACGATTGCCAAGACGATCCAGGCAATCAAATGAAGCCATAACCATACCATACTCATTCCCCCTTGGGGTCCATTTTAGCACTGATTAAACGCTTATAATATTTGATGACTTCGAGATTATTTTATATTGAAACCTAAAAAAGTCAGGCTTATTCACCTAACTTTTCTTTTAGGGCCCGCGTTAATACTGCAGAAAAATTTATATTTTGGGCTTTTGCTTCATCTGCTAAATATGATGGGATAGTTACGTTCTTTCTAACGGTCTGGCTTTTAAATTTCTTGAGATATTTTTTCATATCAATCGCAACGTAAGATACGATTTTATCAGGATTGTTCTTTTGAACTGTTTTGATTGCGGTAGGTTCAGGATATTCTTTGTAATCAGGTAAGGCAATCGCAAGTGCATCTGGGGCGTTCTTCATAGCCTCTTCAATAGTCTTGCCTTGCGTTACCGTATTAGGGATGTCAGGGAAGGTTACGGTGTAATAGCCATCGTTATCAATGTTATCAAATACTGCTGGGTAAACTACATAGTCTTTATTCATAGCTACGTTGGTACAACGAAACAAGGCTATTTCAGCCCTGCTTGCTTCAAAATCGAATTGTAAGTTTTAGGCGGAATATTATCTGTCAGATGGCTATAAGCAATAGTCGTGAAGTGACCTTGACCATCTTTCAACCGGTGATGATCGCCTACAATTCGGATTTCGTAAAAGCCATTTTTGTGGAGAAGCTTGAGAACTTCTCTGGCCGTATGTTGTGCCAACTCAGGACCTCTTTTCCGTAAGAGTATTATACGTTTTTATGCGCATTAAATCAATTATTGGATGCGCACAAATCGTAACGAATATATTGAGGGAGGTTGTATCCATCCTATTGATTCAAAAATTCATTAAAAACAGTTTGATAAATTTGAATAAAATTCAGAAACATTTGCTTATTAAGATGCTCATTGACTTGATGCACCGTGGTATTGCCGGGGCCTAGAATAATGAAAGGAAAACTGGTCGGTTTATCCTTGGTGAGGTTTGAGGCATCGGTCACGGCGGTGATTGGCGCAACGGGCACGTCATCAGGAGTGTAGCGGCCGACTACTGACCGGCTGATTTGGACTAGGGTATTGTTTTGATCCACGGCAACTGGGGGTTCGCTCATATAAATATCCATTTTAATTTGGGCGCCATTTTCATTATAGCGTTGAATTAATTCCGTCAAACGTTGCTGAACCATATCATTGGTAAATTCTGGCACGGTTCGAACATTGACTTGGGCACTGGCCTGGTCGGGGATGGAATTAACCTGATTGCCCCCGGTGAAAACAGTGGTGTTAAAGGTTAAGGGTCCCATACTGCTGCTCTTAAAAGTCGGTTCCCGGAAGAATTGATTGGCCTCGTTTAACAGGGCCATCAAAGGATCGATGGCATTGTAACCCTTGTCCGGCATGGAGCTATGAGCGGCTTGGCCTAGAGAAGTGAATTGAATGTCCATAGAGCCTTTTTGGGCGTAACCGATTTGATAACCATTGGGTTCGCCAATGATTAAACCTGCCACATCTTTCATATACCCCTGCTCATAAAAAGCCGCGGAGCCTGCTTCGCCGACTTCTTCACCCATGGTGGCTAAAAGACGAATGGTACCATTTTTAGGCAAACCTTGTTTTTTTAATTCAATCATGGCAATTACTAAAGCTACCAAGCCGCCCTTCATATCCACGGCGCCCCGGCCGTAAAGTTCGCCTTTATCTTCAGTGAGCTTGAAGGGATCAAATTGCCAAGCGGTCGGTTCACCGGCTTCCACCACGTCCATATGGCCGGAGAGGGCCAGCACCGGCTGCCCCGAGCCAATTTCGGCAACTAAATTGCCCCGGTCGCCTTCGATGGGAATAACTTTGCTCTCAATATCAAAAGAGGTAAATAATTGTTGTAGGTAAGCGGCCACGGCTTTTTCATGGTCATTGACGGATTGGATGGCGACCACGTCACTTAAAATTTTGATGGCTGTTTCAGAATTGATTGCTGACATTTTAAGATCTCCTTTTAAACTAAGTATAGCAGGTATCTACAACTTAGCCGGTCGCTGGCAATTGACTTTTGTTTTAGATTGGATTAACATAACTGCAGTTAATAAAATGACCGTTAGTCATTAATTGATTAGACTAATGTGCAGATTCGTATGGATCCAATGACGTCAATTTATTTTTTTGCTATAAAAATGACCGCTGGTCAAAAGTAGATAGAGGTGTTTAGAATGGGCAATGCCATGACTACCAATCAAAAACTTGAAAAATCCGCGCAAATTGCGCAAGCGGCTTTGCAGTTATTTAAAGAACGTGCCTTTGATGAGATTACAATGGCCCAAATTGCTAAAAGAGCTGGTGTGGCCAAAGGAACGCTGTTCAATTATTACCAAAGTAAAGAGAATATTTTTATGAATTTATTGTTAACCGGCTACCAGAACTATTTTTTAGAGCTAGATGCGCGGGTTAAACAGCTAGGGCAGGTGTCTTTGCCGGACTTTAAAGCATTAATGTTACAAGAGACCACCAATTTAATTGAAAATCACGCCGTTTTACTGCGCTTAAATGCCTTGCGGGGTCCTATTTTAGAGCGGCAGGCAGATAAAGCGCAAACCATCGCCGGGCGGCAGAAGTTATATGACATCAGCCAACAATTAAGCCAAGATATTGCCCAGCGGGTGGATGGCTTATCAACTGAGACGATCAATCATTTATTTGTGACGCAAAGTGCCATTATTAGCGGGCTCATGAATTTATCCGGTTTGGAACAATTCAATCATGAGCAAATACCCGTGGGTCTTTTCGATTTTCAAGTGGCGGTAAAACCAGAAGCACGCCATATTTTTGGCTTATATATGACCGGGTTATTCAAAGAACAGAAAGCAGATGAACAACAATGAAACAAGCCAATATTCGCAATTTTTCAATTATTGCCCATATTGATCATGGTAAATCCACGTTGGCAGACCAAATCATGGCGCAAACCCACACGATTACACCGCGAGAAAGTAAAGCCCAGTTACTGGATGATATGGCCGTGGAACAAGCCCATGGCATCACCGTAAAATCACGCACAGTTCGTAATTATTACACCGCTGACGATGGGCAGCGCTATGAGTATAATTTTATCGACACGCCCGGTCATGTGGATTTTTCATATGAAGTGTCCAAAAGCTTGGCAGCCAGTGATGGGGCAATTTTATTAGTGGATGCGACCCAAGGTGTTCAGGCCCAGACGGTGGCCAACTTGCGCATTGCCAAACAAAATGGTTTGGCCATCATCCCCGTCATTAACAAAATTGATAGTGCAGCGGCAGATATCCCCCGGACAACGGCGCAAATCAAGCAGTTGGATCCCGCCTTAGAAAAGGCCACGATACTGAAAATATCTGCCAAAACCGGTGCAGGGGTCCATGATGTTTTAGAGGCTATTAAAACAGGCATCCCGGCGCCAGACGGCCACAAGAATGCACCTCTTAAAGCGCTGGTTTTTGATTATCAGTATAATGCCTTTAAAGGTATCATCGCGGACGTCCGTATCATTGATGGGCAGCTCAAAAAAGATGATACAGCCTTATTAATGGCTAACAATACGAAGCTTTCAGTTGGTGAGTTGGGTCATTTTGCGCCAAATATGGTCCCTGAGGCAAGTTTAACCGTTGGGGATGTGGGGTACGTGGTCACTGGGTTGAAAGACCCCCAAGCTGTTCGGGTGGGGGATACGTTGACTCTTGCCGACCAACCCACAAAGCTGGCCTTGGCGGGCTATCAGCCAGCTAAAGCCATGGTATTTGCGGGTTTCTATCCTAAAGATGGCAATTACAGTGATTTAAAAACAGCCATTGAAAAATTAGCTTTAAATGATGCCGCCTTTCAGTTTAAGTCAGAAAATTCTGAAGCTTTGGGTGCCGGTTTTCGCTGTGGTTTTCTGGGGATGTTACATCTACAAATTATTCGCGAGCGCCTACAACAGGAATATGATCTGGATGTGTTAACAACCGCACCCAATGTGACTTACCAGGTTTATTTGAAAGGAATAGCTGAGCCGATGGTTGTGACCAATCCAATCAAGTTTCCAGACTTTGCAACGATTGATCACGTGGCAGAACCCTTTGTGAAGGCCGAAATAACAACGCCAAGTAATCTGCTAAACGACGTCATGAAGCTGGCCGAGCGGCATAAAGGTACGCTGTTAGATATGAATAACCAAGCTGATCTAATCGTGTTGACTTATAAAATACCGGTTTCTGAAATAGCCTATGATTTTTTTAATCAATTAAAATCCATTTCCCATGGCTATGCTACGCTTGATACCAGTCCTTTGGATTATGAAGTCGCTGACCTGGTGAAGGTGGCAGTTGATATTAATTACGCCCCAGTGGATGCCTTAGCCTTTGTGGTCCATCGCCAAGACGCCCCCAGATTAACCCAAGCCTTAGTGAGAAAATTGAAATATACCGTCCCTAGAAAATTATATCCCACCCCAGTCCAAGCAATCGTCGAAGGAAAGGCCATCGCCCGGGTTGACGTACCACCCCTGCGGAAAAATGCGGCGGTTGCCGGGGGTAAGAAGAGCGTATCCAAAAAACAAGCTTTATTGCGCCGCCAAAGTATGAATAAACGCCAAGCTGCCAAAAATACAATCGTCTTGCCCCAGGAAGTATTCAATGCGGTGTTAGAATTAGATCTATAAAACACAAATACCCAATCCCAAAAAAATTTACAGTGGGATTGGGTATTTTGAGATGACCTGACAAAGCTGTGTCGCGCTGAAATTAGGGAAAAGCAGGCCAGTTTAAGCAACTATTCGCCAATTAACAGATGTGTGTTATGATGTATTTTTAACCAACAAAAAAACCAGTCATAACGGCGTTTTAAGCAGCGTTATGACTGGCTAATAGTCAAATGATGGGTGGTCAGGGGATCGAACCCTGGACCCACGGATTAAGAGTCCGTTGCTCTGCCAGCTGAGCTAACCACCCAAGTCATTACTTGACGACTTAAATATATTATCATGGTTTTGCACTTGACGCAACACTAAATTTGAAAAAAATTTACAAAAACTTCACAATCCGATTTTTACATCTGGGCGTTTTTGTAATAAAGCCCCAGATTAGCTATAATGAATTATGGTCACAGCCAAGGAGGACATTTATAATGGCTAAAAAAATATTGGTCGTCGATGACGAAAAACCAATCTCTGATATCGTAAAATTTAATTTAGAAAAAGAAGGCTATGACGTGGTCACAGCCTATGATGGTGAAGAAGCAGTTGAAAAAGTAAATTCAGAGAATCCTGATTTGATTCTCTTAGATTTAATGTTACCTAAAATTGATGGCCTGGAGGTGGCTCGAGAGGTCCGTAAAGATCACGACACCCCGATCATCATGGTTACCGCCAAGGACTCAGAAATCGATAAGGTCCTGGGTTTGGAATTAGGGGCGGATGACTATGTCACCAAGCCATTTTCCAACCGGGAACTGGTCGCCCGGGTCAAGGCCAACTTGCGCCGGCAAGTCAGTAATGCCAACGCCCAAACCACGGATGGTGAAGCCGAGAACAACGAAATCACCGTGGGGGATTTGATCATTGAACCAGATGCCTATATGGTGACCAAGCGGGAAGAAAAAATTGAATTGACCCATCGAGAGTTTGAATTGCTCTTTTATTTAGCCCGGCACATTGGCCAGGTCATGACCAGAGAGCATTTGTTACAAACGGTTTGGGGTTATGATTATTTTGGCGATGTCCGCACGGTGGATGTTACCGTCCGGCGCCTGCGGGAAAAAATTGAAGATGATCCCAGTCATCCTGAATGGCTGGTAACTCGGCGTGGGGTGGGGTATTACCTCCACAATCCCGACACGGATTAGTGACATCATACCAGTAAAAGTGATGAAGGACAGTAGATGAATAAGAAGATACATTTTTTTCAATCAATCCATTTTAAAATTGCCATGGCGTTCGTGATGCTGCTGTTGATTACTTTAGAAATCATCGGGGCTTACTTCGTCAAAAATTTGGAACAGCAAAATATCCAGTCCTTTGAAGACTCCATTCAAATTGCCCCCTACGTGGATAATCAACTGGCGGCGGAATTGCTGAAGACTGATGAAAATACCGCTAATAAGAGTATTAAAAGTATCATTGCCTCAGACATTAATAACAGCTCCATCACGGAGTTTCAAGTCATTGATAGCAAAGGGATCATTCGCGGCACCAGCAATGTGAATAATCAAAATGTCATTGGCCACCGCACCACCAGTGCCCAAGTCAAGCAAGTACTGTTCAATGGGCGCAAGCAAACTCGGATTTCTTATGACAATAATCAAGGCAGCTACTATGTGTCGATTTTACCCATCATTAACCCCAGTAGTGACAACAATGCCACCGTTGGGGTAATGTACATCCGGGCCAGCATGGAGGGTGTTTATAAGAACTTAAACACCATAACCGTCATTTTCTTGACGGGGTCTTTAGTGGCCGGGGTTTTGGGCACGATCATTGCCATATTTATTTCCCGGGCAATAACGCGGCCAATTGATGAAATGAAGAAACAAGCGATTCGCATGGCCCAAGGGGATTATTCTGGGCAAGTGCGAATCTATGGGCAAGATGAATTGGGCCAATTGGCCGTTGCCGTCAACAACTTGTCCGTGCGGGTGGAGGAGGCCCAAGAAGCCTCAGAAGCCGAGCGTAGGCGTTTGGATAGTGTCTTAGCCAACATGACCGATGGGGTTATTGCCACGGATCGCCGGGGCAATATTATCATTTTGAATGACATGGCCTCGGAATTTTTGGGCATGGACAGTAAAGATGCCATTGGCAAGTCGATTCTGACCGTTTTAAGTATTGAAAATGAATATAGTTTTCGGGACCTGCTAGAAGATGACCAGCAAAGTATGATGTTGGACTTTTCAGAACGCAGTGATCACGATTTAATTTTGCATACCACTTTTTCACTGATTCAAAGAGAAACTGGCTTTATCAGTGGCTTAGTTTGTGTGCTCCACGATGTTACCGAACAGCAAAAAATTGATGCGGACCGCCGGGAGTTTGTCTCTAATGTCTCCCATGAATTGCGGACCCCATTGACCAGTATGCGCAGTTACATTGAAGCCTTGAACGATGGGGCTTGGCAAGATCCTAAGGTGGCCCCAGAGTTCTTGAAGGTGACCCAAGAAGAAACCGACCGGATGATCCGGATGGTTTCAGACTTGCTGAGTTTATCCCGGATGGATCAAGGGACCGCCAAAATGAATCTGGAATTTGTCAACATGAACGAATTTTTCAATTTCATTTTGGATCGATTTGATATGATGCTCAAAAGTGACGCCGGGGATGCCAGCAACATGCCCCATGAACCGGAGAAAAATAAGCACTATGTCATCAAGCGGGAATTCACCAACCAGGATTTCTGGGTGGAAATTGATACCGATAAAATGACCCAAGTGCTGGATAACATTATGAACAATGCCATCAAGTATTCCCCCGATGGTGGGACGATTACTTGTCGGATGATTGAAATGCACCATAATTTAATTATCAGTATCTCCGACCAGGGTCTGGGTATCCCTCGAAAAGATATCAATAAGATCTTTGATCGGTTCTATCGGGTGGACAAAGCCCGTTCCCGGAAACAAGGGGGGACTGGCCTTGGCTTAGCCATCTCCAAAGAAGTTATTTTGGCCCACCACGGGCGGATTTGGGCCGATAGTGTGGAAAACAAAGGCTCCACGTTCTACATTTCACTACCCTATCATGACTACAAGGAGAGTGACGACGAATGGGCATAAAACTCTCAGATATTTTCCTCAGAGTGGGATTGATTGTCGCCGTTACCATCAGTGTGATTTTATCCTTTCTCATCTGGACGAATAACGCCCGTTATGAACGTAATCCAGATACCAAAGTCAGTACCGCTCAAGAACAAAGCAAGACCGACAAGGAATTGGCTGATGTTTATCTGCCCACGCGGATTTTACAAAAGAATCAACAGCAACAATATATGGTCTATAATCGCCGGGACAGTCCCATTATTGCCTTTCAAAAGCGTTTTAAGACCTGGCAGTTAACTGGCAGTCTCACGGCTAAAAATTACAATAACGGGGATTATTTAAACCAGATCAATGCCCCTGAACAAGTGCAGCTCACCTATCCTGGGGTGATTACTTGGCGTTTATTCAAGCAAATGTACAAACTAACTGAAAAGAAGGCCACGGCTGACTTTAGTTTTAACCGCATTATCTTGAAAAACAATGATAATAAAACCGTTTATCTGACCAATGATAACAATCAAGTGGTGCATAAAGTCCCCGTGGCTAATAATCGGGGCAAGCAATTACGGGCCCTTTTAAAAAATGCTGATATGCGCTTGCCGGTGGAAGAAAAGGCCATGAACAACAAATTGACCCTTTATTACACCAAACCCGTCAAGATCACGCCCTATAGTTATCTGATTTCCCGGGAAAATATCAATACGTATATTTCCACGTTGTTGGCCGATAAGGGGGATTCCAGTATTGAAGCCCGGGAGAGTGGGTCAGTGACCACCTATTACCGGGGTATTTTCAAGAAGTTATCGGCGGATTCCGCCAATGACCAAATTCAATATGAGGACTATACCGATACGGTGACCGTCAGTTCCACCACCCAGCTGTTGCGCAATAGCTTCAGCCGCTTGGTGAACGTGGGGAATTCCTTGGCCAATGTGCGCTACTTCAGCAGTGTGCCCAAGACCCAAGTGGTGACTTATCTCAACTATGTGGAGGGCTTCCCAATTTATCAACAAAGTGATTTTGGGGCAGCTTCCATTCAATTGACCCCAAGTGGGCAAGTCCTGCGTTTCTCCAGCCGTACCCTGCAAGTGCCGGTGCCGGCGGAAAATCAGGACAACACTTTGCCCACGACCCAAGATGTTTTGAACCAGTTAGCGGCCAATAATGTTGATTTAGCAACGATCAAGGATATTCAGTTGGGGTATCATTGGACCCAAAGCAGTGCCAACCAACAAGTCATTGATCTAAAACCGACCTATTATGTTTTTGTCAATAACACATGGAAAGATTATCGAGACCTTTTGGCTCAGTAAGGTGGTGGGGAAACTTTGGATTTTAAACGCTTAGAAATTATTTTAATGGCGGTCTTTGTGGCCCTGGACATCTTTTTGTTCGTCTCATATCATCAAAATCAAAACGTCTTTTTTTCCAGTAATGTGACCCAAAGTGGCACGGACTCCATTCGCCAGGATATGAAAGAAGACAATATCTCGGTGGATAAACTGTCTAATGACACGCAGACCGGGTATTATTTAGCCAGCCGCCCCAATAATAGCCTGTTAAATAACGCCTATCGCCTAGCCGGGCAAAACGCCAGTGTCAGTGATGGGGAGTTGACCAGCCGTTTTTATGAACCTGTTGAATTCAAAAAAGGCAAGGCAGTCAGTACGGCCAAAGCTCTCTTGAAAGAACGCAATCGGGTACTATACGGCAGTCAATATACCTATGCGGCGGAGTTATCCACCAGTGGGCAAATTGTGTTTGTGCAAAAACATAATGATCAGGCGGTTTTCGACAGTAAAGCCCGCTTGGAATTTGAAATTGATGACGGCACGATCACCGGTTATACCCAGCGCTATATCAATAATTTCATTGTCTTACGGGAAAAGAACACCGTGATCAGTGCCAAAGAAGCGGTGAACAATATTTACATGAGTTCAGAAATTCCGACAAACTCCACGATCATTTGGACCAAATTAGCCTATTATGGCTTCTTAGATGCCAAGGGCAGCACGATTTATATTCCAACTTGGTATATTGGGATTCGGGACAATAGCTCCAAAAATGTCACCCAAAAACAGGTAAATGGCTTCACTGGGACTATTTTGAAGAATAAGAGTTCGGAGTCCACCTTTAATGTGACGGAATGATGTGCAAGGGATTTCAGATGTGGTATATTGGCTGTAATGAATCGAGGAAGGGATTTTAGTTTGATGGATGATCATAATTCAGATTTGCGCATCAGTGTCTTAGCCAGCAGCAGTTCCGGCAACACCACCTACATTGAGACGCCTAAGCGTAAAATGTTGGTGGATGCCGGCTTATCCGGCAAGAAGATTGCCGCGTTAATGGACAGCATTGGCCGTTCTTTGGCAGATGTGGACACCTTGTTAGTGACCCATGAGCATACGGATCATATCAAAGGCGTGGGGGTTTTAGCCCGACGCTACGGGATGGATGTTTATGCCAATGCCAAGACTTGGCAAGCCATGGGACCCAAGATTGGCAAAGTACCTGATGACCAAAAGCATATTTTTGAGATGGGTAAAGCCTTATCCTTTGATGACTTAGATGTGGAAAGCTTCGGCGTTTCCCACGATGCCATTGCCCCGCAATTCTATGAATTTCATCATAACGGCCGTTCTTTTGTGATCTTAACCGATACGGGCTATGTCTCTGAACAAGTGGCCGGCGTGATCAAAAACGCCAATGGCTACTTGTTTGAATGTAACCACGATGTGGAAATGTTGCGGGCGGGTTGGTACCCTTGGCCGTTGAAACAACGTATTCTAGGGGACAAGGGCCATTTGTCCAATGAAGATGGGGGCAATGCCCTCATGGACGTCATTGGCAATGCCACCAAGCGGATTTATCTAGGCCATTTAAGCCAAGAAAACAACGTGAAGGAATTGGCCCACTTGACCATTGCCCAGATGTTAGAGGCCAATGATTTTGGCGTGGATCATGACTTTAAGTTGCTAGATACCGATCCCGCCGTGGCCGATCCGTTAGTTTCTATCTAATAAATTTTAAGTTGAAAGTTGTGTCTTGGACACGGCTTTTTTTGTGGCCGGAATTACCTCCGACTTTGGACTGATTTATGTTTAGACAAGCTTTTTTCATACAAATTTCATATCATTTTGTTATTATATAACCATTGAAAGTTGTCTAAATTCTTTACGTAAGGGTGAGAATAGATATGAATAATAATAATAATGAACCCCGCAAGTCCAATGGCTTGTGGAAAACAGCTATCGTGGCTGTGGTTTCAGCCGTTATCGGTGGTGGTGTCGCTTATGGGGGTTTTACGCTAACCAATCGCAACAGTGGGCAAAGTACTGACACGTCTTTGACCACCCAGTCTAAGACCAGTGGGAGTACCAAAGTCAGCAACGTGACGGTAAATTCTAGTACCCAGATGACCAAAGCCTTTGATAAGAATAAGGCGGCGGTGGTCTCCGTCATCAATTTGCAAAAGCAAAACAGCAATGCTAGTTCTGACGATCCCTTCAGCAGTCTCTTTGGGGGCAGCAGCAGTGGTCGTTCGTCTCGAGGTAGCAGTGATAGCAATAGCAGCAGTAGTAGTGATTCGCTGGCAGAATACAGCGAAGGGTCTGGCTTGATTTATTCCAAGTCGGACGGCAAGGCTTATATTGTCACCAATAACCACGTGGTTGCTGGCTCTGATTCCTTGCAAGTTATCATGAGTGATGGCACCAAGCTGACCGCTAAATTAGTGGGGACCGATGAGTTGACTGACTTGGCGGTCTTGAGTATTGATGCTTCCAAAGTTAGCAGTGTGGCTAGCTTTGGCAACTCTGACAGCATCAACCCTGGGGAGCCGGTCATTGCCATTGGTTCGCCGCTAGGCAGTGAATATGCCACTTCTGTCACGGAAGGTATCATCTCTGCTAAGAGTCGGACCATGCCGGTGACCGATGAAAGTACCGGTCAAGAAACCGGGACAGCCACCGTCATCCAAACCGATGCTGCCATCAACCCAGGGAATTCCGGGGGCCCATTGGTCAATGCCGCCGGGCAAGTCATTGGGATAAACTCCATGAAGTTAGCCCAAAGTAACGACGGTACCAGCGTTGAAGGGATGGGCTTTGCCATTCCAAGTAATGAAGTTGTGAAGATCATTAATCAACTGGTGCAAAACGGGAAAGTTACCCGGCCAGCTTTAGGCGTATCCGTGGTAGACTTGACCCAAGTCTCCGCCGCCCAACAAAGCTCTATCTTGAAGTTACCAGACAGCGTGAAGAACGGGGCTGTGGTTACCACAGTCAGCAGCGGTTCCGCTGCCGCCAACGCCGGTTTGAAGAAGTATGATGTGATCACGGCACTGGGGGATACCAGTATTGAATCCATTGCCCAGTTACACACAACCCTTTATAACTACAACGTTGGGGATAAAGTCCAAGTCACTTATTACCGGGATGGCAAAAAAGCCACCACAACGGTCACCTTGGATAAAGCCAGCGATACCCAAACGGGCAGCACTAGTCGTTCCAATGCCAACGCCAATGGTTAGGTAATGATGATTTTGTAATCACAGTCAGTGAACTGAGTCTGAATTAATCAGGCTCAGTTTTTTGTTGGGGAAAAATCCGATTCGTCAAGCGAACGTATGCATTTTGTTGCGGGTCCCGAAGATAAAACTGATTAAAACAATGATTTCGGTAAAAAATACGAATGTTATTTAAAAAATAGCACTTAATTTTCCGATTTATTTTTGTCAAGCCTTTTACTGGCTGTGCATATTAGCTGGCCTGGCCTGTGGATAAGTCTGTGGATGATGTGTATAACAAGGATTTTTGTCCCCTAAAGTTATCCACATGTTTGGAGATAGCCTGTGGATGAAGTGATTTATTAATTAGAAATGGTGGGGTAGACCCTTGATGTTAAGCCTTTTGTAATTGGTTACCATAAGACGTCGAACATTTAAATTTTTGTGGACAAGTCCACCCCTTAGGAAATAATTAAATTTTTTATATTCTATATTTAGGGGTTCGAAAATAGGTTGCCCCCATATTTTGACAGAGTTATCAACGGCATGTGCATAAGTTGGTGGATAACATGTTACTATCTGGGGATTTATTTTGGGGCCAAGTCTGCTAGAATGGACTAATGTGCAAGGAGGCCACAGTAAGTGAACATTAAAATTATGGCAGTTGGTAAATTAAAAGAAAAATATTTTAAACAGGGTATCGCGGAATACGCCAAAAGATTGGGCGCTTTTGCCAAATTTGAAATCGTCGAAGTCCCTGACGAAAAAGCCCCGGAATCATTGAGTCCTGCGCAAATGGCCCAGGTCAAAGACAAAGAAGGCCAGCGCCTGTTGGCCAAGATCAAACCCAAGGAATATTTATTTGCCTTGGCCATTGAAGGGCAGCAGCGTAGCTCGGAAGCCTTTGCCAAGGAAATCAATGACCTGACCACTTACGGCCATAGTGATATCACCTTTGTCATTGGCGGGTCCTTGGGTTTATCCCCAGCGGTGTTAAAACGGGCGGATACCACCTTGTCCTTTGGCAAGTTGACCATGCCCCATCAGCTGATGCGCTTGGTGTTAACGGAACAAATTTATCGGGCCTTTATGATCAATAATGGGTCACCTTATCATAAATAAAGAGGCGGTTTGATGATTTTTATCGTATTTGGACTATTAGCAGGTTTTGGCTTACCGATTCAAACAGCCATCAACACCCGCTTGAAAGGTGGGGTGCGCTCACCATTTATCGCCTCCACCATTTCCTTTGGGGTGGGGACCCTTTTCTTAATTTTGTTAGCACTCATTACCCGACCGACCATCACTCCCATCAACTTGGCCACCACACCCTGGTGGTTATGGCTAGGGGGCTTTTTAGGGGCCATCTACCTCACGGGTAACGTGTTGTTATTACCCCGCATTGGCAGTTTTCAAACCGTCTTAATGCCCATCATTGGCCAAGTGCTCATGAGCATGGTCATTGATAATTTCGGTCTGTTTTATAGCAAGCATATCCCCATGAGTTTATTACGCCTAGCGGGGGCTTTGTTAGTGGTACTAGGGGCCTGGCTGATCGTGTATGTCCCAGCCCGCAAAGGCAATTTCAAAACGCCGGCGACAGCGGCCAAGGGGTTATGGCTGTGGCGCCTTTTAGGGTTGACCACTGGGGCTTTGAGTGCCTCCCAGACTGCCATCAATGGTCATTTAGGGGTCATGTTAGGGGCACCTTTGATTGCCAGCATCATTTCCTTTGCCGTTGGGCTAGTGGTTTTGTGCCTGGTGGTCGTGGGCTTTAACTTTAAGATATTGCGCCAGCTCAAGGCAGCCGATTTAAAGGCTTTACCTTGGTGGGCTTGGATTGGCGGGGCCATTGGGTCCATGTTTGTCTTTGGCAATATTTTAATTGTCCCCAGCTTAGGCACCGGGCTAGCCATTGTCATCGTGCTAGCCGGCCAGCTCTTGGGGAGTTTAGTCCTGGAAAAATATGGCTTTTTAAACGTGGCCAAGCACGTGATCCAGCGTAATGCTTGGATTGGTTTAGCCGTGATTCTCTTAGGTATTTGTTTGGTGAAATTTTTTTAACGCCAAAAGTAAAGATTTAGGGTTGACAAATGATGAAAGCCCTATTATGATGTATTTATGAAATCGATTCCACATCGATCAAAACGAATGGAAAGCAGGTGACTTGATGGCCACGATATCTGAAATTGCCAAGCGAGCCGGGGTGGGTACCACCACGGTATCCCGTTACTTGAATCATCATCCTTATATCTCCGCTGAGAAAAAGGCCAAAATTGAAGCGGCCATCATCGCCCTGGATTACACCCCCAGCGCCATTGCCACCCAGTTGCGCCATCAAACCACCAATAATATCGGCGTGTTAGTATCCCGGATCACTAATCCCTTTTTCACCGCCTTATTTGATGCCCTGGAACGCCAGCTACATAACTATGGCTACCAGGTGATGGTGATGCAAACTTATGATGATGAGCACTCTGAGCGGGCTTTCTTAAATCAAATTAAAAACAAACAAATGGACGGCTTGATCTTAGCTTCCGTGGAAAATCCCGCCTCCGTGTTACAGGTGGCCCAGGAATTTCCTAAGCGGATCGTCTTACTCAATGAAAACATCGCTGATCCCAATATCCGGGCCATCGTGTTAAATCATTATCAAGCCACCTTGGATGGCTTGAATTACCTCCATGCCAGAGGTTGTCGCCGGATTGCGTATGCCACTGGCGGCGACTTTTCCCAAAAGGGCCACGGCCAAGAACGCAATAACGCTTATCGGGACTTTTTAGCCCAACAGCACCTACCAGAAAATCCGGACTGGATTTTCCAACAGCAGCACACCATCGCCGACGGCCAACACCTGGCCCAACAACTACAGGCCTTACCTAAAGATCGCCGGCCCGACGCTATTTTTACCAATTCCGATGAAATTGCCATGGGCCTCATCGGCGCTTTGATGAAAGCTGGCATCCGCGTGCCCGAAGACATCGCGGTGATGGGGTATGACGACCAACCCATGGCCGCGTACCTGGAAGTACCCTTGACCACCATCCACCAACCCATTGAAGAAATGGCCCAGGCCGCGGTTTACCAGTTGTTGACTTGTTTAGGCCAAACGTTGACCGACCCCAAACCTGACTTAACTTTAAAATTAGTGCCCAGAAGTTCGGCCTAATTTTTTAACCCTTATGGAATCGATACCACATTAACCCACAACCTACCTACGAAAAAAGGAGCTTATCCACAAGATGCAAAATATAATTGAGCAACCCCAAGTTGCCTTGACCGGCCCTAAATATTGGTGGCAAAAGGAAGTCTTTTACCAAATTTACCCCGCGTCCTTCAAGGATAGTAACAATGACGGCATCGGCGACATCCCCGGCATTATTGAAAAATTACCGTACCTGAAAAAACTGGGTATCACCGCCATTTGGTTATCCCCAATTTACCAATCCCCCATGGTGGATAACGGCTATGACATTTCTGATTATCAAGCCATCAATCCTAGCTTTGGTACCATGGCCGACTTTGACACCCTGATGGCTCAAGCCAAGGCCTTAGATATCAAGATCATCATGGATTTGGTGATCAACCATACCTCCGACCAACACCGCTGGTTTCAAGCAGCCTTAAAAGATCCCAATTCACCTTATCGGGATTATTACATTTTCAAGCCCGGCGTTAACGGCGGGCCCCCCAACAACTGGCGCTCCAACTTTGGCAAGGGCTCGTCTTGGACCGAAGTTGCCGGGGAAGCCAATATGTATTACCACCACGTCTTTTCCCCCCAACAACCAGATTTAAACTGGGAGAATCCTAAATTACGCCAGCGGATTTATCAAATGATCAACTGGTGGCTGGATAAGGGCTTAGCCGGCTTTCGCATCGATGCCATTACCTTTATTAAAAAAGACCAGGATTTTGCGGCCATCACACCTGATGGTCAGGATGGCTTGGGGAAGGTGAAGCGCAAAACCGAGAACCGCCCGGGCCTGGATGCCTTTTTAACGGAACTCAAACAAGCAACCTTTCAAAAACACGATGCCGTGACGGTGGGGGAAGCTTCCGGGGTCCAATATGACCAATTGCCCCAATTCATCGGGGAAAAGGGTTACTTCTCCATGATTTTCGACTTCCATTACGCCGACATCGATGTGGCCTCCGGGTCCGAATGGTACAAACGCATAAATTGGACCGTGCCGGAATTCAAAGCATTACTCTTCAAAAGCCAACTGGCCATTCAAGCCACGGGTTGGGGGGCTAATTTCTTAGAAAATCACGACCAACCTCGAAGTATTTCCAAATACATCCGCGATCCTAAGTATCAAAATGCCATTGGCGCCAAAGCCCTGGCCACGTTATACTTCTGTTTGCGGGGCACGCCGTTTATCTATCAAGGCCAAGAAATTGGCATGATAAACGCCCAACGCCAAGACATCAACGCCTTCAACGATGTCTCCAGTCATGACAATTACCAACGGGCCATCGCTGAGGGCTACGGGGCCAAGGTAGCCTTAGCCTGTGTCAACCAACGTTCCCGGGATAACAGCCGTACCCCCTTCCAATGGTCGGCTGGACCCAACGCCGGCTTTAACCAAGGCCATGAACCCTGGTTGGGCCTGGCGCAAAATTGGCAACAGCTCAATTATCAAGCCGAAAAAGACGACCCAGCATCAACTTTCAACTTTTATCGCCAACTCATTGCCCTGCGCAATCATTCCCAATTCAGCGCCGACTTGATTTACGGGGCCATTGCACCGCTGACAGCCCCAGACAAGGTTGTGGCTTATGGCCGGGGGGATAACTTACAAGTCTATGTGAACTTATCCTCAGACCCGCAAGTCTTGAAGCTGACGCCAAAAGCGCTTATTTTAAACAATTACGATACATTGATTCAAACTGACCAGACAATTGAACTTAAACCCTATCAAGCAATCCTTATTGAGGTGGATAAACATGGCAACTAATTATGAAGCAACGGCTAAAGCGATTTTAGCCCAAGTTGGACCTGAGAATGTGACGTCTTTGACCCACTGCCAAACGCGCCTGCGTTTTGTGGTGAAAGACCGCAGTAAAATTGACGACAAAGCCATTGAAAAAATTGACGATGTGAAGGGTGTTTTCTACGGCTCCGGCCAATACCAAGTCATTATTGGTACCGGCGTGGTGAACAAGGTCTATGACGCCATTGACCAATTGCATGAAGTCAATGCCATTTATGGCAAGGACGACGATGACGCGGCGGATACCGGCAATAATAACGCATCCGGTGCCAAAGAATCTTGGGTGAAACGGGCCATGGCCATGTTGTCTGGGATCTTCGTCCCCATCATCCCCGTCATCGCCGCCACTGGGCTGTTCTTAGGGCTAAAGAGTGCCTTCACCAGTCCCCAAGTATTGAAATTATTCGGCGCCGTACCTTCAGATATCCCCGCCAGCTTGACCCAAGTCACTTCCGTGTTGACCGATACCGTCTTCGCCTTCTTACCGGCTTTGATCGTCTGGTCCACCTTTAGATATTTCAAAGGTACACCCATCATCGGGATCGTCATTGGCTTGATGCTGGTTTCGCCAATTTTACCCAACGCCTATTCTGTGGCTGGGGGCACTGTGAAAGCCATTCACCTGTTTGGCTTCATCCCCATCGTGGGTAGCCAAGGGTCCGTGTTGACCGCCTTAGTGGCCGGCTTCATTGGGGCCAAACTGGAACGCTTCTACCGGCGCCATATGCCGGACGTCATGGAACAAATTCTCACGCCGTTTCTCACCATGCTCACCACCTTCATCATCATGATCCTCGGGGTGGGTCCAGTGGTCCACTGGATCGAACTGGGCATGGTCACCGGCGTGAAAGCCTTGATCGGCCTACCATTTGGCTTGGGTGGTTTCTTAGTCGGGGCCGCGTATCCATTGATGGTCTTGATTGGGATTCACCAAACCATGATCATGATCGAAACCTCGCTGTTAGCCAACACCGGCTTTAACCCCTTGATCACCTTAGAAGCCATGTACGGCTTTGCCAACTTAGGGGTCGCTTTGGCCATCATTATCCGGGCTAAATCCAACAAAGCTAAAGCAACCTCCATCGGGGCCTTCATGTCCCAGTTGTTCGGGGTTTCCGAACCAACCCTGTTTGGGGTCTTGATCCGCTATAATTTTAAGCCCTTAATTATCACGGTCCTGACCTCCGGGGTGGGGGCGGCGTTCTTGAGCATCTTCCATGTCCAGGCCAATTCCTATGGTCTCGCCGTTTTACCTTCCTACTTAATGTATATCTACAACGGCCATGCCTTGATTTTCTACACCATTATCTCCATTTTGACCGTGGTGGTCGCCTTCTTAGCCACCAGCGCCTTTGCCATTCCAAAAGAAATTTTGATTCCTGATGAAGATGATAACGCGGTCAACGCCGTGGTTACCACCAAAGTTCAGGATGACGAAGTTTACAGTCCCGTAGCCGGCACCACCGTGGCTTTAGACCAAGTCCCCGACCCCGTTTTTGCCTCCGGCATGATGGGCAACGGTTTAGGGATTCAAACCGATAACCCTGGGGTCACCAATATCTACGCCCCCCAAGCTGGGAAAATGAGTATTGTCGCAGACACAGGCCATGCTTATGGCTTGATCACTGATGCGGGGATGGAAATTTTGATTCATATCGGCATTGATACTGTTTCCTTAAAGGGGGCACCTTTTGAGGTGAAGGTCAAAGCTGGTGACACCGTGAAACAAGGTCAGCTGTTGGGGACTTTTGACAAGGCGGCTATTGTTGCAGCCAAGTTAGACCCCACGGTATTAGTGATCATCACCAATTCCAAGGATTATAAGCAAGTTGAACCCGTCTCTGAGCAAACCGTCACCCCAGGTTCAGCCATCATTGCTCTCCAAAAAGAAGCCGTGACCATGGATCAAGTTAGCCCAGTGACCAGTAAGTAATAACCAGTTAAGCTAACTTAGGGTTGTGGTCCTGGACAGGAGACTGCAGCTGTCCTTGACAAGTTAAAAGGCGCTAACTACAATGGGCTTATAAATATTAAAAAGCTATGAGGAAGAATAGTAGTGTCAGTTATCATTTCAGCGAGCTTTGGATTGGTGAAAGAAAGCAATGATGACTGGCGGGAAAATCACTTCCAAGCGAGGTACCGAACCAAGTAACGTACCTTGGGCACACCCATTAACGTGTTAGCGTATCGTTTTGTTAAAAACCGTACGTGAAAAGGCAAAAGCAGTGATGCTTTTGCGAATTCAAGGTGGTAACGTGTCGATTAATGACGCCCTTAGATCAAGTTAAATTGGTCTAGGGGCGTTTTTTATTGTTTAAGAAAGGGGATGGTCTGCATGGAAGGTCAGATTCAGATTATAAGCTGTCGCGGTCACGATTATTATTTGAAGGAGTGTTGGTTCCATGCAAGATTTAGCAGAGCATCAGTTAAGCAAGAAAGATTATTTTGTGGTTAGTTCCTTATTATTCGGGTTATTCTTTGGCGCCGGAAATTTGATTTTCCCCATTCACTTAGGCCAACTGGCTGGGGGCCACTGGACCAGTGCCGCTTTTGGTTTTTTAGTCACGGCGGTGGTTTTACCGCTGTTGTCGGTGTTAGCCATCAGTGTGACCCATTCTGAAGGGGTTTATGATATTGGTCGCCCCTTAGGCCCGGCCTTTGCCTTGGCCTTTATGATTTTGATTCACGCCACCATCGGCCCTTTGTTTGGGACGCCAAGAACGGCCACGATTCCTTTTTCTGTAGGGGTGCAACCCTTATTGCCAGCGAATTTTGCCCATGTTGGCTTGTTGCTTTTCTCCGCAGTTTTCTTTGGCCTAGCCTTTTTGTTCTCTTATAAGGAACGCCGGATCATGGCTAGTGTGGGGAAGGTTTTAAATCCATTATTTCTGCTCTTATTATTCGTCGTCTTCCTCTTCGGTTTTTTGGCACCCATGGGCCAGGCCAGCGCCCAGCCGGTGACCGCCGCTTACCGCCACGCCGCTTTCTTCAATGGCTTCTTACAGGGCTACAACACCATGGATGCCTTGGCCGGCTTAGCCTTTGGGGTAACTGTGGTGTCAGCCGTTAAAGGCTTAGGCGTACATAAATCCAGTCGGGTATCTTGGGTGACCGCCAGAGCCGGTATATTTGCCACCGGAACCATTGGGTTGATCTACATCGGTTTGATTCTCTTGGGGGCCGCTTCTTTAGCCCATTTTAAAGTATCTGCTGATGGTGGGGTCGTGTTTAACCAAGTGGTGACCCATTACATGGGGGCCTTTGGACATGCCATGTTGGCCACGTTATTGACCGTGACTTGTTTAACTACCGCCATTGGGTTGGTGGCCGCCTTTGCCCAGGACTTCCACAAGCATTTTAAAAAAGTCAGTTATCGGACTTGGTTGGCTTTAATGTGTACCGCGTCTTTTCTGACCGCTAACTTTGGCCTAGATACCATCATTGCTTGGTCCACTCCAATGCTGATGTTCTTATATCCCTTTGCCATGTCCTTGATTTTACTATCCCTGGCATCCCCCTTATTCCATCGGGATTCAGTGGTGTACTTCTTCGTGGTTTTGTTCACCGCCGTTCCCGCCTTATTGGATATGGTGGCAGCTTTTCCAGCAGTGGTCAGCCAAAGTGCCTTTGGGAAGACTTTGACCGCCTTTCAGCAAAATTACCTACCCTTAGCCAGTATTGGCATGGATTGGGTAGTGCCCGCCTTGATCGGGTTAGTCGTGGGGTTGGGCTTACATTTCTTGAAGCCTGTCTTGGCCAAAAGTCATGCGCGAGTACCCCAAGGCAACTAACATCAGTTAGTGCTAGCTAGTTTGTAGCAAATTAAAAAGTATCAAATCAGGCAGTTTTGCTAGATTTGATACTTTTTTAATACTTATTTTGCACTAAGTTGCTGACTTGTAGCCACACTTTGGGCCGGGTTACTGGTGGGCTTTTGCCGTAGCAAACGCAGGGCATTTAAAGTAACCAAGACAGCTGCCCCGGAGTCGCTTAACACGGCGGCCCACAATGGCAGCCAACCTGGGAAAATCAACACGAAGGCCAGGAGTTTGATGGCCAAAGCAAAAGCCACGTTTTGTTTCACGATTCCCATGGCTTGTCGACTTAAGCGAATCATAAAGGGCAGTTTTTCCAGATTATCCGCCATTAAGACGATATCCGCGGTTTCAATAGCCGTATCCGTACCGGCCCCGCCCATGGCAATGCCCACATCGGCCAAAGCTAAGGCCGGGGCATCATTGATCCCATCCCCCACCATGGCCACGGTTTGGCCTTTTTGCTGCAGGGCGGCGATGGCTTGGACCTTTTGATCTGGGAGTAAGTTAGCGGCCACCGTGGTGATGCCCGCATCCTGGGCAATTTTAGCCGCAGCCCCTTGGTTGTCCCCGGTGAGCATCACGGTTTCTTTGATGCCAACGTTGGCCAATTGGGCAATGGCTTGTTTAGAAGTAGGGCGAATCCCGTCAGCCACCGCTACCAGCCCCAGGAGTTTCGTTTCAGTACCCAACAAAACAATGGTCTGGCCGCTGGCTTGTAGGGTTTGCAACTGTTCTAAATGAGTTTTGGTAAATAAAGTTTGGTCAAATAAAGCTGCAGTCCCGGCCAAGTAAGTGGTACCGGCCAGAGTTGCTTGAATACCTTTCCCCGGGATATTTTGGAAATCAGTCACCGCGGGGATGGTTAAAGCTTGGGCTTGTGCGGCCTGAGTAATAGCCTGGCCAATGGGGTGGGTGGTGTTGGCTTCTAAAGCGGCTAAGGTTTGTACCAGGGTTTGTTCATCGGTGTCAAAGGGATAAACACCGCTGACGGCCGGTTGACCGGCCGTGATGGTCCCGGTCTTATCAAAGGCCACCGCCGTCAAAGCGCCGGCTTTTTCTAAGAAATTGCCCCCCTTGATCAAAACGCCATTTTTAGCAGCGCGACCAATGGCCGAAACGATGGCTACTGGGGTGGAAATAATCAAGGCACAAGGACAAGCCACCACCAGTAATTCTAAGCCCCGATAAAACCAAGTGGCAAAAGCGGCTTGGAAGAATAACGGTGGGATCACCATGGTCAACAGGGCCAGGGCAAAGACGATAGGGGTATAGACCTTGGCAAAGCGATCGATGAAGGCTTCCGCCGGGGCCTTTTGGGCTTGGGCATCTTCCACCATGGTAATGATCCGGGCAATGGTGGAATCGCTGCTGAGGTGGGTGACTTTAACCGTTAGGGCGCCTTCTTGGTTGATGGTGCCGGCAAAAACTTCATCGTCAACTTGCTTCACCACGGGATTGGCTTCCCCAGTGATGGGTGCTTGGTTTACCGAAGAGGTGCCTTGGATCACTGTGCCATCCAAGGGGATTTTAGCCCCGGCTTGAATTTGTAAGATATCAGCGACTTGAACACTGGAGACAGCCCGCTGGACAAATTCATCGCCTACTTGAACCAAGGCGGTATCCGGCGTCAGGTCCAATAGCCCCTTGATGGAATGCCGGGTTTTTTCAACGGCTTTATTTTGCAACAGGGTGCCGATGGCAAACAAGAAGACCACTAAAGCCCCTTCGTTCCACTCCCCGATCAAGGCGGCCCCTAAAGCGGCGGCCACCATCAAGACGTTCATGTCTAAGGACTTACTCTTCAGAGCATAAAAAGCGCTACGCAGCGGTTGCCAACCGCTGACCACCATGGACGCGGCAAACGCCACGGGGGCTAGCGCTGGCAGCCACATTAAGGCCACGTAACCCAGGGCTAACAAGATACCGGCGATCAGCACGGTTTGGGTATGTTTATCTAATTTGGCGGATTTTTTAGCAGTTGCAGCGGTGCCAACTAGGGTGCCGCCGTAACCAATTTTGGCCAGTTCGGATTGAATGGTCACCACCGGATTGGTATGGGTAATGGCCATGGATCCAGTGGCAAAGTTCACGGTGACGGCTTGCACGTCAGGCAAGTTGCCCAAATGTTTTTCAATGGTTTGGGCACAACCGCCACAATCCATCCCTGTGATTTTAAAAGTATCTTGGGTGCTATTTTTGACAACAGGCTGGGCAATTTGATAACCCAATTGAGATACGGTTTTGGAAATGGTGGGCAGGACTTCAGGGTCAGCCACGGCCACGGCCATTTTACCGGTGCTGAAATTGACTTTAGCGCTCTGAATGCCAGGTAATTTCGCAACGGCTTTTTCAATGGTCAAAGCACAGCCGCCACAATCCATGCCGGTGACTTGATAAGTTTTCTGCATGGTGGTTTCGGCAGTAGTACTTTTCTCTTCAGCTTCAGCCTCATCTTCGTCATCACAGCAATCGTCATCGTCACAACAGTCATCGTGTTCTACGGCCGCTTTGGTTTTACCAGCACAGCAGGCATCATGACATTCAGTTGTGTTGGCTTCATCATGACAGTCGTCATCATCACAACAGTCATCATGTTCTACGGTCGCTTTGGTTTCACCAGCACAACAAGCATCGTGGCATTCAGTTGCTTTAGCTTCACCGGCACAGCAATCATCGTGACATTCAGTTGTTGTGGCTTCATCGTCACAACAGTCATCATGTTCTACGGCCGCTTTGGTTTCACCGGTACAGCAAGCATCATGGCACTCAGCTGTTTTAGCTTCATCCGCACAACAATCATCGTGGCAAGTTGCCGCCGTCATTGGGTCAACCGGACTGGTTGTTTGGGGCGTGGGGTCGTTATGTACATCAGTGGCCGTCGATTTTTTTAACATGGTCATCAGCTCCTTAGCTGTTTTTTAAAATAATTTGAACGCAGGTTTAGGCCATATGGTGGTGGCAGACAACTGTGTCGGCTTCACCCCAGTGAAAATCACCAATGGCGTCGTTTAATAAATCTAGCAGTTGCACGATTTTAGGTGAAGTCAGCCGATAGAAACAATATTTACCATCATTTCTTTTTTCGATGAGCCCACATTCCCGCAAGCAGGTCAGGTGTTGGGAAACCGCTGATTGGGAAGCGTCAACAGCCTCTACTAAAGCGCTGACATTTTGCTCGCCTTGTTTTAACGCCATTAAGATGCCATAGCGGATGGGATTTGAGAAGCCATGGACCAATTTCAGTTGTAATGTGTAAGTATTCACGTTATTTCACCTCGGTTTTAGTTTACTGGAAAACGTTCATATTAGCAATACCTAATATGAAAAATATTATGGGAGACTAAAAAAATGATTGCCCCGAGTGTTTGGGACAATCATTTGAAATGATAAGGTCGTTATTTTTTATTGGTGATCTGGGCTTTTTGTCGCTGAATATTGATATCTTTATCGCTGTATTTGCGGAAATAAATAATGGTCATCATCGTCAGGAAAATCACGCCGATGATAATGGAGATCCGGGTTTCCGGATTGATGAACATGAAAATCAACGTGAACAGCAAAAAGGCCAAGGTTACATAGTTGGAGATGGGAGATAGCGGCATTTTAAAGGGATGCTGGGTCATTTCAGCCTGGTGGACTTTGCGGAAGCGAATTTGGCTGACCAAAATCACGAACCAAGGCACCATCCCCGGTAAGACACTGGAACTATAAACCATCACGAAGATGTTGCTGGCTTTAGGATAAATAACCGGCAGCAGGGCATTTAAAATCACCCCAATGGAGATGCCGACAGAGGTGGCCACCACTGAATAAAAGGGCACCCCATGGCGATTCAATAACAAAAATTTCCGGGGTAATTGGTGCTCATTGGCCAAGGTGTAAGACATGCGACTGGCGCTGTAAATCCCGGAATTGGAGCCGGACAAGGCCGCGGTGATCACCACGAAGTTGACGATGGAAGCTGCTGCCGTAATCCCGATTTTGGCAAAGGTCTGGACAAAAGGCGAGCCAATTTGAGACAACTTGTCCCAAGGATAAATGCTGACAATCACAAAAATGGCGCCGATGTAAAAAATCAAGATCCGGCCCACGGTGGAGCGAATGGCGGCCACTAAGGTCTCCCGGGGATTTTCCGCTTCCCCAGCGGTGATGCCAATCAATTCAATGCCTTGATAAGAGGCCAGGACAATGGCTAAGGAGAATACAAAACCCTTAAAGCCCCCGGTGAAAAAGCCCCCGTGGGCCCATAAATTGGCGATGCCAATGGGTTTACCCCCATTGCCCAGGCCAAAGATAATCAGCCCTAGACCCGCAACGATCATCAAGATAATGGTCACCACTTTGATCAAAGCAAACCAAAATTCCAATTCCCCAAACATTTTTACGGAAATTAAATTGGCAACACATAAGGTGGTGATGGCCACTAAGCCGGGGATCCAGCCGGGTAAGTTAGGCCACCAAAATTGCATGTATCCCCCGATGGCAATCATTTCACTCATCCCCACGATGATGAATTGAAACACATTACTCCAAGCTGTTAAAAAGCCAAAGACGGGATGGATATATTCCGTGGCGAATTTGGCAAAGGAGCCAGTATCTGGATCCACATAAAGCATTTCTCCCAAAGCCCGCATGATCAAATATAAAAACATGCCGGCAATGGCGTAAGAAATTAAAACCGATGGCCCCGTCCATTTAATCGTGGACCCCGACCCCATGAATAGGCCGACGCCAATGGTG
Organism: Lactobacillus sp.; assembly: GCA_022484695.1. GTDB lineage: Bacteria > Bacillota > Bacilli > Lactobacillales > Lactobacillaceae > Agrilactobacillus. The sequence continues at coordinate 521,908 of JAKVKU010000001.1, forward strand.
CCACCCAGGGCAATCATGCGCATTTGCCGCGCACTTAATCTTCTTTGCATGATGTCTTCCTTCCGAAATAAATAACAATAGCTGATAATTTCAAAGTGCCATGTTTCATTAAAATGTGATGAAACATACCTTAATATGTTACCTTAGATTAGTCTTGTTATCAAATACAGCATTTATGAACAAGTTAAATGCAAGATACTAATATTACATATTGTCACTTATTATTACAAGGATATTTCAATATTAGAATAGTAGTCTCAGGCCGTGGTGCCATGTGGTAGAATTAATAAACCAACTAAATCAAAACTATCTAAAATGAAGGGAGCTGAAGCATTGAGTTATTTAGCATTAAAAAATATTCATAAATCTTATTTTTTAAACAAAGCCGAATTTAAAGTGTTAAAGGGCATCGACCTGGATTTTGACAAGGGGGAATTCGTTTCCATTCTAGGCGAGTCCGGGGGTGGGAAGTCCACGTTATTAAATATTATCGGCGGCTTAGATTACCAGTATGATGGTGAAGTTATCCTCCAGGGCAAGTCGTTGAAACATAGTTCTGAGAAACAATTAGATCGTTTTCGGTCGCAAACAGTGGGCTTTATTTTCCAGAGTTTTAACTTGATCAGCCATTTGACCAATTTGGAAAATGTCATGGTCCCTTTGGAAATGACCAATTTATCCCGCAAAGCTCGCGAAGAGCGGGCCGAACAATTGCTGGACCAAGTTGGTTTAGCTGAACACTTACATAAGCATCCCAATCAATTATCCGGGGGCCAAAAACAGCGGGTGGCCATTGCCCGGGCTTTAGCCGCCGATCCGGATATTATCATCGCCGATGAACCCACCGGTGCCTTAGATAGTCAAAATACCGAAGAAGTTTTGAAAATATTAGAAGATATCGCCCAAGACGATAAGTTAGTGATTTGTGTCACCCACTCCGAAGAAGTTGCCAGCCACGGGACTCGAATCGTGCGCCTAGTGGACGGCCAGATTGCCCAGGCAAAAACCTTAAAACCCCCTTATACCTGTCCGCCTAAAAAGAAAGCCTTTAAACCTGGGCACTTAAGTTTCAGAGGGGCGGTGGTCATGGCCCTGCAACATATGCGCTATAATTTAAAGCGCAATTTATTGATCATCTTTGGGGTCTCCATTGGGATATTCTCGGTGATCACCATGTTGAGTTTGGGCAAGGGCGTGCAAAGTTATATCGGCGGGCAAATCGGCTCCCAGGTCAATCCCAATACAATTCAAATCAACAAGACCCTGGATACGCCCGATGGCACCACCCCTGGGCCCACGGCGTATGATTTACATGAAGCTGACCTTACGAAGCTTAAGAAAATCAAAAATGTCACCCAGGTGGAAAAGGGTTACTTTGCCAGCGGCGGCGCCCAAGTGGTTTCTGGTAAAAAGAACGCCACGATTCAATTGTTCCAAAGCATGAACAAGACCCAAAAGGCCTCGGATATTAAAACCGGGCACACCCCGGGGACCAATGAAGTGTTGTTGACCAAGGCCACGGCCAAGGTGTTGAACAAAGCCGACTATAAAGCGATGGTGGGCAAAAACGTCACGTTATTTGTGAACACGGTGGATACGCAAAATCAGCCGGTGCGGCTGCAGCAAAATGTCAAAGTTTCCGGCATCATTAGTTCGGGTTCTGATGCCACGTCTTATGGGACCCTTGAAAAAATGTTCCAAGCTCAGAAGTTGAAATTGCAACCTAACTTTGTGGCCTTGACGGTGAATAAGACGCAAAATGTGAAAGCTGTGCAAAATAAAGTCAAAAGTTTCACGAAAAAAGTCCAGGGTAAGACTAAAAAAGCCTATAGCATCATTGGGGTGGGGGCGGTGTTAGATACCATGAACACTTATATTTCCTTGGCTTCCTATGTATTGGCGGCCATTGCTGGGATTTCCCTGTTAGTCTCAGCCATCATGATCATTGTGGTGTTGTATATCAGCGTTGCCGAGCGGACCAAGGAAATCGGGATCTTACGGGCCATTGGCGCCAGAAAGAAAGATGTCCGCCATTTATTCACGTCGGAAGCCTTCTTCTTAGGGCTCTTCGGCAGTGTGGTGGGGGCCGTTTTTTCAGGGCTCATCGCCTATATCGTCAACCCTATTGCCTTAAAACATATCCACATGGCTATTTTGCAAGTGACCCCGGGCTATGTGCTGTTTGGCCTGGTGGTCAGTGTGCTGATCAGCTTAGGCGCAGCCCTGGCCCCATCCCGCAAGGCCGCTAGAATTGATCCAATTGCATCCTTGTCTGCCGATTAACAGGGTAGCAGCGATGGTTAAAGATAAAATATAAATCATAAACTGGTTCGTCTTGGTCAACTTTAGGCCCAAGGTGGACCAGTTTTTTCGTGGGCCCGGGCCAACGCGGTGATTCAAGGATGGTTGAGGAAAGCAATAGCCGGTCATATAATATGCTAATTTCCGACCATAGCCCCATGTGGTACAATGAATAATCTAGTTTAATAGATAGTATTGTATAAAAGGGAGCTGATACGTTGAGTTATTTAGAATTAAAAGATATTCATAAATCCTATTATCTAAATAAAAATGAATTTAAAGTTTTAAAGGGCATCAGTCTAAATTTTGATAAGGGTGAGTTCGTTTCCATATTAGGTGAATCTGGGGGTGGGAAGTCGACCCTGCTGAATATTATTGGGGGTCTGGACCATAAGTATGACGGGGATGTTGTCTTACAGGGGAAATCCTTAAAGGATAGTTCTGAAAAACAATTGGATCAATTCCGTTCCCAGACTGTGGGCTTTATTTTCCAAAGTTTCAACCTAATCAGTCATTTGACCAACTTGGAAAATGTCATGGTGCCCTTAGAAATGACCAACTTATCCCGGAAAGCCCGGGAAAAGCGGGCCGAAGAATTACTGGGACAAGTGGGGCTGACTGAACACATACATAAACACCCCAATCAATTATCCGGGGGTCAAAAACAACGGGTGGCCATTGCCCGGGCCTTGGCCGCTGATCCAGACATCATCATTGCCGATGAACCCACGGGGGCTTTAGACAGCCAAAATACCGAAGAAGTCTTGAAGATTCTAGAAGACATTGCCAAAGACGATAAGTTGGTAATTTGTGTCACCCACTCAGAGGAAGTGGCCAGCCATGGGACCCGCATCGTGCGGCTGGTGGATGGCAAAGTTGCCAAAGAGGAAACTTTAAGTGCGCCCTACGAACGCCCTGAGAAAACCAAACCCTTTAAGCCCGGGCATTTAAGTTTTGGCAGTGCCGTGACCATGGCCTTGCAGCATATGCGCTACAACCTAAAGCGGAATTTACTCATTATCTTTGGGGTGGCCATTGGGATTTTCTCGGTGATTGTTATGCTGGGGTTAGGTCGTGGTGTGCAGGGGTATATCAACGATCAAATTGGGTCTGAAATCAATCCCAACACGATTCAAGTGGCTAAATACGTGGATACGGACAGTGGGGAAACCCCTGGGCCCACGGCGTACGATTTAAAAGGGTCAGATATCACTAGATTTAAGAAAATCAAAAATGTGACCCAAGTGGAAAAGGGCTACTTCGCCAACGGCGTCCAAGCGGTTTATGGTAAGAAGAATGCCACGATTTCTTTGCTGCAGACCATGAACAAGACCCAAAAGACCAGCGATATCAAAACCGGCCATGCGCCAGGCGCCAATGAAGTGCTCTTGACCAAGAGCACGGCTAAAATTTTGAACAAGGCCAATTACAAGGCAGTCGTGGGTAAAACCGTCACCGTCCGCTTCACAACGGTAGATAGTCAAAATCAACCGGTGAGCCTCCAGCAGGACTTGAAAGTTTCCGGGATCATCAGCTCCGGTTACGATGCCATAGCCTATAACACCTTGGCTAAAATCTATCAGGACCACAAGCTGACCCTGCAGCCAAACTTTGCGGCCGTGACCGTTAACGACACCACCAACGTCAAGGCGGTACAAAATAAGATCAAAGCTTATGACACCAAGACCAAGGGTAAAACCACGAAGGCCTATACCATTACCGGGGCTGGGGCCATTTTGGATACGTTGAACACTTATATTTCTTTGGCATCTTATGTCTTAGCAGCCATTGCCGGCATTTCCCTATTGGTCTCAGCCATCATGATCATTGTGGTGCTTTATATCAGTGTTTCCGAGCGGACCAAAGAAATCGGGATTTTACGGGCCATTGGCGCTAGAAAAAAAGACGTGCGGCATTTGTTTACCTCTGAAGCCTTCTTCTTAGGCCTGTTTGGCAGTATTTTCGGGGCCTTGTTGGCGGGCATTTTGGCTTATTTCGTCAATCCAATTGCGGTGCAACATATTCACAGCACTATCCTGCAAATCACACCAGGTTATGTGATCTTTGGGGTGATTGTCAGTGTGCTGATCAGCTTATTAGCTGCCCTAGCACCTTCACGCAAAGCTGCGCGCATTGACCCAATTGAATCTTTATCTGCCGATTAAAACGGTATTTTAAAAAGCTGACCTTTGATGTCAGCTTTTTTGTGTGGCGTTAGGTTGCTGAGCTGATGGGAAATAACCCCATCAATGTGGCCGGGCATAACATCACAGCTGTTTTTAATTGCCACCGGGGCTATAACGCCTTTGAAATCCAGGCAGAACAAGCCCTAGGAAAGTAAAGAAAGTGTAAAGCCTGTCAAATGGCCTGGAAGTTCTTTATAATTAAAGTATACGGAAAGGACAACAATTTGAAAGGTGGGCTTTGCGATGCGTATTGGTATTGTGGGGGCAGGACCTCGGGGACTATTGACCCTGGAGCGTCTGGTTGCCTGGTCTAAGCAAGAAAAGACAGCGTTAACCATTGATCTGTTTGATCTCAACGGGATTGGTGGGGTCGTTTGGCAACCCAATCAACCCTACGAACTAATTATGAATACCGCCAGCGACATGATTTCTTTATTTGAAGATGACTCCGTGGACCCCCTGCAAGGACCACTGACGGAGGGCCCCAATCTTTATACTTGGGCCAAGGGGCCGGCTGAGCCTTTTATTATCGCCCATAATCAAATGTTAGAACACCATGATGACTTTTTAAAAGAGATTCAAACCATTGCGCCCAATGGTTACACGACCCGGGCCTTGTATGGGGTTTACTTGGCCTGGTACTATGAGCAAATTGTCAGCCAATTGCCAGATACCATCACCGTCACCTTCCATGAGCACAATATGGTGATCATGGACCCTAGAGCCGATGGGACTTTTCATGGAGAAACGTTGTATGACAGTTTTGACTTTGACGGGGTATTTATTGCCACTGGTTATAGTGAAAATCGCTATAGTACCAGTGAAGCAGCCCTGGCTGATTATGCCAGTGACCATGACTTGGCTTATATTCCCCCAAGAAACCCAGCCAACGCCAATCTCAGTGCTATTTTACCCGGCACCACCGTGATTGCCCGGGGCTTGGGGCTTAGTTTCTTTGATTATGTTACTATGCTCACCAGCGGCCGGGGTGGGACGTTCAGCCAAAATCCGGATTTGAGTTTGACCTATCATCCTTCTGGCCTAGAGCCTAAAATCGTGGGGATGTCCCGGCGTGGCTGGCCGTATCATGCCAAGGGCCGCAATGAAAAGGGCTATGGGGAACAAGATGACCCCCGCTTTTTAACCGCGGATTTCTTTGCGCGTTATGACCGCAAACACTCGCTGCCCTTCAGTGAATTCTGGGACAAATTACAGCTGGAATTAAATTATGTTTACTACAGTCTATGGTTCCAACAAAATCAGCCAGATCAATGGCCTAGTTTTGAACAGACCCTATTGAACCTCAGTAATGCCACCACGATCCCGGACTTATTGACCAAATATGGGGTGCCCAAAGCCCAACGCTTAGATTTAGAGAGCTTGACCCAACCCACGTTGAATTTAACCGATGACCAGGTGAAGAACTTCTCCATTGCCGTGGCCAGTTACTTGCGCCAAGACGCGGCGGCTGCTGAACTGGGCACCAAGACCGGGCCGTTGACCAGTGCCTTAGAAGCCATCCGGGACCTGCGGACGCAAATTCGCCGGATTATTGAAGGGGAATTGTTCACCGATGAGGACTACATCAATAAATTCACCCGGCAATATAATGGGGTCAACAACTTCTTGTCCATTGGCCCGCCATTGCAACGTATTCGGGAACTAGCGGCCTTGACTGAAGCTGGTATTGTCAGCTTCCCAGGGCCCGATGCCACGTTGTCCACGGCTAATGGGAAGTTTCGCTTAGATAGTGTCGTGGTCCATGGCCGCTTTTGGCTAGGGGAAACGCTGTTAGAAAGCCGGCTGCCCCAAACCACGGCCCATGAAGCGGTGAATCCGCTGTTGAGTACCATGTTGGCCAATGAAACGATTCATATTTATGAATTGCAAGAAGCCGATGGCACCTGGGTCAGTACCGGGGCCGTTGCCGTGGATCGCCACACCAATCAAGTGTTAGACGGGGATAACAACCCAATCTTAAATCTCTTTGTCTGGGGCGTGCCCACGGAAAGCCTGCACTGGCTCACCACCGCTTCACCGCGGCCGGGCACCAATGATTTCTTCTTAGTAGAAGGGGACCGCATGGTGGCCACCTTCTTCGACAATCTGAAAAAATAGCAATAAAAGAAGTGTGATTCGTTTAATTGGAATCACACTTCTTTTAGATTGTCTGCAAATATTTAGCAATTAACGTGTTTCGTCAGCGTCCTTAGATTTATTTTGAGCATCCCATTCGGCTTTGGTCATTAAATCCTTCACGGTCATTTTCACCCCGTTGACCTTCACGTCAGTCATGCTGCCCACAGCGGCTTTAATTTTAGTCACGGCTTCATTGAAGATTTGCGGGGCATTTTTGCCATATTCTAAAGTGGCATCCATGTCCACATCCACGGTTTTATTCGCAGGGTCTAAATCCACCTTGATGCCTTTAGTAGGATCATCATCGTTGGTGAAGCGATCCGTGAGGTTTTCAAAGACATTGCCGTGAACCATTAAGACCCCGGGAATGCCGGCTAAAGTTTTGCCCACGATTTTAGCAATTACATTTTCGTCATAGTTCAATTCAGTAGTGGTATCTGTTACTTGTTTAGTCATCGTTGCAGTTGTCATCAAATCATCCTTTCGTCAAACCTTAAGAAACGCGATCTTTGTCGTCTTCGTTATTTTGTTTGGCCCATTCCCGCTTGGTCATCACATCGCTAACATTGAGATTTAACTCCACCAACTCTAAGCCAGTCATGGCCTTTAAAGCACGATGGATCTTATCACAGAGTTCATCGAAAATTTTGCGGGCGTCTGAGCCATATTCTAAAGTAGTTTCAATGTCTAAAGCCACTTGTTTCTCCCCAACTTCGGCATCAATACCCTTAGTTGGGTCAACGTTGCTGCGGAAACGGTCGGCAATGTCACTTAAAAAGCTGCCATTCATCGATAAAATGCCATCCACTTCGGCGGCCACGGTGCCGGCAATTTTTTTGATTACATTGTCATCAAAGGTTAATTTCCGGGTCATTTCCCGGGTAACAGTTGGTAAAGTTTGATCCATCACTAGATCAGCTCCTTTCTGTGCGGTTCAGCAGTTGATTCAACCAGCCCTTGATCAGGCTGACATCGATCAATTGGGTGATAACTAAGCCTATCAAAGCACAAAGGCCAATAAGTAAAAATTTCCAAAAGCCTAAGGTTACCAGGATGAGGCCAATTATAGCGCCAATGATTAATCCTTGGGTAGCACGTGACATAACAACTCACTCCTTTAAATAACCCGGGCGGCGGGCCGGTTTTCAGTGGCGGCTTGGAGATTCACCGTTACTTTTTTCACCGGTACCCCCAGGCTCTGTTGCAATTGGGTAACCACAGCTTCTTTGATGGCTTGGCTGATACCCACCAGATTTTCCGAGTGAAATAATACCGCATCCACCGTGGCCACCGCCGCTTTTTGACGTTTCACCAAGCGCACGGCCACATCCACATTTTGCACCGGGTAGTTTTCCGCCACTGTATGGCGGATGGTTTTAGCCACGGCCCCTTGATCAATGTTCAATTGGCCCTTATTTGAATCAAAGGACAATTGCCGGGTGGTTTGCCGGCGGAATAAAGCAATCATCAATAAGGTTAAGAAGACCAGGGCACTAAAGGCGGCCAAGCCTAAGCCGATATATTGGTAAAGGCTATTTTGCCGCCAGGGTGCTAACCAGGCGCTTACCGTGGGGATGGGATAGACCAAAGCAGCAAACCAAACCACTTGTAATAAGCCGAAAAGGGCCACTAAGCTGAGTAATATTTTTGCAGTCTTACGCATCGCTTCACCCCACTAAGCCCTTCTTTTAGAGGTGGCCCCTAAAATTAAGGACACCACCAACACTAAGACAATGGCCCCGATAATCGACGGGATGAGGGCCATACCGGCCAGATTCGGACCCCAAGTTCCCAGGAGTCTTTGACCCAGCCAAGCCCCAATCAAACCAGCGAGAATATTGCCGATCCAGCCAAAGGGCATGCCTCGACTGGTGATGGCCCCGGCCAGCACGCCGATGATGGCACCAACGATTAAAACCCATATCAGATGGAACATAACGACCAACTCCCTTATATTTTTTAGGTACATTCTAAGCATAAAGGAGTGGGGCAGCTCACCGCCAATAAACGCCAATTGAGATGAACCAAATCCGGGCTAAAGCCCACCATCACAGCTTCAGCGAGCTGAAAAAAATGAAGCTGCTAAGGTGACTTTAGAATAACGATTGTATTTTAATCTCCACTGAAAAAAATAATTTCAAAATGACTATTTCATGAAAACAGAAACGCTGTACGTCGTGCTGGCCACTGGCTAGCCCCTTTGAAAGCTTGTTAGAAATGGGGTTATTTTGCAACCTTAATTTTTACATTTAAAAAATTTGAACTAGAATGGAAGTAGCAGACTTATCGCATGCCAATTTTTCCATCTAGGGGGTTTATTCAATTTATGACAGAAGCAAAAATTGAATTTGATACCAAACGGCGTATTTTTCATCTCAGTAATGGCAATATTTCGTATTTAATGCAAGTGGATGCCGGAGATGTTTTAGGGCATTTGTATTTTGGCAAGGTCATTCACAAGTATCATGACGTTCGGCAGACGCCCCATTATTATCGGGCTTTCTCGCCTAATTTACCTGGAGATCCCGGCAAAGTGGATCGGGGCTTTTCTAAAGACGTCTTGAACCAAGAGTACTCCGGCAACCAAACCGGCGATTTCAGAACCCCGGCCATTGTCATCAAGGCCATCAATGGGGCTGAAGCTACGGATTTTCGCTACCAGTCCTATCAAATTATGGCCGGTAAACCCCATTTAGCTGGCCTGCCCCAAACCTATGTTGAAAATCCCGAAGAAGCTAAGACCTTGGTGATCACGCTCCGGGACCAAACTTTAGAGGCTGACCTGCAGTTGAATTACACGATTTATGCTGACCGGCCAGTGATCACCCGCAGTGCCCAGCTCATCAACCACGGCAAGGATGCCTTTCGCATTGAAAAAATGGTCAGCTGCCAACTGGATTTTCCAGAACTTGATTTACAGGCGATTTCCTTGCCCGGGGCCCATTTGCGGGAGCGCCAGATTCAGCGGCAAAATATTCCCCAGGGTATCACGGAATTTGCCAGTCGTCGGGGCACTAGTTCCCATCATATGAACCCCTTCATGGCCCTGGTCAGACCCGAAACCACGGAAACCAGTGGGGAAGCCACCGGGATTCAGCTGGTTTATTCCGGCAACCACCAATTCACCCTGGAAAAAGATTATGTGAGCCAAATGCACGTCCAGGCCGGTATCAACCATAATGATTTTGAATGGCAATTAAAACCGGGGGCTAGTTTTCAAACCCCAGAAGCCATCTTGGTTTATTCCCAAAAAGGGCTGAATGGGATGTCCAACGTGTTCCATCATCTCCTGCGGGAACGGGTGGCCAGGGGCAAGTTCCAATTTGCCAAACGGCCAGTGGTCATTAATAACTGGGAAGCCACTTATTTTGACTTTAACGCCGACAAGATCATGAAGATCGTGGACAAGGCCGCCGACCTGGGGGTGGAATTATTTGTCCTAGATGATGGCTGGTTTGGCAAGCGGGATGACGATTACCGTTCGCTAGGGGATTGGTATGAGTACACCCAAAAGCTGCAGCAGTCCAAGGGCCTAAGTGGTTTGGCCAAGCAGGTCCACGCCAAGGGGATGAAGTTTGGTCTGTGGTTTGAACCGGAAATGATTTCTGTGGACTCGGATTTGTACCGGGCCCATCCTGACTATGCCTTGCGGGTTCCCCATCGGGCCATGTCCCCATCTAGAGATCAGTTCGTCTTGGACTTCTCCCGGCCAGAAGTCGTCGACAATATTTTTCACCAAATGTGTCACGTTTTAGATAGTGAAACCATTGATTACGTCAAGTGGGACATGAACCGGCATTTGACGGAAGTCTACTCCAACGGCCTGCCTGCCGATCGCCAAGGGGAAGTGGCCCATCGCTACATGCTGGGGGTATATGACTTGGCGGAGCGCCTCACCCAACGGTACCCCAATATCTTATTTGAAGGCTGTTCCGGTGGTGGCGGCCGCTTTGACGCGGGGATGTTATATTATTTTCCGCAATCTTGGACTTCGGACAATACGGATCCCGTGGAACGCCTGCGGATTCAATATGGCACCAGTTTGGCCTATCCCATTTCCAGCTTAACCGCCCACGTGGCAGCGTCGCCTAATCATCAAAATGGGCGCATGACCAGCCTAGATATGCGGGCAGCCGTGGCTTTTTCCGGGGTGTTTGGTTATGAACTGGATCCCAACAAACTCACCGACCAAGAACAAGCGACCATTGCCAAGCAAATCAAGTTTTACAAAGCCCATCGGCAATTGATCCAGTATGGTGATTTTTATCGCCTAAAGAGCCCTTTTACCGGCAATGAACCGGCCTGGGAATTTGTCAGTCCCGACCAAAGCGAAGTGCTGCTGTTTAATTTCAAAGTGCTAGCTTCCGCCCAACCTACCTTTAGCCTCACCAAGCTCACTAATTTAGACCCCAACGGCCTGTACCAAGATCAGACTGGCCAGCAATATGGTGGGGATGAATTGATGAACCTGGGGCTATATAACCTGCCCCAAATGCTGGGGGACTATAACAGTGTACCCATTCAGCGGGGGGATTTCACTGCCGATATCAAGTATTTTAAAAAAATAAATTAAATGAGGTGTTTTTCTTGAAACCAACAAATTTAAAACCTGTTAAATCCAAAGTACCTGCCGTTCCCATGGGGAGTATTCATTTTTATGATGATATCTTAAAGTATTTCAATAACAAACCGGCCAAACAGCAAATTAAAAAAGGCTTTAAAACCATCACCTTCGTCACCACCGGCATTATTGCCTATGATGGTGGCCAAACCACCATGTTGCACCTGGGCAGTTTGTTAAATGAATTGGGTTATAAAGTCTATTACTTAAGCTATGTGCCCCAAAGTCGGGCCAGCATGGTGAAGAATGCGGAATTCAACTATCCCGGTTATCGGGGGACCTGTGTGGATGTGTCCCAATTGGACAAGCATAAATCCGACCTGTGGGTAGCTACGTTATGGGAATCTGCTTATATTATTAAAAATAAACCGGGCTATAAATTATACTTTGTCCAAGATTATGAACCTTATTTCTATGCCTTTGGCGATCGTTATCAATTGGCCAAACGTACCTATGAATTAGGGCTGCACATGATTTCCCTGGGGCCTTGGTGTGCCAAAATGATCAAGGAAAACTCTAACTACAGCAGTCCCATCGATGAAATCAACTTCCCCGTGGATTTGACGGATTATCCCTTTGAAAAGCGGGGTTTCAAGAAATATGAGCATAAAAAGACGGTGAAATTAGCCGTTTACACCAAATGGGACAGTCCTAGACGGGCTCCTATCAATATTCAATTGATTTTGCAAAATACCCAGAAACTGTTGAAGAAAAAGGGCATTGAATTGAAGATCACTTATTTTGGCACTGGCAAGGGCAAAGTCTTTATCAACGGTAAAAATGCCGGCAAGCTCACTAAGCCCGAAATGGTGGATTTGTATCATAAGTCTGACTTCGGTATTGCCCCATCCATGACCAATTTTTCCCTAGTGCCCTTTGAAATGATGAGTGCCGGGCTGCCTTTCATCGATTTTGAAGAGGGCACCGGGTCATACTTCCTGGAACCCAATACTTACTTAAGCACGAAGATGGATGAATATAATTTGGCCCAGACCATTATGCAGGCTTTACAACAACCCAAGCAATTAAAAGAGATGGTCAACGCCGCCGCGGACCATCTGCAAAATGTCACTTGGAAAAAGACCATCACCGATTTCATGGCCATCTTAAACGGGTTGGAACCCATCGACTAGTTAAGCTGGTTTGGCCAGTTTTACTGCCAATACCTGTACCTGGTAGCTGCCGTTGGGTGCCTGGACGGTAACCACGTCCCCTACAGTTTTATGTAACAGGGCTTTCCCCAAAGGAGAAGCCAGGGAAATCTTGCCCTGGTCCAAGTCAGCTTCGGGCTTGCCCACCATTTCGTAGGTCACCTGGTCGCCATCGTCTAAGAAGGCCAGGGTCATCTGTTGCCCCAAATCGATAATGCCATTATCCACCGGGGTGACGATATCAGCATAGCGCAGTTGCTTGCCCAGATACCGGAGACGGCTTTCTAAATGGCGCAAATCCCGCTTGGCCGCACTATATTCGGCATTTTCGGATAAATCCCCCAGGGCCCGGGCTTCTTGCAGGGCCTTGATCAGCGCCGGCCGAGTTTTTTTCAAGGCTTCAATATCTTGTTCAATCTGGTGGTAGCCAGTGGGGGTAATTTTATTAAAATAAGGTTGCAAGGCGGACACCGTCCTTCAAATAAGGTGAGTTAATACCCTTAATTATACGCAAAAAAATTCGTTCTGAAAATCATGGGATTTTTAGGCGAATTTTTTTGGCGTTTTAGGGCCGTTGCCGGTTAGCGCCGGGGCGGCTTAACCGATACTATTATTATCAATAACTATGATTGGCTATTGAAATTTTCACTATTTCGTGATATATTTCACTTAGGTGTATTTTTCCTGGCACTAACGGGAGACACCTGTCTCAATAATTGTAAGCGCTATCAAATCTAAAATGTTTTCCAACGAAGCTTTAACGATGAAAGGAATGAGGCATAATTATGGCTACGACGATTGCAGTGATCGGGATTATTGTAGAAGACATGAGTTCCACACCAAAATTAAATGCGATTTTACATGAACATCGGACCAAAATCGTGGGCCGCATGGGCTTACCTTATCGCCAGCGGGGTGTCCACGTTATCAGTATCGTGATCGATGCCCCCACTGAAGAAATCAGCGCTTTGACCGACCGGGTCAGTGAATTGCCTGGGGTCCACGCCAAGACCGCTTATTCAAATGTGGTGACGGATGGATGACCACGGCTCCGCATGCTTTGGCCAGCACTGATAACACCGGGGTCTCCTGGCGTTGGAAGTTAATCCTGGCCATATTGCCCTTAGCGGCGGCCATTTTTTCTTTATGTGTGGGCCGGTATGCCATGGCACCTCAAGACATTTGGCATGCCCTCACAGATAAGTTCACAGGAACAGTGACAGTTGCCCCACAAATTTCCACAGTTTTATGGCAGATGCGTCTGCCCCGAATTTTATTGGCTTTGATTGCCGGTGCTGGTTTATCGGCTTCCGGTTGTGCCTTTCAAAGCCTATTTTCTAATCCTTTAGCCACACCAGATACCCTGGGTGTGGCTTCTGGTGCTTCTTTTGGGGCCGCCTTAGCCCTGTTAATGGGCTTTAAAATGTTAGGGGTTCAGACCGTTTCCCTCTTATTTGGGCTCATTGCCCTGGCTTTGACGGCTTTAGCGGGTACCGGCAAGCGCCAGCGCAATATGAACAGCGTGGTGTTAGCCGGGATCATGATTGGTTCCTTGTTCACCGCCTTAGTGTCCTTGGTGAAATTTTCGGCAGACACCGAAAGTCAGTTGCCCGCCATCACCTATTGGCTCATGGGCAGTCTGGATTCCGCCAGCTACGACTCATTATTATTAGGGGCACCGCCGATTTTGGCCGGCATCACCGTCTTGATTTTATTGCGCTGGCGCTTAAATTTATTGCCCTTAAGTGACGAAGAAGCCCGCACTACCGGCGTGAATATTCGCGCCATTCGGGTGGTCACCATCTTATGTGCCACTTTGATTACCGGTTCGGTGATCTCCATGTGTGGTCAAGTGGGATGGGTAGGGTTACTCATTCCTCACATGTGCCGGATGAAATTTGGCAATAACCATGTGGCCTTGCTACCAGCGTCCGTATTAGCCGGCGGGGCTTTCTTGATCGTGGTGGATACCGTGGCCCGGAGCTTCTCGGCGGCTGAATTCCCAATTTCGATTTTAACAGCTATTATTGGCGCCCCATTCTTTATTTATCTCATGCGGCGCACGGGAGGTTGGCAGTTATGAAGTTGACCGTACAACAGGGCCGTTTTGGCTATAGCCCGGATAAGCCAGTGATTCAAGATTTAAACTTCAGTGCTGAATCCGGCGAGCTGATTGCCATCTTGGGCCCAAATGGGGTGGGAAAAACCACGCTTTTGCGCTGCATCATGGGTTTGTTGAAGTGGCAGGGCGGCACCAGCACCATTGATGGCATCGACATTAACGCCATGTCCGCCAAACAACTCTGGCAGCAAGTGGCCTATGTGCCCCAAGCCCGGGGCGCTTTTGCGGCCTTGACCGCCCAAGATATGATTTTACTGGGCACCACCAGCCGCATTGGCCTGTTTTCGACCCCGGGGCCAAAGGAGCGCCAGCTGGTTTATGAACTGGCCGAAAAGCTGGGCATTCAAAATTTGTTGGCCAAGAAATGTAATGAAATCAGTGGCGGTGAACTACAAATGGTCCTCATCGCCCGGGCCATGGCCGCCCAACCTAAACTGTTGATTTTAGACGAACCGGAATCTAACTTGGATTTCAAAAATCAATTGATTGTCTTAAATGCCATGACCGATTTAACCACTGCGGGGATCTGCTGTATTTTTAATACCCACTATCCCAACCATGCCTTGTTACGGGCGTCGTCTTCCTTGTTATTGCAAAGCGGCGGCCAAGCTATTTTTGGCGAGACGTCACAAGTGGTAACTGCCGCCAATATTCAAGCGGCCTTTGGGGTGGATGCTGTGATTGGGGCCATTGAAACCCCAGAAAAAATCTATCCCACGGTGATGCCCCTGCGCTTGACGGCTAAAAAGACCGCCACAGCTCCTGATTCGGCTGCGACCCAGCCGGTCATCGCCACCGTGGCCATTATGGTGTCTGATTCCACTGTGACCACCACCATCAATAACCTGCTTTCGACCTATGAAACCTATATCATTGGGCGCTTAGGACTCCCACAGCAGGTCCAGGGCGTGGCGGTGATCAATGTGGTGCTAAAAGCGCCAATTAATATCATTAACGCGTTGACCCACCGTATCGAGATTTTACCCCAAGTTTGTACTAAAACCACCGTGGCTAATCCAGAAATGCTGACTTAGACCAGGGCCGTTGCGAAAGAAAGTACCAGTAGTGACAGAAAGAAGGATAAGCATGCTAAATATTGCAGTTTATGGTAAGGGCGGCATTGGGAAGTCCACCACGGTGGCCAATGTGGCGGCGGCTTTGGCTGAAAGGGGCTTGAAGGTCATGCAAATTGGTTGTGACCCCAAAGCCGATTCCACGATTTTACTCCGAGGCCCCGCTGAAATGCCCACGATTTTAGACCTGGTGCGCCAACACCAAGATGACATTACCTTGGCCGATATGACCCGGACCGGTTTTAAAGGCATCATCTGTGCCGAAGCCGGGGGACCAACGCCAGGAATGGGCTGTGCCGGCCGGGGCATCATTGTGGCCTTAAGCAAGCTCAAGGAAAAAGGCGCTTATGAAACCTTCAAGCCCGATATTGTCCTCTATGATGTGTTAGGGGATGTGGTCTGCGGCGGTTTTGCCATGCCCATGCGGCCGGGGTACGCCGATTACGTCATGGTGGTGACTTCTGGAGAAAATATGTCCATTTACGCGGCGGCCAATATCGCCATGGCCGTGGATCGCTTTAAAAATCGGGGCTATGCCAAATTTGGCGGCTTGATTTTAAACCGGCGCAAGGTCAAAGACGAGGCTGACAAAGTTCAAACCTTGGCTGATGACATCCACACCCAAGTCATCGGTGACATCGATCGCAGTGACCGGATTCAACAGGCCGAAGAACTAGGCCAGACCGTGGTTGAAGCCTTTCCCGAAGACCCCATTACCCAGGAATACCGGCAATTGGCCGCGGGGATGTTGACGGCCTGTGGGGTGTCCACATGTTAAGGCGCCTGGGGGAGGCTAAGCCCCAGGTGGCACTGCCCATTGGTGAAGCCACTTTTCCCCAACCTTTTAAGACTGGGTTAGCGTATTCCGTCTTATCTTGTGGGGGTTGGCCCCTGGTCCATGTGGGGATGTTGGTCCCAGAAGCCCATTTGATTTTTGTTTGCCCGCAAAATTGCCTGCGGGGAGTCACCTTGGTGGCCGCCCAAATGCAGGCGGCCGATCGTTTTTCCACGGTAGCTGTTTTAGAAGCTGATGTGATTGACGGGGACATGGAGGCCTTGACCATTGATGGGGTTGCTGAAATTATCGCCCATTTGCCTAAACGACCTCCGGCTGTGTTGGTATTTACCAACTGTATTCATCACTTTGTGGGCACGGATTTAGAGGTGGTATATGCTACCTTGCGGGAAAAATACCCCGACATTCAATTTACGGATTGTTATATGAATCCCATCATGCGCCAAAGCGGCCTGAATCCGGAACAAACCATGCGCAAACAGCTTTACAGTTTATTAAAGCCCCAGGCTAAAGACCAGCATTCGGTGAATATCATTGGCAATAATTTTCCCATGGATGCCAGTAATGACTTGATGCAATTGTTGACAAAAAATGGGTTTACCCCCCGGGAAGTGACCACCTGTCAAAATTATGACCAATATCAAGCCATGGCTAGCAGTGTTTTAAACATTATCACCTTACCCGTGGCGCTGGCCGCGGGAAAAATGTTAGCTGAAGAACTAGACCAACCGCCATTATTCTTACCTTTAACCTTTGATGCCACGGAAATTAGCACCCAATTGCAGCAGTTGAGCGCTGCCCTAGACATTGCGCCACCGGATGTGACGTCGGTAAAAGCCCAAAGCGAAGCCGCCTTGGCCGCAGCACTTGCGGATATTGGCCAAACACCAATTGCTATCAGTTTTTCAGCCTGCCCAAGACCCTTGAGCTTGGCGAAATTATTGTTAGATCACGGCTTTAATGTGACCAAAATATTCGCAGATATGTTTATTTCTTTAGAAGCTGCCGACTTTGCGGCCCTGCAGAAAATGAAACCGGACCTTGAGCTTTACCCCCTGACCCAAGCTACTATGCGCCAATTGCCCCGGACCAGTACTGAGCCCACCTTAGCTATTGGGGCGGAAGCGGCTTATTATACCGGCACAGGGCATTATGTGGATTTGATCGAGGGCTCAGGCTTGTTTGGCTTCAATGGCATTGTTCGCTTGGCCCAATTGCTACAACAGGCCCATAGAACCGTCCAAGATCAGCGTAACTTGATTCAAATTGCCAATCGAGGCCGGGGGTGTTTACTATGAGACAAGTCGCCCAAATCACACCTGCTTATACCGGGGATGTTTCTGGGGTTTGTTCCGCGCTTTATGAACTGGGGGGCATGATTGTGATTCACGATGCCGCTGGCTGTGGGGCAACTTACAGCGCCTTTGATGAACCCCGTTGGTATAGCCACGATGGCTTGGTGTTTGTGTCCGGATTGACGGAGAATCAAGCCATCTTAGGGGATGATCAGCAACTGATCAACGACACCATTGAAAGCGCCCAAGCCTTACAGCCTAAGTTTATTGCCTTAGTGGGTTCACCCATCCCCATGATCACCGCGGTGGACTTTCCGGCGATTGCTCGCGAACTTGAAACGGCCACCGGGATACCCACCATGGGTTTTGAAGCCACGGGGATGCATTCTTATATTGCTGGGGCAGCCAGGGCCTTTGCGGGATTAGCCGAAAAAATGGTTCGGGAACCTGACACTAAAACGCCAGCATTACGGCTCAACATTTTAGGCGTCACGCCCCTGGATTTTGGCATCAACGGTAGTGCTCAAGGGCTGCGCCAGGTTTTTGAAGCCCAGGGTATTCCAGTGCAAGCCGTTTGGGCCATGGGCGCTAGTTTGGCCGACATTGAAGCGTCAGCAAACGCCAGTGTTAATTTGGTGGTTTCAGCCGCCGGTTTAAAAGCGGCCAGAGTTTTACAGCAGCGCTTTGACATGCCTTATGTGGTGGGGGTTCCCTATGGCCCGCAACACACCGCCAAGCTAATTGCGGCCCTGCAGCAGACTTTAGGAGACCGGCAAAATCGGGTCGTGGGTAAAGTCCAACGTGACCCCAAGACCGTTATTATCGGCGAAAGTGTCACCGCCCTATCCCTGGTGCAAGCCCTGAACCTGCCAGCCACCGTGCTATGTCCCGTGACCAGCGATGCTGAAATATTAAGCCAAGGTGTGATTAAGACCAATTCTGAGGCTGATTTATTACCTTATTTAAAAGCGGCCACGACGATCATCGCCGATCCCTTATATCAGCCAATTTGTCCTAAAGCAGCGCGGTTGGTGCCTTTACCCCACGTTGCCTTTTCCGGGAATACTTATCAAACAACTATGCCAGCGTTGATTACGGGATTTGAACAATTTCAAAAACAATTTGGATTCTAAGCTTTAAATACTTAAGTAAGTTCTGTCAGGTGAAAAATGGAGGAAGTTTTTTAAATGAAGAAGTTTATAAAAGTAGTGATGACCCTAATGGCGTTAGTTTTGGCGCTGGGATTGATTGCCGGTGGGAGCGGCCAAAGCCAAGCAGCAACTAGTAAAACGGCAACGACCACTACCGTTACGGACCAGGCCGGTAATAAGGTCAAGGTTCCTAAGAAAATAAAGCGGATTGCGGTGGTGCAAATCTATCCGTTACCATCAGTTTTAGCAACATTCTTTAATTCAGCTGATAAAATTGTAGGAATGCCGGTGGCTAGTATGAAGGCCGCTAAAAATGGCTTGTTATCACAACTTTATCCAGATATTTTGAAGGCTAAAACAAATTATGATGATCCTACGGGCAACAGTGTTAATACTGAAGAACTAAAAAAATTGAAACCGGATATTGTTTTTTATAATGCTAAAGACCCGGCTATGAAGAAAAAATTGCAGAATGCCGGATTTACGGCAGTGGGTATCTCGACCATGAACTGGAATTTTGACACAATCAAAACTTTAAATAATTGGATTGCGTTGCTTTCTAAAATTTTCCCGGCTAACAAAGACCGAGCGAATTACGTTAAAAAATATAGCAATCAGGTATACGCGGATGTGCAAAAACGGGTCAAGAAAGTTAAACCCGCTGATAAGCAGAAAGTCTTTTTCTTATTCCAATATTCAGACTCTATGATTCAAACTTCGGGTAAAAATTTCTTTGGCCAGTATTGGGCAGATGCCATTGGTGCGACTAACGTGGCCTCGGGGTTATCAGCCAAGTTAGGCACAACCGTGAATATGGAACAAATTTACAGCTGGAATCCACAGGTTATTTTTATTACCAACTTCACGCCAGCACAACCACAAGATCTCTACCAGAATAAGATTGGCAGCAACGATTGGAGCAAGGTGTTGGCCGTTCAAAATAAGCGGGTTTACAAGATGCCGCTAGGGATGTACCGCAGTTATACACCAGGCGTGGATACCCCAATCACTTTGTTATGGTTAGCAAAAACCACTTATCCGAAACAATTTAAGGACATCAATATTACGCAAGAAACCAAGGATTACTACAAAAAGGTCTTTAACGTTAAATTAACCAATAAGCAAGCCCAATCCATTTTTAAACCATCTTCTGCCGCTTCAGCATACTAGCTTTTTAAGGAGGCTATAAAATGGGATTAAACGACACACCATCCAGCGAACGGGTACACATTGGCTTTTTTGGACGCCGCAATGCTGGCAAGTCTAGCTTGGTCAATGCGGTAACGGGGCAAGATTTAGCCGTTGTCTCAACAACCAAGGGTACTACCACTGATCCTGTGCGCAAGGCCATGGAGCTGTTACCTTTGGGGCCCGTGGTGATTATTGATACACCGGGGTTTGATGATGTCGGCGACCTGGGAGAACTGCGGGTCAAAAAGACCAAGCAAGTCTTAAATAAGACTGATATCGCAGTACTGGTCGTGGATGCCACGGCAGGCTTAGCCCCTAGTGACCAGCAGTTATTAGACCTATTTCATAAAAAACAGGTAAACTACTTAATTGCCTTGAATAAAAGTGATTTAATGACCACTTTACCGGCGGCCAAAGCTAATGAAATCTACGTTAGTGCTGCAGCAAAAACGGGAATTCATGAATTTAAGGAGCGCTTAGCTCATTTACGCCCCCAAGTGGCTGTTGAACAGCCCTTGATTGGGGATTTGATTCAGCCAAAAGATGTAGTGGTTTTAGTGACCCCCATTGATGAATCCGCGCCTAAAAGTCGCCTGATTTTACCCCAGCAAATGATGATTCGTGATATTTTAGACCACCATGGCATTTCCATGGTAAGCCAAGTCCCAGAATTGGCGGCCACCTTGGCCAGCTTAAAGGTGCCACCAGCCTTGGTAGTGACTGATTCTCAAGCCTTTGCCGAAGTGGCCAAAATCACGCCAGAAAGCATCCCGTTGACCTCGTTTTCCATTTTGATGGCCCGCCACAAGGGGCTATTGACCCAGGCGGTAGCCGGGGTACGGGCAATTGATGGATTGCAAGACGGCGACCGGGTTTTGATTGCCGAGGGCTGTACCCATCATCGCCAGTGCGGGGATATTGGCAGTGTGAAATTGCCTAACTGGTTGAAAAAACGGACGGGTAAAAATGTGACGATTGAACTGGCCAGTGGCACGGGCTTTCCTGAGGATTTGGCAGACTTTGCCCTTATCATTCACTGTGGGGCTTGTATGCTAAATGGTCGGGAAATGCTGAATAGAATGCAACGGGCTGAAGTTCAAGGCGTACCTATGACCAACTACGGGACTGCCATTGCCTATATGAAGGGCATTTTACCCCGAAGTGTAACTATGCTCCCCGACGCACTGGCGGCTTATGAATCTGGTCAACCAGTTGTGCCAGATACGCGATAATAACGGTTTAATAGCAGTTCTTCAAATGAACGTAAGAGTGAGGAGATAAGTATGGCGACGAATATGGCCTTGATCAATCAATTGATGGACCAGCACAGTTTGACCCATGACCAGTGGACGCAATTGCTGGCAACATATACACCTGAGGACCAGCAAGCAGCAGCCGACATCGCCCGGGATTTAACCATCCAGCACTTTGGCAAGCAGATTTTTTTTAGAGGTATTGTTGAATTTACCAACTATTGTCGTAATGATTGTTTTTATTGCGGCATTCGCCATGGAAATCGCCAAGTTGAACGCTATCGGCTAACCAAAGATGAGATATTGGCATGTTGCGAAGATGGTTATCAAAATGGTTTTCGTACCTTTGTCCTGCAGGGTGGCGAAGACCCTTATTTCACTGAAGATATTTTCGCGGATATTATTGCCACTATTCGCAAGCGCTATCCGGATTGTGCCATCACTTTATCCATTGGTGAGGGCACCACGGCGGCCTATCAGAAATACTATGACGCCGGTGCGGATCGCTTTTTATTGCGCCACGAATCGGCCACGCCGGCGTTATATCAACGCTGGCATCCAGCCTATCAACACTTTGAACACCGGATGGCTTGTTTGGAAAACCTGAAAGCTATTGGATTTCAAACTGGCTGTGGCTTTATGGTGGGTGGGCCTTATCAAACCGCAGCTAATTTAGCTGACGATATGGTTTACATTACCAAATTCAAACCAGCCATGATTGGCATTGGTCCCTATGTCCCTCATAGTCAAACGCCATTTCGTGATTTTCCTGCTGGTAATGAGGATTTGACGCTCTTCATTTTGAGTTTGTGTCGGATTCTTTTTCCTAAAGTATTGTTACCGGCGACCACTGCCTTGGGCACTGTGCAGGGAGATGGTCGGCAGTTAGGCGTATTGGCCGGCTGTAATGTGGTGATGCCCAACCTATCACCATTACGTTTTCGCAAGCAATACTTACTTTATGATAATAAAGCCGGCATCAATGATGATGCTGCCACGGGGATTCAGAAGCTTTCTGATCAAATGACGGCCATTGGCTATACTGTTGTCAAAAGTCGGGGCGATTATCGTCCCTAAAGCTTTGAGGCGTGCAATCTGAAAGGCAGATGTAGCACATAATGAAAAGAACACCGAATAACTTTATTGCATTGAAAAACATTGCAGGCAGTTACGTGGGCACCACATTGCCAATTAGCAAGGCGACTTTTCCGGTACCTTTTTATGAGGGTTTAACGTATTCGCCGCCAGCTCGCGGTGGTTGGAATATCGTTCATATTGGCTTGACCCTGCCCCAGGCCCATCTTATCTTTGTTTGTCCAGAGGGATGCCTGCGGGGGGTGGTTTTAAGCGCCGCCGAACTGGGTGTCCCTGAGCGCTTTTCTACAATTGCAGTGGGTGAAGATAATATCTTATCTGGAGATATCGAAGATCAAATTATTACTGGGGTTAGCCATATTATTGATAAGTTGCCAAAGCGGCCACCGGCTGTGTTAGTTTATACCAGTTGTATTCATCAATTTTTAGGAATTGATATTGATATGGTCTATGATGCCTTGCGGGCAGACAATCCGGATATTGATTTCACAGATTGTTATATGTTCCCAATCATGCGCAAGAGTGGTCCTAATCCCGTTGAAATGATGCGGCGGCAACTTTACAGCTTGTTAACACCGATCCCTAAGAATTCCCGGGCTGTTAACATCATTGGCAGTGATTTGCCCTTGCCCAAAAGTAGTGACCTCTATCAGCTTTTAGCAGCCAATAATTTTGAACTTCATGAAATTGGTAGTTGTCAAGACTACCAGGCTTACAAGCAAATGGCTGCCAGTAGCTTTAATATTACGATTTTACCTTCAGCTATTAAAGCTGGGGAGTTGCTGGCTGAAAAGCTGCAACAAACCCATATTTATTTGCCCATGAGTTTTAATTATGCTGAAATTGATGCCAGTTTTCAGCGGTTAAGTCAATTATTGGGCATCACCTATCAACGCAATGATGAATTAATTGCAAAAGCAGAACGAGCCTTGGCTCAGACCAAGGCACTGGTTGGCAATATGCCAATTGCCATCGACTATACTGCTGGGCCACGGCCATTGAGCTTAACCCGGATGTTGTTGGAACACGGTTTTAATGTAACCGATATTTATGTAGATTCTTTTCAAGTGGAAGAAGAAGCCGATCTTGCAATTATTCAAAAAATTGCTCCCAATTTAAAATTACATCCTACAATAGATGTGGGGATGCGGGCTATATCGCGACAACGGCCCACGGAAACCTTAGCCATTGGTCAAAAGGCGGCTTACTTCTCAGGTGCCACGCACTTTGTCAACATTATTGAAGGTGGCGGTCTATTTGGGGTCGATGCAGTTTATCAAATGGCTAAGTTGATTGCAGCGGCCTATCAAACACCGCAAGATACGGAAGCTTTGATTCAAGTCAAGGCACTGAATTGGGGATGTGAGTGTAACTTATGAAATATACAGCACGCATTATTTCAAGATATACCTGTGACACATCCGGTGTTTGCTCGGCGCTATATGAACTGGGCGGGATGACCGTGATGCATGATCCAGGGGGTTATGGTTCTATTTATGCCACTCATGATGAACCCCGTTGGTATGATTCTGAAAGTTTGATTTTTGTATCTGGGCTAACGGAGACCCAAGCTATCTTAGGGGATGATACGAAACTCGTGCAGGACACACTGCAAGCGGCTAGAAGAGTACAGCCTAAATTCATCAGCTTGACGGGTTCCCCAATTCCGGCCGTGGTGGGGACGGATTTTGAAGCTTTGGCCTTTGAAATTGAAAATGAACTTGGCATTCCGACCTTTGGATTTGATACGGATGGTATGCATACTTATGTAGCGGGGGTGTCTAAGGCCTTGGCAATGGTTGCCCAGCGATTATGTCAGCCTGGCCAATCTAAATTAGCTGGAGTCGTCAACATTCTTGGTGTGACCCCGCTGGATTTTTCAATCAATGGTTCAGCGGAAGCTCTAACCCAAGTATTAAGTGACCGGGGCCTAACAGTTCAAGCTAATTGGGCCATGACCAGTTCATTGGTCCAACTTGAGGCCGCTGGTGCGGCCAGCGCGAATCTAGTGGTTACGGCCGGGGGCTTAAAAGCCGCCCAAATTTTGCAGGATCGGTTTGGGACACCTTATGTTTTGGGGACACCTTATGGGCCGAATTTGACCGATACCATTGTAACAGCCCTTAATCTAGCGGCCACAACTGGGGAAAATCAGTCGGTGATCAATGTTCCGCAAGATACGGGCACCATTATTATCGGGGAAAGCTTAACGGCACTATCCTTGGCAACGGCTATTTTTCGAGCAACTGGCCGGGGGGCGACCATTATTTGTCCCACAGAATCTGAAACTGAAATATTGGCTTATGGCTGTTTAACGATTCGGGATGAAGATGATATTGAAAGTTATCTGCACCATGCTGATACAATTATTGCCGACCCTATGTATCAACCTATCTGCCCACCAAATGCTAAATTTGTGCCATTGCCCCATGAAGCTTTTTCCGGCCGGATTTATCATAGCACCATGCCAAATCTAGTGACTGAATTACCAGAATTTCTGGCAGCACAAAACTTGGATTGATAGTATCAAAGTTGTTCTAATATTGGGAGGTCTATTGAAGTATGTCTAAGCACGTTCAAAAAATAGTCAAATTGGTTATAGCTGTCTTTGCCCTGGTACTGGCCGTCAATATCGGCGCTGGTACCTATCAGACACAAGCAACAACAGTTAATGCTGCCAGCACCAAGCAAACTAAAACCATCACGGACCAAGCGGGTAATAAAGTCACACTGCCCAAAAATATTAAGCGGGTTGCCATCGTGGGCTCCATTTGGCCTCTGCCATCAGTAATGGCGGTCTTTTTCAACTCAGCTGATAAAATTGTTTCTATGCCTGAACCTAGCATGGTGGCCGCTAAACACAGCCTGCTTTCTGAATTATACCCAGGCATTTTAAAGGCCAAGACGGCCTCCAACGATGGCACGACCATCAACACGGAGGAACTGAAAAAAGTTAAACCAGATGTGGTCTTCTATGGGGCTGAAGATACCAAAATGCAGCAAAAGCTCACCAATGCCGGCTTCAAGGCCGTGGGGATCTCTGTTGGTAAATGGAAGGGTAATACCATCGAGACGGAAAACAATTGGATCAGTTTACTATCCCAGATTTTTCCCAAGGATAACAAGGCCAAAATTTTAAAGGATTATAGCAATAAAGTTGCCAAACTGGTGCAAAAGCGGACAAAAAATATCAAGCCCGCCGAGCGTCAAAGTGTCTTCTTCCTGAGGCAATATAGCAGTACAGCCATCATCACTGGCGGGACCGTTTCCTTTGGCCAATATTGGGCCGATGCCATCAATGCTAAAAATGTGGTGGATATTCCTAATTCCAACAACGTGACCCAAGTCACCATGGAGCAGATTTACCAATGGAATCCCCAACATATTTTAGTCACCAACTTCAATAGTGCCATGCCTAAGGATCTGTATAACAATACAGTAGGTAACTATGATTGGGGCAAGGTTGCCGCGGTGAAAGACAAACAAGTAGCCAAGATGCCTATGGGGATGTATCGCAGTTATACCCCAGGTGTTGACACACCAATCACCTTATTGTGGGTGGCCAAGACAGTTTATCCCAAGCAATTTAAAGATATCAACCTGGTGAAAGAAACCAAGGCTTACTACAAGAAGGTCTTCAAAATCAATTTGACCACCAAGCAGGCTAATAAAATTTTGAAGCCAGATACGTCTACTTGGCAGTAAGTGTCAAGTGAGATCTGAAATAAGTAACTTGTAAATTACAAAGTAAAAACACCTGTACTGGGGTTTTCAAGCCCTAATACAGGTGTTTTATTGAATTTAGGATAAATAGTAAATCTGTTAGTTTACAGTACCTTCAGAGAATTTGACCCACTGATCATCTGAGCCGAGTTTGACATACGTCTCACCATTAATAGTCGTGGCACCAAAAACTTTATAATAGTCCGTACCATTTTCTATCGTGCCAGTTTGCTGGCCGTTCTGATTGTACATTGCTGTACCGTTTCCAAAAATCATGGCAACCCGAATCACATCAACGTCTTTTGTAGCATTGACCCATTGATTGCTGCCTAAATCAACACTGGCGATGCTGTTGACATCAGTGTTGTATGTTAATCTATAGTTTTTGATTTTCCAATAGCTCACATTGGGATCGAGGTAGCCAATCACATGCTGTAGTTTTGAAGAATCATAAATCGGTACTTTTTGTCCCCTTGAATAGGCATATGCGAATCCCATCGGATTGGGATTAAGATTGGTCATTGCTCCCCCGGAAACATCGCCCGCTTTAACCCATTGGTTGTTACCCAGATCAAATGCCGCGATGGCATTTTGATTACTGTCAAAAGCAAAATGAATAACTGACCAATTGGAAATCGCTGTACTTAACGTTTGACCAGTTGGCTTTGTACATTCTGGATCACTATAAACGGTTACTGCCCGGCCGTTTGAGTTAACCGGTTCTACGTAAACAGTATCAGTCGGCGTCTGAACGCTAAGGGATGCCTGAACTGGCGTTGCCTTAAAGCCAATGATGCCTAAAAATAAAGCACTGATAGTTATCAACAATCCAAAAAAACATTTTTTATTTTTCATCACAACTGATTCCCCCCTTAATAAAATTATCATAGCACTAATGATACCCGGTGATGCAAAAAAATTGGGCAATTTTAAAGGGGGGTATTTAGCAACTAAAAAAGCACCAGCCGAAAAGCTGATGCCTAACAAATCAAAGTAATTACGCCTTAGTGGCCAATACGGAAGACCCAGTATGCAAGCTTACAGGCAGGGTGTATTGGGCCTGTAAGACAGCTTTGTTATCTTTGATACGCTGGCGCAAGAGCTGAATCATCAAGTCCGCCAAATCTCCAATGGGTTGGACCACGGTGGAGAGTTGGGGTTGGTAGTCTTGGATCAGGCGGGTGCCATCGTAACCTACTAATTTCAGCTGTTCCGGAATTTTCAAACCCAGTTCCTGGGCCACATCCCCCACCAAAATCGCCGTCAAATCATCGCTGCAAAAAACCGCATCCGGCTTTAAGTCAGTCAAATGTTGGCGAATCGCCACGCGCTTTAGTGTGGGGGACATGCTAAAGGGCAGGGGGAGCACATGGGTGGGCAGGTTGGCTTGTTTCAGGCTATCTTGATAACCGTTCAAACGTTGATTGGTGGGACTGTCCGGGCGATTAGCCCCGGAAATCATCGTGATACAAGTAGCCCCAGTCTTGAGCAACAGCTCGGTGGCCAGTTTACCCCCGGCATAATTATCCGAACTGACAATGGGAATATTATCCCCCAAATGCCGGTCAAAGGAGATGATCGGCGCGTCCACATGCTTATATTCATTAATCGCTAAATTATGGGTCCCGGTGATGATACCCGCCACCTGGTTAGCCTGCAGCATGCGCAGGTAAGCCCGTTCCGTATCGGCGTTATTCACTGAGTTACATAAAATCACCCGATAATCCAAAGCCGATAATTTATTTTCTAGGGTTTGCACCAATTCCCCAAAGAAGGGGTTGCTGACCCCGGGGAAAATGAGCCCAATCAAGCGGGTACTTTTACCCTGCAGGGAGCGGGCCACGCTATTGGGTTGATAATTCAACTTGTGCATGGCCGCAAAAACTTTAGTCTTCGTCTTTTCAGATAAGGAGCCGTAGTTGTTGATGACCCGGGAGACCGTGGTCACGGACACCCCAGCCAGTTCAGCGACGTCGGATAATTTTGCCATACGAATTGCCTCCTTCATTAATAAATTGTTTGTAAGCGGGTCCCGCTGACTTCAAAACCGTCCGCGGCCAATTGGCGCATATCTAGCTGGTAACTGTCCGCCTGCCTAGGAAATAGCCGGCCAGATACAACTTGCCCGCCGTCATTCACATACAGCTCAATGGCTGAACGGTCCAACCATAGGGTTAAATGAAGGGCAGTCGTCGGTAATTGAATGCTGCGGGTGGTGCCATGATCTAAGGCCACAGGTTGGCCCATTTGACCCCGATCCATGGTAAGACTATGGGTTTGGGCGTCAAAACTAAGGGTCAATTTATCGCCGCTGTGCTGGGCTTTAATTTGCAATTGCCCCTTGGGGAAAGTGGCAAAGTCAAACTGCAACTTTTCTTGCAGGTGTAAGTCGGCAGTTTTCGGGTCAAAGTTTTCCGCTGCCAAGTCGTGGGCTATGGGCTGCTGGTGCAGTTTCCCGTCAACTAACGTCAAGTGTTTCACCAAAGAAAAACAGCCCTGCCAATTTTCAGCATCAGAAGGATAAGTGGTATCCGGCAGGCCCAACCAACTGATGGCATAGGCTTGGCCATCCGGGGCATTGAAGGCTTGGGTGGCATAGACATCAAAGCCCCCATCCAAGTTTTGCGGTTTAGTGGGGTTGATAAAACTTAAGGTGTCCCAATCAAAGGTATCGCCTACAATGTACATATTAGGGTAAATATTATCATAACTGGCAATGGTTTGGGACAGTCCCTGGGGACAAAAAATCAACACAGGGCGTTGGTCAATGAAAATCAAGTTAGGACATTCAACCATATAACCCAGATTTTGATCACTATAGTGTAATTCCCCCGTAAAAGTCCAAGGGCCTTTAGGGTCTGGGGCCTGGTAGGCGAGAATGTGGGCGGTATCGTCTTGTTTCCGGGCGCCGATGAAGGCATAGTAGGTACCTTCATGTTCAATTAACTGGGGGTCTCGGAAATGGTCGGTATAACCGGCCGGAATATCGCCAATCAAAGGCTGGGCTAGCTTGTGTAAATTTCCAGCTTGGTCTAAGGTGGCCCCTAATTGATAGGGATGGCGCTGCCAGTTATCATCCCGAACATTGCCGGTATACATCAAAAATAAGTCGGACCCCATGGGCAACGCCGAGCCGGAATAAGCCCCATGGCTTTCGTAGGTAGTATCCGGAAGCAGTTTCAATCCGTCCGCCGTCCAGTGGGTCAAGTCTGGGGATGTTAAATGGACCCAGCTCTTCAAGCCGTGCACCGGGCCAAAGGGGAAGTTTTGATAAAAGACATGCCATTGCTGATTATAATAGGCAAAGCCGTTGGGGTCATTTAACAAACCGCTGGCCGGTTGGATATGGTAGCCTAAATGCCAAATGGAGTCTTGTTGTTGTTTTTGTAATTGGCTGATCAATTTTTTTGAATAAGCGCTATAAGGTCGATAGCGTTGTGCCGTAGTCCATTGCTGCATGGTATTCGCCTCCAAAAAGATAAACGTTTTCATGCTGTCATTATAGCAGATAACGCCACTAAAAATCAAAAATTGATAAACGTTTGACAATTTAAAATGAATCCGTTACAATGGGTTTATCAAATACAGGAATCGCTTACAATGGGAGGTCAAATCATGGATCATGGGAAAGCAGCAAAAGACATTCTGGCAGACGTGGGGAAAGACAATATTCTAGCCGCCGCCCACTGTGCCACCCGGTTACGGTTGGTGATCAAAGATGAAGACAAAATCGATCAAAAAGCTTTAGATGCTAACGACGCCGTTAAAGGCACTTTTCGGGTCAACGGCCAATATCAAATCATCATCGGCCCTGGGGATGTGGACAAGGTCTATGACCACTTAATTAGTTTGACTGGCTTAAAAGAAGTCACGCCTGACGACTTAAAGGCCATTTCCGCCAAAGGTAAAAAAGATAATCCGCTGATGGCCTTGGTTAAAGTGCTATCCGACATTTTTGTACCCCTTATTCCAGCCTTAGTGGCCGGTGGGTTATTGATGGCTTTAAATAACGTTTTGGTATCTCCAGGCCTCTTTAGCGCCAAGTCCCTGGTGGCCATGTACCCGGGCATCAAGGGCATCGCTGAAATGATCAACCTATTTGCCTCGGCACCCTTTGCCTTTCTGCCCATTCTATTAGGCTTCTCCGCCACCCGGCGTTTCGGGGGGAATGCTTATCTGGGGGCCACCATGGGGATGATCATGGTGATGCCGGCTTTAGTCAACGGCTACAACGTGGCTGAAATCGTGGCCAAGGGCACCATGCCCGCCTGGAACATTTTCGGCCTGCACATCGCCCAAGCCGGCTACCAAGGCCAAGTCCTGCCCGTGTTGGTCGTGGCCTTCATTTTAGCCAAGGTTGAAAAGTGGCTCCATAAACGCATGCCCGCTACCCTGGACTTTATTTTCACCCCGATGATCAGTATCATCTTCGTGGCCTTCTTGACCTTTGCCTTTGTAGGCCCGATCATGCGGACTGTGGGTAACGGCTTAACCGACGGGATTGTTTTCTTGTATAATGCCACTGGTTTTGTGGGCTCCACCGTCTTCGGGTTATTCTACTCCCCAATCGTCATTACCGGTTTACACCAAAGTTTCCCGGCCATCGAAACCCAGCTTTTGGCCAACGTGGCCAAAACCGGCGGCGATTTCTTCTTCCCAATCGCCTCCATGGCCAACGCTGCTCAAGGGGCGGCTGCTTTAGCCATCTTCTTCTTATCTAAAGATGAAAAACAAAAGGGTTTGGCCTCTTCTTCTGGCCTGTCCGCCCTCTTGGGGATCACTGAACCGGCTATCTTTGGGGTCAACTTGAAATTACGCTTCCCATTCTTTATCGGCATGATTGGTTCCGCCGTGGGTAGTTTATTAATTGGGATTTTCGGGGTCCGCTCCACTGCCTTAGGGGCTGCGGGGATCATCGGCTTCATTTCCCTCCCCGTTAAATTCTACTTGCCATTCTTCTTGGCCATTGCCTGCAGTATCGTGGTGGCCTTCACCGGGACCTTGGTCTATGGCCGCAAAGCCATGGCCAAAAACGTTGAACCAGAAGTTCAGACCAATGAAGCTGGCGATGTGGTAAGTGCTGCCGACGCCGCTGTCAGCGATGCCGTGGTCAACGCACCAGTTGCCGGCGTGGTTGAAAGCTTGAAGCAAGTCAATGACCAAGTCTTTTCCGCTGAAATCATGGGGAAGGGGGCTGCCATCAAACCCGCTAGTGATGCCGTTTTAGCCCCGGTCACCGGTGAAATCACCGTGGCTTATCCCACCAAACATGCTTACGGCATTAAGGCCGCAGACGGGGCGGAAGTCCTGATCCATCTGGGCTTAGACACCGTCAATCTTGAGGGTAAGTTCTTCACCAGTGCGGTACAACAAGGCGACCAGGTCCAACAGGGCGATAAATTGGGCACCTTTGATGTCAAAGGTATCACCGATGCCGGCTACGACCCTACGGTGATGGTGGTTATCACCAACACCAACGATTACGGGGATGTGAGCCGCATCGACGTCACCGACGTGAAAGCTGGCGACCCCTTGATTGCCCTGCAACAACCAACCACGGACAATCAAGCCGCCACTAATATTTAGTAACAACTGAAATACTGGTTACCTTAACCAAGGCCCCCCTTGGCTAAGGACCAGTATTTTTTAATTTTTGCTTGTACTTTTTCCCGAAAAAACTATAATCGCATAGGATTAATTATTTTTCAGATAATGAACGAGGGGGACGTACAATGGCAATCGGGACGGTTTCAGAATGGGTGGCCGGTATTTCGCAATTTTTGGCAGTTTGCGTGGCTTTATTTCTGCCCTATTATAACCAGCACAAAAAACTCAAACGGCGGACCCGCAATCTGCGCGTGATCATCAAACAATTAGGGAAAGAAGCCCTTGCTGGGGAGCAAAAGGCCATCCCCACCCTGGAAATTTATTTGACGGTTTCTTTTTTAGAGGATACCAATGCCGATATGGAGCGCTTGTTGGTCCAAGGCCGGGTGATCTTGGAAACTTTGAAACAGCTGCCGGACCAAGACACCGCTGATTATCCAGCGGCCGCTGATCATGTCAAGGCGTTGCTGGCACAGGTGGCTTAATGGCATAAAAAACTGGGACAACCCCTGCTTGCTTGCGGTGGTTGTCCCAGTTTTTAGATAATAGCATTATTAGGTTTTTGGGCACTGAGCGCCAACTTGTTTAGCCAAGGGATACGCAATTTAAAACGGGCCTAACTGTGGTCAGGCTTGGCCCGGTCAGCGGCGCTGGCTTGACGTTTGATGCGGTCCAACAGCCGGTGCATCTGCTCGTCTCGGTTGAGGTGGCCTTTACTTAATTCATTGAAAAAGGCCTTATCCGCACTGGTCATATTTTGGGATAATTGTTTGGCAAAATCCTCAGAAGTGATGTGTTGGTTGAGTTTATGCAGGCTTTTGGTGAACTGGGCTTGTTCGGCGTCGTCAAAAACACTGAACAACGCGGCTAGAAAATTACTGCGGAATGTATCAATTTTGGCCAGTCGTTCCCGACCAGGTTTGGTAATTTGGATTCTGACGATTTGGGCATCGTTTTTATCTCTGGTGCGTAACACCAAGCTTTCAGCTTCCAGCTTTTTGACTAATGTGTTCACGGCCGTGGGGCGAATGGCTAAAATATCGGCAATTGTTCCCGCCGTTAGGGGATTGTTGGCCTCCACCAGGATCCGCAACAAGCGGCGCCCATTATCGGGCAGGTGATTTGAGCGATCAGTTTGATACCTTTGCCGGGCGAACCAGAGCACCGGTTGTTGTGCCAATTCGCCTAATTCTTCAAATAATGTTTGGTTGTCCATAGCTTTGCCTCCAAAAGACGCGTTCGTTTTTGGGTTTGAAACGAACTCAATGTTAAATTATATACGGTCCTAGTCGTTAGCTTTGTTAGCGCTAACCAAATAGAAGCTTACCAATCTAGCGTACAAGAAGTGTCTGGATTTATCAATGTTCAGTCCCTTAAATATTGTCAGCGACGCACAAAAGCCCACCAGGCACAGAAATCGCGCTGGCGGGCTTTTGATTGCACTAATTTTTGGCGAAACTTCAACTACGAGCAAGCCAGTAGCTTGGACAAGTAATATTACACCACCCGCCGCTGGTCTTGCTGATTGATCATGTCGATGAAATATTGGTACACCTGCGTATCATCGGTGAGTTCGGGATGAAATGCTGTTGCCAACATATTGGCTTGTCTGGCGGCGATGATGCGGCCCTCGACTTCACCCAAAACCTCAACTTGGGGGCCGACTTTTTGAATATAAGGGGCCCGGATGAAAACCATAGGGATTTTTTCGCCGACAAAAGTGGCAACGGTATTGAAACTACCCAATTGGCGGCCGTAACCGTTGCGGGTGGTCACGATGTCCATGGTGTTGATACCCGGTTGGGTGGCATTGCTGATGGTTTTGGCTAACAAAATCAGGCCAGCACAAGTCCCTAATACCGGTAGGCCAGCTTGGATGGCGTTTTTCAGGGGTGTCAGTAATTGGAGCTCCACCAGCAATTTGCCGATGACGGTACTCTCACCTCCGGGGATGATGAGGCCATCACAAGGTGTTTGTAAGTCGGCGGGCTGCCGAATTTCAAAGGTATCGATCCCCAACGCCTGCAATTTGTGAATATGTTCAATAAAAGCCCCCTGGAGGGCCAAGACGCCAATGCGCATACTATTTCCCCCGTTCAGCCATTAAAATCTTGATTTCACTTTCATTGATACCCACCATGGCTTCACCTAAGTCTTCTGATAAGGCCGCAATCATTTTGGCATCGTTGTAGTTGGTCACAGCTTTGACGATGGCCGCAGCTCTTTTAGCCGGGTCGCCGGATTTGAAAATACCGGAGCCCACAAAGACGCCTTCAGCACCCAGTTGCATCATTAAGGCCGCATCCGCCGGTGTGGCAATGCCCCCGGCTGCAAAGTTAACGACGGGGAGTTTGCCGTTTTCGTGGATGTATTTAACGGCTTCGTATGAAACTTCTAACTGTTTCGCTTCTTCGAAGAGTTCATCTTCAGCCATGGACGTAATTTTTTTGATGGCCGCATTCATCAGGCGCATATGGCGGACCGCTTGGACGATATCGCCAGTGCCGGGCTCACCTTTGGTCCGGATCATGGCGGCACCTTCACTGATACGGCGCAGGGCTTCACCTAAATTCTTAGCACCACAAACGAAGGGCACTTCAAATTTAGTTTTATCGATATGGAATTTATCATCGGCTGGGGATAAAACTTCACTTTCATCAATGAAGTCGATTTGAATTTCTTGTAAAATTTGGGCCTCCACAAAATGGCCAATTCGGACTTTCGCCATGACAGGAATACTGACCGCTTCTTGGATGCTCTTAATCATTTTAGGGTCGCTCATCCGGGCCACACCACCGGCAACTCTAATGTCAGCGGGGATACGTTCCAGCGCCATCACGGCACTGGCGCCGGCCTCTTGGGCGATTTTAGCCTGTTGTGGGGTGGAAACATCCATAATTACGCCGCCCTTTAACATCTGGGCTAAGTTTTTGTTCAAAGCATATCGGTTATTTTCTGTCATTTTTATTACTCCTAAAATATATTTTGAAACGTCAATCTAGGAACCATTGTATATAAAAAGCGTTTTGCGAACAATATCAGAATTGTGTGCAAAACGCTTTTAATCATTTTATAATTTAATTAAAATTTCGTGAATAATATTTAGACCCCGTTCTAATTTTGCGATACTATCTGGCGTACAAATAGCGATGCGAATCGCCCCGATGGGCGCATCTTTGCCCACGGCAAAGCGCTGGGATCCGTAAACAGATACGCCTTTAGCCAGGGCCAATTGTTCAAATTGTTTGCCAGAGACCCCCTTTGGCAAAGGCAGCCAGCGATTTAAACTGTCATTATTGCCGATGAGGTCATAGTCTTTGAATACCTGATTGGCCAGCCGATTACGGGCGACGATACCTTGGTTGCGTTTAGCCAGCAGAGAATCCAAACGCCCGGATACAATGAGCCGGGAAGCTAGTTCCAACAAGATAGCCGATTGGGATAGATTGATGTTATATAACACATTATCCAAAGTGCCATAATACTGGCTGGGGGCCACCACATAAGCTAGACGAAGGGCCGGTACCAGCGTTTTAGATAGACTGGCAATATAGATAGTTTGTGCCGGTGCACTTTGGGCAATGGCGGCCAGGGGCTTTTTGGCCAGTAAGCTATTGATGCCATCTTCGATAATGATCACATTTAATTCTTGTGCCAATCTAGCGATCATCTGCCGGGCAGCGGTTGACATGGTATGGGTGGTGGGATTATGAGAATCCGGCATGACATAAATGGCCTTCATATTGTCATTTTTAACGGCTTGTCTAATGCCAGTCTCAGATAATTCGCCGTCTTCTTCTGGCAGGGCCACTAACTGAATGCCAAACAACTTAGCGGCACTTTTGAGCCCGGGATAAACCAACGCTGTGGTCCCCAGGCGATCGCCTGGCTTTAGTAAACCGGAGAAAATAGCAGCCAGGGCATTTTGACCCCCGCTGGACAGCAAGATATGGCTGGGGTCAGTTTGGTAGCCGGCTTTAGCAATGAGCTTAACGGCGGCGTCTTTGTGCCAGCGGTCTTCACTGTTAGCATATTGGAATAGGCTGCCAAAATGCGGGGCGGCAATCATCTGTTGCAATAAGGCCACCAGGTCATCTTGGGCAATTGTTTCCGGCGTCATGGTGCCCAGGTCAATGATATTGGGCGCATGTTTTGGCTTGGCCGAGATATGGGTGTCCACGTCATAGGCGATATAGGTGCCACTGCCGGTGATACCGCTCAACAGCCCCTTATTGGCACAAATTTTAAAAGCCCGGGATACCGTGCTCACGTTAATATCTAAAAAGTCGGCCAGTTCCCGTTGGGGCGGCAGTTTCAAGCCCGGGTGCAAAACGCCAGTGGTAATATCTTGTTCTAATTGATTGGCTAAAGCAATGTACAGCGGTGTTTCCGAGGGACATAAAGTTGGCCGCCAAGTTAAAGGATAATTATCAAAAGAGTTAACCGGCACGATGGGCACCTCCATTTATGGGATAATTGCGTGTTGAGATATTATTAGCTAGTTTATACTTAAGCTGGCTAAAAGGCAAAATGGGAATAAAAACACCTGAAAAAGCCCCCAAACGCCGCAATCACGTTGGAGACTTCAATTTTGAATTAAGCTGTATTTTAACAAGGACTAGTTGACGGTGACGTCAGTAGCTTTGACCCAAGAGGTCAGACCGACTTGGTAAGCGACGGCCTTGCCATTGCTGTCATAGGCGACTCTAAAGACTTTCCAGAGGTTGAAGACAGTGCTGAGTTTATCCGTCGGTTGGGTGGTGGCGGAATCACTGTAGACTTGGACGTTCTTATAGTTGGAATTAACCGTCAAACTCACGTCTTTCACGGTGATATTATTGTTAGTAGTTAGGGTACCTGTGTTTTGATTCTGGTTGAAGTCAGCGGCTTTGACCCATTGACCGTTGCCTAAATCATAAGCGATGATTTGGCCATTGGCGTCTTTAGCTTCTCGGGTCACCCGCCAGTCAGAAATAGTGGTGGGTAATTGTTTGCCACTATTTTGGCTGCCATTAGGATCGGCGTAAATGGTCAGGCCTTTGTTGTCGGAATGAAAGGTGGTATTGACGCTGACAATGGTGGGTTCAGCCGTTGTGGCGGCATTGGCGGTGGCTAGGGGCGTGAGGCCGATAGTGGCCACCGTAGCTAATGCACTGGCGCCTAATAAAACAGATTTAATTGTCATATGAATTGCTCCTTAATTTATTATGCAACTAATATTTAATTGCATGACCCAATATTAATGGCATAATATGAATTAAATAGTTTGAAATATGGCATTTGTGATGAATAAAAATAGCTATTATCAAACTAAATATGATAAATATTTGAATTCACATGTCGAGAATAATTGTAAAATGTCATCAAATTGTAAATTGGTATTGCTGAGGTCCCATCATAACCAAGACACCAGGTAAAAATACGGGATAAATACCGTTGCCATAAGCTGGGCCACTGGTATCTCCTGTATTTTTTTGTTAAGGTAGGCCTAGACAATCAGCTCAACAGGAGGACGACCATGGCAGGTACGGATTTAATTATTTCAGACATTCACGGTCATTTTGATTTACTGACCAAAATTGAAACCATCCCCAAGTTTACCGACTACCGTGTCGTCTTTTTGGGGGATATGATCGACCGGGGCCCAGCTAGCTTGCAAGTATTGCGCTATGTTCAAAAAATGGTGCAAGCTAAAAGCGCGATTGCCATTCGCGGTGACCATGAGGACATGTTTTTAGGCTATTTGACCCAGGACACCGCCGCCCAGCAATTGTATATTCAAAACGACGGCGCCACTACCTTACATGATATGTTAGGCGATGACTATATCGCCTATAACGTGCCCCACAACCAACAACTCATCAAAAGCCGCTACGCCGACCTGATTTCCTTTATCGCGGGCTTACCCTATTATTATCAAGATGACCACCGCCTCTATGTTCATGGCGGCATCTATCCCGAAGGCGTCCAGGACACCCCAGATTTAGCCAAATTATGGTTAAGAGAAGACTATTGGTTCCAAGAACATGACTGGAGTTTCAAACATGCGGCGGCGCTATTAAGTCGCAATCACGTCCCTGATTTTGGTCACAATCCCGTGGCCCAAACCCTGGTCACCGGCCACACCATCACCACCATGATCTACGGCCAATTGCCAAAAGACCAGGGAAAAATCACCCGTTATGGCGACCATCAAGCTGCGGTAGTGGCCGTCCAGTACAAGGGCGAATACCCCCGCGTGTTCATCGATGGGGGCAGTTACGTATATCAAAATTTAAATGTCCTGCAACTGGGCACTGCCGGGGAAATCCAGGCGGTGTATCAGCTGAACTAAAGCCAGCAGACTGGCCTAGGATTTTTTCTAAGTGTAGTTTAACCAGATTAAAGCCTAAATTTAGACATACAAAAACTCGAAATCACACGACTGCTAAAAAGCCAGGGTGTTGTTTCGAGTTTTTGTCTATTACGATATTCATAAAATCATGGTCTTAACCTTTATAAATTGTGGGTCGTGTATTAAAAAAAGCATCGACCGAAGTCGATGCTCAGGCGTTGCCCCCATTTAGAGGGTCGCTACGGCGTCATCCTCTAAAAGAGGCGCGTCAATACATATAATATAGCATATTTATTTGACTAATGCTTATTTTTTTTATGCAAGCGTTGGCGCCGCTTCCAAGCCTTTAAGGCCACCACCCGGCCAGAGGTTAATTCCGATTTAGGTTGGTTAACCTGGTTAGCCGCTTTTGGTTGTGGGGTTGGTTCAGGGACTGTGGCCGCTTCCCGCACTAAACTGCGCATTACCGTGGCTTTAGCCGGGCTGTAATTGGCGTCATCTTGGGCCAATGCGATCATCTCTGGGGCCGCTTCGGCAATAGCCCGTTGGGTGCGATCGACTAATTTAGGATTCAAATAACCCTGGGCGGCCGCAAAATCTAAAAAGGCGTGCAATGTGGGCTCAATGTTGGCATAGTCAGCCTTATCAATGAACATATCCGCCACAAAGGTTCCCGTGAGGACGCCCTTGATGGCATATTTCGTCCAAGCCCTTGGGGTTTTATCAAACTGACTGTACGCTTTTTCAGCCAAAACTGTCACGTAAGCCACCGCATCTTCGGCGGTAACGGCCTTGGGGACCTTGGTAAAGGCGTCGCTTTGAATAAAGACGGCCGTCCAAGTGTCGATTTCTTGGCGCATTTTCTTAGGTAGTTCTTTTGGTGCTTGGTGTGCTGAACTTGTTGCAGGTGTTGCTAAAGTCGTTGTCATTCCAAATTTCTCCCATTTCCATAGCTAATAATAAAAGTTTATCAGATATTCGGGTGGAAGTCTCTAAAACTCCAAAAATAATAAAAGGTGTATCGGTTTTACCCGATACACCAAGAAAAAATTCCTTATATCAAACACCTTACACTTTCAGAACCACGCGGCCGGTATGCCGTTCTTCTAATAGCTCATGGCCCTCAACGATACCCGCCAAGGAAAACGGCAGGGTATAACCGATATTGACGCTTAACTTGTCCTGGGCCAGGAGCGGCAATAAGGCTTTCAGGGCTTCTTGGTCGCTTAAGGCACTGGTGGGGCGGATATGGGTAAAGCTAACCCCCCGGGTCAACTCGGGGGTTTCGTGGGCCACACTGACGATGGCGCCACCAGTCTTGGTCATGGCCACATCGTCGGCACCGCCATTGCCATTCATGGCCAGGTTAAAGACAATGTCGCCTTTTTCCTTTAAAGCGTCGGCCAAATTCACCTGATCATAGGCCACGAAGTTATCAATGCCTAAATCCGTGACTAAGGCTTCATTTTTAGCGGCGGCCACGCCAATGACTGTGACCCCTAATTGGTGTAGCAGTTGGGCCACCAAAGCGCCCACGCCGCCGCTGGCCCCTTTGACGATCACGGTTTGACCGGCTTTGACCTTGGTAAAATAGTGCACGGCTTTATAAGCCGTAATGCCGGTGGTGATCAAGCCAGCGGCCACCACTGGATCCACCCCATCCGGCACTAAGGCACTGTTGGCCGGTTCAGCTAAGACTGCCGCGGCATAGGTGTGTTCACTGTGGGTCGCCACCAATTGGCCCACTTTGAAATCATTTTTTAAATTGGCGCCAACTTCGGCGA
Organism: Lactobacillus sp.; assembly: GCA_022484695.1. Classification (GTDB taxonomy): domain Bacteria; phylum Bacillota; class Bacilli; order Lactobacillales; family Lactobacillaceae; genus Agrilactobacillus. Next base: position 561,730 of record JAKVKU010000001.1, read on the forward strand.
CCCGGCCCACCGCATCCCGGCCCGAAATCTGATAAGTTGTCCCGGCAAAACTGCCCTGGGCCCGCTCGGTACGTTCCCGATTATTTAAACCCACGGCCACAGTATCTAACAATAATTCGTTGGGCCCCGGTTTAGGCGTGGGGATATCTAAAGCTTCAAAAACGTCCGGCCCACCACTATGACGATAACCAAATGCAAGCATACTAATTCCTCCATCCTTGTTACTCAAAGCTTAAAAACGTTTTCAAATAAAAGCAAGTAATAAGCTTGCAAAACGACGCTGATTATTCCATCATTGAAACCAGAAGACTGTGAATTCAGGAGGAGTAACGCCATGCAAGCCATTCATAATGTGATCTCAGATTTATCCCTTACGGAAAAAGCCAGCCTCGTTGCCGGCGATAAATTATGGTACACCCAGGCCGTGAAAAGCGCCGCCTTGCCCCCATTGATGATGACCGATGGGCCTTCCGGGTTGCGCAAGCAAGCCGACAGCCCGGAAGGTGCCAACACCGGGCTGGGCAAAGCCGTCACTGCGGTGAGCTATCCGGCTTCAGCACTAACCGCTTGTTCCTTTGATCGACAACTGCTTTTTGAAGTGGGCAAAAATCTGGGCATCGCGGCCCATGCCAATGAGGTGGGCGTGCTTCTGGGTCCCGGGGTCAATATTAAACGCAGTCCCTTAGCTGGCCGTAATTTTGAGTACTTTTCAGAAGATCCCTATTTAGCTGGGGAATTGGGCGCCCAATATGTGAAGGGGGTCCAAAGTGAAAACGTGGGGGTGGCCGTGAAGCATTTCGCCGCCAATAACCGAGAAGACCAACGCTTCACCAATAGTTCGGAAATCGACCCCCGGACGTTGCGGGAAATTTACTTAGCCGCCTTTGAACGCATTGTGAAACAAGCCAATCCCGCCAGCATCATGTGTTCTTATAATAAATTGAATGGTGTCTTGAATTCTCAAAATAAAACCTTATTAACCGAAATTTTACGGGAAGAATGGAACTTCCAGGGGCTGGTGATGTCCGATTGGGGCGCCGTGGCCGACCACGTGGCCGCCATTAAAGCTGGGCTGGATCTGGAAATGCCCGGGCGGGGGGCGGCCTCCACGGCAGAGATTGAAGCTGCTGTAAAAGCTGGAACCTTAGATGAAGCCATCTTGGACCGGGCCGTCCAGCGCATCTTGAATTTAGTGATGACCTATTTGCCGGCGAATTCCTCGGCGGATTTTTACGATTTAAATCAGCAACACGAATTTGTCCGCCGGGCCGCCGCCGAAAGCATGGTCCTGTTGAAAAACGACGAGGCTGTTTTACCTTTGACGGCCAAGGACAAGCTGTTGATCGTGGGGGACTTAGCCCAAAAACCCCGCTACCAAGGTGGCGGCAGTTCCCACGTCAGCGAGTATCAGATGGCCACCCCAGTGATGGCCGCACGCCGGGCCAACGCCCATTTTGAATTTCAACAGGGTTATACTCTGGATCAGACCGACCCCGATGACGCTTTAGAAACCAAGGCACTAGAAGCGGCTAAAAAAGCCGACAAGGTCATTGTGTTTGCCGGCTACCCGGAGGCCAAGGAATCCGAGGGCTTTGATAAAACCGACATCGACCTACCCGCCAACCAAAACCATCTCATTGCCCAACTAACCGCCGTCAGTGCCCAGGTGATCGTGGTCCTGCAAAACGGGTCAGTGGTGACCATGCCTTGGCTAGACAAGGTCCAGGGGGTCTTGGAAACTTACTTAGCCGGTGAGGGCGTGGGGGAAGCTACTTTTGACGTGTTGAGCGGCAAAGTGAATCCTTCCGGGAAATTAGCCGAGACCTTCCCAGTGAAATTAGCCGACAATCCTACTTACTTAGGTTTTAACAAGAATCCCCAAACCGAAGTTTATCGAGAAGGGTTATTCGTGGGCTATCGTTATTACGATGCCAAACAAATCACACCCCTGTTTCCCTTTGGCTTCGGGTTATCCTATACCAGTTTTGAATATCATAATTTAGCGGTGCAAGTGGGTGACGATCATGTGACCGTGAGCTTCACCCTTAAAAATACCGGTCTGCGGGCCGGTAAAGAAGTGGCCCAGATTTATGTGGCCAATCAAACTAGCACCATTGAAAAACCCCAACAGGAATTAAAACAATTTATCAAGGTGACCCTAGACCCCGGCCAGCAAAAAGCGGTCAGCGTGGACTTGGATCGCCGGGCCTTTAGCTGGTATAACCCTGATACCGCTGCCTTTCAAGTGGATAACGGCAGTTATGAAATTAAGGTGGCCGCCAGCTCAATTGATTCGAAGTTACAAAAGACCATCGACCTGCAGTGGGCCCCGGTACAACAGCCTTTGGTCAACGGTGAAACTTATCTTAGTGATTTCTTGTTGCGTAGCGATAGCCAAGAACTCCTGCAACAGAGTAAACTAAAACAAGTGGTGGAAAGCCTCACCGCCGATAAAACCAATGCGGCTATGTTGACCAATATGCCGCTGCGGGCCCTAGCCAGTATGGGGGCCCAAAAGCAGCGCTTACAGCGTTTGTACAAGTTAGCCAATAATGCATGACCACGTGACAAGGACCCTAAAAGTGTGATAAAATAAATTTATAGTTAATTCAAATAACTAAATTAAAAATTATAACGCGAGCTAAGACCGGCCAATGACCCCTCTTTCCCCGCGTTATTTTTTACAAAGGAAGTGAATTGTTTGAGTTTAAAAGCTTATACATTATCCCAAGAAGATACATTACACCAGTTGAATGTGGCACGGACCCGAGGTTTGAGTCAGGTCGAGGTGGATCGGCGTTTAGCGAATTATGGGCCCAACGAGTTGGCCCAAGCCCCGGAAGAGTCCAAAGTAAAATTATTTTTCCACAGTTTTAAAGAACCGATTATTATCGTGTTGATGGTAGCGGTGGTGTTGGCCACCTTAAGTGCCATCTATGATTTCCAAGTGACCAAAAATTATAGCCACGGCGTCGCAGCAGTTTATGAAGCTGTGGCCATCGCCATTTTAATTTTTGTGAATGCCTTCATCGCTTTTTACCAAGCCAATAGCGCCCGCAAATCTTTGGCGGCCCTGGCCCAAATGTCCCATCACCAAATCAACACCTTGCGGGACGGCACCTGGGGGCCGGTGGACACCACCCAGTTAGTCCCTGGAGATATTGTCGCCGTGAAAATGGGGGACTTTATTGAAGGCGACGTGCGCTGGCTAAAAGTCGCTGAACTGCAAGTCAACGAGTCCCACTTGACCGGGGAGGCCGATGCCATCACCAAAGCCACCCAGGCGCTGGCAGAAGATACCCAACTAGGGGATCAGCAAAATATGGGTTTCTCCGGCTCCACCGTGGTCAACGGCAATGGCATCGGCGTGGTGGTGGGCACCGGTATGACCACCGAGCTGGGTAAAATCGCCGACCTCATGACCAGTGCCGGCCAGCAAAAGACCCCCATTGAGAAAAATATCAATGCCTTAACGAAAAAATTAATGTTAGTGGCGGGGGCCATTGTCCTCTTCACGATTTTATATGATGTGAGTAAAGAATTCCTGCGCAGCGGTACCTTGGAATTGGCCAAAGTTCCTGAGATTTTGTCCAGTGCCATTGCCTTAGCGGTGGCCTCCATCCCCGATGCCATGCCGGTGGTCTTATCCATTGTCTTGACCATTGGGGCCACGATTTTAGCCCGGAATAACGGGTTGATCAAGTCCTTAAGCAGTGTGGAGACCCTGGGGGCAACCAGTTACATTGCCTCAGATAAAACCGGGACTTTGACCAAGAATCAAATGACCGTCACCAAATTTTGGGCCAATAACGCCACTTTTTCGGTGGAAGGTTTAGGTTATGACCCCTTGGGCGACATCATCCCCAATACCAACGATGCCAATTACCAACAGTTCCTCCAGGCCGCGGTGTTAGATAACGAGGCCGAGATCATGCAGGATGAGGACCAAAATTGGCAGCCTTACGGGAATCCCACCGATGTGTCCCTGGTGGTCCTAGCCGCTAAAGCCGGCATCAGCCGCAGTGAATTGCTGGAAAAAAACGATGATAATGACATCGATGTGGTGCGGGTCCTCCCCTTTGACAGCAAGCGCAAGATGATGAGTGTGGTCATTTTAAGAGATGGGGACTATTACGTTATCACCAAAGGCGCCCCAGATGTGATTTTAAACAAGGCTGAGGGGATCATGTTAGATGACGAAATTAAACCGGCCCAACGCTATACCAAAAAGTTTGAAAGTAAAATCCTAGAATTTGCCAACGATGCCTTAAGGACCATTGCCGTGAGTATCCGCAAATTAGACGAAGAAACCGCTCTCCATGGGGAAGTGGCGGCCTTAGAGCAGCAGTTGACCATTTTAGGGGTGGCGGGGATTATCGATCCCCCAAGAGAAGAAGTCAAAGCTTCCGTGGCCACTTTGAACAAAGCTGGCGTCCACGTGGTGATGATCACCGGTGACCACGCCGCCACCGCCCGGGCTATCGCCTATCAATTGGGCATTGTGGATGATAAAAATGCTCAGGTGATTGAGGGTAAAGAACTAGAGCAACTATCCGACGCTGAGCTCTATGACCTGGTGCCCAACACCTTCGTATACGCCCGGGTCTCCCCCGAGCATAAACAGCGCATCGTCAAACAACTCCAAGCCCATAACGCCGTGGTGGCCATGACCGGCGATGGCATCAATGACGCTCCCGCACTGCGGGCCGCCGACATTGGCATTGCCATGGGCATCAACGGCACCGAAGTTACCAAAGATGCGGCGGATTTAGTGTTATTAGATGATAAATTTACCACTATTGAGAAGTCCGTTTATGCGGGCCGGCGAATTTTTGCCAATATTCGCAACTTCATCCGCCAAGAACTAGTCACCAACGTGGCCGAAGTCCTGTCCCTAGTCCTGGGGGTCCTCTTGATCACCGTACCCGTGGGTCAAATCACCGCCACCACGCCGACCTTGACCGCCTTAATGGTTCTGTGGGTGAATATGATTAGTGACTCCCTGCCATCCTTTGCCCTGGGCTACGACCAGCCAGAAGGGGATCTAATGCAACAAGGCCCCCGGAACACCAAGCAGTCCATCCTAAAGGGGATGCTGCCGCGAATCTTCATCCGGGGTGGCGTCATGGGGCTGATGGTTTTCCTAGCCTTCTATTGGGCCGCCCTACAAGGCATGAACATCCCCCAAGCCCAAACCATCGCCTTCTTGACCCTGGTCTTTGGTCAATTGTGGCACGTGTTTGATGCCCGCAGCAGTCACACCTTATTTTCAAGAAATCCCTTTGAAAATGGCCGCTTGAACATGGCCGTGGCTTTTGCCGCCACCAGTTCCATTTTAGTGACCTTGATGCCGTTCTTTAACGACGTCATGGGGACCGCACCCTTGTCACCGATTTTATATTTAGCGGTTATCTTTATCCCGGCCCTGCCAACGTTCCTATTATCCGGGTTCAAAGTTATTTTTAACATCAAAGAAAATATCTAAGGCCTAAAACAAGCAGATTCCTGGAAGCTAGGTTATAGTTTCTATAAATCTACTTGTTTTTTTATTTTGGCGTTATAATGGATAACATATCATTTGCAGAAAAGAGTTGGGAAAATGAGTTTTGGGCAACTGACCAATCAAATTGTCATCATGTTTTGTTTGATGTTGGTGGGGGTTTTGATCAATAAACTGGGTTTCATGAAGCCACAAACGTCTACAGATTTAACGAATATTTTACTGTATTTTGTCTCGCCCTGTTTGATCATCGGCGCCTTTCAGCAACAGTATTCGCCAAACCGGATGAAAACCTTGCTGCTGGTGGCGGCGGGCATCGGCATTTTTTACATCGTCTCTATTCTCTTGGCCAAGCTGTTATTTGGCCGCATGGCAGACGCCAATTTGCGGCGCATTGCCCAATACGGCAGCATTTATTCCAACGCCGGTTTCATGGGTGTGCCGTTGATCAGTGCCTTGTTTGGCAGCAATGGCGTCTTCTTCGCTGTGGCCTTTTTAGCCGGGTTTAACATTTTCAGCTGGACCCATGGCATCAGCCTGTTTACCCCCAAAAAAGCCGGCCATCCCCTAGACAACCTCAAAGAAATTGTCCTCAATCCCAATATTATTGCCATTATAGTGGGCCTGGTGATTTTCATGACTTCCTTCAAGTTGCCCAGTATTCCCAACCAAATCGTCCACTATGTGGCTTCTATCAACACGCCCCTATCCATGATCGTCATTGGCAATAGCCTGGCGGATATCAAGTTGACCAAACAACTGGTGGACAAACACCTATGGTTGGCCCTCATTGCCCGAAACCTATTATTTCCCCTGGCGGCAATTTTAGCCCTGCACCTCCTGGGGGTCACTGGGGTAGCCCTGTACACCACGGTGATCATGGCTGCTTGCCCCGTGGCCGGGGTGGTGGTGTTATTCACTTTGAAAATTCACGGGGATGCCAGTCCCGCCGTGGCTTTGATGAGCCTTTCCACCATTTTGAGCCTGGTGACCATTCCCTTGGTATTTGCGGTGACGAATTTCATATAAAATCCTGTGGTAGTTCAGATTTTTTTGAACTACCATTTTTTTAACTTGACGACATGTCGTTAACGGCATATTATAACTAGTGTCGATAACGACATAAAAGGAGCGCAATAATATGACGAAAACATTTGAAACATTAGCTGATTTTTTAGGCACCCATTTTATTTATACTTATGACAATGGCTGGGAATATGAATGGTATGCCAAAAATGACCATACGGTAGATTATCGGATCCATGGGGGGATGGTGGCTGGTCGCTGGGTGACTGACCAAGAAGCCAACATCGTTTTATTAACAGCAGGTATCTACAAAGTGGCTTGGACTGAACCCACGGGTACCGATGTGGCCCTGGATTTTGTACCCAACGAAAAGAAATTAAATGGGACTATTTTCTTCCCCAAATGGGTGCAAGACCATCCTGAAATCACCGTGACTTATCAAAATGAGCACATTGATGTGATGGAAGCTGCCCGGGAAAAATACGAAACGTATCCTAAACTAGTCGTGCCAGAGTTCGCCAAAATCACCTATATTGGTGACGCCGGTCAGAATAATGAAGAGGTTATTGCCGAGGCCCCTTATGCCGGGATGACGGATGACATTCGGGCTGGCCGCTATTTTGACGCCAACTATAAGCGCTTGAAGAAGTAAGTTTTAGCCCGACTTTACCCCGGTGGTTAATCAAGGCATAATAGGTGTAATGACTAAACTTGGAGCGATTGTATGCCGAAAAAGCGAATTTTACCTTATGTATTATTAGGATTGATCAACAGCCACCAGCAAATGTCTGGGTATCAAATGATGCAAGAATTTAAGCATGAAATCAGTGATTTCTGGACGGCCTCCCATAGCCAGATTTATCCAGAACTACAGCGTATGCTAAAAGACGGCTGGATTCAAGCTGTTGACACTACCAGCGTCGCCGCCAAGGGGAAGGCTGTTTTTTATCATCTCACAGCCACTGGTAAGGCGGCGCTATTGGCTTGGCTAAGCGAACCGCTGACCCCACAAAATGATGACCTTTTTCCGCTGAAGTTATTTTTTATTGCGGACCAAGATAGTCCGATTTTGACCAAGCTGTTAAAACAACAATACCAGCTATCCTTACAACGCCGCGACTATCTCAAAGCTAGGATGGCCTTGTTGTTTAAGCAACAAGCTGACATTGATCAGAATTATGGGCATTATTTGATATTGGACCGAGGCATTCAAAGAGAGACGAATTACGTGAAGTGGTTGGCTGCGTTACTAAAAGAATGAGTGTCGTTCATGCTAACTCCCGGGAATTTAAGAACACAATACAGCAGCATTAGCCACGATGGACGTTGGATAAGTTCATTGTGGCTTTTTGTGACTTGTTATAATTAAAATTAATATTAGGTTGAATCTTGACAGAAAATTGAAAGGGTGTAAAATGCAATTTAGTTAGCCGGGTAACTAAATTCAAAAGGAGGGTTTGTTTTGGATAATTTCGATGCCTATGAGCGACCTGATGCGCAGCGGGTTGACTTAATGCGGCATGAGTATAAGGATGCTGATCCAGAAACAGTTTTGACATTTATAAATTTTCAACATTGTTATCGCACAGTTGAAAATTACTATGAACAAGTTTTGACCCAGTATGGGTTATCAGAGTCACGGTTCATCATTTTAATGTTTCTTTACCACAACCAAGATACTGGGTTAAGTCCTTCTGATTTAGCTGGTAAATTAGGAACTTCGAAAGTCACGGTCAGTAAATTGATTCGGGGGCTGCTGGCAGATAAATTGATTGAAAAAGCACCTGTACCTGGGGATAAGCGCTCATTTGTGGTTCGAATCACTGCAAAAGGGTTACAATTACTGACCCGTTTTTTACCTGTTAACTTTCAAACCGTCAATAACTTATTTGCCAACCTCACCAGTACTGAGCAAAAACAGCTAAATGTATTACTAAATAAATTACTATTAGGAACCAAATCGTAGATAGGAGATTATTATGGAACAAGCCAAAATTGATTTTTTAAAGTTATATTTAAGCCTTTATATTGACCACTTAACGGTTTTACAAGCGTTAAAACAACCGAATTCACATTATGTTGTCCTAGACGTTCGAAATGCCCCGGCGCAAGTTAAAAAAGTTCAGATTAAAGGTGCATTACCTCTAGCGGCTAAGGATTTAGAAGCCCATTTAGCTGAATTGGACAAGGACAAGACTTATGTGGTCTATGATTGGACTGGCGGGACTATTTTAGGCAAACAGGCCTTGTTGACACTACTAAGCCATGGCTTTAAAGCTTTTGAGCTGGCCGGTGCCCTTGAAGGCTGGCAGGGGATGAATTTACCCACTGAGCCTGTTGCTGAATAGATCCTGCGTGGCGGATAATTAGGGGTCAATGACTTTCGTTGCCAGCAAACACATGGTCATGCTATGATTAAACTAGTGACGTAGTTTATCACAACCAATCAATAGCGGAAGGAAATGTGAATATGAAAAAATTGACCGATGAAATGAAGGAAATGATTCAGACACAATTACCTTTTTTAGCCACCACCAGTGCCAGTGGACTCCCCCAAGTGGGTCCCAAGGGCTCAATCCATGTGTTAGACGATGAACATCTGATTTATTTCGAGCACACCTTTAGACATGCCTATGAAAATTTAACCAATAATCAACATGCCGCCGTGGCCGTGGCGGATCGCCCCAACCAAAAGGGTTTTCGCTTTGAAGGCACGGCCCATATCCATGAAAAAGATGACTATGCCAACGAAATCCTGGGCAAAACCAAGATTTTTGACCGCTTCCCTAGAGCTGCGGTGGTGGTCATTGATATAGAACGAATTTTCCGCCTAGACAATACCTTAGAAGCCGGCACGGAAATTTTATAATAACGCCATCTAAAAAATCGTTAACCTATTTTGCGGGTTAACGATTTTTTGATGGGGCGCTTTTAGGCGCGGTTATTTCAGATTGATAGTAAAAGTTTGATCTTGTCGGGCTTGGTTAATAACGGTGACGGGATCATTGGTGTTGCGCAATTCGATACCTGCCACAGTTTCCACGGTTTTACCGGGTTGTAGCTCGTTATCTGCTAAATCTTCCACCTCATTTTCAAACTTATCCTGTTCCGCCTCATCACTATAGAGGGCTTCAGCGGCGTCAAAGTCATCTTCTAAGGTGTAACTGGCATTCCCATCATTTTGGTGGAAAGCCAAACGTTTCAAAATATCCTCTGGTTCAATATTTTGTTGGCTCTGATTGGTGATGGTATACCAAACGATCAGCCCGTCTTCATTGTCCTCATTGTTATGGGCCACTTGGGTCTTGGTGATTTTCAGCTTGGCCTCAGGCACCGTCAGCACACCATCTTTAAAGTTGGTGTCATTGCTGGTGGTGGCGGTACTGCTGGAGCTGACTTTTTGAGCCGTGCTGGTTTTAGAACTACTGCTACTTGAAGACTTGGTGGCCGTGTTGTTGTTATTACCACAGGCCCCAAAGGTTAAGGTCAGGGTGGTCAAGAGCGTGAGCCATAAGACTTTTTTCATTGAAAAACCTCCATTCTGGTGGCGCTTTCAGAGCTGCTACCTCTATTGTACCAAGATGGGGTTTGTTCAAACAAGTCCAGGTCTAATAAAGCCGGTTGTAATACACCAAATGTTCGCTGCCACTGGTAGGGTCCACGAGGATTTTGGTGACACTGCAATTATCCGGTTCTAAAATTGTTAAACCACTGGACTGGGTGGCATTGATGGCAAAACTGCGCACGGTAAAGCCATGGGTCACGATCAATATTTTACCCGTTGGCTGAGCTTTGGCCACATCCTTGGTAAATGTTCGCACCCGGGCTTCAACTTGCTCAAAGGACTCCCCATGGGCAATGGTGACATATTCGGGGCGGACATCGTTGACGGTGTGGTCGAAGTATTCAGGATAGCGTTGTTGCAGCTCAGCGTTCACTTGGCCATCCCAATCCCCGTAAGAAATTTCTAACAAGCGGGGATCAAAGGTCACGGGTAAGTGGGCCGTTTGGTTTAAAATTTCCGTGGTTTGTTTGGTGCGGACTAACGGGGAGCTGTAAATTTGGGTGAAGCCCCTCAGATCAAAACCCCGATGTAACTTGTCGGCTTGGGCTTTGCCTAAGTCATTTAAATAAGTATTGGGTGTGTTGATCACCCCTTGTTTTAAACCTGCCAAATTGGCGTCAGTCTTGCCGTGCCGGACGATATAAAATTCAGTCATTGAAAAACCTCCAGGAGATAGTATAGAATTTATTGTAGCAGATTTCTGAGAAGGGTTGACACATTGTTTATTTATTGTTAATATCAATTTAATAAATCTAAGGGGATTCTAATATGCTAAAAATTTATACGCGAAAACAAAATATTCAAATAGTATCCTCATGGTCTTCATCCTTGTGATGTAGGCCAATTTCGCGTGTCCTTGGCCTAACGCAATGTGAGGCCAGGGGAGACAATTCCGAAATTTCCTGAAGCACTCACATTTATCTTGTGGGTGCTTTTTATTTTTAATTAGTTCAAAAAAATATTTTTCAACTTTACTTGGAGGTTCATCACAAACATGACAATTTACAATTTTGCTGCCGGTCCCGCCGTGTTACCTAAACCCGTTTTAGAACAAGTTCAAAAAGAATTGCTGGATTACGATCATTCCGGCATGAGTATTTTGGAAATTTCCCATCGCTCAAAACTATTTACTGATTTATATGCGGACACCAAAGCCCGGCTCAAACAGTTGATGAACCTCGGGGATGATTACGATGTCTTATTCCTGCAAGGTGGGGCGACATTACAGTTTACCATGGTGCCCCTAAACATTGCCACCAAACACCACCGGGCCGCTTACATTGACAGTGGCCATTGGTCAGTCCGAGCCATTGAAGAAGCCGGCAAAGTCCCCGGGGTCCAAGCCGATATCGTGGCCACATCTAAAGCCAGCGGTTATACTGAAATTCCGCAATTCCCCGATGTGTTAAAAGACACCTATGATTACCTGCACATCACCACCAACAACACCATTGAAGGCACGGCTTATCAGCAATTGCCCCAAACTACCACGCCGCTGGTAGCCGACATGTCCTCTAATTTCTTAGGCCAGCAATATGACTTTTCCAAGTTTGACCTCATCTATGCCGGGGCCCAAAAGAATTTAGCCCCAGCGGGTCTGACCATCGTGGTGTTAAAAAAGACCCTGTTAACTGATCCCAATCATCCGAAAAATCTGCCATCCATGTTGGATTACACGGCTTTAGCCAACAAGGATTCGGCTTTAAATACCCCGCCAGTCTTCCAAATCTATATGGCCAATCTGGTCTTACAGTGGTTAGAGACAAAAGGCGGCGTGGCTGGCATTGACCAGCTGAATCAAAAAAAGGCGGCGTTGTTATATAACTTCTTAGACAGTTCCAAATTATTTAACAACCCCGTTAAACCCGCCCAACGTTCCTTAATGAATGTGCCGTTCTTGACGCCAGATAAAGCCACCGACGCCAAAGTGATCCAAGCGGCCACTGCAGCTGGTTTCTTAAACCTCAAGGGTCATCGTTCTGTCGGTGGTCTGCGGGCCAGCATTTATAACGCCATGCCAGTTGAAGGCGTGGAAAAACTAGTGAATTTCCTAATGGACTTCGAAACCCAACACCAATAAAATCATAGAGGAGAATTTGAATATGTATAATATTAAAACATTTAACGCCATTGCCCCCCAAGGATTAGCCGAATTTAGCGATGATTACCTCATTAATGAAAGTGCCGACCCCGATGCTTATTTAATTCGCAGCGTGGATTTACATGAGCATGTTTTCCCAGAAAACTTAAAGGCCATTGCCCGTTGTGGCGCCGGCTTTAACAACATTCCGTTAGATAAAGCCTTGGAAAATGGCACCGTGGCCTTTAATACCCCTGGTGGCAACGCCAATGCCGTCAAAGAATTGATCATTGCCAACATGATCATCTGCAACCGTAACATTATTGATGCCGCCAACTGGGCTGCCCAGGCCGCCAGCGGTGCTGATATTACCCTGCGGACCGAAAAGGAAAAAACTGCCTTTAACGGGGTGGAATTAATGGGCAAACGCCTGACGGTCATCGGCTTAGGCCACGTGGGCTCTTTGGTGGCCAATGCCGGGTTAGATTTAGGTATGCGGGTCACCGGCTACGATCCTTATTTAAGCGCCGATGCTGCTTGGCATATCTCGGACAAAGTTAAGCGGGCCCGGACGTTAGAAGACGCCATCGCCAAAGCTGACTTTGTCACGGTCCATGTCCCTAAGAATGAAGAAACCATTGGCTTGATCAATGCCGATGTGATCCAGGCTATGAAGCCAAAAGCTGTCTTATTAAACTTCTCTCGCTTAGGCATCGTGGATAACGCCGCTGCCGTGCAATTTTTGAACAAGGGCACCCTGCGCAAATACATCACTGACTTTAGTTCCGATGAACTGATCGGCCAAGATAATGTGATTTTAATGCCCCATATTGGCGGGTCTACCATTGAAGCCGAGATCAATTGTGCTAGAATTGCTGCCCAAGAAGTCCAGACTTTCTTAGAAACCGGCAATATTGAAAATTCCGTGAATATGCCTAATATTATTTCACCATTCCAAAGCCAATACCGGTTCACCTTGATCCATAAAAATGTGCCTAACATGTTAGGACAAATTTCCACCATCATTGCCGGGGAAGGGGTCAATATTGAAAATCTGGCCAACCGGGCTAAAGATGGCTTTGCTTATACCATGGTGGATGCCAATGATATGAGTCAAGACCAGCAATATTACTTGTTAGACAAGCTCAAGCAGATTCCAACCGTTACCCGGGTCCGTTTGATCAAAGCGTCTTAAGAAGGGATTGATTTGATGGAGTTATTCTTTGGCCACTTGCCCTGGCAAAAGGCCGCCAGCATGTATGTGCGCATGCAGGTGTTCGTTTTAGAACGGGGCATCGCAATTGCTGACGAGTTTGAAGACGACCAATTTCCTAATGCCGAATATGTGGTGATTTTTGATGGCAAGGAACCCGTGGCCACCAGCCGCCTGTTCTTCACCGAAGAATTCGCCCGCTTTACCCGGATTTGTGTGGTGAAGGCTCAGCGCAAAGCCCATTTAGGGTCTCAATTGCTGCTGCAAATGGAACAAGCCAGCATTGCTGCTGAGAAATACCATGTCCTGATCCACGCCGAACACAGTGCCATTGGCTTCTATCAAAGAAATGGTTACAAAATTAGTTCCAAGCCCTACTTTGAAGATGGGGTGGAATGTGTGGACATGACCAAAACCCTTGAGCCCAACCCAACCCAACCCAACCCAACCCAACCTAAATATTAGGCTGACTTAATAAATAAAGTTTTTTATGGCGCCGTGACTGTGGTTACGGCGTTATTGCTGAAAATAAATGTTCACTTTTTCACGAGAAGTGTTAGGATTATGATGAAATTAGAAAGCGAGATCTGGCCGGTGAAAGTTTTAAACCAAAATAATGTTTAGGTTGACCTAATAATCGTTAGCGACTATAATAGTTTGTGGAGGTAGATTAGAATAATTATAAACTAAGTAGGCGATACTATGGAGAAAGCAAAGGTTTCAAAATTGATTCGACACAAAAAGTCCTCATTAGCCGAAAAAATTAATGTCCTACGGGCCTCAGTCATGGGGGCCAATGATGGGATTTTATCCATCGCCGGGATCGTCATTGGGGTTGCCGGGGCCACAAGCAATAGTTATGCCATCTTCTTAGCCGGGATTGCCGGGATGTTAGCCGGTACGGTCTCCATGGCCATGGGGGAATATGTCTCCGTGAATTCCCAGCGGGATATGGAACGCCGGGCCGTGCAAGAAGAAATCGAACTATTGGATGACCATTATGATGACGAAGTTGATTTTGTGACGCAAAAATACTTAAAAACTGGGTTAAAACCCGAACTGGCCAAAAAAGCCGTTGAAGAAATGATGGCTAAAGATGCCTTGGAAACAACGGTCAGAGAACGTTTTGGCTTTGATCCCAAGGAACACACCAGTGCAGTGGCGGCAGCCATTGCATCGATGATTTCGTTTCCCACCGGGTCGATTTTACCCCTGGTGGCCATCACCCTGATGCCCCGGGATATTCGGGTCATTGCCACGGTGATTGCCGTGATCATTGCCTTGTCTTTGACGGGGTATGCCGCTGCTGCCTTGGGCAATGCCAACCGGGCTAAAGCGGTTATTCGCAATGTGATCTCTGGGTCATTGACCATGCTGATCACCTATGGCATCGGCAGTTTGTTTGCCAGATAGGAGGGGATTTAGATGCTGAATGTGAAAACACCACGTCAAAAGTCGGATATGACCATTCAAGAGCGGTCTAATACCCTGCGTGCCGGCGTTTTAGGGTCCAATGATGGGATTTTAACCGTTGTTGGGGTATTGTTCTCAGTTGCCGTGGCCACCACCAACACTTTTACGATTTTCATTGCGGGGTTAGCTGACTTATTAGCCTGTGCCTTTTCCATGGCCGCAGGCGAGTATGCCTCTGTCAGTTCCCAAAAAGACACGGAAAAAGCCGTTGTAGCTAAAGAACAAGCCTTATTAAAAACTGATTTCCAAGCTGAAGTAGATGCGGTGGTGGCTTATTACGTCCATAAGGGTGTTTCCCACCACACGTCAGAAGCCATCGCAGCGGATTTAATGGCTAAAAAACCGTTAGCCACTGTGGTACAAGTCAAGTATGATTTAGCCTTAAATCATTACATGAATCCTTGGGCCGCTGCTTTTTCTTCCATGTTTTCCGCAGCCAGCGGGGGTATTTTTCCACTAGCTGCCATGACCTTGTTACCAGAAGCCTTTAAGTGGCCAGGCACCATTTTAGCCGTCACTTTTTCCGTGGCGTTAACTGGGTTTCTCAGTGCCAAAGTTGGCCATGGTTTTCCCAAACGGGCCATCGCCCGCAACGTCATTGTGGGGATCATTACCATGATTATTCACTATTACGTGGGGTTAGCCCTTTAAAACCAACTATTTTCCCAAACGAAAAAGCAATAACGTTTAGACACGACCACCATCGTTTCCAAACGTTATTGCTTTTTTGTGTTGGACCACTTGCTTAAGCCTGAACTGAAACTTCAGCAGTGGTGTTCAAATCATCAAATAATTTGTTAAAAGACTTTAAAGCCTTCGGTAATTCTTCTAACCCATGGAACTGGTGGGTAATATCGATGGAATTGGTTAAGCTCAAATTAAAGCTGGCCAATAAGCGCTGAAAACGTTTGGTCTGCACCATATTGGAGGCAAACATGTCGTAATCTTCATAACGCATATTATTGCGGAATGCCCGCCGCTTAGCCAAAGGTTCAATAATATCATTGGTAAATATTAACGAACCCAAGTCCGTCAGCACATAGCTGGCATCAATGGGTTTTTGATACAAGAACAGGGTAACCGGGGCATCATTGATGAGCCGGTTGATTTGCAGGCCATAGTAGCCACTGACGTCCAGTTCTTGCAGGCGCGCGTCCTCATGCCACAAGATCGTATTTGTATACTTTGGAAATACCGCAGATAGTGCCTTAGAAATTGCCAGGTAATCTGTCGAAACAGGTTTATCAATCACTATAATCAGCCCTTCCTAGATAGCCTAATCGTCGTCAAGATAGCCGACTGGACTCCAATACCTATTATAGTCCCTATTTTAGGTGATTGTTAAGAAACTCTTAGACAATTATCATTTTCAAATCTTAGGCGGGTGGGCTAGAATGAAGTTGAGGTGAATGAGATGAACGAAAAAATATTAACTGCTGCTCAAATGGCGGCCTGTGACCAACATACTATTGATGTGATTGGCATACCGTCCTTGGTATTAATGGAGCGGGCGGCTTTAAAAACCGCCGAAGTGATTCAAGAACACGCCGATGGCCACAAAATATTAGTGGTTTGCGGCACCGGGAATAACGGTGGCGACGGCCTGGCCGTGACCCGCTTATTGTATTTGGCCGGCTATGATGTCACCGCCGTTTTATTGGGCAATCCTGACAAGGCTTCTGCCCAAACCAAAACCCAATTAAAAATTGTAAATTATTACGAAATTCCAGTATTTGATAAGTTGCCCAATCTGGCCGAATTTACCATGATCGTGGATGCTATTTTTGGCATCGGCTTATCCCGGCCCATCACTGGCGAATTTGCCCAAATTATCACCCAACTCAATGCCGCCCGGGCTGAAAAGTTTGCCGTGGACATGCCCAGTGGCATTCATGCCGATACCGGCGACATTTTGGGGGTGGCCTTTAAAGCTGACATCACGGTGACCATGGCTTATAAGAAGGTTGGCCAAACCAAAAATGACGGCATCACCTATGCCGGGGAAGTATTGCCGGTGGATATCGGCGTCTATCAAGAATAAGCAACGTTTGAAATGACAGTGTTTGTGCCCGTCTTGGGTATGAACGCTTTTTTTTTGGTCAAAATCGAAAAATAGAGCTCGTTATTTAATCCAGCACTGGCTTTAGATTTTTCATCAAATTTCAAAGCCTATTGCCACGGGCTTTGTTGGCGGTTTCACAAGTCCTGATTATAAAAGCTTATGATTATTATAAATAGTTGCGTCAATTCTTTATGATGGGTTTGTAGGATAAAGCTAGTTTTTGAGAAAGTCTTGTGGTATTAAGTCAAGACCTAAATGAAAGAAGTTGAGGCTCAACTATCACCCTATTTCTGGAATTTGACAATACTGAACTAGACCCCTTTAAAATCAGGTTTTTAGGGGTTTTGTGG
>JAKVKU010000002.1 GCA_022484695.1 Lactobacillus sp.
ATTAATATAAGCGAGACACCTGACCCACTTACAGCGTCACCAACGAATTCACCGTATAACTCGCCGGACCTTCCCCAGAAAATACCTTGCGGGCATAGGTCATGATCAGGTCCGTATATTGGTAAACAGTGGGGTCGGTTCCATAGCGCAGGGTGCGGTATTGGTGGTATTGCTGGGAGCCTTCCACCATTAAGCCGGCGAAGAAATTGGCTTTAGAAATTGTCGTGGGCTTTGGCTTTTCCAAATAGGTCAGGGGGATAGCCTTATTGAAGGCTGTGGTTGACTGAATATGCCAGAAGTCTTGGTAGTTTTCAATGGAGAGATTATCCATGATTTTTGTATTGGGGCCTGGAAATAACTCAGCGCCCTTTTCCGGATAGGCCACTTCGTAAAGGGTAAAGCGCTCATTGGCCATCTCAATCAGCATTTGATTGGTAGCAATGTCCCAGTAGGTCAGGATATCCACGGGCCGGCCCTTTTGAAGCAGGGTGGGGGTTTCTTTATCACTGGTTTCCGTTAAGGCGTGCAGCAGCATCCGCGTCAAGTAATGATCATAAGTGCTAATGGTGATTGATTTCATAAATGGTCGCCCTCCTGCATTTTGAAGAAACAAGATATCATTTATCTCTAGTATAATAGATTTGTTGTTAAAAAGCCTGTAAAAAGGCAATTTCTGGGAAATATATTCCCCAGGTGATGCCTATTTTGCCACGGCAAATTTAGTCATTTAAGTTCGGAATCTAAAAATCCCCCCGTAAAAAAGTAACCAATTTACGAGGGGATTATTGTTAGTGACGCCGTTTATTTTTAACGTAATTCAGTGTTTGTTTCATTTCATTCTTACCGCCAAAGAGTCGGTTGATCTTTTCATTTTCCAATTGACGGGCATTTAGACCGGCATAGGAGCGCTCTCTTTGCAACTTCTGGTAACTGGCTAACCGAGCGGCCGTCAAAGTACCTGCGGTGATGGCTGCTTGAACGGCACAGCCGGGTTCAGTTTGATGGGTGCAGTCGCGAAATTTACAGTGGGTCGCAATGGTTTCAATATCCCCGAAGGTTTTGGCCAAATCACCGGTAAAAATTTGTAATTCCCGCATTCCCGGCGTATCAATCAAAATACCCCCATTGGGGAGCAGCAACAATTGCCGGTGGGTGGTGGCATGGCGGCCCTTGTCATCGTCGCGCCGGATAGTTTTGGTGGTTTGCTGATTTTGGCCCAGCAGGTGGTTGATCAGCGTGGATTTACCCACGCCAGAAGACCCTACCAGGACAATGGTTTGACTGGGTTTGACCTGATCTTGAATTTCGGGGAAGCCTAGCCCGGTTTTAGCAGAACAGGGGATAATATCAACGCCCATACTGACGTCAGCCAGGGCTAGTAATTTGTTGGGTAAATCCGTGCATAAATCTGCCTTGGTTAAAACGATGACGGGCGTTGCCTGACTATTCCAAGCAATCGTGAGGTAGCGTTCCAGGCGCCGGAGATTGAAGTCGGCATTCAGGGACATGCAAATAAAGATGGTATCGATATTGGCCGCAATTAGCTGGCCGGTATTTTCAGAGCCGGCTGCTTGTCGAGCTAAGACACTTTGCCGGGGCAAAATATGCTGAATAATGGCGATGTCTGTTGCCTGTTTGGGGGCATTTAGCAAGACCCAATCGCCAACGGCTGGAAAACTGGTGGGGTCACTGGCTTGGTGCACCATTTTGCCGGCAACTTGGGCCTTGAAGTTGCCTTTGGTCGTCACGACTTGATAAAGGTCTCGGTGCTGGGTGGTGATCCGACCAGGGACTAAATCCGGATAGGCAGCAGCAAGTTGTTGGAATGTCTCAGTTAGGCCATAGTTTGTTAAATTAATTGTCAATTTGATTATATCCTTTCGCAAGTGGGGGTTGACCCAAATACGGGGCAAGGACTAAAAAAACGCAGTAGCTACTGCGCTTAAACGAACAAAAGGGTATGTGGCACACCTAATGTCGTCAGCCAGCAGGTATTTGGGTACACAAATAAAACGGGTTCAATTCCGCTTTTGTGAACAAGTACCTTATACAATGGCCGACATCAACACACCTCTTTCTTTAATTAACAAAATCATAGCATGGCCCAATAACTGCCGTCAACCGTACAAAAAATGAGCTGGTTATTTAACCAGCTCATGGGGCCTTGCTTGATAAACAAAGCGATTAAAGCTCGCCGCCCTTTTCAAAGGTTGGCACCATTTTTTCAGCTCGCATGGCCACTAAGGTGTGGAGTAAGTCTTCCAGATTAGCGGTGATTTTGGCCGCAACCTGGGCATTTTGCGCCGTGTGCCAAGCGGGTAAGTCTTCTGGGGTGACTTTGGCATAGGCGGCAGCAGCAGCAGCTACAGCGGCAATACCGGTGGCGAAGCCGAACTTGCGACTTTCAGAAACGGCCACCATGGCGTCTTCATCGTGTTGGGCAAAAAAGCCGTCGCCGATCATGGCGATGATTTTATTCAACCAGTAGAAGCTGTCCGTGCTGGCCTTGTCATTTGGGGTAAATTGGAAATTTTCCGGGGTATCATCGCAGTTGGCGAAGAAAGGCACCGGCGTGTTGAAAATATTGACCCCTTCAGCTAACCAATGAATGGCAGCGTGTTCTTTTGGAAAATCGGGCCGAATTTGTAGGATATGCATTTCTTGGTTGCGGTTCATGCCAATGGGCCGATAACGCAGGCGACTCTCGGGGGTCCCAGTTTGGCCATAAGGGTCAAACTCTGTCCCTTGATAGTGGCTGCTTAAAATCAGCGCCACATCTTTGACACTGATCAAATGGCTGGGCACCCGGGTAAAGGGCATGTCCCGGCTTTCTGGGTCTTGGTCGAGTTCTGGATTCAACATTTTTTGACCATACCAAACCCGAGGCGTGTTGTAGTAATGGTCGGCTAGGGTGTCCTCCCCAAAAATATTCCGGAAGTTAAAGCCATCTTTAGCCGGATTTAAGTGATATTTTGCAGCGAATTCTTTTAAATCAGCACTATACATATAATGGTCGGCATCTGCAAAATCGATTTCTTGGATGCCGGTTTGGTTGGGAGCGATCACATAGGTGTCATCGGGAATGCGTTGAGCGGCCCAGTGGTGGCCTCCTACGGTTTCAAAGTACCAAACTTCATCGCTGTCGGAAAACGCAATCCCGTTACTTTCGCAAGTCCCATATTTGGTAACCAAAGCCCCCAAACGTTGCACGCCTTCTCTGGCGGTATGGACATAAGGCAAAACGCAGGTCAACATGGCTTCTTCGCCAATGCCATCAGGGATTAAGGGGTCTAAACCCAGCATCGTGGTGTTGGTAAACTCGGTTTCAGTTGAGCTCATGGCCACGTTATCCGTATTGATCCCAGATTCACCCCATTCCCCATCGCTGGTATCGGCCACCGGTGTGGCGGTATAGCGCAATGGATTGTCAGGCAATTTGGTACGAAAGCCATTAAAGGTGGATACAAATTCTTGGGGTTGGTCTGCTGGGTGCATAACAATGAAGCGCTTAGGATTAATGCCCCCGGCGGCGTCTTCATTTCTGGCAATCATTGTGGACCCATCCACCGTGGCCTTTTTACCCACCAATACGGCGGTACAACTGGACTGGTTTAGCTTAGCAATCATGATATTCGGTCATTTCCCTTCAAAATAAATACTTTTATCATTATAACGCAAAGTACTAGAAGTTTTGAAAGACTTTCTGAAAAATCCGCTGGGAAAAATTGCAGTTATTTTGATACGAAATCGCTACCATAGTCTGATTATTTGTTACTTTCATCGGCTGTTGAATTGATTATAATTTACAATTGAAAGCGCTTGAATTAATGGGTGAATCTTCGTATGCTTAACTTAAGGTTTGACATGCTGCCAGCGACCCTGTACGGTTAGAAAGTTGCGTATTCTGATCGACTTATCGAGGCAGCGGTCAGCCAATAAATTCAGCTTATTTGGGAGACTTATTATGTTCATGCAATTATTAGGTAATACCAATTTTTTGATCGCTTTTTTTGTGGGCATCGCATTTATGATTGTGGGCATTCAGTGGGGCCGCGGCAAGTGGACTCGCTTGATGGTCCATCCCAAGGATCAAGGCCAAAATGGTGCCAGTAACCCTTGGGTCAGTGGCGGTGTGGCTTTGGTTTTAGGCATTGGCTGTATTATTTCAGCTTTTGTGATGTATCGTTAGTGTTTTAATTGTCGTTGACACTTAGACCGATGGTAGTTTGGCCTAGGTGTTTTTCATTTTTAACGGAGGAAGGTCTTAGTCATCGCAATTTTCGAACAGGTCATGTTACCGGTCTTATTGATCTTTTTAACGGGGTTTATTTTCCAGCGGGTCTTTATGTTGGATATTCGACCTCTATCCACCATGGCCATGTACTTATTGTTACCCTTTTTAGTATTTCAGACATTCTATAAGCAACCCTTAGATGCCAGCTTCTTGTATATCGTGGTCACCTCGTTGCTGATTTTAGCCGGCTTGATCCTCATTGGCTGGTTGTTGAGCAAATGGCGCCATTATCCTAAAAAACAGGTGAATGGGTTTTTATTAGCCACGGTTTTCCCCAATAGTGGGAATTACGGTGTGCCCATCGTTTTATTCGCCTACGGCCAAAAGGGGCTGGCTTACGCCATGCCCCTAATGGTTTTTCATACGATTTTAATGGGTGTGGTGGGGATTTACATCGCCGCCAACGGTGATAGTGCCGGTGGCTTTAAAAAGCCCCTGCAATCGGTTTTAAAGCAACCTATGAACTACGTGATCATCCCCGGGATTTTAATGCAACATTATCATGTGACCATCCCCGCTAATTTCATGAAAAGCATTGACCTGGTCAGCAACATTGCCATTCCTTTGATCATGTTGATCTTGGGGATGCAATTAGCCAATGTGGTGGGCCAACATATCAACTGGCGTCGGGTGGGCTTAGCCTCGATTGTAAGATTGGTGATTTCCCCAATCTTGGCCTATGGCATCTGCCTATTGTTTCCCATTGACCCGCTATTGCGCAATGTCATCGTGGTGATGGCAGCCATGCCCAGCGCGGCCAATACCACCCTTTACGCCATTGAATTTGAAGCCGAGCCCCAATTTGTATCCAGCGCCACGTTAGTCACCACCTTGGCCAGTATCTTTTCATTGACCTTCGTCTTAAATCTGTTATGACCTAAGACTGTTTGCCCGGTGTTCGGCCGCCGAAGTAGCGGTATAACCCCAGGGCAATCAAACTAAAGCACAGCGGTCCGATAAATAACAAGGTGGCATCTAGATAATGGGCCTGTAACAACGGTTCGAAGATGGCAAAGCCGATCCCCAATAGAATACTGACACAGACCAAACCACTGGCCAAGCCTACATAACGCTGTTCAATCAGCAGGTAGGCTTGTTTTTGTTGCTGGCGATAGCGGTAAAAGGCTAAGGCCACGATTAAATAAGGAATGGAGCGGGACACATTGGTCATGAGGGTGAGATTGTTATATAAATTCACGGCATGGGCACTGGAAAAGACCACTACGCCAATGAGTAAACATATTAAAATACCTTGGCCAAAGACGGCTTTACTGGCTACCCCGAATTTGTTCTCTTTTGACAAAAAGGCCGGCCAAAAATTGGTGGGCGTGCCAGTGATGATGGATTTTAACGGGGCATAGGCGATGGTCATGATCAAACCAATGTAAGCCCAAAAGAGTACCAGGCCAGTGAGGCGTAAGAAGACTTGGCCTAAAATCGTGGCCCCAGCGGTACTTAAACCTAGTGCAACCCCTAATTCGTGGCCCAGATTAAACATCAAGAAATACATGGCGTTGCCCAGGCTGACTTGGTGGTTGGCAAAGATGGCCTGCCAGTTGGCGCTGGCCCCCCAAAAGAAGATGCCTAACAAATAAGTGCCCATGATCAAACCGGCGGCCACTAAAATGGCCAGGGGGAACTTACGGCGGTTTTTACCCACCCGGTCCACCAAGCTGGCCACTGTATCTAAGCCCCCAAAGGCGGTGATGCCAAAAATCAGGAAGCTTAAGTTGCCGAACAACCCCTGGTATTGGGGATTGGGGGAGTGCAGTAGCGCACTAGCCTGGAGGGGTTGGGCGAAGTGACCGTGATTGGTAATGAGCAGGGTGATGTTACTGACAGTGGCCACTAAGAATAGCAGGGCGATCAAGCTGCCCCCTAAAAGCATGAATCTAGAAATGGTCAAAAAGCCCCGACTGATCAAATACATCACCAAAAAGACCAATAAACACGAGCCCAGCCCCAGCCAGTAGACTTGGGGAATATTTAAAAAGCTAGCCTTGGCGGTGGTGAGATCCTTGCCAAAGCTTAGAATCGACAGGGGGATCCAGACCTTCATAAATAAACTGGCCAGCCAAATGGTATAGCTGCTGTACCATAAAAAGGTGGTGAGAAAGGCGGTTTTTTGGGACAGGCTTTGGCCCACCCAGCTGTATAGGCCACCACTATACTGACCCAGGTTCCCAGTGAATTCGGATACGATCAACGCATAGGGCACAAAGAATATCACCGCGGCTAAAATGTACCAGGGAATCGCCCCGTAGGACATCAAATAGTAGGCGTTGGACATACTGGTAAAGGAAAAAACGGTAGTGGCAATGATCAAGACGAGCTTGCTAAAGGATAGTTCGACGGCAGTTTTTGGCATGGTGTTACTCCAATCTATAATTTCACGTAAAAACCAATCGGGATCATCTTCTAAGGAAAATGAACCTGATTGGTTTTTTTATCGCTGATCAATGCGTTCAATAATGGCTTGCCGCAGGGCGGGTTGATTTTCTAAAGTGGGTAAGAAAACGCTGGCCGGTTGGGCGGCTTTGATCAATTTTTCCACATTTTTGACAATGCGGCCCTGGGTCAAAAATAAGGGCTGGACTAACCAGGGCTGGGTACTGGTGGCTACTACGTCTTGAACCTTTAATTGGCCCACGTAATTGGCAAAGGCCACCGGGGTTTGTAACGCCTGGGAAAGTTGGTGGCCAATGGCTTCAAATTGCTGCAGGGGTGCGTCAAAATGGCCGGTCCCATGGGCCACCAGTAAAATTGGTTGGTTAGGATGTTGGGTCACGGCGGTCTTTAGTTGGTGGTATAAAAAGTCATAGACTGCTTGGGTCGTCCCCAAAGGTTCTAAGAAGGTGACCTTTAGGCCGGGGCACTTACTGGCATTGATCCGCTTCGGTAAGTCCCAGAGCACGTGGGTGGCGGCAAATAATAGGACGGGGACCACCACTAATTCATCCACTTGGTCTTCTAAAGCCGCGACCCCATCTTCTAAGGTATGTTGGTCCCCCTCTAAAAAGCCCGTGGCTTGGGGTTGATCATAAGTATTTTTCAAAGATTCGATTAGGGCTAGATTAGCCTGGGATATTTTCCCCCGGCGCCCATGAAGGGCAAATAAAAATCCGGTGGTCATTGGTGCACCTCAATTTTCAGATAAATTTTGAGCCTGGGTCACAACGGTTTGGGCGAACTGGGCGATCGCGTCACAAGCTGCATCGTCTGGGGCCATTTCGATCTTGACACTGGGGGCGATGAGTTGACCGCCGGCTTGTTGTACCAGCTTTTCTAACTCATCCACTGCGCCACAGAAGTATTCGTAACTGGTATCCCCAGTGCCTAAGACTGCCACGGGTAACCCATTTAAATCCAGGTCCGCTAAGTCGTCGGCTAGATCTAACATGCCATCGGGCAATTCGCCTTCCCCATCGGTGTAACTGGCCAGGACATAGGCATCCCCATCACTGAAGAATTCGTCAGCGGCGATGCCATCATCGGCGTCAAAAGACACCACTTCAGCATCAATATTTTCCAAAGCGTCGCTTAACACGTCCACAGCTTCTTGGGTATTGCCTGTCAAGCTAGTATATAATATTTTGACTTGCATTACACTAAAACCTCCTCAGGATTTAAAGACGCCAAATGGTCGTCTAATAGGGTTTGAAAATAAGCTAAATCTAGCCGGGAGAAATAGGCATAAAAGGTTTCGCCAGCTGTTTGGTGGGCTTGATAATCTTGTAAGATGGCCCCCACGGCGCCGGGCAACTGATCCTTAGTAAATTTGCCTGTTAACAACTCATTAAAGTGGCCGCCGTTTAATAAACTACCCCCCACGGAGAGTTTGTAAGCTTCCACCCGTTCCCCAGCAGCGGTTTTGGCGTGAATGCCTTCAATGCCGATGTCGGCAATGCTCCGATGGGCACAGCCGTTACCACAACCGGTGAGGGTGATATGGGGTGGCTGTTCAAATTGGAACTTGGCATCTAATTGGGCCAAAAGGGGTTTGAAAATCTCTTTGGTATGGGCATTGGCCAAGTTACAATACTCAGCCCCGGTACAAGTCGTGCCAAAATCAATCAATTTTTGCGGCTGATAGGAGAAGTCTTTAAAAATAGCCGCCGCTTTGACTGCTGGTAGGTCAGCGGCTTTGATCCAAGGAATGATCAGGTTTTGACTGTGGTCAAAGCGCAATTCATCGCGGCCATATTGCCGGGCCAAGTCCACGAAGGCTTGGAACTGGTCAGCTTTTAAGCGGCCAGCGGGGATGCTGACCCCCACGTAATAGTAGCCGGCTTGTTTTTGGGGATGTAAGCCTAAAGCAGTGCCATTGGTCCAGCCCTTCACCAAACTTTGGCCAGCGGTTTGTAAATCTGGCAACTGTTCCCGAATTTTTGCTTCAAACTTGGCAATGCCCCAATCTTGGATCAAGAATTTTAAACGGGCTTTGCCCCGGGAGCGGCGATAACCGTTATCCCGGTATAACTGGACCACCACTTCGGCTAAATCGGGGACTTGATCAGCGGTGACAAAAATATTGCTGGCTAGGCCCAAATAAGGTTTCATCCCCAGGCCGCCGCCAATTTTCACATTAAAGCCTTGGACTGCTTGGCCATCGATTGTCTTAACAGCAGGGATCAGGGCGAGGTCATTGATCTCGGCATTGCCGGCGTTAAAAATATTCGTATTGATGGAAATTTTCATTTTCCGGGGCAGGTTAGAATAATCCCGATTGCCTTGGAAACGGCGGTTCACCGCTAAGACCGTTGGCCGGGTGTCAAAGAGTTCATTGGGGTCGATGCCAGCCAGGGGATTATCGATGACGTTTCTGGTAATATCGCCTTCAGCCCCAGCGGTGGTCAGACCAACGGCTTCAATACCGGAAAAAATGTCCACCAGTTTTTCAAAGGGGATCCAGTGGTATTGCACCGCTTGGCGGGTGGTCAGGTCAATGTCGCCATGACCATAATCCCGGCCGATTTGGGCCAAGTGGTCTCCTTGGGCCACAGTGATTACGCCACCGGGAATCTTCACCCGCATCATGAATAAGCCTTTATCCTGGGGTTTTTGCACCGTTAAACCGGCATATTTGAAATACATATAGTAGCTCTTATCGATTTCTGAAAAGGGCTTTTTAATTAGTTCAGGTAAATCTTTGAAGACGTCTAAGCCATCTTCTTGTAGTTTATTTTGTTCATTTTTGTTCAGGCGCTCTGCCGCCCAGGTTACGCTGTAACTCATGAATGTCCTCCTTATAGTTCCTCTATTAGAATACTATGATAAACATTAAAGTCCAGCCATTTTTGGTAAAATTCGGATTTTGTTTTATCGTTTAAGCTTTCTTGCTCATCTAAGAAGGTGCGCAACGCTTGGGGGTTGTGAATATGCAGTTGGGCCCCCAGCTGATTCACCAGTGGCAAGGACCAGTCCAGGTCTTGTTCCAGGTCAGTAGCACCTTCAAAGTGGCCGTTACGAATGGTTAAGATACGATTAGAATCCGGCAGCAGGATATGGAAATCCGTGGGGTAGTGGTAACCCGGACCCGTTATCGGTAGGGCATCGTGGAGTTGGAATTGAGCTTGAGGCGTGGTGGCAGTGATTTTACTGCCCACACTCAAGCGATAAGTGGCAAATAAGTTCACCGGATACAGGTGCTTATCGGCGGCAAAGACGGTGCCTTCAGGGGCTTCCACGCCGGCATAAGCTTCGGTGACCGTCCCGCCCCCAGCCACATCATAGCCATCCACGATCACAAAGCGACCGGTGGCCGGTTGTTGGCTGAAAAAGTCATAAACCAGGGGATGTTCCAATTGGAAGACCACTTCGGCCACATCATTGAGCTGGACATTGGTGGGCTTGGCCTGGGCTTTTAGGGTCCCGGCATCAGTAACTTTTAAAATCTTTAAGACCTTAGCGGCCACTTGTTGGGTGGCAATTTTCAAACGATAGGTTTTACCGGTTTCCAAAGGCGCCGCCCCCATCCAAAATAAATTGGTTTGTAAAACGGTGGTCACCGTGGGCTGCTGGGCTTCCGCGGTCTTGGTGATGATTTCCCCCCGTTGATTAAAGAATTCATCTTTTAACAAAACCCCCACCGATTGGCCGGCAGTGGCTTTTGTCTTAGCATCTTTAGGGGCCCAGTGGGCAAAGCCGGCGACTTCTGTTTGGCGGCCGCTGGGATAAATAGTCACTTGATCGCCCTTGGCCAGGGTACCGGCTTCAATGCGCCCGGCAATGATGCGTTGGTCGTCGAATTTAAAAACATCCTGAATGGGCAGGCGCAGGGGCCGTTGATCGAGATCATCTTTAGGTTTGATGCCATCTAAGGTATCAATAAAGCTTTGACCGTGATACCAGGGCATTTCTTTAGACACACTTAGCAGGTTTTCGCCATAATAGGCGGACAGGGGTAAATAGCCGCTGGGGGTGACGTTTAAGGTCTTTAAGAAATCCCCGACTTGGGCTTTCACCGCTTCAAATTGAGCCTGTTCATAATTCACCAAGTCCATTTTATTGATCAAGACATAAATCTTTTCGATGCCTAACAAATGAAGGATATAAGCGTGGCGCTTTGTTTGTTCTTCCACGCCCCGGGAAGCGTCCACAATTAAGAAGGCCACTTCGGCGTTAGATGCCCCGGAAATCATATTTTTCAAAAATTCCGAATGGCCGGGGGCATCGATGATCACGTAATCTCTTTTTTTAGATTGAAATTGTAATTGGGTGGTATCAATGGTGATACCTTGTTTTTGTTCTTCTTCAAAGGCGTCCAATAAATAGGCGTATTCAAAGGGCTTGCCGGTTTCTTTAGCGATATGCTTCACCTTATCGATGGTGCCTTCAGGTAAGGCATGGGTGCTATATAACAGGCGGCCAATGACCGTGGACTTTCCGTGGTCCACGTGGCCTACCATAACAATGTGTAATGCTGGATCATTCATAAATTGATCTTCCTTTCTACATGTAACCGGCTTGCCGGAGTTTTTGCATAGCGTAGGCGTCTTCTTTATCCTGGGCCCGGCCCGCGCGTTCGCTGACGTTAGTACCTTTTAATTCAGCAATGATCTCAGTGACGTTCTTAGCATCAGAAGGCACGGAACCGGTACAAGGGGCGCAACCTAAACTGCGATAGCGCCGGTGATTCTTGGCGAAATACAAGTCGATGATGGGCACGTTTTCCCGTTGAATGTATTCCCAAATATCTAACTCCGTCCAGTGCAGCAAAGGATGGACGCGGATATGGTGGCCTTTAGGGAAGTCAGTTTTGAATTCGTCCCATAGTTCTGGAGGTTGGTTGGTATAATCCCATTTATCTTTTTGGTCTCTTTCCGAGAAGATCCGCTCCTTTGACCGGGAACCTTCTTCATCTTGGCGGACACCCACGATCAAGCCATCAAAGCCGTATTTTTTCACCACTTGGTTCAAAGCTACGGTCTTTAAAGCCCCACAGCACATCAAGCGGCCGAGCTTAGGATTCATCCCATCTTCGACGGCCTGTTCATTGGTATACACGATCAAATCAAGATTCAATTCTTTAGCTGTTTTATCCCGGTATTCGATAACCTCTGGCATTTCAAAGCTGGTGTCCACGTGAATAAAAGGGAAGGGGGTGTGGCCGTAAAAAGCTTTTTTCACCAGCCACAATAAAACCGTGGAGTCTTTACCGATGGACCATAATAATCCTAATTTTCCTAAATTCTTATAAGCTTCCCGCAGAATGTAGATGCTTTCTGCTTCTAGTTCATCCAAATGATCCATAATAACTTCCTTTCAATTAATACTTATTGGCTTTTTGCCGTTCGGTGATAATTTGTTGCAGGATACAGCCATCTTTGCAGGCGGTCCAGTCAATTTCTTTTTTGCTGACGGCGGCGGTCAAACTGGCGCCCTTACCGCCAATGTCGGATCCGATGTAAAATTCGATGGCTTGGACGGGGCAGACCTTGACACAAGACATGCAGCCCCAACATTCATCCGGATAGGCCATTTGGGCTTTGCGGTCTTTGCCGCTCCCCACCATTTGAATCAGATTGCCGGGGCAGATCTCGGCACAGCGGCCACAGCCATTGCACTTTTCTGGGTCAATTCGAATGCTCATACACGTCATCTCGCTTTACAAAATCTCGATAAATTATCTGAATGTCGCCATCTTTATAGACGGAATTCACATATTTGTTAAATTGGCTGTCGGGCTCTGGAAAGTCCAGGTTCTCCGCAAAGCTATGCCAGCGGGTTTCTTTGCGGGCTGCTAAATGGGCGATGACGCAAAGACAAACCACTAGGCGCTCCTTGACCTCGTATAAACTCATTAGTTCATGCATATTGGCCACGGGGGCTTGTTCAATGGTCTGCTGCAGCTGTTTGATCTTGATAGCGGCAGTTTTTAAACTGGCTTCGGTATAGCCATAGTACTGGGAAATCCCCCCAGCGTATTGATCCATCACGGTCTGCATAGCTTGTTCCACCGTGGCAATGCTGGGATTGTTGGGGTCATTTTCAAAATAGGCTAAACCCCGTTGGATCAAGGCGTCAGCTTGTTGGGCAATGGCCGCCGGTTGGGGCCCGGGCGTTGTTTGCAATTGGGCGACAATGGCTTCAGCGGCGATATCGCCTTCAGCTAAGGCCCCGGTAACGTATTTTTGCGGCGCACCGCCGGCCACATCCCCGGCAGCGTATAAGCCGTGGATGGTGGTTTGGCGATCGGTACTGACCCAATAGCCGCTGGCACAGTGGCCCCCCACGATATAAGGTTCGGTGCCTTCAATTTCCACATTGTGGGTTTTAGGGCCACCGCTTTCCAGCCAGCGCAGGGTTTGGGCGGGGTTCATATTCAAATAGGCATGGTATAAATCTTGTTCTTGTTGGGCTGTGATGTCTGTGGTTTTTAAGTAACACGGGCCGCGGCCGGCTTTATTTTCTTGAACGGTACCATAAACCCGTTCGGATGTTTTCAGGCCGTATTTGGTTTCATAAACGTCCCCTAGACTGTTGATTTGCTTGGCCCCAACGCCTTGGGCAATAGTGCCAGTGGGGGCGATGGTGTCTTTACAACGCAGGGCAATAAAGCGCATTTCAAAGGTGGTCATCTCAGCCCCGGCCCGGATGCCCATGGCATAACCCGCCCCGGTATTAAAGGGGGGATACCACATTTTGTGTTTGGAAAAACCGGGATTGTTGGGGCGATAAAGCCCCGACGCCCCACCGGTAGCCACTAGGACCGCCTTGGCGTAAAAGGTGTAGGCCACTTGGTCTCTGGGGCTAAAGCCCACGGCCCCATAAATTTGCTGGTCTTGGACTAAGAAATCGGTGATGTTCACATGATTGACAATTTTCACATGGCGCTGTCTGCGAGCGCCCTTGGCGAGAATTTCTTTAATGTTTTCCCCGTTGATTTTAATATTGCGATTGCCCCGGGGGACATAGTTGCCGTTTTCATCCTTTAAAATCACCAGGCCCATTTTTTCCAAATCAGCAGTGACTTGGTTTAACCGTTGGCTCAAAGTCAGCAGCAGGTCTTCTCGGACAATGCCATTGGCATCATTTTTGGCATAATCCACATAGAAGTCGGGGGTTTTGCCCTTGGTGATATAGGCGTTTAGAGCATTGACGCCAGCGGCTAGACAGCCACTACGGCGCACGTCGGCTTTTTCAGCGATGACGATTTTTAACTGGGGATTTCGTAAGGCGGCTTGTTTGGCGGCGTAACAGCCAGCCGCCCCACCGCCAATGATCAATAAGTCGGCGGTGATAATCTTGGTTTCCAATTGATGCAGCCTCCTCGGATAGTTAGTGTTAAAAAGTTTAAGTTGATGTTTTTAGCAAGTCTTATAGAACTTGAATTTGGCGTTGGGCGGTATTTTGCGCTTTGAGGATTTGGCTTTGGTTATTTTGAAAAACCACTAAGCGTTCGATGGTGATTTGGACTTGTTCGCCAATGCCTAACGGCGTGGCCCCGGCATCCCAGTAGGCTAGAAGCTTTTGACCCTGGATGTCCAAAGCCACGTTGGTGGTTAAGCCTTTGAATTGTACCGCTTTGACCGTGGCACTTTGGCCAAAACTGGTGACTTTCTTACTAAGTTTATGGATATGGACATGCTCCGGGCGAATCTGCACTTGGCAAGCCGTCTTGGGTAAGTCATAGCCGTTTAAATCGGGGTTTTTTAACAGACTGGAGTGGCCGATAAAGTTGGCGACGAATTCGTTTTGCGGTTGGTAATAAATTTCTAAGGGGGTGCCCACTTGTTGGATTTGGCCTTGATTCATCACCACGATTTCATCGGCGGTTTCAATGGCTTCCTCATGGTCATGGGTGACGAAAATACTGGTGATGCCCACTTGATGGATCAAGTTCTTCAACCAGATCCGCAGTTCCTGGCGAATCTGGCTATCTAAAGCCGCAAAGGGCTCATCTAAAAATAAGACTTTGGGATTGGGAGCAATGGCCCGGACGAAGGCCACCCGTTGTTTTTGCCCCCCGGATAATTGGTCCGGGTAACGTTGGGCCAAATCGCTCAGGCCAGTGAGATCCAGGAGTTCTTGGACCCGGGCTTTGATTTTGGCGGCCGGCCAGTGCTTGGTTTTTAAACCAAAGGCCACATTGTCATAAACGTTCAGATATCGGAAGAGGGCGTAGTTTTGAAAGACAAAGCCAATACCCCGCTCCTGGGGCTTAATGTCGTCCACGATGCGCCCGGCGATGGCCACTTGACCAGATCCCGCTGTTTCTAAACCGGCCAAGACACGCAATAAAGTGGTCTTGCCGCAGCCGCTGGGACCCAATAGGGCGGTAAGTTTACCCTCTTGAACCCCAAAGTTAATATCATTTAAGGCACTTTGGCCGTTGAAGGCTTTGGAAATATGACGAATATCAATATACATATGGAAGAACTCCTTTCTAGAATGTGGGACTGTTTTTTAACAGAACACGTTTGAGATAAATGATGGCAAAGGTACTGGCTAATAAAATCGTCGCCACCCCAAAGGCATCTTCAAATTTAAATTGGTTGTATAGGGATTGGACCAATAATGGCAGGGTCAAGGTCTTGCCCACGATATTGCCGGAAACCACGGCCACGGCCCCAAATTCTCCCATGGCCCGGGCGCTGGCTAAAACCAGGCCCCCGGCCAGGGGGGTCTTGATGGCGGGCAACGTGATCTGGGTGAAAATCTGCCAGAAGTTTGCCCCTAAAAAAGCGGCGGTCTGTTCTTCTTCCCGGCCTCTGGCAATCAAGACGGGGACCAATTCCCGGGTGACAAAGGGAAACGTCACGAAGATGGTCACTAAAAAGATAGCCGGTGGGGCGAAGATGATCTGCAGGTTGAAGTGGGCCACCAACGGGGCCAACCAGCCAGTGCGGCCAAAGGTCAGTACAAAGATCAACCCCACAATAACCGGGGAAACGGACAAGGGTAAGTCGATCAAGGTGTTCAATAGGCGTTTGCCGGGGAAATCATGAAAGGCGATGATCCAAGCAGCACTAAGGCCCAGGATCAGGTTGACCCCTACAGAAATCACGGTGGCCGCCACGGTTAAATTGAACGCCCGCAGCGTATTTAAGTTGGCCAGCAATTGCAGGTAATGCCCTAGACCATGACTGGCTGCTTGGCTGATGACTAGGATAATGGGGAGGATCAGTAATAAGGCCATGAAGCCCCAGGCGATAATGATCAGGGGTAGTTTAATACGTTTACTTTGGAATTGTTTCATTTTTTACCCAACCTTTTGTTTTCAAAATGACGTTGCAAGCTGTGGATGACGTAAATAAAGACAAAGGAGAATAGTAACATCACACAGGCAATGGCGGTGGCCCCGTTGTAGTCATGGGCTTCCAGTTTAAACATGATGGTCAACGGCGTGATTTCGGTTTTAAAGGGTTGGTTGCCGGCGATGAAGATGATACTGCCGTATTCGCCGATACTGCGGGCAAAGGCCAGGCCGAAGCCGGCGATCAAGGCGGGCAGGATTTCG
This sequence comes from Lactobacillus sp., assembly GCA_022484695.1. Taxonomy (GTDB): domain Bacteria; phylum Bacillota; class Bacilli; order Lactobacillales; family Lactobacillaceae; genus Agrilactobacillus. The sequence goes on from JAKVKU010000002.1 coordinate 16,257, forward strand.
GGGAAAATAACTTTACGAAAAATCAAATTGGGTTTGGCCCCCAAGGTCAAAGCAGCTTCTTGGTAGGTTTCATCCAGCTGCGCTAACACCGGCTGGACTTCGCGGACCACAAAGGGGATGGTCACAAAGACCATGGCAATGACGATGCCGCTGAAAGTGTAAGCAATTTTGAGATTGAATTGGGCGGCGAATTGGCCTAACCAGCCTTTGGTGGAGAATAAAAACGCCAAGGCGATCCCGGCTACAGCCGTGGGTAGGGCAAAGGGTAGATCCAACAGGGCATCTAAGAGCTTTTTGCCGGGAAACTCGTAGAAGGTCAAGACCCAAGCTAAGACCAAGCCTAAGATCACGTTGATCAAGGCCGCTGAAAAGGCGCCTTTAAGACTGACTAAGTAACTGGCCACCACCCGGCTGTCGGTGATGGTGTGGATAAAGGGCTGCCAACCCATTTGGATACCGCTGATTAACAGCGAACAAAATGGAATCACGACGATTAAACTGAGCCCGGTAAGGGTAATACTTAAACCTAAACGATAGCCTGGAATCAAGCGGTTTGTGGCACGTTGTTCCATGGGTTGGCCTCCTTATATTGTCTATTATTTGTGATAAATTTGATCAAAGGTGCCACCATCGGCAAAGTGCTTGGCCGTGGTTTTGGCCCAGCCCCCAAAGAGGGGATCGTTGATGTTGATCAAATTTACCTTCGGAAATTGTTTTTGAAATTCTTTGGCAACGGTGGGATCCGTGGGCCGGTAGAAGTTTTCGGCGGCTAAACGTTGCCCGGTTTTGGTGTAGAGGTAATTGATGTAGCCGGTGGCGACTTTGCGGGTTCCCCGCTGGTCCACGGTTTTGTCCACCACCGCCACGGATGGTTCAGCTTTCATACTGATGCTGGGGGTAACGATTTGGTATTGGCCGGGATGTTGTTTCAAAGTCAAAAGGGCTTCGTTTTCCCAGGCCACCAACACGTCGCCTTGTTTATTTTGCACAAAGGTGGTGGTGGCATCGCGGGTGCCAGAATCTAGCACCGTGACATTTTGATAAAGCTGTTTCATAAATTGTTTGATTTGCGTGGTGTCATGATCGTACTTCTTATCAGCATAGGCCCAAGCGGCTAAATAGTTCCAGCGGGCCCCCCCAGAGGTTTTCGGATTGGGGGAAATCACTTGCATGCCGGGGCGAATTAGGTCGTCCCAGTCCTTGATGTTTTTAGGATTGTCCTTGCGTACCAGTAAGACGATGGTGGAGGTATAAGGTGCTGCGTTATCCGGGAACTTTTTTTGCCAACCGGATTGAATCAAGCCGGCATTTTGAATACTGGTGATATCCGGATCTAAGGCTAAGGTCACCACATCGGCTTGGTTACCTTCGATGACGGAATTGGCTTGCTTACCGCTACCGCCATTGGACAGATCCACGTTAACTTTTTGGCCGGTTTTAGCCTGCCAGTATTTTTGAAAGGCTTTGTCAAATTGTAAGTAGAACTCCCGGGTGGGGTCATAAGACACATTGGTGATGGTCACGGTGTTGCTGGTGGCCTGGGCCTGGCGTTCTTGATGCCGGTAAAAGAGCCAGTAACTACAGACAAGGATCACCGTGATTGTAATGCCGAGAATTTTTTTCAGTGGGCGTTTTTTGGGCTGGGCCATGGGGCCACCTCCTTTTTAGATTTGAAAAATGTGCGAAAAAAGCGCCCTTTCGTATTCGAAAGGGCGCTTGTGCACGGTACCACCTTAATTTGAATCGATCAAAGTGCGGACCGATTCCTTATGATCACAGTAACGCGTGGACGTTGACTGTTTAACAAAGGCTCACAGTCAAATGACTCTAAAGACCATCTTCACATTTACCACTGTGCCTCTTTTCAGCTTCCCGAGGTTCTCTGACCAGTTTTAAAACGCTACTCATCTTTTCAATGTCAAATTAAGTATGTAATTTAATATGCATACTAACGGGTATTAGACTGAGATACAAGGTAAAGCCAATAGTTATTTTTTATCATGAGAGGTGTTTATCATTGTTTTATCATCAAAAAGCAAGGTTTAAAAGTCCCGGTCTTAAAGGGATTTGGGGTAGATAGTTATTTTCTATCAGGTGCCTTAGGAAAGAAGGTTTTTAAGGCCGCCACGAAGTCTGTGGCGATGGGAGACAAGGCTTGGTCGGGATGTTTCAGTAAAATCATGCGATTTTTGGTGGCGGGTATCAGGGGGCGCAGGGTCAGACCTTGCTTTTCTGGGTCGGTCAATATGCCGGAACCGGAACCGTAGGCATCAGTTTGGCTGACGATTTTACTTAAGGTAGCCCGATCACTGGTGGCGATCACCGCCCCGGTGGTGGGGGGATCTAGGGGATCTTCGGCAATTTCTGAATACGCCGTATCCTGGGTAAAGCGGACTTGGGGATAGGGGGCTAAGTCTTCCAAAGTCAGGGCTTCTTTTTCCGCCAGGGGGTGGTGGGTACTGAGAAAGATATGGGTCTCAAAGGTCCCCAGTTCTTCAAAAATCAATTTATTTTGATCAAATAACATCAATAAGCGGGACTGATTGCCGTCATTGATGAATAAAATACCAATCTCACTGCGATATTGGGCCACATCCCGAATGGCATTTAAGGTGGTGCTTTCAAAGACCCGCAGGTACTGGTAATCGGGATACTTTGGTAAAATTCGGGTCAAAGCTGCGGCGATAAAATCATAGTGTTGGCCGGCAATGGAGAAATGGCGGTCCTGTTCGGCTTTGTTGGTAAAGGTATTACTGAGGCTGCTGACGGCATGGAGGATGCGCCGGGCTTGCTGGACAAATTCCGTACCGGCGGGGGTCAAAAAGTTACCCTGGGTGGTGCGTTTGAATAATTCGATGTTTAATTCCTTCTCCAGTTCCGAGATACTGTGGGAGAGGGTGGGTTGGGTGATATATAATTTTTTAGCTGCGGCCCGAAAGCTTTGATTATCCACCACGGCTAGGACATAACGCATTTGTTGTAGGTTCATGGACATTGACCTCACATGTTTTGATTTGTAGTTTTAGCTAGCATAGGGGTAGTTTCCGTTGCGTGTCAAGTTTAGTAAAAAAAACGGTTTGACTTGACATTAGAAAATGATGATGATATTTTTAATCACAACTCAATTTAAAAGACTAGGAGGCTGAATATGCAACAGGAAACACATTTATACGACGTAACAGTAATCGGTGGGGGCCCCACCGGCATGTTTGCCGCCTTTTATGCGCGGATGCGCAACTTAGATGTTCAGATCATTGAAAGCTTGCCGGAATTGGGCGGCCAAGTGGCGGCCTTGTATCCGGAAAAAATTATCAACGATGTGGCTGGTACTGGAGCGGTTACCGGGGCGGAATTGATCGCCAATTTACAAAGCCAACTGGGCCAATTTTCCGATGGCCTGAACCTGGCTTGTGGTGAAACGGTCACTGGCTTAAAACGTCTGGAAGATGGGACTTTTAACTTGACCACCACCAAACGCCAAACCCACACTCGTAGTGTTCTGGTGGCCATTGGCGGCGGAGCCTTTGCCCCTCGGCCCCTGGCAGTGGCTTATGATAAGGCCTTAGAAGGCCAGCAAATTCGTTATTTTGTCAAAAATCTACAAGACTTCGCCGGCAAGACCGTAGCCATTGCTGGGGGCGGGGATTCCGCGGTGGATTGGGCGCTAGCCTTAGAACCCGTGGCAGCGGAAGTTCATTTGATCCATCGCCGTCAACAATTCCGGGGCTTGGAGTCTAGCGTGGCCCAACTGCAAGCTTCTTCCGTGGTTTTAGAAACACCTTATAACATCACTGGGGTTGTTGCTAAAGATGCCGGGCTACACATCGATTTACAAGTGGCTAAAGGCGAAGACCAACGTCAATTAGCCGTGGATACGCTGCTCGTGAATTATGGCTTTGTTTCCGATAACTCCTTGCTCAAAGCTTGGGGCTTACCTTTGGAACGCCGGGCCCTAATTGTGGATGCCAACATGGAGACTGAAATTCCGGGTATTTATGGCATCGGGGATGCGGTGACCTATCCGGGCAAAGTGAAGTTGATTGCTGCCGGTTTTGGTGAAGCACCCAGTGCCATCAACCATTTGGCCACCGAACTTTATCCTGAACGCAAGCAACCACTGCACAGCACTTCCATCAGTGCTTAAAACCATGAATTTAGACGTTAACGACACCGTTAAGGTCTATTTTTTTAACCAAAAACAGGCTAATTTTTTGAAGGACATCAAAATAATTATGCGATGTGAAACAAAATAATTGATTGTAGTGTAAGCGCTACCTTATAATGAAGGCGGTTAACCACTAGCTTTATGAGCGCTATTTTCAAAGAATTATCAAAGGGAATTTGAAATGACAATTTCTTGTACTTGGTCCAACTGGTTAGTAGTGAATTTTACTTCAAATTTTTGAGCACGAAAGAAGACAAACACATATTCGATACGGTATCCTTAGAGCATAAGGAGGTGGATCGAATGCCGGTCAAAACTCACAAAATCAGATGCTATCCTAATGCTGAAATGCGCACTGTTATCGCGGAGCTGACGGACTACAACCGTTTCTGTTGGAACCAGGGTTTAGCAACATGGAATGACATGTATGAAGCTTCTCTTGTCATGGATGATAAGAAATTGCGGCCCAGTGAGCACAGTGTGCGCAACGAGTTAGTGCAGAACAAAGCTGACTGGCAGTATCAGCGGTCCGCCCGCGTGCTCCAAACCGCTATCCATCGTCTTCATCAAGCCTGGCTGAATTTCTTTAATCCCAATATGCCGGATGCCCGCAAGCCCAAATTTCACAGTAAGCGGGATCCAAAGCAAAGTTTTACAACGGATCGGGCAACTATTCACGGCAAGTTCCTAACGCTGGATCGTCCCCATGGGGCCAAGCACCACTTTACTGCTATCAGGCTTGCTGAAACTTTGCGTTTTTCCGGCGTCATCAAAACCGTGACGATAACCAAGCGCGGTAACAAGTTTTATGCCAGTATCGCTGTTTCAGTTGCAGATACGCTACGGCCAGCTTTTTACGAAAGTTGGGATATTGGTGGCATTGATCTCAACGTAGGACATATAAACTGGAATGATGGCGAAGTCAATACCTTCACGCCGCGGATGGCCGTACTACATCAACGAGTCAAAGTTTATCAAAAACGTTTGGCCCGGAAACGACGGGAGAATCCCAAGCATTTTCGGTCTAAGAACTACCAACGAATCCAGGCTAAGCTGAACCGGACTTACCAAAAGATTAATGCTTTACAGGATGACCTGATCCATAAGTTCAGCCAGCAAATCACCCAAGCTTATGCTGTGCTTTGTCTGGAGGACCTCAACGTTCGTGGCATGCAGATGGCCAAGAACAAGGTCAAAAATCTGCAGCGCAGTCTCTTTCGTCGCTTACGCACGGCGATCGAGTACAAAGCCGCTTGGCAGCATCAACACGTGGTGATCGCGGACCGCTTCTTTCCGTCCACCCAGCGCTGTTCAAACTGTGGTTTCATCAAAACTACCGACAGTTATGGCGGCAAGATGACACTTCGAGGCGACAGCATCTACCACGAACATGACACTTACCGTTGTTACGAGTGTGGCATGGTCATGAATCGTGATGAGAATGCCGTACAAAATTTAATTGCATATGCGGTGGGGCTTCCACCGGAGCGGGCAACCGTTCATTGATGATTCTCCAGTCGGTCACTGTCCCAACTGACTTGTTCAGACGGGGGAATATCGGCGTTTACGAAATCGACTAACCATTGTCCTCTTAATGGTCTAAATCTTAATCATCATGGACCAGATGTGGATACATTTGGGGACATTTTTGAAAGCAGGATAATTGCGATGAAAATTGGTATTCCTAAAGAAATCAAGAATAACGAAAACCGGGTGGGGATTACCCCAACTGGTGTGATGAATCTCGTCAAGGTGGGGCAAACTGTCCTGGTGGAAAAAGACGCAGGCACCAAGGCCGGCTACTTAGACCAAGCCTATCTGGACGCCGGGGCCCAATTAGTGTCGGCGGCGCAAGTTTGGGCAGCAGAAATGGTGATCAAGGTCAAGGAACCATTGGCTTCTGAGTATCACTACTTTAGACCAGGTTTGATTATCTATACCTACTTACATTTGGCACCCAACCCAGCATTGACCCAAGCCTTATTGGCCGCCCATGTCACCGCTGTTGGCTATGAAACCATGGTGGGCCCTGATGGTGGCCTACCGGCGCTAGCCCCCATGAGTGAAGTGGCCGGGCGAATGTCCATGATCATCGGCGCCCAATTTTTACAAGAACAGTATGGCGGCAAGGGCCTATTACTCCCCGGGGTACCCGGTGTCCGGTCCGCCAAGGTCACCGTAATCGGTGGCGGCACAGTTGGCTTTAATTCTGCGAAAACAGCCTTAGGAATGGGAGCAGATGTGACCATTTTGGATATTAATCCTAAGGTCTTGGCTAATATTGACAACTTATTTGACGGCCGCATCAAGACCTTATTCTCTAACCATGGCAATATCGCCGCCCAAGTTCAAAATGCCGATGTGGTGGTGGGGGCCGTTTTGATCCCCGGCGCCACGGCACCAACCTTGGTCACCGAAGACATGATTGCCAGCATGGATCCAGGTTCGGTCATCATTGATATTCCCATTGACCAGGGCGGTATTTTTGAGACCACGGACCATGCCAGCACCTTTGATGATCCCGTTTATGTGAAACACGGGGTCTTGCATTATGCCGTGGCCAATATTCCTGGGGCAGTACCTCAAACGGCCACGGATGCTTTGACCAGCGTGACCATCCCCTATGCCAGCCAAATTGCCACGGAAGGCATTGAAGGCGCCGCGCACAATCCCACCATTTTAACCGGGATCAACACCTTTGCCGGCCAAGTGACCAACGAAGCCGTGGCCACCAGTGAAGGGCTAACTTATGTGCCTTTTCACGACTTAGATAGTGCCCTACAACACAACGCGTAAACGGACATCGCTTAAAAATGATCAACAAGCCTGCTATTGCCGACTAAAAATTTGCAATGGGAGGCTTTTGTTTTGATGAAAGGAGTGGCTATGATGGCTGATTCAGGCAGTGATCAAACCCTGCAACGAAGTCTGAAGAATCGCCACGTGCAGTTGATCGCCATTGGCGGCACCATTGGAACCGGGTTGTTTCTAGGGGCCGGCAAGTCCATCAGTTATGCCGGGCCATCGATTATCCTGGCTTATTTGATCACCGGCTTAGTGATCTTTTTTTTGATGCGGGCTTTAGGAGAATTATTACTTTCAAATTTAAATTATCGCTCTTACGTGGAATTTATTCGCCATTACCTGGGGGAAACCTGGGGCTTTGTGGCCGGGTGGACCTATTGGTTTTGTTGGGTGGTGCTGGCCATGTCCGAAGTCACCGCCGTGGGGTTATATATCAAATTTTGGTTTCCAAATGTCCCCCAGTGGATCCCCGGCTTATTTCTACTAGGTTTGTTATTGGTCATGAATTTAATTACCGTGGAAGCTTTTGGGGAAGCGGAGTTTTGGTTTGCCTTGATCAAAATCGTTGCCATTATCTTATTGATCGTGGTGGGGTTGTATATGGTCATCACGAACTTCAAAACCAGCGCCGGTCACGCTAGCTTTGGCAATTTAGTGAATTATGGCGGTATTTTCCCCCAGGGGGCTCGAGGGTTCTTCAATGCCTTTCAGATGGTGGTTTTTAGTTTCGTGGGAATTGAATTGGTGGGGATCATGGCTTCAGAAACCAAAGATCCTAATAAAGTTTTACCAAAGGCCATTAATCATATTCCCATCCGAATTATTCTCTTTTACGTGGGCGCCCTATTGGTAATCATTGCCATCTTCCCTTGGAATCGGGTCTTGCCCGACCGCAGCCCCTTTGTGATGGTCTTTGAAAACGTGGGCATTCACGCGGCGGCGGATATCATCAACTTAGTGGTGATCACCGCGGCGGCGTCAGCTTGTAATAGTTCGATTTTTAGTACTGGGCGTATGCTTTATTCTTTGATGCACGATACCCAGTCGAATTTATTGGCACCTTTGAGTAAATTGACCAAACACCACGTGCCCGGACCCGCGTTGAACTTTTCAGCGTTAGTGATCGCCTTGGCCGTGTTGTTAAACATCTTCATTCCAGATTCGGTCTTTGTGTTGATCACCAGTATTGCCACCACTAGCTTTTTGTTCATCTGGGCCAGCATTATCCTGACTCACCTGCGCTATAAACACACGGACCTGGCAGCCCAAAGTAAATTTAGAGCGCCGTTTTATCCCGTTTCAGACTATTTAGTATTGGCCTTTTTGTTAATGGTCTTGATCGTCCTAGTGGCCAATGGGGAAACGGTCCCCGCTACGATTGCCACGTTTATCTGGCTGGGCTTGATGTTTTTACTGGGTCTGGGGCACACCCGCAAGTTGAAACGGGAAAAACACTTAAAAACTGAATTGAAAAAACCTTGAGCATAAGCTCAAGGCTGGGGTAAGTGCTATAGAATTTTTTCTAACATGTGGCCCTTCACACTGCGGACTTGTTCCACAATGACTAAAGCATTGGGATCTACCTCGGAGACCAGGGGAACCAGTTGGGCCAATTGCTTTTGGGAACAAACTAGATAAAGCATTAGCCGTTCGGTCTTGCTGTAATAACCCCGGGCTTGGACCACGGTGATACCTTGTTTTAACGTATTGGATATCTTTTCCGTCACGGCACTGGTTTCTTCAGTGATGATCGTGACGGATTTTTTAGCGCCAAAACGGTCTAAGAAGCGGTTGACCACTACGGCTGAAGTATAGAGCTCAATGACGGTCAAAATGGTGTTTTCAAAGCCAATGACGACTACCGATGGGATGGCCACGGCTAAATCAAAAATCAAAGTGCCGGTACCGTTGGATAACCCAAAATAGCGATTTAAAATTTTAGCCAGAATGGTACTGCCGGCCACGGTGCCATCGGCTCTAAAAATGATGCCCATGGAAATTCCCATCAACACCCCGCCCACTAAGGCGGGAATGACGGTTTGGTTGGTGTGGTAGTGGTATAACACCGGCAATCTCAGGAAAAAGGAAATACATAAGACTGCCCAGACGGTGTACCAAATGGTTTTAGAACCTAGATAACGAAAACCCACGATCAACAGGAGGCCGTTTAAAACCAAGTTGGTCAGCGCCGGCGAAATATCCAGGGTGTAGTACAAGACGTTCATGATCCCGGTGACGCCCCCTTCGCCGATTTTATGGGGAATTAAAAAATAATTGATGGCCAAGGCATAAAAGATGGCCCCTAAGACGATCAGTAAGCCATTTTTGAGGATCGTTTGGTGTTGCTTCGTTAGATGCATATGTTTACCTCCCAAGTTAAATGAGTTTGAATAATAGTTTGCCCGCCGCCAGTAATAAATAAGCGCCGTAAACCATGATGATGCCCCCGGAAACAATATTGACCCACAGCATGAATTTACGGGGGAGATGCTGACGGATCACGCTTAAGACTGCGGAAATACCGTAAAACCAAGTGGCCGATGCCAGTAAGATGCCGGCAATGAAGAACCAGACTTCATCGGTCTGTAACGTTGCCCGCAAGGCCCCAAACATCAGACTGGTGTCAATTAAGGCCTGGGGGTTGCCCCAAGTGACCACCCAAGCACTTAAAAAGACTTTTTTCGCTGTTTGGTTGGTGGTCGTGGTGGGGTTCAGTTGGGTGGCGTGGGCGGACCGAATTGTCTGCCAGCCCATGAGTAAAACCACCAATCCCCCGGCTAACATGACCCCTAGCCGCAGGAGCTCGCTTTTGGCTAAAATAGCCCCCATGCCAAAGAAAGCCACCAACACCAAAGATGTATCCGCTACCCAAACAAACGCGGCGTAACCCAAGGCCCGCTTGAGCCGATTGCTTAAGGCATTATTAAATACGAATAAATTTTGCATCCCAATGGATGACACTGAGGCGATGCATAGAATAAATCCCTTCAGAAAAACTGCTAACATAAGTTCACCTGTCTAAATGAATTGATAAAAACGCAATACATTTCATTATACTTGAAATCCCGGGGGGTTTGAAGAGCTTTATCGGCTTTATTGCACCACTCATCCCCAATTTTAAACGACTCATGGCAAACCTTAAGACAGCCGGGGTTTTAACGGCTAAACTAGGGGCATTGATAAAAGGGAGATGGCAAGATGGCCGATTTAACAATTCAAAATTTGACGAAAACCTACGACGCCAAAATGGCGGTGGATCATATCAGCATGACCATTAAAGCCGGTAGTTTTGTGGCTTTTCTGGGACCCAATGGGGCTGGCAAGTCCACCACCGTGGGGATGGTCTGTGGCTTGGTGGCCCCCACCAGTGGCCAAATCAGCTTAGGGAACTTGGCGATTGATTCCACCAGTTATCGCGCCAAATTAGGCGTTGTTTTCCAAGATAGTGTACTGGACCGGGATTTAACAGTGGCGGCTAATTTAAAGCTGCGGGCTCAGATGTATGCCCATATTGATGCTGCTTGGCAGCAACAACTGATCCAACACTTTGGCTTATCGGACTTTGTGACCCAAAAATACGGTACCTTGTCTGGGGGTCAACGGCGGCGGGTGGATATTGTCCGGGCATTATTGCACCAGCCTGCCATCTTGATCCTGGATGAACCTTCCACTGGCTTAGATATTCAAACCCGGCGGATCATTTGGGCAACCCTGGCAGACTTGCGCCGGGATATGGGGTTAACCGTTATTTTAACCACCCATTATCTGGAAGAAGCCCAATCCGCGGATTTTGTGTACATTATCGATCATGGCGCCATTATTGCCGCGGATACCGTGGCCAATTTGACCCGACAATATGCTGCTTACCAACTGAAACTAACCCCGATAGATGCTTCTAAGTTGTTGCAGCAATTACAAGCCCAAGGGCTAAAAGCTAAGTCAGATCATCAGACAATTTCAGTGGCGGTCCCAACGGCCCAAGCGGCCTTAGCGGTTTTAAACAAGTGCCAGGACTTGCTGGCGGACTTTGAGTGTCGACCCGGGGATATGAATGATATCTTTATGGCTTTAACAGGAAAGGCGGTGCACTAATGTTAGCATTCACCAAGCGTAATCTAACGTTATATTTTGGCAATCGGGCCACGGTATTCTTTTCAATTTTAGGGGCGTTGATCGCCTTTATCCTCTATTTGGTCTTTTTACGCAATACCGTGATCAGCAGCATTCCCATTCCCAATGTCAGCGCGGTCCTAGATCCCTGGCTCATTGGCGGCACCTTGACCATCGTGGCCATTACCACCAGTCAAATTGCCTTAAGTCAAATGATCATGGACCGTCAACAGGGGCGCTTAGCTGATTTTATCATGACGGCCACGCCATATTGGCAAATCCAAGGGGCTTACCTCTTGGGAGCTGTTTTAATTAGCTTCATGATGCAAATTTTAGTAGGGATCATCATGTACGCTTATTTTGGCCTGGTTGATGGCATTGCCATCCCCTGGTCGGTCCTGCCCCAAGTGGTGCTAACGGCGCTATTAAGCAGTGGCGTTTGGACGGCCTTCAACCTATTGATTTTCAGTTTTGTGGAAAAGGCCACCACAGCCAGTCAGTTGAGCACCATTGTGGGTACGGCCGCCGGCTTTTTCGCTGGGGTCTATATTCCCATTGGGGGGATGCCAGCTTTTGCCCAGACGATTAGTAAATTTACCCCAGCACCTTACAATTCCGCCCTGTTTCGCCAGCTGTTAATGGATCCAGTCTTGAATCAAAAATTTTCAGGGCACTTGACTGGCGCCCGGGCCACCTTGACCCAGCACTTAGGCGTGACCATTGCACTGCAGCAGGATTTAGCCAACTGGCAAGTGGTGAGTGTCCTCATGGGCTTCTTAGCCGTTTTTGTGATATTGGCCTTGATTTTCAGCAAACACAGTCGACTGGCCGCTGTCTCCCGGGTATAATTAATATATTAATGACGAAAAGAGGCTGTGACCGTGAAGATTTCTTTTGAACAAGATGCGTCTTTAAAACCTAATGAAATTGAAGTCTTGGTCCGGGCCGCCCAACTATCCGGTGATGTCACCGCCTTACTGACGACGTTAGGTCAGCTGGAAAATCGGCGCCAAACCTTACCCATTACCGTGGATGACACGGTGGTTTTATTGGCCTTCAATGACATTGTGGCCATCGAAGTATTCGGGGATCAACTCACCATTCACAGTCAAACTAAGGATTACACCGTGCGGGGCCAATTAAAGACGATGCTGGCCAAATTAGATAATAATAATTTTATTCAAATCAGTCGCAATAGTATTTTGAATCTGGATAAAATTACCACCTTGGCAGCGGAATTTTCCGGGAATATGACCGCCCGGATGGCAAATGGGTTGAAATTAACGGTGAGTCGTAAGTATCTAGGCGATTTAAAACAGCGTTTGGGGATGTGAGGTGGGATGATGACACATTTGAAACACGTGATCCATGATGTGCTCTTTGGCATCATGGTGGGGGCCACGGTCTATTTTGGCACCCTGGCTTTACACTTTAAACTCTTTCCAGCCACGGCTAAAAACGCCGCCGCGTTACTGGTCACCGCCGGCTTGATTGGGCTGCTGAGTCAGTTATTTGAAATCGAGCGCTTTTCTTTTACGCTCCTTTTTGGGATCCATTGTATCCTGACCGTTTTAATTGTCCTGGGGGCTAGTTATCTGTTTGCCTGGGAATTCTTAGCCGGGAGCCTGGTCCGCTTTTTGGTGATCTTTATTCTGATTTATGCCGTGATTTGGATTGGCTGGCGCTTGTATAGTCTAATGACGGTCCAGGCAATGAATGTGAAGATTCGAGAACGCAATAAGTCAAGGAAATAATAGTTATTTAATTATCAAAAAAGGTCAACACAATCCAGGGCAATTACCCTTGGGAATCGTGCTGACCTTATTTTTATTTATCCTTCATCGCGGCTTTCAACGCTGCCGCCAAGGGACTTTCCATGGGCTCGTCGTCTTGATTGACCTTTTGCATCAGGCGGCGGGCTTCTTGTTTAGAAACTTTTTTGTGGCGTTCTTTTCTATCCATCATTTTTTCAGTGGTACCATCATACTTACACCGGAAGTATGACCCATTTTTGCCGTCGATAATTTCCATTTTACGATGACATCGGGGACAACGGTGGTTGGAAACTTTGGGATCCTTGCGCCGGCGATAGCTACATTCTGGGTTACTGCAGACATAGATTTTGCCGTCGCGGGTATTGCGTTCCCGCAATTTAGAGCCACATTCCGGACAAATCTTCGTGGTGATCGAGAAATCCTTATATTCAGCTTTGGAGTCCTTGATTTCATTGACCAAGCGGCGGGTGTCCTTGGCGATACCCTTCAGGAATATTTGGGGTTGTTGTTGGCCCTTGGCAATGGCTTCTAATTGTTGTTCCCAATTGGCGGTTAATTCTGGGGTCCGTAGCGACGGATTTACCAATTCCAGCAATTGTTTGCCCTTGGGGGTAACGGCCAGGACGTGGCCCCGACGTTCCATTAGTTCCGACTTGATGAGTTTTTCAATAATTTCAGCCCGGGTGGCGGGGGTCCCTAAGTTACTTTTTTCCATCTGGGCCAATAAGGTCCCGTCGTTTAACAGACTGGGGGCACTGGTCAATTGCTTTTTGATCTGGAAGTTGCCCTTAACTTGTTTAACCTGGGCCCAATCCACCCCGGCCTTGTCAGTTTCACCTTCAGCTTGCCAGCCGGCTTGTTTGACGGTGGTTTGTTTGAAGTTAAACTGGGTCTGACCAAAGGCCACGGTGGCCGTGGTGGTTTGGGTCACATGCTTTTGGGCAAAGAGGCCTAGGAAACGGTCCACGATCAAGTCATATATTTTAATTTCATCGCCGTCCATCCGGTCAAAATTAGGCCATTCTTCCGTGGGGATCAAAGCGTAGTGATCCGTCACTTTGGCGTCATTAAAGACACCGGGTTTGGTGATCTTAGCGCCGGTTTGAATATAGGCTTGGGCCCGCTTGTCAAACTTAGAGACGGCTTGTAGGCGGTCCTTCATGGTGCTGGCCACATCCTGGGGCAAATATTTGGAATCGGTCCGGGGGTAGCTGACGACTTTATGGACTTCATAGAGGCCTTGAATCAAAGATAGGGTCTTTTTGGCGGAGAAATGGTAGCGGTTGCTGGCCACCAGTTGAATGTCGGTCAAGTCATAGGGCAGGGGGGCTGGTGTGGCTTTTTCTTTGGTAGTCACACTGGTGACGCTGCCGCTTTGGCCGTTGAGCTGTTGAATGAAAGCTTCTGCCTTTTGATGGTCGGTAAATTGCAGGGGATGCTTAGTTACTAGACTACCCGATTCATTTTGATAGTTCAGGTCAATTGAATAGTAAGTGGTGGGCACAAAGGTCTCGGCTTTTTGTTGGGCTTGTAAGACCAGGTTCAACGTTGGGGTTTGCACCCGCCCGGCATTTAAATTGTCCGAATATTTTACTGTGAGGGCTCGGGTCACATTTAAGCCGATCAACCAGTCAGCTTTGGTCCGGGCCAATTCAGATTCGTATAATAGGTCATATTTTTTAGCTGGGGCTAAATTATTGAAGCCATCTTTAACCGATTTCACGGTTTGCGATGAGATCCATAACCGTTTCAAAGGTTTATTAAAGCGGATCCATTGGAAGATCCAGCGGGCTAATAATTCCCCCGCCCGGCCGGAATCTGTGGCGATGACCCCTTGGCTGACGTCGGGGCGTTTAGCCAATTGCCCAATGGCTTTTAATTGCCCCCTAGTTTTTGGTAGAGGCTTAATACCGATGTCTTGGGGCATCATGGGCAGGGTGGCCATTTGCCATTGCTGCCAGTCAGGTTTGATGTCTTCAGGCATTTTTAAGGTCAATAAGTGTCCAAAAGCCCAAGTAACGATATATTTAGGACCTTCGAAATAAGTTTTATGTTTGTCATTGGCGCCAATGATTTTAGCAATATCCTTGGCGACACTAGGTTTTTCAGCTAATACTAATGTTTTACTCATGTGTGCTCCTTTATAGGTGACCGGGATTGTGTCTGGCATTCATTCTATCAGAGTTTTTGGAAAAATAAAAATATTGCCGGCCGCACAACTTGAGACAACCTTGGCGTAATTTAAAATTGGTTGTTTCGTTTTCAACTGAGTTGAAATTTCCATGAAATTTTCAATCGCCTTTCCAATAGTTGGGGCAAGTAAGGTATACTTACCTGTGAGAAAACTTTTGAAGGGGGCACTTGATTCGTGATCCAGTTCGTTCAAGAACTATACGGACCGTTTTTTAGCTTGCAAAATTGGGTGAACGTACTTGATTCGGCTGAAGATTGGTCAATTATTTTGTCCATCATTATCCTGGAGTGTTTATTGTCGGTGGATAATGCTGTGGTGCTGGCCGCTCAGACCCAAACCCTGCCCACCAAACGCCAACAAGAAGGCGCACTTTTGTGGGGCCTTTGGGGGTCGTATATTCTGCGCTTTATCATGATTGGCCTAGGGACTTTCATGATCCATATGTGGGAAGTTAAACTGCTGGGGGCCATGTATTTGATGTACTTAGTGGTGGATTTTTTCCGCAAGTATCATCATCAAGATACCACCCAGGCTAAAAAAAAGACGAAACAGGGGACATTTTGGTCGGTGGTGGTGCAAATGGTCTTCATGGACGCCATCTTTTCGGTGGACTCCATCCTGGCAGCTCTGGCGGTTTCCGTGAACCCGATCATTGTGTTGATCGGGGGTTTAGTGGGTATTTTAGTGATGCGGGGCGTGGCTGAAATCATCGTGAATTTGATGGCCCGCATCCCTGAACTGGAGCCCATGGCCTATTGCTTGATTGCCTTTATCGCCGTGAAACTGTTCTTGACTATCCCCCAAATCGATATCGAAATTCCCTCAGGGGTGTTCGTGATCGTGGTCATTGCTTTGATATTGATCACCTTAGCCATTCACTTTTATCGGGAAGGTCAACTTAAGAAAACGAAATGATACATTGATAATATGAGGTGAGCCACAAATGGGAGCACCATTTGCGAAACCAACAACGACCACTTGTCTGGACATGATTGCCCAACATAAAAGCACGATACTGGCCCATAGTACTAAAACAAAATTACTGCAGATTTGTGACCTATTGACCGTAGAATTACCCCAGGCCAAGACGAAGATTCATCGGGATGAATTATTTAATTTTGTCATAGCACAAATTAATGCCCCGGAGCGCTATCAACAAATATTGACCTATGTGAATGAAAATCAGATTGGCGCTACCACGAATGATTTAAAATTAATTTTTCCTAAGCTAAATTATCGCCAGCGGCGCCTATTGACCCAGTATGGTTATCTGCGGGTGGCTTATTTTTACCCATTGGAATGTTATGGCCGGACGTTACAGGTGCCGGTTTATAATTATTTTGATTATTTTAATCTCGTCGCCCATCAAGACCAGTTTCAAGCTTTGTTGAAGCATCTGCGGGGTATTGAGCGCCGAAGTCCAACGGCCCTTGCCCGGCAACGGGCCAAAAGCGCTGAACAGCAGCAATTTCGAGCGGACTATCAGCAGTTGCTGGCCAGTTTTTCCGACCCTTTGGAACAGGCGATTATCGATTTAGCCTTTTGGACCGTCCAGCTTAATCACTTGGCCAAAACCAAACCCCAGCGCCCCGACGCCCCGGATTATTATGGGGAAAAAGCCAAGGCGTTGGCGTTGTTCCTGCAGGCTAATAGTCCCCTGGTGGGGGTTGAATTTTATCGCCCAGATAATCCGGATAAATTATGGGTCCAACTTTGTGGCTCCCACTTAGAAGAATTTCGCGAAGCTCGACATTACTTTGATCAGCGCGTCGTTGATTACTACGAGGATCATCAACAACTCATTTTAAGCTGTCCCAAGTGTTTGGTGGTCCACGAAAAAGACTACTACAGTCTCTTTTATGTCAAAGTGGGCACCAACGCGATTCAGTTTGATTTCCATATGCCTTATCTGTTGGGCCAACCTATTTTTGGCATGGGTAGTCAATATCCCCAAGTGGACCAAGAAGAAGACGAAGACGGCAATTTTCGCTTTGGTCGGGGGATGGCCCCGGGAGAGTTGGGCAAAATTGGCGGCTCCCGTTACGTGGAGCGAGCATTTTATCAGGCTTTTGAAAAGTTAAAGCAATTGACGGATTCGACACAGGCGTAAGTAAAAAATATCCTGCCAGCAAAGAGCTAATCTTTGTAGGCAGGATTTTTGCATTCATGGGGCAATTAATTTGAGCGTAGCAGTGTTTCAAAGTACTGAACCGCTGTTGATTCAGCGATGTTCGGTTCTGCAAATAAGCACCATTCCAAGACGGCGATGATCAAATCACTATAAAAGCGCGCTGTGAGTTGCGCGGGTACCCCATCAGCAGCAGTTGGCTGACAATAGGCTAACACGATGGCATTTGCTTCTTCCCGCATATAAGTGGCGGCACTTTGCCAAAGCTGACCACCCCGCTCATTTTTAGCTAGGATGGCTCTGACCAATTCATGATTGACTTTAAAAAAGCTGAATAAGCGCTTAAATAAATATATTGGCCGTTTTGCACTGGCGATATCGGCGGGTAGATCTTTCCGAATAATTTGATAAATTGTCCACCAGCAGTAGCGACAAAGATCGAATTTATCATCAAAGTAATTGTAAAACGTTCCCCGAGGATAGTCGCTGGCAACACAGACAGCATTGACGGTAACCTTTTCAAAGGGCTGTTTGGCAAGTTCTAGAAAAAACCCCGTTTGAAAAGCTTTGAGGGTGCGGGTTGCCCCTCGGGTAAGTGGTTTATCTAGATCAATTTTCATGGGGATCCCCCTTAAGCTTGGACCTTAACACCTAGTATACTTCAGACGCCGGTAAAGCGAACTAAAAATGAATGGGGCACTAGTTTTGCTACGACGCGGAAAGTTTTATAGAACCAATTCATGGTGTAACTACTTTGCCCCCGTTTAGCGGCTTGAATAGTCCGGTGGGCAAATTTAGGGATATTTAAACTGGGGACGAGTTCAAAAACACCTTCACGGCCAGTTTTGTTTAGCATGTCATCCATTTCAGTTTTCATCCGACCGGGCATCGCCGCACAAACATTGATATTTCGGCCTTTAAGTTCTTGTCGCAAACTTAAAGCAAAGCTGGCAATATAGGCTTTGGTAGAACTGTAGACAGCCTGATGAGGATTGGGAACAAAAGATGATACGGAAGCCACTTGTAAAATGAAGCCACCATTTTGCAGGTAAGGCAGAGCAATTTTGGTCAAAGCTGTAGAACCAGCCACATTCAAATTGATCATGGTTAACAATTGGCTCAAAGGTGTGTCAATGACATCCCCGTTAAACGCCACACCGGCATTACTGATCAATGCCGAAATAGTTGGCTGGTGGGTCTGAAAGAATGCCTGTAAGGTGACATAATTTTCTGGAACGGCTAAGTCCATGGTAATTAATTTAAAGTGCATGGTGGGATAGGTCGCGGCGATTTGTTTAAGTCGAGTTTCCCGCCGCGCAATCATCCAAATTTCATCAACTTCGGGACATTCGGTCATGATGGCGTCAACGTATTGCCGACCCAGACCTGAAGTGGTGCCACTAATAACAGCTACTGTCATATATAAAACCTGCTTTCTTATAAATTACGGGCAGCTTTAAAGCCAGCGTGGATGGCATCTTTGATTCGCCCAATCCGATTGGCGTCGCCAATGACCACTAATTTACTGACTAAGCCGGCCCAACTTTTTGCTAAGGGCACATTACGGCAGACACCTAAGGACAGGACCACCGCATCTGCTTGTAAAAGCTCACGAACATGGTTCTGTTGAATCAAGGTCACGGTATGGTCGTCAATAGCAACCAATTTGCGACCAGTTAGGTAGCGAACATTGCCGGCCTTCAAGCGCTCGGTAACATCCCAAACGTTAGGGGCAAAAACACCAGGGGCAATTTGGTCAGCCATTTCCACAATAGTTACCTGATTATGTTGTTGAACTAATAGTTCTGAAGTTTCTAAGCCAGTCATCCCAGAACCCACAACGACGATTTTTTGATTATGAAAGGTCACGTTACCCTGTAAAATTGGCGTGGTAGTATACACAAAATTCTGGGTAGCGCCGGGAATATTGGGCTTAAAAGCTGTTCCCCCAGTGGCAATCAGTACAGCGTAAGGGTGATAGCTTTTCAACAATTCAGAAGAGGCGGCAGTATTCAACCGAATCTTGGCACCAGCTTGTCTGGCTTGGGCTTCTAAATCAAGATACGACCAGGCAATTTTTTCTTTGTGGGGTGGCCGTTCCGCTAATTTGACCTGACCGCCAGTACTAGCAGATTGTTCTATGATGGTTACCTCAAAGTCTCGTAGGGCCAGTTCTCTAGCGGCGGTTAAACCCGCCGGCCCGGCACCAATGATGAGTACGGGCCGCTTTTGACCATCTTTAACGGCGTTGATGGGGATCTCAGTTTCGTGCCCTGCTCTAGGGTTGACGGTACAAATTGCCGGCTCGCCAGACATCATACCTGCTTCATAGCTTTCTTGGCAAACTAGACACCCGATACAGCGGTTAATTAATTGAGGCGTGTTGGCTTCAGCCTTTTTGACCCACAAGGGATCGGCTAATAAGGACCGTGCTAAACCAATGAAATCTTGATTACCCGATGCCAAAATTGCTTCAGCTTGTTGGGGTGTGCGAATGACCCCCACCGCAATGACCGGAATGTTAACCGCAGCCTTGATGGCCTTGACCAAGGGTTGCCGCCAGCCTAAGGGATAGCTGATCGGTTCGCTGATGAGTACTTGGGTATCGGAATTGGCAATGGTAACATTTAACGCATCTGCACCATATGCTTCTATTAATTTGGCCAGTTTGATCCCTTCAGCAAGGGTGATACCTTGGCCGGGGTAGCCAATTTTGTCGTAAAATTCATTGACCGTTAAGCGCACTGAAATTGGGAAATCTGGGCCCAAATGCTGGCGAATACCGGTGATGATTTCTTTGACGATACGGGCCCGATTTTCAGTGTTGCCCCCATAAGCATCTGTTCGAATATTAGTATAGGGGCTTAAAAACTGATTTAATAAATAACCATGTCCGGCATGCAGCTCCACACCATCGGCGCCAGATGCCTGGACCCGTTTGGCGGCGGCAACAAATTGTGTTTCGATGGCGTGAATTTCGGCAATGGTCAAAGGTTTGATCTTGAAATTACCAAAGGGTGAAAAGCCTAAGCCAGCAGGCACATCGCTGGGAGCCCGTAATGGTTTCATAAAACGATTCATAAACTGGTAATAACGGGGGTCCGTTAAAGAACTGCGATCATTATTGCCCATGACTTTGCCAAAAAAGCGCCAATAGCCGGGGATGATTTTAGCTAACCGGTTACTGGTGGGCCAGACCGCTGGAAACAAGGGGACATTCTCGCGACCGGGATGGTGGAGTTGCACAAAAATTTTGGCACCGGCTTGATGGACAGTTGCCACCACCTTTTGAAAGGCTTTAACATGTTTGGGCTGGGACATGGCCAATTGTTCGCCGGACACAATGGCATCTTTTTCGTTGATCCGCGTATATTCAGTAATGATTAAACCAACGCCGCCATCGGCCCGCTCCTTGAAATATTGCAGGGTTTTCGCACTGGCGGTACCGTCATGGTTGGCCAAGCCGACCCCCATGGCGGTCATCACGACCCGGTTCTTAAGTTCTAGTTGATTAATTTTGCCTGGTGCTAATAGTTTTGGATAATCCATGACTAACCTCCGTTCAATCTAAGAACACCTGTCAAATTATGGACAAGTGTCATAATCTAGCTTTATCATAAACTTTAAGGCTGTCCTAAAACAAGAGACAGAAATGCGTCAACTGTCAAAAACGGCACAGATTGGGGATATTGTCATATTTATCTCAAAAAGTATTATTCGAAAACTGTTTATAACCCAACAGAACCGCCGTAAATCAGCAAATATTCAGGAGGGGATTTCCCGATAAATGAAAACATAATTTGAAAAATAATAAAATAAGGCTTCACATTTCATAATTCTCATCGTATACTAATTTAACAATCTAATTTACGAAAGGTCGGATTGAATGTCTGTTGAAAATGTGAAAGCTTACTTTAAACAATTGCATCTCCCAGGTCGAGTCGTGGAACATGAGGCTATTGGCGATACCGTGGCCCATGCTGCCCAATTATTGCATTGTCAACCCGCTGAGATTGCCAAATCAATGACGTTTTTGGTCCACGACCAACCTGTCTTGATCGTGATGGCCGGGGATGCCAAGGTGGATAATAAAAAATATAAACATGCCTTTGCTACCAAGGCCAAAATGATTCCGGGGGATGAAGTGGCTACTATCATTGGCCATGAGCCTGGTGCCGTTTGCCCCTTTGCGGTGAAAGACGACGTGGCAATTTACTTGGATGACTCCTTAAAACGATTTGAAACCGTCTACACTGCTGGCGGCAGCACCAACAGCACCATTGGCCTATCCATTCCCGAGTTGGCTAAATATACCCATTTCTTGGATTGGGTGAATGTGGGCAAAGGCTGGCAACCGGTGGCCGATGATTAGTGAGTTAAAATACATTTGGCGTTGTACCATATTCGCACGGTCAACTATAAAATTAATAAAAGCACCAATTTCAGTGGGCTAGTCGTCTTAATTTAGGTGACAAGCTAGTTTTGAAATTGGTGCTTTAATTTATTATTTTACTGGTTTGAAGTTCATCATTTTGAGACTGACAAATAATTAATCCTTGCCCCGACCGGTTTGAAAAGCTTCCCAGCCTTCACTGGCAATGAAGTAAACCAATACCAAGGCAGCAAGAGAATCAGCCCACCACCAGCCGAATAGGGCGGTCAATAAGGCCCCCACTAAGACGGTGCCGGCCATATAGGCACAGGTGATGTTACACATGCCGTCCTCGATCAGTGCTGGGGAATGCAAAGCTTTGCCCAATGCGCGTTTACGCAACATTAAGATGGGCATCAAGATTACTGAGGCAATGGCGATGGCAATCCCGGAGGTGCTGGCATCGGCAGCTTGGTGGGTTACTAAATTGGTGGCCGAAACAAAGACCACATAAACGGCCAATAATAACAAAATCGTGCCGACGATCAAAGAAGAGCGTTGTTCTGAGCGCTTGATTTCAACACTAGGCGCACCGTTAGCTTCCTTGCGCAGGCGCCAGATCAAGGTACTCCCAGAAATGATTTCTAAAAAACTATCCAAGCCAAAGGCAATTAGCAGGATGGAGCCAGCTTTTAAGCCTGAATATAAGCCAACTAAAAATTCAAAGGCCATCCAACCCGTGGAAAAATATTCCGTGTGTAAACTATTTGTGACTAATCGTGCTGATGCTGTATTGCTTTTCATCAAAAGTCTCCCATCTGTTCTTTGATTCAGTGTTAAAACCAGCGTACTAGGGCTGGGTAATGATCAGCAACCACTACTGAATCCCATCGAACAGTTATATGATAGTACCAACATATGTTGATGTCAACATATTGTATTTTTATTTTTTGGTTAAGTGTTTACTGGGGTGACTTCGCACAAAATACGGACAACCGCGCATGCAAAAAGCACCAAACTTAACCCAAGCAATGTTAAAATTAGGGCTAAATTTGGTGCTGAGTTTGGTGCCAAAATTCTTATTTGATTTGAGTCAATTGCCCATCGCGCATGTCATAGACCCCGTCGGTATCATCCAGGAGCTTGGTATCATGGGTGATCATGATCACGCCCCGATGTAAGTCGTGGGCCACTTGGGCCAAAATCCCCACGGTTTGCAAGGCCCGACTGGTGTCCAGACTGGCCGTGGGTTCATCGGCTAAAATAATATCGGGATCATTATACAGTGCCCGAGCAATGGCCACCCGCTGCCGCTCCCCACCAGAAAGCTGATTGGGGAATTTATCCTTTAACTCCCCAATGCCTAACAGGTCCAACAAGGCTGTGGGAGTTTGGGACAGCTTACCTTTATTGGTCAGGCGGTCCACCAATTTGAATTGGTCATTGACGGTCAAAAAGGGAATCAAATTAGAAGCTTGCAGGATAAAGCCAAATTCATTAAAGCGTAATTTGGTGAGTTGTTTGGCCGAATAGGTGCTGGTATCTTGGCCGTTGACTTGAATACTGCCGCTGCTGGCTTGCTGTAAGTGGCCAATAATGGTCAACAAGGTGGTCTTCCCGGAGCCAGAAGGGCCGGTGATGGCCAAGAATTCTGAGGGCATTAGTTGGAAGTCAGTAGGTTTTAAGGCTTGGACCGCTTTGTGTCCTTGGCCATAAGTTTTGGTAACTTGGTGCAATTCAATCAAAGCCATCTTAATCGCCTCCAATCGCAGCTAGTGGATCGACTTTCAAAATCTTAGGTAGGGAAATGGCCCCGCCTAAAAGAGCAATCAGGACATTTAATCCCCCGAGGGCTAAGGTGAGCCACCAATTGCTATAAAATGGCACTTTGGCGGGCATGACCAGGTGGGTGATGCCTAGGGCCAAAACGGCCAGGGCAACCCCTAATAGGCTGACCAGCAGGATTTGGCTGAAGAGAGCCCCCACAATGGTGCGGTTGCCAATGCCTTGGGCCCGCATGATGCCATAGAGACTGATTTTTTGAATAGTTAGGATATACATAAAGATACCAATGGTTAAGAAGATGATCAAAATCATGGCGCCGATCATCAGCCCAAAGGTAGCTACTTGGGCGGTATAGCCCGGGATATGATTGATCAAGGCAGCCTTTGAAACCTGAACTAAGTCAGTACCCTTAATCGTTGTTTTATGGCGCAGGACCAGCGCACTGATATTTGGGACCTGGTCATTGCCATAGCGTTGCTGTCTAAAAGTTGCTAAATCTGTAAAAATAACCGGCACGGTATAAAAACGATTGTCATGGGTCACGCCCACGATTTTATAAGGGGTCTTACTGCCATTTAAGCTGATTTTAGCACCTTGTTTGATCCCCGCAGCCAGCAGGCCATCGTCCACCACCACTTCATTGGCCTGATGGGGTAAGCGGCCCGCGGTGAGTTTCGGGGCAATAAAGCTGTCCCACTTGATGCCAAACAAGGTGCCATCAATTTTGGTAGCTTGACCTTGGGCCTTGACCACCACTGACGTTTGCCCAATAGGGGTACCTTTTAGGGCCAAACCCGCAGCTTGAATTTGCTGCGGGGTAATGGTGGAAGCCACTAGACTTTGATTGGCGTAGTTAGATAAGACAATTTGTTGGGCGGGCCATTGGTCAATGGCGGTACGATTGTTACGACCTAAACCAACAGCTAAACCTGTCAGGAAGAAAATCAAATAAGCGGTTAAAAAGATGGTCACAATAATGAGGCCATAGCGCATTTTGTTATGCCAAATTTCCTTGATTGCTAGAAACATAAGTCATCCCCGCCTTTCTGTGCTAAGGATACCACGTTCTGCTGGAAGCGGTGCAAATAAGGCACAGAAAATTAGTATATTTTGCTCATTTGTACTGGTGGGGCGGGCATGATAAGCTTAAACAGCAGATTTTTAACCAGTCAAAAATTGGAAAACGGTTGTTATTGATTGACCGAATTCCAATCAACAAACAACCGTTATTTTTAGCCCATCATGTAGAGGAGAATTTTAATATGGATTTAACGTCGATCGAACACTTTGCCCAGACACAACTTGCCAAAGATACCAGCGGCCACGACTATTGGCATGTGGCTCGGGTGGCCGCTTTAGGACAACGCTTATTTAAGTTAGACCAGCCAGCCGCCACCGCAGACAATCGCCAGCTGGCAGCGGTTTTAGCGGCCTGTTGGCTTCATGACACCATTGATGAGAAACTAAACGACCATATTCCGGCTACTTTGGTTCAAATTAACGCATTATTGACCAGCGTCGGTTTTACGGCCACGGAACAAGCCGATATTTTAGACACCATGCAACATATGTCCTATTCCAAAAACCTGCAACATCATTATGTTTTATCGGCGGTGGGGCAATATGTGCAAGACGCCGATCGGCTGGATGCCCTGGGAGCCATTGGTATCGCCCGGACCTTTGCTTACGGTGGCCACGCGGGACATGCCATCTATGACCCGGACATTCCGGTGGTGACCCTTAAAAGCCATGACCAATACCGCCAGCATCCCACCACCAGTGTGAATCATTTTTATGAAAAGTTGCTCACTCTGGAAAATACGATGAATACTACTGCCGGGCAGCAGTTGGCCCGGGTGCGGACCCAATATATGCAAGATTTTCTAGCCGAATTTCAGGCGGAATGGGACGGTTTGCGCTGACGCCAGCGTCTAAGGGTAAACAGGCCCAAGCCCAGCCAAGTCAAGAGACTGATAGCGCCAGCGATTTTAGCCAGGGTCGTGCTGTGGTAAGTCACTTGGATGCGGCCTTTGAAGTTTGGCGGCAGGGTCACTTTACCCAAACCATCGTAATTTAAAGTCACCGGACCAGCTTTGATGAGCTGGTTTTTTTGATACAGCTTGTATTGATAGCCGCGATAATAGGTTTTGGGGATGGTAATGGGCTTACCTGCGGCCTTGGCGGTGGTGGCCAGCGTGGTTTGATTAGGGTTGTTGGAAATCAGGCGCACCCCGGCTTGTTGGCTACTCAACGCCCACTGATTGACGGTATTGGGATCATGGTATTTCTTGAAGTTGACAGGTAAGTATTCCCCTTGACTCACCGTGTACCAATTGGTGGCTTGGCTTTGGGTCAGGTGTTTACTCTGGTCCCGCAAAAAGGCATGGGTCTGTTGCAGGGGGATGGCGGCATTGGCCACCAATAGGAGCAAAATAACCCCCATGAGGCGCTGACTAACCTTTGGCGCTTTGAAGTGCGTCACCAGTTGTGCCAGAACGTTGGCGGAAATAAGGACCAAAATGGGGACGATAAAGATGTTAAAGCGCCAAATGACCTGGATCACCCGCAGCCCCGGTAGCAATTTCAAGGTGAGGTTCAACGCACTTTGACTCACCACCACCAGTGCGGCCAGGGCAGCTAACCAGAATAATTGCGTTAAAAAAGGATTGCCTGTGAGGCGGCGTCGGTTGAAAAGCAAGTGATAGCCTAAACTCACCAACGGTACTAGAATCAAGAAGGGGCCCACATAGCCAAAGGAGTTCATGCTTAAAGGATTGAGTTCCCCGAGGGCTTGTAAGCCAGTGGTAATAATCAAGGGCCAACCGGTTTTAGGGTTATAGGCGGTATCGTTAAAAGCTTGGGCGGCATATTGTTGGACAAAGGGTCCCCAAAAAGCCGCGGTCAAACCTAACGCTAAACCAGCGGCTTTGAGCAAGGCCAGCCAACGCTTATCCTGGGTCAGACGTTTGAGGTTCAAGATAGTTAGGACCAGGGCCAAGCCCAGCATCAACATAAAACTAATAATATGGCTGACTAATAGGGCACTAAAACTAAAGGCTAACAGCCACCATTTGGTTTTAGCTTGAAAAATGAGCTGGTAAAGGCCCAACAAGATCCAGGGGACCCAAATCAATGCCAAACTTTCACCCAAAGCACCTCTAGCATAGACGGCAAAGAGCACATAATTGGTTAGGCCATAAAGCCCCGCTGCCAGTAAACTGGCTCGGGGATTATGACAGATTTGTTGGGCTACATAGGCCATGGACAAAATAGCGCTAACAATAATGAGGGCCAAGAATAAGCGGATGACGGTATACACGGGCAGTCCCAAGGACACTAGGCCGGCCAGGGGATATAAGAAGAAATTGCCGTAGAAAAAGCCAATGCCATAGCCCAAGCCGCTCAAATAGGCGTTGTGGATGCCGTTGGGGAAGTGGCCGGCCTGCAAGTTTTGCGCTAAAGTGCTGATCCGGGCCATATGGAAAGTGAGGTCAAAACTGCCATATAAATGGTTCATAAACAGTGGGCTTAGGGCGACAGCGATAATCAAGGTGAGCCAAGCGATGGGTTTGGTATGTGATTTAAGGTAGTTCATGGGCGGGCTCCTTTGCAAAAAAGGACCGTACCAAATAGGTACAGTCCTCCCAACTATAATGACTTAAATTATTTATAAGTAACAACTTTACGTTTTACTAAAACGGTGATGACGGCTGCCACCAAGACCACGGAAATCAAGCGGTCAGCATAATCGGTCACCACTTGGATAATTAACACACTGGCGAATTTGGACAATCCCAATCCGGCCAAGACTTGGACTAACAAGCTAGAGCCGGAAGAAGTAATCCCATGAAATAAGTAAGCGGTAATAGCCGAAGATACCACCGTACCTGGCAAAGAGATCGCCAAGCTTTGTAAGGGCAGCCAGCGCAATTTATTGGCCCGGTGTAAAATCAAGCCGGCCATTAACCCGGTCAAGATTTGCACCGGGATGTAGTATAAGGAAAATAAGTCTGTGGTGACCCCACTTAAGAGTCCGCTGAAAGTCCCGGTTAACATCCCCACCCAAGGGCCTAATAAAGCGGCGGAAAAAATAGTGCCAATACTGTCTAGATAAATGGGTAATTTTAGCATTAAGGCCAAGTTGCCCCCGACATAGTTTAAAGCGACACAAAGGGCAACGATACTGATAACTTTCGTTGTTGTTTTTTTCATTTTGAACCTCCCATGGCAAACCGTTGCACATCGCTGCTGACTTGAGTTGGTGCCAAGTGCAAGACGGTGGTCAAGAATTGTTCAAAGAAGGCCGGGGCATTGACCTGAGTCAATACGCAGGCATTAGCTTCACGTTGATAGAAGTTATTGACATCTACTAAGGTCTGCCCCAGGGCAATACCGGTGGTGGCCACGTCCACATAAGTATTAAAGCCGCTGCAAAGCTCAGGGTCGCTGAAATAGGCCACGGCTAAGGGATCATTGATGACACAACCCAAAACCCGTTCTTGGTGCCAATGAAAGTCAAAGTAAAAATGCGTGATGGCTGCGATGAACTGGCCGACCTTGGCGTTCATATATTGGCAGTAGGTCAAAATATCCGGCGATAACACGATTTGCCGGGTGACATCAAGGCCGATCATCTCGATCAACTGGCCTAAGTGGGCATACACGTATTGGGCGGCGTCGGGATCACACCAATAGTTGTATTCAGCCACTGGGGAACAATTGCCGGCAGCTTGATAAGTGCCACCCATGGACACGAAACGGCTGAGATTTGCACCGAGAATTCGATTGGCCATGAGGGCCTGGGCAATATTTGTCAGGGGTCCTAAGGCAATCACGCCAATGGCTTGGGGCGTTTGAAAAGTCTGGGCCAAAAAAGTGGCCGCATCCAGGTCTTCAGCTTGTTTAGCACTGGTCACCGGGATATGGGATTCCCCTAAACCATCTTCACCATGGGTATCTTGGGCAGAGACATATGCCCGTTTTAAAGGCCCACTAGCCCCTTGATAAATAGGGATATCCAGCCGGTCACAAAATTCAAGACACTTGATGACATTTTGCACTCCTAGGTCTGCCGGCACATTGCCGCTGACCACCGTGATGGCCAACACGTCCAAGTTGGGGTCTTGAATAGCCAGCATTAACGCCAGCACATCGTCGATCCCCGGGTCACAATCAATAATAACTTTTTGCACTATTTCCAACCTCTTTCTGAAGTACTTGGTTTTTTATCCTGGGAAGTTTACGAACCAGTCCGAAGCACACTACGGCTTCGCTTCTAATGCAAAACTTATTTTAACTGAAATAAATACATAAGTAAAAAGATTTTCGTAAAAAAAATCACGGTCGCCCAATAACTCAGGATACCGTGATTTATTTGAAATTAATAAAATTTGAAAGCGTTGACGGGCCAAAACTTCATTTTCACCACGCCAACGATGGCACTCTTTTTCACATAACCAAAGCGGCGACTATCACTGGACACATCCCGATGATCCCCCATGACGAAGTAACTGTTCTTGGGGACTTTAGCCGCCAGGTTCAAAGACCTTAAGGTAAAATCTTGGGTGTATTGATCGCCGTTTTTCAAGTGCCGCTTGAACTGGGTGAGATAAGTCTCCTGCAGGGATTTACCATTGATATACGTTGTATCGTTATTGGAAGATACGGTATTACCCGGCAGGCCAATGACTCGTTTGATATATAAAGCCCCGGGCTGATCCGGGGCATCTAAGATGACGATATCACCCCGGTGAATCTGGGCGTTGCGCACAGCCACCACCCGGTCGCCAGTTTCAAAGGCCGGCTGCATAGAGGGACCCGCCACTTGTTCTAGAGCAAAGACATGTCGGTTCAAAAATAGACCGGTTCCGAAGACCATTAAAAAGATCAGTAAACATTCCACAAAAAACCTTTTTAAGGAGACTTCAGAATCCTTATTGCGCTTATTGTTAGCCACAGTTGCACCTCGCAGCAATTTATTCAGATAAATCATTATAAGCTAGAAATCAATTTGTGGCTATTAATAATTGCTGAATGTGACTTATTTTTGGGTGGCCAGCCAGTCCGTATAGGATTTTTGGGTCTGTAAGCTGGTGCTGACATAGTAGCTAGGGATCCATTGGTTATTGCCTAGATCAAACCACAAGCCATTGCTTGAATCGTAGTAGTAACCGGTGATGGCGTATTTGTCCCCGGCAGCCACGGTTTGAACCGCAGTCTTAAAGGCGTGATCCCGCCAGATGCCCACTACTTTGGCGTTGGCCACGGTGGCCACTAGGGGTTGATTGAAGCCATTGACATCCCCGGCATTAACGGGCATCTTAGCGCTAGTACCCACTGGTAAGACCATGGTTTTGATGTCGTCTAGCCAAAGATTCGTACCCACTTGGTAGCCATTATGGGCGTATTTATAATAGGGTGCCCCAAATAACATAGTGGGCATGACGGCCATGACTTTGGTGATCTGCCAAGGTGATAACCCGGGCACAGTTTGAGTAGTGGTGTTTAAGCCATTGCCAGAGATATTGGTCAAGGTGCTGTCATAGTTGTTGATGGTCAATAAGTTCACATCCTGGGTGGGGATGGCCACTTGTTCGGCGGCGTGTACTGGTTTGGCTTGCGGTGTCCCTAAAGCTAACACCAAACCCCCTAAAAGGCCAACGAATAATAAAACTTTCTGTTTCAATTTCATCTTCAAAACTCCCTTCATACTCTAATTATACCGAGTCTCTGGGATTTTTGATAATTATCTTGGAATTCAGAGCGTTTTATAACTATTTTTAAGGATAAAATTGATTTTGAAGTGGTTTATACGTATACTTATGCATATGTTTAGAAAAGGAGATGAATACTGATGGCTAATAAAACCGTGTATTTTTCTGCTGAAGATACGCAATTTATTGATGAGGCGTTGCCAGATCTAAATCTAAGTCTGTCTCAAGCACTGTTTCAAGGGTTTCAACTACTGGTTGAAAAGAACCAGGCGCAACAACAAGGATTTACTCAAATAAAACTCAGTGTGGGTCAAGGCGGAATTCAACAATATAAAGTTTTTTGGGGTCGGAAGCTTTATACCGCTCAAATTCCCAGTAACGATAAAACGATGTTAGAAAGTCGGCGGCTATATCAAACCAAGGGCGGTAAGTTCGTTTATTACACCCGCTTAGATGCCAATTGGCATTATTGGAATACGCCTCGCAGTCAGGATACCAGTTTTGTACCAGATTCCAAAGTAGCACGACGTACCTTTAAAATTGTTGATCAATTAAGTGATTTAAAAGATGTATTCAGTTCAACGATTCTGACTCAAATTAAAGCTAGTCAAAACCACCCGATTGAATATCTGGATATTTAAGACAAGCAATACACAAAATAACACAAGTTGAACCGTGATTACTCGATAGTTCAACTTGTGTTATTTTTTATGAGTTGATAAATTAAAATTTTAAGATTTATGCTAAACCTTGATAAGTTCTAGAAAAAGCATCTACAGCTTTAATGGCCTGGAAGACATCATCGGCAGTGACTTCAAAGCCCATGTTGTGGATAGTTTCACCAGCTTGAGTGGTTAATTCCGCTACCTTCATCAGGTCCGCATTGCTGGCGTTTTCCAAGTGCAGGTCCCGTAAAGTTGTGGGTAAGCCCAGATCCACTTCAAATTTCAAGTACTTGGTCAATCTCTCATCAGAAGCGCCTTCTAATACCAGGTTCACTAGCGTCCCAAAGGCAACTTTTTGGCCATGGGTCAACTTGTGCACATCCCCAGTGAGAGCGGTCAAGCCATTTTGGAAACTATGGGCAGCTGCTAAGCCAGAGGATTCGGCGCCAACACCGCTGAGGAGGATGTTGGCTTCGATAATGTGATCCAATGCCGGGGTGACCATCCGAGCTTTGGCCGTGGCTACGGCCGTGTCGGTATATTGGAAGAGGAGGGCTTCACATTTTTCTGCCAGGGCTAAGCCCGCTTGGGTCTGTTGGGTTTTTAACGGTAATAAAGTGGTGGTGCGAGCCCGGGCGATGGTTTGGGCCTCCACATTGGTGGAAAGGGCGTCGGCAATCCCGTCAATCAAAAAGCGGACTGGGGCACCGGCAATGACGCTGGTATCCACCAAGACCAAATCGGGATTCTTATCGTAAAACATATATTTTAAGAATTCCCCATTTTCAGAGTAAATCACGCTCAAGCGGGTACAAGGGGAGTCATTGGAGGCTAGGGTAGGCGCAATGACCACTGGAATTTTTAACTGGTCCCCCACAGCTTTGGTGGTGTCATTGGTTTTACCGCCACCTAAGGCAATGATGAATTTGGCATCGCTTTGTTCACCAATGGTTTGGATCCGGGCAATTTCTTCCGGCGAACTTTCCCCGTTGAATTCAACGTGTTCAATTTTTAAGCCATCTTGATTCAGGGTATTATAAAATTTTTCCCCTAATAAGTTCCAAACATTATTATCAGTCAATAAAAGACCGTGGTCGCCATAAGGTTTGATGTATTCGGCGGCATGATCCAATAAATTCTTGCCTTGAACATAAGTAGAAGGACTGGCAAAAGCTGTGGTCATAAAAATCACTCCTAACCTAGATTTTACCGTTAGTGTATGCGCTTACAAATAGTAAGTCAACGATTTAGCTTGAGAATAATTACGCAAGCCAACATTATTGGCGTTAAATCTGATTTCGGGTAAGATACTGCTAAGGTTTGAATCATTTTACGGCTAATTAGCGGTAAAATATAACCAGTTTTAAATGGTGGGGTGGATCAAGATGGAAATATTTATTTTAGCAATGGTGGCAGCCGTAGTGGTTGCCCAAGTGATCAATCATTTTATACCACAGGTACCCGTGCCTTTATTGGAAATTGGCTTAGGGGTGATTTTAGCTTTATTGCCCACGGCGGCAAAATTTGAATTTAACCCGGAGATTTTTCTCATGGGTATCATCGCGCCGTTAATGTTTAACGATGGGCAAAATACCAATCGCCGGGCCTTAGGTCATAACTTGATGAGTATTTTAATGCTTTCCGTCGTATTAGTGACGGCCACGGCAATTTTAGTGGCCTTTGGGGTCAATTGGTGGCGGCCGATTTATGGATTCTGGCCGGTTTTTGTATTGGTGGCTTTAATGAGTCCCACCGATGCCACGGCAGTTTCCGGCTTGACGGAAAAAATGAAGATTCCCAGTGGCTTGATGCATATGCTGGAAGGGGAGTCCTTATTTAACGATGCCACCGGGATCGTGTTATTTAACTTTGGGATCGCCAGTTTGACCTTTGGCAAGCTTCCCATCAGCCAAGGAGTGGGGGAATTTTTACTGGAATTCTTTGGCGGTATTTTATTAGGGGTGGTCTTAGGCTATCTCTTCGTGATGGCCCGGATCAGTTTACAACGGGCGGGGATGGATCAAAGCAGCATCATGGTGCCCATTCAATTAGCAACGCCCTTTGTGGTCTACCTAGTTGGCGAAGCCCTGGGAGTTTCTGGCATCTTGGCGGTGGTGGCCGCGGGGATGATCCACGGGCTTGAAAAAGATCGCCTGCGTTTGACTTCTAGTCGCTTGCAGGTGGTCACCAGTACGGTTTGGCGGGTGGTGGCTGACTTGTTAAACGGGGAAGTCTTTGTCATGCTGGGCTTAGTGTTGCCCGGGGTGGTCCGGGATACCGATAATTTAGGGCCTTATTTATTTGGCGCCTTGGTGTTATATTTAGCCATGACCGGGGTCCGCTGGTTATTTATCCGTTTCTTGGTGGACTTGCCCCTGCATTTACCCAGAAGCCGCGAAGCCACGCTGATGACGGTTTTTGGCAGTCACGGGGCGGTCACTTTAGCCTTGGCCTTGGCTTTACCCATCACCTTTCCCAGACGGGGTACGGTGATTGAATTAGCAGCTTTGGTGATCTTAATGAGTTTGATTGTCCCGACGGTTTTGGGGCCCTTTATTTTACCGCCAGAACCGGAACCCAAAGGCCCAGATTTTCATAAAGCCCGCAGTCAAATGCTCCAGGAAGTTATTGGCAATTTAGAACGGCAAGTCCCTAATTCTCCGGAAAAGCTGAAGGTCTTAAACGATTTGCGTAATCAACACGTGACCCGGGACAGCTTTGATATGGCCAAATATAAGACCCTGCAAGCTGGTGCGGAAGCCATCGAGCAAGAAGCCATTACCCAAGCGGGCCAAAGTGGGGAATTATCACCATTGCTGACCACGCGTTATTTAAACTTTATTCAACGCCGGCAAGCCAATGAGCATCGTAATATCTTCAAAGCGATTTATTTGAAAATCATGATCTCAATTGTTGGTCGTCGCAAACGGCGCAAGACGCAACGGTTAATGGACGCTAAGCGCATCGACCAACAACAATTTCAAGATGGTCGCTTGGCTTTGCAAAAGGCGGAAGATATTGTGCATAAAGCCGTGATGGCTTGGTTAGATCAACAAGTTCCTGCCACTGAAGTGACGCAATTGCAATTACGTTATCAACAACGCTATGACCGGATGAATCGCAACGAGACCTCCGAAGATGCCCTGCAAGATCTATACATCATGGTATTTCAGTTAGAATACCAATATGTGAAGAGCCAACTGGAGGCTAAAGAACTATCAAATAGCGTGGCCCAACAATTGCGGGAACAGATTTCTTATGATGAAATGGTTTACGTCCAAGGTCAATAATTTATAAATTACCCAACAGGGCCCGCAAATATTGGTGGCCCTGTTCTTTTGTCACCGGATGATTGGTCAAGAAAATCCATTCGATCAACATTAAAATGGTGTTGCTGAAGTGATTCACCACTAATTCAATGGGGAGATTAGAAGCGGTTTGATTGAAATATTGGGTGAGGTAGTCTCTGGTGACAGTTTTCATATAGCTGGAAAAGCTGTTGATCAAAGTACCATCCACCTCATTGTGGGCCATGATTTGGTCGAAAAGGGCTTTGTTTTCTGAAAGTAAGTCATAAGCCCGATCAAAAAATTGCATGGGAATTTCTTTATGGTCCAGGCTGGTCAATTCAACCACATTAATCTGATCAGCTAACACCCGCCAGCAATAATTTAATAAATCATATTTGTCCTGAAAATAATTGTAAAAGGTTGCTCTGGGAAAGTTACTGAGTTCACAAAGCTCGTTAACTTTGATTTTTTCAAAGGATTCTTTGGCTAGTAAAGTAAACATACTTTGGGTAAATGCGCTCAGGGTTCTTTGGGCACCCCGGGTGATTTTTTGATTCAGATCGTATTTCATGATTCACTGTCCTTTACAATTTTTGAGATATGTCTAATTTTAGACATATTTAAAATATTACAGGGTTGCATGTTTTCAGAAAGAGATTAACATGTAAAGATGATATATACAAGTGTCCAATTTTATTCAGCTGTACACATTATACCAAAAATTTATTAAAGGGGAATCCCAATGGAAAAATTCAGACAGAAGCATATTTTGCCTTTGATCGTTTGGATCGTTTTGATCCTCATCGCCATTTTTACCTTACCAGATGTCTCGGCAGTTACCAGAGCCCATAGCGGTATCACACTGCCTAAAGATGTGCAAAGTCAGGTGGCCCAAACTATTGAAAAGAAGGCGGCCGATGGTAAAAATGTCCGCTCACTGATTGCCGTGTTCAACAATAAGGGTGGTAAGATTTCTAGTGTTGACACTGAACAAATCAATGATCGCATCAAGGACCTGCGCCAAGATAAAAATTTGCAGATTCAAAGCATCACCGCACCCGGCGATAATGCCACCACTAAGAAGAAATTAACTTCTGATGATGGCACCACCAAGATGGCTATGATCACTTTGAAGAGCCAAGGCTCAGTGCGTAAACAGACCGATACCATTTTAAAGGCCATTAAGACCCCAGGCCTGCGGACCTACGTCACAGGGAATGATATTTTAAATGATGACTTTTCCACGGTGACCCAAGAAGGGTTGAAGAAAACTGAAGTCATTGCTGCCATTTTCATTTTCTTCGTGTTGGTGGTGGTGTTCCGTTCGCCAATCGTACCGTTGATTTCCATCAGTACCGTGGCCGTGGCTTTCTTGATCTCTTTGAATATCGTCATGAACTTAGCGGAGACCATGAACTTCCCAATTTCCAACTTCACCCAAGTCTTTTTAGTGGTGGTCCTCTTTGGGATTGGGACAGATTACAATATATTGCTCTATGATCGTTTCAAGGAAGAACTATCCAGCGGGGCAGAAACTTCGGTAGCGGCCAAAGCGGCTAGACGTTCTGCCGGCCGGACGATTCTATACAGTGGCACTTCCGTGTTGATCGGCTTTACCGTGTTAGCCCTAGCGAAATTCTCCTTGTACCGTTCTGGGGTGGGCGTGGCCGTCGGTGTGGCGGTCTTGCTCTTAGTCTTGTTGACCTTAAACATGTTCTTCATGAGCACATTGGGCCCCAATATGTTTTGGCCCAGCACCAACATGGATGGCAGCAGTTCCAGCAAGCTTTGGCATTGGCTGTCTAAGATCACGTTAAAACATACCTATGTGATGATTGGCATTATTGCCGTGTTAGCCATTCCAATTTTACTGATACCCCAACATAACTTGAATTTTAACGATGCTGACGAACTACCCAGCAGCGTGCAATCTAAAAAGGGCTATGAAGTTATCCAAGCGCATTTCCCAGCGGGGATGTCGGGTCCATCTACCCTTTATATCCAAAGTAAACATGCTTTAAATACTCAAAAGGATCTAGCAGCGATTGATGATTTAACCAATTATTTGAAACAAGAAAAGGGCGTTAAGACGGTTTCCTCAGCCACCCAACCTGGGGGCACTGAAATTAAACAACTGTACTTGAAGAGTCAGTTAAATACCTTGGTGGCTGGTTTGAATCAAGCCAGCACGGGTTTAAAACAAGTGCAAACCGGGTTAAATCAAGCCAACAGTCAACTTAGCGGCGCTAATGTTGCCGGCAGTACCGCCCAAGTCCAACAATTAGCAAGTGGCACCAGTACTTTACAAAGTGGTGCCCAAAATCTTAGCCAAGGCATCAATACCTATACCGCCGGCGTCTCCCAGTTGGCCAGTGGCACCAATCAGTTAAGTGCCAGCACCCCGGCCTTGACCAATGGGGTGAACCAATTAAACACCAGCAGCCAACAACTGGCCAGTGGTATGGCCCAATTGCAACAACAGGCCAGCAGTTTATCCGCTTTAGCCCAACAATTACAAGCGGCCCAAATGAGCAGTGCCGCCAGTGGGCTAACTGCCCTTGGTGGGGGCATTAATCAGTTAGCTAGCGGGACCAATGCCTTAAGTAGTGGCATTGGCCAACTACAAGGACAATTGCCCGGCTTAAATAGCGGCGTGGCCCAATTAAATGCTGGGGCCCAACAATTAAACAATAACAGCAGCACGCTGGTCAGTGGTGGCAGTCAAGTTGCCAGTGGCAGTGCTCAAGTCAATAGTGGCGTCCAGGCCATGAGTATCAAGATGCAGGCCTTGGGGACCCAAGTGACGCAGTTACAAAGTGGCTTGACCAATGCCACCAACGCCCTGGGTCAAATCGACAACGGGACGGGTACCATCAAGCAGTACCTGCAGGGTATGGGTGGCTCTTATATGGGCGATACCTTCTATATCCCGAAAGACAATATTCAAAGTAAGACCTTTAAACCGGCTTTAGATACTTATATGTCTAAGGACCGCAAGATCGCCAACATCATGGTGGTCCTAAAGGGCGATCCCAGCACCACAGCCTCTGCTGATCAAATGCGGACCATTAAGCGGGATATTAAAGCGAAGTTGAAGAATACCAGCTTACAAGACGCCAAAGTCGCCATGGGCGGGCAAACCTCACAAACCGCGGACTTACAAGATTTATCCAACGGGGATTTTGTCCGGACAGCGGCCATTATGTTGATTGGGATCAGTGTGGCGCTACTCTTTGTGACTCGCTCCGTCATTCAAGATTTGACCATTATTGGTACCTTGATCGTCACTTATATCAGTGCGTTAAATATTACCCGGTGGTTATCTAGTTTGATCTTAGGCCGGGATATGCTGACTTGGAATACACCGTTCTTCGGGTTTATCATGTTAGTGGCCTTAGGGGTGGATTACAGTATCTTCCTCATGACCCGGTATCGGGGGGATGCCAGTGCTATTCCGGATGTGCGCCAGCGGATTTTAAGTGCCGCTACCGTTATCGGGGCCGTGGTCATCTCGGCAGCCATCATTTTAGGCGGGACTTTTGCGGCCTTGATTCCATCCGGTGTGATCACCTTGATCCAAGTGGCCATGGTGGTGATGGTGGGCTTATTGATTTTAGTCTTTGCCCTGCCAATTGTCATGTCAGCTATGGTTAAATGGACCTATCCTTATGTGAAAGATAAAATGTATCAAAAAGCCCAAGATGTTAAAAACGCGGCACTTAAACCCCAATCTAAAACTAAAAAATAGATTGGTTTAAAGCCACTTATAAAGTCCCAGTGAATTGTTCGATAACGCTGCCCCCGGCGTTGCATTCACTGGGGCTTTTCTTGGCCCAAAAAAATAAGCCCCGCAGGACTTATCTTTTAAACAACGATTGTTATTATTGTTCAATTTGCACATTGTTATCGTTATAGACCACCCGAGCGTTTTGACTGAAGCCTTTGAGGACTACGTTGGTGAATTCACCGCTATGTTGTTTGTAGGTCAAAATCGTGGTCTTTTGGGCGCCCTTGGTCCCATTGACCACTAAGGTTCCGCCTAAGTTGGCAGTGCCCTTAATGTTGACAGCACTGTTGTTATCCAGCTGTAAGGTACTGCCGGCCTTTTGGGTGTAGTCACCGTTGAGATTCAAGGTGTCCGTATTCACCGCTAAAGTCCCGCTGGTAGCGGTCACGTTGCCGCTGCCCAAGGCAGTTTGATTGGCGGCTGTTAAAGTCCCACCATTTAAGGTAGTTCCTCCTGTGTAGCTATTTGCCCCTAGCAGGGTCAAAGCACCGGTGCCGGCTTTGGTGAAGCTACCGGCCCCAGAGATATTATTTTTCCAAGTATCGTTGGCGTTAAAGCCACCCTTGGCCGCATCCATGGTTACTTCAGTGGCATTGGTGAAGCTGCCATAGCCGTTAGCAGCCGCAAAGAGATTCAAGCGACCCCAGCCTTCGGCATCATCTAACATGGGGTAACCGGAAGGCAAGCCGGTACTTGCCAGCACGGCCCGACGTTGGTCATCGGATAGATAAGGCTGTCTGGTCTTTAACAGCACTTCGGCACCCTTTGGCACTACCATGGGATTGGTGGTGACGCCGATGGGGGCAAAGTCATAGGTCAAACGATCTGTATAATCTTTGAGGTTTTGTTGGTAATTTGCAAAAGTATCCGGGGCACTGGCATCACTGGCTTGGCTCAAGGTGTCCTGGGCATTTTGATAAGCTGAATTGATGAGCGTTTGATTGGCGGGATCATTTAAGGTGGCTGCGGTCATGGCCGTGCCTAAGACCCGCCCCCCCATGACGGCCAAAGGTGAGTGCCGGCCGGCCAAGACCCGATCATAGCCCACTTCAGAGGAGCGGGTGATCAATTCTTGGAAACGTTCGGGGAAGACATAGGCTAAAGTTTCCCCGGTTTCAAAGGCTGCCGTGGTATGGCCACTGGGGAAGTCATAGTCATTTTGGGCGGCAGCGGCCATGACGTTGGTCAAGTAGGGGTTGACCTTCACTTGATCGCTTTGCCGATAAGGTCGGGTGAATTTAATGTAAGCCTTAGGTGTGCCGGTCCCTGACCAAGCGGACCCTTCTGTTAAGTCCACCAATTTGACCACGGATCCTAGTTTGGAATCTTCATCCGCCCACTTCATAGAGCTGTAAGGGGCATCTGCTGGTAAAGCAGCCTTGGGAACATTAGGGAAGTCTGTTTTAGCATTGGCAGCCTTAATGAAAGCGGGGGCATAAGGCCCGAAGCCACTGATCAGGTTGTAACGTAGATCCCGGCGGTCGGTGAGATAAGAGCGGTCGATCTCCGTTTGATTGGCGGAATTGGTGATGGCAATGGACTTATTTAAATTTTCTTGTAACACCCCGGTATTTTTAGCCAGGCCATCGGGGGCAGACCAATAATTCAAGAAGGTATTGTCAAAGATGGCAATGGCTGGATTGGTCTGGGGCGAGGTGTTGGTCTTTACATTATCTTGGTAATGATCAATGAAAAAGCCATATGAAGCTGGGATTGGTGTTAAGGCATTATTATTGGGAACCTGAACACTGGTGGTAGTGGCGGCACTGGCAGGTACTAGGGTATTGGCAAAGGTGCCTCCCAGGGTCGTACTGGCAATGGTCAGCGCTAATGAGCATTTTAAAACAACTTTAAATAGTGTATGCTGCTTGGTCTTCATTTATAAAATCCCTCCCGTGAACTTGAAAAACTCATATACAAGTCCAAGGGTAACGGAAATTTGTAAATAGCCCGCCAACAACGTGTAAAATTATGGTAAAAGGTCAAACATTTTCAATGGGACCTGGGTTGGCTGATTCCTGTCGACATATTTTGGCCAAAAGAAATAAGCCCCGAAGGACTTATTCCATATGCTTATATTCCAGGGTCAGTCCGTACGCAACTAGCCCTGGTCTGGTATCAATATTAAGCATATTATCATTATAGTAACATACTGGGCCTCTGCGTCCACAATATCGGCAGTGCTTAAGACTTTTTTATAAAAGTTCGTGTCTTTTTATCAAAAAATGATTATATTTTTAGCTATCAAGCGCTTTCTTAATGGGTTATAATAGAAGTATTACAAAGAAAGTAGATGTTTAGATGATTGGAACTGAAAGTGATCAATTAGGGGTCGTTTTAGATAACGACCGTTTTCAAACGATAAAAAAGGCGGTCCCTGCCGGGGATACTATTGCCAAACATCATCACCCTGGTAAGCAAGTCGTCTTTATTTGCACCAAGGGTGAAATTGATATTTTTTTAGACGATGATGAAGTACATCATCTCCACGCCGGCAGTGTTTTAGGTTTTGCCGGGGAACATTATATCAATGGGAAAGCCATTCAAGATGCTGAAGTTTGTATCACCTTGATCAAGGCTTAATAAAAAAGTCACTGTCAAAAATTTGACAGTGGCTTTTTTAACGGACAATTAAGACCTTAGTTTCTGCGTGGCGGGTCACATATTCGGACACCGAGCCTAAGAATAGCCGTTCAGTACGGGTTTGCCCGGTTGCCCCTAAGACAATCAAATCAATATTAAAGCGTTCTGGTAAAGTTTTTGAAATGATATCTCTAGGACTGCCTTGTTCTTGGATCAATTCTAGATTGGTGAACCCAGCGGCTTGGGCCCTGGTTTTTAAAACGGCCAAATGGGACTGGGATTGGGTGATCATATCCCGTAACACGGCGCCGCCAGTTTCGCTGCGGGACGTGAAATAAGGGGGGATGACCACGGAAGCCACATAAAGTTTGGCCTGGCAAAATTGCGCCAAGGCTACCGCATGGTCAAAGGCCGCCATAGCTTCTTTAGAACCGTCAGTGGCCACGAGAATATTTTGATAGGGTGCAGTTGACATAGATTGCACCTCCTTAACCGAGTTTTGACTTAGTTGAAGCAATGTATTTATCTTGGATCAGTTTGGTCAAGGGGCCGATTTTACCATTGCCCACAGGGGTGCCATCCACATTGACGATGGGCACGACTTCCCAAATGGAGTTGGAGATAAAAATTTCATCTGCGACTGCCAATTTTTCCACCGGCACGGCTTCTTCTTTGACATTCAGGCCATTTTGGCGCATTAAGTTTAATAGATGTAACTTGGTGACGCCGGGTAAAACCAGGTTGCCATCGGGATGGGTGTAATAAGTATCCCCAAAAACAAACCACAAATTAGAAGCTGAAGCTTCGGTAAAATAGCCATCCCGCTGTAAGAGGGCATCCCCATAGCCCTTTTGCATGGCTGCATCTAGGGATAAGACATTGCCCAAAAGGCTAAGGGATTTGATGTCACAGTGCAACCAACGTTCATCAGGAATTACTGTTGCAGTGAGGCCATCTTTTTGCATGGCTAGCGGCCGTTCATAAGCACTGACATTGCCCGTGACCACTGGTTTGACAGCGCTAAATTCGGGAATGCGGTGATCTCTAGGGGAGTCAATACCCCGGGTCACTTGAAAATAGACTGCACCATTTGAAATTTGTTCAGCTGATATCAGGCGATACAACTGGGTTTGCAGTTCAATTCGGGTGAAGGGGAGCGTGAGCCGGATTTTTTTGGCGCAACGTTCTAACCGGTCAAAATGTTCATCAAACATGAACATATCACCCTTATAAACCCGCACTGCTTCGTAGAGACCATCGCCAAATTGATAGCCCCGATCTTCAATATCCAATTTTACTGCTTCTCGTGCCACAATTTGATCATTCCATAAAACTTTCACGTTTGCCACCGTCCTTCGTATATATGTATACGGTACCAAATTTTGCCGGTGGTTACAATTTATTTCGCTAAATTCAAGCTGGCGAACAGATAATTTGCACTAACGTAGGTTTAAAGGTACTTTATAGGTAATCAATCAGGGTTACGATTACAGGAGGCAATTTTCATGAGTACTGTACAGACAAAAACAGATGTTATTTATGATCAGGCTTTAGGTTTAAAGACCGATATTTATTATCCAGAAACTGGAACGGCCAGGGGCGGTATCATTGATATTCATGGCGGTGGCTGGTTTAGAGGCGACAAAGTCAAAGACAGCGATTGGGCGGAAGCTTTGGTGGGCCAAGGTTACTTTGTGGTGGTACCTAACTATCGCTTTACTCCTCAAGCTTATTATCCCGCACCCTTGGCCGATATGGATACCTTATACCAGTGGCTAAAGGCCAGTGACTATGATTTCGACCATGCCCATATCGCCGCCGTGGGCTCTTCAGCCGGGGGCAATATGACCGTGGAATTGGCCATTAAATATGGGATTCCCATTGTGTCTTTATCCGGTATTTTAGATATTGACCAGTGGTTAGCTAGCCATCAAGATGTGGTGGCCGCTGAAGGGCAAACGGCGGACTTTAACAGCAAAGCCAGTGCTGAAATTAATCAAGATGGGGCTAATGATGCTTTTTATAAGTGGTTTGTTACCAATTACTTTAATGGCCGCACGGATCAATATGTTGACGCGACCCCTTATCACCGGGTCACCGATCAAACGGGCCCCATGTATTTGGCCAATTCCTTAAATGAATTTGTGCCCACCAGTGGTGTTTTACAAATGGCCCAAACCTTGACGGATCATAATATTCCCTTTACCGCCCGCATGTTAACGGGCAGTCGCCATGCCAAGGGGTATTTGGGGGATGTTTTAGACGATACGATGCATTTTTTGGACCAACATATCTAACTGAACAATTGACGGTCTGCCGGCAAGCAGGTCGTCTTTTTTTGGACACTTTTTACTCAAATTGTATCATTCGATAGTGCAACAAAAATCAAACCCAACCCCCCCAAACAAAAAAATCACCCCGTCAAAGGTAGCCGGAATGCTAGCTCTGACGGGGCTGATACTTAGTTATTGATCGGTTTTATCTTGACGTTTAGCACGTTTTTGTTTATCCCGCAAAATATCGATAACTTGGCTGATATCTTGGGGCTTGGTCTTGGTGTTGTTTAAGCGTAGTGTTGGAAAGCTGCGCAGTAAGCGCCGCTGGACGTAGCTGGTTTTTGGAAAGAGATTGTTAGCCGTCTCATCACGACGATAGGCATCCAACAAGGCCCGTTGTTGCGCCAAGTCGGCACTGGCTTGGGCCAGATCCGCATGGAGTTTTTGTTTTCGGGCGTCGATGTCGGCCCCAATTTTTTGGGTAGTTTGTTGAAAGGCGGGGAGATTGGCTAAGGTGTAACCAAAGTCAAACATGATCAATGCAATCAAAATAATAGCGGCGAAGGTGCCATAGCGAACGGAAATATGGGCGACCCACTGGACAACAAAAGGGTGAATGAGTTTAATGATAGCAACCACTCCTAAGCCCCAAAATGCGGAAATAGGTAAGGCCACCCGGCCATTTAAATTCAACGGGATTTTGCTGTAATCCCACCACCGGGCATGGAACAATTTCTCCATGAGCCAACTGGTAAAGAATTCAATGACGGTGATCAATAGGGCGCTGGCTATGTATAAGACTAAAATATTATGTTCAAAGGGCTCAACAACAGCCAAGACGGCGGTCATGCTGAACCCATAAACGGGAATCACCGGCCCCAGGAGGAAGCCAGAGTTGATCCAGCGCTTTTGGGTCACAGAAACATAAGCACTCTCCCAAAGCCAACCCAAGAAACCATAGGCAAAAAAGAATAAGACCCAGTTACTGAAGTATTGCTCCGCTTGAAGCAACTGTTGTGCATGTGTCATAAATGAAGCCTCCAAATTTAATTACATCCATTATAACGTAATCTCGTGGTAAGGGTTTGAAAGAGTGAGATTGGCCATTGATTTAAAATATGTGGGGGGAAATGCGCAAATCAAAACTCGGTATTGTGTTATTTTAGCTAGAAATCCAGGCAAATATTGAACCTCATTTTTAATGTGACTGTTAATATTTTTTTGGATTTCAGCAAAGAAAATAGCATTATATTATGCAATT
Source organism: Lactobacillus sp. (assembly GCA_022484695.1). GTDB lineage: Bacteria > Bacillota > Bacilli > Lactobacillales > Lactobacillaceae > Agrilactobacillus. The sequence goes on from JAKVKU010000002.1 coordinate 60,166, forward strand.
TAAAATAACATTAACGTGATTAAATCAATGTTATTTTTCTTATCAGAATAAAGACAATAAAAGCGCCAATCAAGAAAACTGACTTGATTGACGCCAAATTGAAGCTATTCAATTGCTAAACTTTGTTGGTTGTGATGGTCTCATTAAAAACCGACCCAAACGATTAGGGCGATCACCAGCTGATTGATCAAAAAGGCAGCTAAGGTGACCACTAACACGTTGCGGGAACGGCGGTACGCCCAGAATAAAGGCAGTTGGGCGATTCCCCCCGCAATGACGTTTCGCGCCAAATGGGCATTGGCTGGGGTGGTACTCAAGGCGCCCACTAAGATGGCGGCGATGAAATAGGTGAAAAACATTGCCCAGCGCCCATGTTTTGGTAGCACATGATGGGCCGCTTGGTAAATGGCTAAAAAGATCATGATCGCAATGATTTGATTACCTAGTAGATAAAAGAAACTATGGATGCCAATGAAGGCAAAGGCAGACCAAGAAGTCAGCTGAGCTGCTTGCAGGGTATTTACAAGGTCTACACTGTAGTTAACTGGAATAATCTCACTTAACCCAGTACCCATGCTTTGAAATACACTGAACAACACGCCATAACCAAGCACGTACCAAATATCCCGGAAGCGGGCCCGGGCAAAAAGTTGTTGGAAGCCCTTGATACCAACGGCCCAGAACACGCCCAAACAAATCAAGCCAAAATAAATGAGGCCGCTGAGGACGATGAGAATTTGTAAGCCAGCAGTTGCACTGGTGATAAAGGTGGTCCCGGAAACATTGAGACTATTGGCGAAGGGGTTTTTGGTATTAAACAGTAAATAAGTCAGCCACATCACCGAGAAGGCCTTGATCCAGTCATTGATCGTTAATTTTAGTGGCGTTTCACTGAATAGACTAGGCCATTTTTTACGCTTAGGATTAATGCTTTGCATTTTTTTCGGCCTCCATTTCTTTGACCACTAATTGGATGAAATCTTTCAGATTCATGGACACGACCCGATCAATATGGTTATGACTGGTCTTGCGATAAGCATAGGCCGCCGATTCAAATACCATATATAAACGACCATCGTGGGCGCTGATTTGTTCTAAGTGGGCCGGCATTTCAAAGGTGTCAATGGCATCAGATTCCCGATATATCTTCTTATTACGGTCTTCTTTAAAGATATAAAGCTTGGAGTTACCTGGGCCAAAAGATTGAGACAAGATAGCATAACCATCATAAAAGGCCAAACCTTGAACTTGCTTGATGGTATCTTGATGGAACACAGAATCTGTGAAGAGGTCCAAGCGCGTGGAGACATTGGCATTCAAGGAATGCCCGGCAATATTGCCATCTTTGTCTAACTCATAACGTTGCACGTGGCCCTTACCAGCCGGATTGAAGAAACCCACGAATAAAGAATTAACATGATAGGTAATAAATGAGGCCCGGCTCAAGGTGCCCAAGCCAGAACGTTGGGTATAGGCAATTGGCTTTTTAGTTTTGGCGACATTGTATTTTTCAAGATCAGCCATGGAAATGGCAAAGACTTCCGCAGTATTGTTCCGACGGCCACAGACCCAAACTTGTTTAGAATTAGGGTCATAAGTAATACCGCCAACGTGGGGGCGGCCATCTAAAACAATAGTTTTAACATACTTTTTAGTCTTGAGATTTTGCACATACAAAACTGAATTATGAAAACCATCGTGGTCATAAGCAGACGTAATTAAGTAGTCCCCAGCGACAGTGACGCCCTGGGGTGTCATGGTGGTACACATTTCGATCTCCCCGGTGGTGGTATTGATGGTCTTGGTGGCCCTTAAGCCGGGCAGCGCCAAAAAATCATCATACTTATAATTGAAATATTTAGGTGCATATGAAAAGTCCTTTAAATCTTTTTCTGGTACCGGCCCCAAGCGGGCAATCAGGTCCAGCCGTTTAAATTTTTGTAACGTGCTGATAAAGGCCTTTTGACTATAAATGCCACCGTTGCTGGTGTCATCGTAGTTCGTGGTGGGTTCGGTATCATAAACTTTCAGCGTACCTTGTCCCCAGCCGAAAACTAAGTAAAATACAGCGGTTAATACCAAAGTGATTGATAAAATAAGTATACTTTTTCGATTCATCCCATTTTCCTCTAAATTATATCATTAATTTTAGAACTATTATAAATTTACCCCAAACTGTTGTTGCGCGTCTAGTAATGTGCTTACTAGTAGTTAAATCATCCCCCATCGGCCATCAAAGCTGCTAACTACCCAGAAAATGGCCGGGCTTGGCCATTGGCGATCACATGCTCCAAGGTGCCGGAAAGCATTATTTCGGCGCGCTGGATCATGCTTTCCGGCGACTCTTTGATATCGGAAACCAACCATTGAATGAACTGCGCGGCAATCGCCCAGCCAAAGAAATTGTCAATATCATCCCGCAGACGTTTTGAAATCGAAGCATCGATACTTAAAACCACTTGATCCACCATGTTTTGGGCCACTTGGAATAAAAAGTCATCCAAAATACTACGATTCAACGAATGGAAAGTTTGCAAGCAAAAATTTTGATTGTCAGTGATGTAGGCCATAATGCGTTTATAAGCTTCCTGCCAGTGATCAATGTTGGTCAGGGGATCAACTTGCGAAATGATATCTTGTTCATAGGTCCATTGTAACAAAGCACTGATATCAGAAAAATGATAATAAAATGTATTGCGATTAATATGGGCTTTATCGGCTAAGCGATTAATGGTGATATGGTCTAAACTCGTGGTTTGCATGAGTGCTTTCAAGGCATCAGCCAACACGCGCTTGGTAGAATGGTCGGACATAAGGCACCTCCTTTAATACGATACTTATAGTTTACCATGCTTAAGAGGTGTATATTTAAACAAAAGCAATATATTGTTTATTTAAATTACTTTTTGAACAGTTATGATAAGAGTTGTCAACAAGTTTAAATAGCACATGGAGGTGCCACGATTATGAAGCATAAAACTTTATCGATCAGCTTAGGTGTCGCAGCAGCATTGATGGGCACGTATTGTTTCCTTAAAAAAACTGGATTCTTTAAAGATGATTATTCAGCCTATGATGAATTTGAAGCAAATCAGGATAACGACTAACACATTGGAGATGTAATGATGGTAAAACATAAAGCAATTATGATTGGGGCCGGGCTGTCGAACATGGCCGCTGCCGTCTATTTAATTCAAGAAGGTCACTGGCAAGGGGACCAAATTACCTTTTATGGCCTTGATGACCACGGGGCTAACGACGGGGCACCAACGGATACCGTGGGTGATGAATACTGGAACAAGAATCATCCCATGGCAAATACCAAGGGCTATGTCGCCCGGGGCGGGCGGATGTTGAACTACCGGACTTATGTGGATCTGATGGATCTATTAGACCGGGTCCCTTCCGTGACAGAACCTGGTATGACGGCCTCTGAAGATACCCGAGATTTTGATGCCAAGCATCGGACCTTTGATAAAGCCCGGTTACTGGAAGGTGACAAGGGTATTCTTGACGGTGGTCATTTGGGGTTAAACAACAAAGATCGCATGTTGTTGAGCAAGTTAGTATTGATGCCCGATAGTCAAGAAGAGCAACTTGATAATATCTCGATTGCCGACTATTTCCAAGATGATCCCCATATGTTCCAAACAAACTTCTGGTACATGTGGGAAACAACTTTTGCCTTTCGTACCAAGAGTTCAGCTCAAGAATTGCGGCGCTATATGCATCAGATGATTTATGAGTTTACTCAAATTGAACACTTAGTTGGGGTCAATCGGACCCGCTATAACCAATATGAAAGCATCATGCTGCCGTTGATCGAGTACTTAAAAACTCAAAACTGTCAGATCATTTTAAATCGGCGAGTCACCGACTGGACTTTTAAAAATTCCGAAATGCAAGATGAAATTACGGTCACTGGTTTGAAGATGACTAACACTGAGACGGGCGAAGAAGAGGTCGTACCGGTGGATGAGGATACAGCGGTGTTCTTTACCAACGGTTCCATTACTGATTCCGCCACCTTAGGGGACTATGACACACCAGCAGCTGAAAATATGGATTATGGCGCAGCAGCTGGTCTTTGGAAGAAAGCCACCGAGCGCTTTTATAACCTGGGCAATCCCGACAAGTTCTTTGCCGACCGTGATGCCAGTGAGTGGGTCAGCTTTACCTTGACCACCAAAGATCACTTGTTGCTCAATGAAATCACCCGGATCACCACCCAAGTGCCCGGGAATGCCTTGAATTCATTTTTATCCACGGCACCAATTACGGATTTAGGCTACAAGGACGTGAACATGTCCATCGTGGTGCACCACCAACCCCACTTCACTACCCAAAAACCTAATGAAACGGTCATTTGGGGTTACTTCCTATACCCAAGACGCCGAGGTGAGTTCGTCGACAAGCCATATATTGAAATGACCGGTAAAGAAATGGCGCAAGAATTAATTGGTCAATTATCAAAAGTCGACCCAGGGCCTGTGAATATTAAGACTAAAGAAGCGGAGATACTGGCTAGTATCATCAATAACATCCCCGTTTACATGCCATACGCTTCAGCGCTCTTTAACAACCGGGCGAAAGTGGATCGGCCTAAAGTAATCCCAGAACATTCAACAAACTTAGCCTTCACCGGCGAATTTGCCGAACAACCTTTCCAAATGGTCTTCACCGAACAAAGTGCCGTCCGCTCCGGTGAAATCGCTGCCTATCACTTTGCAGGCATCCCAATGTCTCATCTAGTGGATACACCACGGTATGACAAGGATCCTAAGACTTTACTAGCAGCTACTAAAAAGATGTTCAGTTAACATTATCGATACGAAAAGGGCGCTAAAGCTGTCAAAGACAACTTTAGCGCCCTTTTTGTGCGAATAAGTCCAATTAATTAAATTGGGCTCTAATCCGTTTTTCTTCACCAATAGCTACAACAGCTAAAACAAGGACACTCAAGATAACTGCAATATAGAAGACAATGAAGGTATCTTGCCAACCATGTAATAAATGGCCAAAAATCATTAGACCATTCTTTTTAGGATCCGCAATGGCCGCAAAGCCAACTTGGGCCATGAGATCGCCAAAAATATAAGCAAAAGTTCCGGTTAAACCATCGGACACGTTCAGGGCAGTTTTAGGGACGAAACTGATGACGGAGACCCCAATCAATAACTGGGGCCCATAAATCAGCATGCCTAAGCCAAATAGGGCGGTATTGATCATCAATGGCGTTGTGCCATAACGGTAACCCAAGACCACAAAGGCCGTTAAAATCAAGCAAATGATCGACACTACAGCTCGACGTCCCTTTAAGACGTCTGAAAACCAACCCCAAATCACACTACCTAAAATACCACCTAATTGAAATAGTAAGAGGGTATTGGCCCCTTGGGCAATGGTGAAGTGTAATTGTTGGACGGTATAAAGCGGGGCCCAATTGACGATGCCAATGCGTACCACATAGACAAAGACATTGGCAATACATAATAACCAAACCCAAGGGCTCTTCATGACAAATGTTTTGAAAATCGTCCATTTAGACATGGTGCTGGCAGCTAGGTCAGCCTCTGGTATCTTTTCATCAAAAATAACTTCACTGGCATCCCAGCCTAATTCTTTGGGATCATCAGCGCCAAAAAACAAGCCCCAGCAACCCACAATTATGCCAATGATTGCCGGAAAAATGAACATCCCACCAACGTGGCCAGCAAACAAGTGATTCGCCCCCCAAAGGGCAATGATCCCTGCTACAGCACCACCGAATTCGTGGGAAATATTCCAGATTCCAATGTACTTTCCCCGAGAAGTTGTCGTGGTCCAGCGGGAAATTGTCGACAGGGAAGCAGACCCACCGGGGGACTGGAATAGGCCATTTAAGGACCATAATACTAAAATTAAACCAACGGGCGCTTTATCCATCAAGAATAAAACCCCAATGATCAAGGTCATTAATGCCCCTAATATCAAGAGAAAAGACATAAAGCGCTTGGTGTTTTTGCCATCAACGACATAACCCAAGACAGTTTTGCCGATACCATAGGCTAGGGAAAAACCATAGCCGATCCATCCTAGGGCTGTGGTGGAGATGCCGTTTTGCTTAACCAACAAGGGTTGCGCTGCGGATAGGTTGTTACGAATGAGATACATGCAAAAATAAACTAAGAAAACCACCATAAACGCCTTGATAAATTCCTTGAACCATAATTGACGTTCTTTGGACACGCCTAAGCCCAATGGGGTCGGGCGTTTTAATGCAAAAAAGTGCTTCAAAACAAATTGCCTCCCAATGATAAATAAAATAATAACATCTTAATTGTAACGCAAGAACCAGTAGGTAGATAATTTGATTAGACGCTTATTAGAACATGATTGCCTAACTATTATTTTATTAACTCTTGAAATAAGTTTGTTATGATTGGTAGTCAGAAAAAAATCGAGCCAACAGGACAAAAATCACTGTCAGCTCGATTGTTAGATTAATAATTAAATTTTATTTCGCATCATAAGCGGCTTGGAACAATTGGATGATTTCTTCTTTGGTCCCTTTGCGGGGATTAGAGAAGGCGTTGCCGTCTTTGAGGGCATTTTCAGCCATCAATGGGAAGTCTTCCGGCTTAGCCCCAATGGCTTTAATGCTCTTAGGAATGCCCACGTCTTCAGACATTTGACGCATGGCCTTGATGGACAATTCAGCAGCGTCTCTGGTGGACAAACCTTGGGTGTTTTCGCCCATGATCTCTGCCAACTGGGCAAAACGTTCTGGGGCAGCAATGATATTGTATTCTTCAACGGTAGGTAATAAGAGGGCACAGCAGACACCGTGGGGTGCATCGTATTGACCACCTAATTGATGGGCCATGGCATGGACGTAACCTAAATCGGCGTTGTTAAAGGCCATGCCGGCTAACATTTCAGCTTCTACCATCTTGGTACGGGCCTCAATGTTGTGACCGTTGGCAACGGCTTCCCGAAGACTGGATTCAATCAGCTTGATGGCTTGAATACATTGGCTATCAGTGATGGCATTGCGATTGGTGGATACATAAGGTTCAATGGCTTGGACAAAAGCATCCATCCCTGTGGCTGCCGTTAAGCCTTTAGGCACATCCAGCATCAACATCGGGTCATTGAAGGAGACCAGGGGAATATTGCGCCAAGAGACCACGACAAATTTCAAGCGGGTCTTTTCATTGGTAATGACACAATGGCGGGTCAATTCGGAACCTGTCCCCGCAGTGGTATTCACGGCAATTAAAGGGGGGAGGGCATTGGACAAGGTTTCAATACCAGCTAATTTGGTAATATCATCGCCATTGGTCAAAATGATACCTGTACCCTTGCCGGTGTCATGGGCTGAGCCACCGCCAACGGTGATGATGCCATCACATTTTTCTTGTTGGTACAGGGCTTTAGCGGCTTCAATATTGTGGATCTTAGGATTAGGCTCAACCCCATCATAGATCACATAATCTACACCAGCTGCTTTTAAAGATGCCAGGGTCTGTTCCACAGCGCCATTATGTAAGCCCTCCAAAAACTTATCGGTGACCACTAAAGGCCGGGTCATATTCAACATCTTGGCCCGGGCGCCAATTTTTTCAATGACGTTAGGACCGAAAAAGTTAACACTTGGCATTAAGAAATCAAAATTTGTTTTCATAAGCAATAGCCTCTTTATAATATTTTTTGAAAAACAAATCACAGACAGGGTACTCAAGCTCAGGATGGGGTTGAAAAGCCTTTCTGTCATAAACTAAATTACAGTTAAATCATACCCTGAAATCGCCAGATAACAAGCGGACAGATTACTTAATTTGAACGCTTTACAATTGAGAAGATTTGTGAATGAATTCTCAATAAATTCTTATAAAAGAATTACTTTTATTCTAGTGGTTGACCAACCCGCTTACCAACAGCCATCGCCAGGGGCTATTGCTGATAGCGGGCCAGCAAACCATTGGCCATATCCAAGACAGCTTGCTGTAAGAAGTCAGTTTCTTGAGTAGCATTTCTCGGATTCACCGTGCGAATCCAGGTGTTAATTTCTTGGGTAACTGCACTCGACAGGAATGTCACTAGAAATAGCTGATAATCTGTTGTTAATTTAATGCCAGTTTGGTGAATCAGATCGGCAATGATTGCCGTGGTCAGAACTTGAATATGGGCGGCAATAGAGTATTCCGGGGCGTTTTGATCATGGTTGTCAAAGACCTGACGATAAAAATGGCGATTATGATCAAAGTAGCGACACAGTTCAGAAATGATTTGGGCCCAATGTTGAAAATTGATATTCGCATGAATGATTTGTGAAATTTCTTCATTATAAAGCCAGGCAATCAAATCGTATTTATCCACGAAATTTTCGTAAAATGTCTGGCGCCGCAAGTGGGCGGCTCCCATGATTTGTGTGACACTGATTTTGGCAATACCTTGCTGAGTGATCAATGGTTTCGCAGCCGTAGCTATTTTTTGTTTCGTTAGATAAGACAAGAGAAACACCTCCAAAATGGCAAACAGTCGCACAAGTTGACAACCATTAAATTATCCCAAGGGATCTGGTGTGGATGATTTTTGATAAAAAAACAGTGTTTAGGCCGTTTTTTGCAGGGCTTAAGCACTGCTTTAAATTGTGCACAATTTAAAAATCAATTACTGGGGAGGGCGACAAAATCACGCCCACTGGCCACTAAATCAGAGTAATTTTTCTCCGTTAGATACAGTGTGTTTACCTGTTGATCCACATTCGTCAAAGACGTGTAATAATCATCAGGCAAGGCATTTAGGAAACGCGTTGGATCGATTTGACTCCCGACAAAATTTTGCGCAAACTTCGCTTTATCGAAGTAGATGATTTCCTGTTCATAATAGGAGTGTTGATAGTCATCTGATACGGAAATACCGGTGAATTTCTTGTCCAGCGCCAAGGTTGAAGATTTAGAACGCACGATAAACTTTTTACCGGCATCAGTTACAGATTGGATTTCATCTGATGCTTTAACACTTTTTCTAGCATTTTCAACTGAGAATAAATCGGAAATATTCTTTAAATCCTTCATCTCAATGATCAAATAATACGCGGTCACCGCAACGACGATGACAATGGCCGCAATAAAGATGCCAGAGATAATTGTGTTATTTAATCGAATATGTTTATAGTTGAGCACAACTTGATCTACAATGGCAAAGGCCGTGGCTAGACCCAGGATCAGCCAAGTTAAATTGACGCTGATTTTGGCACCTCGATGATGCTTTAAGAAAGTTTCAGCAGTTGCTAAATTAATTTTATGTTCATCCATTGACTTTTCCACCTTTCCTTAAGCCTTCATAACGCCTAACAACACACCACCGGCGATAACCAAGACGCAGCCTAAGATGGTAAAACGCAATTCTTTTTTAGTTTTATGTTCATGTAAAATGAAGATACCGCCTAATGTGGAGATAATGATACCCATTTGTGACAGGGCAAAACTAATGGCTAACCCGATTTGGGCAATGGCCAGCTGGTAGAATAGGTTACCTAAGGCCCACATTAACCCGACGATCACGTTGAAATAAGTGAAGCGGCTACGCATTTGTTTCCCAGATAAAGAACTGGACGCCGCAAAGGCTTCAATCAAGGCCCCAAAGGCTTGGGGTAAGAGGATGGCAAAGGCATCGACGGCAAAAGCTTTGGTGGTGATGGAATAAAGGGAAATCCCAACGCCAGATAAAAGAATGGCGATGTAACCCACCACTGGGCTTTTGGCTGCAACAGGTTCTTGACCAGTCCCCTTTTCTTTTTTAGAGGTATAGTAAGCACCGATGATCAAAACCGCCAAGGCGATAAAGCCAAAGGTATAGTCATGGGCGTTGACCCATTCGTGGAATATAAAAGCTCCAGCTAAGGTGGTAATGATCAATTGCGCGGCAGTTGATAAGGGCAACCCCACGGAAACACCGACTTCATTAAAGCCACGGAATTGCTGGTTTTGCCCGTAGCAATAGAAGAAACCAGAAGCTAAGCCCACGAACGTGGTCTTTAAATCAATGGTGGGTTGTTTGATGAAGAACATTAAGAGGGCAAAAATTAAAATCCCGTAACTTTCCCCTAAAATCTGGTGCTGGTTGGTCCCACCAATCTTATTACTTACTAAACCAATACTGCCCCAACATACGGCTGTTATAAGGGCAAACAAAATTCCCAATTAAATCACCTTCCGAAAATAGTAGTTTGAATGAATCCGTTAAGCGGATACTGAATCATTATTATATTTGTAATCATTCTCAATAATGATACACAGGGTTCATTATACACTCGAAAGAAGTAATTATTAATTTGATAACGCTTTTATATATCAATTTCTTTATTGAAGCGCTTTTTTTAGCGTAATTATTAGTTATTGAGATAATAATTAATGTTTTTCCAAGATTTACAGCCTTTAAAATCTATAATAGTCCAGTTCAAACACGCAAAAACAGTCTAAACTAGATTAACACCAGTTTAGACTGTTTGAGAAAGCATTGAAAATATTGAGAACTATAGCTTGATGACCGCTTTGGTTATTTTATAATCAATCTTGCCGGCTAAGACATCTGACACTTGATCCAAAGTTAATTCATGGGTAATTAAAGGTTCAACATCAATGAACTTACTGCTCAATAGGGCTAAGGCTGGCGCCATAGCATGAGGATTGATGAAAGCCCCTTTGATGGTTAACTCTTTGGCATAAACATCAAAAGTGTTCACTTGAATCTGATCTTCAGGATTAGCCACCCCAAACATCAGGACCTGGCCACCCTTAGCAGCGCTAGTGATAGCTTGCTCCTGGGTCATTTTTAACCCAACGCATTCCACGACAATATCAAATTTTTCATCATTGTTATCTTTGGCCGGGTCAAACACTTCATCGGCCCCGATGCTATGCAGCAAGGCTACTTTCCCAGGATTGTGTCCGGAAACAGCGACTTTAGCCAGACCGGACTTCGCTAAGTATTCTGTGAACAATTGGCCCACAAACCCATCTCCTATGACTAAGGCTGTATAATGGGCTTGAAGTGTCAATTCCTGGATACCGTGGACCACACAGCTAACGGGTTCAGCCATGGCGGCAGCTTTTAAACTTAAGCTATCGGGAATGGGATAAACGTTGGTCTGGGGTACGTCCACATATTCGGCCATGCCACCATTTCTAGTCACACCGATGGCTGAATTATTTTCGCATAATTGGGTCCGGCCTTCATGGCAATAACGACAATACCCACAAGGAATGTTGGGATCGATGGAGACCCGTTGGCCAAGGGTTAATTCTTTTTGAACATCTGAGCCAATTTCTGTGATGATACCAGCATTTTCATGGCCAAGAATAATTGGCGGCACGGCTTGGGCCGATCCGGGTTGGCCGTTAAATAGATGCTTGTCGGTGCCGCAGATCCCGGCATACTTCATTTGTACCCGAACCTCGTTACCTTTAAGCTGGGGTAAAGGCGTATCTTCTAATTTCATTTGGGCTTTGGCAGTTAGCACTAAAGATTTCATATGTGTATCGTTCCTTTCTATTGGCTGGAACTAACAGTTGTTTTGAAAATAGCTATTTTTGCAACTGCTTCTAACCTACAGGTTTCAGAAAAATATGTCAAATCTCTGCCTGTTAGCGAAAACTGTTTTTGGCACATAATGCTCTGAAATTCAGTCCAAATTTGTTAAATATACGCAATACATGCTTTTGGCTAAAAGCGTGTATTTAAAAAGCCCATTTAATAGGCTTTCGGGGAAATACTAGTTTTAAATACATGCTTATGGTAAAATATATGAAAACCATGTATTTGAATTATTTGGCCATTTCGAATCAAATGAGTAGTTAGTTATCCAATTGATTCGAAATTTGAAATGGTCAATGTATTTGAAATGTGAGCTGGAGGGATCATTTTGAAATCGATGGATAAAAGAACTTTTAATAAGGGCGAACATTTAAATGTCCAACCAATTCGCAAGCAAGCAGATATTGAAATTGCTAAGTTTTTACTGGCCAAAAATAAAAAAGGCCCTCGAGATGTTTTGCTATTTCTTTTTGGCATCAATACCGGTTTACGGGCCAGCGATATCGTCGTGCGCAAAGTCGGCGAAGTTCGGGCGTCGAAACATCCAATTATTACGGAACAAAAAACCGGTAAAAAACGCACCTTGAATCTAACCAATTTGGCCGATGAGATTGATGCCTACATTCAAGGTATGCGGGATGATGAATATTTATTTCAAAGCAATAAATTCAGCAATTACCATTTAACGGTCAATGGGGTTTATCAAATCATGCAAAAGCTGGGCAAACAAATGAACCGGTCGGATTTCGGGACCCATACCATGCGCAAGACCTTTGGCTATCATTATTACAAACAAACCCATGACATTGCCACATTGATGACAATTTTTAATCATAGTAGCCAAAAAATCACCAAGCGCTACATTGGTATCACTGACGATGAGATCAATGAATCGCTGGACAAGTTCAAGCTAGGTTTATAATTGAGAAAGTTCTACTGAAATAAAATATTCACACTTCTAAGTTAACATAATACATTTGTCAAAAATTCTTCCAATGATTTTGACAAATCTGGCACAGATTATTCACAAAATCTCGATATGATGTATACATCGAATAGTTAATTTCCTCCCAAAAATAATTATTCGATCTCCCAACAACTTAATAGTAACTTCTTCATTTTTCTTCCTCCCTAAAGACATGCATCCTCCCAATGCATGTCTTTTCTTGTTGAAATAACAATGGATACTTCATTATTTAACAACAAATTATTGCGAACTTTGAAATACTTAAGACATATTTTCTTCACACGCCCACGTTATGATAGAACCATCAAATAATTAATTCCTCCCAAAAAATTGAATTATTTGATACCAACAACAAATATATTGAAGATTGCTTCATCTTCCTCTTAAAACCCATGCGAATGCAGCGCATGGGTTTTTCTATGGGCTAAATTATGTCAACTCAGCATTAGCTATTGGCAGCATGGGCTTTACACGTGAGTTCAGAAATATCGATTTGAATGACCACGGTTCCTTGCAGGACATGATCAGGGATCGCATCGAAAGCTGCCAGGGGCTTACCGGTTTCGTGGTACATGAGCAGGCCCAAAGCGTGTTTTTTGGTGGGCAGATCTGTGACGATTTTGGCCAGGCCAAAGGCAATGACGCTGGCATAGGCAAAAGAATATTTAGGTGCCTTAGTGCCCTGGGGTAAAAGTTGATGCTTGTTGTCTATTTCAACGCAGACATGGGGGTCGTTTTCGATCAAACGGACCTTCTTCCCCTGCCTTGCCCCATGAATGTAGACGATCAAGTGATCATTGACCCACTCATAACCAAAGTTTGTCGGTACCACATAGGGAAACGTTGTATCAAATAACCCCAGGCGCACCACATGACAAGCCTGGATGGTGGCCTTGATTTCTTCGAGATCATGAACTTGCCGATCTTGCCGTCGCATTTTTTCCATAAGACACCTCGTAATTTTCTAGATAGGTTTCATCATAAAACAGCCGGGTACACAATACAATAGTCATAATATTAGATTTTTGAAACATTTTCTTCTGGGCTTATTGACATTTTCGGCATAATTTCTTCACAGCACCACGTTATGATAGAACCATCAAATAATTAATTCCTCCCAAAAAAATGAATTATTTGATTACCAACCAACAACAAGTTTAACTTTAGATTTTCATGTATGTTTTATTCCTCTTAAAAAGCCATGCGAATGCAGCGCATGGCTTTTTTGACGGTCTAAGTTCGGTATCGCCTTGCTAATTAAAACAAGCTATGTTATTATTTAAAAGTAATATTTACTATTTAATTAAGCTAATTGAACTTACATACTATTTGGAGGAAAATCTTTATATGGCTAAAAAATCTAAAATTGCCAAGTTCCAGCGCCAACAAGCTTTAATTGCAAAGTATGCCCCACTTCGGGCTGAATTAAAGGCCAAGGGCGATTACGATGCCCTGCGGCAATTACCCCGAGATGCCAATCCCAATCGACTCAAAAATCGGGATCTACTGGATGGCCGGCCCCGGGCGTATATGCGCCAATTTGGCATGAGCCGCATCAATTTCCGCCAATATGCTCATCTTGGTCAAATCCCTGGTGTGCGTAAAGCCAGCTGGTAATTGAGATTAACTTTCTAGTGTTGCGTTAGCAGTATTGCACTGCCAGCCAGCACTATTTTTATGTTCTGCTATCGTAGTCCCTACTTAAAAAACCGCTGATATGAAATTGTTTAATGGGTGTTCTGCCCTTTAAGCCAATTTCTGTACAAGTTTTAGGGATGTGTCAGCCAGACATTATAATAAATACTATATCAGGTTCCGATTTGGATGTACTCAAATATTTAATAATTATAGGGCTATTTCCCATCTTTAATTATTTAATAATGTAATTATAATATCAACTTATCACTGGCTCCAAATGCCAGTTGATCACCAGTGATTTTGTGTAATATGCTACCTCCAAAACAGGATGAAAAGTCTGAAAAATACCTGAACAAATGGCAGACATTGCCAACGGTACATACATGACCGACTATTAAAAATCCCCATAAGATTGACAGACTTCATGTCAATTCTATGGGGATTTGCGGTGCTTATTTACTGAATGCCTTTAGCTTGGCAAGCAGGACATAAACCAAAAACTTCTAATTTTTGCGATTTGATTTTATATTCTGGGATCTGATCTTGAAATAAGGTCATTGGGGGTTCATTGAGTTCAACGACTAAGCCACAGTTTTGACAAATAAAATGACTATGCTGAGTATGCTTAAAGTCACACTGATATTTCACGTGGAGGCCACTTTCAAACATGCGCTTTTCAATGATATCTAATGCAGCCAGTTCATCAATATTACGATAGACGGTTTCATAACTCATTCGGGCATAACGTTGGCGTAAGTAGCTATCAACTTGTTTGACCGGCAAATAGTAATCTTGGTACTGATTCAAATAATGCAGCAGGTCTTGCCGTTGTTTAGTGATCCGCAAATCTGCTTGTTGCATTAATTCAATTGCCGGTTTAATTTCGGGATAAATCAAATTGAACACCTCCGAAGTTCGATTAACTAAGCATATCATAACTCATTTTAGCTCAGAAACCAATCCTTACCGCATATCCCCCACTTGATTGTCGCGCAGTTTTTTAAGTCATTGGTAAAAATTATTTGGCTTCAGTCTCTAATATCTTGTTTAGTTCTTGGTATTGACTTAACATCCAAGTTTTGTAATTTTTACCAGCAGGCAACGTTTCAGTTACTTTTAAAACGGGGATATCATTGGATTTAGATAAGCTTACGAAATTATTGACAGTTTTGCTATCCACTTGGCTGTTGTAAACGAAAAAGGCAATTTTCTTAGCTTTGATCCCCTCTTGCATGGCCTTAATGGCTGCGGGTGCTGGATCTGTGGAATTCTCAGTGGATTTTTCAAAGCTTTCGTTCCCGACTTTAAAGCCCATGGCTTCAATGGCATAGTCAAAAACTGGTTCACTGACATAGACATCTTTGTTAGCAACCTTGGCAGCTTTTTGTTTCAATTGACTAATTTCTTCATTGACTGGTTGCAAAGAGGCTATGTACTTGGCGGCGTTGTTGGTAAAGTACTTTTTATTCTTAGGTTGTTTTTTACCTAATTGCGCGGCAATCTCATTGGCTAATTTAGGCATGGTGTCGGGGTTATACCACAAATGCGGGTTATCGCCGGTTTTTTTGTTCATTAGATCCTCACCGACTTTAATATACTTGGCATCATTGGCGTTGCTGGCTAATTTGTTCATCCAAGCATCATAACCGATCCCGTTGGCAACGATAATATTGGCGCCAGTAACCTCTTTAGCCACCTTGGTTGTTGGTTCGTAATCATGGGGATCCACATTGGGCTTATTAATAATCGAGGTGACCGTTGCTTTATTGCCGGCGACTGCTTTGGCAACTTCACCATAAAAGTCAGTGGTGGCCACAATAGTTGTTTTCCCATTATTGCTGGCACTTTGACTAGTTTTGTTGCCGCAAGCCGTAAATGTCAGGGCCAGGGCCAAAGTACCCATAACTAAGGCAATATTTCGGAACTTTCTTGAAATTTTAATCATGAAGTTAATCCCTCTTCCTAAAATAATGACAATATGTAATCATACGCCAGCGTCCCGACGGATAATTGAACGTCATTAAGCATACCGTATTGTGGTCATTTTGTAAATAGTAAAAATTACTTTATAAACAAAAAACCGCTCTTCCTAAAAAGAGCGGCCGTAGATCATGTTGATTTATTTTGTAGCTAATACTTTACGTTTATTGCGTTTGTATTCTTTGATGAGCTTCAGCGCATGTTTACGGGTCTTAATGCTGGGACTTTTCATTTGACGATAGGCACTAGCAATATCTTGTTTTGCCATTATTGATTGCCACCTTTTTGAATATTTTTCTAGTAAATAGTATTAACTACTATTTACAGTACCACCCAATTTAGCACCATTTGTTAGCTTTGTCAAACAACTGAAAAATCTCTTGAACAGGATTTGCTGAATAAATCGCATTGCGGTATGGTTTTAATTGTAAAGATCGCTATAATCTTGGGAGGTGTTGATGATCGCACATGCATACGAACTTGGCCAGCTAACAAATATAGATTTCCCAGCATTAAAATATGGCTTTGCCTTTACTGGCAATCTCAGTATCTTGGCAAGACTGCCTGAAGATAAAGTTATGGCCGATCACACCTATTTGCATCATGTGGGTGATGATCTCACCTTGTATCAAGAATCCAGCCAAGGTATTAAAATTTTGGTGACCGTGCTGGATGGGCTCACTACCGGGCTAGCCAATTACCCGATTCGACAAAACGAAGCTGGGGTTCTTTACGTGGCCCATCCCAGTCTACCAACGGACCTAACCCCTGAATCAGTTCAAGAATTGTTCCTTCAATAAAAAAAGTCCCCCGATACCACCGCAGGCCCGACATAGATGTAGGGACGATTGTGATACCGAGGGATTTTTTAGAAACAGAAATTACAAATTATTTTGAAAAATCAACATTCTTAGTTTCTTTAGTGGTTACTAGGGAAATGAAGCAAGCTATCCCCATGAGAGCTAAGTAAAAGCCAACAGCCCGTAAACCCCATTGAGCAGCTAACCAAGTGGCGATGGTTGGTGCAAAAGCGGCCCCGACGATGGCAGCCAGGTTATAAGAAATACCGGCACCAGAGTAACGGACTTTGGTTGAGAATAATTCAGGCAAAACGGCGCCAACTGGGCCAAATGCTGAGCCCATGACCACAAAACCGATAACGAGAAAAGCAATAGCCCCGGCGAAGTTGCGTTGCCCGTTTAAGAACAATGGAATCAACAAAGCGAAGACGACCATGGCCAAGGACGCAGTGATCAACACGGCCCGACGGCTTAAAACATCGGCAAAGTGGGATGCGACAACAATCATCGCCGCAAAGACAATGATGGCACCCATTAATAAGAACAAGTACTCCCGGTTGGTAAAGCCTAATTTAGCAGTAGCATAAGTCAAAGACCAAGTTGTTAATAGATAGAATAACGTGTATGTACTAGCAACGATAAAGGTACCTTGAACAATTTGACGCCAACTTTCTTTGAAAACGACGGCCAATGGTGACTTGGTAACTTGATGTTTCTTTTGAGCCAAACGGAATAATGGTGTTTCTTGCATTCTCTCCCGAACCCAAAAACCAACAATTACGAGGATTGCAGAGGCCAGAAATGGAATCCGCCAGCCGAAGCTAGTCATCTGAGCCTTTGACAGAAATGACTCCAAGCCAAAGAACAAACCGTTACTTAAGAAGAAGCCTAAAGGTGCCCCTAATTCAGGGAATGCGCCATACAAAGCCCGGCGGTTAGCAGGTGCATTTTCAGTAGCGACTAATGCAGCGCCAGACCATTCGCCCCCAAGGCCAATACCTTGGACGAAACGACAAAGACATAATAGAATAATAGCTGCCAAACCTAATGTCGAATAACTTGGTAAGACCCCGATTAAGACTGTGGAACAACCCATTAATAGTAATGAAACGACCAAGGTTTTCTTACGACCAATGCGATCACCGAAATGACCAAAGACAAAGGATCCTAAAGGCCGGGCCACAAAGGCTACCCCAAAGGTTAATAGACTTAAGATCGTGGCGATGGTTGGGGTGACTTGGGGAAAGAATACCGTGGGAAAATATGCGGCGGCAGCGGTGCCGTAAGCATAAAAATCAAAGAATTCAATAGCGGTGCCGATCATTGAGGCAAAGATGACGGTTTTAACCGAATCACGCTGTAAGGAACTGGCTTGTGCTTCGGATTCAGTACGATTGACTGTGGTGGTTGTTTCCATATTACATGACACTTCCCTTTCAACTTCTAAAAATTTTCTTCAACAAATTAAATAATGTGAAACATGCTGTGAATGTGTGTTAAGAATCACCTCCCAAAGGGTATGAAAAAAACCAAGGGCCGTCGTGTGACGACCCTTGGTTTAACTTACCAACGTCGCCCGCATTGTTCGATGCGGGCATCCTAATAAATCAGCCCGCATCCTTAATAATGGCGCTGATAATTAAAATATTTAATTTTACGTTGGCGTTTGTCATTATAATCTTCCTCTAATCCTTCGTTAACCTTAATCAAATACGTTTATTATGTTTCTAATAATAAACCGAATTTCTGAAAATGCAAGAACTTTTTCAATTTTTTCCAATAAAATAATTTATCAAGCGTGTATAACCCTAGTGGGCCGCCGATTGAGTGTGTTTTTTCTTGAAATAATAATAAATTGGAATCCCGGAAGCAACGATGATAATACTGAATAAGATACCCATGGGGTCATTGATGACCTCACTAAAAATGACAAAACCAGCACCCAAAATAGCAATGATTGGGGTCATTGGATAAAATGGCACGCGAAAACTTTGCTTGTCAATTTGCGCTGTTGCTTGATTCCGGCGCCGCAGTTTGAATAACCCCACAAAGGCCATGACATAGAAAATATAAACTGTTGTGATACATAAATCAGATAAACGATCAGGATTGGCGAAGAGTACCAATAACATGGCAATGCCCAACACCGTTACAATGGCATAAATTGGTGAAAGGGTCTTTTTATTGATATAAGCTAATTTATCAGAGAATGGCAATTCCTTGTTATCAGCCATTTTCCACATGATTCGGGGGAATGTCATGATTTTACCGTTCATACACCCCAGAATTGAAATGATAATGCCGATGTTTAAAATTTTACCACCGATACCCCCAAAAGCCAGTTTTGCGAAGGCTGGTGTAGCATTTTGGCCCAGCCGGTGAATTTCTGCAGCCGGCATGACCCGATAGATCCCAAAAGTAACTAATAAGTAGATCACGGACACCAATAAAATACCGAGGCCAATTGCTTTAGGTAACATCTTTTTGGGATTTTTGATTTCCCCACCCATATTGGCCACTAATACCCAGCCATCATAGGCAAACAAAGTCGCTAACACGGCGACCCCAAAACCGCTACCCCCTTGACTGGCGACGTGCTGAATACTGTGGCCAAAAGCATTCCCATTGCCAAAGAACAGCCCAAAAATAATGATCATAGTAATGGGTACTAATTTACATAAGGTCGTAATAATCGCAATTGAAGCCCCAAAACGATTGGACAAGAAATTGATCAAGCCAATGAGAACAATGGCAATTAAGCCAACGGGCACTAACCATTTGTTGCCGATGCCAAAGAAATCTGTGACCAAAACACCAAGGTATAAAGCCAAAGACGCAATCATAGAAGGCCCGTAGACAATAATTTGCATCCAACCGGACAAAAAGCCCCAGAACTTATTGTACATATTTTCCATATAATGATAGAGGCCACCGGTTTCGGGCATCTGTGAACCGATTTCAGCAATGGATAAGCCTGAAGTTAAAGTGATAACCCCGCCTAACAGCCAGGCACCCAAGGCCATAGTTGTCCCACCGGCAGCGTCTAAAACAGAAGCTTGCTTGAAAAATATCCCGGATCCAATGATGGTCCCAATGACTAAAGCTAATGCTGACCACAAACCCAGATCGCGTTTTAAAGCGACTTTAGTGGTATGTTTCATGACACCAGTGGCACCTTGCGTACTTTGTTCCATACGATTCACTCCCAAATAAATTCAAATAGGTTAACAGCAACAATCAGTACAAATTGAAGATGAGAAAATACTTACATATAATGTCATATAAATTAGATTACTCTAATTTTGAAAAAATTATAACACATTTTTCCGAAATTGCATGTATCTTAGCTCTTTTTAAGATGAATTGTTTTCATGTTTGGGTTGTTTTGAGCGTTTTCGAATGCGTTTTTATGAGAAAACTATTTCTCTCTTTACTTTTGTCGTTAATCAGCATTTATTTCCAATTATTTTAACTTTAAGTTTGTCAGATAACTTCGGGATAAAATTATTATGTCATCTAAAATAAGCTAATTATTTTTATACTATTTTTCAATCGTCTTCAATTGCTTGCCTGCCCGATAACCCATATACTGAATATATAGCAATCAATCTTAACAGGGGGGTATGATGATGCACGATATGAAATCAACCTTAAGAAACCTGTCACCGCAGGAAAAAATGACTTTGACCTCTGGCCATGATTTTTGGACATCAGAACCACTCTATTCACAGGACATCCCCAGTTTTCGCATGAGTGACGGTCCCCATGGCCTGCGGTACCAGGCCCAAGCCAGTGATCACCTAGGCATTAATCAAAGCGTACCCAGCACCAGTTTTCCCACAGCCAGCGCATCAGCTTGTACCTGGGATAAAGCATTGCTGGCACAAATGGGTCAAGCCATTGCCAAAGAGGCCCAAAGTCTCAAGGTGGACATGGTCCTGGGTCCGGGCATCAATATTAAACGCAACCCGCTATGTGGCCGTAACTTTGAATATTTTTCCGAAGACCCTTACTTATCTGGTCAGCTCGGCGCTGCCTGGATCAAGGGCCTGCAAGGCCAAGGTGTCGCAGCTTGTTTGAAACACTTTGCCTGTAATAATCAAGAAAATGATCGTTTGTTATCGGACTCATTGGTGGACCCCATCGCTTTACATGAGCTTTATCTAGAAGCTTTTCGCATCGCGATTAAAGCAAGCCAACCGGAAAGCATCATGTGTGCCTATAATAAAATCAATGGGACCTATGCCAGTGATAACTATTACTTACTAACCCAGATCCTGCGGCGCCAATGGGGTTTCAAGGGCG
Organism: Lactobacillus sp.; assembly: GCA_022484695.1. GTDB lineage: Bacteria > Bacillota > Bacilli > Lactobacillales > Lactobacillaceae > Agrilactobacillus. Next base: position 81,439 of record JAKVKU010000002.1, read on the forward strand.
CGGTCATCACCGACTGGGGCGCTTTAAATAACAAGGTCAATGCCCTGAATGCCGGTACAGATTTAGAAATGCCCAGCAGTTCGCACATGTTTGACCAGGCGGCGCTGGCTGATCTTAAAACCGGGGCACTGTCGGCAAAGGCCTTGGATCGGGCCGCCCGCCATGTGATCACCCTCGCTCGCAAATCCCGGCCTAAATTTAACGGTGACCGGGCCGCCCTACTGGCACAAAATGCTGGCCTTGCCCAAAAAATTGCCGAAAATGCCATCGTGCTCTTAAAAAATACCGCTGGGATTTTACCCCTACAGCCAACGGATAAATTATTGGTGGTGGGTGAAATGGCCCAACATACCCGCTACCAAGGAGCCGGATCATCCCATATCAATCCCCCCAGCACCGTTAATATCCTTGAAGGCTTAACCGCCGAAAATAGGCAATTTGATTATGAGATCGGTTACCGCTTTGATAACCAACAAACCCATACCTTAGCCCAGGCGGCCAGTCAGAGTGCCCGTCAAGCCGATAAGGTCATTTTAGTGCTGGGCTTACCGGAAGTAGCGGAATCCGAAGGTTTTGATCGGACAAGTTTAGATTTGCCAGCTAATCAAAACGCCCTAGTCCCACAATTGGCAAAAGCTAATCCCAATCTCATTGTTCTATTGGTGGCTGGGGCCCCAGTGACCCTCTCTTGGTTAGACAAAGTCAAGGGACTGTTAAATCTCTACTTAGGGGGTCAAAATGTGGGGCAAGCCTGCGCCCGTATTTTAACAGGACAGGTCAACCCCAGTGGTAAATTGGCTGAAACCTACCCCATCGCCTATCAAGACGTCCCATCTGCTAAAATTTATGATCATAATACCCGTTCAGTTGCTTATGAAGAAAGCCTTTATGTGGGTTACCGCTATTTTGATAAGGCCAATATGGCAGTTAACTTCCCCTTTGGTTTTGGCTTGAGCTACACCACCTTCGCCTTGTCAAATCTCCACAGTAATACGCCCCATATTGCCCCAGGCCAAGAACTTAACCTCAGCGTGACCGTCACCAATACGGGGACGGTGGCTGGCCAAGAAGTTGTCCAAGTTTATGTGGGTGCTGATCCAAGAGCGCCTTTGACGCCCTTAACGGCTCTGAAGGCCTTTCAAAAAGTAGCCTTGGCCCCTGGTGCCAGTCAAACCCTCACCTTCACCCTCTCGGCCCAAGCTTTCATGCAGTGGGATCCTGACACTGAACAATGGCAGTTGCCCAAGGGTTCCCGGCGGCTATACGTGGGGACCAGTTCCCGCGACTTGCCTTTAGAAACCATCGTAACCCTAGATGGTACCACCCCAGGCCGCTCCCAGGCACTCCCCCAGTGGTACAGCACCCCTGCTGGCTATCCAAATGCCACTGATTTCGAATTACTCAGCAATCTGCGGGCAAGACCGATGGCACCTACGCCCGTCGGTGCTTTTACTCCCATGAATACCCCCAGAGAATTATCTGAAAATTCGATTCCTGTGCGCCAAGTCACCAACCTTATCCGCCATTACCAAACCAAAGATATGGCTGATCCTAAGGGCTCAGAAGCCCAATTTATGGATAAAATCATTTTAGACACCCCTTTGATTCGCTTATCCCAACAAACCCAGGGCCAATTCAGCTTAGCCATGCTTAAGCGCTTAGTAGCCTTAGCTAATCACAAATATTGGCGAGCGTTAATTGGAAAGTAAAACTGGGAGGTCAATTTGATGACAGATAAAATACAAAAGTCAGCCCCAACGCTTCCGACCATGACCACCCGCAGTGAACGCCTTAATTATTGGCTTTATTTCTTGGGTCAAAGTATGTCTTATACCATGTTGGGTGGTTTTTTAACCACTTATATGATGATGGTGGGCGTTGACTTGGACAAAATTGCCCTGGCCATGGTGGCGGTTAAACTCTGGGACTCCGTCAACGATACGATTTTCGGCATTATTTTTGATAAGGTGAAATTCAAAAGCGGCAATAAAAGCCTGCCCTGGATCCGCATGACGCTGGCTTTGATCCCTTTGACCACCCTGTTTATCTACCTCATCCCCAGTGGTTTGGACACTGGCACAAAATTAGTTTGGTTCATTGTTGCCTACTTGCTTTGGGACGCTGCCTATACCTTAAGCGATATTCCCATCTATAATCTGGCCACCGCTTTGACCACCAATCTGGTGGAACGGAATAGTATTTTGTCAATTGCCCGTATTTATGCCCTGGCCGGTGCCTTCATCACCTCCATGTTGACCACCTTTTTGGTCAGTGAACGGGTGGGCCTTTCATTTGGTTTAACGGCCGTTATCGTGGTGATTTTTGTCATATTGTCAATGCTGCCCATCGCCTTGAAGGGCCAAGAACGCATTAAAGTTCAATCCAGTGAAGAAAGTTATACAGTTGCGAGAATGTTTAAATACCTCAGAAATAATAAATACCTATTCTTATATTATTCCGGTTATATTCTTTCGGGTATTTTTATGACCAATGCGGCAATTGATTTATTCGTTTCCTACTATTTATTCGGGAGCGCCTTATTCAGTACTTTTATGCTAGTCATGTCAGCTTTGCCCATGATCGTTATCTCATTATTAATTCAGAAAATACTAAAGAAAATAGATAAATTTAAACTCTTCTATTGGAGTAATGTTTTATTCGTCTTGTTTGGCCTAGCGGTTTGGCTGGGGGGTTATCAAAAAGTGTGGTTATATGTCACGTTGGTGGTATTGCGGTCCATCCCCCAAGGCTTCATGTTCACCTTAAACCTCACCTTCACCCCGGATATCGTGGAGTACGGTCGATTCAAGACTGGGGTCGATGCCCGCGGAGTGGCCTTTGCCTTTCAATCCTTTGCCGCCAAATTAACCTCTTTAGCTCAACCTCTGGGCTTATTTATCCTAGGGTTATTTGGTTGGATCACTATTAAAGCCAATAGTTTTGCCGTCCTCAAAGCTTTACACATCACCCAAACACCCCAAGCCTTACATGGCCTGTGGTTCACGGCCACCCTGATCCCCGTTATCGGGGTCATGTTGGCTTTGATCCCCTATAGTTTCTATAAATTAAACGACCACGATGTTCAAATTATGGCCCGCTTTAACGCCAATGAAATAACCTTGGCTGACGCCAAAAAAACTTTATCCCGGTCCTATTAAGCCTTGGAGGTCTTTTCTATGTCCCAGCGAAATGTGAATATTCACCGCCACCAGCCACCAACTTGGTTTAAACAAGCCGATTTAGGTATCTTCATTCACTGGGGCTTGTATAGTGTCCCTGCTTTTGCCCCGGTGGCAACGGCAGACTTTGGCGAACTGATGCAGCATCAATCGCTGCGTTACCTCTATGAACACACCCCCTATGCGGAATGGTATGCCAACTCGATTCAAATCAAAGGCACAGCGGCCTACCAGTACCACCATGACCATTATGGCAATCAACCTTACAGCCAATTTGCCCAAACCTTCCAAAAATCCGCTAGGCACGTGGACCCAAAGGCCTGGGTTCAAGCCTTTGTGCAGGCCGGTGCTAAATATGTGGTATTAGTCACCAAGCACCACGATGGGTTTTTACTGTTTAATAGCCATCAGAAAAATCCTAATATAGCTGATTATCAGTTGGATTTTGATTTTGTGGGGGATCTGGCCAAGGCTTGTCGCCAAGTGGGATTGCGCTTTGGGGTTTATTACTCTTCATTATTGGATTGGACCTTCACCACCAAACCCATCCGCAATGGGGCTGATCTACTACTGGGCAACAACAACTCTAAAGCCTATATGGATTACTGCTACAATCACTGGGTAGAACTGATTGATCGTTATCATCCTGATATTTTATGGAGCGACATTGGTTACCCGGCGGATAAGCGCTTACCGGCGCTATTCGACTATTACTACCAAGCCGTGCCGGATGGTATGGTCAATGATCGCTGGGGTCAATATCCCAATATTCTGCGCCATCCCCCCATGCGGGCCTTATTCAACCTCGTAGCCAACGTGGTCAATCGTCGCCGCAATCAACAAAACACGCTGCCCAAGGCCAAATATTACGACTACCGCACCTTAGAATATAGCCTGCCAACTTGGCCGGATAAACAGACCTATTTTGAAATTTGTCGGGGCATGGATAAATCCTTTGGCTATAACCAATTCAGCCGACCAGAAGACTATATAACCGCCGCTGAAGTCCAACAAATCATCGCCCAGGCGGTGCCCCAAAACGGTCGCTTGCTATTAAATGTGGGGCCAGATCAAAATGGCACCATTCCCCCGTACCAATTACAAATTTTAAAAGAACTGGCCCAAAATCGGGGAACCTAGTCATAATTGTCGGTTGCAACTTCCTTTTTGGCCCATAATATTGTAAGGTTGACTGAATGACAAAACAGGGAGCGTATTATGACAAGCAAGCAACATCGACTCACCGGCACCCAAAGTGCCCTTTATCTAATCATCTCAATCACTTTAAATGCCTTGGGCAACGGCATTACCGTTAGTTTGAACTTGGGGAGTGCCCTATGGACGGCCTCAGCCGTTAACTTAAGCCATCTCGTGGGCGGTGATTTAAAGTTACTGTTAATGATCATTGGGTTTATCGCCATCATCGTCAACATGATTTTATTAGGAGGTATCCAGTGGCGCCGGGCCATCAATAACTTAGTTTTTATGATCCCCTTCAGTGTGTTGGTGGGCTATTCTGCCACCATGTTCAATCACTGGCATTTAGAAAACCTACCCCTCGTATTACGAATTGTATTGGATCTATTTGGCATCGTGATGATCGCCACGGCGGTGTCCATTTACCAACGGGTCAATATCTTGTTACATCCCTTAGATGATTTCATGCAGATCATTCGCTTTAAATTCTTTAAGGGCAATGCCCCCATCGCCATGTGGGTGAGTTTCATCCCCCCGGTGACCATGTCCTTGATCGCCATTCTCCTGTCCCATCGCATCTATGCCATCAACATCGGGACGATATTTTCCTTGTTGTTCCAGGGCAGTTTAGTGGGTTGGGCTGATCGCCACGTTTTCAAAACCCTGAAACACCAAGGCTTAGATAAGCTTATGACTGCCAAACATTCCTAGTCAATCACCTCGCTTATGGGCGAGGTGTTTTTTTAAATAAACTGTTTAAAATACAACAGTTTCAATTACAACTAAATCTGTTATAATAATCCCACGAGGTGATTATTTGACGACCGAAAACACGATCACAGCATTGATTTATACCATTGCCAAACAACAAAACCAGTGGTTGACCACCAGCCTTAAAACATTAGACCTCAACCCAGATCAAGCCAAAGTCTTGGATTTCATCGCCCAACATCCCCACACGAACCAACAATCTTTAGCCAAGGCCCTGGGCAGAAGTGCTGCCAGTACCTCCAACTTGATCAAAGTCTTGGCAAAAAGAGACCTATTGACCCGCCAATTTAGCAAGCATAATGAACGGGAAAAACAATTGCAATTGACCCCCCAAGGCGAAGTTTTAGTCACGCAAATCAAGCAACAATTTCAAACCCTAGATAACCTGGCGACCCAAGCACTTGCCCCAAACGTCCAACAGGATTTATTAATTCAACTAACTCAGATCAAACAAGAATTAGCATAAAAAGGAGTGTAAACTATGTCCCTAACCCCGGAAGAAAGTCAACGCACAAAAGCAGAACTAAACGCCAATTATCAATTGGCCAACTTATCCCTGGCGCAAATTGCCCAGGATCTGCAGACCACCCCAGCCCATGTCCAGGAAGTTCTTAATTTGAATGTCCGCCGCATCGAAGAACCCTGGATCTTAAAACATTACTTGGATACACAAATCAAAGCCGCTGGCAATCAACCCCTGCCTTATTCCCGCCTGGTGGGTAGTCCGGCCAAGTATTGGTTTTTAAATAATCGCTTCATCAAAAAAGGCTTATTAGCTTAATAATAAAGGGCGCCAGACACCGTTACAAATAAGGTCTGGCGCCTTTTTGACTGGCAACAGCTGACAAACACAGGCAAAAACGCTAAAATATGAGTCATTCTTACAATGTTGGAGGCACAAAATTTTGGAATTCAAAACATCAGACGGGATCACCCTCGCATACGACGACCAAGGCACAGGTACCCCTGTTCTTATATTGACGGGGATCGGTGGCAGCCGCCAGATTTGGCAGTCCCAGGTCAAAGCCCTCTTGGCAGCCGGCTATCGAGTGATCAATGTGGATGCCCGCAATCAAGGGGCTTCTGAGCATACCGCTAAAGGGTTAAGAATATCCCGCCATGCCGTGGATGTCCATGAGCTTATCACCCATTTACAATTGCCTAAAGTAATCCTGCTGGGCAATTCCATGGGCGCGGCCACTTGTTTTGCCTACGTCTCTTTATTTGGAGACAGTCAACTCAAAGCGATCATCGATGTGGACCAAAGCCCTAAAATGATCAATGACGCCACTTGGCCCTATGGCTACCAGGATTTGGACTGGGCCAACTTTCCGACTTATTTAAAACTGCCCATGGGCAAGGCCACTAAAAAACGCATCGCCGATGATTTATTTGCCACGGTGAAAACTGTGGCAAAAGCCCATCCCTACGATGCGGATTTAAATTATCCTTTTTTAGTAGACCATGCTTTTCAAGACTGGCGTGATGTGATTCAAACCTTAAAAATTCCCTTGTTAGTGGTGGCCGGGGCAAAGTCGCCTTACTTTAATAGTGACTTTGCCAAAGTGACTGCCACCATGGCGCCCAAGGGCCAGGCTGCTGTGCTGGCAGGCTGTGGTCACATTGTCATGGCGGAAATGCCAGCTGCCTTTAATCAAACCCTGCTGACTTTTTTAAAGACCCTGGCTAATTAAGCCCCACCTCGGCGAGGATGCGCTGGGCGATGCTTTCGTTCATCACCAAATCGGTGATCATATGGCCCCGCAAAGCCCCTAAAGCGGCGTTGGTTTTGAATTTGCTCTTGATAATCGCTAAGCGTCTAGGGGTGGCTAAGATGTTGTCCAGACTAACGCCCAAGGTCTTATCAGCCTCCGGCAATAAAAAGTGCCCGCTAATGTCATAGGGCCGCCCAAATAAAATACCCGCGATATCACTGAAATCAACCCCGGGAAAGATTTCTTTTTTAGACTGATGCCATTGGGGAATGGAATCAATGGATGACACCGTGCCCATGCCGCAGAATAAAAAGTCCATGCGATTGGCGGCCGCAAAGGTGCGCTTCAACGCTGGCTCTTGGGGTAACCCCGTGCGAATAGCGTCGTTGACCACATATAAAGGGGCGGGAATGGTCAAATAATTGGCTTCAAACTTAGCCGCCGCTTTTTCCACCATGCGCGTGGACCCGGAGGCCGAATTATACTTCATATTTTCACCTAAAAATTGGGTGAAAGTTAAATCATCCCGCAACTCATTATGAAAATGATCCACCACATCAAATACAGTGCTGCCCCAAGTGACCCCCACGATATGGCTTTGTCTTAAGACCAATTGAATTTGTTCCGCCGCAAACTCGATAATACTGCTGCTATCTTGACCAGGATCATTGGGATCCTTCATGATCGCCACGTGGGGAATGCCAAATTGTTTTTTGACCGCCGTCTCTAATTGGAAGTTCCGGGCCATGGGTGAATTGATCTGAATGGACACCAACCCCGAGGCCAGCGCTTCATCTAAAGACTTTGTGATCAAATAACGACTGAGCTGATATTTTTTGGACAGCTCAGTGATTGAAAGCTTGGATAAGTAATAGTCGTGGGCAATATGCGCCAATTGATCCTGGTGAATGATACTATCCATAATTGCGCCGCCTCTCAAATAGTTTTAAGTTCATTATAGCATTAGTCCGATTCAGCGTGGCCCTTTAAAATGGGCCCGCTTTTTTTGTAACCGGTCGACACAGAGGCCCGGGTCTGTGACAGCACCTTTCAGCAACATTTTTAATATTTGAAAAAAACTAATATATTTTTAATGTTTTTTAGGTGTTCTTTTTTATTTTTTAAAAACAATTCTAAATTATTTACAAAATTTAAAAAATGGTGTATGCTTCTACTTGAATAGATAAAGTCTGCTTGCTTACACGAAAGCCAAGCCTGACCTGCGGGCATAATAGTGTTGTTCCCCCTGAGTCAAAAGACTATAATCCTTAGAAAAGACGCCTAGCAAGCTGATGGCTATCAACAGTCAGTTGCAGGTGTTTCAACAATAAACAAAACCCTAAATACGGGGCTTGCGGTTTATTAGCTTGTAGGAGGATTGTTAGTATGGGTGTATTTTTCACGTCTATTCAAAGTGTGGTGGCCATCGTTATTATGATTGCGGTGGGCTATTTAGGTCAGGCCCTAGGCTGGTTTGATGAGAAGTTTGCCGGGTCATTATCAAAACTGATCATGCAAGTCGCTTTACCGGCGTCAATTTTCATGGCGATGATGCAATACTTCAACCCCACCAGCTTAGCCAAGTTATCAGCGGGCTTGCTTTATACCCTGCTGTCCATCGTCTTGGGGTATCTCATCACTTTCGTCGCCGTTAAGTTCTTGGGCGTGCCAAAGGGGCGCCGGGGCTTGATGATGACCGCCATCAACGGCGCCAACACGGTCTTCATCGGCATGCCTTTAAATATCGCGTTGTTTGGGGAAGTTTCTGTCCCTTACTTATTAACCTATTTTATTGTCAATACCCTCATCATCTGGACCGTTGGCATGTGGGTCATTGCCAGTGACGATCCTACCCGTAGTGATCAACATCAAACCAAGGCTAAGTTGGATTGGCACCACTTGATTCCGGCGCCGCTTTGGGGATTTATTTTTGCCTTACCCTTTATTTACATACCGGCGCTAAAGGCTGGCTTAATGAAGCTGACCTTTGCTACAATGGCCTTAACCGATATCGGCGCTTTAGTGACCCCTTTATCCTTGATTTATATCGGGATTATGTTGCGGTCCTTTGGGATCTTGAACATGCACTTTGATGCCCAGGTCATCTGGACGTTAGTGGGGCGCTTTGTGATTTCACCTTTGGTCATGGCCGGGATCATCTTCATTGGCTTTCACACTGGCATTACCATCAATACCGTTTTCCAACAAACCTTAATTATTCAAGCTGCTACGCCAGCTTTAGCCGTCTTACCGATTTTAGCCAATACATATCATGGTGATGTGAAGTTTGCCACCAATATCGTGGTCTCCACTTCAGTCTTGTTTATCGTCATCATCCCAATCATCATGGTACTGCAAAGCTTGTGACAGCCGGCAATACTTTAAACCCGTCTGAAGGGGGGATTTGGCAACTATGCCTTCCGTGGTAACACTCAACTTGCAAGATAACCAAACATTTCAAGACTGGCAGGCCTTTTTGACCAGCTTAGGCATCACGAATTTTCAAACTAACGAGCTAACTACCATTGACTTAACTTTGGGTATTTATGATGAGGCTGCTAAATTAGTGGCCACCGGCTCCATTGCCGGCAATGTTTTAAAATATATTGGCGTCTGCAACAAGTACACCGAAAAAGGCACTTATTTCAATACCATCGTCTCGGAATTAATGAACCAGCTGGCTCAGCAAGGTGTTTTTCACTATTTTGTCTTCACCAAACCAGAATATGCCCAAAGTTTTGAACACGTGGGCTTCCACCAATTGGCCGGCACCGAATTTGGCGCCTTGCTGGAAACCGGGGATACGAATGTGACCACCTATGTTCAAAGCATTCCTAAAATTCCCCACCAAAGTCAAAAGACCGTCGCCGGGATCGTCATGAACGCCAACCCCTTCACCTTGGGCCATCGCTACCTGGTGGCAACCGCCGCCAAAGCCAATGACTTGGTCTACGTTTTTGTGGTGAATAATGACGTGTCTTTATTTTCGACGGCCGAGCGGCTTAAACTTGTTCAAGAAGGCACAAAGGACCTCCCCAATGTGCAAGTGGTTAATGGCGCCGATTACATGGTCAGTTATGCCACTTTTCCAGCGTATTTCCTGCCCACACCTGACGCCGCCATCAAATATCAGACCACCCTTGATGCCCGTATTTTCAAACATCAAATCGCCCCGGGCCTGAATATTAGAAAGCGCTATCTTGGCAGTGAACCCTTATCCCGCACCACCAATATTTATAATCAGACCTTAACAAAAGAACTGCCACCAGAAATTCAAGTGGTGGTCATCCCCCGTTTAACCGGGTCTGCCCACCAGGTGATCACAGCCACCCAGGTGCGCCAAGCCATTTTAGCTGGGCAGTTGGCCGCTATTGAAACCAGCGTGCCCCCCACGACCTTTACGTTTATTAAAAGTAACTTTAAAATACTGCAACAACGCATTCAGAAAGGAATGAATATTGATGGAAATTAAACAAACCGCACTGGCCGGTACGTTGGAATCCTCCGACATTCAGATCATGTTAAGCAAGGGCACGGACGGTATCAAAATCAATTTAGACTCTGAAGTCAAAAAACAATTTGGCGCTGAAATCAACGCAGTCATCACTTCGGTTTTACAAAAATTTGAGATTACAAACGCCAATGTCAAAGCCGTTGATAAAGGCGCCTTGGACTGCGTGATCAAGGCCCGGACCATCGCTGCGGTCCAACGGGCCCTGGGCACCACCGACAAACCTGCATGGGAGGTACTATAATGGCGGAAAATACAGAACGTTTACGGCGCACCATGATGTTTGTCCCCGGCAATAACCCGGCCATGGTCAAAGATGCCGGCATTTACGGGGCAGATTCAATCATGTTTGACCTGGAAGACGCCGTATCCCTAAGTGAAAAAGATGCTGCCCGTACTTTGATTTACGAAGCCCTGACCACTGTGGATTACGGGGATGCGGAATTAGTAGTCCGGATCAATGGCCTAGACACCCCATATTATGAAAACGATATCAAAGCTATGGTCAAGGCCAAAGTTGATGTGATCCGCCTACCGAAAACCGAATCTGCCGACATGATTCATACCCTGGAAAACTTAGTCGTTGCTGCTGAAAAGCAATTCGGTATTGAAGTTGGCACGATTCATCTCATGGCGGCCATCGAAAGTGCCAAGGGCGTTTTAAATGCCCCGGAAATTGCTGCAGCTTCTGAGCGCATGATTGGGGTGGCCCTTTCGGCTGAAGATTACACCACGGATATGAAGACCCACCGTTATCCCGATGGGGCCGAATTGGAATTTGCCCGGAATATGGTGTTACACGCTGCCCGGGCCGCCGGAATTGCGGCTTTTGATACGGTCTTTACCAACATGGATGATCCCGATGGGTTCTACCGTGAAACCGAACACATTCACCAATTGGGCTTTGATGGTAAATCGCTGGTTAATCCCCGGCAAATTGAGATGGTCAACAAAGTTTATGAACCTACCCAAAAGGAAATTGCCACGGCTAAAAATGTGATCACGGCCATTGCTGCTGCCAAGGCCAAAGGTTCTGGCGTCATTGCCATGAACGGCCAAATGGTTGACCGGCCGGTTGTCTTACGGGCACAGCGGGTCATGCGTTTAGCTAAAGCATCGCACTTACTCGATGAGGAGGGAAATTACATTGAAAAATAAGGTGAACCGCGAATTACCAGATGATATCATGGCTCAATTGGCCTTCAAACCCTTTCAAACAACTGAAATTGGGCATCCCACGATTCAAAGAGCTGCCCCGAAATTAGTGGCCACCACTGGTAACGATAAATTGAAGGATTCCTTGGCCGAGATTGTTCAAGCCACCGTAAAAGATGGCATGACCATTTCATTTCACCATCACTTTAGAAATGGGGATTTCGTCTTCAATATGGTCATGCGCCTGATTATTGACCAAGGTATCAAGAATTTGACCCTGGCCCCCTCTTCTTTGACCGGAATCATGAACGATTTGGTTATCGAAGCCGTTGAAGCCGGCACCGTGACCAATATTACCAGCTCCGGCATGCGGGGGAAATTAGGTGAATTCGTCTCCGGCGGCCATTTAGCTAATCCAGTTATCTTCAGATCCCATGGGGGTCGCGCTCGGGCCATTGAAGAAGGTTCCATCAAAATTGACGTGGCCTTCTTAGGGGTACCAAATGCCGATCGTCTGGGCAATGCCAATGGGATGAATGGGGATGCGGTCTTTGGTTCCTTGGGTTACGCCTTAATGGATGCCCAATATGCCGACAAAGTTGTCTTATTGACGGATAACATCGTGCCTTACCCCAATACCCCAGCTTCTATTAAACAAACCCAGGTAGATTATGTGGTCAAAGTCGATCAAGTGGGTGATCCGGATAAAATTGGCTCCGGGGCGACTCGGTTTACCACTGACCCTAAGGAATTGAAAATTGCCAAAACGGTCAACGAAGTTATCACCAAGTCCCCTTACTTTAAGGAAGATTTCTCCTTTCAAACCGGTTCCGGGGGTGCGGCTTTAGCTGTGACCCGTTATTTACGACAATCCATGTTAGACCATAACATCAAAGCTTCCTTTGCCTTAGGCGGCATCACCAAGCCAACCACCGACTTACTGAAAGAAGGGTTGGTCCGTAAAATCATGGACGTACAAGACTTTGACCGAGGTGCAGCCGAATCCATGCACACCAACGCCAACCAGCAAGAAATCGATGCCTCTTGGTATGCTGATCCTTACAACAAAGGAGCGATGGTGGACCAATTGGATGTGGTGATTTTAAGTGCCTTAGAAATTGATACTAAATTCAATGTCAATGTCATGTCCGGTTCTGACGGGGTGATCAGAGGCGCCATTGGTGGTCACCAAGACGCTGCCACGGCCAAAATGACCATTATCAGTGCGCCGTTGGTTCGGGGCCGCTTAGCCACAGTGGTGCCCGATGTGACCACCGTGGTGACCCCAGGGGACTCCATTGATGTCTTGGTCACTGAAGTGGGGATTGCCATCAATCCAAAACGCCAAGATCTTATCACGGCTTTTCAAAATTTACCGGGTATCCCGGTCTTTACCATTGAAGAATTGCAGCAAAAAGCCGCAACTATCGTGGGCAATGCCCATCCGATTGAATATACCGATAAAACCGTCGCTTTGATCGAATATCGTGATGGGACTATTATCGATGCCATCCAACAAGTCAAAGACTAAGCTTAGGGGGGATGAAGATGGTCGATATTTTTGCAACAGGTGTCTCCCAAGATATTTTGGCAGTCTTAGCCAATCGGGATCAAAGAGCAGCGCTGCAAGCCCAGCTACTGCAGCAATACCCCACAGCAACGGTTGTGGCCATTAAGTTAAATATCCCTGGGCCGATCAAAAATAATGGGCCTTTAAAACAACTGTTTCAAGCGGGACTCAGCCAATTTAGCCAAACGTTAGCCAGTCAGCCCCTGGAAAAGATTGCCTGGGATAAACCCACTGGTTGCGAGACCTTCTTAGTCCTAGCTACCCCCTATTTAGCCGTTAAACAGTTGGCGGTCAAGTTCGAAGATGAATTCACCCTAGGCCGCTTGTTTGATATTGATGTGCTCAGTGCCACCTTTGGCACCCGGGCAATTTCTCGCAGTGACTTGGGGGCTGCTAGCCGGCGTTGTTTCATCTGTGGTCGACCAGCTAAGGACTGTGCCCGATCCCGCCGCCATGCTGTACCTGAACTCCAGGCGAAAATCAGTCAAATGTATACCAATTATTTTGAAAGCACCTCGGCCTAAGCTAGGGGTTAAAAAAACGTCCGAATTAACGGGCGTTTTTTTTTAATTTTTTTAAAATTTTAAACCACTGTTTAAATAGTCCAGCATGCGTTTTGCGACTTCAACATGCAACTGGGCCCCATACTTTAGGGCCTCCGGATTGGCAATGAAATCCTCATGGTGCAAATTAGCCTGGCCATGGGATCCTAGAAACGCGTAACAGCCAGGTACCACTTCTTCAAAACTGGCAAAATCGTCATCCGCATTGGTTGTCCTCGCTGGAATAACCGTCATAAAGCTTTGGGCTGCCTTAGCCACTAATTCAGTTACTTTTTGGTTATTGTTCACTGGTGCTGGGCCATGGTCCCATTCAATGTCGGCACTTTGGTCAAAACTTTCAGCAGTGCTGATCACGATTTGATTTAACCGACGCTTCGCTAAGGTCCGACTTTCGGCTGAGAAGGCTCGAATCGTGCCTTTGAAGGTAACTTGATGGGGAATCACATTATTGGCATCTCCCCCTTCAATCGCCCCAATGGTCACCACCAAGCGTTCTTGGGGATCCGTATTGCGACTGACGATGGTCTGCAGCGCCATGATAATCGCCGCTGCCGTGACAATGGGGTCCCGGCCGGTTTGGGGCATGGCTGCATGGGAACCCACACCATTGATGGTCACGTTAAAATTGTCATTAGACGCCATTAACTTACCGACTTTGATGCCCACGGTTCCCACGGGGATGTAGGGCATATTATGAATGCCAAAAATAGCCGCCACGTCCACCATGGCCCCAGCGCCAATCAAAGTTTTGGCCCCGGTATGCCGTTCTTCCCCTGGTTCAAAAAGCAGCCGAACGTTGCCCTTCAAGGTACTGGCCTGATTTTGCAATTGGGCGGCGGCCCCTAATAAAGCCGCCGTATGAAAATCATGGCCACAAGCATGGGCCACATGGGCCACTTTTGAGCGGTAACTCAGATCGGTCTTTTCAGTGATTGGCAGGGCGTCAATATCCGCCCGTAAGGCGATGGTGGGGCCAGGTAGCCCACCTTTAATCTCCGCCACTAAACCTGTAGACAGGCCATAATTTAATTCCGTGATGCCCAGGCCTTCAATAATCTTGCGGATTTGAGCCGTGGTCCAGAATTCTTCATTGGATAGTTCTGGATGTTGGTGTAGTGCTTTAAAAAAATTCTCCATGGCGATTTCATCAAAATGGATTTCAACATCATTGGATTCACGATTCATCAGTGGACAACTCCTCTACAAAGTTGAGATTACTTAGGTTGAATGTAACGATATTCAGCCATTTGACCAAATGGTTGAAATTGGAAATGACTGAAGCGATCGCTTAATAAGTAAGCGATTCCGGCCTGATAAACTGGTGCAATAGCTGCATCTTTCATAATTGCCTTCTCAGCAGCTTGTAACTTTTGATAACGGGCAGCGGGCTTTGTAGCTAATGTAGTGTTGGCCGCAACAATAGCCGCATCATAATCTTTATTGCTATAGTGGGAAAAATTCAACTTCTGATCAGTGGTATACATAAATAATACGGACATTGGATCGGCATAATCAGGTACATAGGTTCCAAAAGCAATATCATAATCACCATTTTGTTCTGTTTGAATCCGTTGCGCCACAGGCATAGCCTTCACGTTGATGGTTACTCCCTTCAAATGTGTTTGAATCTGAGATTGCAAATACTCAGAAACATTCTTAGCTTGCGTCGAATCTGCGCTGAGTAATTGAATGGTCAATTTTTTGGTACCCAATTGTTGTTGAGCCAGTTTCCATTCTTTTGCCGCTGCCTTGGGGTTATAGCTTAATAAATCACCCGTATCTTTGCGATAATCCTTATTAGTACTTGGATTAGTAGCTAGACCCGCCGGAACAACCCCATTTAAAGGTTTAGACCCATCTTGTAAAAAGTTATTGGTCAAGCCTTTCTTATCATAACTCATGGCCAAAGCCCGGTGCAGATGAACGTTGGCCGTATTTTTGCGCTTATAGTTGATACTGATATAACCAATCGTTGGGGTTTGTTTCTTGTGAAGTACCTTTTGCCCAGCATATTTTTGAACATTATTATCGCCAATCGTGCCGTAATCCAGCTTACCACTGTCGAATAAATTCATTAAAGTGCCAGTATCCTTAATCACTTGAACATTTACTTGATTGATTTTAACCGACTTGGCATCATAGTATTTGGGATTCTTGACCAATTGCCAACTGTCATTGGTCCCTGTCCAGTTCTTTAAGATGAATGGCCCATTTGATAAGGTGGTAGCCGCAGAGGTCCCATATTTATCGCCAATCTTATTGGCAAATCTTTCATTGATGGGCATAAAGTGGGCATTGGTAAAGTACTGTTCAATAAAGGGAATCGGATGTTCCAAGGTAATTTTAAGGGTATGACTATCTATGGCCTCAACGCCTAAATTAGAAGTGGGTTTTTGATTTAAGCGCACAGCTTGACCGTTTTTGATGAAATCAACTAGGCTCGATCCAAACTTGGGACTGGCCTTGCGGCGCAGACCAAAGACGAAATCTTGGGCAGTGACCCGATCACCGTTGGACCAATATGCTTTACGCAGTGTATATGTATAAATTGTCTTGTCGCTATTAATTTTAGGTTTGCCAGCAACCATACCAGGGACTACTTTATTATTGGCATCATATCGATACAGGCCTTCATTGATCTGATCAATGGTTTCGGCGCTGGCGGCTGAAGTATAACCGGCGGGATCCAAAGTATCCAAGTTCATATTTGTCGAAGCCTCAAACACTTTTTGCTTCGTAGCTGCGCCCACTGTTCCAGGTGCCAGTACGAAAGGCAATAACAAAACAATGATAAGAATTGGTATAACTTTCTTCATGGTAGCATCCTCCTCATTCTGATTAGTTTTACATTAGTTTCTAAAATATTAGTTAAAATACAATTAGAAGAAATGATTAATATAACTATAATAACGTATTTTCAAAAAAGTGCAATGCTTTTATGTTATAAAATATGACCTTCTCAAAATCTGAATTACACACATCAAAAAAGAGCTGTACCAACGTGCTACCTTTGACAATGAAAATAATTCAAAATCATCAGGTACAACGCTGTACAAGCTCTTGGTTGGGTTAAATGATCACCCGTTATTTTTTATTAAAGCGGGCGGTTGGATCCGTTCCTAGCAACGTGGTGAAGACATCAGTCAACGTCTCATTTTTATCTGCAAATTTCTTATTTAAAATCAGTTGGCGAAATTCTTCAATAGAAATATGTTCCGTATCTTTAAAGGGCATAGTACCGGTATCATTTTGCTGATTTAAACTCGTTTGTAACGAAATAATCAGCCCATCTTTGCTATCTAAAGTGACGGTGTAATATTCATAGTAGCCCGTGGTGCCATAGTCCCCCACAAGTTCTTTGTTGGTTTGAAAATACTTGATAATATATTGATTAAAATCTTTTTCTGATTTGAGTGCACTTTTCCATTCTGTTGGATCAATCTCGGACATCGTAATCGCTTCTTTCTATAAATTAATCACTAGCAGGATTCAATAATAAAATGCCAAACAATCTTGCCGAAGCATTTTGATCACTGACAAACCTCAACAACAGATTAGCCTTTGCCTCATATAAATCAGCTGGTAAGCTAATCTTATAGGTGAAAAAGCCATCGGCACTGACGTTGTCAGCCTTGGCCGCATCTAGGACCACGTGATAAGCGTAGTCACTATTTGCACCTAAAGTAACTTCAATGGCCTTAAAATCATCAGCTTGATTGAATGTCAAAATCAAATCCATTGGTGCTTTTGCCTTGGTGACATCAAAAATATAACTGAAATAACCATTGGCACGCACTTGGCGAAAACGCCGGCCTTTGAAGCTACCGACCTGCGAACCTTTGGCCTCAAGGCGTTGACTGAATTCCCAGTTATTTTGATCAAAGTTGGTAAGTTCCCCCACCACCCGTTGACGATATTTTTGCACCTGGGCAAGTTTTGCTGTCCGCTGTTGAGCTGCTTGACTTCCAGCTTGCTGCCACTGAAAATATAGGCCATAACGTCGCTTAAATACCTGATAATACGGTACAAAGTTGATGTGCTCGGCTATCCCAGGCAATTTAATCTGCAATAAGTAGCCATCAGTTTGAGCAGCCAGTTGATAGGTGGTCTTGGCGGCGGGCAACCACTGTTCCCAAGTATCTGGGCTAGTCAGGGTATTGATTGAAGCCGGATTTAAAGTGGCGATTCGGACCAAAATCCCATTCGGCCGATCCGCTGCCAACTGATAGTCGTCTAATACCCCGGCTAAAGCATAGGGTCCATAGCGCAGGGCAATATATTGGGAATTATCCTTTGTTGCGCTGAAAGTTAACGCCATGGGGAAATGCAATGTTAACCTTTCGCCGGCAACGACCTGTGGCATCGTGATAAAATCACTGGCATCCTCCACGTCTTCTTGAATACCGTTACGCTTCAGGGTGGGTTTGCCGACACACCAGTCTGGCTGTCTAAACTTCAGGTCAAGGGGTTGGGCCGTCGCCTGTGGGGTCAATTGACACACCTTCACGTCAATATTGCCTTTGGCCCGATCGACCACCATATTCAATCTTAAATTTGGCTCAGGTAAAATCACTTGGTTTGAAAAATAGCCTGAAATATATAAGACATCATCTTCAATAAAGTAATAACTATCACCTAACTTCGTAAAGCTTTCAATACCGGTGCCCGTGCAGCACCAGAACTCGTCAAAGGGGCGATTAAATACCTTCTGATAGCCGGCAGCCATGGGTTGAAAATAAGTCATCATGCCCGTTTCCGGGTTTTGGGAACCTAAAATGGCATTGGTGTAAGTCCGATCATAGTAATCTAAATATTGTTTAGCTCCTGTGATTTTAAATAATTCTCGGCTAAGTTTGAGCATATTATACGTGTTACAGGTTTCGCAAGTTGTGGCGCCATCAGCCATGAAAGCATCATGATAAAGGGCGCCCGCTTGATGAAAGTGTTCGCTTTGACTATTGCCACCGGTGACATAAGTATGATCGGCCACCACGATCTGCCAGAAGTTTTCCGCAGCCTGCAAATACATTAACAGTTGTGCTTGAGCCGTTTCATCTAAATACTGATCGGCCAACTTAGAATCGCTAAAAATTTCATAACGCCTTAACGCCCCAATCAACTTGGGGATCGTCGTGTTAGCGTGTTTACCCGGTAGCACATCTTGGCCAGCTGCCAACGCTTGAAATAAATCAAGCTCATCGAAATGCGTCGCCGCAACAAGGTGGCGTTCATCCCCGGTTAATTGGAAAAGTTGATACAGGGCATCATTCATCCCACCATATTCAACCTTTAACAGCTGTTTTGGATCCGCCAATTGGCTGACCCGGTGGTACACATAATTGCCAAACTGGTCCGCTACGGCCAATGCCATATTGGCCATCCCCCGATTGTAGGCCTGTAAATGCTGATAACTGGCAATTAAACCGGCCAAAATCTTATGCAGATCATACCATGGCACGATTACGTTTTCTTTTTCCTTATCCGGAATAACTTTACCCTCGACTTCATCTAAAGCAACTTCCCTAAAGGCCGAAATATAGCCGGCACTTTGGGGCTTAATCTTGGCATAGGCCTGTTGGGCGTGATGCAACCCGGTAATACTTGTCTCCAGTTTAGCTAATAGTTTGCTACGGGTGACGTCATCTTTGGCCACATCCAGGCTTTGCGCTAAGGCGGATAAATAATGACCAAAGAAATGGCCCCGGAAATTATGCCCGTCAAAGCGTTCCCAACCACCATAAGGTTTGGCCGCCGTCGGTGTTAATCCGGCCACTTGCTCAAATCCATACAAGAAACGCTGCGGATCAAGACTCAACAAATAGTTAATCGTGTTCTTCTGTGCCCGTAGAACTTCAGGGTCGGTCACCTGTACATCTTGTAAGGGGATATCTGTTTTCAATTTAACGCCTCCCTTGATTTTGGCTGACTGCTCAATACGTTGACAGAATAGGGCTGAATTTCAACGGTGGGCCCGTTAACTGCAACATCTTCAAGCTTGAGTTGATTGGCTGCCCCAATTTGATTTTGGCTTGTGGGTGCCCCGACCAACCGATGCAAAGTAGCACCTACAAAGGGGGTGTCCGAAATCGTCAAACTCACCGGTTTAGCCGTGACATTTACCAATTTTAGAAAATATTGCTGTTGGACGGTGTCAAAAGTCAAATTACTGTAAAGGGGTTCAATAACAGTCGGCTTGATCGTCACTTGGTTAAATGGCTGACCGTCAATAAATGTACTGATTTGACGCTGATTGATGTGAATTTCAAAGTGATACTGCTGACCTTGTACCATGGTCCAAAGGCACTGATCCCAAACACTTTCCATCTGATGGGCGCCCCGCTGATTGATGATACTGTCTTGATTTTCCCAACCCCCAAGGATCCACAATAAGTAATCGGACGGGTTGACCTGGCCAAATACAAAATGAAAACCCTTATCTGGTCGGCCGCTGATTTTAGTCGCATCAAAGGCCACTGTATAGTCAGTACTGGCTGTGGCCCCGATTAATTGCCGTGCTTGGCCGTGGAGTTTGCCATTGGCAAAGTGCTGCTGCTCACCGGAAATGTGGTCCGTCAATTGGACATTTTGATAGTTTACCACTGTACGATCACCTTCAAAGCCAAATTCACCTGTAATGGGTTGGTCATCCGAAACGGTGGGCTTCGCAAGTCCGCTGATGGTATAAGCCACATTGTGCGTGCCTTGATAAGTCATAAACAATTGTTGAACATAATAATTGACGGTTGGTGTCACTTGCTGTTGATTAAAGAAAATTAAGACCGGATCCCAGTTCACATAATCAACATTGGCCAGTAATGGGGCATAGCAAGCTAAGCCAACCTTATCAGCATTGCGTTCCAAGCCAATCATGTAACTGGCTTCGACGACGGCGTTATACCATTTATTTGCTTTGGAGGCATATTCCCCTAAAAACACCTTAGGTCCCGTAGGATCATAATGATCATAGCGATGCTGATTGGCCAAGAACCAATCGGTGGACATGTAGTAATGTTCATCCACAAAATCAGACCCATATTGCTTAGCGCTATGCCAACCCCGATCAAATTCACTACCGGATGCAAAGGGGCCACTGGTATTAATGATTTTAATATCGGGATAACGTTGCCGGATGGCTTGATGAAAGTAAGGGTAACGGTCAAAAAATGCTTGACCCACTTCTTCATTGCCAATCGCTAAATATTCCAAATGAAAGGGTTTAGGGTGGCCGAGTTCCGCACGCTTTTTACCCCACTTGGTTGTGATTGCCCCATTGGCAAATTCAATTAAATCCAGGGCATCGTCAATCCAAGGTTGGAGTTGATCAATTGGTACTGCCCGCTGGTGATGGGGATCATAACCCCCCGGTAAAACTGGCAGTGGTTTAGCCTTTAGATCTTCAGCTAGTTGGAAATATTCATAATACCCCAAGCCAAGGGTCTGATTATAGCCCCACTTATTCCGTCTGGTTGGCCGTTGTTCCACGGGCCCAATGGTATTTTTCCAGCGATACATCGAATCCCGATCATGGGGATCAAGGGTCCCATCATGCACCAAACAGCCCCCTGGAAAGCGCATAAATTTAGGATGCATCTTGGCTAACGCTTCCCCCAGGTCTTGCCGAACACCATTTCTCCGATGTTTGAATGTCTGGTTTGGGAATAAGGAGACCATGTCTAAATTAACGGTTGCCCCCTTTAAAACTTTGACCACCAAACGGCCTTTAGCGCTGCTTTGCCCTGCCGTTAAACTAACTTCATATTTTGTCCAAGTTGCTTTATCGATTCTTAAGGTGCTGACGGGTGAAATTGGCCGCTGGTCGGTGTCTTCAAAATAAACTTGAATTGTACTAGGGACTTGGGCTGCGGCGAAAAGTGAGAACCGATAATCGTGATTTTTTTGGAAATACATCCCTTGATTAAAGCCTTGGTTTTTGATGGTGATCGTTTCAGTAACGGGGCCAACTGCTAAATAATGGATATTATTGGCATTTAAGGATGTCTTTGTTGCGATGGCAACTTCGGCAAGATTACTGAACGTCCAGGCATAAGTGGCGTGGTAACCGGTGTGATCATCGGCGGTAAATTCAAAGGAACGGTTTTGAACCATCTCCGCATATAAGCCACCATCGGCAGCATGATTTAAATCTTCAAAAAAAATACCATATAAATCTGGCAGTGGCGCACCTGGTTTACTTGCGACACTCAATTTGCCCTCATTCATATCAATTCTCCTCTGAATACACAATACACACTTCATAATTACAGATTGTCAAAACGTTTAACCTAACAAACTATTACCCAATTGCTTGGCAATGGGACTAACGTACCTTTTTGATCCGCATGATCAAAATTGAACCGATTAAGCTAATGGCAAAGGCACATGGGAAGATTGCCCGATAACCGCCTAAGTAAGTAACGATTAACCCAGCTACAACGGTCCCACCAATTTGTGACAGTGTGTTTGCCAAGTTAATAAAGCCCATATCTTTGCCGGCTGTCTCTTTGTTTGGCAAAACGGCCAAGTTCAAGGCCCCATCAACAGCATTGTAAATCCCATTTGAAATACCTACCAATACAGTCATGACATACAATGTCCAGACATGTGGGGCAATGAATGGGAATAATTGACCAACACCAATCAAAGCGGTTGATAAGGCAACTGGTAATTTCAAACGACCAATCTTATCTGCAAATGGTCCTGAAATCGCCGTAAATACCAAGCCTAAAACTAATTGAATCAAAGCAAAAGTTGCTAAAGTCCGACCAGTGCTTGCTTGACTTAATTTCATATAATCCGTTAAAACATATAACATATAGGCATTGACGATTGTGCCGCCCATAACCATTGCTAACTTACCACCTACGGCGAACCAATAATCCCGTGCCCCCTTTGTTGGCAATGAGAAATGTGTCCAAGCGGTTTTCCAATCGAACTTATCTCTCGGTTCATCGAAATTGGCCTTTTCATTGGCAAAAATGACATGGAGGATCCCCATGACTAGACCAATACCGGCCATGACGTACATCCCCAGTTTAGGATTACTTAAAAATTGTGCTGCAATCATGGCAACAACTTGAATGGCCGTATACCCTAACCCATATAATGTGGATATCGTGCCTCGCCATTTTGGCGCAATCCGATCTGCTTCTTGAGCAACCATAGCAGCTGCGACAGCATTTTCAGCAGCTGCAACGACACCCCAAGCGGCAATTATTATCCAAATATTAGTTAAGTTGGCAACTAAACAAATCATCCCAGATTCAACTAACGTTCCTATTAAGATCCAAGGTTTACGTTTACCAAACCGGCTTCTAGTTAAATCTGACAAAGCCCCGAATAAAATATTTGAAATTGCAGCGACAATGGATGTAACCGAGGCCAGAATTGCGATTGCTGCGACTTTACCACTGGGATCAATCTGGCTAAAATATTGTGGTAACAGAGTATTACGTACATTACCAGCTGGTGCCAACCAGACAAACGGCCCGATAAACATGGCCAATCCGAATAGCTTTGGAAATTTTGGTTGTTGTTCATTTGAGATGGCCGCATTCGTCACATTGTCGGATGGATGGCCCAACTTTTCTTCTTTTTTACTTGACACAATGAATCCCTCCCCTAAGGTATAGATCAGTTTTCGATAACGCTTACAAACATCGTTCTGCCAAGCCGTTGCTCAGCAGGCTAAATCCTTATTTTAAGGTAATCGTCACAACACTCTTCGCTGGTAACTTAAGCTGCAGCCCTGCCTGGCTCAAAGTCGCCCCAGTATATGCCGCTTCTTGGACAGCATCAGGATCTTCAAACGTATTATGGGCGTCCATGGCTTTTGCGGTGAGAATAGTTGCCGTTTGAATAGTTTGATAAGCTTGAATCCCGATGAAATCAAGTTGGTTAGCTGCATGGACATCATAGTTCACAACCGAAATCGTTAATGTACCGTCTTTTTGGGAAGCCGTATAAGAGACATTTTCTGGCACAGACCCAATGCCACTGACCAATTCAGCGTCCATGTGTTTTTGATACATATCAAACACATAATAAGTCGGTGTCTTAATCATCTTGGAGCCATCGGTTAAAATCATGGCTTGCAAGACATTCACCATCTGGGCAATATTGGTCATGTTGACCCGATCAGCATGTTTATGGAAAATATTCAGATTAATAGCGGCAACCATGGCATCACGAATGGTATTTTGTTGTTGAAGAAAACCCGGGTTGGTATTTTTAGTCACGTTGTACCAAGTGCCCCACTCATCGACGATTAAATTCACTTTATGATCTGGATCGTATTTATCCATGATCGTCGAATGGCGCGTGATCAATTCGTCCATGTGTTTGGTTCGGGTCATTGTTGAATCCCACTGGGCTTCAGGAAAACCAGTTGCGTCGCCCTTATGTAAGCCCCATTGCCCCGTTGGCAGCGTGTAATAGTGCAAACTGATGCCATCTAGATATTCACCAGCGTACTTCATCAACGTATCTGTCCAATTGTAATCATCTTCATTAGGGCCACAAGCTACCTTATAAATGGGATGATCTTTGTCATACTGAGGTAAAAAGGTTTGGTACTGGCGATAGACATCCGCATAATATTCCGGACGCATATTACCGCCGCCACCCCAAGATTCATTACCAATACCGAAAAACTTCAGTGACCAGGGATCTTGCCGGCCGTTTTTCTGCCGTAACTTCGACATCGGGGATTCGCCGGCCATGGTCATATATTCCACCCACTCAGCCATCTCTTGCACGGTACCGCTACCAATATTGGCATTAATATAAGCATCTGCACCAAGTTGGTGTAATAATTCAAAATATTCATGGGTCCCAAAAGAGTTATCTTCTGTGACATCCCCCCAGTTAGTATTGACAATTTTCTTCCGCGTATCTTTAGGGCCGATGCCATCTTGCCAATGATACGTATCCGCAAATAAACCACCAGGCCATCTTAAAACAGGGACATGAATCGCTTTCAAGGCATTCACGACATCACTGCGCATCCCATTAACGTTTGGCATATCTGAATCTTCACCAACGTACAGACTGCCATAAATACCATGGCCCAAGTGTTCGGAAAATTGGCCATAGATATATTTACTGATTTTGGGACCACTTTTTTGAGTTAATAGTTCAATCGACATAAAATCCTACCTTTCATCGTTACCACAAGCACATAATATCATAAACATTATTATTAAAACGTCTAATTGCGTATTAGTAATATTTATAATGTTAATATAGCGCTTCCAAGCTTAAAAGTAAATAACATTTTTGATAAATAACAAATAAAATCAAATAGCATAGCACTAAATGCTATGTTACTTTGTCGTTTTTAAAATCTCCGCGAACCAATGTAATATAAATATTACTAAGATATCATTCGATTATCCTAACGGTCGATATTCACCAACTTCAGTCAGTGACTTACATGTCCCGACGCTGAAAATACGTTATACTTAACATATTCTTAGAAAGTGAGGGCTTATAAATATGAAATATCGCACATTAGGTAAAACTGGCTTCAACATTAGTGAGGTTTCGCTAGGCACTTGGCAGTTAGGCTCCAAATGGGGCGATCCCTTTGATCCTAAAGATGCCCGGGAAACTTTAGAAGCGGCCTTTGCTGCTGGCGTTAATTTCTTTGATACCGCCGATATTTACCAAGATGGCCAAAGTGAACACGCCATTGGCGAATTCATCAAAGATAAAGCCGACAAAGTCTTTGTTTCCACAAAAATCGGCCGCAAGCTCCCGACCCAAACGGCTGCCGGTTATACCGATGCTAATATTGAAAAATGGATCGATGCTTGTTTGCAAAATCAAGGGGTGGATAGTTTAGATAATGTCTTGTTACACAGCCCTGATTTTGAATCTTATTACACCCCCAGCATCTTTTTCAAACTAGATGCCCTACAAAAAGCCGGTAAAATCAAAAATTATGGCGTCAGCGTTGAAAAAGTGGAACAAGGCATCAAAGCCTTAGACTACAACATCGGTTCCGTAGAAATTATTTTCAACATGTTTCGCCTGCGCCCTAGCCGCCTATTTTTCAAATTAGCCCAAGCCCACAATGTGGGTATTTTAGCCCGGGTCCCACTGGCTTCTGGGTTATTAACGGGTAAATATACTTTGAATACAAAGTTTGGTGCCCAAGATCACCGGACCACCAACCGCCATGGGGAAGAATTCGACAAGGGCGAAACGTTCTCTGGGGTCGATTATGCCACGGGGATTAAAGCCGCTGATGAGCTAAAAGCTGAACTTGGGACAGATAACTTGGCGGCCGCTGCCCTCAGATATATTTTAATGTATGATGCCGTGACCAGTGTCATTCCCGGGGCCAGCAAGCCTGAACAGATCCAGCGCAACACCACAGCTGCGGACTTGCCCGCCTTTACCAAAGCCCAAATGGCCGTGGTCGATCGGGTCTATAATGACTACATCAAAAATCCAGTTGAATATTTGTGGTAAAAAGTATTTGACATTTAATTCTAATTAATCTATCATATCAGGTATCATAATTCGTCCTTAAACCGATGAAGTGGAGATCAAGGTTAACCTGCCCGCCAAGAGAGTCGCCGATGCTGAGAGTGCGATCGTCCGCAGTTAACTAAATGGACCACTGAGGGTTTTCCAAAAAGAGCTTGCTCGAGTCTGGAAAAACGTGATGGCATACGTCAGTTGTCTGAGGAGTGTTGGCTCCTTGTAAGGGTGATGTCTCAAGATACCTGGCACTAGTCGCCGTATCTGGACATCGAACTAAGGTGGCACCGCGGTTAATACCGTCCTTAACTTAATTGTTTAAGGGCGGTTTTTTTGTACTCAAATGTCACATAAAGAAGGTTAACCATGTCAACAATATTAGAACGATGGCACCCATTTTTAATTTTATAAGTGTTAAAACTCATAATTGAAAGGTGATCGTCATGAAATCCACAACTCAAAAATTTACAGCAATGCCTGTCTTTATTAAATTTAAATATCCTAATTTTAATGGGGCCACCGTGGTCAATCAATTACGTCATAATGGCTTTGATGCCAATATGATCAAATTTAATGCCAAAGAACGGGCAACCGATTTTTATTATATTAGTCTCCACGAGCGCTTTAACTTAACTTTAAAAGACCATCGCCTGACCAAGACCCGTGGTGCCCACACAGAGGTCTTACAGGCCACTTTAAAAGCAGTCATCGATCAAACCCTAGCCGCCAATACCAGCCCAGTCGTACCAGAATTGCCCCCCTTTATCGGCGGGTTCTTAGGTTATTTTGGCTATGATTACGCCCGTTATGCCAACCCTGTCTTACCCCAACACCCCAAGGATCCCTATGCGCTAAACGACGCTGATCTGAGTTTTGTGGATCAAATCTTGACCTTTGACCACCATCAACAAACTGCTTATTTGATCCAACTGGTCTCAACTGAAACTTACAACACGCAAAAAGTCGGCATTATCCAGCAATTGGAACAATTAAAGACCCAATTGTTGACCATGCCGCAAATCCCAGCGCCAACCTTTAAACTCACCCAGCCCTTTCAGATGTATTTCGATCATGACAGTTTTGAAAAACGGGTGAATTTGGCTAAACAACATGTCTACGATGGGGATATTTTCCAATTGATCCTAGCAAACCAGCAACATGCCAAAATGGCCGGTAGTCTGCTGGGAATTGGCAAAGATTTCTTCAAGAAAAATCCCACCCCCTATCAATTCTATTACAAGCATGGGAACTATGAAGCCATTGGCGCCTCCCCAGAAACCCTCGTTACCAAGTTAGGGGACACCCTCTTCACCTATCCCCTGGCCGGTACTCGGCGCCGGGGCCATACTGAAGCTGAAGAAGCCAAGTTTATGCATGAACTGCGCACCGACCCCAAAGAAATTTCCGAGCACAATATGTTGGTCGATTTGGGCCGCAATGATTTAGGCCG
The DNA here is from genome assembly GCA_022484695.1 of Lactobacillus sp. Taxonomy (GTDB): domain Bacteria; phylum Bacillota; class Bacilli; order Lactobacillales; family Lactobacillaceae; genus Agrilactobacillus. Next base: position 109,036 of record JAKVKU010000002.1, read on the forward strand.
GGTCAGCGCCTTTGGAACTGTCAAGGTCACCCACCTGCGGGAATTATTGAAATTCGCCCAAGTCATGCATATCGGTTCCACCATCGAAAGCCAAGTGGACCCCAGCAAATCCAGCATGGATATCGTCGCTGCGCTGATGCCTGCTGGTACTTTATCGGGGGCGCCAAAGATGAAAGCCATGAGCTTGATCAATGAATTAGAAGACCAAAAACGCGGTCTATATGGGGGTTGCTTAGGCTATCTCAGTACCACGGGTGATTTAGATCTTTGTATCGGGATACGTTTAGCTTATCGTAAAGGCGACGACTTATTCGTGCACTCCGGGGCCGGTATCGTAGCCGATAGTGAGCCAGACAAAGAATATTTGGAATTTAACAACAAAGCCCGGGCCATCATGTTAGCCCTGGACCCGCAAACAACAGGAGGAAAAACCTATGTTAACAATCGTGGATAACTATGATAGCTTCACTTATAATCTATACCAACTAGTGGGTCAATTAACGACTGAGGAAATTCAAGTCATCAAAAACGATGAACTCAGTGTTCAGGGCTTAAAAGATCTGCATCCCGATCGCCTGTTGTTTTCCCCGGGCCCTGGCAATCCCGATGAGGCTGGCAATATGTTAGCCTACTTGGATGCTTTTATCGGCCAAATCCCAATCTTAGGGGTTTGTTTAGGCCATCAAGCCATCGGCGAAGTCTATGGCGGCCAGGTGGTCCACAGTCCTAAATTGATGCACGGCAAAGCCAGTACCATTTATCAAGTAGCCCCAAGTCCCCTATTTGACGCCTGCCCAGCAACCTTTGCCGGGGCCCGCTACCATTCCTTGACCCTGGCCAATTTACCAGATGAACTAACGGTGACAGCTACCACCCAAAGTGGGGAGATCATGGCCGTGGCTGATGCCAAACGCCAAGTCTACGGGGTCCAATTTCATCCGGAATCTATCTTAACCACCGCCAGTGTGGGCAGTCAATTGATTCAGAACTTCGTTAAACTGCCAAAACCTACTGCCTTATCCTTAGCTTAAATCAACGCAAAGAACCGACGTCAGGCAATAACTAGGACGTCGGTTCTTTTTAACGGCTATACTTTTCGTCTGTCAGCGCAATTGCTAGGCTTGCCCAGGTTCTCCAAAAACAGGAAAACCTGCACTGTTCCAAGAAAACGATTGGGCATAAGCATGGCGGTCCGGATTACCTAAGAAGCCGCCTTTAAGATGGGCATTATCATAAGGCCGTGCATGGTAAATCAAGATATCCTCACGGCCATCTGGACTGGTGGTAAAACTATTATGTCCAGGGCCATACAATCATAGCGCTTACTAGAAACAAATACTGGTGCTTCTTGTTTGTGCCAGGAATAAGCATTTAATAAATCACTAGTGCCATCCGCCCATAATAACCCCATGGCATAATGCTCATCCGTGGCATTCGCGGAGTAAGTCAAAAACACTTTGTCGCCGTGTTCAATCACGGCGGGGCCTTCATTGACTGGATAAATCGATTTTTCCCAAGTAAACTCAGGCATGGACAACATAATTGGGGCGGTGGCTAAGGTCCAAGGATTAGCTAGGCGGGCAATATAAAGATCGGAACTGGTGCGTGTTGCCGGCGTCAATTGTGCCCAAACATAATACCACTGTTGCCGATGTTCAAAAACCGTGGCATCTAAACTAAAACTATCCTGAGGTGTTTGCACTTGCCCCATCTCAGTCCACTGCTGATTCATGGGGTCGGCGTTTTCATTGCGTAATACAAACATACGGTGATGGTGCTGGGCATTACGTTGCGTAGCATCATCAGCGGCCGCAAAATAAATATACCAGGCCCCGGCAATATAATGGATCTCCGGCGCCCAGATCAGTTGACTCATAACGCCCTTGTCATGGGCATGCCAAACACTCAGGCATTGTCCATCCTGTAAACCGGCTAATGTCTTGGCACGCCGAATCTCAATTTCCTGATAGCCCGGGACAGATCCCGTAAAGTAATAGTAGCCATCTGTGTGATGATAAACAAAAGGATCAGCGCGTTGCGTGACCAATGGTTGTTTTTTAGTCATGATAGTACCCCCCGTTTCAGCATGTAACCTAATTCAATGGGCAGGCTTAAGCTGTGCTAAGCCTCAGCTAGCAAATGAATGCAGTTGTTTTCCCATGAATTATAACGAATTCATTAAGTTACGACAAGTCAGCCATTAGCCTAATTATCATAAATTTTCAAATAAGCAGATTGAGTATACGTGTATCCCTTTATTTATCAGTGTGTTTAGCAAATGTATCCCAATAATTATTATTTTCAAACTCTCAGCATAGCAATAAATAAATTAATTTTTATATTACTATCAGAGAATATAATATCTAAGACGAGCCGATCAATTAATATATATCGCAATTAACCTAATAAAAAGGCCTAATTCCAGTCAGCGGAATTAGGCCTTAAATTTTGTCACGCTATCTATTGGGTCAATCTTCGTGATGGTCGTCAATCTTCTTAGAAATCTTAAAGCTATCAACTTTAAAATCCCCGTCTGATTTTTTGACATTCCCAGTATATTGATATTCCTGGACATGGGAACCATCAATGTGAGCATTATCGAATCTAAACTTCACGTTAAAAATAACCAGCGCATTGTTGCGTTCAATGGGATAAACATGTTTAAAATCCGTGGTGATCATCACCGAATTAATATTTTTATCATCTCGATAACTCTTGCCCATGGCCAATAACGCCGCACAATCCTTATTATCACTGCCACCGATAAAATTCTTAATGATACTCTCACGAGCGTAACTGGAATCAAAATCACTTAAGGTATTCAAATTCCCAAAAATACTCGTAATCAAACTGTCCGCTGCCCCATGGCTGATCACCCCAGGATAAGCCACGGCAAGTTCGGCCCCATCGGATAAGTCACTGACTTTTTGGGATCGGGATTGTACTTTTTGGCCATTGGCGGTGAAAACTTGGTAGTACTCGGCACTATTGGTCACCGGATATTTTGAAATAGTCAGCTGACCATCATCAGCAATACTGCCAGCCTTATGACCACCCACATAGACTTCCGCCCCAGGATAACCTAGCGCGGTAAAAGAAACCGTCTTAAAGGACAAATCAATCGGCTGGGTATCCTCTGTGGTCAAGGTATAGTTGCCAGAAGCCTGGACATTTTGGCCACTAATTTGTGCGGTGGCTTTAATGGTATATTCACCAGGTATCAATGGCCCCACGGTTTGATCTTCGGTGCCAGCCTTAAACCCGGCAATTGGTGAGCCATTGGCCGTCACGGTCGTATTGGCGGTATTAGTGGTGATTTTTGGATGTACCCCAGTGACCTGGAGCCCATATTTAGGGAAAATCAAGAAATGGCGGCCAATCTTGGTAAAATTCAAGGTGGTACTATTATCAAGGCCGGGATTGTTGGTCAGCGCCACTGTTTGTAAATGATCCAGCTCAGCTAAATGGTCTTGGTAATAGGTTATTAAAGGTTTGACCGTGGTGGCGGTCACTTTTAAGTTGGGATCAGTGGTCCCCACATATTGACTCACCGTGCCACTATCCCCAGCGCGGACAGCTTTGATCAAGCGCGCCGCTTGATTCGTGGGACTGTAATAATTACTGCCCCAGACATAACCGCCGATCAACACCACAATGCCGACAATGATCGCCCCTAAGATAACTTTTTGGCGTTTAGACCAGGGCTTTTTGGGGGACACTGCCGCCGGATTGGGCCGGGGGACCGGTGCTGGGTGCGGACTAGCAGGTTTTGAGGTGGCTTGAAAACTGGCTAAATCATAACCACAATAAGGACAAAACTTATCGTTGGCAGAGACTGGTTTCCCGCAATTGGGGCAAAAAATTTGATCAGTCATCTAAAATTCCCCCTAGTCTGCTGGCGTCCAGCGAATCTTCAAGTGGGTCTCAATTAGATCTCCATCGTCAAAGGCAAAGGGCTCAGTGACACTGGTTTGGCCATCACTTGAAAATTGCACGTTCAAGATATCCCCATCCCGATACACCACCCGATAAGTCCCGTTGCTGGTTTGACCATTGGAAATACTGCTGTAAGTCCCATCCCCATTAAATTGGAAACTTTGGGCACCAGAATGCCAAGCCCCCACTAAACCGTCCGTACTATCATTGCTGTTACGCAAAGACGGATCACTGGGATAATCAAACCCCGTGTGATTGGTGCTATTGTTATCTGAATTGCGTCTTAACTGGGCTTGGGCACTACTAGCGGCGGCTTGACTTTCGGCGGCAGCCGCATCAGCTTTAGACTGGGCGGCGGCTTTTTCAGCGTCACTTTCTTTATCCGTTTTCGCTAATAAGTCGTCTAACGCATCTTTTTTAGACTTCGTGGTCTTGGTTTTAACCGATAAATCAGCATTAGCAGAACTACTGGCCAACAAATTCACGGTCATAGACTTATTGGTGGCACTATCCCCATTTTTACCATCCACCCGCAAGGTATAGCTGCCGGGCAATTGGGCTTCAAGACTATAAGGATTACTGCCCTTGCTGGCCACATCTTGGCCATTGAGCTTGAAAGCCGGGTTGGTCAAATTCGTTTTCACCTGAATCGTGGCCGTTTTTAACATCACTTGGTATTTGGGAAATACCACAAAATAATGCCCAGTTTGGACCACTTTGACCAGATCACTTTTAGACGTGCCTTCTACTAAGGCCCGCATGGCTTGTTGGGTACCTGCTTTGGCCTTGTAGAGATTCACTAAGGGTGCCAAGCGCTGGCTTAAAATCGGCTGTTGCTGAGCGTCCACCGTGGCTTTGGCGACTTCATCGGGCACACTGCTGGTCACTTGGTCAGCCAGCCTAGCGGTCTGATGGCCCTTGGAGTAATACCAGGAGCCCCCAATGAAGGCCAAGAGTAACAGCGCCACGATGATCCCGCCGCTGACCAACAGCCAGAAACGCTTTTTACCCGGTTGCTTGGGCGGGGTTGCCCGGGGCGCTTGGGGCTTATCCTGGTTGTTCTGAGCCGTTGATGCCATTGGTTCAGGTTGTTGGTGACTGGCTGGTTGCCCGGTTGGTTCACCAGATGTTGGCGCCGTTGACTTGGCCAGTCGGGCCGGTCGCAGGTCAAAACCACATTCCGGACAAAATATATCTTCAGGTTTTATCTTAGCCCCACAATTTGGACAAAATTTCAATTCATTCATATGTATCCCACTCCCAATTTTCAATCGTTATTGCTGTTGTAAAACTTGTCCCAATAATTTGGCAATTAGATCATGGCCCTTTTGGTTTGGATGAAAAGTATCACTTGTCCCCCAAGCTGCAAAGTCCGGTAATGCGCGGCCAGCTGGGCCGGTGACGTCAGCTTGATTTTGCCAAATCTGGGCCATATTGGCCACAGGCACGTGATAGGTCTGACCAACGGCTTGAATCGCCTGATCAAAGACTAAATCAGAGGCCACATATTCCCCATCCTTAGGCGACCAAGTGGTCATTAAAATCAATTGTGCTGAGCTGTTTTGCTGCAGTGTTTGCACCACTTGGCTTAAATCTGCTTTAAACTTGGCGATCACCTGGGCGTCACTGCCCCCCACCGCATCATTGGTGCCAAATTCGATGGTGACCAGATCCGGCTTTTGTGCCAAAACCTGGTTAACCTGGGGTAGGCCAAAATTAGCCACCGTTTTTCCCACCGACGCCGTGGTCACCAAATGCACCGGCTTATGGGTCTGCTGTTCAATCAAGTTGGTAAACGTATGTACAAAGTCAGTCTGACTACTGTCAGCGAACAAGCCCACCGACAGTGAATCTCCCAAAGCCACATACGTTAAACTGGCTTGCTGCTTGGCTGCCAGCTTTGCGGCGATGGACTTAGCAGGTTGGCTACTGGACTGGTGCTTGACTTGTCGGCTTGGCTTAGAGACCACCGCTTTACTGGTGCTGGTTTTAGAATGGGTTTGGCCTGACCCATTATTTTGACAGCCCACCAGGGTGAACAAAAACAGCCCCAGCAGTAACATACCTAGTAATTGACCCCATTTTTTAACTTTTTTGATAACTAACTCCCCCTCCAACGACCAGTTACCTGAACATGTGGTTTTATTATAGCATGGCCGAAACCTGAAACCCATCCTTAAATAAGTATTTTATCGTTTTTACAGATACACGTTCTGTAGGATTACTTATTATGGTATTATTACAATATCAAACGTTGATTCGGGAGGAACCAACGTTATTTTGGAGGAATGAAAATGATTAAGATTTGTCCTAATTGTGGTTCGCAAATGCCCGCTACCGTAAAATTTTGCACCCACTGTGGTTTTAATTTAGCTGACGTCACCCCGATTTCAGAAACTGCCGCCCAGACCCCAGCTCGACCGGTCGTCCCCGAGGCACAAGCACCAGTTAACCCTGCGCCAAAACCGCAAGCTGACCCAAATGTCGCACCCCCCAAAGCACAGCCAGAGCGGCCTCAGCCAATGGCCGATCCTACTACGGCCAACCAAACACCGCCAAACGAGCCAGCCAGCGCCCCCCATTACCAAAACCAAGCTGAAAACCAAAGCAACAGCTTCACTAATAATGCCCAACAGACCCAGCAAAACTTTAATCAGAACCAACAAAACTACAATCAATATCAACAAACTTATACCAATCCCCAGCCTAATCCGAATATGGAAGCGACCAAACGTTACGCTAGTAACTACTGGAGCTTCTTAGTGGCCAGTTTGAAGCATCCCTTCACCATGAACAAAGCCTACAATCAGTATTTTGGCTTAATTTCATTTGGCCTAGCCACTTTGCTATATACCCTGGCGCTAGCCGCCACCATTGGCCACGTCAAACCAATACAAGCGGTCTTGACCTACGCCAATACTGGGTTTAGCCTGTACGTGCAATTCTTCTTATTTATCCTAGCCTTATATGCCCTCCAAATTGCCGTTGCCTTTTTAGTGACCCACGTCTTCTTAGGGGATCGCCGTTATAACTTCTGGCAATTTATGAACTTATTTGCCGTACATACCAATATCAACGTTTTTATCAGCGGATTGGTTTTCTTATTTAGCTTGATCGGGGTCTCCGCCACAAATGCTTATCTGACCTATCTTCTGATCATGGTGGCCGCCCTATTCTTTGGGGCAGGCTTTATCGCCACGATTTTTACGGCCCAGTCCACCAATAACTTCGACCGGATTTATGCCTATGCCTTAGGGAGCGTGCTGTTAGCTATCGGCTTCATCGTGATCTTCTCCATCTTAGGCACATCTATTATCGATTTGATCACCCGCAGCAGTACCAATATTTTAGACGAACTGTATCGCACCTTCCAATAGTCTTTTTCAACGCTCAAGCCCTTGGCCTGAGCGTTTTTGCTTGCTTTTTTACCCCTAGCTCCCTATATTTTAACCATCATCACCACGAAGGGGGCCAAACATGTTCACAACTTTGCGCCAAAATTATCGCATTATCCTAGTACTGGGGTTGTTTTCCCTGCTTACGGGGCTTTCTGGCTCCAGTATCAACTTAGCCCTGCCCCAAATTTCCATCGACTTGGTCATCTCCAACAGCGCTGCCACTTGGATCATTCAAGTGGGGATGATCACCACCGTCATCGTCTTAGTGATGTTCGGCCATTTAGGCGATCTCCTCTCCAAGACGGCTATTTTCACCATCGGCGGCTATATCTTCATCGCCGGCTCCGTGCTGACCGGACTGGCACCCAATTACTGGCTGATCCTCCTGGGCCGTTTTATCCAAGCCATCGGTTCAGCCATGACCCTGGCCAATTCCTTGGGTATCGTCAACCAATATGCCACAGATCAAAATCGCACAGAACTCATCGCCATTATTGCCATGTTCATGTCTGTTGGTTCCTTATCTGGTCCCGCTTTTGGCGGCGTAGTCATTTCCCAATTATCCTGGCGTTGGCTATTCTTGTTTAACCTACCGGTGGGTTTGATCGCCCTGTGGATCGGCCGCCACCGTTTTAAGATCCCTAAAAACCTTTGGCCACAAACCACCCAGGTCGCCCGCCACTTAAATTGGGGAGGCCAGCTCCTGTTTTCCGTGGGCATTATTGCCTTTTTCCTAAGTAGTTACTTTGCCCAAGGCCAACACCCCAATTGGCCGTTAACGTTATTACTCCTGGTGGGAGGCTTGGGCGTAACCGTTTATTCTTTTTATCAAGACGACCATAGCTTGTTAGCCTGGATCGACCCAGCCATTTTCCGCAATAAATTATATTTAGTATCCGTGAGTATTTTATTTTTAGTCATGCTGGTCAATGCCATCTCTGACATTTTATTGCCCTTTTATCTGCAGAGTTACGGGGGACTGTCAGCACTGGTCAGTGGCTTGATCATGATGTTGCAAGCCAGTGTGATGTTTTTCGTTACCCCTCTGGCTGGTTATATCGCCGACCGCTGGGATGCGGCTAAACTCACCACCATTGGCTTGGTGATCTTAAGCGCCAGTCAATTGGGCTATGCCTTTTATCCTGCCACCATGAACCTGGCCTTGATCATCCCCACCATCATCGCCAATGGGATTGGTATGTCTTTATTCTTATCCCCCAACAATGCCTTGACTATGAGCAGCGTCCCCAATCCCCTGGCTGGGGTGGCGGGTTCTCTGAGTTCTTTAGCCCGAACGCTAGGGATGACCGCGGGAATTAGTTTAGCCACCTCGTTATTATTCATCCAATTACCCGGGGTCGTGCGTATCACGCCCCAAGTGGGCCGCTCCTTTTTAACCGCCTACCGCCGGGTCTTTTTACTAGCCATGGGTATCTCCCTGCTAGCCTTTGGCATCATAGCGTGGCGCTTGTGGCAACAACGTCGTCAAACCCCAACAAAATAAGCTATGGCCCCGCAATAAGGGTGCATAGCTTTTTTGATTAGGTTATGTCAATAATATGGCCTTTGAGTTGTTGGTACCAAGTAGGCTGGGTCATCAATAAGGACAATTGGTCCAAGGTTGCCAAGCGAAAAGTCGCTTCCCCAAAGGGTGGGGTCAACTGGCGGGCAGCTTGTTCCCCACATAAATTAAAGTAAGTAATGGCACAGACGCTGGCCTGCCAACCATTTAAACCAACTCCTAATAAAGCGGCGGTCAAAGCCCCCACCACATCCCCAGTACCGGTGAAGCGGTCTAATTGGGCCACACCATTTTCTAAAACTAGGGCCTGGTTGCCATTGACGATCAAATCTACCGGTCCCGTGGCCATGAAAGTGGTGGTGGGGTCAGCTTTGGCCTTTAAACACAGGGACTTGGCCAATTCAATCAAATTGGCGTCCCCTTGATCTAAAGCACTACCATCCACGCCCCGACCATGACTTGGAAGATCGGTAAAAGCTCGCAATTCAGAAATATTGCCCTTCAAGACCGCCGGCTGGTCCAAAAATAATTTCTGGGCCAAATCATAGCGGGTCTGGGTCGCTGAAATCCCCACTATATCCACCAGGGTGGGTTTTTGAACTTCATGGGCATAATGACTGGCGGGCGCCAAAACATTGCCGGCACCAGGGCCTAAATGGCCTAAATTAAGCAATAAACTATCCGTGATGCGGCACACATCTTCAAACTCCGGGGGATAGTCCGCCATGATGGGTTGGGCCCCAATGTATAAGAGGGCATTGGCCATGGTCTCAATGGTCACCGCATTGGTGAGACAATGGACCAGGGGCGCTTGTTTTAATGGCAAGGCCGTTTTTAAGACCTCGGTAAAATCATCAAGCACGTTTCTTATTGCCAAGCAGACCACCCCACATTACAATTTTTAAGCGTTTGAAGATACTGGTTTGTTGCAATCTTACTAAGATCAACCAAGCCACGACACCCCCACCAATAGATGCCCCCACAAACCTAGGGGTATAAATAAACCACCAGAGACCGATATTAGAACCAGTAAACCAAACCATCACCGGAAAAGAAATCAAGGACCCGATGATCCCGGTCCCAATGAATTCCCCCAGCATGGCATAACCAACTTTGCCGCCCAATTTATACAGTAACCCGGCTAACAAGGCCCCAAAAAAGGCCCCAGTTAAAGCCAAGGGCGGAATCCCCAGCATGGTCATGCGAATAATGGCGCACACTAAGGCCATTAAGGTGGCATAAACTGGCCCCATCAATACCGCTGCGATCACGTTCATCACACTGGACATGGGTGCCATCCCTTCAATCCGTAACAACGGCGATAATACCACGTCTAAGGCAATCATGAATGAGAGCAAAATAAGTCGTTGAATTCGATCGTGTTGTGCTTGTAACATTTCGACAACCTCCCATAATAAGCTTCACTTTAATTGTCATGGGGTATGCGGCTGGTTAAAATTTGGTAAAAGCTTTACAAAAATAGCCCGCTAAATAGGCGGGCAGCGTTTGTTAAGTTATGTCAATTCAAAACGCGTCTCCCTACGGCAGCATTATCTGCATCAGGTTCCTTGGGTATATTCTCAGCCGGATAGCACCCCAGTAACAATTCAAAATGTATCTAAAACATACCACAAAAAATGATAGCTAGCCAGTAGGCTAAATTTGGATTTAAAAATGATAAATGATGTTTAATTTTTGTTGGACACTATGGACTTCTTGAAAGGTCAACGTGGGTAAAATCTGCATCACGGTCATGCCAAAGGTATCTCGGGCCGTTAAGTAATTAATGCTATCCAAGACATGTTTGCCTTGATGTTCTGATTCTTGGCGAATTTCGATGATGCCATCATGACGGGGATGGATCGAAATGCCCTTGTCTAAATAAATTGAATTTTCCAAATCTTTCACACTCCTAAGTAAACAAACCTACGTTCGAACTGCTTCACAAAAATAAGCTTACCAATTATCCAAATTGATTTCAAGACTTGACAAACCGGTCCAATCCTGCTGGGTAGCCGAACCAGTTGACACGTTTAAACCCGCATGAATACTGACTTTAAACGCATTTTTGTCACTTACGGTGCCACAACCATTTTCGTGAAAGACTACTGCGCGCAAGGTTAGAAAGATTTGTATCGTATTCTAAAAAAATATATATTTGAACTATAGTTTTTCAAGAAAGTAGGTTGATTCATGATCAAACAATTATGGCAACTGGGCCGGCCAAAACGACCCACGGTTTACCTGCAAATAGTTTGCCAATGGCTCAGTGAAATGCTACTGGTCACCGGCTTAGTCACGGTGGTGGCCCGCTATCAAAGTGGGGAGTGGTCTCTTGTTGGCCTCAGTTTATTGGCCCTTGAAACCCTGATCGTTTGTGGCTACTGGCTGTTTGGGGCCCAGCGTTTGGCTGGCAAGTGGGCCCAAGCAGCCGGCGAAGAACTCCAGGCCCGCTACCTCAGCCAATATTTGCACCAAACTAAAACTGCCCCGGGCAACGTGGTGCAAGTGGTCCAACAGGATTTGGGCACCATCGATAAGCTAGCGGTCTTTTACACCACTGTGGTCCCCACCGTGTGTTCCTTGGTGTTAACTGGTATTGCTATGATCCTGGTCACCCTAAGCTTAAATCCCCTGAGTGTTTTCATCCCTTTACTCGGTGTTTTCGGGGTGGGTCTGGGGATGATGCTCCTGGGGAAATTCGGCGACAAAACCAACGCCCGTTATGTGGGGGCCTTTAATCAAATGGGCAATCGCTTCTTAGATGATTTCTCTGGCATGAATACCTTGATCATGTACCAACGCCAGGACCAGTACGCCCAAGACTTTGCCAAGGATTCTGAAAACTTCCGCCAAAAAACCATGCGTTTTTTAGTCTTCCAACTGCAAAACTTAAACATCATGGATTTTTGTTTATATGGCGCTTTAGGCTGGTTTGCCCTGGTCAGCGGCCAAGGGGTAATGGCGGGCCGCTTTGACCTGCCCCAAGCCACCTTAGCCCTGGCCTTAGTCAGTACTTGGCTGATTGGCTTTCGCAAGTTTGGCTACTTCATCCACGTCTTCATGGCCCTATCTAAACGGGCCCAAGCTATTTTTAAAAACCTCCCCGCCCCTGAAGCTACTGATGCAGCTGCCAAAACACCAGCAACGGCGCCACTGCAGCCTAACCAAATAAGCTACACCGGGGCCGTTGGTTTTGATCCCAAACAGCCAATTTTGACCGATCTGGCTTTTAAATTCCAAGCCGGTCACTTAATGGGCTTAGTCGGTGCCAGTGGCAGCGGTAAAAGCACCTTGGCCAAAACCCTTCTGAAACAATTACCGCCCATTGCCGGCCACCTACAGGCCGATGGCCAAGATTTAGCGACTTTAAGCCCAGTACAATGGTGGCAGACAATTACTTATTTGGGCCCAGAAACGGTGCTTTTTAACGGGACTATCGCCGACAATTTATTACTGGGTGTTAAAACGCCCGAAACATCAAATTGGCAGCAACAATTAGACGCCCTCAATCTTTGTCAGTTCGTTAAAACCCTCCCCGCCGGCTATGAAACCCAAGTGGGGGACAATGGTAACCAGTTATCTGGGGGACAACGCCAACAAATCGCCATTGCCCGCGCCATTCTGGCGGATAAGGCCGTCTACATCTTCGATGAAGTCACCTCAAATGTCGATGCCGACAATGCCAGCATCATTTTACAAGCGATTGAAATTTTAGCTAAGAAACGGGCGGTCTTATTGATCACCCATCGCCTGCCGGATATTGAAAGACTAACAGAACTCTATTTTATCCATGACGGGCACTTGACCCAAGGTTCGCCAACCCAATTGCAGCAACAAGTCCCCGCGTTTGCAGATCTGCTTGCAAAACAAACCCAATTACTAAAGGCGGTGACCAATTCATGAGATTATTACTACGTTTATTAGGCTATGCCAAAAATTTAAATTGGATTTTACTAGCCAGCATCTTAGCTGGCACCGTCACCACCCTATGCCAATTGGCATTATTATGGCTGGGCTTTGCCGCTTTAGTAGACTTTGGCGCCTTGCAGCATCTTGGCTTAGCCGTTTTTGGCTTAGCGCTAGCCATTGGGCTCACCCGCTTTGGGGAACAGTATTTAGGCCATTTGGTGGCCTTTAAGATTTTGGCCGGGTTTAGAGATACTGTCTACCGTAAAATCACCAAACTCGCCCCGGCTAAATTAGATGAAAAACATGGCAGTGATTTATTAAAACTCATCGCCCAAGATATTGAACAGATCGAAATCTTCTATGCCCATACCTTAGCACCGGTAGCCATTGCCGGGATTGTTTCAATTATCCAGGTCATCTGGTTTTGGTCCCTGGCCCCGGTTTGGGGCATCAGTGCCCTGGTGAGTTATGCCTTGGTGGGTGTGTTATTACCCTTCCTCAATCAAAAGGAAGTTGCTCCGCAAACCCAAGCGTTGACCCAGGCAGATAGCCAGCAGCAACGCCTAGAGACTGAAAGTGTCCAGGGTAAATTCGAATTACAACAATTTCAAACCGTTCCTACCCAATTGGCAAAATTGACAAGGGCCAATCGACACTACTGGCACCTGAGTCAAATCAAAACGGCTTTGCAGGATAAACAAAATATCGCCATGCAAGTCCTCTTAATTTTATGCTTTCTAAACTTCGCAGTAGCCGGCTTGATTGGCCACTTATCACTGGTGCCGATTTTATTATTCCCCTTTACCTTTGGCCGCGTTTTGGCTTTGGCAGCCTTACCGGGCTCTTTATCCGGTGGCATTCTAGCCGCCAAACATCTTTTTGCCCTATTAGATGAGACGCCGGTGGTTCAAGATGCGCCGGAAGCCAAGCCCTTGGCTGCGCCCTTAACTGATTTTGACATGACCCACATCGATTTCGCTTATCCCACCAAACCTAATAATCAAATCTTGGCTGATCTCAACTTTCAAGGAAAAGCGCCCAAACGCATTGGTTTAGTGGGTCCCAGCGGTGTGGGTAAAAGTACCATTGTCAAGTTACTGATGACTTGGTATGCGCCCAATGCCGGCCAGATCACCGTCAATGGGACACCTAGCATAAGTGTTTTACTGGCTAGCTTGCGCCAGGCTATCAATTACATGCCCCAAAATCCGAAAATATTTACCGGCACTATCCGGACTAATCTGACCCTGGGAGAAAAATCATTCAGCGACCAGCGACTTTTAGAGGTCCTGGGCTGGGTAGAATTGGCAGAAACGGTTTTACAGTTTCCCAAGGGCTTAGACACACCGATCAGCGATAGCGCCCGCCACTTCTCTGCCGGGGAAACCCAGCGCTTAGATCTGGCCCGGGCTTTGTTGCATCCCAGCCAAATCCTGGTCTTAGACGAACCCACCAGTAACTTAGATGTGCTAAATGAAGCCCTCGTTTTAAGGGCAGTCCAGCAACATTACGCCGGGTTAGTCATCATGGTCACCCACCGGCAAAGTTCCTTAGCCATTTGCGATGAAGTTTGGCAGTTTGCAGACCAACAATTGCAACAAATAAAATAGCTAATAAATAACCAAATTTTAAGCCTTTGTGCATTATTTTTATAGTGCGCAAAGGCTTTTTTAAGGCTATTTACCATAAAAATAGATTATTTTGTGAATTTGTTACTTTGTGCAGTCATTAAATGAGAAGCATTATCATTGACTTTTGAATTCACAAGGCTATAATATAATTTAGAAAACGTTTTCTATATTATCTCCTTTTTGTAATTGTACCAAATGAGTTTTAAATAACGCTTATTGTTTCAATAACTTGTACAGGAGGTCAATCAATGGATGCAACAGCATTAAAACATTATCAAATGTATATCAATGGTGAATTTCGAGAAGCCAGTTCGGGTGAAGTTGAAACGGTGATCAACCCTGCAGATGAGCAGCCGATTTCAACCGTCCCACTTGGTACCATTCAAGACGTTCAAGAAGCCATTGAAGCAGCCTATATTGCTCAAAAAGAATGGAAACGAGTGCCGGCGCCAACTCGGGGTAAGTACCTCCAAGCCGTTGCCACGAAGATTCGGGAACAACAGGATCAACTGGTGACCATTCTCATGGAGGAACAGGGTAAGGTCCGTGATCTTGCCGTAACTGAAATTCTTTTTGCAGCAGACTACTTCGATTATATGGCAAATGCTGGACGGACCTATGAAGGTGAAATTCTGCAATCCGATAACGCCAACGAAAACATTATGATTGCTAAACAGCCGATTGGCGTGGCTGCCGGCATTACTGCTTGGAACTTCCCATTCTTCTTAATTGCTCGGAAGATGGGTCCAGCATTGGTGACCGGTAATACCATCGTCATTAAACCAAGTTCTGAAACCCCAAATATTGCCTTAGCCTTTGCAAAAATTGTAGATGCTGTGGGCTTTCCAAAGGGTGTGGTCAATATCGTCACCGGCAAAGGGTCTGTCATCGGTGACGAATTATCTAAAAACCATAAAATCGGGATCATTAGCTTGACTGGTTCTGTACGTTCCGGCCAACGGGTCATGGCGTCTGCCAGCGACCATTTAGCAAAAGTCTCTTTGGAATTAGGTGGCAAAGCACCGGCAATCGTAATGGCTGATGCTGACATTGATTTCGCCGTTCAAGCGATCATTGACTCTCGTATCGACAACAATGGGCAAGTCTGCAATAACGCTGAACGGGTTTACGTTCAAGAAGACGTTGCAGATGAGTTCATTAAAAAAGTTACAGCCAAAATGGCGGCTGTTAAAGTTGGAGATCCTAATAAAGACGCCGAAGTTACCATGGGGCCTTTAATTGATCGGGCAGCCCTAGAAAAAGTCGATGGTATGGTTCAGCGGGCAGTTGCCGCTGGTGGTGTTGTAACGACTGGTGGACACCCTGCCAATATCGACAAAGGATTTTACTACTTGCCTACGGTTATCACCAACGTGAAGCAAGACTCTGAAATCGTCCAAAATGAAATTTTTGGACCGGTATTGCCAATCTTGACCTTCAAAACTTTAAAAGAAGCCATCGATTTGGCCAATGATACAGTTTACGGCTTGACTTCTTCTATCTTTACCAATAGTTTAGAAGCTGCAAGTTATGCGGCCAACGAAATTGAAGCCGGCGAGACTTATATCAACCGTTTCCACTTCGAAGGCATTCAGGGCTTCCACGCCGGTTGGAAAGAATCCGGCGTTGGTGGTGCTGATGGCCGGCACGGGATTGAAGAATTCTTGAATACCCATGCGGTTTATCTACAACGCCACCCTGACAAACTATAAGTTAGACCTCAGTGTCGGACTTGTTTCAAGATCAGGATTTAGATTGACCAGATCTTGAATCGGCATCACTGATAAGTTATTAACAACTGTCAATTTTGCAAATTTTTTCATGATTGCCACTTAGCACGGTTCGGTGCTACTTGGGTTGGCTGTCTTTTAATCCCCTTTTAGGCAGCTAAAATCGCCTCCTCCTTAAATACAATTAGGCGCCATCGTAAATTAATTTTTACGATGACGCCTTTTTTGTACTTTATTGAGATTAATAAAATCAATCGTCCCTAATAGCTGACCCAAGTCTGGTGTAATACGGCCTTGCGCAAATATTGTAACCACATATCAAAGGCTGGTTGGGCAACATCGCGAATATATTTCGGCTCAAAATGTTCATATAATGCCCCGCGAACATCTACATGTTGTAATGGGCCACTGAAGCGGGCGGCGATTTTTTCCGGTGTTAGGGCGTTAGCATAAGGTTCATCGGGATTGAAGAATACAGGTACGGCTAAATCTTGCGTGGCCCGGACATAGATCATGCTTAAGTCATGCTTGATAAAAATCGGATCTGAGATGGCTGGCACGTCAAAATCCGCTTCTAAAAAGGCTCGGCGTAAGTATTGTGAGCTAGGTGCTGTGCCTTCACCAAAGGCATCGGTATGATCTACTAAAAAACCGTTGAAGTTTTGAAGAGCCATGAAATACTTCAGCTGATCCAAATGAACAGGTTCGGCCAAGGCCACATCTAAATGTTCCAAAGCTAATTTTGCGGTCAATTTTTGCAATAACTCCCGTTGCGCACCGGCGTGACAAGGCGACAGCCGACAATTATCGTGCCACGTGGTTAAAAAACCATAGGCCTCCAAAGTCGTGAATGCAGATGGGAAATTGATCAAAGTCCGCAATTGGGGTTCAAAGCCAATCAAATCATCCCAAACCGTCTCGTCAGCGGTTTTATCACAATGAATTGGATATTGTTCTTGTAGACTTAGGCGATTAAAGGTAATCATTGCGTCAATAATTTCAGTGATTGGTGTGCCGTCTTCTAATTGGATATCTTCATTGTCATCGATTAAAAATGCGCCGAATTTCAGTAAGCCGATGTAGCTGTTTGTTCTTACACCCATGATTGCATGCCCCCTGCATCTATTTGTAATCGCTTTCAAATATTCATAAAAAAATTTATTGCACCAAATTATTTTTTATTTCTGTACTCATTATTATCCAAAATAGGGTGTTTTGTCAAGTACTGTTATAATACAGAAAAGCATTTTTTAAAATCGTTTTTAGATATTCAAAAACCCCATGGCACAGGGCACCACAGGGTTCGTAATTATAGGTAGTGTGTTATTTGGCCGTGACGATAACGGCAATACTTTGGTCACTGGCCGGTTTATCGTCTAAGAATTTTCGGCCGTAGATTTCAAAGGGTAATTTGTTTACGTTGATGCTGTGGAGAATTGCGCGGGTCTGATCAAAAGACAAGCCCCCACGCACATTCACCACAATCTTGGGATTTTGCTGATACAATGCCAAAATTTCATTAAAACTAGTTTCCCAATTCGTGACCACAGCGGCGATATCATATTGTTTCAAAATCGGCTTTTGAATGGCCTCTAGAAATGGATCGACTATTTTTTTATTGTCTGTCAAAATTATCACCAATCATCATAATATTTATTATGAATTTAATTATAAAGCGTTTTCAGTTAAATGTATATTCTCTAAAAATAAAGTATAATAGAATTGTTCCAAATAATCCTTCACGTGTAACTGCAAGGAGTTAAATTCTAATGTATAAAAAAGATCGCTTAAACTTAATTTTAGACATACTCGGTAAATCTAAGAAGATTTCTATGAAAGAACTCCGCGAACTTACAAAATTTACGGATTCCACCTTACGCCGAGATGTCATTAGCCTAGAAAACGAAAATAAAATTCAACATAGATATGGGCAAGTAGAACTCGTAAAAGCCCGCAACGTCGAATTCCCCTTCCAATTTCGTAAACAAGAAATGGAAACTCAAAAACAAGCCATGGCCAAGATCGCCCAGGATTTTCTTGGGGATAATATGGCGATATTTTTAGATGCTAGTAGTACGGTCGCTGAATTATTACCCTATTTAGAACAACGCAAGAACCTTATCGTCATCACTAACGGCCTATACAACGCCAGCAGATTGAATCATGTACAAGGCGTCAAAACTTTCCTAACCGGTGGTCAATTACGGCCAGGGTCAGGTTCCCTATTGGGAGAATTTGCCAGTGGCTACCTAACTAACTTTACGGCAGATATTGCTTTTCTATCCTGCAGTGGCGTAGATACCAAGGCCTTTTATATGCCCAGTGAAGAACAATCTGCTATTAAACGGACTATGATGAATTTAGCCAAAGAGACCGTCATGATGTGCGATTCCAGCAAATTCAATCAAACCAATTATTATAAACTATGCGACTTGAAGGAAGTTAATACACTGATCACGGATAAGCAGCCGCCAGAAGATCTGAACACGGCTTTGGAGACAGCTGGTGTAGAAATTCTTTATTAAAAAAAGCTACCACATTTTTTGCGGTAGCCCTTTCATTTTTTAAATCACAACACCTTTACGGAGAATTAAATTCCCGTATAACGCGGTTTCGCCAGTTTGAACGATGGCAAAGCAACTGTGAGAATACTCATAAAATGCCTGTCGTTCAATAGTCTTCAGTTGATAGTTAGGGAAAGCTGTTTTAATTGCAGCTTCATATTGATCCCACACTGGTGGCCGACCATTAGGTACATTCGTATCACCTGGAATGACTGCCATTAATGCTGCTTGATAATCTGAATAGGTATCCAAAGGCATCAACTGCAAAATATCGCTGAGTAGTTCTGGAATCATGATACCATCTGTCCGCAATACCCGTTTATTATTAGCTAAGGCCGGATAATTAGCATCCGCTAACAGAATCTCATCCCCGTGACCCATTTCCATCAATGTCTTGACTAAATCTGGTGATAACCGCTTTGGAATGTTCTTTAGCATTTTTACACCTCGAATTAATTATGCTTTTTTCGTTTCCCAGAACACTTCAATTTCCTCTAGACTCTTACCTTTGGTTTCAAGCACATATTTATGAATGTACCAAACCGCAAATGCGGATAATGCTGCGAAGAAGTAGAAGATATTAATACCAATCATCTCTAAGATAATTGGGAATACCAAGGAGAAAATGGCATTTAATAGGTATTGGGTAAAGGTAATAACCCCCATCCCAAGTGCCCGCGCTTTCAACGGTAATATTTCTGGGACATAGGACCAAAATACCGGTCCCAAGCCGAAGCCAAACATGAACACGTATAAGAAAATTGATATAACGGCAATTGTGGCATTGTTAGACCAAATACACAAAGCAATTGCCGGCAAGACTTGTCCCCCTAAACTAATCTCTAACAGTCGCTTACGTCCCAGTCGATCAATGAACGGTAGTGAGATAAACGTGGAGACTACCAAGGCAATCCCAACGCCATAATTGGCAATTATCGCTGAGTTTGCTAATCCCAAATTATGAAAGATTTCAGGCGCATAGTAGACCGCCGCATTAATTCCTGTAAAGACTTGAAATCCCGTCAAAATGAATAGCATCGTTAAGACCGGCCGATAAGTGGAAAATAGTTCTTTCAAACCAGCTTCTTGAGACTTCAAACTATTTTCAATATCTGAAACCTCATGGTCTATTTCGTCTTGGGAACTTCTAACCCGCTTTAGGACTTTACGGGCCTTATCAACCTTATTATCACGGATCAACCAACGTGGGCTTTGGGGACTGAGAATCATCCCTATTGTAAAGATAGCAGCTGGAATAACCCCGATACCCAATGTCCATCGCCACTGTTCTGGCCCTTGGTTTTGAGCACCAATGGCATAGGCCACAAGAATCCCAACGTTGACACTTAATTGATAAAGTGAAGACATCAATCCCCTGATTTTAGCAGGTGCTAATTCAGAAAGATAAATCAAACCGAACATATTAGCAATCCCAGCAGCAATCCCTAATATGAACCGCGCAGCCATAATATAATACATGCCTGCTGCAATCGCACTTAAAACAGATCCAACAATAAAGATAATACCGCCGATAATCAACGTATTCCGACGTTCAATTTTCTTCTCCAAAGCCGTGAAAACGACGATTGAAGGTAAAGCCCCAAAAAGCAAGAAGCTGACAACTAAACCCTTTTCAGCGGCATTAAGTCCAAAGGAAGTCGTGATGCCTGGTAGCGCTAAGGAAATGGCACCAGAATCAAACCCATATAATAACCCCGCTAAACCACCGAGAATGGCAAATAGATACACGATCGGTTTAACTTTATAGTCATGCTCAGAACTTATTGCAGGTTTTTTATCCGGTTGTTGTTGATTTGCATTAGCTGCCATAACTCACACTCCCCCTTCGTCAAAATCAATATCTTTATTTTGTGTCACTTGATTAAATAGTTGGTACTTTTTAGTCAAGTCCGAAACTGTTGCCGGTTGAATATGTTGTGCATCAAACGAATTTTCTAAAACAGATTGGCTATCTTTTAAGCTTAGTGAACCGCTTACAAGTAATTGCGAAACAATATTTCCCATGACACTGGCTTCTACAGGCCCTGCAACGACTTCTTTTTGGGTGAAATTAGCTGTTAATTGAACGAGTAGTCTATTTTGGATCCCACCACCAAACATATGGATCTTCGTGATTGGCTTATTTGTAACAGTCTCCAAATTTTCAATAATCTTTTTGTAAGAGAAAGCTAAACTTTCTAAAACCAGCAAAATGAGCTCACCGCGATTTTTGGGCAGTTTTTGGCCGGTTTCTTTGAGATAGGCTTTTATCTTCTCTTCCATTTGATTTGGTGCCGTAAACAATTCATTGTTGGGATCGATGTAACTATCGATTGATTGAACCGATAAGGCATCCTCAACCATCTTACCAAATTCTACGACCTCACCTTTGTAAGACCACTCCCGTTGTAATTCTTGAACAATCCAAAGACCGGTTAAATTAGCTAATAAGCGATTACTGCCGTCAAAACACCCTTCGTTCGTTAAACCAGAATCAAAAGCAGCTTGACTCACAACTGGCTTTGGTGTTTGCCGGCCAATGATTGACCAAGTGCCTGAACTGATAAAAGCTACATCTTCTTTATCAACCGGTGCAATTGGCAAAGCCAGCAAAGCCGCAGCTGTATCATGCCCTACGCCAGTGATAACCTTTAATTCCCGATCTAAATTGAGTTCTTGCTGAATCGCTTTAGATATCGGGCCCAGTTCGACACCACCTTTTGCGAGTGTGCCAAACCAAGCTGATTGAAACCCCAATTGTTTAAAGACAGTACTAGAGAAATCACGACTATCTGTATCTAACAAACCACTGGTACTACTGATGGTGAATTCATTTTGAATTTTACCAGTTAAGAAATAACCAATCAGATTTGGCATGAATAAAACATGAGCCACTTCGGTTTTTAGAAATGGATTGAGTTGCAAATCTGAGTACAGTTGTAAAATTGAATTAATCTTCGCTGGCTGATTCCCAGTTAACTTAAACAACTCAAAAGGTGAAATGATATCGTACAGCTGATCCTCAAACTGATTGACCCGATTATCCCGGTAACTATGGGGCGCCATGAGCAGTTGCCCGTGGGTGTTAAGTAAGCCATAATCTACGCCCCAGGTGTCAACGTTAAGACTATCCAGCGAGTCTAAATCCTGGTGGGCAATACTTAAACCGTACTTGATTTCTTGAAGAATTTTGATGTAGTCCCAGTTCAAGTCATTGACTACTTGCACTGGTAAATTTGAAAAACGAAACTGTTCTTTTAAAGTGATTTTGTTGCCGTCATAAGTTCCAGAAATTAAACGGCCTGAGCTGGCTCCTAAATCCACGGCAATTACATTTGTTGATTTCATGGACGTATCCCTTCCCTACATTAATTAATTATTTATATAAGGGTCCAAAAGTCTTGCAGGCATTAAAATCAGCAGCCTCAAGGTTTTCAGTACCAATGGAAGCCCATGCCCGTGGCCGGAAGATCTTATCTTCAGGAACGTTGTGCATATTAACTGGAATTCTTAAGATAGAAGCTAATGTTAAGATATCTGCACCAATATGGCCATAACTAATGGCACCATGGTTTGCACCCCAGTTATTCATCACATCATAAACGGACTTAAATGCCCCATGGCCAGTTAAAGTTGGTGCAAAGAAGGTAGATGGCCAGCCAGGATCTGTCCGTTTGTTGATTACATCAAAGACATTTTCTGGTAAATCAATCGCATAGCCTTCAGCCAATTGTAAGACTGGTCCAACACCTTTAACCAAATTAATCCGAGTCATTGTTACTGGCATGCCTTTAGGGCCGCCTTTAGTCAGATAATGACTAGAGAAGCCACCGCCACGGAAGTATTCTACGTTAGCAGGTACCCAATCGGTTTGATCCAAATCTGCTTGAACCTCTTCATCTGTTAAATCCCAGAACGGTTTCATAGCAGGTTGACCGTCAATCTTCTCAGCACCAGTAGCGTCTAGAGTTTGTGCACCAGAATTACTTAAGTGCAAAAAGCCATTAGCTGCAAGGCCTGTTAATTTGGTACCAGTGACGCGTTCAACTGATTCAGGACTCCAATAAGTCCGAACATCCGCGAAAATTTGTGGCGTGTTGGTTAATAAATAATTGAATAGCATAGAAGCGCCATTTAAACTGTCATTTTCCGTTGCAAAGATATGTGGTGCCCGTTTGCCATTCCAGTCAAATTGTGAATTCAACATAGCTTCCATAACATCCCCATTTGGGAAGTGATCAGTCCATTGACGTTGACCTTGGAAACCAGCAGCAATTGCAAAGTGACCTTCTGCTTCTTCTTTAAAGTTCATTTCAGCGAGTTTTGGATTGCCTTCCATAAGGTCTCTGGCAATCATGACCATCTTCAAGCAATTGTCAAATTGCTCTTCTTTAGCAGCATCATCAAATTGAATAGGTTTGCCATCGTTATATACATCTGGGCCAATCTTCATATGGTCCTTGGCCCAAGCTTTGGCTTTCTTAAATTCAGCCTCATCGTAGATACCTTCATCCCAACGCCGAACAATTTCAGTCATATCGACGTATTCATTGCGCATGCCTAAGTAATCTTGGAAGAAGTCAGGATCTACTGTGGAACCACCAATACCCATGGCAACATTACCAATGGATAAATAAGCTTTATTACGCATCAGACCAGCTGCTAATGCGCCTTTGGCAAAGCGTAGAATTTTTTCAGTGACATCTTCTGGGATAGACTTGTCATCAGCTTCTTGAACCTCTTTGCCGTAAATCCCAAAAGCAGGGATGCCTTTTTGAGTATGTGCTGCCAAAACTGCTGCTAAGTAAACAGCGCCTGGACGTTCAGTCCCATTGAACCCCCAGATAGCATGTGGTAGGTCTTTGCTCATATCCATTGTTTCCGTCCCATAGCACCAGCATGGTGTTACCGTAATCGTGCCACAAATGCCCGCACGATCAAATTTTTCTTTAGCCATGGCAGCTTCGTGTACACCGCCAATGGTCGTATCTGCAATGACTGTTTCCACCGGTGAGCCATCAGGATATTTCAGATTATCATGAAGTAACTTGGCCACAGATTTAGCCATGTCCATGGTTTGACCTTCTAATGATTCCCGCACACCCTTACGTCTACCATCGATTGTTGGTCTGATACCGATTTTTGGAAATTTAACATCTAACATTGCAATACCCTCCTAAATGTGTTGGTTATTTAACAATTTTTAATACACCGTAAATATAAGACATCAAGCTCAAATTTGGAAGCGGTTACCGCTGATTTGGACTTCCTTCAAAAAATATCGATTCAATTCTTCAGAAAAGTTCAGTTAATTATTCAAATCCTTAAAATAATAACTGAGTATCAGCATCAATCAACGCTTCTTTTAAAGCCATACCTGGTTCTTTATCCGTGATTACTGTGCTAATATCGGACAAATTGCTGAGCTTAAAATAGTTTGAATGATCAAACTTTGAACTGTCACATAGTAGAATTGTTTTCTTGGCAATTCGCATCATTTTCCGCTTCAAACTTGCTTGTTGAGGGTCAGACATATAAATACCAAATTCATCAATGGCACTACAAGACATAATTGTTAAATCAACCTTGAAATGATTCAAATAATTGATGGCATATTCACCAAGTACCGATCCGGTCCCAGCATAAAGTCGTCCGCCAGCCAAAAAAGTGTGGACATCTTTTAATTTGTCTAAACGTTCAGCATTGAAAATACCGTTCGTGACCACGGTCAAGTTTCGCTTGTTTTCCAGTAATGGAATCAATTCATAAACAGTACTGCTAGAATCTAGAAATAGTGTCATGTTGTGATTAATCAGTCGAGTGGCAATTACGGCAATCTTTTGCTTTTCGCTTTGATATTCTTGTTGCCGGGCCACATAAGAATACTCAACATTTTTCGCTTCCACGAGTTTCACATGACCATACTCGCGGATTAACCGATTTTGTTTTTCTAATGCAATCAAATCTCGACGTAAGGTAGACTTACTAGAGTAAGTCAAGGTCGCCAGCTCTTGTACGGAAATGACCTTACGGCGCTTTAAAATATCTAATAGGGCAGTGTAACGTTGATTTTTATCCAATATAAAACCTCCAAGATAATGCGCTTTGAATGACTTTATGAATTTTTGTGAACTACTTTGAAGAATTGTCGGTTTATTTTGCGACACATCTTCAATTTAGTCAAGAACCGTTTAGTATTATTTGAAAGCGGTTTATACTAAGCTCGAATCATAACATTAATCAAAATAACAAAGCGAGGTAGACTACCATGCAAATGATGTTTTATGAAGAACGTAAAGATTTAGCACATACTGTTCAAAAAACTTTTGATCGTCTTGACACTAACATCGCCGGGGGCAATATGTCCATGAAGGTGCTGGGCAACGATGGTAAATCCTATATTTTAATCACCCCAACTTTCATGTCCGAGACTTATTATGCGGAACTATCACCTGCTCAAATCCTGGTTGTAGACGAAGCAACCCACGAAAAAATTGATGGTGTTGGTGATATTACCAGAGAAATCAATATGCACTTCGAAGCTTACTCAGTTCATCCTGGTATCCGTTGCGTTTATCACTCTCATGCAGAGGAATCCATGTTTTGGGCAACTTCAGGCTTAGATATGCCCAATGTTACAGAAGCCACCCGTGAATTGGGCAAAATCAAAGTATTACCTTATGCACCTGCGACTTCAAAGGCATTGGCCGATATCGTCCGCGAAAACTTGGAAAAAATTGGTGACAAAGCCATGGAAAATGTCTTCTTGCTGAATTCCCATGGCATCTTGATTACTGCCACTGACTTACACATCGCAGCTAGAATCATGGAAACCTTGGAATGGAACGCTAGAATTGCCTTCCAGCAGTCTATTTTCATTAAATTGGGCTTATTAGATACTTATAAATCTTGTGGTCAAAATGCCGATCAACCAATTCCAAAGGATGAACTCTTCCCAATTCCACTACCAGGTGATCCGTTGAAGAGTCAATATGAGCCCTTTCCAAAGGATCCAAAACGTCCGGCAGATACAATGATTCCCGGCGAAGTTTAAACTGATTACACAATTCAAGCTATCTCCAAACGCGACTGCTGAAGTTTACAACACATTAATTTAGTACTCGCGTTTTCTTATTGGCTTGCCTTGTGAATTAAAATGCAATTTAACATAAAAATACTGATTGGAGTCCTAATTCATGAAAATTACTGCAGCAGTTGTTGAAAAACAAGGCGATCCATTTATTATTAAGCACGATATTGAACTAGCACCCATGGGCCCAGATGATGTACAAGTCCACATGGTCGCCACTGGCATTTGTCATTCTGATGAAGCACTACGCAAAGGGGATGCCGTGATTGGTTATCCCATCATCCTCGGGCACGAAGGATCTGGCATCGTCGAAAAGGTTGGTGCCAATGTGCAAAACTTTGAACCTGGCGATCACGTCGTACTGTCTTTTTACGCTTGTCGAAACTGCGACAACTGTCTAAAAGGTGTCCCAACCCAGTGTCTCCATTATGCGGAAAACAACTTATCAGGTGTTCGTCCAGATGGGACTGAACATTTCACAGAGAATGGCCAAAAAATTGATGACATGTTCGACCAATCATCATTCACAACAACTACGGTTGTTCGTGAAGCCAACTGTGTGAAAGTACCTAAAGACCTAGACCTACGCCGCTTAGGGCCCCTGGGCTGTGGTTATGTTACTGGCAGTGGCACCGTCTTGAATACTTTAAAACCAAAACCCGGCGATACGATTGCTGCTTTTGGGACTGGCGCTGTTGGTTTAGCAGCCATGATGGCCGGCCGTATTTCTGGTTGTACTTCGGTTATCGCAGTTGATATTGTGGACTCCCGTTTGGAATTAGCTAAAGAATTAGGTGCAACCCACACCATCAATAGTAAAACTGAAGATCCAGTTGCTGCCATCAAGAAATTGACCGGTGGCTATGGCGTAGACTTTGCTGTTGATACCACCGGTGTTACTCAAGTGATGGAAAGTTCTATTAAAGCTCTGAACCAAGGTGGCGTATCTGCCTGTATTGCAGTCACATCTCATCATATTGATGTGGATACCTGGAATGATCTTTGTGTCGATGATAAGGCCGTGATTGGCGTCAACATGGGTGATTCTATTCCACAAATTGATATTCCAAGATTGATTCGTTTTTATCGTCAAGGTGTGTTCGACTTTGATAAAACTGAAAAATTTTACAAGTTTGATCAAATCAATGAAGCAAATGCAGATTCTGGCTCTGGCAAAACTATCAAACCAATCCTAGTCATCGATGAAACTTACAAGCCCGGCGACTAATCATTAGGTATAAATTTTAATTTCGTGATGCAAATTCAGTTCACACGAAGAGTTCCATAATGATTGTAAATAAAGAAACGGCATCGGATGAATTTGCCAATATCATCCCATCTCAAAATTTGAAGCGTTACCTGCTAGAAGATATCCAAACGCATTTGCGCGAATGCTTTACCAAAATTCAAGATCTGCATAAACAGTCTAACCAGGTCATGGTTCACATTCGAGGTGGGCTTTCCTTTAAAGATTCTAACAAAATCTTAAAAAGCCTGCTAGCAACGGATATCCCTTTTAAAATTTATGATCGTAAATCTTTAACTACTGAAACTGCTTCTACAAATACCACTGTCTTGATTGTCAGTCGTCCTATTTAGAAGCTCTAATTCAGCTATGACTAGCAGCCCTATAAATACAAAAATGTCACTGCGAGAAAAGTTTGCAGTGACATTTTTGTATTTAATTTATGTTTAAGGATAATATGCACCGGCATTTGCCAGCACCCATTGTGTATCTGTCCCTAATTTCAAAGCTTGTTGTCCATTAATGTACCGCTCGGCAAATACCTTGTAGTTCCCGGCAGCAACAATACGGCTAACGATGGTTTGACCACTAATGCCAAACAGGGGCGTCCCTTGATCCAAAACAATTAAACCGGATTTATCACGTTGCAATTGTAAATTGTCTGCAGTGACCCACTGATTATCGCCTAAGCAATAAGCAACTGTTTTACCAGTTATTGTCTGGGCCATGTAAGTGGCTGCCCATTCTTTAGTCCCTAAAGCCAGTGCACCGGAAATATTTGCTAATTTCGGTGAAGTGAAAGTGGCTTTGTTCGTGCCATCACTGAACACCACCGTGCCCAATGGTAAAGGTGAGACAATTAGATCTGGCAAGATATCTTTGACAGCTACCCATTGATCTTTGCCAAGCCGATAAGCCTTAACTTGGCCATTAGCATCTTTAGCAACCTCAAAAGCAGCCCAAGCTGTGATACCACGAACTAGTTTCGTATTGGTGTCCTGGGTCAATTTGGCATCGGCAAAGATCGTCTTTGCGGTACCATCGGTATATACAATTGTTCCAAAAGGTAAGGTATGGATATGCAGGTCTTGATCGCCTTGACCTGTATCTGTGTTGGTATCCTCATCTTGATTGCCATTTTCATCGGAATCGTTACCGGCATTCATATCATCACCAGTATTAGTATCACCGCCTGTATTGTCATTACCAGAATTATCGTTACCGGTATTATCATTACCACCAGTATCGCCACCATCAGTGTTCCCACTTAATTTATTGGTGATAGCATGTTTTCCTGAACCAAGTTCAACCTTTAAAAATTGCCCGACTTTTTCTGCTGCACTTTGCTTCCCATCAACCATTAAAGCCGCCGGGCCATTGGTTGCTAACATTGGCAAGTAAATGGTCGCCTTTGTGTTTGCCGGTATCGTGACTGCTGTTGTCATCGTCTTATCAGCATTTTGCGTATATTCGGCATCAATTTGACCCTTGACCGTTGGCACACTGATATTAGCTGTTTGAACATCCTCAGGTTGGAACTTCACTTGGAAAGTCTTAAATCCTGGTGTCGTTGGTCGAATCCCAAACATACCGCGAACAATTTGACTGGCAGGTGCTGATCCCCATGGATGGGAAAAGGTCATATTGGGTTTTGACTTGGGATCCCAAGCTTCAGTCGAAATCGTCGCCCCTAATTCATTAATGACATGGTCCCAACTACGAGTTCCCGTTGATGTCATTAGTTTCATAGCCGTTTGACCAGCGTCAACATTGTATAGACCATCCAATAAGAAATACGCCCCGTATACACTACCTTTAATTTCGCCTTGGGCCTTAATATAGTTGGCCAATTTCCCAGCCATTTCTGGGCTATCATAAACACCATAGGCTAATGCAAATGCTGTGGCATGTTGGGAATAATGCGTTGCGCCTTCAGAGTCTTTAAAGGCCCCTTTATCCGCGTCATAAAGTTCCCGGATCATCGCCGCTTTAACTTTATCAGCATAGCCTTGATAAAGTTGTTGATCTTGGGTATTGCCAACTGTTTTCGCGATTTGGGCCATATCCTGATAAGCCCCATAAGCAACCGCGTTTAAAACAGTATTATATTTACCAAAAACATAACCATCCCGTTCGGTTGTTGGCCAATCCACTAAAACAGAATCCCAGCCATTATTGTGTTTGCTATTGTTGACTAAACCGTTGCTATCGATTGTTTTAGTATACAGGTTACTCCCATTCGCTTTGATAGCGTCATAGTATTGAACCAAAGAATCTTTATTACCAGTATATTGATAATCATTCCAAGCAGTCATGACCGTAAATAGCACGTATTCAGCCGGCCATGTGCGGCCACTGGTCAACCACTCATTGGTAAATCGACTCAAGGAATAATTATCACTAAAGCTATAACTTGACAGGGCATTGATCAACACATCCCCCTCATAAGCGCCCCGTTCGCGAGATTGGGAATCCACCATTAAATCCTGGTTGGTAGCTTTAATGGAATATTTTGTAAAGTCATAAATTTGATTCAGCAGCTTATTAGAGGATGTAAATTTAGCTGCATCATCATTGAAGTCTTGATGTAAAGCCAGTCCGTACACGTTATCTACCGTCAACACAACCGGACTATTTAATACCTCAACATAGCGGTATGTCATCAGATCCGTACTATTTAAGGTCTGAGAACCCGCTTTAAGGGTCCAATATTCGCGATAATTATTACCTGTACGCATTTGCCATTTAACTTGACCATTAGCCATTTCCTCGCCATAACGAATTTCCATTTCTCCAGGTTGGGTTGCCTGGAGTTGACCGACACCAAACCCACCGACAATTTCTTTGCCTAAATCGATAAGGTAATGACCCGCACCCATAGCAGTAACTTTCGTAGGTTTGATGACTGCTTGTTGTATATTATCGGACGTATACGGCTCTAAGTTCTCCTCACTCTTTGTAAAATTACCCTTATCGACTGGTGCCTGCCAACCTGCCTTTGCCGTCGGTTGGTAGCCTGGTTCATCCCAACCTGTGGGATATTCAGCGGCATTGAGATTTTGTGCCGCGGCTTTGTAGTAGCCTGTCCCTAAACTGCTACCATTATCACCAAAAGCGTTGGTACCGTCTTTAACTTGCCAACCTGAATTTTCAAGGCCACTGTTGGTGACAACTCGACTCGTCCCGTCCTTATAATAAAGCGTCATCTGATAAAGAAAGCCCTGATTATTCTCAGAATAATTAATGGCACCCAGGACATTTTCACCGTCTTTAAGTTTATCGGTGACATCATAGGTATTATAATAGATCGCCTTTGCGCCACTGCCGCGGGTTGGTCCAACCCCCACATAAGCCCCATTTAGGGATAAGGTATAAACATACTGACGACTCTTGTCCCCGCTCTTGGCGGTGGCACTAACAATAGCTTTTTCGATTTGATCAACTTGATCAATTTGAATTGCCTTGCGGGCAAATACAAAATTGCCTTTGGGCTCAATTGCGCCTTCATCCGGATCAATGGTACTTGCGCTCAACACACTTGGTGTCAATACGCCATTGGGAATCGTTAAGGCCCCATCTTTAACCGTACAGCCTTTGAAATCGTTAGCTTGTTGGGAATTCGAGAAATCATTTGTATATAGCGTTGTCTTGTCTTGATTCAATTGGGTCACTTGAACATTGTCCACCTGAGCAGATTCACTGCGCCCGGTTCTAAAACCGATTGAACCATAATCATAATCTTTGTCCAGCTTGGTAGTGGCAACTAGTGTTTCTTCGCCGGATGCTAATTTAACATAAGTTTTGGCAATATCGCCGTTAATGTCTAGTCGGACGTGGAAAAACTTATCTTTAGGTAACACAAGATCTTTAATTTTGACGACTTGGTCTTTATAGGCGCTCAAATTACCATCCGCCGTATAATGGGGCACAACTTCATTCGTATCTGAACGAATTTGGAGCATATAATTTTCTTTGGCATTGGCATTCCTAAAAACAATTCCTAAAGCTGTCTCTGTTTTTAGCTCTAGTTCGATTTGGTAATTGCCCCAGCCCTTGTTCTGCCAAAAAGAGGCTTGCCCGCCGGTATTGGTATCGGTCCAAACAGCTTTAGTACTCTGCCATTTAGCAGCGGTGGTAAATGCTTGTGGAGTCGCCCAGGCACTGCTTTGGCCGGTGGTGTCTTTGAGTTGAACCGACCAGTAGTACAGACTATTAGCCGTTAACTGCTTATTTAAATTATCAATATGTATCCCACTGGCAGCAGTTGATTTGACCCAATTTGTCGCCACAATATCCCCATTGCCAGCTTGTGCCTTAGCTTTGGTTTTGCTAACAACAATGCGGTAAGCACTCTGCTGGGAATTACTGTCAGCATCGGTCATCGTCCATGAGAATGCTGGATTTGAATTGGCAATACCAAAAGGTTGTGCTAACAAATTAATCTTCAAACTGCTGGCCGCAGGTTCTGCCGCAGCAACTTTCGTTGTCGGTGTTGCCACCACGCCTAGTAAGGTTATCATCGCGACCAATAATACCCTCACATAATTTTGTTGCAAACTATACTGCATCAGTTCTTTCAATTTGAATCGCATATTTTCACTCCATCCCAAAATAGTTTCGTAAAAACGCTTACATAGTTTTGGTAAAAAATAAGTTCTGCCAGCATCATCAAAATGCCAGCAGGACTTATTCAAACAGGGGTAATACTTATTAATGACTCATGACAGTCACTATTTATAGAAAATACCTAATTATTTATTAGGTTCTTTCACCATAGAAGCACCGGTCAAAAACTTAGGATTTGGCGTCAAATCGAAGCGACTAGCCAAGTGTGCCAAGTCTTTATCAGTGATTTCAGCAAGGCATTCGCCGCCTTGTGATTGAATCGTTGTGTAGATTTGAGCTGCTTTTTCAACAGTTTCGATCAAGCCAAAGGTCTCATCAATCGAGTCCCCTGCGCCGAAGATACCGTGGTGTGGCCATACGACGATACGATAGTCGGCCATCTTTTTAGCTGTGGCTTCACCAATTTCGTTGGTACCAGGTGTCATGTAAGGTAAGAGTCCAACGCCTTCAGGGAAGACAACGATGGATTCAGCTTGCATCTTCCATAAAATCCGGCTCCATTTCTTTTCTTCCAATGGCACTGTAAAACTCATGGCAATGACATTAGTAGGATGGCAATGCATAACCACCCGTTGGTTAGGATCAATGGTTAGGCGTTGGATATGAGTCATCAAATGAGATGGGAATTCACTTGTTGGCAAACCACCATCATTGAAGCCCCATAACAAGTTGGCACTATGGCCGTCTTCAGCGATTTGCACCAAACCAGTATCTCTTTCAGGAAAATCGTAAACGTTCTTGAAATAACGGCCCGTCCCAGTAACTAAGAAGTAAACACCTTTTAACTTAGAGGCATCAAAATCAATTGGAATATTGCGTTTAATATCATGAACGTCGCCGTAGTTAGCAACTTCTTGTTCGGTCAAACGCAAGGAGACATTCCCACCATTACGTTCGTCCCAACCATGTTCATATAAACGCATGGTGATCTTACGCATCTCAGTTACATATGGTGATTCAACAAAAGCTTCTCTGCCGCCAGTTGGATTTAAGAAATCATTTTTACCTGTCAATATAAAGAACTCCTTTTAATTGTTTACTTTAGTTTCATGAATGATAGTTATTAAACTTATTAGGCCACGAATTACTCGCTATTCCCAATCAAGTAGCGAGTAATTCAAAATTTATAAATTAAACAGTTACGCTATTTTTAGTGTCGCGTTTGAATTGAACGTCTTTTTCGTATTGACGAATGTTGTCCATCCAATCCAAGCCAACGGGTACATTGTTGTTTTGGCAGAATTTATCCCAAACAGCACCGAATGGATAAGACTTCAATTCTTCAGTTTCAGCCAAACGTTGCGTGAAGTCGAAGTTTAATTCATCTTTCTTCAATTGATCAATTGGTGCTAACATTGCTTGTAATAAAGCCTTTTGGGTAGCACGAGCGCCAATGATCCAAGCAGCGACCCGGTTGATAGTCGCATCGAAGTAATCCAAACCAATATTTGTCTTGCTTAATTCGTTATCCCGGACTAAAGAACGGGTGATCCGAATCAAAGCATCATCAAAGATAACAACGTGATCAGAATCCCAACGAACCGGACGAGAAACGTGTAACATCAGGCCTTTGCCAAATGGGAAGTATGCGGAGAATTTGTCAGAAACATCTTCAGTTGGATGGAAGTGTCCGGCATCAATTGTCCAGATCTTGCCCCGGCTGATGGCATAGTTTTGGTAGAATTCATGAGAACCGACAGTGTAAGATTCAATCCCAGTCCCGAATAACTTACCTTCGAAGGCTTCAATGGTGTTCTTTTCATCATATTTCTTATCGATGATTTGATCCAAAGAATCAATTAAGCGCAATCTTGGTGTAGCTTTGTCAACAGGGTTATCTTTGAAGCCATCTGGAATCCAGAAGTTGTTAACGGATTGTTGGCCTAATTCTTCACCGAAGTAGTTGGCGATTGCCCGGGAGCGTTTGCCATGTTCGATCCAGAAATCACGAATAGATTTGTCAGGACTAGCTAACGTAAAATTGTCCACGACTTTAGGATGAGAGAAGAAAGTCCCGTTCATATCCAAGCCGATTTTTTCTTGTTTAGCCCAATCTACCCAATATTTGAAATCTTCAGGTTCAAGTTCATCAAGATCCTTTTTCTTGTCAGTGACAGCATAAATGGCATGTAACTGCACTTTATGGTTCCCTGGAATTAAGGATAAAGCCTCGTGCAAGTCCCCTGATAATTCATCGGGTGTTCTAGCAATACCAGGATAGTTCCCGGAAACACCGATCCCACCAGTTAATTCTTGACCTGGGAATAAGAAGCCATGAATATCATCGCCTTGCCAGCAATGCAATGATAATTTAACCTTGCTCAATTGCTTCATAACTGCTTCGGTATCAACGCCAATTTCAGCATAGCGTTGTTTGGCAGCTTCATAGGCCTTATCAATATTTTCAGTTTTAACCATTATTAAAAACTTCCTTTCATTTTTTACAGGTTAATCTAAATGGAACACTTCATCTAAATCAGTGGCTACCGGACTGTTATCTGGATTAGTTTCCATTAACGGTTCCATATAAGCCCACCATTTTTTGCAAATCTCAGTGTTGGCAATTTCGTTATACTTGTCCACATCTGGGACTTCCACATAGGCGAATAGCTCGCCATTGGCTTTGTTTAGAAAAATTGAATAGTTGGTTGCGCCATGATCTTTTAGCTCTTTTTTCATTTCTGGCCAAAGTTCAGAATGACGTTTTTGGTACTCAGCATAGGCATCTTTGTGCAGATACATGATCTGGCCGATACGTTGCATGTGTGAAACCTCCTATAAAATTAGATTATTTTGCTTGGGCTAACACCCGTTGTAAAAAATTTTGGTAATCCGTTAACACACTGGCATAATTGCCGGTTTCTGGTTCAAAGGTCTTCAAGTCAAAGGAATTGGCAATCAATTGCCGGCCTTCATGAATATTTTTAACTTGTTTGGTGGTGATCATCTGAACCAAGATATTGCCGATGGCTGTGGCTTCACTTGGTCCGGCGATAACTTTGACATTAGCCAAATCACTGGTCAATTGGTTCATCAACTGTACGTTACTGCCCCCACCCACAATGTTTAACACATTGATGGGATGACCCAGGATTTTCCCGAGTTTTTGGAGTTCATTGGCATAAAATAAGGATAAGTTGGAATAAATGGCCATCA
This sequence comes from Lactobacillus sp., assembly GCA_022484695.1. Classification (GTDB taxonomy): domain Bacteria; phylum Bacillota; class Bacilli; order Lactobacillales; family Lactobacillaceae; genus Agrilactobacillus. Next base: position 143,847 of record JAKVKU010000002.1, read on the forward strand.
TGAGTTGCCCTGGTGTTTCGGGAACTTTCTGGTCCGTTTCCTTGCAATAGCTTTGCAATTCCGTAATCATATTGACGGGATTCTCAAAGCGCTTATCATTGACATCAATGAATTGTTGGAAAGGTGCTTCCTTGGCTGCTAGGTCGACCAATTCGCTGAAGGAATACTTATTGTCATATTCCTTTTTAACACATTGAGCGATCCATAAGCCCATGATGTTCTTCAAGAAACGATAGGTGCCATAAGCGCCCCATTCGTTGGTGTAGTTTTCTTTGAAGGCATCTAGGCCGTTTTCAGGGGTATTCAATTCTGCCCCCAACAATGACCAAGTGCCTGAACTTAGAAAGGCCCAATCGTCACCTTTACCCGGTGTCCCCACGACGGCAGATGCTGTATCATGGGTGGCTACGGTGATAACTTCAGTTTCTGGTAAGTCATACTTGGTATGCCACTTGTGGCTGATATTGCCAAGGTAGGTCCCAGCTTCAACTAACCGTGGGAATTGATCGGCAAAGACATTGACCTTCTTTAACAAATCATTGTCAAACAACCCTTCCCGCAAATTCAGCATTTGCGTTGTGGAAGCATTGGTGACTTCAGTCACGGCATTGCCCGTCAACACATAGCCCAAGTAATCGGGGATCATCATGATCTTATCTGTTTGACTCAATTTATCCCGATCTTCGGTATAAAGTTGATAGAGCGTGTTAAAATCTTGGAATTGAATCCCGGTTTTTTCATAGATGTATTCTTTTGGTAAATCACTGGTCAAATCCTTGATGGCTGTCCGGGTCCGATTGTCCCGATAACTGACGGGGTCACAGAGCTTTTGACCATCAAAACCAACTAATACATAATCTACAGCCCAGGTATCAATCCCCAAGCGAACTTGATTGATATGCATTTTTTTGACTTTTTCCAAACCAGTGAATATTTCATTGACTAAATGATCAATATTCCAACGGTGATGGCCTTCTTCTTCAACAAAGCCATTACTGAAACGGTGCACTTCTTTGAGGGTCAACTTGCCATCCTCAATACCTGATAACATTAAACGGCCACTGGAGGCACCGATATCAACTGCAACATATGCTTGCAATAAAACTCACCTCATTATTTTTTGTTTGGTGCTTGATAGTTGGAAGATAAATCAGAACTGCTGGCACCGTTTTCATTATTGCCAGTCGTCGTTTTCTTAGGTTCCAGCACATATTCTTTGCCATAACGTTCTTCTGTAATTTCATCCAAGGACTTGTTGCGAGTTTCTGGTGCCCAAATTGTCCCAACCAATAGGGAAATTGCCAAGAGGATGATCATGAATGTCCCGGCAACCGTGAAGCCTAAGTTAGCCAAGATAGTTGGGAAGAAGATGGACCAAACACCGGCACTGGCCCGAACGACGAAGAACATAATCCCTTGGGAACCGGCTCTAAATTTCGTTGGGAATAATTCGGTTGCCCATAAGGCGTACCATGCTTGCGCACCGATACCTGCAGAAATACCCCAAAGTGCCACGAAGGACCAAAGACTAACAGAACTCTTCATCCCGGCAAAGGTTAAGACGATCCAAGATGCCAAGGCCATGGCAGCCCCAACAAAGAAGAAGATTCTGTGGTTGACTTTATCACCATATTTGGCAAAGCCAAAGTAAGTGGCAGCAGCAGTTAAGATCCAAAGTACAGCTTGTAACAAGTTAGCTTGCATGTTGGACAAGCCACCGGCAGTTTCATAAACGAATGGCATGAAGAAGCCCATTGCCCCGGCAACTAAGTTCCAGAACATGTAAACCCCGATCAAGAAGCAAAGTGATTTCAAACTTACTTTATTAGAGAAGATATCCCGATATGGGTGTTCCTTTTGACCACTAGCTTTTTCAGCTTTCTTTTGTTCCACCCAATCTTGGGATTCTTCCAATTTGCTTTGTAAGCGCCAAGCGATGAAGGCAACAACTGTTAAGAAAGCAAACAAGATTCGGTTACCCATCAAGCCAAGAGGTGCTAAGACAACACCGCCGATGAAGATAATGGCAGGACCCAAAGACCAAGCAAATTGCGATGTCCCGATATTCTTAGCCCGATTGTTATCCTCTGAGGTTTCTGAGATATATGTCCAAGAAGCTGGTACCCCAACCCCAACGGCGATCCCAGTTACTAAGAAACCAGCCAATAACATTGGAAAACTTGCGGCGAACATTACTAAAATCGTCCCAAGCATATAAACTAACATGTTATAAGTGAAGATTAATTTACGACCATACTTATCAGACAAGCGGCCCCCGATCAATGCCCCAATCGCAGAGCCAAAAGCGTTAGCACTTAATGCACCTAATAAACCAACTTGAAAACTTGATAATCCAAAATGCTGCGTCCAAAGTGTTAAGCCACTGGCCCCAGCCACGATTGAGCCTGAATCCAAGAAGTTAGTGATGGACACGGTGATCGTTGACTTAAGCGAACCTCTTTGCTTTTCCGCCATGTTTTTACCTCCTAAAAATGTTTGAATGAAATGATTACATGTTTAATTTAACCGCTTACATAAAATTCAACAATGACATTTGATGGTGGACTTGGTATCATATCTACAGGGAGGTAATCATATGGATCCAAAAATTATGGCATCCTTTTTAGAACTTAATGACATCGAGAAACTGCAACATGATAGCAAATCCTTTCACAATGATATTCCCATGTCTGCTGTCAGCAATCCCTTATCTTTTAAAGCTGAAGCACCTGTTTTAAATAATTACTTTTTTAAGAACAAAGATATCTTTATCCGCAAGCACAACCGGTTTGCCCCTTATCCCATGCATACCCATACTTTTCTAGAAATGAATTATATGCTCCGAGGTTCCGCCGATGAACGGGTGGACGGTGAGCACATCCACTTATCTGAAGGTGACTTATTGCTTTTAGATGTGGGCTGCAAGCACGCCATTGCAGCGCTCGGGGAGAATGACGTCATGGTCAATATTTTATTTCGTGATCAAGATATCAGTATTCGTATGCTCAACGATATGCGGCGTAATCGCAGCGTGCTTTACGAATTTTTATTGAACCGCACCATTAAGAAACAAAATATTCGGAAATTTATGTTGTTCCAACATAATGACCGCAACGATGAAGTCCGCAGCACCTTAGATCATATTATTGCGGAATACTTCCAACCTCGGGAATTTTCTAACTCTATTATCAAAAATTACCTGTCGATTCTAATGACCCAACTGGTCCGTAACTATAACGTTCGAGCCAAAGAAATTTCAGAATCCCAGCGAATTGTTTTAAAGGTTCTGCGGGATATTACCAATCACTACCGTAGCATCTCGTTAGAATCCGAAGCCAAAAAATACAACTACAATAAGAACTATTTAAGCAACGTCTTCAAAAAAGAGGCTGGCAAAACCTTCTCCACAGCCCTGACCCAACAGCGTTTGATCCATGCTCGGTCCATGGTCACCTCGACGACCATGCCGATTTCAGACATCATTGAGGCCATTGGCATGAGTAACAAAAATTTCTTTTACAAAAAGTACAATGAACAATACAATTCCTCACCTGGTCAAGACCGGGCCAATGCCGAATCAGACGCCCTTAGTAAAAAACTATGACCTGTAAATTTGTTACTATCAAGTGAAGCATAATCATATGAAAGCTTACTCATCTTATGTTTCGCAGTACCAAAAACTAAGATACTCTGATGTCTCTTATGAAAGCGCTTGTCAATAGGCGGTTTTTGTGAAATCATATGCAATGTAGACATCAAATAAAAAATATTGATTGGAGTCTTAACTTATGAAAATCACTGCCGCTGTTGTTGAAAAACAAGGTGACCCATTTGTCATCAAAGATGATATTGAATTAGCACCAATGGGACCAGATGACGTTCAAGTCCACATGGTCGCAACTGGTATCTGCCACTCTGATGAAGCTTTGCGTAAAGGGGATGCTGTGATTGGCTATCCTATCATTTTAGGCCACGAAGGGTCTGGGATCGTTGAAAAAGTCGGCGCCAATGTGCAAAACTTTGTCCCCGGCGATCACGTGGTATTATCTTTTTACGCCTGCCGCAACTGTGACAACTGTTTAAAAGGTATTCCAACACAATGTTTACACTATGCTGAAAATAACTTATCTGGGGTTCGCCCAGATGGCACTGATCACTTCACTGAAAATGGTGAAAAGTTAGCAGACATGTTTGACCAATCTTCATTCACGACGACAACAGTTGTCCGTGAAGCCAACTGTGTCAAGGTTCCAAAGGACTTAGACTTACGTCGCTTAGGACCTCTGGGCTGTGGTTATGTCACTGGTAGTGGCACTGTTTTAAACACCTTAAAGCCAAAACCTGGTGATACCATTGCCGTCTTTGGGACTGGGGCCGTTGGTTTAGCTGCCATGATGGCCGGCCGTATTTCTGGCTGTACTTCCGTTATCGCCGTAGATATCGTTGATTCTCGTTTGGAATTAGCCAAAGAATTAGGTGCAACGCATGCCATTAATAGTAAGAATGAAGATCCTGTTGCAGCCATCAAGAAATTAACTGGCGGCTACGGTGTAGACTTTGCCGTTGATACAACTGGTGTTACCCAAGTTATGGAAGCTTCTATCAAAGCTTTGAACCAAGGTGGCGTCTCTGCATGTATCGCCGTAACCCCACATCATATTGACGTGGATACTTGGAATGATCTTTGTGTGGATGACAAATCCGTTATCGGCGTCAACATGGGTGACTCCATTCCACAAATCGACGTTCCCCGTTTAATTCGTTTCTATCGTCAAGGGATGTTTGATTTTGACAAGACCGAAAAATTCTATAAATTTGATCAAATCAATGAAGCTAATGCTGATTCTGGTTCTGGGAAGACGATCAAACCAGTCTTAATCATCGATGAAGATTATAAACCAGGCGAATAATCACTTGATTTGTGCCTGCAAATAAAAAACAATAGGGATTTCCGCTTGATTGGGAATCTCTATTGTTGTATCATGAAAGCGTTAACAGTTATCAAATTAATTTATTTGCACTAATTAATCTTTTTGTGATTTCAACTACAATCAAAGGAGAAAAACATGATTGCAAAAAAAGAAAGTGTCTCTGACGAGTTCTTAGATGTAATCCATGCCAGAGTTCTAAAAGAATACGCCCTAGAAGACATTCAAACCCGTTGGACCGAATGCCTGGACGATATGAAGAGCCTGTATAAACAGTCTCAAAAAATCATGGTCCACATTCGTGGTGGCTTGACCTTTAAAGATACCAACCGGATCTTAAAAGGTGTGGCTCAAAACAGCATCCCCTTCAAGGTTTACGGTCGTAAGTATTTAGATCGCGAAGCAGCTTGCGAGGGCTGCATTGCCGTTGTTGTTAGTGTCAATAAATAAAAGGTTCTCTTAAAAACCCGTGTTAAGGAAATGCGCTGTAGCCCCTTTAAAGGCTGTGGCGTATTTTCTTTGCCAGTGCTCAAAGGACTTCCTCTAAACCTAGCCGGCTTCAAAAGATAGCTAACGTTGACGGTCCTTGGGAAAGCGCTTAAAATGAAAGTATCAACTCTGAGGGGAAGTATAGCCAATGGATCAAAAATTTATAGATGTCATGAATCACGAAGGGGCCGCTACAATTGTCACCATCAACGCCCAACCAGCCCATGTGGTGGACACCTGGAACTCTTATGTCAAGGTCACGGAAGATAAGCTTTATATCCCAGCCGCTGGCATGACCAGCATTGAAGCCGATTTTAAGACCGATAATCACGTGATCGTCTCGGTTGGCAGTAAAGCTGTGGAAGGCACCCAAGGTCCTGGTGCGGGTTTTCACGTCCATGGTACTGGTTCATTCCTACCAGAAGGCAGTGAGTTCGATGAGATGAAAGCCAAATTTCCTTGGATCACCCGGGTATTGGTCATCGCCATCGACCAAATTGAACAACGTATTTAAATATTGATGCTAAGAAACCCAAGTCGTAATTAACGTGTGACTTGGGTTTCTTATTGCCCCAGTAAGGTCAAAATATCATGGATAGCGGCTTTAACTTCTACCGGTTCTGGTAACTTCTGTCCGGCAATGACATAATCAAAAATCCCTAATATCAAGGCAGTCAATAAAGCCATTTCAAATTTGGAGGGCTGATGCCCCATGATCAAGGGTAAATTTGTGGCGATCACTTGTTTTAAACTTTGATCCAAACTAACGTGGTCAAATTGAATCATTTTTAAAGCCCGAATCAATTCTGAATGAGTCCGTAATGTTTGATTGATTTCATTGGTAAACAAGCTTTGAATCACCATAAAATCCTGATGTTGTTGGGTTAATTCAATGCGCTTTTTCAAGAGTTGGTCATATTTATTGGCGAAATCAGTCATCATTTTCTCAGCCAACTGGTATTTATCTTGATAATGTTTATAAAAAGTCTGGCGATTGATCATAGCTTCTTTAGCAATATCGATCACTGTCACATTCTTGAAGCCCTTGGCCAATACGAGACTAACAAAAGCATTTTGAATGCTGATATCGGTCCGCCGGGTCCGTAAATCTGCCATAATTGTGCCACTCTTTTCCAAATGATTTGTGTTTAATATAACACTGCTGACGCAATAAGCATACAACTGTCTATTATTTTCAACAATATTGCCATCATTCCAGCAATTATCGGGATAAAATAAAAAAGAAAGTCCTATGATAGACTTTCTCTTGACTAACGCCAGTTGCGTCCTGTTTAAATTAATTATGGTAAAATATGGCCGGCTTTTAAGTATAAGTCATACCATTCCTGACCGGTTAAGGTGATGTCTGAGCCAGCAACGCTTTCCTTGAGATGTTGCACATTCATAGTCCCTAAGACCACTTGAATATGCGCTGGATGGCGTAAAATCCAGGCGGTGGCAATGGCATTTTTAGTGACGCCATATTTGTCAGCAACTTTTTGTAATTCGGCATTTAATTCCGGAAACTTGGGATTGTCAATGAATGGGCCTTCAAACAAACCATATTGATATGGGGACCAGGCTTGCACGGTCATCCCCTTGCGAGTAGCATATTCCAGCATCCCCCCATCATGATCAACACTATCAGCATCACTCATATTCATATGCAGCCCGAAATCAATGGCCCCGGTGTGCATCAAGCTGAATTGTAACTGGTTGATCATCAAACGCTGATGAATAGCACTTTGCACCATATCTGCCTGTTGGGCATTGAAGTTAGAAACCCCGAAATGCCGGACTTTACCGCTGGCTTGTAATTGATCAAAAGCTTCAGCGATGCCAGTGACATCCATCAAAGGATCTGGCCGATGTAATAAGAAAGCATCTAGATAATCTAACTTCATCCGTTGCAAGATACCGTCCACGGCTGCTAAAATATGTTCTTTGGACAAATCATAACGTTTACCAAAGACCAGATTACCATGGCTCCTTTTTGGATCCAAGATAATGCCGCCTTTTGATTGAATAAAGAAGTCGTCTCTTTTCAAGCCAGCTGCTTGTAAGCCCTTTGCAAAGACTTCCTCAGAAGTGCCGGAGCCGTAAATGTCTGCGGAATCGATGTAATCAATGCCATTTTCCTTAGCAGTAGTCAACACTTCAGCCGCTTGGGTGGCGCTCAAAGTGTTCATCCGCATAATCCCTAAAGCGACGTTCGAGACAGTCATGTCTGTGTTACCAAGATTTAATGTTTTCAAAATTAAAAACTCCTTTAGTTTGTTATTGATGTTTATTTTGTTTAACTTCGTTTGCCAGGCGTTGGGCCAGCGTGCTGTAACTCATGGAATACCGTAACCAATCAGCATCATTGGGGTCCCCACCCACCCGTTGCTGGCGATCTAGCGTGGTAATGGCCGCCATGTCTGCTGGGGATAATTGAAAATCAAAAATAGCTAAGTTTTCAATCAGCCGGGCTTTGTGGACAGACTTCGGGATAATCACTTCACCCCGTTGAATGTGCCAACGTAAAATGACTTGGGCCACGGTCTTGCCCACCTTTTGGGCAATAGCCGTCAACACTGGATTGGTCAAAACACTATGTGTGTGGTCACTAAAGGTGAAAGCTTTGGTTTGCCCCAGCACAAGTAAATCGTGGGCCCCATTGTTTTCACCGCCTAAAGGACTCCAAGCTTCGTGGATAATATGGTGGGCCTTTAAAAATACTTGATCACTGGTTTGTTGCAAATAAGGATGGGTCTCAATTTGATCAACCATTGGCTTAATCCGGGCGTGATTCATTAAATCTGTCAATTGCGCTGGGGTGAAATTAGATACCCCAATGGCCCGAATCAACCCCGCATCATAAAGGTCTTCAAAAGCCCGCCAAACTTCATTGTAACCTGGTGCCGGCCAATGAATGAGATACATATCCAAGTACGTTAATTGTAATTTATCAAGGGTTACTTGAAATTGCCGCTTAACATTGTCATACCCCCGCACATTATTCCATAGTTTTGAGGTGACAAATATATCCTTACGGGCAATGGTACTGGCCGCAATGGCCGCACCAACAGCGGCTTCATTATCGTAAAAACTAGCGGTATCAATGTGGCGGTACCCAACTTCAAAGGCGGTTTGCACTGTTTTTTGGGCTACCTCGAAGTCAGGAATCCTGAAAACCCCTAACCCAACTTGGGGGATCTCAACGCCATTGGCCAATTGAACACTTGGTACACTTGTATTTCCCATTACTCATTTTCCACCTCCGTAATGCCTTATATCGTTGCAACAAATTCAGTGTAAAACTTAGACCATAGTCTAAGTCAACACCTTTTTAAAATATGTTATACTGGACGCAATCACATAGAATAGGACTGATAATATGGTGTTTACGATTGGTGAGACCGCAAATAAAACTGGCATCTCTGAATATACTTTACGTTTCTATGAAAAAAAGGGCCTCATGCCCTTTGTCAAACGCACCAGTTCTGGTCGGCGCTATTTCAGCGAAGATGATATCGATTTTCTGGGATTAATTACTTGTTTGAAAAATACCGGCATGCCCTTAGCTGAAATCAAAGACTTTGTGGATATGACCATGCAGGGGGATGAAACACTGGAAAAACGTTTAACTATCTTCAGAACCCAGCGAGCCGCCGTGAAACAACAAATTGCTGCTGCTCAACGGCGTTTAGAGAAGTTGGATTTCAAAGTTCGTTACTTTGAAGCCGCCTGTGAAGCTGGTACTGAAGCGGCAGTTGAAGGGGATTGTGACGTACCCAATAGCCCCATTACGATTAATGATGCATTACGAGTTAAATAATTACGCTATTAATAACTGTTAAAAAAGCCCATGAACGCGGTCTATCGCCGTTCATGGGCTTTGCTATTTTACAATTATCAATTTTGAGCAATTCACGATTTTATTTCAAAAAATCTAATGCGGCTTGAACAAACGCTGCATGGTTTTGGAAAATGCCGCCATGCCCCGCGTCTGGATAAATAATCAACTGACTGTTGGCAATCCGTTTATTTAGGTCATAAGAATTCACAGTGGGCACCATGCGATCATTATCCCCGTTCACAATTAAAGTGGGTTGTTTAATTCGTGACAAATCCGCTGGGGTTGCCTGCCCCCAGGCGACAATGGCTTTAAGTTGGGTCCGATAGGATTTAAGGCTGATGCCTTTATCCCGATCTTGTTGGCGCTCTTTTAGCCGTAATAGAAACTCCTTGGCTTTTCGTTTGCCATTACTGGTCCGGGTGAAGAACAGATATGTTTTGACATCCTTGAGGGTGAACAGGGCCCGAATGGAATCCCGATCAGAAAGCCGGGTCACATTTTCAATGCCTTCCCCACCTCGAGGCCCAGTCCCCGCTAAGATCATGCGACGCACTAAACCAGGTTCAATAGCAATCAATTCTTGGGCAATCATGCCACCCATGGAAAATGAGAGCACATCAATCTTCTTTAAGCCCAAGGCATGAATAAACTTTAAAGAATCCCAGGCCATTTGTTCAATAGACGTGGGCACCTGCCCACCGGAAAGCCCGACCCCTTGATTATCAAAGGTGATAACCCAATGGTCTTTGGCGATTCCGTCAACGACCCGGGGATCCCAATTATCTAAAGTGCCTGCCAAATGTACAAAGAAAACAACGGGAATCCCGGTTTTCTCACCTAGTTCACGATATTCATAGCTAGTGTTGCCAACGGAAATGGTTAAATTTGGTGCTGTCTTATATTGTTCATTTATCATTAATCTCATGCTCCTCTGCCCCACAGCAATACAAAGATTACTTAGTAACATTATTTTCTATTTGTAACTTGTGATTCATCATAAACCAACTAGTTACAAAAGTCAATTATTGTAACTAAATATTTCGACAATATTCATCTCAGCTTTGCCCAAAGAAAAAAGCCCTCATCCGAGAGCCTTTCTTAAATAAATGTATTAAGCAGCAACGTCTTTTTGTTCTTTGATCATCAATACTAATACGGCACCAACTAAAGCAATAATTGATAGAATTGGCAGAATTGGTAAATATTTGTGTCCCACCATATCGAAGATCAATGCGCCCAAAACTGGTGCTAAGATTTGGGCACCGGTATTGGCAAAGTTCAAAATTCCTAAATCTTTGGCGGAATTTTCCGGATTAGGCAGCACTTCCAGATTTAAGGCTTGATCGACTGAGAAGAAAATCCCGGACCCAGTCCCAGCAATGATCCCATACCAAATCATTGTAGACGGATTTTGGAAAATAAATGGTAAAATTGTCCCAATAGCCGTCAATAATGCTGCGAAAGCCACCGGCCACTTACGAGTCCCTAATTTATCAGAAATAGCCCCCGAAGTTGATGAAAAGATAATAGCTGTGATCATCGTGGCGGTCCCCATCAAAGAGACATATTTACCAGCGTTAGAGCTATCTAAGCCCATACCACTGGTCAAAATAAATACTTGGTACACCCCAAAAGCGGTAACGGCAATGTTGATCATCATTTTACCGAAAAGGGCTAAATAAAAGTTCCGAACATTGTGGATTGGGAAAACAAAGGCTTTGACAAAACCACTCCAATCTAGCTTCTCAGTAACCATTCCTAAGCTTGATTTTTCATGCATGATTATGGCAGCCACGGGACCAGAGATCAGCATCAAAACAGCTAAAACGAAGTAACCGGTGTTAACTAAACCAGGATTCGTGCTGCTCATGAAACGACCACCGACAACTGGACCACCATATTGCCCAATGGCATAACCAATGGCATAAATGGAGGAAATTGTTCCCCGGTGCTGCGGTGCAACCCGATCAGCGATAACGGCAATTAAAGGTGCCACGATCATATTGATAAAGGTTTGAATTAAGCACCATAGTACGATGAAGATTGGTAATTGGGAACGATCATTGATCATCCCTAGACCCACCATGACGGCTGCGGTTAATACGGAACCCACGACGATCCAAGGTGTCCGCCGACCCCAACGAGACCGGGTCCGATCAGATAAGGCCCCAATGATAATTGTGGTGATGGTGGAAGTCACTGCCCCTAAGGTCCCCAGTAGGGCTAAGAAGTTGTTAACTTGACTGCCAGCACCTCCAAAAATATTCGCTAATTTAGCCGGGTTTAACACTGAGTTTAAGCCCATAAATGGCGCCAACCATAATAGTGCCCCTAACCCAGTGGCAATCCCAATAAACACGGGAACTCTCGGTTGTTGCTTGTCTGTAACGTTGGCCGACCAGGTTGGCGCTGCAGTTGATCCGTTCTTACCTTGTGCCATAATTCATCCTCCTTATTACTTGACAACTGCTTTAAAAATTTGATATCCCCAAGGTTTCAAAGTGAAGCTGTTCCCTTGTTTAATAGTTTCATCAGTCGTAAGCCCTTGACCAGTTTCAGAACAAAATTTGACCGTCTGGGTATCATTTGAGTAGTTAAAGTAAAAATCCAGAGTGGTATTATCCTTAGTGATCAATCGCTTGTTAATGATTGGAAACTGTTGATCTTGACGCACTGTCCAAAGACCAATCTTCTTCAAAATGTATTCATATAATGCAGTAATTGAATTTTCATTTAAATAAGAGCCGGTGTAAAAAGCCTGACCTTGGCCAAATTGATTCTCAGTAATAGCTGCATATTTCCCCCAGTAAGGATGATTGTACGTAGCTAAAGGCTTCCCAGTTGTGGGTGTTAACAATTCCATCCAATATTGAATCGGTTGATCTTTTATTTGCGCCAATTCAGCGGTGCCGGTAATTGTGATGTTCTCTTCAGGTTTTTCAGTGCCATAATTGCGATTGGGTTCAACAAAAAGTTCATATTCAGCACCGACTGCTTCAGATATTAAAGCGGGTTGGACATCTGTGCGAACCTTCACGTCTTGATTGGTAAAACCAGAACGGAAAGAATATAAAATGTTGCCACCATTTTTAACGAACGTGTTTAATTGTAGCAAGTCCGCATCGGTTGCAGAATATAGCATTGGCACCACTAAGAAATCGTAATTGTCATTGTTGATCCGGGGATCACCGATTTGACGGATATCCACTTCAACGTTTAATTTGTATAGGGGATCATAATAAGCACGGAGCACATCGTTGTACTGATGGGTGGCTGTCTTATCAAAAATTGTATTTTGATAAGGGAACCAGTCCACCGCACTTAGGGCCTGGTTGCTGACCACAAAGGCCACCCGATTATGCTTATGGGTATTTACAAATAATGCCCCATTGTCATGCAATTCTTGGCCAATGGCTTTAGCTTCGTTGTAGACTGGATTGGGTTTAAAATCGTGTCCCAGTAAGCCCTTCCAATAAGTTTCATAACTATTGTGAATGGAATGCCAATGCCAGTAACCGATCATATTAGCGCCTGAGGCAATATGTGAGTATGCCTGCAGCGTTAATTGCCCTGGATATGGGACCCAATGTCTGAAGGCCTGGGCTTCAGTTTCCATGACGATATAGTTGGCATCCTTCGTGGAGCGGGCCACATCCCCACAAAATGCAATCTCAGTTCCGGTTAAATTGTCTTGCGTGGGATGATACACATCTATTGCGGTGATATCAAAGGGTTTTGATATCTCGAAATGATTGGCATCAGCATTCAAACCAAAGGACTGTTTGCGCCATTCAAAATCAAAGTTATTGGTCACAAATTGGTCGTCATGCTTGTATTCATTCACGAGCCCGACTTGCCAAGTTAAGAAGTCCACAACCAACGTGCGTTTAAAGGCTTCAAACGCCGTGCCAAAACTGCCGTTGATCGTTGAATTAGCAGGTGGAAAATCTTCCCAACTGTTGATGCGATTGCTCCAATAGTCAAACCCGTAAGCGTGGTTTAAGGCATCTAAATCACCATTGAATTTTTGCTTCAACCATTTTTGAAAAGCAATATAAACATTCTCACTGCTGGTATCAAAATGCTTAGTTTCATTGTCGACTTGAAAACCCACAACATTTGGTTTATCTGCAGTACGTTTGATCATTTTGCGGATAATCCGTTCAGAAAGAATCCTGAACGTGGGATTGGTGATATCAATTAACTGCCGACCACCATATTCATGTTTACCACTTTTATCAGTCAGCAAAACCTCGGGATATTTCTTAGCCAGCCAGGTGGGGATGGCATAAGTTGGTGTGCCAATAATCACTTTAATACCCGCTGCATTCATGACATCAACGACTTTGTCTAGTTTTGAAAAATCGAAAATACCTTCCTGGGGTTCATACGTACTCCAAGTACTTTCGCCAATGCGCACCACATTGATATTAGCAGCTTGCATCATTTCAATATCTTTATCTAAGCGATCATAAGGTAAATACTCGTAATAATAGACCGCGCCGTAAAAAAAATCTTGTAAAACCATCGTGTAACCTCCTGCATTCATTGTTTAGGAAAACGTTTTCTTCAATACATATATTATCCGTTTTAAGTACACTAAAGTACATTGTCTAATCACCTTTTAATTTATCCAAATATGACATATAATGTAAATATATTCGAATAAATTTGAATGGTGGTGCTGATCATCGATTTTTTAAAAAATGCCAAGCGTCTCCCGGTCATTGATTGGAACTTAACCTTCTTCGGGGCCCACGAACAAACTGTGGCTAAAACCTGGGCTGTTCCCATTGAAAAACACTATGCCTTTGAATGTATTTATGTTCTATCTGGGAAAGAAACAATCATCATGCATCACATGGATTTCACCTTAAACTCAGGGGATTTCTTTATTGTGCCTCCGGAATTCTTACATCGCGTCCGGGCCGAAAGTGATTTAAAATACTTCTGTTATCACTTTGATATTGATGACCCTAGACTTAAAGCCCAACTGATTCAGGGTTTGGACTATTATCACCCAGATGGTTCAGCCATTAATAAAGCCATTACCCCACACTTATTGAAATTAGATGCCTTAGTCCAAGACCCAACTTTTGATTTTACAACAAAAATGATTATTCAAATTGAGTTGTCCCACATCTTGATGCACTTTTATGAAGCCTCACAAAACAACGCTACTCAGGGCTCCTCAACCCAAAACGAATACGCCAGAACCATTGCGGACTATTTAAAAAACGACCTAACCAGCCAAGTGCTGGCCTACTTAAAAGAGGGTTATACCACAGATCAAACCAAACCCGCCGTGGAAGCCGCTATCGATCATGTTGGCCTGAGCAAAGGCTATGGTTTTCGAATTTTCAAAGAGACTTATGGCATCTCCCCAAGAGAATACTTGTCAAAATTGAAAGTAAACGAAGCCAAAAAATTATTGTTAAAACCCGGCTATGCTATCTTAGACATCAGCTCAGCGCTGGGATACAGTGGTATCTCAAACTTCAGTCGTCAGTTCAAACGCTGGACGAATATATCACCGAATGAATTTCGCAAGCAACAACTTAATAAGTAGCCAAGAAAGTCATATTTGGATAAACCCAAAGCATGTTTTGCATCCTGTTTCATCAAAAAAGGACCTCCCATGAGATCCTTTTCTGATTCATATTATAAATACCCATTATCTATGAAATTGCTGCAATTGAAAAATAGCACCATAGAGATTGGCATCATTATGAAATTTACTACTCATTATCTCTGGCTTTTGTAAGGCAATCCCAATGGCGGGATTATGAGCGACTAATTGATCATACTGTTGATTGATATTTTCGGTTACACTGGCCCGGGCTGAGATTCCCCCACCAATGACAAATCGAGGTACATCTAAAACGCATTGAATATTATTGATGATTGTCGCAATGTCGTAACAGTAATTATCAAATATTTTCTTAGCAATGGGATTTCCGGCTTCAATGGCATCAAAAACCACTTTACCATCATTCGTGAGCCCCAACCGTTTAGCAATCTGAGCAATCATTTCAACGGCAGAGCCATAGTTACCAGCAATATCTTCTTGTGGCATATTCTTAGATTGACCAGCCATGAAACTGAATTCACCAGCTTGCTGATGGCTACCTTGAAATAGTTGTTGATTGAGAATAATACCACCACCAACTGCTGTTCCCAAAATTAAGGCCACACCAGCAGGCACTTGGGCTAGATTGCCTTGCCAAGCTTCCGCCAATGCTGCAGCCTTACCATCGTTCTCCACGACTATCGGTAAGTCAACACGAATAGTCTGGGCAAAATCTAAACCATCCAAGAAGGGCAGTGAGCCGCCCTTATGGATTACACCATGATTATCCACGGTGCCCGGGACACTAAATCCTATACCCGCGATTTCAGCTTTAAAGGTGTCGACTAGTTGTCGAACCTGCTTTACAAAATCTTCTAAGCTAAGCGAAGCTGTTGGCTGGGTATGTTTTTGAATCAAATTACCCTTTAAATCAAACAAACCATATTTCAGATTGGTTCCACCTATATCAATTGCTAGATGTTTCTGTTTCATCGTATCACCTCAGGTGCCAGATCCAATTTTGCGAGACGTAGCTTAACATCCCCAAGAATGCCATAAGCCACTGGTTGGCGTTTTTCATCTTGATGGGCACCAATCACCGCATTCAATAAAGTAGAAGCAACCACAATTCGTAGCTTATTAGTCCCAACTCGAACAACTGGGCTGATATCTAAGCGGGCATCATTGGGATTTACCAGTACTTGTTGGTCATTGACAAAAACCTGATAGGTATCAATAATTTCAGGCATTGCTAATGTAACGTTGACCTTATCCGTGTCTAATATAAATTCGGTCGCATAAGTAGCGATACCGGAAACATACTTCAAACCAGGCGCTAATTTGGACCAAGACTGCAGTTGGGTCACAGCTGGGAATTTAATGTTTTCTTTACGACTGATATTTGGCTGATTACCTGGTAGCCAACTTTCAATCTCAATTTGCCACGGCCCTAACGTTCTTTCAGACATAGTTGTTGAAAATTGTCTGTTTCCCCTAGAACCTGCTTGAGCCGTGGGCAATCGTACACCCTTGCCATCAACAATGGCGACCATATCATTACCCGCAATATTTAGCGTGATCTGCTGGCCGCTAGGCGTCTGTTTCGCCGCAAGGGGCAATACTGCGCCGGTCCAACAATTTAGCTGGTAGAGTTGATGTTGACT
Organism: Lactobacillus sp.; assembly: GCA_022484695.1. GTDB lineage: Bacteria > Bacillota > Bacilli > Lactobacillales > Lactobacillaceae > Agrilactobacillus. The sequence continues at coordinate 160,338 of JAKVKU010000002.1, forward strand.
AGGAATACTAACCTCAAAATTGACGGGCTTCAGTGCTTTTGCCTCTGGGTAAGTATTCACATTACCCTCATGGTAAAAGAAATACGTCTCTTGGTCCCCCCCTTGATAGTGGGCACTCAATATTTCTGGTTGCGGTGCCGCATAATGTACATCTGGAAACACCTGTAACTTTGCCAACATGTCTGGTACTGCTGTTGCAGTCATCACCTGGACAACATTAGCATATGTGTCTATGAGTTGACTGACGTGCAATTGCACATCCCCAATAACTGTTGGTAAGTCGCCAATCAAAACAATTGGAAAGTTCTTTGCTGCCAGCGCTTTTAAAATCGCAAAAACCTGCTTGGAAATATGGCGTTCGTCATTAATTAGAAGAGCTTTGTAGGCTGGGCCCTTGGCAAATAACCGGCCGTTATCATAAGCGAGCGCTTCATCAGTCAAATGACTGGCGGAAATAAATTCATACGTGTAAGCATTTTTTGACAAAGCACCTTGATCTTCATAAAGCTTATGGCGTTCTGGATTTAAAAAATCAATGGTTTCAAAATAGCTTTGTGAATAAATGGCCACGTCTACTTTATTCTGACCATCACGTCTTAATAACTGATTTCTAGCAATAAAATTCGTATAATGTTTGGCATTTTGCCAATTAGGTAGTCGACTACCCCAGCTGTTGGACCACCAGTCACTACGAAAACCTTCAAACCCGGGCCAACGCACACCGTCAATAAATTTTCCAGCATCGATTTGCCCATTATAAGAATATCCGTGGACAACTACTTGGTTGACACCAACCATCAGTGCCCGCTGAATATGCCAGATCAAATCCCGCCAGGTTTGTTGGTAGTTGCCAGATTCCGGTTCCCCGTTGCCCCGATCATCGTATTCAGGGGCGGCTTCAATGGAATAAATTTCTTTTTGTTTGATATGTGCTGCACCGCTTTGCAGCCGATAAAAATCGATGATATCGCCGGCATACAAGCACTCAGTCTCTGGTACATCCACAAATGATGCCGACCGGGCTTGTTCTAAATTTTTACCATAAGCCGATTGATAGCGTAGTTTGAAGCCCTGATCTTTACAAAATTGTGATAATGGCTTGATATGATTATCAATATAAGCATCTGTCAGCACATCTAAGAAATCTCTTCTGGCTAAACCTTGAGATTTATTAAAACTAAAGTCAGGCTTAGGATCACCCCAGAAGTTACCAACTGCCTTATGATCATACATCTCTGGTAAATATTGATAGAGATCATAACCTTTTTTATCACGGAAAAGTTGGTCCAAACCAGGTGTCCAATCAAGATGGGTTTCAAATTCTAATGAATCTATGAATAAATTATCAATATTTTGGGCATATTCACCTAATGCCGGCAACAAATTATGAGTCCATTCATTGATCAATACATTCGTGCCTGCCTGCCCAAAATGATCGATTTGATAATAATCATAGGTTTTATTGCCAGAGGCGTGGGTCCACCAGCCGAACAATACATATTCACCAGTTGTTTCAGGTGCAAACTCAACAATATATTCCTCACCAAATTGATGATATTGATCTGAGGTTAAGGTTTGCAAGGAATCATAGTCTAAAATGTGCTGGTCTTTATTGATAAACTTAGCTACTGTGACGGCTAGGAGGCGATTTTTAGCCCCAGCTTTTTGCTTTTCACTTGAATATAATGGTACCAGGCCATGATATGGTTTTGCTTGGGTAATGCCAGTGACATAGCCGCCATCCAGTTCCTGCTGGGCGCCTTGATTTAACTCATTAATATCGGTAATGCTAGGTAAAGCTAAGGGCCAAGAAGGCGTCATGGAAAAATCAATTTTGAAATTTTGTCGGCCCGCAAAGGCTAATAAGTGTTTCATCAACTCATTCCAATGGGCATCACCCCACTCAATACTTTGACCACCTTGGCCATTTGGGGCCACGGGGCAGACTTCAGCCCCACCGAAACCAGCGTTGATCATATCGGTAATTTCATATTCAATCTCTGGTACTGTCATCATGGCACCAGGTACCCACCAACGAATCTTGGGCCGATCTGCTATCGGCGGTTGAATAAATCTATCTATATTCATCCTTGCACTCCTTATATATTTCGAAATGAATTAAGGAACTATTTTACTTTCTTGATAAATAAAATTGAAATCGCACCTAAAATGGCTAAGATAATGGAAGCCATAAATGCCCCAGAATAACTGTGGGTCGTTGTAACGATCCAAGATGTTAAAACCGGTCCAATCATTTGGCCTAAGGTAGTCGCCAGATTTAAGATACCTAAATCCTTACCAGCTTCTTCTTTGTTTGATAATACATCCACATTTAAGGCTTGATCCACTGAAGAATAGATACCATAGCCCAAGCCACTAATAGTGGCATACAAAATCATGCCCATTTTAGTTGGTAATACCCAAGGCATCGCTACCCCAACGGCAAACAGCAGCGAAGAAATGACAACAGGTAGTTTACGCCGGCCGAATTTATCGGATAATGGTCCAGAAACGATTGGGCCTACTAAAGAGACGACCATTGAAATAACTGACATTAACGAAATTGTTGCTGCAGCACTCTGGGTATTTAACCCAACATAATCTGTCACAATATATAACTGATAGGCCAGGATCATTTGATAACTCATCAACATGAACAAACGGCCCACTAGTGCTTTATAGAAGTCATGGTTACCAGTCAGCTTAGGCGGCTGGAATGACAGGATAATACTCTTAAAATCACTTTTCTTTTCAGGCAAGAAATCTGCAGCTGGTTCCCGGGGTGTCAGGACGATCAAAAAGATCCCACTGACTAGCATAAACCCACCGGCAAGTATGGCAGATAAGGTATGATAATTGATCAGTTGTGAAGCCAATAATGTCCCCAACGGCGCCCCGACAGTTTGACCGGCGCCATAGGCTGCACTCATCATCCCCCGAGATCCCTTGGGAATTCGATCGGCTAACAAGGCAACTACTGGCGCAATCATCATGTTCAAGCTAGCCATGGCCAACCCGAAGAAAGCAACCATCAATACCGCATTAGGTGCAATCCCTGTTAACAACATGAAAATACCGCCAAATGCTGCGCCACCAATTATCCATGGCGTCCGGCGACCAAACTTAGACCGACTGCGGTCAGAAAGATTCCCGAAAATAATATTAGCAAGTAGTGAGGCAATCGATGACACGATCCCATTGATTGCAATGACACTTTCAGGATTTGCTACCATCTCTTTTAATCTTAAGGGAATAATAAAAGCTGAAAGTGACTGGATTCCCACCATCCACAAAATACCGAAGACCAAAAAACCAATAAAATATCTTATCTTTACTTTTGGTGCAATTGGTTGCCCATTTTCAGGGGATAATGATGGATCTTCTTCTGAGGCTACCACAGCAGCATTGTACGCAGCAAGCCGCTCAGTTTGATTTTTATTTTTCACTGTAAACACCCTCTAAATGTATTTGTCTGCCGTTTTACCAGCCACTAAACGGATAATCCGTAGCTTATGAAAAATTCAGTAAAAAAACGGTTTCATTTTATCGAAATGCTTATCGCCATTTTCTGGCAGATAAGCCCAATTCATCTTATAAATCTGCCCCATTAGAGGCAATCACTTGTTTATACCAGTCGAATGAATCCTTCTTATAACGTTTCATAGTCCCTTTGCCATTGTTGTCTCGATCCACATAGATAAAACCGTAGCGTTTCTTCATCTCACCTGTTGTAAATGAGACTAAATCAATAATGCCCCAAGGTGTATAACCCATAACAGCCACACCATCTTCAGATACAGCTTGTTCAACAGCCTCAATATGAGCTTTGATATATTGAATTCTATTTTGGTCATGAATTGAATGATCCACTTCTAACTTATCCTCAGCGCCAAAACCATTTTCAACAATAAATAATGGGATCTGGTAACGATCATACAAGCGATTTAACACATAACGCAGGCCAACTGGATCAATGGCCCAGCCCCAGTCGCTGGTCTTAATATAGGGATTCTGTACACTATTTGGCAGACCGCCATTGTTAACCGACGTCTCGTTTTTATCCTGTACTTTATTTGCTTTGACCGTGGTAGACATATAATAACTCAACCCAATATAGTCAACTGTGCCTTGCTTGAGAACCTCTAAATCATCAGCTTGAATACCGATATCAATGTTATCCCGCTGAAATTCTTTGAGCGCATAACTTGGGTAGTAGCCGCGAACTTGGACGTCAGCAAAGAAAAAACGTTGGCGCATATCTATTTCAGCTTCTAAAATATCATCTGGGTTACAAGAATACGGATAAATTGGGACTTGCGCCACCATACAACCTATTTCAAAATCTGGATTGATTTTTCTAGCAGCAATAACCGCTTTGGCACTGGCGACACATTCATTATGAGCTACCCGATATAAAACTTCTTTAGGATTTTCCCCCTTCTGGAGTCGAACCCCAGAGTTTGTCCAGAGAAAAATTGGATTATTGGTATCCATTTGATTATTGATTTCATTAAAGGTCATCCAATACTTCACTTTGTCCTTGTACCGCTTAAAACAAGTCTCAGCAAAGTGGACAAAGAAATCGATCACGCGACGATCTCTAAAGCCCCCGTAAGTCTGGGCAAGGAACAAAGGCATTTCAAAGTGGGATAAGGTAATAACTGGCTGAATATCATATTTTAATAATTCATCGAATACGTCATCGTAAAATTGTAAACCAGCCTCGTTTGGAGTTGCTTCATCACCTCTAGGAAAAATCCGCGTCCAGGCAATGGAAGTTCTTAAACATTTCAAGCCCATTTCCGCAAACAGCTTGATATCTTGCTTATAATTATGATAAAAATCTACAGCTTCGTGATTGGGATAAAATTTATCTGGTTGAACTTTTTCTGTAATTTCCCGAGGTACCCCATTGGCACCCTTGGTCATGACATCGGCAATGCTAGGGCCTTTGCCACCAGCATTCCAGCCCCCTTCGACTTGATGGGCAGCAAGGGCACCACCCCATAAAAATTGATCATTCATTTGTGTCATCTTGACCTCCTGCAATTGTTAGCTCGCTAAAATAAAACGTGAGATAAACCGCTTTTACAATATTGTATATGTACATATTAATTGTACGTGCACAATTTGTCAACACTTTTTTGTGATCGTTTTCTGATAGTGTTTTCCAAGCCTTGACACCAGCTCACAACTGTAGGTAAACTTGCTAAATATACGTTAACGATAAAGTGGGGGCAGCGTTGTGTTGAAATATCAAGAAGTAGCACTGGCAATTGAACAATCGATTCGAAAACAAAACTTAGCCCAGGGTACGCGTCTACCTAGTCTCAGCCAACTTTCAACGACCTATGATGCTAGTAAAACCACCATGGTTAAAGCGCTGGCGATTTTGGAAGGCCGCGGCATTATTTTTCAAGTTCAGGGCAGTGGCATTTTTGTGCGCCTTAAAGCACGGGACAACTATATTCCTTTAACCACCAATACGGGTTTCACCACAGATTTAGGGACCCATTTGATCACCGCTAAACTGCTTGAGTTTAAAGTCCAAAAACCATCTGAAGATTTGATTCGGGACTTTAATTGTGACCCAGATGAAGATTTCTTCTTCCTCAAAAGAAAACGTTATATTGATAAAAAAGTCCTCTGTATTGAAAATTCATATTTTCGCCAGAAAGTTGTCCCTTATTTAAATGAGGAGATCGCGAATGAATCTATCTTTGGCTATCTAGACAAGGTGCTGAACCTAAAAGTGGGTTTCTCTGATAAGTATTTACAAGCAAATGTATTGACTGAAGCTGAAGCAAAGCTATTAGAATTACCTTTAAACGCCCCAGGATTTTATATCGATGAGTTATTTTATTCCACAACTGGCATTCCTTTTGATTTCTCACAAAATGTCTACCATTATAAAAATGCTCATTTCTTCTTGCAAAGTATCAATAAATAAAATAGAAAATGACCTAAATTCGACGAGAGTCAGATTTAGGTCATTCTTTATTTTATAATAATTTATATGTCAATATATATTATGATTCAATATTACTTTCTGCCAAAGTCGGATAATCCGTATAGCCTACTTCCCCAGCGTTGGCGTAAAAGAATTCTGGTTTAGGTTCATTTAAAGGGGCGCTAGCTTGCAAACGGGCCACTAAATCAGAGTTGGCCAGGGCCAGGCTGCCCACGGAAACCAAGTTCGCTAAGTCATGATCTAGATCAGTGGTCAAATTTGCCAATGGTCTACCGGCACGATTGACCATCAACGGGCCTTGCCAAGCTTGACGAATGGTGGTCAACATTTGATCTTTAGTGACATGCATCACGTGAAGATATGCTAAGTTCAATTGGCTTAGTTCTTGGACTAGGTACTGATAAAGGGCTTCACTATCAGCGCCTTCATCCACACCGCCTAAATGATTTAGAGGAGAAATTCTAAAGCCAGTCCGTTCTGGTCCAATTTCAGCACTGACGGCTTTGGCGATTTCTAAACCGAGACGAGCCCGATTTTCAATGGCACCGCCGTAATTGTCTTGGCGTTGGTTGGAATTTTGACCCAAAAATTGGTGGATCAAATACCCATTCGCCCCATGGATCTCGACGCCATCTGCGCCAGCTTCAATGGCCGCTACGGCCGCATTTTTAAAGTCTAAAATAACTTGTTGAATTTCTGATTCACTCAGTTCATGGGGAACAGGAATAGCTTGCATCCCCGTTTTGGTAAATATTTCTTCACCTGGTGCAATCGCTGATGGGGCAACTGGTTGTTGATGGCTAGCTACGTTATCTGGATGACTCATCCGACCAACGTGCATTAATTGAATGTATATTTTACCCCCAGCCTCGTGAACGGCATTGGTAACTTTTTGCCAACCTTTAATTTGAGCTGGCGTGTAAATCCCCGGGGTTCCCAAATAACCTTGGCCTGATTCAGAGGGTTGTGCCCCTTCTGTGATAATTAGACCCAATGAAGCACGTTGGGCGTAATATTTTGCTGCAAATTCACCAGGCACGCCAAAGGCATCCGCCCGACTCCGAGTCATTGGTGCCATAACCAGTCTATTTTTTAATTCAATGTTGCCAATTGTTAACGGATCCCATAATTGTGTCATCATCGTAATCTCCTTGTGTCTGATATTTAAATGAGGAAGGTTATTGTCTGCCGGCGGACATGCCACCATCCACCACTAATTCCGAACCAGTGGTGTATTTAGATTCATCTGAAGCCAGATATGTTACTGCTTTAGCTATGTCAATGGGTTCACCCACCCGGGGAATGCTATCACCCTGCCCATTTAAAACAGCTTTGGTTTGATCTGGCACCATGTCAGTGTTCACCAACCCAGGATGCACGGAGTTGACCCGAATATTTTTATGCATACTAATAGCTTCATTAGCTGCTGCCTTGGTCAAAATCCGGGTGCCACCTTTAGCTGCCGAATAGCTGCCGGCCCCAACCATGGCTGGGATAATCCCTAATACTGAAGACACATTCACAATGCTGCCTTGATTCATTTTATTCAGCGCCGTCTTAATCCCAAGAAAGTTGCCAGTTAAATCAATATCAATGACTTTTTGCCAATCGGCTAGATCCGTTTGGGCAATCAAATTACCTGAACCGCCAATGCCCGCATTGTTAACCAGAATATCCCAATGGCCAAATTCGGCGATGGCTGTATCGGCTACTTCTGCCCAGTCGGCTTCTTGGCTGACGTCTTGTTTCATATACAAAACCTGATCTTCATTGCCTAGTTCTTTAGCCACTTGGACCCCTAATGCTTCACGGCGGCCAGTAATGATCACCTTAGCGCCTTCATGGAGAAAATCACCGGCGATGGCTTTGCCAATCCCGGAAATTCCCCCGGTTACAATAGCAACTTTTCCTGCTAAACGTTCACTCATATAGATGTATCTCCTTTAAATGGTCAAGTATAGGTGGTACTCGCTTTGAAGCCGTAACTTTAAAATTGAATCACAACTTTACCTTGGGGACGGCCGTTTTTCACCAACTCTAAAGCAGCGTCGATGTCTTCAATTTTAAATTTAGTGGGATCAACAGCAGGCACAATTTGATTTGCTTCAATAATTTTTGAAATCTTTCTTAATTGTTCACCGCTACTTCGCACAAAGATAAACCGATATTGCACGTCTTTTTGACCAGCTTTGCGATCAAACTTGGCACCGGCCATGGTAAACATGGTTCGTTTCAATTTAGAGAAATTACGATCGATGGCAAATTGTTTATTGGGACCAGTCCGCAAAGAAAGTAAACGGCCGCCAGGCTTAATAATAGATAATTCATGGTCAAACTCGTCAGGGCCCAGGGTATCAATGACATAATCCACATCTTTTAAAACTTCCCAGTAATTAACGGCTTGATAATCAAGATACTGGTCAGCCCCAATGGCCAATGTGCGTTCTCTAGCTTGGGCGTTGCCACTGACAATGACCCGCAAGCCTAAGTCCTTGGCAATGGGCACGGCCATTTGCCCAAAAGAACCAGATCCGCCAGGAATGAATAAGGTCTTACCGGCTTGGGCAGCCAACTCTTCATGCAAACCTTGATACGCGGTCAAGCCAGTCAATGGTGCCGCTGCGCCAGTGACAAAGTCCAAATTGCTTGGCAGTGGCGCAATGGCATCACGCTTGACGGCGACATATTCCGCGAAGGCCCCAATACTGTCAATGGGTAAGCGGGTATAGATGGCATCACCATTTTTAAAATCGGCCACATTTTCCCCGACTTTTTCAATAACGCCGGTTAGTTCATTACCCATGGTTACCGGCATGTCATAGTCTTGGATCAACTTGACACTACCAGTCCCAATTAACATCTCAAGAGGATTAACAGCGGCCACTTTAACCTTGACCAAAACCTCGTCAGGTTTAATTTCTGGAACGGGGATATCATTAACTTTTAAGTTGAAATTTTTATCATACTTCATTAATTGTGCTGCTTTCATTAAAAAACCTCCTAAGTTTATCAGGTAACTTTTTTGTATTTTTGTAACTCACAAAACTCATTCTAAATCGTTTAGTTACAAATGTCAAATATTGTTACTTTGAACTTTTTGTGCTATACTGACCCCATACTTATATAAATCAGTTCTTTTTTAGAAAGGTGTTGAATCCTTTGCGACTGGTTACAGTCAGCATTGGCCCATGAAAAAAATCAATCAGAACTTAATCATTGAAACTTCGGAACAATTAATAAAAAGTACAGGCACTGCCGATATTTCACTATCGCAAATCGCCAATGAACTAGGTATTACCCATGCCGCTATTTACAAGCATTTTAAAAATAAACAGGCCTTATGGGAAGCCGTCGCCAAGAATTGGTTTGATCACAATATTATTGGCAATGTCGCAATTACCCCTAAAGACGGCCAAAGTCCCAGAGACCAACTGCACGATTGGCTATGGTACTTCGTCAACGCTAAGAAAAATGCGTACAACAATAATCCAGAAATGTTTACGCTAAATACCCAATACATCGATAATAACCCCTATGCCCTGCACAAGGTTTTACTTGATGCCTATGCCATTGTTGATAAAATCATGGCTTACGACGATCCTAAATTTAAACGGGCAGAAATCATTTTATCAGCTTTTACCGTCTTTACCCTACCTAACTTCAAGGACACTTGGAATGCACCGGACTACCAAGAACGCTTTGAAGCGATGTGGGATTTAATTAAATTCGGGCTTTAAACTTTTGACCCAAATATTGATCCTAGTCAAGTAAATACGCGCCTGATCAGTTTTGTTCATAACTGGCCAAGCGCGTATTTGAATCTTATTACTTGTTTAACAACTCTTCAGCGTTTCCGCATAACCAGCCTTGTTTTAAATCAAGAATGACTAATTTGTTAATGCCCTCTTAAAAAAAGCCAGCAGAAATATTAACGAAACCACACTCATGGTGTCTTCCGTGATTTCTTTGGAATATGATTCTTATTGCGATTAACCGCTACTAGGCACAGCACCGTCAAAACAATGAGAACACTCCCAATCAAATCAGCACCGGTAAAATTAACGCCCAATACGGTGACCGCTAATATGGTGGCAGATAAAGGTTCAAAGGCATCTAAAATGCTGGCTAGTGTGGAAGAGATATATTTTAAACTGGTTAAAAAAACAGCATACGCCAGTAACGTGCCAAAGATTATGACATAACCAATGGCTGCAAAATCTGAACCAGATAACCGTAATGGTGTTCGCCAAAATGGTCGTATAACGTTAAAGATAATTCCGCCCAACAACATAGCCCAAGTTATGACAACAATAGGAGAATTATGTTCTAGTAATCTCACGGGCAACAACGTATAGTTTGCCACTGCCACGCCGGAAAGCAACCCCCAAAATAAAGCTAATGGCGAAATAACCAGCTGATGAATATTACCATGGGTCACTAAGAGGTATGTCCCGACAATTGTAAATATAATGGCAATAACCTCAATTAAATTTGGTCGCTGTCTTTTAAAAATCAATGACCAAAGTGTGATGAAAATTGGCCCGGTAAATTGCAGGACAGTAGCCGTAGCAGCATTAGTAAATTGAACTGCCACAAAGTATGTATACTGGGACATAATCACACCAAATACTGTAAAAATCAGTAATTGAATCACATTAATTCTGTGTTTCCAAATGGACCAGAGATCTCGCTTAGTCAACAAACAATAGCCAAAAAGCAGTACACCGCTTCCTAATAAGCGAACACTAGTCAGCCAAAAAGGGGTAATGGGCTGACTTCGAAATAAGTGTTGTCCTACCGCACCGGATATCCCCCAAAAAATAGCACCAACAGACGCTAATAAAATTCCAATTAACGCATTATTTTTATGTACCATGGCTTGCTCCTTAAATATTAAATTTTGAAACATTAGATAGCGTACCACATTTTTATATCCGAACAAAAAATATTTTTTTGTTCTCCCAGATTAGTCAAGATTGAGCTGGATTTATTTTCTCCCTAGTACTAAAGCTGATATCATGGCCTTTAAATTAACTTTAAATCAGTTAGTTACTTTATTTGACTTTTGTAACTAAATATTTTAAAATACATTAACACTTATTAATCCAATAACGTTCGGCAATGTTTTAATCAGCCTTTCACGGCTGTTTAACTCGCTAAGCTATCGCTGAACTTTTCATAGCCTGGTCCACGCAACTAAGTCAAACAACCATTAAGGGGTTTTTATGAAAGCCATTCAAATTTCTCATTACACGCAAGATTTAGATTTTCAATATACTAATATTCCTAAGCCTCAGATAAAACCCAATGAAATTCTAATTAAGGGCAAATATGCTGGCGTTGATCCCCATCTGATTTTGGCCATGACGGGCAAAGTGAAATTATTCGATCACTACGATTTTCCTTTAACCCTGGGCAATGAGTTAGCTGGCGTTGTCGCTGAAGTTGGGGCAGCAGTATCTGACTTTCAGGTTGGTGATAAGGTTTACACAATGCCACCGTTAAATACCATGGGAGCTTTTGCAGAATATTTAGCTGTAGAAGCCCAATACGTTGCCAAAATGCCAGAAAATCTCTCTTTTCAAGAAGCTGCCGCAATTCCTTTATCTGCCTTAACCATCCGTCAAGCCTTTGATATTCTAAGACCCCTACCTGATAAACGCCTATTTATCCCTGGTGGCACGGGTGGCTTTGGTCAAATCGCCGTGCCTTATGCTAAAGCACTGGGCTTGCGAGTTACGGTAAGTGGCGGCCCAGTCGCTAGAGCAACTGCCACTTACCTGGGCGCAGATCAATTCATCAACTATGAAACCACCGATTACAGCGATATCTTACAAGATTATGACTATGTCATTGATACCCGGGGAGCCGATGAATTCAAAAAAGAGTTGGCTATTCTATACTTTGGGGGTCACTTGTTGTCTCTCAATGCTGGCCCTAATGCCCGTTTTGGTCAACGGCATCGCGCTTCATTTTCAGCCGGTAAACGATTCATCTTCAGATTGGCCGGCAGTTCGTTTGATCGCCAGGCTAAAAAGCAGGGGGAAACTTATGATTTCTTATATGTGGCCCCCAGTGGTCAACAGTTGCGCGAATTGACACCTTATTTTGAACAAAGCCAAATCAAACCAGTTATCGATACCGTCTACCCTTTCGACCAAGCCAAAACGGCTATTGATCGGGTCAAGGTTGGTCACAACCAAGGTAAAATTTTATTAGACTTAGAAGCTGACCTTGATACCAACTCGTAAAATATTCTTATGGATGAAAATGGTTTTAAAAACCTATCAAGAATTGCTAATAACCGAACAACTAGATGCTAGTCAAGTCACATTGATGGGGGATTCAGCAGGCGGTGGTTTCATTTTAGCCTTTCTTCAGAGATTGCGGGATGAAAGCTTACCCCTACCTAAACAAGCTGTGCTCCTATCGCCTTGGTTAGACGTAACCGGCAGTAATCCCAAGATGATGGATATTCAACCCTTTGATCCAATGCTGAACTTGCCTAATTTGATTGCATTAGGCCAAGGGTACATTGGCGACTTAAACGACCATGATCCACTGGTAAGCCCAATTTATGGGGATTCCGCCAATTTGCCTCCGATTTATAGTTTTACCGGCACACATGATATCTTGAACGCCGACGCGTTAAAATTTCAAGATAAGGCAGATGAAAATAATTGGGATGTCACCACCTATAATTACGACAATATGAACCACGTTTTCTCTGCCCTGCCAATTCCTGAAGGCTTAGATTCATTGACTAAAATTGCTACGATTATCCGTCAGAATCAATAAGTTACCCATGTATCCCTTTAATAGACAAGCGCACAAAAAGAGGACCTCATTGAGGTCCTCTTTTTATTACCTATAAACCCATTACCGTGTTGCTTGGGCCTGTGCTTTAGCTTGGGCTGCTTCTCTTTCCAGGTCTTGCATGGTTTCATGGGTATGTTGACGCCACCATGAACTCAAGATTGAACCGGAGATGTTATGCCAGATGGAGAAGATGGTTGATGGGATAGCGGCAGCCGGGACGAAGTACTTCATGGCTAAGGTTGCCCCTAGGCTTGAATCTTGCATCCCCACTTCAAAGGTGATGGCTTTACGCTGTGGTTCCCGTAACCGAATCAAATGGCTGAACAAGAAGCCTAGCCCATAACCAGACAAGTTATGCAACATAACAACTGGGATGACCAGTGCTGTTTGGGCAGTGAATAGGTCGGCATGGTTAGCGGCGAAAACCGCACCGATGATGGCTAAGATAGCTACTTGTGAAACTAATGGCAGTGCTTTGGTAACTTTTTCAGCTTGTTTGCTAAATAAGGTATGGACAATGACACCAGCGATGATTGGGATAACCACAATCTTGACAGTGCTTAAGAATAATTGTTGGGTAGGAATAGCGACCCATTGACCGGCGTATAATTTCAGCATCGTTGGCAACATGATTGGTGCTAACAGGGTGGACAATGCTTCAATGGATACGTCCAGGGCCACATCCCCTTTGGCTAGATAAGCCATAACACTAGAGGAAGTCCCACTTGGACAAGATCCGACTAAAATGACCCCAACAGCTGTTGGTCCGGATAAGTGGAACAATAAGCACAACAGCCAAGCAATGGTTGGCATGATGGCATAGTGGGCGAATGTGCCTAAAATAACCGGCACTGGTTGTTTTAAGATGCGGGCAAAATCATCCCGATTTAAGGTTAAGCCCATGCCGAACAAGATAATCCCTAATAAGATTGGTGTCTTTGGTGCGATCCATAAACTAGTTTGTGGTAAGAAGTAGTTGACAGCTGCCCACAGGACAACAAGTAATGTGAACCATTTACTCATCCAATTACCGACTTTAGTGACTGCTTTCATATAGTTATCCCCCATTTAGTTTCTTGATCCCTAATATTTACTTATCAGCAAACAATTCATCGTAGCCTTTCATAACACCACCAGTATTGGCGGAAGTAACTAGGGCCGTATAACGTGCTAAGTAACCTGTTTTAACTTTTGGTTCAAACTTCTTCAAATGCTTCCGACGTTCAGCTAATTCTTCATCGGAAACATCTAACATCATGCTGCGATTGGTCAAATCAATGGTGATGGTATCGCCATCTTTAATTAAGGCAATGTTGCCACCATCGGCAGCTTCTGGGGAGATATGCCCGACGGCAATGCCCCGGGTAGCCCCAGAGAAGCGACCATCAGTGATCAGGCCAACCTCACGGCCTAAGCCCCGACCAACGATACTAGAAGTTGGGTTCAGCATTTCTGGCATGCCAGGGCCACCCTTAGGACCTTCGTAGCGAATAACGACAACGTGGCCTGGTTGAACTTTGCCAGAATCAATGCCATTAACGGCATCATCATGGGAGTCAAAACAAATGGCCTTGCCCACGAATTTATGGATATCCTTATCCACCCCGCCGACTTTGATAACTGCACCATCAGGCGCGATGTTCCCATGAAGGATGGACAGGCCACCTTGTTGAGAATAAGCATTTTCAACAGTATGAATGATTTCTGGATTCTTTGTCTCACAACCGGCAACATTTTCCCGAATGGTCTTGCCGGTAACGGTCATACGGTCTGGATGTAAAATGCCACCCTTTTGGATCAATTCATTTAAGATAACGGGGATCCCACCGGCGGCATGGACGTCTTGCATGGTCCAGTGTGAAGATGGGGCAATTTTAGCCACATAAGGGGTCTTCTTAGAAATTTCATTGATGTCTTCTTCAGAATAAGGCACGCCGGCTTCATGGGCGATGGCCAAACCATGAAGGACAGTGTTGGTAGAACCACCCATGGCCATATCTAAGGCATAAGCGTCATCAAAGGCTTCTTTAGTCATCAGATCTCTAGGCCGAATGTTATGTTTAACCACGTACATGACTTGTTTAGCGGCCTTGCGAACCAGTTCTTTTCTTTCTTCAGTGTCAGCTAAAGCTGTGCCGTTATATGGTAAAGCAACACCCAAGGCTTCCATCAAGGAGTTCATAGAGTTTGCGGTGAACATCCCGGCACAAGAACCACAGCCAGGACAGGCATTTTGTTCATATTCCAATAGATCTTCCTTGGATAATTTACCAGACTTGAAGGCCCCAACGGCTTCAAACATGGTGGACAAGGTAGTGGCATTACCGTTAGGATCTACCCCAGCACGCATTGGGCCCCCAGATACGAATACAGAAGGTACGTTGGTCCGGGCTGCTGCCATCAACATTCCTGGTGTGATCTTGTCACAGTTTGGCATGAATAAAACCCCATCAAACCAATGGGCTTGAATCACGGTTTCAGCGGCGTCGGCGATAACTTCCCGACTTGGTAAGGAGTAACGCATCCCCACGTGACCCATGGCGATCCCATCATCAACTCCGATGGTATTGAATTCAAAGGGAATTCCGCCAGCTTCACGAATCGCTTTTTTAGCAATGTCGGCCAACATTCGGAGATGAATATGACCAGGTACGATTTCGATGTAAGAATTACAGATGGCGATGAAGGGTTTCTTCATGTCATCTTCGTTTTTTACTTGACCAGTGGCGTATAACAAACTACGTCCCGGGGCTGTATCTACCCCTACTTTAATTTTGTCACTGCGTTTTTTAATATCGGCGCCTGTAAGCGAAAAACCTAATGTGTCTGCCATATTTACCACCCTTTGTAAATTTGTTTTATTAGGAACATCGGAAACGAAATTGACTAAAATAAAAAGCCAAAAGCTATAGAACAGCTCTTGGCTTAACCAATGCTGCCCGCCTTATCCACGCGGGCAACTACAAAATAGCCCGCGCTACATAATCACGATGCGGACGACTAAAATTTGTAATAATGTGGCATTGGTTGTTTTCATAAGTCTAATTCCTTTCGTATTTCTAAGATTGATTATCATTATATTATAAAATGATGATTTGTAAACACCTAATTTATGAAAATAACATTAAAAACAGATTAATTTACTGATGTAACCGTTTCCTAAACGTGGCTTATTTGCTAACATACACTGTTATATTAGTATTCACAGTCGAAATATCGGATTTGTAAAATTTATTTGAAATTATTTTATATTTCATCAAAAATTTAGACTTAGATACAAAAACTCAGGAAATCCATTAGCTGGTTTCCTGAGTTTTTGTGACTTAACATTAAGTTAATATGTGACGATCAGACTTGTTTAATCCACATCGTCTGGATCTACGTTTAATTTCTTTTCCAGGGTCCGAACAATCTCAGAGTGTTTCTTTTCCGTCAGCTTCACTTTAAAGAAAAAGACAAAGGCAGCTGCCAAAATTAAAACAATTGGGGCAAAAAACATGAAGGTCTTAAAGATAGTCAAACCATGGGCTGAAATACTGCTTGGTTTAGCACTACCTACCATGCCAGAACCCACAGCGGCAATACTGACGACCCCCATGGCAATGGCACCGGCCAATTTATCGATCAATGGCCGCACGGACAAGGTGACAGACTCGTTCCGAGTCCCGGTCTTTAATTGGCCATATTCCACACTATCGGTAATGGTCATTAAAGCTGCTAAGAAAATCATAGGATAAGGGAAATAGAAAATCGCATCGGCAATTAGAACCATCACAATGTTTTGACCAGCCATTAAGAAAAGAACGTAACCAATCAACATCATGGCAATCCCGCCAATATAGATCATCCGCCGTTTAACTGCCGCGACAACTGCTGGGAACAAGACCACTGAAACGATCCCTAAAATAGCGGTGATAACCCCAGTCAAGCTGAATTTATCTGGTTGACCTAGGACATATTGGAAATAATAAGCCAATAAGGAATTGGTCACCACATAACCTAAGGCAAACAAGAAATAGGATAAAGCCAGCCACATCAATTGATCATTTTGACCAATGACTTTGAAGACATCTCTAAACCGGACTTTTTCTGTATTTTCACGAATCGCATTTTTCTTTTCTTTGGTCCCAAATGCTGTTGCCAAGGCCCCTAATAAGGAAACACTGGCAATAACAATGGCAAAGCCTAACCACCCAGTCTGGGTTTTCGTATCGCCGCTGGTATGGGAGAAGGTTTGGGAGAAGAACACCACCAATGGAAAAATGACGATGGGCACACCCTGTTGACCTAACGTGGAGCCAAACCGGCCAATGGTGCCAAACATGGCCCGGACCTTAGAATCCACACTTAAGGCTGGTAGCATGGACCAAAAAGCAATATCTTTAAATGAATAAAAAATGTCTAGAACTACAAATACAATGCCGAATAATACCAAATATAAAGTGGGCTTGCTGGTGGCCAGTCCCCCGAAGTCGGTGAAAATCAGGACCAACATGACGGAACTGATAATTGCCCCAACGACTAACCAAGGCTTAAACTTGCCCCAACGGGTCTGGGTATTATCCACCGCGCCACCAATCATTGGATCCAAGGTGATCTCACAAATCCGGATGACTACCATCAACATGGACACTAGACCGATCATCTTGGCATTGAAGGCTTTATTGCCGGTAGTAAACAGTTGACTGGTGACAAATAGCATAAAATAAGTACTTAAGGTCGCATAAAAGGCATCATGCCCAAAGGCCCCTAGCGCGTAAGATGTATACTGTTTTGCATGCTTCAATTTTAAACTCATCTTCCCTTCTAGAGCGCTTTCAAAATTGGTTTAAACAAAAGGATCGCTTTTGTTTAACTAGTTTTTTAGTAACGTCGTTCGATGATCTTCTGTAAAATACTGTTACGTTGTTCAGATTTAGCCACGTCAAAGCGTGTTTCTTCTAAGTTATTAAAATCATCAACCAAGAGCACTGCTTCTAAATACAAACGTAGCTGCC
This sequence comes from Lactobacillus sp., assembly GCA_022484695.1. Lineage (GTDB taxonomy): Bacteria > Bacillota > Bacilli > Lactobacillales > Lactobacillaceae > Agrilactobacillus. Next base: position 178,125 of record JAKVKU010000002.1, read on the forward strand.
GTTTGATGTAATCCTTTTCATCTTCCCCATCTTTGATTGGATTGCTAGAAATAATCGACCGGGCAAATTCTTTAGAGTCCAGTGTGATTTTATCATTGTTATTAGCCATCGTGACACCCCCTTTAACATAAGACAAGAATAGCACATAAATTCACAAAATCCTATAGTTTTGTAAACGTTTTTACTAAATGTTTGTTTACTTTTTTTGTAAATAGAGTAAATAATTTAGTAACTATTGTTTACTATCTTTGAAGGCCGTTCAGCTTATTCAATAATTTTAATGATAGCCTACGGCAATGACACAACCCTAGCTCGGCCTATAAGAGTTCAATTTATTAGTATAAGTTATACTTTAAATAAGGATTGAAAGGTATAACTTATCCATTAAGAATTTAATCAACAGTGCTAAAACAGCGGTATACCAAGCTTCAAAGTGTCTGACCCAAAAATGAGTCGCCAACTTCTCATTTTATTAAGAAGCGGGCGACTCATTTTTTAATTATTGTAAATATTCAACCGCAATATCGTGATAAGTTTGAATCATATTTAAGTAACTGGCAATGGTCACATATTCATTGGCCTTGTGGGCACTGGTATTACCTGGGCCTAAAATCACCACATCAATATCAGGATTAGCCCGGGTAAACTCAGAGGCATCTGTCCCTAAAGATACGCCGATCACTGGTAGGGGCAGGCGTTCATGCAGCTCGGATTGCCCAATCTTTTGGGCCAGGGCGATAATCGGTGAATCCCGATGATTGATCACGGGGCGCTTACTATCATATTCTAAAGTAAAATGGCCTTCGGTGGTTTCGTTTAATTCAGCAATGATCTGGTTGATACCGGCGATAATGCGCTCATTATCATATTCAGGAATCGTGCGGACTTTGACCTGTAAACTGGCCGTATCGGGGATGCTGTTGACTTGGGTGCCGCCGCGAATAATGGTCGGGGCATAAACCGTCTCGCCTAAAACTGGATTATAAGCGGTGATACCCTCATAGAAGGCTTTTTCCTTTTGAAAATAAGCCAAAATCAATTCCAGGGCATTGACCCCCACCTTGGGCATGGAACTATGGGCGGCGCGACCGTGGGCAGTCACTTTATAAGTTACCCAACCCTTATGGGCAAAGAAGATGAAATGTTGGCCGGCCGTGGCTTCTTCCGTGTCGGCCAAAATGTCCGCTTGTAACTCAGAGGACAATAAAGCCGTACCGCTGGCCACATAGGATTGGTATTTCTCTTTGGCAACACCGGTGGGTTCGCCAATAATCATGGCATCCACATCATCCACATACCCCAAATTAGCTAGCTGCTTAGAACCCAGCTCCCCCACTTCTTCGCCGGCCGTTACCAGTAAGCGCAACTTCCCGGTGAAGGGACGGCCACTGACCTTGAATTCAATCATGGCAATGACCAAAGCTGCTAAACCACCCTTCATATCAGACGTGCCCCGACCATACAGCCGGCCATTTTCAATCCAGGGCTCAAAGGGGTCTTGCTGCCAGTCATGGCGATCGCCTTCGTGGACCACATCGGCATGGCCGGAAAATACCAGCACTGGCCCGGGTTGACCACTATCGATCTCGGCCACTAAATTGTTACGATTAGGCTTATAGATCACCGCCGTGGCAGCAATCCCATACTGGGCTAACAGTTGCGTTAAGTAATCTGTCACAGTTTTTTCATGGTCATTAACACTAGGTATCCGAATTAAATCCTGCAGTATCTTAACTTTTTCATCATCACTAAACATATCCAACTTCCCCTCTTAAACATTTAAGACCCGTTCCAAAAATCCCTGGGTTCGCGGACTAGCCGGCCGATCAAAGACTTCCTCTGGGGTCCCACTTTCTTGGATCATCCCATCACTGAAGAAAACAACTCGATCCGCCACCCGTTTGGCAAAGCCCATTTCGTGGGTCACGATGATCATGGTCATGCCATTTTGCGCCAAGCGCTGCATGACCTCTAACACATCCCCCACCATCTCCGGATCCAATGCACTGGTAGGTTCGTCAAACAACATGATCTTTGGCTCCATCTCCAAAGCCCGGGCAATCGCCACCCGTTGTTTTTGGCCCCCAGATAATTGGGCCGGATAGCTGTTCATCTTCTCACTTAAGTCTACCATGTCTAAGTACTTCTTGGCTTCTTGTCGTGCCTTTTCCGGGGTAAAATGTTTGGTGGAAATCGCCGCCATGGTCACATTGTTTAGAATCGTCATATTGGGAAATAAGTTGAAGTGCTGAAACACCATACCGATATTTTGGCGGACTGTGTTAAGGTTAACTTTCTTGTCATATAATAATTGACCGTTGACCATCACTTGCCCCTTGTCGATGGTTTCAAGCCCATTCAAGGTGCGTAAAAAAGTACTTTTCCCAGACCCTGAAGGTCCAATCATCACCACCACTTCGCCGGAATGAACGGATAAGCTCACATCCTTTAAGACCTCATTATCCCCGAAACTTTTATGGATATGTTTTGCAATGACGATTTTTTCATCTAACATAAATTTAGCCTCCTAATTTGCCAAACTATAATGTTTTTGAACCCGATCTGACAATAACGTGAGACAGCCAATCAATACCAGATACATCACGGTGATGATCAGCCAAACTTTGAAGCCCTCCATGTTTTGGGAAATAATTATCGTGCCCTGCTGGGTCATTTCCGCTAAACCAATGGCTGACAAGATCGAGGTTCCTTTTAGAGCAATGATAAATTGATTGATGAAGGATGGGGCCATGGTGCGCACAGCCTGGGGCATGATCACTTTGCGCATGGATGCTAAATAAGTTACCCCCAAAGAACGGGAGGCTTCCATTTGGCCCCGGTCCACCGATTTGATCCCCCCGGCCACAAAAGAGGCAATATAAGCACTGTTTTCCAAGACTAATGTGGCGACCCCGGCAGTGAACAGGGGAATTTTATGGCCGATCAGACTGGGAATGCCCATGTAAATGAAGAAGGATAACACCATCACCGGAATACTTCTAAAGATGAAGGTATAAACCCCATGAAATCCCTTCAATAACCGACTGGGCACAACCCCAAATAAGCCGATGAATACGCCCACGATGGTAGCAATGATAATGGATACAACGGTCAACTTGATGGTCATGGTAATCCCTGCCTTAAACTGGGGCGCATTGGCCTTGATGATGCCCAAGTATGAACGGTCGGTGGCAATATTGGCATTCGTATGGGCCTTGGCACCAGTATAGTAAGCCATAATTTTAGCGTAAGTACCGTTCTTTTTAATATTGGCTAGGCCGTTGTTAAACTTTTGCAGTAGTGCCGCATTTTCACCTTTTTTAACGGCAAAGGCCACGGGATGGACATTTTGTTGCGTCCCAATCAAACGCAGCTTCATGCCATTTTTGATGGTGTACTGCAGGCTTAAAGTAGCGTCGATGGCCGCATCGGCATTCCCAGTGGTCACATCATTGATCTCAGTATTGGTGGAATCCAAGTGATGAATGGTAAAGCCATATTTATTCTGGATCGAAGTGGCATAGGTCTCTGAGGTGGAACCGGTCTTGACGGCGACGATTTTCCCCTTCAAATCCTTGTAACTCTTGATGCTGCTGCCGGGTTTAGTGGCCAACGACAGGCCGGCATTTAAATAGGTATGACTGAAATCTAAGGTTTGCTGCCGTTCTGGGGTGACCATCATGGCGGCCATATTGCCGTCTACTTGCCCACTTTGCAGAGCTTGGACGATGGCGGCAAAGTTCATGATTTTAAGATCAAAGGTGAAATGCTGATTTTTGGCAATGGCCCGTAGTATTTCCATATCAATACCGGGATGCTTGCCGTTATATGTACCGTCTTTGCCCTGAATAGCATAGGGGACAAAAGTTGTTTCGGTGCCGATGGTATAGTGACTGGCAGCTTGGGCCTTATGTGGTGGCACCAGAATAGCGAGGCTGACCATTGCAATAATGGCTGATACGAGTTTGACAACAAACTTCATGGAATCCCTCCTTCAAATCTTATGTTAGCAATACTAACACTAAATATAATTGAATTGCAATGGTTTTCCAATAATTTGCTAATCTTGAGTTTATTGGAAAATATACTGATATCACAGGATTCCATTGGTGATCGTTAGTCATGATGACTAATTCTGCAGTTGAATTCTAGTTATATTAACTAGTAATCTCGAGCATAAAAAACAGCCATTTCTGAAAAAGCTTTTAAATTCCGTTATATTAGCTGACATATTATGCTTGCTTATTTCAAAGAAATCCAAAAAAATATTAGCACTCTCTTAACAAGAGTGCTAATTGGTGTTACTATATAGTTGTTGAGCGGGATAAGGAACTAGCGGTTTCCCCGCTGCTTCCCCCGCCAAATTATCAAAAACCTTTTAACCCATAAAATAAAATTTTTGAAAGGAAGTTTTGGATTATGGCTAATGAAGTCACTCGTCGTAACAATGTTGATTGGGGTATCGATCCATTCTTTGATAACTTGGAAAATCACTTCTTCGGTTCAATGGCACCCGAAATACAAAAGAATTTGAAGACTGATATTCAAGATACCGATAAAGCTTATATTGCCATGGTAGATTTACCTGGCGTCAATAAGCAAGATATTCATATGAATTATGAAGACGGTATTTTAAATATCAACGTGAACAAGAGCAATTTTGTGGATCATGAAGACAAGCAAGGTAATTTGTTGTTGAGTGAACGGAGCTATGGCACAATGAGTCGGAGCTTCCGGTTGCCAAATGTTGACCAAGCTCATATTTCCGCTGAATACAACAACGGTGTCTTGAAGATTACCTTGCCCAAGACAACTGAAGTCCAGGGCAATGGTAATATCGAAATTCAATAATGACCAATAACCACTTACCTGATTCAATAACCAATACCAATTTAACCAAAGTCGGCGCTGCATTTACAGCGTTGGCTTTTTTTATTTTCAGAAAAAATTAGTCCTGTTGGCTAACGCCAATCATGTTAGAATTGAGGTCATATACACGCTCAATAATTCGGTAACTTAAAGGATGTTTAAAATGACCTTTTTCTGGACTTTCATATTTCTAGTCAGCGCCGGCCTCGTTGGGGGCTTATTACAATCCACTGCTGGCCTGGCTTCCCTTGCGACCTACCCGGCTTTATTGGCCGCCGGTGTACCACCAGTTATCGCCAATGTTACCAACACCACTGGGTTAATTTTTTCTGGTTTTAGTTCTATTTTGTCCTCCACCAAAGAACTTAAACACCATGGTAAACAAATTGCAGCCCTGGTCATCTTAGCCTTAGTGGGCAGCATTGGTGGCAGTGCCTTGTTGCTAATTGCCCCAGCAACTTCTTTTGAAAAGGCAGTGCCCTTTTTCATTTTAGCTGCGGGTATTTTGCTGTTAGTTTCTGGGCGACGGTCAAAACAAGAGAAGAATGCCGCACCGACCAACAATTCTGAGCCGCGGTCAAAGCTAGTAACTATCCTCAGTGGCCTGGGTATTATATTAGTGGGGGCCTACACAGGTTATTTTGGCGCTGCTGCTGGGGTTATTTCCCTGGCCCTGTTGTCCTTGGTGACCACAGAACAGTTTTTAGTTGTGAATGCCATGAAAAACGTCATCGCTTTTACCGGTAATTTCGTGGCCACGATTATTTTTATTTTCAAAGCCCATATTGAGTGGCTTTATGTCCTGCCTTTAGGAATTGGATTATTCATCGGCGGCTACTTAGGGCCAATCATTGTCCGTCATGTCAACGTGGCGCTATTGCGGCTTTTAATTGCTTTAGCCGCCTTTGGCTTAGCCAGTTACTTATTCGTGACGGCTTATTTTTAAAGTACGGCGCAAAACACGCTGGCAAAGTTAAAAATCTATCCTTTGTCAGCGTGTTTTGTATTAATGGCTAAAGCTGTTTATTAAACTATTCCAAATATGGGTAAAGTTGCCGGCTAAAATAGTGACGATGGGCACGAATGCCCAGATCCAGTTTTTAGAAGCTTTCGCCTTATCAGCTTCAATGCGTAACCGCTCATTCTCCAGAGCCATGGCTTTAATTTTAAGTTCCAGTTCTTCAATGTGTTGATTTTCCGTATGCATGCTGTGGACCACCTTTTAGTTATTTTACGATACTGTTTTCTAGAAGATAAACCCAGTATAGCTACCAAAATTGGCGCCAAACAGACCATTTTGTCACCGATATCCCATGACAATTGTCATAAATTGAAAATAAGTTATTTCTTTACTGGAAATGTCGTTTCTAAAAGGTTAAAATAGGTCTAGAAAACGTTTACCAATTGGAGGTTTTACATATATGACAAAAGTTCTAACCCTGGGCGAAATGATGTTGCGCTTAAAGCCCATTGATCACCAACGGATTATTCAAGCGAATACCTATGATGCCAATTACGGCGGTTCCGAAGCTAACGTGGCGGTTTCATTAGCCTTATTGGGTGATCAAGCCGAATACTTTAGTAAACTGCCGGCCAATCCTTTAGGCGATATGGCCATTGGTACCCTGCGTCAATATGGCGTCAATACCAGTAAAGTCCTGCGGGGCGGCAAACGCTTGGGGATTTATTTCTTTGAAAAGGGCGCTAGCATTCGCAACACCAGCGTGGTTTATGACCGGGCCGATAGCTCTTTTGCCACCATGACCAGTACGGAATTTGACTGGCCTAAGATTTTAGCTGGTGTGAATTATTTCTATTTCTCCGGTATCACCGCAGCGTTATCTGAAGATATTCGCACTGCTTTGTTACAGGCTTGTGAATATTGCCAAGCCAACCATATCACGGTGGCCTGCGACATGAATTATCGGGGCAAAATGTGGACCCCAGAAGCCGCTCAAGCAGCCATGGCCAAATTAATGCCTTATGTTAATATTTGTCTGGCCAACGATGAAGACTTTGAAGCTTCTCTAGGTATTAAAGCCTTTGACGGGGACATGACCCGGGGCATTGAACAACGGGATCAATTCGAACAAGCTATGCGCCAAGTGCAACAACAATATCCAAATTGCCATACCGTTGCCAGTGTGTTGCGGGATATCCACTCCGTAGAAGACAGCACTTGGACGGCCATGATGCTCCAAGATGGCCAGATCTTTGAAGGCCCAGCTTATAAGATGCATGTCTTTGAAGGCGTTGCTGGCGGGGATGCCTTTGGGGCTGGCTTGATGCACGGCCTGATCAATGACTTTACCCCACAGGCGACCATCGATTATGCCATCACGGCTAGTGCTTTGAAGTTGACCATCTCTGGGGATTTGAACCTGGTCACTGATGCTGATGTCCGCAATGCCATGCAAAGCGGCAATTCCGTTGACCGATAGCAAATAATCCGGACTTGGTTTATAATTTATAGCGTGTTGCAAGCTCGGTTTCAAGAGGATCAGTTCTTAGAATTGATTCTCTTTTTCATGGCCAGCTGTTGCAGCGAGTTTGGAGGATCACATGGAAAAAAATACAAAAACCGAGCGCTGGCTTGGTTTAATTATCGGCTTGTTACTCAATGCCATGGGCCAAGGTCTTTGTATTGTGGGGGCCATGGGGAGTGGTATTTGGACCGCGGCCGCCATTAATTTAAATAATTGGCGGGGCTTTAATATTGGCTGGGTTTTAATCGCCTTTGGTTTTTTAAACGCCGTGATCAATCAGTTCTTGATCCGCCGTTTGGACCTCCCCCGCTTCATCGGTGAAGTGCTCTACGCCATTTTCTATGGCTATTTCGTCAACATCTTCACCTGGTTATTTACCATCCTGGGCGTGGGCAGTTGGCCCATTGTGGCCCGGGCCTTCGTATCTTGTTTTGGGGTCTTTACCTTTGGCGTGGCGATTTCGCTCTACCAACGGGCCAACATCATTATGCATCCCAACGACGACACCACCAATATTTTGAGATTTAAATATCTAAAGGGTAACGCCACGGCTTCTCAATTGATTGACTTTGTACCGCCCGTTATCTTGATCATCATCTCTTGGATTTTCTCAAAACAACTCTTAGGGATCAATATTGCCACGGTCTTTTCCATGGCCTTCAATGGGGTCATTATCGCCTGGTCCGATGAACATATCTGGGGTCATTTAAAACATAACTTCAAGCTCCCCGAAAATGTTAAAAAAATTGTTGATAAATAATTTCAAGTAACTGGCTGTCTGTTGAAGATGGCCAGTTTTTGCTTAAACTCATTCCAATCTAGGGCTTCTTAGTTCCGCTGGCCATTGAGAATTGCTATGATAGATAAAAGATAACGTTGGAGGCGAATGAATGATGATTAATTATTTCCAACCGATAGCTGCTCCAGGTGCCGTGGGTCGCGAATTCGGCAGTCCCATGTCTGATCTATTAGAAGATGGGCTAATTTCCAGTGACACCTTCGATGCTTACTTTAATGACACCCTGCCAGAAGCACAAACTGCTGCCTTAACTGCCTTTAATGCTGGCCAATTCGACGGTCAGCGGCCAAAGTTTGCCCATTTGCTAGCGGTAACCTTTGAATTCAAATCTGGCGCTGCTTTGACTGTTGAGCCTGAGGCAATCACTAATCTCAAAATGATCGAGCCTGAGCAGATTCAGCCGGATTGCTATCAAATCATGGGCTTTTCCTGTACTTTCAAACCTGAATCCCCTGAAATTGCTGAGAAATTTCAAAACCAACGTGATCTTACCTTTATCCATCTCAAGTTTCCTAGAGGCTTAGTGCCCTGCCGCTTAGTGTGGTCCCCACTGGCTGATACCACCACGAATCCCAATCAAAATGTTGTCGTTTTAGACGATACCGTCTTTATTTTCGCCCAAGCCGTCCATACCTTTAACTTAACGGAACTCGTAAAAGCCGCCTATCAACCTGAGTATTTACAAATCATGGCGAAAACTTACCAAGACAGATTTGATCAGGATCTGACCAAAATCACTGCAAGCCTAGTCCGGCAACTGGACGAGTTGTCCAAAGCAAAAGCCGCTTCGATGGCGGGCCATGAATATATTCTACTGATGGATTACGCCCCCGAAGCAACCTCGGATTTGAACGATAACCCCTGGGATCCAGTACTTTTGGATCAAGTAACTGGTGAAAAATATGGGGGCATTAACCTAGAATCCTACCCAGCTTTGTTGGCCATGCCCGTTCGTTGCGACAACATCAAGGATTTCTGGGAAGGCTTTGCTTGGCTTTTGTGGGAAATATCCTGGTTTGGCATTGATACCCAAGAAAGAGATCAAAAGATCCAGGAATTCACTGATAGTTTAACCGCCAGCGAAGCCGAATCTGAAGCGTTTCATGCGGCCACCGCTAAAATGAAACGCTTTATCGACTGGTATGTGCACCAACATATCGCCGACCCCACGCTGCCAGACTTTGTGGCTACATACTGGCCCTTAACTGCTGGCCGTCGGGAAAAATTTGACGATGGTACCCCAGATGGTTGGATGATGACTGTCACTGAACAAGATCCAAAATTACTGCAAAACTTCATGGCCCATTATGGCTCAGAATTTGATACCTTTGAATAAAACCAAAAAAAAGTGATAAACATCAACCCCATGGGATCAACGTCTATCACTTATGTTAGTCTATTTGAGTGTTGGTAATTATCTACCGGCACTCTTTTTTAGACCACTCTTGGCCACAAAAGAACTAATGGGCAGATGCTAATAACTCAGCGGCGTTATCATGGAAAATAGCCTGTTTCTGTGCAGCGGTTAATAAGTCAGTTTCCGCCAATGCTTGGTTCAACTTGGCTGCCCTTTTTAAAGATGTATACGGAATATCACTGCCATAAAGGATATGGCTTTCATCCGCCAACGTCAATAAAGCCGGTAATTGTCGAGGTAATACGGCGCCGGCAGTATCGAAATAAACCTGCTTCATGACTTTATAAATATCGGTATCGTACTCGCTTTGGACGTATCCGGCAACCCGATCAGTCAGGATCGCCAGAAATGCCCCGGCATGGGGAACAATCAATTTAATATCCGGAAAACGCTCAAAAAAGTGATAATGTAACAGATTCATAAATGTCATAGTAGTATCCATGAAGAACCCTAGAAGTGGGGTCGGCAGGCCAGGGGCAACATTTTCCGGCAATGCACTGGGTTCATTGGGATGCAGCGTGACAATAGCGTGGCGGTCATTTAATGCTTGATAGACTTTATCCAGCGAAGGTGAGCCAAAGTAGGTGCCCCGGCTGTTAGTGGGAACGGTGACACCGAGTGCCTGGTATTGGTCAAAGGCCCGGTTAACTGCAGCCACAGATTCGGCCTCATAAGGAAAAGGTAGCGTTGCAAAATAACCCAGCTGTTTAGGGTACTTTGTTGTCAATTCACTGCCGAGTTGGTTGCTCTCTTCAGCTAAACGAAGGGTTTCGGCCTTATCGTTAAAATTTATATGGGGTGACGAAAGTGATAAAATTGAATAATCGATACCGTTTTGTTTCATAAAATTCAAAGTTGTGTCTACTTGCCACTCCGGGGTTGGCCAACCGTCGGGATCCCCGGCAATGTGTTTCTTCAAAGCGGCCACGTAGCCCTTTGGTAGATAATGCGTGTGTAAATCGATTTTATTTTGAATCGTCATAAATAAACGCCTCTTCTTTTATTGAATAACTCTATTTTAGACCGTTTAAATTAAATAAGTAATCTACAAAAAAGCAAGAATTGTTCAGTTTGGAGCTGATTAGATGAATTTAACAGGGACACCGGCGCAACTTAAAATGTTTGAAGCACTTGGGGTACTTTTGAACCAGCTGCCGATGCATCAAGTATCAATTACTGAAATTATCAAAACGGCGGGTGTGAGCCGCTCCACATTTTATCTGTACTATACTGATTTCTCGGCATTTATCCAAGATTTGGAAAACCGCCTGTTAAAACACGTCGACCAAACCCAAAAACGTGATTTAAAATCCGCCATCAATGCCACTGCAATCTCTCCGGATTTCAATACGGCCTATCCGGTTTTTCTAGCCCTGGTCAAAGGAATTGAAGATAACTTCCCACTATTCAAAGCATTAACTGAGCAAGATAACAGTCGTCAATTTATCGAAACCTTTCAGTTGTCTTTGAGTGAAACATTGTTTGCAAATCTCGAAGAAAATATGGAAAATAAAGCCTTTTTCCAAGGCATCCCCGCCGACTACGCCATGCCAATATTTTTCAGCACCATTCTGACAATTATTCTGCACTGGTTGCACAAGAAGAATCCAGAACCTGCAGCCATCGTGGCCCGATTAATCACAAGAAGCCGCTATGTGGCCCCCTACGAATTGTTTAAACCAAAAGCTGAGCCATAAGCGTGTCAAACAAGCGCGCCACAACAATGCATACCCCTGTATCCCTAATGACGATTCTAGACTGAAACTCAGTTGACCAAACAAAAAACTGAGTTTTCAAAAAAATGAAAACTCAGCGTTTTACTTTGCTAGGTCGTATCCTTTGTCTTGACCCGTTTTTATTGATGGACTTGTCGTTAGCCCTGGGTTGAATTATGGAAATGTTCGGGTGCTGTATCTGGCAGTTGGTTTAAAGTGGTCATATCCTCAGGACTGATGGTGAAGTCTAATTGGGTATTGGCCTTGATATGGGCTTCACCGGTAGCCTTAGGCAAAGGCAGAACGCCATTTTCTAAGCAAAAGCGTAAAGCCAATTGGGGCACACTGACTTGGTATTTGTCAGCCAGCGCTTTAATCTGGGCGTTGTGTAATAGATCGCCGGTAGCTAGGGGTGAATAAGCCTCAATTAAAATGCCCTGGGCTTGGGCCCGGCTAACGATTTTAGGTTCGGTAAAGCCAACGTAGTATTGAATTTGGTCCACCATTGGGGCAATTTTCGAAATCTTGGCCAAATTGTCCAAATCGTGCACGTTAAAATTAGAAACACCAATGGCCTTCACGCGACCACTTTGATAAATCTTCTCAAAGGCCCGCCAAACTTCCTGGTTACCCTTGTCATGTTCACTACCAATGGCATCCCAAGGCCATGGGGCGTGGATCAAGTAAAGATCCAGGTAATCCATATCTAAAGCAGCCATGGTTTTATTAAATTCATCTAAAGCCCCGTCAAAGGTTTTAATGGCCCCCGGTAATTTAGATGTGACAAAAACTTCGCTACGATCCACATCCGATTCCCGGATAGCCCGGCCAACTGAGGCCTCATTACCATAAGCCCGGGCCGTATCAATATGGCGATACCCCAGCTTCAAGGCATTACTAACGGCATTATAAGCCACTTGACCATCGGGAATCTGCCAAGTGCCAAAACCGACTTTGGGGATCTTGACCCCATTTGTTAACGTATAAGTGTCATTTAAAACACCCACTAAAATCAACTCCTTTATGGATTATTATAACCTTTTTTATAATTCCTGAGTCTGTTCGTGACTATGGCTGCGGGTAAAGTGGGCCCGTACCACACCGTTGATCAATAACGCCAAACAGCTGCAGCCCAGTAATGCTAAATTTGGGTAGACACTGGTGATGGTTAAATAAAACCGGTCTAACAATATGCTAAAGATAAGTAGCAGCACGCCCAAAAATACCAAATTACCTAAAAGCACTAGCCAGCTGCGTAACCGGCGATATTGGCGCACACTTTGGCCATCCGGATGGCGCTGGTGCCACAGGCTGTTAGCCAGTTGATAAAGCAACCAGATACCACCGGTAATGCCCAGCCAAATTCCGACTTGGCGCCACCTTAAACCCTCATTAAAGGCAGTCTGATTCCTTTGACGGCCTACCATCGCTGTGTAACGGTTGAAATAAGTCTGAATATTGTGCGGCGATACTTTGTGCCGACTTAAAAACAATTGGGTATAAAACATTTGAAAATCCGTTAAAACAGCCTGGTTGGTACCAGCCGGGGCAAAGGCAATTTGATAATGACCCTTGTAGGGAAAAACAAATAATATGGAAATATATCGCTGTATTTCAGCTGCCGTCTTATAAATCTTATCTTGCTGGACCTCGCCGCCGGTGATACCGGTGGTGACCCCTTGATCAGCTTTTTGTTTAAATCGCTGCTGCAGTTCAAAATTGACCCTTAGAACTTGTTTGCGATAACGGCTTAATCCACTGTTTTGGCTGTTATTACTTAAACCAGGTTCAAAATGCAATTGACTGGGTTTGTGTTTGTATATGTAAACCCAGACTTGTTGCTTGGAACCCGCCGTTAGTAAGTGAGCATTGACTGCCCGCATGTGATTAATATCAGTGGTACTTAAAATACCTAGATCATCATGTACGCGTTCCGTAGCCCATACCCGTTGCGGTGATAAACAGAAAACCATTAAAATTGTTAATAATCCCAATAAGCTACAATAAATAAATCGCCCACGTTGATTCATGTTTATAACTCCCATATCACAATCTCAAAATAATTTTAAGTGCGTCACTATCATAAGTATAGGCCAATTGTCATTTTTTAGCCATGACCATGGTAAGGGTCAAAGTTCATCGGCGGCACCGCATTGATCAAGTGTCGGGTATCCCGGATCTCGATGCGCAATTGCGTATGCGCTTTTAACGTGGCTAAAATACGTTGATACGTCGCCGTATCCCCTGGCAGAATGCCCAGTTCATGGGAAATAACCACTTGTTGTCGTAATTTTTTGCTATACATAAAAACATTGTTGGTGTTATCAAAATGGTCCCGGACCACGACCAGCCAATATAAGGTATTCCGCTGGCCCAGAAAATAGTGATCGAAACGTGCCAACAGTTGTTTGAATTCATTTTGCGTCATAATAAACTCACTCCTTTAAGCTTGATGGCCCCCCACCAAACTACTGCGGGCAATGGCCGTTCCACCTTGGGTCAGACTACTGGCCCGCATCAAGGCTTTATAACCAAATCTAACTTGAATTCGGTCAATGATTTGATCTAAGTTGGCCCGATTGACGGTCTTTTGTTGATCTTGAAATAAATTCAATTGCAAACCTAACTGCTTGGAGATACGACTGCATCGGACCCCCACATTGCGAATCGGGGCGCCGTTCCACTTTTTTTGAAATAAATAGGCCACCGCTGCTTGCAATTCATTGGTCAAATTAGTAGGATTCAGCTTCATTTGTGCGGAAAAATGTTTGTTGCCCTCATTGGCATAACCAATCCCGATGCCAACCACGCTGGTTTGTACGTGGTGTTGCCGCAAACGGGTGGCAACTTGGGCGGCAGTCTCCTTTAAAACCGTTAAACAGTCCCCAAGGGTCACATAATCACGTATCAAGACTTGACTGTTGCCATAGCCCTTATTCTCCGAACGCACCAGATAGCGGCGTTCTAGATTGGAATAGTCAATGCCCCAGGCATGGTAATACAACTGTTCGCCCATAACCCCAAAGCGCTTTTTCAATAAATTGACATCAGCATGGGCCAAGTCATAAACTGAATAAATTCCCAATGCCTGCAAACGCTTGGCATAGCGGCTGCCAATGCCCCACATGGCATCTAGCTTGGGAATTTGCCAAACGGTATCGGCAACTTGATCATAATCCCAATAGGCCTTCCAAGGTGCTGCTTCTTTGGCGGCATTATCTAAGGCAAGTTTGGCCAGTAACATGTTGGGCCCCATCCCCACTGTGGTCACAATCCCGGTTTGATCCAAGACCTTTTGTTGAATAGCACTGGCAATATCCCAATTGCTGCCAAAAAGCCGGTGGGAACCAGATACATCCAAAAACGACTCATCAATTGAATAAGGAAACCAATGAACATCATCAGTAAACTGGCGATAAATATGATTGATCTCTAAATTCTTATGAATGTAGTCCGCCATATGGGGCTCCACTAACTCAAGGTGCATCTCTGGGCGAATCTCATATTTGCGGGTACCCAAACCCACATGATAATGGGACTTACTATAAGGTGACGCCGCTAAAATCAAGCCGCCTTGCGACTCCTCTCGGGATAACACGGCAATGTTAGACCCCAATGGATTGATCCCATGTTTAATAGCTTCCGTACTGGCGTAAAAGCTTTTGCAGTCGATACATAAGATGTCCCGCCGGGGGAGGGCCCGGGGATCTGATAAAGGTGTTTTTTCAATGTTAGGCATAGTTATCCATACCTTCTTTATACCACTTGTCTGGATCTAACAACGTCACATGCCGAATATCGGCAATGGCAATGATGTGCTGCTGACGACTACCATAAACAACGATTTGATCCGCACCACCAATGCCTTCCAGTGTGCCCACAATATCCGGGCCCGGTTGATTATTGACCAGAACATTCAATTGCAGTTTAATCGGGCCATATACCTTAAAAGCGGCCTCTAACAAGCGTCGTATTTCGCCATCACTTTGTTGCGGTTCAATAACTTGGGGTTGCCCCTTTTTAGCATCAACTTCCAAGGCCAGACTATGATCGCTTAAAAACCAGCCTTGCCATTTAAGCATCCCGCGGTCATTGTAAAGCCACAATGCCTTGGGAGGATCATAAACCGTCATAACACTCACCTCAAATCCAGTTTACTAAGTTATCTACATCATACAAACAGACATTCTGGTTGTCAAGTTAAAGTTAATATTTACTTTTAATCGCTTATATTAAAGTGACAGCCATCGCTTGTGGTTATAATAAAATCCGACTTCTTGTTTAAATTCAATAATAGTTGTTATAATTAATAACCTATTATTTTTTAAATTGAACTAGTTGCCATTTATTTTCAGACCTGCGCCGGATGCCATTTCAGACCACTCGAATGCTACAATAAAGTTGTCCTGAAAAGGGCACTTCTTCCTTCAAGATTTAAAAGACTCATGCAAGTTATTTCTACCGCGCCAAAAAGGAACGCAACCAATGCAGCGGTTGCGTTCCTTTGCGTTACTCATATTTAAATCTAAAAGAAAGCTTTGATAAATAAATCCACAGCCAAACCGAAAGCACAAAGACTGATGACGATTTTTAATGGCCGTGCTGGTACTCGCCGCACGATTGCCGGGCCAATGTAGCCGCCAATGGCTAAGCCGATACCTAAGGGGATGGCGATATGCCAATAAATATGGGATTCAAAGCTATAAATTACTGTCCCCACCATATTAGAAGCACATAGGGTAATATTTTTAATGGCATTGTAGACAGGAAAATGTTCATCACTGGTGATCGAGAAAATCGCCAACATAATGACCCCACCAGCGGCCCCAAAATACCCCGTATAAGCGCCAACCAGGAAAATACTAAGGCCATAAAGCACCAGCCTTAACCAGCTGGGTAACAGTTGCCGTTTAGTGCCAAAGCCCACCTTTGCAATCTGTTCATCCCGATCCCGCCGGCTGGGCATCAACAATAACACCCCCGCTGTGGCAATAAAGAATGGCACAATGTGTTCAAAAGTAGAGGCCGGGGCAATCAGCAATAAAAAGCTACCAAAAACACTACCGGTGATCGTTAGGACTAAAATTTTAAGCAAATCTCGCCCATGGCCGTGGAGTTCTTTTCGAGAACCCAAACCCACACCAACGCCAGTGAAAATTAAGCCGGCAGTATTGGTCACATTGGCATAAAGGGGTGGCAGACCAATTGCTAATAAAAATGGATACGAAATCAAAGATGCCATCCCCACCACTGAACTTAAGATCCCAGCGGCGATGCCGACAAAAACAAGCATGTAAACCGAGCTGAATATGGCTGACATTATGTAGTTTCCTTCTTTTTAGTAAATTATGATAATTTTCATTTTAGCATTGTAATATTCGTGATACAATGCTAAATATTTTCCGTAGTTCCTTATTCTAGACAAAAATCTCAGATTCTTGAAGTCCTATTGGCCAAGATCTGAGATTGTTATTTTATTTATTTGTAATTTGCTGGTTATTTATTGAAAAATTTGAAACATTAATGGCTTTAATACCCCGATCATCATCATGAAATAAGCCATCCGTCATTTCTGCATGATCTGTACTTAAAAGTTGATTCTTTGTTGCTAAGTGCCAATGATAATCATTGATTTTAACATTAGTTATTTTTGATTCAGGTAATCCAACAATAAAGGCTGCGACTGCTCGGACATTTGTCGCTACAATGTTGTTAATTTCAATATGCTGAATATGTGGTGTCCCAGCATTGACTGCTTGCGGTGCCAAAGAAAGCACATAGGCACGCTCACTATTTCGAATGCCTGGTGTGTAATACATTTGCAATGCAATCGGACACCAGCAACGATCCATTTTAAGATTTTTCAAAAAAATACCTTCGATTGTCCCACCACGGGTCCGCCGTGATTTCAAGCGAATACCTCTTTGCGTCCCCTGAAATTCACAGTCTTCAACATGAACATCCCGAATACCTGCAGCTGTTTCAGAACCAATTGCAACCCCGCCATGACTCTCCATAATCTTGCAGTGTGCGATATTAACACGTTGCGTTGGAATATCAACTCGTAGACCATCTTGCCCCGCACCAGATTTGAGCGTAATGCCATCATCACCAACATCAATTAAGCAATTTTTAACGCGAACGTCTTGGCTTGAGTCAATATCGATCGCATCTGTATTGAAAGCATCTTTAGGATTGGAAAAAGTAACATTGTCAACAGTAAGTTGCTGCGAATAAAGCAAGTGTAGCGTCCAAAAAGGAGAATTCTTTAAGGTTATATCGCGAACTTCAACATTTCTAGACTGGTAAAATTGGACTAAAGGTGGGCGTAAAAATTGTGTATTCGGGCGACCACCCCCACTGGTTCTAGTGGCGTAATCAGGATTAAGGGCAGCTAAACGACGTTCATACACTTCTTTTGGTTTGTTCCGCTGGGTATCAATAATATCCTTGAACTTCAACCACCAGCCTTGCCCATTGCCATCAATTATTCCCGGGCCTTGTATTATAACATTCTCAACATTTTTCCCATAAATCAGAGGTTGCAGCGCATAGCATTCAACACCCTCCCAACGACTCCAGACGGGCGGATAAAGATTTGGATCATCCTCAAATTTTAGAACTGCACCTGATTCAAAGGTCATTGTTAAATTTGATCGTAACGTCAGCGGCCCAGATAAATAAGTGCCCTTAGGTACCAATAAGTCTAAATTTTGCGCTTCCATATTAGCATCAATCGCCGCCTGAATTGATTGATAATCACACACATTAATTGTTGTATTCATCACTTAGCCACCTATATGTTAAATCGAAATTTACACCACAAATAGTTTAATCTTTACTGCTGAGGATATTAGTTTTGTTATTTGTATTGAAATTTAAGATTTTCCCAAATATCTTCCAATAATCCGAGCTGCTTCAATCAAGCCGCTGTTTCATCTCATTACATAGCATCAAAAATGGTCCGACACCTTTATGGTCATTGGTAACAATCGGTTCGCTCATATAATAAGCAAAAGATCCATCCCGTTGATCAGGTCCACCTAGGCCACCTACATGGGCAATTTTATTGACGTTGACATATTGATGGCGGTCAATTGAAATAAATTGTGCCAGTGCATTCGGATAGGCTGTATCTAAAAATGTGCCCCAATCCGTTTCAGTTAAATAACCTTTACGTAACGCTTTGGCAATGGCATTTAGAATCATGAGACTTCCCGAAGATTCTAGGTAATTCATTGGTCGACCGCCCTCATCGGTAATTTGATACCACAACGATGTTTGCGGATCCGCAACCTTTCTTAAAGCGTTCAACAATGCCTTTAAGTTCGCCAGTATTTCAGCACGACCTGTTAAATCTTCTGGCAGATATTCTAAAACATCCACCATAGCCATTACAAACCAACCAATACTACGGGTCCAAAAATGTGGAGAATGACCAGTGTCCTTATTCGCCCAGAATTGTTGCCGTTTTTCATCGTAGGCATGAAAGCAAAGCCCAGTTTTAGCATCATAGGTTACATCATAAGCACCTAAGAATTGTTTAACCACATCATCTAAGTTATCCTGAATACCAAATAGTTTTTGATAGCGGGCATAAAAGACTGACCCCATATAAAGGCCATCCAACCAAACCTGGTAAGGATAAATTTGCTTGTGCCAAAAGATACCGGAATCGGTTTTGGGTTGATGCAACAGTTGATCATACAATGTGTCGGCGGCAATTTTATATTTTTCTAAATGGGTTTCTTCGTATAAATCTAAAACAGCTTTCCCATTGTTAATATGATCTAGATTAAACTCTTCACGGTGATAGCCTTTGATTTGACCCTGGTCGTTAATAAAACGATCCAGATTATCTTGAATGTACTGTAAGTACTGCTTTTTACCAGTAGCCTCATAAATGGCATACACGCCGTTTAACATCAGACCGTCTTCATATTCCCATTTACCTTTAAGATTCATATTAGGTTCTCGACTGACCATGGTTTGTGCTGCTAAATTAGGCCAATCGGTTTTAATATCGCCATATTTTGGATACATAAATTAACACCCCTTTTATCAAAACAACTCAAACGCTTACAATTTTAACCAACCTGTTTTACGGGTTCGGGCGTTTCTTTATCATGATACCCAACGTTATTATGTCCGAAGCAGTCTTCATACTTAAACCCAGTCAATTCTTCAACAACAGCTTTCGTCTCAGGCGTAACATCGGCCATTTTGCCGCCGTTATGAACACGGTCTAATTCAGCTAGGATAACTTTATGAGTTTCGTGGTTTAATTTCATCCGGTGGGAGAAGAACATGCCTAATAGTGCCATACCAATAACCCCAATTAATAAGACGCCAATAATCGCATTGATAGCGCTCTGTGGTTGGGTTGTAGCGCCTTCTTTAAACCCGAATTGAGATAAAACGACCCCTAAGATAAACACAATGGTAGCCCGAATTAATTTACCACCCATGGTCATGGCCCCGGAGTAAATACCTTCTCTACGACGATTGGTGACGACCTCGTCCACGTCAGCCATAAATGTATAAACTGTCCAAGGAATATAATAAACACCACCGGTCCCAATGCCAAACAGGGCGGTTATCCCAACAACTAACCAGGTTAAATGTGGAATGTGGAAGAAATAGATCACAACATAAGCTAATACGGCAGAAATGACAATGCCTAAAGCAGCTGAGAATGGTTTTGTGAAACCTTTTTTAGCACAAATAATAATGAATACAGCGGTTGATACTAATTGCAAAATACTGCTCATACTATTCATTTCAGAGACAAATGTAGAAGGCCGTTGTAAGACGAATACAACAAAGTATGTGAATGTGGCTGTAAATAGCCATTCAGAGCCAAAACCAAATAGATACATCCCCATATGATCTCTAAATGCCCGGATTCTAAATGTAGAAATAATGTCTACAAATATTTTCTTGAGGCCTTTCAAGAAGCTGCCGACATGCTCTGAAGCAACCTCGCTAGCAGGCCGTTCCCATGAATTAAAGTATAAGAATGTCAGTGATGCCAACATGATCACACAGTAAACGGCACCTGTTGCTAAAAATGAGTAAGGTGAATTTTTGCCTAAAACTGTGAAGAAAATCCCAGGTAGCGCAGCAGCTATAAAATTGGCACATTTACCAAACATTGCTTTAAATCCGGTTAAATAAGTACGTTCGTCAAAACTAGTTGTCATCTCAACAGCTAAAGTTTCATAAGGAATCATAACCATTGTGTAAGTCATTTCAAAAGCAATATATGTGAAAAGATAATAAAAGAAATTCATACCAGTAACCCATAAGGCCGGGTATAAAAGCATGAGTGGAATCCCAAGCATAATGAAGAAACGCCGCCGACCAAACTTCTTACCCAAACGCGTGTTATAAAAATTATCCGTGATAAAACCCATCAATGGATTTAAAATGACATCTAAATATGTGGAGATTGAAAAAATAAGGGCTGCTTGCACAACTGGCAAACCACAAAACGTCGTGTAAAAGAAGAGTAACCAAGCACCTGAAATACCTAAAGCGCCACTGCCCAACATATTCCCACTACCATAAGCTAGTCGAGTAAGTAAAGTGATTTTACGTGGTTTTGCTTCCATAATGTAATGCCTCCATTTTTAATAAGAATCTAAATTAACAGTATGTTTGACGGCCGTAATTGCCGCTGGTATCTGCACTTCCTGTATACCTTCAAGGGTGGCAAAGGTATGGGGATTGTTTTGATCAATCAGTTCAAGATAAAACTCATGGGCCAGTTGCCCCTGGCCAAATGCCACCGTTGAAATCGTGTTGTTTTGCACAATAAAATCCTTTAAATGAAATGACACAATCTTATTTGAAAATCTAGCCATAAAGTCTGAAATAATAGCACGTTGCTCTTTATAGTTCTCTAGTGTCATTAGATTCACTGGATCAAAAACTAACTTTAAACAAGGGCTTGGGACGGCTTTCAAAAGTTTAGCAACCATATCTGCATCGTAAAGGGGATGATTCACACCAGGCTCTACCGCAATGATGGCGCCAACTTTTTCTGCGAAGGTAGTTAATCTTTGAACAGATGTGACCATCTGGTTAAATGCAGTTGCTGTAAAGTTCTGTTCGGTATAACCTGCCGTACTTAAACTACCAGTCTCAGTGGCAATAACACAGTTGTTAAGCCATTTTGAAGCTGTAATTCCTGCTTCAAAGTATTGCAATTCCTGTTCTCGAATAGCCGGATCTGGATGGATCATATTGATGTAGCAACCTAAAATCGCAATGCTCAGATCATAGTGCGTGAGTCTCTTCTTCAAATAATTAGCTGCGCCCGGATTAGCAATTGAAATCTCAAGGCCATTTTTTTGAAGTCGACGCGGCGCAAGTTGAATATCAAGAAATTTGTCCGCTTTAATTTTTGAAAATAGTTCCGTGATTGAATCTGCTTTCATGTCATGGGCACGAATGCCAAGTCTAATACTCAAAGTAATCCCTTCCCTTTTATAGCATTTTCAAAATTGTATTCCCGTGATCATGTTCAAAAACATCCTTGTCCTGTCTGCTTTTACTGAATCTACCTGAAATCAGTAATACATCATTAGATTTTAGTCAATTTAATGTTCACGATAACATTTGATGGTAAAAAAATATGATTTTCTACTGATTCATGATGCAAACGCCTTAAGTATGATCACTAACTAGCCTTCGCCTCCATTTAGTATTTTGATATAAAAGTGTGTTGACGAGCACGACAGCAATATTTCTTAATTAGAAATATTATTTCTTTTTGCACTTAAAGTATAGCAATTCACAAGCAAAATGCAAGCGTTTTCCTACTAATATATCAGTTTTTTTCTTTGTAGAAACCTTGGTAAAAGCCATTTAAAAAATAGAATATATTAACTTGGGTACCTCTTTACATTATTAATTTTATCGTTCACATATCTATCTTAAATTACATTCAAAAATCCCTCCGGCTCAATTAGAGAAACTGCGCTTTCTCTGCCCGAATCGGAGGGATATCAATATTAATTATTTTTTTAAGCTGTCACAGAACTTGCCTTATATTCGACACCATTCTTTTCAGCTTCCTGACGGAGTTGTGTTTGCGCACAGATCAGGCGGGCTTGTGGTACCCGGAATGGGGAGCAAGAAACATAGTCCACGGGTAGCGTGTTGATAAATTCAATGGATTCGGCATTCCCACCGACTTCACCACAAACCCCAACTTTTAGTTTTGGATTGGCGGCCTTACCCTTGGTTGCTGCCATATTCATCAACGCACCCACACCTTTGGTATCCAACACTTGGAAAGGATCATTAGGTAAGAGATGGTCTTCTAAATAAGTTGGCAAGAATTTATGGGCATCGTCTCTGGAATAGCCAAAGGTCAACTGGGTCAAATCATTGGTCCCAAAGCTAAAGAAGTCGGCATCTTGGGCCAATTCGTCGGCAATCAAGCAGGCTCTTGGCATTTCAATCATCGTACCTACCTTATAGTCTAAGCGCTTACCGGTCTTTTCAAAAATCCCTTCAGCGGCGTCGACACAAAGTTTTTTGGCCATTTCTAATTCTGGGGTAACCCCGATCAATGGAATCATGATTTCTGGGACAATGTTAACTTGGTGGGCTTCACTGACCAGGATGGCTGCTTCAATGATAGCTTCCACTTGCATTTGATAGATTTGTGGTAGCGTAACGGCTAAGCGCACGCCCCGCAGTCCCAACATTGGGTTGACTTCCCGCAAAGCAGCGGCTTTAGCAGCCACCCAATTGTAGTCTTTATGGATAGATTGGGCTAATTGTTGCAAGTCAGCTTCTTTAGTTGGTAGGAATTCATGTAATGGTGGATCTAACAGGCGAATGGTGCAAGGTTTGTCCAGCAGGGTTTCAAACATGGCTACGAAGTCACCTTTTTGTTCGCCTTTGATGTAGGCCAAAGTTGAGGTGATATCAGCGTCATTTTCAGCCAAGATCAATTGGCGCATGGCCTTCAAGCGGTCTGGTTGGAAGAACATATGCTCTGTTCGGGCCAAGCCAATTCCCCGGGCCCCTTTAACAATGGCTTCGCGAATATCTTTCACGGTTTCCCCATTGCCAAATACTTGTAAGCGGGCATATTCATCACAGACGGCTAAAATTTTATTGAGTTTATCTGATACGGACCCAGCGGTTGTCTTGATAGTCCCTAAATAAATTTTACCATTGGTCCCATCTACGGAAATGATGTCCCCTTCTTTTAAGACACCGCCGGTATAATGGGCCACGGCACCGGCTTCATCGACTTGTAAGTCTTGACAGCCAACTACACAGCAAGTCCCCATGCCCCGGGCAACTACAGCAGCGTGGGAGGTCATCCCCCCACGGGAAGTCACGACGGCTTCACTGACGGTCATCCCCACGATATCTTCTGGGGAGGTCTCATTGCGCAGCAAGACCACATGGTGGCCCTTTTCAGCGGCGACTTTAGCACCTTGGGCCGTGAAGACCACTTCCCCGGTAGCCGCCCCAGGACTTGCTGGCAAGCCTGAAGCGATTGAATCATGCTTCGCCAAGTCAGAAGCTAAGAAACTAGGGTGCAATAATTGTTCGATCATGCCTGGTTCAATCCGGCTGATCATTTCTTGCGCAGAAATTAATTTTTCTTCATAAAGATCATAGGCAATATTAACGGCCGCATTTGGCGTCCGCTTGCCATTTCTAGTTTGCAACATATACAAGTGGTTGTCTTCAACGGTGAACTCCACGTCTTGCATATCTTGGTAGTGTTTTTCTAATTTTTCAGCAATGGTCTTCAGCTGTTGATAGACCTGGGGTTTGCTGGCTTCTAAGTTGGCGATGGGATCTGGGGTCCGGGCGCCAGACACGATATCTTCCCCTTGGGCTTGGGAGAGGTACTCCCCAAACAACCCAGGGGCGCCGGTGGCTGGATTACGGGTAAACATGACCCCGGTGCCAGAATCTTTGGAATAGTTGCCAAAGACCATTTGTTGGATATTAACGGCGGTCCCTAGATCGTCGGGAATATTATGTAACTGCCGATAAACCTTGGCCCGGTCGTTATCCCAACTCTTAAAGACGGCTTCCACCGCGATGAATAATTGGTCGTAGACATCTTGTGGGAATTCTTGACCAGCTTGAGCTTGGAAGACTTGTTTGTACTGTTCAATAACTAATAGCCAATCCTGCCGGGTGAAATTAGCGGAGCCGTAACCCCTTACATTTTCGACTTTATGAAAAGCTTCGTTGAAATCTTTAATATCAATTTCAAAAACCACATTCCCAAACATCTGGATCAAACGGCGGTAACTGCCATAAGCGAAAGCCAGATTTTCAGTTCTTTGGGCTACCCGTTGGACGGTGACGTCATTTAAGCCTAAGTTCAAAATCGTATCCATCATCCCGGGCATAGAGAATTTGGCGCCACTGCGCACGGATACTAACAAAGGATCCGCCCCATGGCCAAAAGTTTTACCGGTCATTGTTTCTAAGTCAGAAACCCGGGATCTAATTTCAGTGACTAAATCATCAGTGAGTTCATGCGCTTTTAAATAAGCGCGACAAGCTACGGTGGAGACCACAAAACCCTGTGGCACAGGGAGGCCAAGATTCGTCATTTCACTAAGGT
Organism: Lactobacillus sp.; assembly: GCA_022484695.1. Classification (GTDB taxonomy): domain Bacteria; phylum Bacillota; class Bacilli; order Lactobacillales; family Lactobacillaceae; genus Agrilactobacillus. Next base: position 203,029 of record JAKVKU010000002.1, read on the forward strand.
TGGCACCTTTCCCGCCTAAAATGTCCCGGAGATCCTTGTTACCTTCTGCAAATGCATACGTTAAATTAAACATACTATTCCTCCAATGTGTCATACTATTTGCCGCAATTTCAATATAGCGTGTCACATTTAAAAAGTCAAGAAATTTATGACCCACTGTAGACATATTTTTGTCATGCTATATAATAAAAACTAGTCATTATTAGAAGGGGGATTATGGATTGGAACTCACAAAGCGGCAATTAAAAATTGTAGAAATCGTCAAAAAAAATCAGCCCATCAGCGGCGAAAAAATCGCCGAAGCCGTGGGCCTATCCCGCGCAACGCTACGTAATGACTTTTCTATTTTGACCATGACCGGTGTCTTACAGGCCCGGCCCAAAGTGGGCTACGTGTATGCGGGCAATGGGGTCACCACCAAAACCATTGACGATTTTTTAGCCGTTCCCATCAAAGCGGTGATGATCCCGCCATTGATCATCAAACAAGACCAAACCATTTACGATGCCATCACCGTCTTATTCATGTACGATGTGGGCTCACTTTATGTGACCAATGATGCAGATAAATTAGTGGGTTTATTATCCCGTAAAGACCTGCTGCGGGCGTCTTTGAACAAGAATATCGAAGCTACCCCCGTGGCTGTCGTCATGACCAGATCGCCCCATATTGTCACCGGCACCAGTGATATGACCCTACTGCAGGCCGGTCAATTGCTGGAGGAATACCAAGTGGATTCCTTACCCATTGTGGCTAAAAAAGATGCCACTAAAGTCATTGGTAAAATCACCAAGACTAGAATTCATAATTATATAATTGAACATGCAAACGCAACCGAGGAGTGACGCATTTTGCCAGATAAAGTATATTTCTATGTTATTTCAGATTCATTGGGAGATACCAACCAGGCGGTGATCAATGCCGCCATGGCGCAATTTCCCGAAATCACCAATGCTGAAATCAAACGTTTCCCCCTAGTCCGGGATCAAAAAACCTTAGCTGATGTTTTAAAGCAAGCCGAAGATGACAAGGGAATTATTATCACTTCTTTAGTTCAAAAGGACTTGCTGGCTTACACAAAGGCCTTTGCAGCCAGCCATGATTTGAAACATTTAGATATTATTGAATCGTTGATCGACATGATCCAAAGCCAAACAGGTTTAACGTCTAAAGAAGTCCCTGGTGCCCTACATAAACTCAACGACAGTTATTACACCAAGATGAACGCCATTAACTTTGCCTCTAAGTACGATGATGGTAAAGATCCTAAGGGCTTTTTAAAAGCGGACTTAGTAATTTTAGGCCCTTCTCGGACCTCTAAAACGCCACTGAGCATGTATTTGGCCAATAACCATTCCTTAAAAGTAGCAAACTTGCCTTTGATTCCAGAAGTCGCTTTACCAGAAGAAATTTATGAAATGGACCCCAAAAAAATGGTGGGCCTCATGACCAATACTGAATATCTGCAAAAAGTCCGGACCAATCGCCTGCACTTCTTAGGGCTCACGGCCACAGCCAGCTATTCGGACCCGAAGCGGATTCAAATTGAGCTTAATTACGCCAAAAAAGTGATGACGGATCTATCCGTCCCGATTTTTGACATCACCAATCAGTCCATTGAAGAATCTGCCAATAAAATCTTAGAAAGTTTAAGTCTGTAGCCTGATTATCCCTTAAATGCCCGTAATCTGTGGTAATTGGGTATAATAAGGACAATATTGCTATCAAGTTATCCCGGGGAGGAAATTTATGATGTTTCGGAAAAAAATAATGCGCCATGCCTTATTGCTGGCAGCAGCTTTCATCGCCTTGGGTGCGCCTTTGTCAGGCTTCGCGCCCCTGGGCAGTCCCACACCCCAAGTGGTTCAAGCTGCTGAAAATACCACCACTGGGACCTTATTGGGGGATCAAGTGCTCTACGACGGCTACGGCCCCACGGCACAACCAAGTCGCATTTTACCGAATCAAAGTCGCTGGCAGGTCTTTTACGCCGTTGTGGCTGAAGACGGGCAGCAATGGTTCAATCTCGGGGGCAATCAGTTTGTCAAAGATGCCGGCATGGTACTGGATCAATACTACTGGATCCCTGTGAAAACTGCCCAAGAACTCTTAGAGGCAACGCCGGCAACGGTGACCACCACCCAAGCCGTCACCCTCTACCAAAACTGGGGTGCCGCTGCTGTTCCCCTCCGGCAATTGCCAGCTGGGCAATGGCTGGTCACCGCTGGCGCCAATATTGAGGGCCAGGGTATCTGGTATCAAGTGGGCAACAATGAATGGGTCAAGCCAAATGTGGGCACCAGCACCGGCAATTTTGCCAAGCTGCCTTTGATCAATGGCAATCCCCTGGTTGCCGGGGCCAGTCCCATCGGGCATCAATATGTGGATAAAACCATGTACTACCGCATCGACAGCACCACACCCGCGGCCAAAGTTGCTTTATTCAACCGGGCAATTGCCGCCATCAATGCTTTGGGTATTGTCCAAGTTAAGCCGGCCGCCGGCTCTGGTTATAAGGCCGATACAGTCCTTTACTACACCAATGCTGATAATCTAGGGACCAATCCAGATGGTACTATTGACGGTGGTCTAGGGTCACAGGCCATCGACATCGTCCATTTGAAGAATGGCGTTATTAACCACTCTAAAGAATACGAAGGCAGTGGCATCGCCGCGGTGATCAATCCCAAAGACGAATTCTCTGATCCCGTGGTTTATCACAATATGTTGCATGAATTAGGCCATGCCCTGGGCTTAGATCATAATAAGTTCCCCGGCAGTATCATGTACCCAGTGACTGATTCTAATGCCAGTTGGGCCGATCCGGCCACCGATCCCGATTATACCCAGGCCTTAAAAGCACTTTATAACGAATAATCAAATATACTCAAAAAGTCATGCGCTTTAGCAGCAACAGTTACGTTGCCGGGGAGCGCATGACTTTTTTATTAGAGTTTAATTTTAGTTTTCAAAAACCGTAGGGACAAGAATAGCGCCACAATGGAGAAAATACCGATCCAAATATCAATTTGGGCTAGGATCAAAACTGGGTGTTGTTGGCCTAGTGACACAATGACCATCCCCACACTGCCAAAAATAGTCCCCGCAGCACTATACAAAGAAGACGCGGAGCCGTTATCTTGATCTTGTTGTTTCAAAATCAGATAGGTAGCTGGAGGCCGCACCCCACTGCTGGCCACGGTGGCTGGAAATTGCGTTAAAGCAAACGTCCAAGGACTTAAGGCACCACAAGCGAGTAGTAAAATCCCCCCTAGAATACTGATGCCAAAACAGGTATAAATGACCTTGATACGATCAACTTTTTCAGAAACCTTGATATAAACCAGAGGCGCCAGCAGCATGCCTAAAGCATTAAAGGAGAAGAAGAAACTGTACATTTGACTGCTGAGTTTAAAGGTGTTTTGGAAAATATACGAGGATGAGGAAATGTAGGCTAACGAAACAATACTCATCACTGAAAAGGTGACCAGTAAGGCGCTGAACCCCGGATTACGCAAAACCACCCCTAGGCGGCCAATGGCTTTGATGACGCCACTGGCATTATCCCGCTGGTGATTGGTTTCCGTATAAACCACCGACCCGATCACCACGGTTAACCCCAAAATCGCCTGGGTGAAAAAAATCCCCCGCCAAGAAATGAATTGCAACAACAACGCCCCAATAACCGGGGCTAAAGCCGGGGAAATCACCACCATGGACTGCACAATGGCCAGAGTATCTTCTTGTTGCTTCCCCCGGTACACATCTTTAATAATAGCTGTGGCAATAGTGGTGGCCGTCCCACCGCCAATGGCCTGGATAATCCGGAAAACGATGATTTGCGGTGCATTTTGGGCCAGGCCACACAACACACTGGCCAACATATAAATCGTTAAGCCAATGAGTAAAATTGGGCGGCGGCCAAACCGATCACTTAAAGGCCCCCAAATCAAAGTGGCGCCACTGTAGAAAATGAAAAATAAAATCAACGTTAAATTCATGACAAATTCATTCACCGCAAAAAATCGCCCCATGGTCGGCAGTGCCGGTAAATAAAGATCAGTGGATAGTGGTACAAAGGCACTCAATAGTGCTAGAAAGATAATAAAGCTTTTTGGTCCTAAGACTTTTTGGCTGCTAGTTGCTTGCTTAGCCATGCGCGATCCCTCCGAGATAATCATATCCGATTATCATCGGTCCAACAGGGGTAAAAGTAAAGCAAAAAGGCCTAAAAACCATGGCCAGTCTGCTTTATGAGCAATTTAATAGCAAAAATAATAAATCACTGAGTTAAAAATTTGATGACAAAAAAATTTAAAATAGTGACCACATCAAATTTTCTGTAAAATGTCTATAATTTTAACTTATCTCAAAATTATTCTCCGTATTTTGAATCTTTTAGCCCTGATAATAAGTTCATAATTACCATATAATAATTACGGATTTATGGTAAAAATGAGAAGCTTATTTTTCATGAAAAACCTGTTGACTTGCCCTTTTCTGGCTGTTAGTATATTCAAATTCGAGTTAAAGCCTCGAGCATTTCAAAGCGAAGGGATGTTAAACATTATGAAATTAATTCAAGCGCAATTAAAAGATAAAAACACGATCATGACTATTTTACGGGATGGCAGCCGTCAACTTGCCAAGCAAGGGATTGACCAGTGGCAAGGGGACTACCCTAATGAAACCCAGGTCTTAGCCGATATTCAAGCTGGTCACAGCTATCTATACCAAACCGATGCCGGCCAGACTGTCGGGTCAATTGCTGTTGCCCCATCCCCGGATAGTTCCTATGATACCTTAGAGGGCTCTTGGCTGGTGAATACCGACAGCTTTGCCGTCATTCATCGGGTCGCTGTTTTGTCTGAGTGTACAGGTCATGGTTATGCCACGACCCTATTACAATCTGGGATTAATCTTATTCAAGCTAAACATCCCCATGCGGCCAGTGTGCGTATTGACACCCACCAGCATAATCAGGCCATGCAGCATTTGATAAATAAATTAGGTTTCAACCAGGTAGGCCAAATCTCTGGCGTTTATACCGACGCTGATGTGAGTTTTGTTTATGAAAAACCCATCAGACAATTGGTTGGTATTGCCCGTTAATCATTATCATTTAGGAGCAACGCCTTTGGGCGTTGCTTTTTTTATTGGGCCCACTTTACCGCAAGGCGTCATCAACTTGCGCCCTTAAATTGTCTCCGGTAGCCAGCGGCTGTTCCGGATAGGCTTGAATCAATTCAACGGCCTGCTCTACCAACCTCTCTCGGGCTTTTTGAACATTCCAGGGCACTTTTCGCTTAGGATCCACATAGGCTAATTCTGTGCGAAACAACAATATATCGATGGTTTTGTCAATCGATTGGGGCCCAGGCAACGGTTCTTCAAATGGGTCCGGATCATCAATCCGTATGCCAAAAGCAGCTATCATCCGGTCGACCCAACGCAACGAATAGATGCCATGATGATCATAAACGCGTTTGCGCATTTTCCGGGATAATTTCCCCCGCCTCTTCAATCTGTCGTCCATGGCAAAGATGACCTTGATTTCTTTTCTGAATAAATAGATTAGACTGTCTACTTTTGCTTGGTCAATTTGATTTAACATAACAATGCCTCATTCCATGATTATTTTAGTGTTGGTGATCACCTGTCATAACCATATCATGGAATACCGGCTGAAAACGTTGCTGCCTGGTTATTTATGATAATACTCTGGCAAGTTTTTCAAAAATAAAGGGCAGCTCAGGTCACCATCGTTTGAATGGTCACTAAGCTGCCCTTTGATTTTTTAACAATTTGATACCGCTGTTAGAAAGCAGTCTCGTCAGTTTCTTCTGCCAGTTCGGCATAATCGGACATCAGCAATTCGATTTGTTCAACCCAGGCATCCCGATCTGCCCAAATATCGTCCGTATAAGTTGCCTTAGGGTCAAGATAAGGCAGCTCAATGCCCAGCATTAAATAGTCAATGGAGCTTTGAACTTCAATTGGCCCGGCAAATTCTTTTTTAGCGAAGGTGTCATAAAAAGGATGGACCCCAAACGCTGCCATGAGCCGCTGGTCCCAACGCAATGCGTAATTTAAATGTTGGTTGTAAACACGTCTGCGAACTTTTCGAGGCAACTTGTCATATTTTGCCAAGCGATCATCGGCTGCAAAAATCACCTTGGTTTCTTGACGAAATAACGCCACTAACTTATCTAATTTTGCCTGGTTGTTTTGATTGAGCATTTGATATTACCGCCTTTACGATTATTTTTTTAGTGTTGGTGATCACCTGAAATAACCATACCACGAGCTGACCCGCTTTGACGGCGATTTGCAAGGGTACATGATAATATTGGAAAATACATGATAATAATGCTGGTTATTTGCCGGCAATTTAAATGGTCGCGGCGCTATCAGGCAACTTTGGCCTGCCCTTTAGCCCGCCTTTCCCGATACCACCACCAGAAGCCAAAGCCTAATATCATGAGACTTAAAATTGCGTAGGATAACCCATAGCTGTAAAGTAACCAGTTGCCAAAACTATAGGGCAGTGTGAGTAACGCATAGCCAATAATGACCCAACGTAAATTCGGAATCAGTAAAATGTTATGCTCATTTTCAGTTGAGATACGTTGGAATAGACGCTGACTCACAAAGTAAGCAATAGCGACGGCCACAATCACAATGGTTAGCCCAATCAGGAATTTATAATCATTAGATTTAGGCGTTGCTGGTAATAATTGGCGCCAAGTTTGACTGATGCTCAAACGACTAAGGGCCCCACTGCCCATCCAAGCCCCCACAACAGCGAATAAAATCATCCAGAACAAACTGGCAAAGAAAGTGCCTACCACAAGCCCAGCTGTGTACAAGAAAACCACCAATTCTAAATTCATCAATATTAGGCCCAAAACATTTAGAGCACTCAAGCCCACATATAATGGCGGCAAGAATAAGTAATAGCCTAAGACATGAATGCCGACGCTTACAATAGTTGTAACTGCCACTGCGGCTAGTCCATACAAGTAGCGGGTCTTGAAAAGCCCGCGCCGCTTAAAACCACTGCTGAACAATATGGTGTTGAAGCCACTGAGATTATCCTTACTGGCTAGAATTAGACCAAATAAGAAGGCAACAATGCCCGCTAATACAGACTGAAATAAGCCAATATTATTCTTCTCTGGAATCAATCTATTTTGTGCTGCTGGCATGTAGATATACCGTTGCTGATCACGGTAATCCTGATAACTCATGCCATCATATGCGTGATTATAATATTTATTCTCTTTCATTAATTCAAAACTTCTGGCGCTGACTGTGTCATTGCGGAGTTGGTGATAATTTGAAATATCATTGCTCACCGAGACTGCTGTAAATAATAACAAAATAGCTGCCATGGCCCAAACAAGTGCCTTATGTCGAATGCGAATCAAATTTAATAAACGCTTACCTGCCATCTAGACCGCCTCCCCGTGCTTACTGCGAAATTCAACTTTAAATAAATCAGCCAGCGAAAGCGGCAGGGCCTCGTTAAGGACCGGCTTTTCTGCCGCCAAAGCAGCTTCAACTTCCGGTGTGAAGTTGGGAAAGACCGCTTCGATCACCCGACCCCGGACGCTTAAAATACGGCCGTTAGCCGTGACTGCAACAGGAATTGATTTTGATGGAAAGACCAGTTGTAATTTAACGGCAGTCTTTCGAACTGCCTCTAGGGTCAGATCTTGGCTGATCCGACCGGCTTTAACAAATAAGACCCGATCGGATAAACCATCTAATTCAACTAAATTATGAGAAGCAATCAGAAAAGTCCGGGTGCCATCACTGACAGCATCCACCACCAAATTCACAATGCGTTCTCGGATCAAGATATCTAAGCCATCAAAGGGTTCATCCAAAAAGACGTATGGCGCTTTACTGGCTAATGCCAAGGCGATTAGGGCTAGGGCTTGATATCCCTTAGATAAACTGCTGAAAATTTGCTTGGGTTGCAGGCCAAAACTCGTTATTAATTTACGGCAGGCCGCTGTATCAAAATTTTGATACATGAGATCAAAGATTTGCATCACTTTATCCAGGCGATAATTCTTGAAAAATAAGTGTTGATTATCCAGATAAAAGATTTGTTCTCGCAGTTGGGCCTGGGCCTTGATGCTCTGCCCGGCTAGTAAGACATCCCCGCTATCCGCCACATATTGCTGGGTCACCGTTCGTAAAATCGTTGTCTTGCCAATACCATTCGGCCCAACCAGACCGACAATTTGGCCCGGTTCTAAGGTGAAGTTGATTTCTTGAAGGACTGGTCGATCACCGATAACTTTTTTTAAATTTTGAATGGTTAAACTCATATATTTCCCTCCGCTTCATTCAGCCATTGGCGCAATAAATCCACGCTGATACCCAGACTTTTAGCTTCGACGACGATGGCCTCAAATTTAGGTCGAAATGCCGCAATTGCAGTCGTGCTCACCTTGGTTAACGGTTCTGCGATAAATGTTCCCCGCCCCGGCTCAACGTAGGTTATCCCATCTTGATCAAGCTGTTTATAAGCCTTGGCCACTGTATTGGGATTTAGCTGTTCTTGCTTGGCCATTTCTCGAACCGATGGTAGCCTATCCCCAGGAAGCAATATGCCTTGTAAAATCTGGGTTTTAATTTGCAGTACCAGGCGTTCATAATAAGCCAAATGGGCGTATGAATCAGTTGCCATGAGCACACCTCTTTTCCTTTGTATGATGTGTACTATTATACATAGTACACTGATGGAAAGCAAATACGCTTTTTGATGCCAAGCAACAAATGTTTTTCAAGTTAGGCACTATATTCTTGATAGCATTGACAGACTGCCTTCACCAGCGCTATGTTAAATGTAATTTTTGATGAATAGGAGGGCGCAATCGTGGTAAAACCAGCCAATATAAATGTTAGCAATCTTACAATTAATTGTTTAGGGGATTCTTTGACCTGGGGAGACAACGGTATTAATAGTGGTGGCCCAGCAATATCTTGGGTACAGCACATTCAGAGCATCCTTGCTTTCAAAGCTATGCGCAACTATGGTGTCTGTGGCTCTCGAATTGCCATTACCCCCGATCATAATGACAGTTTCGTTGAGCGCTACGCCACGATGCCAGATGATGCCAATATTATTATTGTTTTTGGCGGTGTGAATGACTTTCAACACGATGTCCCTTTAGGTACAGCAACTGGGCGTGATACCAAAACGTTTCATGGTGCTCTAAACACCTTAGTAACAGGACTCACCGCTAAATATCCCGATAGTAACCTGATTTTTATGACACCGCCAAAGAATGATTTTCATTCTGAAACAAAACATTATCCCACAACTTTTCAAAAAAATAAGTTGGGCCATACCCAGCTTGATTATGTAGCTGCGATGAAAAGAGTCTGCAGTTATTACAGTTTACCGGTTATTGATCTTTACGAAATCAGTGGTATTTCACCATTTCTGCCAGAACATATGCCTAGATATATGCCTGATGGCCTGCATTATTCTGATACCGGTTATGCCCGTTTGAGTCACCGCATCGCCGGGGCATTGTTGCCATATTTGTTATAAATTTCTCCGTTACATATGATTTAAATAAACGCTTCAACTGAAAAAGACTGCCAACTTTATTTTTTAAAAGTTGCAGTCTTTTTTAGTTCAATTCAAACCCATGACCCTTCAAGTCTAAGAAATGCACGGCCATATTTAACTCTAAAGCCTGTTCCCCATTGGCTAATTCAACACCAAGGGCGGCTTCAATTTTATTCAAGCGGTACCGCAGGGTTTTGGGATGGATAAAAATTGCATCGGCCGCCCGGGTAATATTTTGATTATGGCGAAAATATGCCAATAGGGATTCAAACAACTCTGGCTCTTGGTCGTACATCTGATTCAAAGCCGGCGTGACTAAGCAAGCACTTAAAGCCGTTGTCCCAGCGGTTAAAAATAATTTTTCAATCCCAAGGTCTTCATAGCTGGTAAAAGCTTGCAGTGGCCGAGCCAAGGCGATTTTTCGAGTACCCACCGCTTGTTCATAGGCTAGATTCAAATTCACCAGGGAAACCGGGGCACTGCCCACGAAATGCAAGTTGGCCCGGGGCGCCACCACCTGTTGTTTGAAAACTGCTAACTGATTGATGCCAGCCAAAACGATGGCCAAACAATCCTCTAAAATCACTAGGTTAGCCCGGGGTAAAACGTTTTGTAAAGCCTTAACCAGCGCTGTCAAATTCCCAATTTGGGACAATTTTTCAACGGTTAATAACACATAGTTTTCAGTTCGAGCAGATAGACCCAGTTGCGTTTGACCAAACTCGATTTGTTCAGATGTGGCAATATTATTACATAGCGCTTTAAGGACGCGGGTACTACTGGAATTAAACAGTAGCCCCAATGCGGATAATTCTTGTTGTTGTAATTGGCTAAAGGCCTGAATGATTTCGCGGTAAGTAATATGTCGAATCTGAATCAAAGGCAAGCCCTGTTGTTCGCAATAATGGACCAGTTGGCTGGGCACTTGCTCTAAGAATTGATTGAGTTTGATCAACATCCCCGCCGCTTGATGGCTGACCAATTCATCCACAATGGCTTTGCGGCTGGCCCAGTCCGTGCCGTAGAGGCTAGTCAAGATCAGTTCGCCCTTTAAGACCCAATTTTCAACATCAGGGCTAGCCATCACCATGACTTCTTGGATCTGATTGTTGCTATACTGCTGGCCAGCTAACCATGTATAGGCTGTCGGCGGCAAATCTGTGAGTAAATCCGTCACATTAACCATTACAAACCTCCTTTAAAGCTTAATTATGTCATATTTTATCACACATGGCTAAAAACACCAGTTATTTTTAGCAGATCTGCCATTTCAATCAAAGCCAACAAGCGTATTATATGTTATGTAATATCACATAAGCTAATTACGAACTTACTTAATAACTTTGGAGGTTGCGTTTATGGAAAAAGAACCCATCAGAACTGCACCAGTTTCGTTAACCTTACCCACCCCAAGATACAAGACAGTCACTGTTTCGTCTCATTATTGGTGGCAAGTTGTTGCCATTTGTTTTCTCGGTTGGGTCTTGATCTACGCTGACCGCACCATTTTAAATCCGGTGATGCCTCAAATCGCCAGTGCTTTTCACATCAACAATACCCAGTTGGGATTGATGAATAGTATTTTCTTTTTAACATATGCCTTGGCCCAATTACCCTTTGGTATGATTGCTGACAAAATTGGCCGGCGTTACATGATTACCCTGGGCTTCTTAATTTTCGGCCTAATGACTTTCTTCTCGGGAATTGTCTCCGCCTTTGGAGCTTTCCTGGTGGTTCGGGCCACTGCCGGCCTTGGGGAAGCCAGTTATTATGGCCCTCAATATGCTTTATCCGGTGAAGCCATCCCGTTATCTAAGCTCACATTAGGAACTGCCATTATCAATAGCGGCATGGCCTTTGGTTCATCTGGGGGTTATCTATTATCCAGTTACTTGGTTTTACAACATCACCAACATTGGAGCCTGCCATTTTTCATTATTGCTGTTCCCACAGTCATCGTTGGTATTTTGTTCAGTCTACTATTGAAAGAAAAGATTCAAGTCAAGAATCAACCAACGCCAGTCACACCCGAAACGACCCAGGCTGAACCAGCACAACACCAAATTCGGGCTATTTTTACCAATCGGAATTTAATTTTGACCTTTGCCCTTTGTTTTTGTTCTATCTACGCCTATTTTGTCGTTTTAACTTGGCTGCCCCAATTTTTGCAAACTGAACGGGGTTTTCAAGGAACGGCCGTGGGCTTCATTGCCTCAATTGTCCCTTGGGCGTCCATTCCCGGTGCTTTGTTCTTTGCTAAAGTATATGACCGCTTCAGCCACACCAAGTTACTGGTTTGGATCTTGGTCCCCATTGCCGTCATTGCCTTATTAACAGTCGGATTCACCACCAATCGGGCCTTATTGATCGTGGCTTTGATTGCCTATGGTTTGACTGGCAAGCTGGCTATTGACCCCATCCTGGTAGCCTTTGTCACCCGGCAAGCCAAGGGGACTAAATTGTCCACCACGTTATCCGCTTATAACTTCATTGGCATGTCCGGCTCTATCTTAGCCCCTTATCTAACCGGCTATTTGGCTGATAAAGTTGGCACCATGACCATCGGCTTTTACCTAGGGGCCGCCTTATTGTTACTGGGCGCCCTGGCCTTTTCCTTTACAAAAACCCGTACATCTAACCAATTGGAGGCTTAGCTTATGCCAAAAGACTTAGCAAACATCGCAGTCGTTACCTTTAACGCCCAATGGGGTAAAAAGGCGCAAAATCTCAACCGTATTCTTGGTTTCATTGAAAGTGCCGCCAAACGAGGGGCCGATTTTATCTTACTCCCAGAAATGGCCCTCACTGGTTATGATGACCAGCCAGAAATTCCTTTGGAAGAAAAGATGCAATATCAATTGGCCGAAACTATCCCCGGACCCGCCACTGATCAAATTGCCACCCTCACTAAAAAATACGGGGTTTATGCCTTCGTGGGGATGCCAGAACGGGATAAAACCACGGATACCATTTATAACAGCATGGCCGTCTTTAGTCCCCAAGGGTTATGTGGGACTTATCGCAAGATGCACCTGCCAGGCTTAGAGCCCAACTGGGCCAAACGCGGCGACACGCCCTTGATCATTGATACCCCTTGGGGGCCAGTGGGCTGTGCCATTTGTTACGACACTTGGGCCTTTCCCGAACTCATGCGCTATTATGCCGCCAAGGGCTGCCGGCTTTACATCAACATCACCGCCACCGCCCAATGCCGGGGTAAATATTTGGCCAATACTAACATCGAAGCTGGTGTGATCCGGGACTGCATCTTTGTGGCGTCAGCTAACCTTGGCGGCAAAGACTTATATAACGATTTTTGGGGTGGCAGCAGTGTGGTAGGCCCCGGTCAAAATACCTTAGAAGCCTATTACTATGTGGGCGGGAAATACACCGATGACCAAGCTAATGAGACGAAGTTAAATCTCACCACGGTGGACCTCTCCTTAGCCTCCCGCTATATCTACGAACCCAACCGACTATTAGCTGGGCAAACCGATTTCCGCCCTGATATTTACCAAAAACTATACACCGAACTCAGCACTAATAATCTGATAGGAAGTGATCAGCATGCTTAATTTAACCTCCCCTTTTACCGATGCCGACTTTCAACTGCCCAGTCAAACCCAAGGGCCGCTATCCGGCTATACCTTCGCCGTCAAAGATGTCCTCGCGGTCCAAGGCCATGTCACTGGCTTAGGTAACCCCACTTGGGCGAAAACCCACACGCCAGCTTTAAAAAATGCCGCTGTGCTGAATCGGTTATTGTTAGCGGGTGCTGATCTAGATGGCATTACGGTCAGTGATGAATTCATGTTTTCCATCAAGGGTAGCAATTGTCATTTTGGCGACCCGCTGAATGCCAAACATCCCGATTGCTTCACCGGTGGTTCCAGTTCCGGCTCTGCGGCTGCGGTGGCCGCCGGTTTGGTTGATTTCGCCTTGGGTACTGATACTGGCGGATCTGTACGGGTGCCGGCCAGTTATTGTGACCTCTACGGTTTTCGGCCCAGTCACGATCCCGCCAATCAGCTCAAGGGCGTTGCCCCGTTGGCCCCTAGTTTTGATACCGTGGGGGTTTTGGCGGCTGACCTATCGACCCTAAACAAGGTGAGCCAAGCTTTATACGGCCCCGGTCGGTACTTAAGCATCCGCCGCTACTATTATCTCCAAGACCTACTGGCCACGGATGCTAGTGGTGCTTATGAAGCCCTGTTAAAAACCGCCTGCGTGGCTTTGGATATCACGCCCCAGCAGTTGACACCTATCCGCTTGCCCAAAGCCTTTACGCTGGCCAAACTTCATGGCGCTTTTAAACGCATTCAAGGCTTTGAGGCTTGGCAAAATTATGGCTCCTGGTTAAATAGCCATGACGCTCAATTAGGGGTGGATATTGCCCAACACTTCGCTTATGCAAAAAGCGTGGCAAATGATGTCGCCTTGACCCAAGCCTATGGGTTAAAACAAGCCTGGGGCCGCTATTTAAATATGCTATTAAACCAACAGGGCCTGTTATTGATCCCAACAACCAGTTCGCCAGCCCCTAACAAAGAAGCGGCTTTAGAATCTGCGGAACAGATCCGCCAGCAAACCCAATATCTCACCACCATCGCCGGTTTAGCGGGCCTGCCCCAGGTTGCCTTACCCCTGAAGGTGGCTGGCCAGACCCGCAGTCTAGGTCTAATTGCCGGTAAGTGGCGGGATACTAACTTATTGAAATTGGCCACCCGTTATTTTGGAGCTGATAGTCTATGAAAATCATTGATCGGCAGCTCACTTATTTAACCGTGGGACAAACTTTACTCATGGGGATGCTAGACGCCTATACCTTTAGCCATTTTGATGGCGCCTTTGCCAGTGCCCAAACCGGCAATCTCGTGGTCTTCGGGGTGGCTTTGAGCCAGCAAGGTTGGCGGACAGCCGCCAGTCACCTACCGATTTTTTTCGGCTTCTTGATTGGCGCTATCCTAGCCCAGCTGATTCGCCAACAAGCAGCCCCCTTAAAACCGACGACCCGTTTAAAATTATTCACCGGCCTCAGCATCATTTTACCCTTGGCCTTGTTGGCGCTACAGCCTGGTCCCAAATGGCTCAGCTTGAGTCTGTTGGGATTGTTCGCCAGTTATGAATTAACCATTTTTAATCAAATCGGGACCACCACCGTCAATAATGGCATCATGACGGGGAATATTAAAAACTTCGGCAATTCAATTTATACTTTCTTGAGCCACCCCAGTACCGCCACCGGATTGAAAGTGGGCCATTTTGCCATTGGTATTGGCACATTTATTTTAGGGGTGATCTTAGGCTGTAGTTGGTTCAATCAATCGCCGCAACTGATTCTTTTGGGCGGTGCGGTGATGAACCTCAGCTTTTTGATCTACCTCACCGTGGTCAATCGCCAACCTGTTACCCTCTTGAAAAAGGATGAATTTTAAATTACCTAAAAAAATACACCAAAAAGCACGTCACACTTAAAAGAGAAATTTAAGGATGGCGTGCTTTTTAAAGAGTCTAACAATAGAGACTGCCGCAAGGGGGACTTGCGTTTTAGAGCTATGAATTGAAGGGATCAATTGGAAATAATCCCTAAATAAATGATTAAAAAGTTATCATTTACTCAACATTATTATACAACAAAGTTAACCGTATTTAAATATCGTATCGCAAAATACTTATATTTTATAAGTAATTTTTTGCTGGAGATTTCGTAATAACTCGCTAAGCTGTAAGCCGTAGCGCCGTTCCCGCTCAGATGCTTGGGTTTGTTCCAAAGCTATCCAAGTTAATTCATTGGCCGTGGTCACGGCTTGGGGCAGGGCCATGTTGTGATATAAAGCGCAGCTTAAGACCGCTGCAAAGGTATCGCCGGCACCAAAGAAATGGCCGTCTAATTTTTTCTGAATAAATTTTTCAATTTTTTGACCTTGGCCCAGATAGGTGGCGATTTGCCCGTGTTTTTGCGGGACACCGGTAATCACCACGTCCGCCTTGGTCAATTGGGCCAGGTTGGCAAACAATTCGCCAACCTGGGCTTCAGAGACAACACTTTGCAATGGGGCCCCGGTCAACAATTGGGCCTCCGTTAAATTAGGGGTAATCACGGTGGCCTGCTGGATCAAATGGCGGATAGCTTGAATGTTGTCTGCCGTAATAGCTGGATATAAAGCACCGCTATCCCCCATGACTGGGTCAATCACCACCGTTGTCATGTGTTGTGTGGCTAAATAGCTGTCAAACAAGTCGACTAATTCGGTGTTGCCCAGATAGCCGACTAAGGCTCCTGATAATTGAATCTGCTGAGCCTGCCAATGGGCAAAGGTGGCCTTTAACCACTGGGTCATGGGATAGTTGACGGGCGTGCCAAAGCCTTCCGTTTGAGCAGACAGCAGGCTGGTGGGTGCTAAAGCCTGGGGGATATTACAAGCAGCAAAAATGGGGATTGCGCAGGCTAAAGAGATTCGACCAACGGCTGATAAGTCTTCCCCAATCAAAAAAGGTTCTACACTTTTGGCCATAATTATGAATGGGACGGGTTTTTGACCCGGCTACGAATCCCTAAATAAACCGGATAAGCAATCAAAGCGCCTAATAGACCCTGAATGCTGTTGGTAGGCAAGCCCACCAACCCAGTTTGAATTTGATACAACAGTGAATCGGCTAGGAAGTAACCAAAGACCATCCAGACAATGCCCACGACCAAGCTGGCAATTTTGCCTAAGTGACCATACTTTTCAGCTAACCAACCCACTAAGAAACCTTCCAAACCATGGATGACCAGGGAGAAGATCATGTATTGAGAATAACCTGAAATTAGATCCAACAAAAAACCACTGGCGCCCCCAACAATGGCCCCTTGTTTCTTACCAAATAATAGCGCTGCAATAAATATGCCGGCGTCACATAAATTGACATTTCCGTGCGTCATTGGAACCGGAATTAAGAAAACACGTGAAATAGCTACTGTAACGGCAATCATGGCCGCCAAGTAAACTATTTCTTTGGTGGACATACGATGCTTTGACGTCATGCTAATTTACCTCCTCAGATAAATGGGTACTTATATTAATATTCCTTGAGTATTCTATCATACTTTTCCCATAAAATATCCAATTTTACTGTTTTATCAAGGATAAAGTTGCTTTTTACTGGCCCAATTGAGAATCGCTCTCAGTTTGTGAAATAATATGCTATTTTTATACGCAATCAGTCATTATTATTTATGAGATAAATTTTAAAATGTCTCATTGAATTATTTGGTTGCATGCAAGTTAATCAAGTCTGTATTATCGGGAATACATCCGCCGAAAATAAGGGTTTACCCTAAAAATATTTCATATTATTGTGTCGTATTTTCATCAGTGTTATGGTTGATTTGAATTAAGTTGGTTGTATTTTTTGACAATATTTTTTTTATTTCGTTAATTAAATTGTGAAATAAATAACATGACGTACTATTTACCTATTGTCCGACCCGGGGTCACGCCTTGACGTGACCCACCAATCAATCACACAGGGAGTTTTGATTTTATGACAATTGAAAAGTATCAACAAGAAGCTAAGGGCTATACTATGACCACTGTCATGGCTGAAGCCGCCCGTTGTCTGCTTTGTCACGATGCACCTTGTTCAGCCGCTTGTCCGGCCCACACGGATCCCGCCAAGTTCATCCGCAGTGTGCGCTTTCGCAACTTCAAGGGTGCTGCTGAAACCATTCGGGAAAATAATGCCTTGGGTTCGATTTGTGCCCGGGTCTGCCCCACTGAAAAATATTGTGAATTAGCCTGCACCCGCACCGAGATTGATTGCCCCATTAATATTGGTGGCATTCAACGTTTCGTGACTGATTTTGAGCAAAACGCTAACATGGACATCCTCAAAAAAGGCCCCGCTAATGGGCTGAATGTGGCAATTATCGGCAGTGGCCCTGCTGGTCTGCAAGCCGCCGCCACCTTGTTGACCCTGGGCTATGGGGTGGATATTTACGAGAAAAATGAAAAGGCTGGGGGCTATTTAACCTATGGTATCCCCGAATACCGCCTACCTTCCGACATCGTAGACGTTGAGATCCAACGTATTTCAAACCTGGGCGCCAACATCACCTATAACGTCACCGTTGGCCAAGATATCACCATGGCCGCTTTGAAAGCCGACCATGACGCGGTGATCATAGCTGCTGGGGCCAGTGTGGCCAAAACCTTGCCGCTATTTGCGGACAATCCTTACGTACAAAGTGCCGTTGATTTTCTAGCAGAAGTTAAAAGTAACCCCGCTGGCGTGGACTTGCCGACAAATGTCTTGGTAATTGGCGGCGGGGATGTGGCCATGGATGTGGACACCACCCTGAAATTATTAGACGTTAAAAATGTCACCGACGTGGTTTACGAAGAATTTGCTGAATTTAAAGCCTCTGATAAAGAATTAGCAGGGACCCAAAAACAAGGGGTCACCATTGTGGATGGCTATGTGCCCACAGCCGTTAATGGCAATACTGTGACCTTCAAACATCGCCAGCTTAATAGTGAACTGACGATTGAAGCCGACAAGATCATTCTAGCCGTTGGCCAACAAGCTGATGTCACCAATTTAGGGATCGAACTTGAGAATAATGAACTGACCCATGGTGGTTTTCACACCGCTGATCCTAAGGTATTTGTCACGGGTGACTTAGCCCAAGGTGATAAAACCGTGGTGGTTGCCGTACAAAAGGGTAAACAAACTGCTGAAGAGATCCATCGTGTGCTAGGAGGTCAAAACTAATGATTAAAAAAGACTTATCCATTGATTTCATGGGCGTTCATTTTGAAAATCCCTTCTGTTTATCTTCTTCACCTGTGGGTAATTGTTATGAAATGTGTGCCAAAGCCTATGATGAAGGCTGGGGCGGGGTTGTTTTCAAAACTATCGGCCCAGCGGATTTTGAAATCGACGAAGTATCGCCCCGCTTTGATGAATTGACCAAAGAAGATACGCCCTTTGTGGGTTTTAAAAATATGGAACAAATCGCCGAACATCCCCTAGAGGAGAATTTGGCTGACTTACGTCGTTTAAAAGACGCTTATCCCAACAAGGTATTAATTGCCTCAATCATGGGGACCAATGAACAGACTTGGGAAGAGTTGGCGGGGATGGTGGAAGCTGCCGGCGCGGATATGATTGAAATGAACCTGTCTTGCCCGCAAATGACCTCCCATGCCATGGGTTCCGATGTGGGGACGAATCCTGAACTTTGTAAAAAGTATTGTGAAGCCGTTAAACGGGGCTCTAAATTACCTATGATGGCTAAAATGACCCCAAATATTACCGATATGGTCATCCCCGCCAAGGCTTGTATGGCTGGGGGTGCCGATGGGATTGCGGCCATTAATACCGTTAAATCCATCGCCAATGTGGACTTGGATCGTAAAATTGGCTTGCCGATCATTAATGGGAAATCCTCAATTTCCGGGTTTTCCGGTAAGGCCGTTAAACCCCTGGCTCTGCGCTTTATCCAACAAATGCGGGATGCGGAAGGTTTAGAAAACTTACCAATTTCCGGCATTGGGGGTATTGAAACTTGGGAAGACGCCGCTGAATTTATTCTCTTAGGCTCAAGTACCCTCCAAGTCACCACGGCCATCATGCAATATGGCTATCGCATCATTGAAGATTTAACCAATGGCCTCATGCATTACATGGCCGAACAAGGCGTGGAGCACTTGTCTGAACTAGTTGGTTTAGCCAACAAAAATATGATTCCGGCCGAAAAATTAGACCGGGATTATAAGGTCTTGCCTTACATCGACTGGGATAAATGTATCGGTTGTGGTCGTTGCTTAATTTCTTGTTTTGATGGCGCCCACCAAGCCATCACTTGGGACGAAGCGACTCGGCGGCCAACGGTGGACCCGGATCGTTGTGTAGGTTGTCACCTGTGCAAGCTGGTTTGTCCGGTGGATGCCATCAGTGCTGGTGAAGTTGTCATGAAAGCCGGCCGCGTGGGGACGGCCGCCAGTAAACAAATTTAATTATCCGCCAATTTTAATAAGAGACCACCTGGGCAAAATAGCCTGGGCGGTCTCTTTATTTATTGTCAGATGAACATGTAATTTAAGCTAATTTCTTATTTTTACGCCGGTATAACCAGATCACTAAGCCTTGAATTGCCAACAGCACTAGACCGCCAATAATATTGATGGTCGTCACTGTTTTTTGCCAAGGTAATTTATCGGTGGCACTGGCCGCATTACTTTTAGCGTAAGTGCGACTGTTAACGACCGTGTATAAAATATTGTGGGCGGAACTGCGCATGGCTTTGACCGCAGTGGCACTCTTCGTATCATCTAAACTAGCGCCAAAAGCGCCAGTGGTGGATAGCATCATGTCATTGCCGTTGCGCACGGCTTTATCGGCATCCATGTAGCCCATACCCCCGAAGTAATCCGTAAGAACTAAGCCATTAAAGCCCCATTCATTACGCAGGACATTCTTTAAGAGTGGCGTACTGCCACCGGCCCATTGATTACCCACGTAGTTAAAGGCCGACATAACGGCAGTGGCGCCACCTTCTTTAACCGCTAACTCGAAAGGTTTGAGATAAATTTCCCGGATTGCCTGTTCCGTGCTCCAAGTTAGTAACATATTGCCCCGATTGGTCTCTTGATCATTTAAAGCAAAATGCTTCAGATAGGCATAAACACCCTGACTCTTGGCACCAATGGTTTCTTGGGCGGCCATCATCCCAGATAGCGTGCCATCTTCAGAGTAATATTCAAAGTTCCGGCCGGCAAAGGCACTGCGGTGGATATTCATCGCTGGGCCGTACCAGCCGGAAATCCCCAGTTGATTGGCCTCTTGGCCCACGGCTTGCCCCCGTTGTTTAGCCAGGTCTTGGTTCCAAGTGGCAGCGATCATGGTTGCGGTTGGAAAAGCAGTGCCCTTGGTATCCACGAAGAAACTACTAATACCCGCGGGTCCATCAAAATCGTAAGTGTGCCCCTTGGCAACGGATTTCGCAGCCACAGTTTGGTAACCACCGTAAGTGATCAAGTTACTCATATCTTTGATGGTCATTTGATCCAACAACTTGTCCCACTTGGGATCATTATATTTTTTATTGCGGAGATCCTGCAAGGCTAAGTTATTGTTCGCACCGGTCTGCGGCATTTTATCTTGACTATCATTTTTAATCTTGTAAGTTTTATCGTTGGTTAAGCCATTCTTTTCTAAAGCTGTTAGCGCCCGTTTTTCTGGGGCTGCTGTGGCAGTATTTAAGTTGGCGAAGTTGTCTTGCCGACTTAAATAGGTCACTTCACCCCGAGTGAAGTTGGCGAATTGATTCTTAGCCACGATTTTATCCGACAGGCGTTTATGTTGTTGATCATAGGTGATGGTCGTCGGCACATTCAAAGTTTTACTAGTGGTGATTTCATGGGCGTTATTATTCAAGGAAATACCATAATCCCCACTAGCTAGTACATAAGCGCCGCCATTGGCTTCATCATAAGCAGCTAATTGTTCCTGGTTAAAACTGATGGTCAGCTTTTGACTGGCCCCGGGAGCTAGGGTTTTCGTTTTGGTAAAGGTCAGTAGATTGGTCGCTGCTTTTTCCACCCCACCATTTTCATAAGGCGGTTGGAAATAAGTTTGGACCACATCCTTGCCAGCTTTTTGGCCGGTATTAGTCACCGTCACATCAAACTCAACTTTCCCATTGGCCCCCTGACGCAGGTCACTCATTTCCTGGGTGAAGTTGGTATAACTCAACCCATAACCTAGGGCATATTGCACCGCATCCCGATAACCAGCTTCATTATTTTGATAATAAGTCTCATAGAATTTATAACCCACATAAATATTTTCGGCGTAATCTACCCGAGTATACTTGCTATCTTGATACTTGAAATCGCCAAAATTATGCCAAGTTGGTGTTTTCTTTAAATCATAGACATACGTGTCCACTAAGCGACCAGATGGGTTGACCTTCCCGGTTAAAATATCCCCTAACGCGGAAAAACCAACGGCCCCAGGGCCAGACATCCATAACGCACTGCGAATATTATCGTATTGATTGAGCCAACCTAATTCCATGGGATTAGCAGAGTTGACCAAGACCACAACGTCTTTGAAATTACTGGTGACCAACTGAACCATTTCCTTTTCGCTCTTAGATAATTGTAAGAAATGTTGGCCTTTTTTATAGTCACCCTTGTTGCCTTTATAAGTCACATTCTTAGCTGCCATGTCCGTTGGTAAATCCGCCCCTTCTCCCCCTACCCGGGAAATCACGATCAAGGCGGTGTCGGAAAAGTTTTTGGCATCAGAAACTAATTTATTGGAATAGTCTTTTTTCGCCGGTTCCACTAAGGTCCAATCTTGCTGCCTCATTTCAACCTTGGGCCGATCTTTGCGATACTTCGTGTAAAATTGGCTTAAATCGTTGTTTAGCTGAAATCCCGAATCTTTCAAGCTGTTTAAGATACTCGTGGCATTGCTGGTATCCACATTACCGGAGCCAGTGCCACCGTAGACTGGGTTGGTGGATGCCCAGCCGAAGACGTTTAACTTTTTGGTGTTGGCCTTTAAGGGTAAGAAGCCAGCTTCATTTTTCAACAATACCGTACCTTCTTCCGCAATATTGCGGGTCAGTTGCTGATGATCTTTTAAAGTAGCGGCTTGGATCGTATCTAGTTTGGCATAATTTAAGTTTAATAGACTGGCCATGGGTCCAAACAAGATAACATTTAAAGTCACCATGATGGCCACTAGCAAGGCTAAAAGCGACTCCCATTTCAACCAAAATTTAAAGCGCCAAGTGCGTTTCCTAAAGACAATAAGTGCCGCGATAATAATAACAATTAAAATAACCAACGGAATAAAATAATTAGCTACTTTACTTAAAGTGCCAAAAACGTCTGCAATATTTAGTACCGAATCTTGACTTAGTTTACGCCAGGCATAAAAAATCCCGGCCACGACTACCACGACGATAATTGCAGGGACCCATATCTTTTTAGACTTTTTCATAATTTTTTCCTTTCTCCATAACCCTTCTAGATAACGCCTATATTTTGGCTGCCAGTACCCCTTTGCTGAGCCCACTCAAAACAACGGATCTACTGGACTTTCTTCATAATTTTGAATTTCATCATCGGATAATTGATGACCACTTGTAAGACAATGTTGATCACATTGGCAATGGTCGCCGCAAAGCCACCCACATAAGGGGAAATTTGCCCAATAATGTACGGTGGCAACCAGACGGAAATCAAGCCGGCAAAAACCACCGTGCCAATATACCAAGGCAATACTTTCCCAATTTGAATCGTTGCCCCAAACACAATTTTACGTTGCACGATAAAGTTGACAATTTGCGCACAGACATAGGCCAACAAGAAGCTCAAGAAGCCCCCTAGGCCGCCTTGGCCCTTGGGATAGTTAAAAATAAACCAATGAAAATTGATGCTACTCAGGCCTTTGAAAAACAGCCCGGTCCCTAACCACAGGACGATAAAGTTAGTCACTGTAGCCACGTTACTCATAATATTAAATAGAATAAACTCATAGATGTCCGGATGCTTCTGTTTGTAATTGCGAATCGCGGTGATGACTTTGCTATTTTTAAAACCAGCCTTAGCCATTAGGTCGCCGCCTTTCTTTGCCGCCGTTTATTGGCCCGATACGCCCGCCACAAACCGGGGATACTGGTGAAAAAGTGGCCGTTGACGATGTTTAATAATTGAGCCAGCATAGCCGTATCCACAGCGCCGTTGGTCATCTTGGTCATTGCTCGAAAAGGCATATTGTAAATAAATAATAAATTCAAATCTGGCTGGCCCTTTTTGGCATGGCGCTTTAACAAGTAGGCTAACAGCCGCTGGCTTAAGCGGGCTAACCCGCTTTTGGCAAATTGCATATCTGACATGATGTTGTTGGCAGATAACTGAGTCACCTCGGTATTTTCCGGCAGGGGGCCACCATACAACGCTGCAAAATCGGCCATGGTTAAAGCGTCAAAATGATGGTCATAATAGTTGGCTAGACTTGCTGGTGGTTTTGTGGAGGACACGCCTGCTTTTAAGTCATAGGCCACGGTTGCTGCTATATCGTGGGCATTGTGCCCCACCATCATTTGATAAGTTCCAGCCTCAACTTGCCAACTTTGGGTGGTGGTGTCGTAAAACCGGAATGTATATTCATCAAAGGGGATGTGAATTCGGCGTTGTTGGCCAGCTTCTAGGTAGATCTTTTGAAATCCCTTTAATTCTTTAGCCGGTCGAATGACGTTGCTGGTGGGTTTACCCACATATAATTGCACCACATCCCCGCCAGCTACTTTCCCACTATTTGTGACGGTTACTTCTATGCCTTGTTCGGTGACCTGAAGATCTGCATAGGCAAATTCGGTGTAACTCAACCCATAACCAAAGGGAAATTGAACCGGGATTTGGGCCGTCTCATAATAACGATAACCCACAAAGATACCCTCTTTGTAATAAGCTTGTTCTTGAGCCGTGGGGAATTCTGTTCCAAACAAGACATCTGTATAGGCCACAGGATAGGTCTCAGCCAAATGTCCGCTGGGATTATGTCGGCCACAAAGCACCTCTAACATGGCACTGGCCCCAGCTTCACCCCCCAAATAGCCATGAAGCAGACCGGCTACTTGCTTAAATTCCGGACAGGTGATCACCGAACCGGCGGATAAAACCACCACAATGGGCTTGCCGGTGGTCAGTAGGCGCTGCAGTAAATGGATTTGATTAGCCGGTAAAGCTAAAGTGGTTCGATCCACCCCTTCGCTTTCAGATATTTCATCTAAGCCAAGGTACAACAGCACAGCTTCACTGCCCTTGGTCAATTCCATGGCTTCAGCTTCTAAATCGGCTTGGCTAGCCGCATTTCTTTGATAACCCTGGGCGTAACCCACCACGTTGATGGGATAGTCTTTGATCACATCCAAGGTACTTTCTAATTGCTTAGTATTCACCACCGAAGAGCCGGCCCCTTGATAGCGGGGCGTCTTGGCAAAATCACCAATCAAGGCCACGGGTACCTCACTGGCCAGGGGTAAAATAACCCCTTGGTTTTGCAACAGCACAATACTTTCAGTTGCCGCATTTTTAGCTAATTGGTGGGCCTCGTCCCAATCAATGGTTTGCTGTTGGCCAACTTGATGTTGGTTTAAAATCACCTGCAGAAATTCATCCACCCGTTGATCCAGGTCAGCTTCTGCTAAGGTCCCGTTATCAACGGCGGCAATGAGTTCTTCAGCGCCATTGATGCCTAAAGTTGGCATGGCTATGTTACTCCCCTCAGCCACCCCGGCCACATGGTCATTATCCCCACCCCAATCGGACACCACAAAACCTGGAAATTGCCAGTCAGCTCTTAGAATATCCTGCAACAAGTGCCTATTTTCGTTGGCATAGGTTCCATTAACAAGATTGTAGGCTGACATAATAGCCTGGGGTTGACCAGCTTTCACAGCAATCTCAAAATTGGTGGTGTAAATTTCCCTAAGCGAGCGTTCGTCCACACAGGCGTTAAGGGCCATGCGCCGGTTTTCCTGATTATTCACGGCAAAATGCTTGGGACAAGCAATGGTGCCATTGGCTTGAATGCCGCGGATGCTGGCAGCTGCCATTTTCCCGGCTAAGTATGGATCTTCACTGAAATATTCAAAGTTACGGCCACATTTGGGATTCCGTTTGATATTTAACCCTGGTCCCAGGACAACTTGTACATCTAAAGCAGCCGCTTGGGCACCTAGGCCAACCCCGACAGATTCAATCAACGCCTCATCCCAACTATTGGCCAACGTTGCTGCCGTGGGAAAACAGGTCGCCGGTAAGCTGGCATTTAAGCCTAAATGATCCCCGGCCCCGGCTTGTTTGCGAATGCCATGGGGCCCATCGGAGAAAAATATTTTCGGCACTAGACCGGGAATCTCAAAAGATTCCCAGGTGCTTTGACCAGACATTAAACTGGCCTTTTGGGGTAATGTTAATTGATCGATTAGCTTCTGATTGCGCAGCATGCACCTCACCCTTTCGTTTGATATAATAACTATAGCAATGATGTATGCGCTACCAAACCAATCCAGCATAACTTGCCCACATTTCGACACAACCTGTCAAACGCCCAGGATTCAATCTATTTACTAACTAGGGAGGCAACCTATATCATGAAAATTGCAATCGTCGAAGACGATTTGAACCAACGTACTAAATTACGACAACTAATCGAAAACTTTGCCACCACGAACGACCTTTCCACAACTATCAGTGAATTTGCAGATGGCTTAACCATTGTAGATCAGTTTCAGAATGATTTTGACGTGATTTATTTTGATATCCAGATGCCCTTATTAGACGGCATGTCCGCTGCTAAAAAAATTCGCCAGCAGGATCCTAATGTGCTGATCGTTTTCCTCACCAACTATGTCCAGTTTGCCATCGAAGGTTATGCGGTGAACGCCAGCGATTTCTTATTGAAACCCTTAACTGGCTTTAGCTTTCAAGCCCACTTTAAAAAGCTGGTGCAACAATTGCAGCAACAACAACCCCAGACCTATGTCATCAAAAATAAGACCGGTTGGCGTAAGATTGCCTTAGATGACTTAAGCTATGTAGAGTCCGAGGGCCATGCCTTATATTTCCACGTCCATGATGATGTGTACAGCACGCTGGGGGCCTTGAAAAATTTGGAAACAGAACTGGCCGAATCCCACTTTTTTCGCTGTAATAACTGCTATTTGGTCAATATGAAGCATGTTCAAGGTATCGATGGCCATACGTTACACCTGGGTCAGTCTGATTTGACCATTAGCCGCCCCCGGAAAAAAGCTTTCATGGTGGCTTTGACCAATTATTTGGCCGATGGGGGGCAAAGCTGATGTCCCTGTTGCCAGATATTCCCAGATTGTATACGGCCCTGGCCGAATGGTTGGCCGTTGCCCTAATTGTTTACCAATTTCAAAATAGCCGTAAAAAACGTTTCGGCTTAAGCCTCCTGCTCATGGGGGCGGGCCAAGTCGCCTTACAACTTTGGGTAGGCACTTGGGGCTTGCAGTATTGGGTGTTGGGGATGATTTTAAACGTGGCCTGGATGTATGCCACCTTATTTGTCACGTTGAATCTCCCTTTATTGACCTGTAGCTATAATCTTTGTAAAGGATTCATTTTTGCGGAGTTTCTAGCCGCCATTTCTTGGCAGTTATACTGTTACTTTTTTATCGATATTGCCAAGATCACTACCTTTGAGCTGCCCTTTATGTTGATCAGTTATGTTGGTTTAAGTGCTATTTACCTAAGAATCGGATCCGGTCAACGCCATCAATTGACCCAGCGGCGAACAACGAAACGGGAGACCATGCTGGCAGCCGTATCAGCAGTGATTATTTTTGCTGTAAGTAATTTAGGCTTTGTCCTCTCTAACACCGTCTTTACCCTAGGGGCGGTCCAAGCCATCTTCACTTTTCGCACCCTAGTAAATCTCTGCGGCCTATTAATTTTATACATCGAAGAAAACAGCCGTTATAATAGTCACCTGCGGCATGAGTTGCGGGCTATCAACAACGTGGTCCAATTCCAGCACGCCCAATATAAGGCCTATGAAGAAAGCAGTGCTTTGATCCATCAAAAATTCCATGACTTAAAACATCAACTGACCATTATCGAAGCCGAATCCCAAGCCACCAAACGCAAAGCCTACGTTACTGAACTTAAAAAAGACCTGATGGCTTATCAGGCCGCTGTAAAAACTGGCAATCCCGTGGTGGACACTATTCTCACGGAAAAAAACCGGTATTGTTTGCAAAAGAAAATCACCTTGAGTTGTTTGGTCAACGGCAAAGTCTTAAACTTCCTGGCAACCATGGATCTCTGCAGTTTACTGGGCAACGCTTTAGATAATGCCATCGAATCAGTTTTGACCAATGGGGATGTTGATAAACGCTTAATCAAGTTGCAAATCGATCAAAAAGCCAACTTTGTAGTTTTCAACTTAACCAACTATTGCGAAACCCCCCTGGCCTTTGAAGATGGCCTACCCACGACCACCAAAAGCGATGAAAAATACCATGGTTATGGCTTAAAAAGCATCCGCTACATTGCCCAAAAATATAACGGTACCGCTGTAGTGAATTTGGAAGATAATTGGTTTACCGTTAAGGTTTTATTACCACTATCGGCTTCATAAAACCCCTCAATTCGAAAATATCCGTTTACTTTTTTTATCCATGGATATATAATTTCTATAGTTAAGGAATTTATATTTACCCAGGAGGTATTTTTATGACAACAGTCGTGATGTTAGGCGGCAATGGCTATGTTGGCCGTACCGTCACTGAAAAGTGGTTAGAAAAAGACAAGACGGCGGTATTTTATATCGTTTCCCGTAGTGGTAACAATCAACTGCAAAATTCTAACATTCATAATATTCGTGCCGATGTCACGAACTATGAGGAGGTGGTCCAGGCCCTCCCCAACAAAATGGATTACATTCTTGATTTTGTCGGTGCCCCTGATGACGATCCTCAAAAGCTTATTGCACGCAATGAAAGACCGGCCCAGGTCATGCAGCAAATTGCCGAAACTTATCAGGTGAAGGCCATGGGCTTTATCGGTGGTAAATTAGGCCCTAAACCCTTCACGAAAATGAAATCTCAGATCATTGTAGACTTACAAAAGAGCCCGATTCGACTTGCCTACGTTGAACCCACCCTCATTTATGGTAACGGTCGCCAGGATAAGCTGACCAAAATGGTACTATTTTTAAAGTTCGCAGGCTTATTTTCAAAAAATTTAAAGCCAGTGCAGGTCAATGATGTGGCCGACGAACTGATTCATAAAATGATATCAGTTTAGCCTGTCTAAGTCGGGTATTTGAGGTACACTAATTGATTGAAGGAGTTGCGTTGTATGCACGTTAGCAAAAACTTTGAACAAGGCATTTTCGTTTTACTTATTTTAGCCACACAATTTGATCATCGCCCCCTAAAAAGTAACCAGTTAAGTCAGGTCATGCAGGTTTCCGACTCATCTTTAAAGAAAACCCTGCGCAAATTGGTGGTTGCTGATTTAATTGAATCGACGGCCAGCAAGGATGGTGGCTTTATTTTAAAGCGAACACCTGAAAAAATATCCTTGCTAGATGTCATGCAAGCCATCGATGCGCCGTTGATCAATTACACATCAACACAAGTCGCCCAAAGTATTT
Organism: Lactobacillus sp.; assembly: GCA_022484695.1. Classification (GTDB taxonomy): domain Bacteria; phylum Bacillota; class Bacilli; order Lactobacillales; family Lactobacillaceae; genus Agrilactobacillus. Next base: position 231,821 of record JAKVKU010000002.1, read on the forward strand.
TCCCAGACACTGCCCACACGAAGCAAAGTGAACTAATTGTCCAACAAGCTCTTGAAAAGGGGGGCATTGCCTTTGGACAAGCCCTAGCCCAGGTTAAGTTAGATCAACTCCTGCAGACCGATAGCTGGTCAAAGGGCAGCATCGATTGGCGGCAACGCATAAACCCAGGACGGTAAAAACGCCTCATAACTAAAAAAAGAAGGACCCGTCATTATTAGACTTTCCATCTAATAATTGCCAGATCCTTCTTTTTTCGGATATTTTTTATTGGAATTTAGACTTTTTTCATAATTTTAAACTTCATCATTGGATAATTGATGGCGACTTGTAGGCAAATGTTGAACACGTTAGCCAAGGTTGGGGCAAAACTGCCGGCAAAAGGACTAACCAGGGCAATCACATAAGGTGGTAGCCAAATGGACAATAAACCTACAAAGATGACGGTGCCAATGTACCAAGGCATTACTTTGCCAATTTCCACATCAGCCCCAAAGACGACTTTACGTTGGACAATGAAATTTACAATTTGCGCGGCCATATAAGCCAATAAGAAACTCAAGAAACCACCTAACCCACCTTGGGCAAGGCCATAGTTGAAGATAAACCAATGTAGCGAAATACTGCTTAACCCTTTGAACAGTAGCCCTGTTCCCAGCCATAACACAATGAAATTGGTCACCGTTGCCACATTCCCCATGATATTGAATAAAATAAATTCATACATGCTGGGATGTTGCACCTTATAGTGCTTGATCACTGAGACTAGCCGGTTTTGTTGCAATTGTTTACGTTCCATGAAACTCACTCCACTCTGTGCGAACCCTCATGACGTGACCGGTCATCCGATTCGACTTACCAGTCTATTATGCCACACTAAGACCGATGTTTGGGGATTTATGCTCAAAAAATTAAAGCGGTTTCATAATCTTCTAGCAAAAAGGGATGTTACTGGCATTTCACCACTGACATCCCTTTAAAAAAATTATTTCAAACTGTAAACTAAGCCGGCATATGGTTCCAGCTTAACCTGTCTAGCTTGAATCGATGCATCATGTTGACCATTAGCAAGCAACAATTTAGACGTTTGATAAGCCACTGACTTCGGAATTTGGTAATCAATAGTTTTGTCTGTGAAATTCGCAATGACCAATAATTTTTGGTCAGCCCCTACACGCAGATAACTATAAACATCCGGATTATCAGCATCTAGTAATTCATATTTGCCCGTGGTGACAACATCATAATCATGACGCAACTTGATCAGCTGTTGGTAGAAGTAAAAAACGGAATCAGGATCAGCCAAGGCCTTTTCAATGTTCACCGTTTGATAATTGGGATTTAACTTAAACCAGGGTTGGTCGCTGGTAAATCCGGCGTTTTTACCGTCATTCCAAGGTAGCGGTGTCCGAGCATTATCTCTGGACTTTAAGTAAATAGCCCGCATGGTACTGGCTTCATCAAAATGATGTTCTTGGGTGAATTCTCGATAGATATTCTTGGTCTCAATATCCTGATAATCGTCGATAGATTTAAAAGCGGCATTGGTCATGCCAATTTCTTCGCCCTCGTAAACATAAGGTGTGCCTTGCAATAAATGCAAAACCAGGCCTAACATCTTGGCGGATTTAACCCGATATTCAGGCCGTTCATCCCCAAAACGGGTCACCGGTCTAGCCTGATCATGATTGCTCCAGTAAAGACTGTTCCAACCATCATTGTCATACATCTTTTCCTGCCAGCGGGTCAAAACTTCTTTTAAGTCCACCAGCTTGAAGCGCTTTTCAGAAAACTTGCCATAATCCCCATAGTCTAAATGCATATGATCAAAGTTAAAGACCATATTCAATTCTTCCCGCTGGGCTTTGGCATACAAGACGCCTTCATCGGCACTGGTATGGGGTGTTTCGCCGACAGTCATAATATCATAATTTTTCAGGACTTCCCGGTTCATTTCATGTAAGTATTGGTGCACTTTGGGCCCATTGGCCGCCCCGGCATAGTAGCTACCATAATCTTTATTTTGAATGACCGGACCGTCAGGATAGGCGGGATCTTTAGAAATCAAAGAAATGACATCCATTCTAAACCCATCAATACCCTTATCTAACCAAAACCGCATTAAATCATAGACTTCTTGGCGCACCTTAGGGTTTTCCCAATTCAAATCTGGTTGCTGTTTGGCAAATAAGTGTAAATAGTATTGTGCTAAATTCTCTTCATAAGTCCAGGTTGAGCCGCCAAAACTAGAGCCCCAGTTATTAGGTTCATGGCCATCAACGGGATCCTTCCAAATATAATAATCATGATAGGGATTATCTTTAGACTGTTTGGCTTGTTGGAACCAGGGATGTTGGTCCGAGGTGTGGTTCACCACTAAATCCAAAATAATCTTTAAGCCCTTGGCGTGGGCGGTCTGCAATAATTCGTCAAATTCCGCCATGGTCCCTAATTCCGGTTCAACTTCGCGGTAATTAGCGATGTCATAGCCATTATCCACTTGGGGGGACTTATAAATTGGGTTTAACCACAGCACATCCACCCCCAACTTCACCAAATAATCTAATTTTTCAGTGATTCCCTTCAAATCGCCAATGCCATCCCCATTGGCATCATAGAAACTTTTTGGATAGATTTGATAGACTACACTTTTTTGCCACCAAGGTATTGCTTTATTCATCATCGTCATCATCCACCTGTAATTCATTAATATAAACAATTGCGTCTTTTGCTTGGTCAATAATCGCTTTGATGCGGTCATTTGAAATATAATCGGTCTTCGGCTCCATGGCTAAAGCTAGGGCCAAAGGCAAGTTCATCCCACTGATGATCTGGGTATGGGGCCGGGTGCGATAGACAAAGAACTTCTGGTTCACACTGCCAGCCATCATGTCCGTCAAGATGATCACTTCCGTGGCTGGGTCAAAATCCGCCATTATTTTTTGGACTTTGGTTTCAATTGGTTCATTGTCTAAATAAGCCGACATTTCGATGATGTCATCTTTGGTGGCATCCCCGGTAATAAACTGTAAAGTATCCTTTAAGCCTTGGGCCATCCGATGGTGTGAGGCTAATATAATTTTTCGTTCCATTTTTGATCTCCTATGCTTTGAATACCCCGAAGAATGAGCCAGCCAGGGCAATGACAATGACTAACAAAATAATTCGTGTTGGCGTCCATTGTTTATGGTCTAATAATTTGTAAACTAACAGCGTTAATAGCGCTGGCAACAAGGCTGGCATGATTTTATCTAAAACCCCAGACTGCAGCGCTAAGGCTACTTTCCCAAATTGGAATTTCAACGGTGTCTGAACTTTGACCACGGTGGCTACCAAAGCACCTACCACACTTAAACCCATGATAGAAGCTGACTCGGTGAAAAGCGTCATCTTGCTGCCTAAACTGGTCACCAATTTGGTCCCGGAGGTGTAACCCACTTCAAACATTTTGACCTTTACGAACCAAAAGACAATATTGGCAATCAACCAAATAATCGCCCCAAGGGGATTACCTTGCAGGGCCATATAACCAGATATAGACCCCATAATTGTGGGCCACAGGACCCAAACTAACGTATCCCCCACTCCGGCCATGGGTCCCATTAAACTGGTCTTTAAGGACTGCACGGCATCTTTAGCTTGAATGCCATCCTTGGCTTCCATGGCTGTGGTAGCCCCTAGGATCATACTGGACATGACCGTGGTGGAATTAAAGTAGTTAAAGTGATTATCCATAGCTGCTTGATAATCGTCATCGTTTTTATAGATTTTCCGCAAAATTGGTGCCAAGGACCAAGCCACGGCAGGCCCCATCTGGGATTCATAGTTAAACAGATTCACTGCCATGAAGTTATAGCGCACCCCGGCGCGGCGTAAGTCTTTTTTCGTAATTTCTGGATTATTTTGTTTTTGTATTTGATCACTCATCATAATCATCCTCATCATTATCTACAGGGGCATTGTTAGCGGTAGTTGCCGCAGCTGCAGTATCAGCTTTGCGGGATTCTGACGTGAAATACCAGTAAGCCCCGGCGAAACCAATCAATGCGATCCCTAATACAGGTACTTTTAAATAGGCTGCTAAAACAAAGCCCACGATAATATACGGTAAAAACTTCTTAACGGGCATATAATGCATCAGCATGGCAATCCCCACGACTGGTAGCATGCCCCCGGCGATGGTTAAGCCATTGGTGACCCACTTGGGAATCACGGTCAAAATAAACTTCACAATTTGTGGACCTACCAAGACAACCAAAGCGGTTGGTAGCGCAGTCTGTAAACTAAACAGTAACGGTCCTAACCAAGCTTCCCGACGCATTTTGCCAAATTCATGATTATTGGTATCAGTTTGCATTTTATGGGCCAAGAAGTTACAAATGATCCGGGCCAATACTTCTAATTGAATAGCGATCAAACCAACCGGTAATCCCACGGCAATGGCCGCATTGATCCCCGCACCAGTCCGAATGGCCACAAACGCACCGACAATAGTAGCTAACCCATAGTTAGGTGCCGAAGCGCCACCCAGAGCAGCCACCCCCAGCATCATTAATTGGAACGTCCCACCAATGACTAGGGCCGTATGCAAGTCGCCCATAATCAAGCCGGTGATCGTCCCCACAATAACTGGGAACCAGGACATGATGACTAACCCATTTTGGTCAACCGTCATATACCCGGCTAAAAGTATAATTAAAATATCCTGTAATATTTGTATACCTGACATAGTTTTTCACCTTTACTTTAATAGTTTTCTTCAGGATCAGTGGGCACGTATTGAATCACGACAGGAATTCCTTTTGATTTAATGGTCTCTAAGTCCGCCTTTTCGGTTTCATCTAACGCCACAAATTTAGTCACTGGCTTGCGCCCAGCTTCGTTAAAGATGATGCCTAAATCTACTTTCGGGATCTGAACGCCACCTTCAATTAATTTCAAGAGGGTTGCTGGTTCCTTGACCAGGATCAAAACCCGTTGGGCGTCATACTTGCCGGCATTGAAATTAGTGATGGCCTTTTGGGTATCAATAATGGACATCCCCGTCCCGGCCGGTTTAGACATGCGCATGCTGGCCTTAATGGTTTCATTTTGACTGAGCTCATCATCCACCACCATAAAGCGTTTGACTTGTAAGCTTTGGGCCCATTGGTTGACGATTAACCCATGAATTAAACGTTGGTCGATTCTTGCTAAAACTACTGTCATAATATAATTCCTCCATTTTGAAATTGATTTCAATCTATATACATCAATGTTTATAACGATATTATTGGTATTTTTGATATCGATACCAAAAATACTTTGAAAAATTATGCCGATTCTCGCGGCACAATTTGTAGATCCAATTTAATTTTTTGTGCTGGTTCTGCCGTCCCTTTGATATTATCGATCAATACCTCGGCGACTTGTTGGCCCATCTGCGTGATGGGTTGGCGAATCGTAGTCAAGGGATGACTTAAAAATTTCGCCAGGGGCTGGTCATCTACACCCAAAACACTTAAATCCTGGGGAATTTTAATGTTCAAACTTTTGGCTAAACTCACGATCCCGGTGGCCACTTCATCGCTGCCCGTAATAATGGCATCGGGTTTTTGGGTCATTTGACTGAGTTGCTTTAAAATGGCTTGGCCGTCTTCAATGCTGTGGGCATTGGTGAATAACCAGGCGGGATTAAAACTCAAGTCATGGGCTTGTAAAGCGGTGGTAAAGCCCAGGTAACGATCACTATCAAAGTTTTTGCCCCGTTGTTGTAATATCAGACTATCCCGGCCGGTACAATAAGCAATCTTGGTTTTACCTTTGCTGATCAGATACTCAGTCCCTTGACGCAGGCCGTTAAATTGATCGCCGATCACCATGGGAATGGTATCTTCATCCACATATTCGTTGCAAACGGCAATTTGACCATATTTCTGATAACCTTTGATAATATCCCAGTCATTTTCCAAGGCACATAGGATAATACCATCCACCTGATGTCGTTTTAAATAATCTAAGGCGGTCAATTCATTTTGCTTGCGGCCAAAGGTTTGAATGATCAAAGTTTTATAGTGCAATTTATCAACGGTTCGTTCAATGGCATTAATCAAGTAAGAGAAAAACGGGTTGATGATTGCTGGCACAACGACGCCGATGGTCTGAGAGCCTGACCCCCGCATCTGCCGGGCAGCTTGCATGGGTACATAACCCAATTTGTCCATGGCCCAAAATACTTTATCTTTCTTCGCTTTTGAAACATGGGGATAATCATTGATCACCCTAGAGACTGTTGTCACCGAAACACCAGCTAATTGAGCCACTTCTGATATCGTTACCAAAATTTACCACCTCGCTTTATGTAATCGCTGACATCATTATAGCACGGGTTTTAAAAAATTCAAATACTTATTGGTATCGATATCAATAATTCATTTCAAGTTACTAAATACTAACCAAATATTTTTTTGAATGTCCTTATGTTTGCTTAACTGAGCGTTGCCAATCTTTGATTTTATTCAACGTCAAGTTTTCCACGGTCAGCTCGGAAATATGGGTGCTGATCCAGTTGATATCTTGATCCCACCAGGCAAACGCCGAAAGCGCCGTCCGAATCGCTGAAGGAAAGCGCATCTTAATAACAGTGGCCGGGTTGCCCCCAACAATGGCATAAGCTGGTACGTCTTTAGTCACCAAACTATTGGCGCCAATAATAGCCCCGTCGCCAATAGTTACCCCTGGTAACACGGTGACATTTTGGCCGAACCAAACGTCATTGCCCACAATTGTGTCGCCTTTTAAAGGTAAATCCGTTAACTGCGGGGTAAATTTCTCCCAGCCATTGGCGAAGATGTTAAAGGGATAAGTGGTGACCCCTTTTTGCACATGATTGGCGCCATTCATGATAAACTCGATGCCCTTGGCAATGGCACAGAATTTACCAATAATTAATTTGTCCCCTAAGAATTCGTAATGATGGGTCACATGTTGTTCAAAATTCTCAGGGTGATCAGGGTCATCATAATAGGTATAGTCCCCCACCAAAATATTTGGCCGGGTGATCACGTTTTTAACGTAAACTACTTCTTTGATATTGGGATTAGGATAAATTGCCTTTGGGTCTGGTCCAATCGTCATGTCGTCAACTCCTCATGTAGGCTATGTGTCTATTATTGTATGGCATGATTCGTTTTGCAATCCTTTTCAAAACTATAAAAAAAGAATTGTTTGCTATCAGTCGAGATTGCAAACAATTCTTAAATGCTATCTAACGTAACAGATAACCACCATCTACGGGTAGCATGACCCCAGTGACATAATCGGACGCTGAGCTGGCAAAAAATACCATGGGTCCCATTAATTCTTCCGGTACGCCCCATTCGCCAGATGGAATATGCCCTTTAATTTCCGGCCCACGCACGGGATCTTCTTGCAGAGGTTTGGTCATGTCCGTGCTGATATAGCCTGGTGCCAAACCGTTCACCTGAATGTTATACGGGGCTAGCGCATCGGCATAGGCTCTCGTTAACCCCAAGATGCCATGCTTGCTGGCGGCATAAGGAAAAATAAATTTACCCGCCCGGTAGGATTGCATGGAGCCAATATTGATGATTTTCCCAGATTTTTGTTCGGCCATGACTTTAGCCGCGGCATGGGCTAAGAAATAACTGGCATTTAAATTCAAATCAATGACTTTCAGCCAATCTTCGTCTTTGAAATCCAGCACGTCATTACGCAGTTGCATCCCGGCATTGTTCACCAAAATATCTAAATGGCCAAATTGCTTGATCACTGCGGCCACGATTTTATCCGCTGCCCCAGGTTCAGTAATGTCTTGTTGTAAAAAGGCAATTTGTTGACCATTGGCGGCAACAGCTTCTTGCACCTCATCCCAGCCATCGCGCTTGCGGCTGACCACATAAATATCCGCCCCATAAATCGACAGGGCGATGGCATAATATTTGCCCAAGCCCTTGGCTCCCCCCGTAATTAAAGCCACTTTATTTTTCAAAGAAAAACTATCACGATTAAATGTCATTATTTTCAACTTCCTTTACATTTCAATAAGAACTTTGGCCGATTGATTACTATCTTTAGCCACTGCAAAAGCTTTGGCATAATCGGCAGCCTTGAATACCTGAGTCACTACATTTTTGATGGCCGCATTTTGGGAAAGAATCTGTAAAGCTTGATCAATTTCGTCTTTAAAGCGGAAACTGCCCTTGTAAGTCAATTCTTTGCCATTAATCGATGACATATTAACGGCTATATTTTGGTCCAGCATCATCCCCACTTGAATAATGGTGCCACCTAAAGCAGCGGCCTTAAAAGCGGCACTAATCGCCGGGGCAGCCCCGGAACACTCCAAAATAACATCATACGTGTTAGCTGGTAACTTGGCTTGGCTGACATTGATCACGTCAGTTGCCCCTAAATCCTTGGCCCGTTGCAAAGGGGTGTCTAACACATCAGATACCGTCACACTACTGGCACCTAAGGTCAAAGACCCACCGGCTGCCAATAACCCAATGGGCCCTGCACCGGAAACTAAGACTTTCTTCCCTTTAACACCGCCGGCCAAGGTAATGGCATGCAAACCCACAGCTAAGGGTTCCGCCAAGGCGGCCGTTTCTAGAGAAACATTATCCGGCACAAGCCGAATTTGATCCGGTCGTACCGCCATTTTCGTCACCATGCCACCTTGGGTATGGGGCAAATACTGGGCCGAGCCTAAATAACGACCATTGGGCCAAATCTCCGGTTGATCCGGCAAATTCGCCTGGGGTTCCCCAAATGTGGCCGGATGGACAGTGATTTTAGCCCCCTTGAGTATTGTTTGGCCATTAACGACAACCGCTTCGTCCAATATGCCACTAACTTCATGGCCAGGAATTAGCGGTTCGCGAATGACCGATTGTCCCACTGACCCATCGGCCAGATAGTGTAAGTCAGAGCCGCAAATACCAATGAATTTGGGACTAAAAGTCACTTGATCGGCCGTGGGGACCACGTCAGGTACGTCCTTAAGCGCTATTTTACCTTTACCAGAAATAACAATTGCTTTCATAATGAGCCTCCTAATTGTAACCGCTTACTATTTTAGGTGTATCGATACACCTAAAATATAAATCAGCTAATCCCATTTGTCAATCATTACTGTTCCCACAGTGGTCGTTGAATTGTAATTGTTTTCAAATTGCTTTAAACTCAATTTAATATAAACAATGATTATACGAGGTTTTTTAATGGAAAATGTAACTATCGCCGACGTTGCTAAAGCTGCAGGGGTTTCAGTCACCACGGTTTCCCGCTTCATCAATCAAAACTATGGCAAAATGAGTCCGGCCACTAAATCAAAAATAGAAAATGTGATTCAAAAGCTCAATTACCACCCTTCTGCCTCCGCCCGGGGGATGCGGACCAAACACTCCAACTTAATTGGCGTGGTGGTCGGCGATATTTCGAATGTTTTTTCGTCACGTTTATTTAGTGGTATTTATGATATCTTACAACCGCAAAATTATAGTGTGCTGTTGCTAAACGCCAACAACTCGGCCACTGAAGAAACCAAGGGTATTAATCGCCTGCTAGAACAGCAAATTGATGGCTTAATTATTCAACCTAGTCAAAATGATTTTAAAAACTATCAATTTATCACAGCCGCTGACATCCCTTTTGTGACGGTGGACCGTTATTTACAAAACCAGCCCCAGACCATTGCCAAAGTGACGACTAATAATTTTCAAGCGAGCCAGCAAACCGCTGCCGAGCTGTTGCAAGCAGGCTATCAGCGCTTTATTTTAATCAGCGACTTAGCTGTCCCAACTTCCGCGCAGATTCCGCGAATCGCCGGATTCTCGGCACTGACCAACAATATAACCACGCTGAATGTGGCCAATCATCCTGATAGTTGGCTGACCGCCCAGCTTCAGCAGTTGTTGTCGGGCGTGACTGAAAAAACAGTCATCGTGTCTTTGATGGGTCCTTTATTATTCAAAACCTTGGCTAGTTTGCGGCAGCTCAAGCTCACTTTCCCAGATCAAGTTGGCCTAATAAGTTTTGATGACTGGAATTGGGCCCAATTTGTCAATAATGGTATCGATTTAATTCAACAAGACCCCTTTAAAATGGGGCAAAGTGCCGCAAAAGCTTTATTGGCCACGATGCAAAAGCAGCCATTAGTCAATGCAAATACCATCACTATTCCCGCCCAGCGAATCAAGGGCCATTCCCTGTAAGGATTTATCGAATAACAAACTATATTTATTGATAAACAATAAATTTCATGCTATGATTGCTTTAAAAATAGGTGGGGGTCTGAGCAAGCCATGAAAATCCGAACACTATTTTTAAAGGCTGTTTTAATTGGCGTTAGTATTATCGTCCTATTATTCGCAATCTTTATCTTTCCCCATATTCCCCGCGTTGTTCATCAAGCTTATCCCAGTATTACTTGGGAACGGTTTGTCTTTATCAACAGTTTATATAGTTCTGCCCTTTGTTTTTACACCGCAGCCTTTTATGCTTGGCGTATTTTAAATTTAGTTGACCAGCACGCTGTTTTTTCCAATCAAACTCTCAAAGCGCTGACGGCGATCAAATACCTTACCAGCGGCATGGGCTGTTGTTATTTACTGCTGCTGCCAATGGTTTATCACATTGCTCGTATCACCAACGCCCCAAAAATGCCCTTGATGGTTCTAGCAGTAGCGCTGGTGCCTTTTATTTGCGCCGTTGTGGCCGCTATTTTGACAAAGCTCTTCAAACAAGCGATATCCATGAAGCTGGAAAATCAACGTATTATCTAGCCGTCAATTAATCGTCAACAAATCAGGAGTTGTTTAGACCATGAAAATTCAGACGTTATTCTTAAAAAGTGCTTTAATTGGGATTGGCGTGGTTGTTTTATTATTTTGTATCTTTGCTTTCCCCCGAATTCCCGGCGCACTTATCCGGGAATATCCCCACATTGGTTTAGAACGGCCGCTATTTATGGTGGGGCTGTACGGCTCAGCCCTGTTCTTTTACGTGGCTGAATTTCATGCCTACCATATCCTACAATTGGTGGACCATAATGATGTGTTCTCCGGCCAAGCCCTCAAATCAATTGCCACGATCAAACATGTCATCTTTGCCATGGGAATTTGCTACTTGGCATTCCTCCCCTTAATTTACCGGGTGGCTGACTACGAAGATGCCCCAGGTCTGATTTTAATCGGCGGCGCAGTGGTTCTCGTTCCCTTTACTATCTCGGTTTTCGCGGCTATCTTGGAAAAGCTTCTGAAAAAAGCAACGGCCATCAACCTTGAAAATCAATACACAGTGTGAGGATTATCATGGCAATTATTGTAAATTTAGATGTGATGCTAGCTAAACGTAAAATGTCCGTCACTGAATTATCAACCCAAGTTGGTATTACCATGGCTAATATTTCCATTCTCAAAACCGGCAAGGCCAAAGCTATCCGCTTCTCCACCCTCGATAAAATTTGTCGTGTTCTGGAGTGCCAACCTGGTGATATTTTGGAGTTTAAGAACACCGAATAATTTAGTCCCTTTAAGTATGGCCGCGAGCGGTCATGCTTTTTTATTTGATCTGTTTCCAAATAACCCCTTGATAATATCAAGGGGCCCATGTCTTTCACCAATGATGTTATTGTTATCTTGCAACATAAAAATGAATGCTGCCTAAGCTAAAAGTTAATGCTTCTGAAAGTAGTAATCATCGAGTGTATACGTTTGTACCGGTGTGATATGCAGCTGATAACGTTCTACCAAATCAGCAATCTTACGCCCATCAATCAAGGTCACCGGCGTGTTTCGACCTTGCAAAGATTTGTTAATCGCTGATTCGGTGAAATGGGTGGTCGTGATAAAAATGCCATATTCCGCATTGAAACTATCCATGGTCCCTTTGAATTTATCAATATCCGGTTCTGAAACCGCACTGTCAGTGTAACGTTTGCACTGGATTGCCACTCGGGAAGTCCGAAATTCATCCGAAATAAAATAACCAAAGCCATCGATTCCATGATCCCTTGAAACGAGCTTGCCAAGATTGTCATCGATCCTCACACCCATTTTGGAAACGAGTAGCCGTGAAAAGCTTTCAAATTTTTGAGGTGGGAATTTCTTTAGTTGTTCTATCAGTTGAATTTTCCAATTATCTGTATCTTCGACTGATTCAGTTGTTACTTCAGAGACTTCGTCTGGCTCTGTTAACGTTTTGGCATTCTTCTTTTACACATTATCGCGATGTTTTTGTAGCCAATAAGTCTTAATTCTAGCCTGCTCCCGCTCCGTTGGAAAAGCGTCATGACTTTTCGAACGGCCCTTTTCAGTCAAAGTGATGTCGGCACCGCGCTTAGGTTCTTCAATATAGCCCAGGACCCACAGGTTACGTAAGCCAAAGTTGAAATCAAAATTAAACGGAATATAATTCTGACCCGATTTTGAAGTGATGGGCTCGAATATATCTTCATAAGAGAACCCACTATTTTTATCGTCAGCCATAGATTTTTTGATAGCTTCACGGGAAGCGGATCCTCCCAAGGTGCTTAATGCATCCAACATTTGCCGCCCTGCTTCTCTACGTTGATAGGTGTGCATTTATATTCCCCCCAAATTAAAGCGCTATTTTTGCCCCCTATTATACATCGTTCACACATTTTTAGAATGAAAAAACCGTTGCCCCAGCAATTGCCAAGTCAACGGTTAATGTAACTAATCTTTTAATTGAGCTTTAAATTTGATATTTTCCAGCGTCAGCCGACTGGTATCTCTGAATACTACATCGGCAGCACTCAGCAAGTCAGCATCCCCGATACCAATGGAAAACTCTCCGGCACCATTTATCGCTGCAATTCCAGCAACGGCATCTTCGACACCAGCTACTTGGGCCACAGGCAACCCTAATAATTCAGCAGATTTCACAAAAATCTCTGGATCAGGTTTGCCATGATGCAATGTATTAGGATCCACCACACCTACAAACTTATTAGCTAACCCCAATTTATCTAAAATAAAGGGGGCATTTTTGGAGGCTGAGGCAATCGCCATTTTGTAATGTTCCCGCTGTAATTCGGCCAAAAAATCCGAAATACCTGGCAAAATATCATCGGGGGTCAAAGTGGCAATCAAAGCTTGATAACGATCGTTTTTTTCTTGGGCGAGTTTTTCTTTTTCAGCTTGGGAATAATCATTTTCATGACCCCCAGCTTTTAAGATCAACTCCAAAGATGCCATCCGGCTGATACCCCGCAGGCTATCAGCTAGGTCTTGGGTCCAAGGTGTGCCGACCTTGTCGGCAGTTTGGCGCCAAGCCTGGCCGTGAAAACGGGCGGTATCTGTGATGACCCCATCTAAATCAAAGGCAAAACCTTTTATATCTGTAAACTTCATGGTCATCAATCCTCCCGGGTTAAATTAAGGGAATCCCCTTCTAAATCAACAGTTAGTGGCTCCCCTTGGCGTAACTTCAACGTGGTGCCAGTGGCATCAACATTAACTTCGATCAAACGGCCTCTAAATAACACTCTAAATTGATAAGCCGTCCACTGCTTGGGTAAAAACGGTTTGAAATGCAACTTGCCATCACGGATCCGCATCCCCGCAAAACCTTGGACAATCGCTAACCAAGCCCCGGTCATGCTGGTAATATGCAAGCCATCCTCGGTGTCGTTATTATAGTTGTCCAGATCCAAGCGAGCGGTGCGGGCATACATTTCAACTGCTTTGTCATCTTCATTTAAATCCGCCGCTAAAATCGCATGCACAGATGGCGACAAACTGGATTCATGAACAGTCAGAGGTTCATAAAAATCAAAATTGCGTTTCTTGGTAGCCATATCAAAATCATCGATAAAGTACCAAATCCCCTGCAGCACATCAGCCTGCTTGATAAACGGCGAGCGCAACACTTTATCCCAGGACCAGTGCTGGTTGATCGGCCGCTCTTCCGGTTTCAAGCTTGAAGCTGGGCGAATATCCTTATCAAAAAAGTCATCATTTTGAATAAACACACCAGTTTCTTCATCCACCCCCAGGTAGATATTAGCAATAATATCCTGCCAATGCTGGGCTTCTTCTGAGCTCACCTGTAACTGCGCTGCTTTTTCTGAACTGACTTGTGACAAGGTCGCCAACGTATATTTCAAGGTCCATTGGGCCAGTAAATTGGTATACCAGTTGTTGTTCACATTGTTCTCGTATTCATTGGGGCCAGTGACGCCATGGATCACATACTTTTGGCGCCGCTTAGAATAATGGACCCGATCAGCCCAAAATCGAGCAATGCCCACCAAGACATCAATGCCCTGGGTCTTCAAGTAACTATCGTCGCCAGTATAGCGGGTATAGTTATAAATAGCATAGGCAATGGTGCCATTACGGTGAATCTCTTCAAAGGTGATTTCCCATTCATTATGGTTCTCAATGCCATTAAAGGTCACCATGGGATATAAGGCACCCTTTAAGCCTTGCTGCTGGGCATTATGCACCGCTCCAGGTAATTGCTGGTGGCGATATTCCAATAAGTGCCGGGCAACTTTAGGCTCACTGGTCCCTAAATAAACGGGCAGCGCAAAGGCCTCGGTATCCCAATAGGTGGCGCCGCCGTATTTTTCACCGGTAAAGCCTTTCGGCCCAATATTTAAGCGTTTATCTTCTCCGTAATAAGTGGAAAATAATTGGAATAAATTAAAACGGATCCCTTGTTGGGCTTCGGCGTCTCCTTGAATTTGAATGTCGGAAATCTGCCACCGCCGGGCCCAAACCCGGGCATGGGCAGCCAACAATTGCGCAAAACTGGCACCAGAGACTTTGGCCAATAAGGCTTCCGTTTTACTTTGCAATTGATCCGTCTCATAGTCTCTAGAGGTGGTGACGATCACTTTCTTATCTAGGACAACTGTGGCGTTGGGTGCCAATTGACCATTGAAGTCATTGGTCACTTCTAGATCCCCAGTCTTGGCTGCTTCGACATTTAAGCCTTGGACTTGATTGGTCATCCCCACCCCTAAAGTAAAGCGGGGTGTGCCGAAATTGTTGGGAATTGTTTCGGTAGCCATATAGCCAGTAGTTTCATGAGCCTCTTGCTGGGTCACATTCCAAAAATGATCCCCATAGTTAGAATCCTCATTGACCACATCTGCATCTAAACTAGACTGTAATTCTAACACCACAGACTTGGCGCTTAAGTTAGTCACCGTCACTTGCTGGACAGATAACTCTTTTTGAGCCAAGCTCAAGAAACGTTGGAATTTAAAGCCAAGGCGCAAATCGCCGCGGACTAATACAAAACTACGGGTCAATAACCCCTGTTTCATATCCAGATCTAATTTGAAATCGGTAATCGTATCCTTGGCTAAATCCAAGTGATGGCCATTGATCAGGGTATTAATTTTAATAAAATTAAGGGCATTGATCACTTTGCCGAAGTATTCAGGGTAGCCATTTTTCCACCAGCCAACCCGGGTTTTATCTGGGAACCACACGCCCCCGATATAAATACCAGGCAAAGAATCGCCGCTGTAGTCTTCTTCAAAGAAGCCCCGCATCCCCATATATTCGTTGCCTAAGCTTGTCATTGATTCTTGAAGCCGTCGATCTTCAATACTAAATTTGTCGGTTGTAATATGCCACGGATCTATTTCAAAAATACGTTTCACAAAACCAGCCTCCTGATATTTTAGTTGGAAATGACCGCTTCAGAATCCTTATCAAAGAAATGAGCCTTACTCATTTCAAAAGCCATTTCCACATGCTCTCCAGGTTTATGATAGTCTCTGGCATTGACTTGTGCAACGAATTCCGTTTCACCGGTCTTGGAATAAAGCATTGAATCGGTTCCTAAGAATTCTGAAACCTCTACGTCAGCTTGGACCACCGCATCGGCCATGGCTTCTAAAGCAACTTCTTCGGTATGAATATCTTCTGGTCGAATCCCCACGATGAGGTCTTTGTCGTTATAGCCCTTGTCTAGTAAAGTCTTCAACCGACCTTCTGGCACTTTCACGCTCAGACCTTTACCGTTAGAGACAGTGCCGTCGTGTAAATGGGCATCAAAGAAGTTCATGGCAGGCGAACCCATGAAGCCGGCCACAAATTTATTGACCGGTTTGTTATACAAATCATCCGGTGTCCCCACTTGTTGAATACTACCCTTGTTCATAATAACGATGCGATCAGCCATGGTCATGGCTTCGATTTGGTCATGGGTCACGTAAATCATGTTGGTGGCTAAGCGCTGGTGTAATTGGGCAATTTCCGTCCGCATTTGCACCCGTAACTTCGCATCCAGGTTTGACAGGGGTTCATCTAAAAGGAATAACTGGGCATCCCGCACAATGGCCCGCCCTAAGGCGACCCGTTGCCGTTGCCCCCCGGATAGGGCGCCGGGTTTACGTTGTAGGTACTCGGTTAACCCGAGAATTTCCGCCGCATCATTGACCCGCTTTTGAATATCAGCTTTAGGCATTTTCCGGATTTTTAACCCAAAGGCCATGTTATCAAAAACCGACATCTGGGGATATAAAGCATAGTTTTGGAAAACCATGGCAATATTCCGGTCTTTAGGATGGACTTTGTTCATGAGCTTGCCGCCCATTTTCAAATCCCCTTTGGTGATATCTTCAAGACCAGCGATCATCCGCAGGGTAGTGGACTTACCACAACCAGAAGGCCCTACAAAAACCACGAATTCCCCATCTGCAATTTCTAAGTTAAAGTCAATGACAGAATCACTATCATTGCCGGGATATCTTTTATATATATGTTCCAATGAAATTTCAGTCATCTTAAACCGCTCCTTCAAAAGCTTTTTTTAGAGGTGTCTGATCAATTTATTGGCGAACCAGGCACTCAAAGACATACTGCATAATAAAAATAAGAAGAGTAAGTGGATTTGAATATTCAGACCTAACATCAAAATCACACCTAACGTGGCCCCGATAAAGCGTAGAGGCTGGGCTAACCATAGTTGCAGTGGCGCCACGGTCAATATTTGCCCGAAGACCACGCTGAGATAAGCCATCAGGGCTAATATCCCCAGGGCCATCAAGGCAGCCCCCAAGAGTGGATTAGCTTTCACCAGAACAAAAATTTGCAGCCAAGCCACACCCAGTAAAGCGGCCCCTAAATTCAACGGCCATTGTCTTAAAGCGGTCAAATACTGGCGCCAACTGGTTTTGAAGTAAGTGTTGTTAGCTGTTTGCAGCCAAGTCCGTACACTGGAAAAGACCGCCGTGGTGGCCGGGATAAGAAAACAGGCCCCACTTAACCACAACAAGACCAACACCATAGTGGCCACCAATCCCTGGGGCAGGGCCAGCCAAAAGATCAACATGATCCAAAAGGGCAACGTAATGGCAAACCACACCAGGTTAATGGAAATCAGACTGGTGAGCCAGTTGCCCACAGCCATGAGTTTTTGACCGAATTTTGATTGTAGATTGAGCATCTCCCTCACCCTCTCTTATATTTATTTCACAGCGCCATCGGTGACGCCTTTAATGATGTAACGTTGGGCAAAGGCGTAGAAGATGATGACTGGCAGAATGGATAATGCCAATCCGGCCAGCGCCAAATGCCACTGTTTGGTATATTGTCCAAAGAAGAAGAACATTTGT
Source organism: Lactobacillus sp. (assembly GCA_022484695.1). Taxonomy (GTDB): domain Bacteria; phylum Bacillota; class Bacilli; order Lactobacillales; family Lactobacillaceae; genus Agrilactobacillus. Next base: position 249,423 of record JAKVKU010000002.1, read on the forward strand.
AATGGAATCGTATATTGATTTTGCGGTAAGACGAGGGATGGTAAGAGATAATCATTCCAAAGGGCGATAATATTCAAAATACCCACGGTGGTGGTGATCGGTGTCAGCATGGGGAAGATGATTTTGAAGAATGTCTGTAGGCGATTTGCCCCCTCTAGCTCCGCTGATTCATCCATGGATACTGGGATCGAGGCAATGGTCCCCTGATATAAGAAGATGGACAAGCTGGACTGGAAGCCGATATACATGAAAATCAAACCCCACATATTCAGCATGTGGACCCGACCGAAGTTGGCCGTCAAAGGAATCATGACGGTTTGGAAGGGAATCAACATGGCGGAGACAAATAACATTAAGATCCCGCCGGAAATTTTACTGTGATTCCGTTGTAGGGCATAGGCAGCCATGGCGGAGAACACAATAATCAAGATGACCCCCACCACGGTGATGATCAAGGAATTGCCCAAAGACCGGAGAAAATCTAAGGCCTTGAAAGAATTCACATAGTTATCGCCAGTGGCTGGGCTGGGCAGGCTCAAAACAGAAGCAAATATGCCCTTAGGCGTTTTGAATGAGTTAGTTAAAATCAGGTAAAATGGGAAAATCCAAAGCAAGCCTAACAAGAAGCTGACCAGTGCAATGACTAATTTACTTGTCTTTTTCATTACAAATCAACCTCCCGTTTTCTTGTGTAGTAAACCTGCAATAGGGAAATCGCACCCACGATGACAAAGAATACCAAGGCTTTGGCTTCGGCTCTGGCAAAATCATTTTCAGAATAGGCCGTGTTAACAATGTTCATGGCCAACATTTCCGTGGACTTGTAAGGTCCCCCATTGGTCAAGGACAAGTTAGGATCGTAAAGCTTGAAGCCATTGGACAGGGTCAAGAACATGCTCACGGTAAAGGCTGGGGCAATCATTGGAAACGTGATATTCCAAAAACGCTGCCAAGGACTGGCCCCGTCAATTTCCGCGGCCTCAATAACTTCGGTGGGAATATTCTGCAGGTAGGCGATATAGATGATCATGATGTACCCACTCATCTGCCACAAAGTCACAATGACCAAGCCCCAAAAACCAGTGGTCTGATTGGTCAGCCACCCGGAGAAGCCCAAGGCATCAAAGACTTGTGTAAAAATAAATTGCCAGATAAAACCTAGAATTAAACCACCAATTAAGTTGGGCATGAAGAAAACAGTTCTTAATAAATTATTGCCCTTAAATTTACGGGTTACTAATAATGCTAATGACAGGCCAATCACGTTGAGTAAAATTACAGTCACAACGACAAATTTCACAGTAAACCACAAAGCGGCTAAAAAGCCGCTGTCTTGGAATACTGTAATGTAATTTTTAAATCCTAACATCGTGGTGTAAGTCAAACCATCCCAGTTGGTGAATGAGTAAAAGATTCCCATTAACGCGGGGATGAAGACCACCAGTGCCAGGGCAACGAGGGTCGGCGTGACGAAAAGCCAAAATGATAAACTGCGATTTTTCATCGTAATTCCCCCTCTGAAGGTGCCAAACTAGCTTATTACTTGTTTTGTTGCGTCTTCCAACCATCAATTGAGTTTTTAACGGTCTTATCCCAACTTTGTTTACCGGCTAAATAACGTTGCAAGTTTGGTTGGAATGTATTTGGATCCCAAGAAGTGCCGGTATATGCTGGGAAGGCCCAACCAGTTGTGGCTTTTCTTTGAGAATAATCAAAGACAACTTGAGACAATGGATCGGCCATCTTGAAGTTATCATAGCCTTTGTAAGCTGGGACAAAGTGTAACTTGTTGACAACATCTTTCTTGCCGGCCTCAGAAGTATAGAGCCAAGCTAAGAAATCAGTGGCAGCTTTTTGTTCCTTGGTAGATTTCTTTTTATTAACTGCCCAGTATAAGGAAGTGCCTACTGGTAATTTGTCTTCTTGACCTTTAACTGGAATTGGAATCATGCCGATTTGGTTCTTGGCAAAGTTTTTATCAATTTGTTCAACCGTTGGGTAAATCCAGTCCCCTTGTTGAATCATAGCGGCTTTACCTTGAGAGAAGTATTGGTTGACTTGTTGACTGTAATCCATCTGCATCACTGGTTTGATGGAGAACTTGTTTTGCAAATCGATCATTTGTTTCATTTCTTCATTAGCTGTGAATTTCATCGATTTAGAATCATACATCTTTTTAGCATTGCCATTGAATTCTTGGCCAAGATAAAGGTTGGCTAAGTGATCAGACAAGACCCAAGTTTCTTTCCCAGGTAAGGCAAAGACACCTTTAATGCCTAATTCAGATTTCTTATCATTCAATGTGTTCACAGCATTGACTAAGTCGTCATAGGTCTTGATGCTGGTTGGGTCGATGCCAGCTTTTTGGAAGACTTCTTTATTGTAAACAAAGCCATAGCCTTCAATGTTAAATGGAATCCCCAGGGTTTTGCTGCCGATTTGAACGGCTGAAGCGGTCCCTGGCAATGCGGCTTTAGCCACTTTTGTCTTAGATAAATCAGCGGCTTGGGCGGAGAATTGTTTGGCATCTGCCGGACCGGCCAAACTAAAGATAGTTGGGGCATTCCCAGAAGAGATCCGGGTCTTCAAAACCGGATTGTATTCTGTCCCCCCACCGATAGAAGAAACGGTGATTTTTACATTTGGATGGGTCTTTTCATATTCAGTGGCAATTTGTTTCAGTTGCTTGTTAACTTCAACTTTCCCCTGCAATATTGAAATTGTCGTCTTACCATTTGATGAACTAGAACTGGAACTCCCACTGCTACATGCTGCTAATGCTGTTGTTGTCGCCAAAGCTGCCATAGCCATGACCGCAATTTTCTTCCAACCTATCTTCATTTTAGATAGACCTCCTCAATAAATTCTTTTTGAATTACAATTTTTATTATGGACTGATGAAAGCGATTGCACAATCCAAAAACCTATGTTACCGGTAACAGAAATCTTTTTATCAGTCGTTATAAATTACAACTGGTGTTCTAGAATTAAAGGCTCCCCAGTAAAGGCAATGGTGCCATCCACGACGTTGGCCACCCGGTCGGTGATCAGTTCGGTGTATTCCCCGGAATCTATTGCCACGATCAAGTCCCCTTTAAAAGGCTGTAGCGCAAAGAGCCCCACCCGCTGTTGGGTGGCCGTTTCATAAGTAACCTGTAACACACTGCCATTTAAGTCGGTGACCTGATACTTCCCTTCAGCCATGATGGCAGCTTGCTTCAGAGCACTGAGCCGCTGGATGAAGTCCGATAAATCGGTTTTAGCTGGATCTGGTTGTAAGGCAATAACATCCCGATCAAACAGGGACGGTAAATGGGTAGCTTCAAATTCTTCGCCGGCATACAACAACATGCTGCCCTTTTCAAAATACTTGAAGGCCAAGGCATTGCGCCGAGTATCGATGTCTTCAATATAGCTGGCGGCCCGTTCATTGTCATGATTTTCCAAAAAACGCATTTTCACATAATTCTTCGGATAAGTCACATCCATGCGATTTAATAAGCGGGCATATTCTGCCAAGGTCAGTTCACCCTTTAAGGTCGCTTTAAAGGCCTCGATTACATCATACTCATAGGTCATATCAAAGGCTTGGTAGATTTCCGCATCTGAGGACTCCTCATAGCCCATATCCCGGACTATTTTAATAAATTCAGGATGATTGGTCTCAGCCAGCCAAATGTAATGCTTGTCTGGGTCAACCGTGGCCACGGCGGCCCGAGCCTTCAGCCAAAAGGCCAGTGGTACCATGGGCGCCACGTCACATCTAAAACCATCCACGTATTTAGCCCATAGTTGCAACGTTTCGATTTGATAATCCCAAAGTCCTGGTTGACTATAATCTAAGTCCACCACATCCGACCAGTCGGCAATGCGATTGCCCATTTGGCCTTGCTCATTTTTATAAAACCATTCTGGATGGGTTTTAGCCAAAACCGAATCTGGTGCCGTATGGTTATAGACCACATCTAAAATAACCCGCATCCCCAATTCATGACTTTGGGCCACAAAGGCTTCTAAATCCCCAAAAGTCCCTTGTGTGGGGTCAATTTGCCGGTAGTCTTGGATGGCGTAAGGGGAGCCCATAGTGCCTTTGCGCTGGACGGTACCAGTTGGTTGAATAGGCATGAGCCAGACAATCGTCGTTCCCAAAGCCCGTATCCGCGGTAAATCCGCCATAGCGGCTTTGATCGTGCCTTCCGGGGTATGGTTGCGGACAAAAATCGAATAAACAATATCGTTTCTTAACGTAATCGTGGTATCAACTGCCATTTTATTCACCTATCCTATTTAAATTTTAGAACAACGCTGCTGTAAGGCGCCAAGGTCACACCCTGGGGCTGACAATTAGCCGCGCCAATTTGATACAAGTTGCCCGCAATTTCTTGGGGGAAATTGACCTGTTGGTCGGTGGCACTGTAATTACAAACCACCGCCACTTGGGTTTGCTTAAACGTTCGTAAATAACCATAAACGACCGCTGGGGTGATCAAGAAGGCTTGGGCCCCTTGGGCAAAAACGGGTTGTTGCTTGAACTTGATGATTTGGCGATAACAGTCCAAAATCTGCGTCCGTTGAGCTTTCGTCGTCACTTGCGCCGCATCTTTTTCACCCCACTTCCACGGTCGAACCTCTGAAAATCCCCGGTATTGGTCGTTCGTCCAGGCCATGGGACCCCGGGCGGTCATCTTGTGGGTTTGATTTAATAAATCTAAAATTTCAGTATCTCGATAACCCAATGCCTTACTCTGGGCTACAAAGGGCGCCACTTGACCAGCATCTTCAAAGTCGTTCAGGTTTTGGAAGCGTTCGCCTTGTTGGCCTAACTCTTCGCCATAATAAATGATCGGCGTGCCCCGCTGCAGGTACATCATCAGCGCCAAAGTACAGTAACTGTTGGCAAAGTCAGTTGGATCCACATAACGCTCCGCCAAGCGGGCCATATCGTGATTGCTCCAGTAAAGGGCCGGTGGTGCGGCGACTTTGGCTTGAATTTCCGCAAATTCCCGCTTCATCCCCGGCAAATCTAGTTTTTTCAGCTGAAAGTTCGGGGGCAGTTTTACGTCAGTTTGCGTCGGTTGATCCACAATCGTGCGAAAGGTGACGGCACTATCGCATTCCCCGGGACGAGTATAGGCCGCCAGTAAATCGGGATTGGCCGAGGCGGCTTCCCCAAGGATATATAAGTCTGGATTCAACTGTTTTAACGCCGTAACAAATACCCGTAAATTATCATGAACCCCCGGTAAGTTGGCGTAAAACTCGGTGGCCAAATGGGGTTTTGGCGTCGTTGCCGGGTAGTTTTGGCGAAAATTGGCTTTGGCCGTATGAATGAAGGCATCCAATCTTAAACCATCAATGCCTTTATTGACCCAAAAGGCCGCCACTTGAATCATGGCATGAATAACTTCAGGATTGCGCCAATTTAAATCTGGCATATGTTTGTCAAATAAGTGGAAATAATACTGGCCGGTGGGGCTTTCTTGTTGCCACACACTGCCTCCGAAAAAAGAGCCCCAGTTATTGGGTTCGTGCTGTTTAAAACCATCTTGCCAAATATAGTAATCCCGGAATAAGCTGTCGGGGTTATTCAAAGCATCTTTGAACCAGGGATGTTGATCGGACGTATGGTTGAGGACAAAATCTAAAATAAGATGCATCCCCAATTGATGCACCTGTGCCACCAAAGTTTCAAAATCAGCCATGGTGCCCAGACTAGGCTCAATGGCAAAATAATTTGAAACATCATAGCCGTTATCCACCTGGGGGGAGCCGAAAATCGGATTCAGCCAAATCGTGGTGACCCCTAAGTCCTTCAAATAAGGTAATTTTTCAATAATACCTGGTAAGTCGCCAATACCATCGTGATTGGTATCTTTGAAACTCTTGGGATAAATCTGATAAATCACTTGCTGGTCCTGCCAATCCCTGGCCATGTTACCACCTCCGCAAACGCTTTCAATTGCTGCTGCCTTAACTGTAAAGAAAATAGCGGTCCAGTTCAATCGAAAGATTGCTGTTACCGCTAACAAGATTTACCTATTTTTTTCGGGTGGAACCGCCAATTTTTAACTTTGGTTGTAACAAACGCTCTTCTAAAGGATAATGGTTATCTTTGATCTTGCGCAATAATAATTCTGCGCAGGCTTCCCCTAATTCATACATGGGTTGTTCCACCGTGGTGAGCTGAGGTGTGGCCACTTGATCCAAGAAAACCCCATCAAAGCCAATCACCCCATAATCCGTGGCGATTTCAGGACTCATTTGCAAAATACCCTTTTGAATGCCAAAGGCCAGGCGATCGCTGGCGCAGATGAAACAAGTGTTAGGCGTGATCCGGGACCAGGTGGCTTCAATGAAATCCATGGCCAGGTGACTGTGGTTAGCGAAACGATGAATTTCTGGCATCCGTTGATTTTCCTGCATCACTTGAATGTAGCCATTTTCTCGGGAATATTCAAAGGGTTCCTTCACATCAATACCGATAAAAACCACCCGATCATAGCCTTGTTCTAGGGCATAACGGGTGGCCAGTTGGGTCCCCATTTCATTATTGGTATCCACGAAGTCAAAGTGCCAGCGATTCTCCCCAAATAAAACCACGGGTAACTCCAAACGCTTGATCCAATCGTAGTCTTCATCCCGCATACCGGTGATAATATAACCATCACTGACTCCAATATCTAAATGCTCGTCGGTCATCAACTGCAGAGAATATTGATACTTCGCTAAGTATTCCGCAATGCCCACCAATAGCTTCATATAGTAAGGTTCCGTGATATCAATATCTTCCAGTACAAAAAACTTTATCACTTGCGTTTTATTATTTACCAGAGCTTTGGCTGCCACATTGGGCCGATAATTTAATTCATGCATGGCACTAAAAATACTAGTTTTCAGTTCATCGCGAACCAATTCCGGATGATTGATTGCCCGTGATACGGTCATTTTTGACACGTGGGCAACTTTGGCAATATCTTCTAACGTTGCCATTAATTGGCCTCCCCTATTGTTAAATCAACCACAGAATCCCGCTCAATGATTTGATGCGGTGTAATCATATTATTTGGCGCGTTTTGTTGCTGGGATAAATTGACGATCATTTTGGCCACCGCTTCCCCCAAGGCCACGGGGAAGACTTCCACCGAGGTTAATTGGGGTTGGGCGACTTTGGCAAAAATGGAGTTGTTAAAGCCCACCAAAGACATCGCCTGGGGCAAATGCAGTTGGGCCAATTGTCGTTGGACTTGTAAGGCCAATAAGTCGTCAGTGGCGATCATCGCCGTGATTTGGGGATGTTGTTTTAAAAAGGCCCGTAAAGGTGGCCCGATAGCGTCCGCGGGTTCATTGAGACCTAGATGATATTCATTGAGGCCCTCTTGAATCACCGCGCGCTGGTAACCTAGATAGCGATCCCCTTGGACCACTTGGGAGAAATCGTCGTATAAAAAGCCGATATGGCGATGGCCCTTTTTAACCAAATAACTGGTCACATCACTACCCGCTAAAATATTATCGTTATCAACATAGCAAACATTCCAACTATCCTTGGCAGGCTTTCCCAAAAGCACATATTTAGCGTTGGATTGGGCCAGAAAATCTAAAATGGGATCATTCTTTTGAGAATATAATAGAATAAATTTTTCAATTTTATTCTGGGCGGTCATCATGGTGATGGACCGCACCAAATCAGTGACACTTTCCCCGGTGGCCACAGCGGTCAGTAAGTCATTGTCACTGGTGACATGATTAATGCCCCGGAGTAGCTCCACGAAAAAGGGATTGGAATACACCATTTGTTGGCTGGCGGGGAGGATCACCCCAATGGTCCGGGCATTGCTGGTGGCCAGATTACGGGCATTGGTGTTGGGGACATAATTCAACTGTTTCATGGCTTTTTCCACCCGATGCCGGGTCTTAGCCGTAATGACCGAATTTTTATTCAATACCCGCGAAACTGTTGCTGGGGAAACTTGCGCCAGCTTAGCGACGTCCTTTAAGGTTGCCATAAAATCCTCCTCCTTTTTGACTTGTTCAATTAATCATAAGCGAAATTGTAATATCGTGCAAGCGGTTTCGTAAAAAGGCGATTTTTATACGCCATTTGTAGAGTTGATTTAAATAAGCCTGTATTGCCAAGCATGCAATTGAATTATCTTTTTGAATTTAGTACAATGAAGCCGTTGAAAAGAAGCCGTTAGGTCCTGGCAAAAGACCCTAACGACTTCAATCTTGGTTCCGAAATGACTTTTGGGTTAAGCTAACCTTTGTGGTTAGCTTTTTTTATTGCGTATACCTTAGCAAAACTAACGCAAGCTATGCTAAAGGCATACACCGCCAACGCAAAAAGTAACATCGATTTAAACCTCCAAGCCTTCCTGAATTGAGCATAATAACCACCCCCGCTGTTCAAATGTTGAAAGGGGGTACACCATCTCGTTAACCACTAGTCCTGGTAGTTTAGTAACTACCCGCTTGCCACACATAGCTTTAGTATACTAAAATTTTCCGGGGTTCATCAAGATAAAGGGGCTGTTAATTTCCTCGTCAACCAAGATCGTGATTCAACCCTTTTCGATTTAAGTTAATGCCCTGAATAATATCTATAAAACATACTCTCTGTTTCTAGACCTCCAAAATTCCTCCAGATCACACCTGAAAAATTTTTGCTTTTCTTTGCTCCTTTACATTATAGAAGTTCAATATGGCATCATGGCATCTCTATATGAAAACGAAATCATGGCACCCATCTAAACTATGATATAGTTATTGTTAACTTATTGAAAAGAAAGCGTTTAGAAAGTGAGGCCCCAATTTGCAAAACGAAAGTGATTGGATCATGCGCCAAATCCATGCCTTTGCCGATGGTTTAGGCTATATTCTCGCCAGTGGTAAAGGTGGCGGCACCACCGAAATAGTTTTTCCAGAACACCAAGCTCAAAAACTGCCCCACCAAACTGAATTGCAACGTTTAATTACTGCAAAAGAATATGGTACTGCTGCCAAACGGCTATGGGCCTTACAATATGCCCTACCTGGCATTGAATTTATGAAACTGGCCGTTTGGTTGTTTGATACCTTGCGCCAGTATGACGATTCGACCTTGGTTCAAGGGAATTACTCAAGAAAAGCATTGGTGGCTGACTCACAAAAACTAAAGCGCTATCAAGGACAAGCATAAAAGGAGTTGCTAAATGATGATCACGCCAGACACAGATTTAAAGTTATTGAAAAAATGTATTGAAATATCAAAAGCCGCCCGGCAAAACGGCAATACGCCCTTTGGTGCGCTGTTAGCTGATAACCAGGGTAACATTTTAATGACCCAAGAAAATATCGAGCTCACTGAACGCAAGTGCACCGGTCATGCGGAATGTATGCTGGCTGAACGCGCTTCTCATGCGTATAGTAAAGCCTTCTTATGGGATTGCAGTTTGTATACCACGGCTGAGCCTTGTGTCATGTGCTCAGGGGCTATTTACTGGGCCAATATTGGCCGAGTGGTTTATGCCATGGCTGAACGTCGCTTATTGCAATTAACGGGTAGTAGTGAAATCAACCCAACTTTTAATCTACCTAGCCGCGAAATTTTTCAACATGGCCAAAAAGATATCATGGTAGTTGGGCCCTTTGAAGAATTGGAAAGAGAAGCCGCTGCAGTCCATGCGGGTTATTGGAATTAATCCCTGGATTCACTAAAAAAGTCTGTCATAGTGCTAATAAGGCACAATCACAGACTTTTCAAATAGAAATTTCCCTGCTTAAACAGTTGCCACGAGTTTCTATCTTTAATAGAAAATCACAGTACTTTCCTTTCTTAACTACATTCGATAACTATCCAAAATAGCCATTGCAAGTCCTGTTGCGGTTCGGAAATCTAGTGTCTCATTTACGGCAAAAGCATATTTGTCGGGATCTGCTATGTTTCGTCGTAGTGCAAATACCTTCTTCATAGCTTTATCCCGCAATTCGAAGTAAGTATTCCCAGGATGAGGAATCAAACGAAAGGAAGTACCCTTGATAACTATTTTATACGGTTCATGATAGTTACTGGCTTGTGTCGCCAAGGAACCTACCAACTCATTATCTACAAAAATATCATATTGGCTTCCTAAGAATTGAAATTTTGATTGCACCGTAACATCGCTTGTCCCGATATGCATTTTAAAAAAAGTTGGTAACACAACTAACCAACCAAGAAATGGATTCCAAATGCTAGCAAATACCTTTTCTTTAGCGGTAACTTGCAAATTGTTTTCTGGACAAGCAAGCACGAACCTTTTGCCTTTTTTGGTATTGACATACATATATGCGCTGACAACAGTCATCTTAGGTCGTCCTTTCAAAAATTCCGTAACCTGCCTTATCCTCGCTTTGTGAAGGTGCCACGAAATACACGAATCGTACGTTTATCTATTTTCTGATTTAGAATATGAATTACTTTTTTAGTGTCTCGTGTCACAAATCGGTACAAGGCATCATCCTGATCAATGACGTAAAAACCTCTAAACCAGTGCTTAAAGATAGTAATTACCCTAATTCCCTTCATATTGTCATAGGTGAGCTGAATTCTTTTACGTGAAAAATCAGGAATAAACTCTAGGCCAGTGTCTCCAAAAATCAAAGTGCCATGATTAGCTTTAATTTTATTGGGGAAGTAATTTGCTGTAATCATTAATTCTGTCTTCTCATTTAGCATGGCTTAACCTAAGAGGCCAATCCAATAGCCAAAGATACCGACACCGAATAAAATAAATATTAACCAAATCGCATTAACTTTGCGACGCAACATCCAAATACAAAAGAACGTCAATAGCAATGGTATAATTCCAGGTAATAACTGATTAAAAATTTGTTGTAGCGTCGTGGTCGTTGTCTTACCATCAACTTTTACTTTTGAAATAACCAATGGGAAATTGATTTTTGTCCAACGTGGGACTAGTGCACCCATAATAAACATGCCTAAAATAGAGGCCCCAGTTGTTAATTTTTGAATTAAGCCACCACCAAGATTTTGTACAATATTTGTTCCCTGGTCATAACCTATTTTTTGTAAATACCAACGTGTTGCTAAACGAATTGCATTCCAAACTACAAAGAAAATAATGGGTCCCATCACGCCAGAACCAGAAAGTGCTAAGCTTGCAGCAAAAGAAGCAATAACCGGCCGAATAGTACCCCAAAATATGGGATCTCCTACACCGGCAAGTGGACCCATGGTACCGACTTTAACACTTGCAATGGTTGCATCATCAATATCTGCACCATTGGCTCTTTCCTCTTCCATAGCCATGGTAATACCCCCAATCAATGAGGACATAACCGGTGTCGTTTGCATAAAAGTCAGATGCCGTTTCAAAGCTTCAGCAGTTTTTTCTTTGTCTGATGGATATAAACGTTTAATAGCCGGAATCATTTGGAAACAAAAACCAACATTTTGAACACGTTCATAATTCCAAGAACCTTGTAAAAAACCCGAACGCCAAAAGGCAGAAATCATGTCACCATGTGTTAATTTATATTGTTTATCCTTTTGCACGGATTGTGCTTTATTATCAACCATTGTCCTCGGCCTCCTATAAATCATCTAGGGCTTTGTCAATATCATCCTCAGCACTACCACTTGCGGCATCATGATCATTTGCATTTTGAACAACGGTCGTTTGAGCGTTGAAGCGTGGTGATAATCTAATATAAACAAATGCAATGACTAAGCCCAAGATCCCAAAAGCAATCAGATTCAACTGTGTTAAAGCCGCCAAGACAAAACCAGCAAAGAAAAACGGCCACACTTCGTTATTCGCCATCATATTAATGACCATGGCAAACCCAACGACTACCACGAATCCACCGGCAATCGACAAGCCTTGTGTAATTACTTTGGGAATCGCATTTAACCCAGCTTGAACCGCTTTTGGACTGATAATTGTTACAATGTACGTTGGAATTGCGATTCGCAAGCCTTGTAGAAACATATCAAAATAATGGATCCACTGAACCCCCTTGATATCACCATCAGCTGCACGACCATCGGCAACATGAGCCATAATAACTACAATCGAACGCACAAAAATATTCAATACTTGTCCTGCAATAGCTAATGGAATCGCAATGGCAATCCCGTTGGCTATGCTCAGATTTGCCGGTCCACAAACTAATACTGCCGAAATAATTGAAGCTAATGCCGCATCTGGCGGAATCGCGGAACCAATATTCATCCAACCAATGGCAATGAGTTGAAGTTGAGCTCCCAATAAAACACCACTGGCAACATCCCCTAAAGCCATGCCAACCATTGTACAAGCCACAATTGGTTGAGCAAGCTCCCACTCATCAAGAACGACATCTATACCGGCCAAAAATGCAACAAGCATTAATACAATTAACGACGCTGTACTCATAACTTCGCCTTCTTTTTAATCGGCCAATTTGGCTTTACGTAATAATCCCATTACATCTTCAGGTGAATCCCCAGGAACCTGTTGGCGTTGCATCTCTGAACCATGAGCAGCTAGATACTTGAAAGCTTCAATATCATCAGCATTAACTGATAAGTTAGAAGCTATCACCGTCTCGCCTTCATTAAAGGTCATATTGCCAACGTTAATTTTTGAAAGGGGAATACCCCCTTCTACCAACCGCATCATGTCTTCTGGGCCTTCAGTTAGCAATAAGACCTGTAAGGAGTCCAGCCGCGAATCACCATAAGCCTTAATCATCTTAGCCACGCTTAGAACGTTAGCCTTAATTCCGGATGGTGCCGCTTCAACCAACAGCGTTTTACGCAACTGATCTTTATCAACAGTGTCTGAAACAATGAAAATTCGGTTGGGCTTAACTAAATTCACCCAGCCTGTTGCTACTTGACCATGCAACAAACGATTATCAATCCTTGCAAACTTAATCGTGAAGCTCATAACAATTACCTCCTGACACCTATTTATTTTTGACAACCACATTAAAGAACAATCCATTTTCATTTGCAAGTGTTTACACTTACAATGGCTATGATCCTTTAGCACAAAGGATTTCCACTGTTTTTTTACTTAGCATCTATATTTATTCAGGTAAATACGCATCAAGTTCAGTACATCTCAGTGTATAAAAATAACGTCCTAACAGCTGAATAATAATTTCTGCTGTGAGGACGTTTTGTTTAAATGAATAGGCATGCTATTTACTAGGCGTAAAAGTACATGGCTAAAATATATATGTAAATTAAATACATATATCAGTGTTACAGAATCCGAACCATATGATTGCAGCATTACTCATACTCATAAACATGTATATATGATACCATCCTAATCAAAAAATGTTGTTTCATTAATCATTTTTTCCAATTATAATGAAACAGCAAAGCGAGTTCAGCGCTTAAATTAAGTTAGGATGCGGTCATAATTCAGACAGAAATAACACCTTCCCATAAAAATAGTACGAAACAGGCTTTAGGTATTTTATCCCTATCGCTGCTCACCATGACCACGGGCATTGTATCACCGGCACTGCCGGCAATTGCCACAACGTATCAACATGTGGCTTCGTCTTTGATCGATCAAGTGTCCACCGTTCCCTCATTGACCATGGCTCTTTTTGTGGTACTGAGTACGTGGATTGTTAAATATTTAGGAACTAAAAAGACCGTTGAATTAGGATTGACCCTGGTGATTGCCTCAACGCTGTTATCTCTAGTGGCGCCAAATATTTGGCTGCTGATTGGGGCGCGCGCCTTATTAGGAGCTGGCTTGGGTATCTATAATTCCCTAGCCGTCAGCTTGATCACCTTCTCTTACCATGGCCAACAGCGGGATAAATTATTAGGTTGGCAAAATGCCTTTCAGGGCATTGGAGCCACGATTGGTTCCATTTTGGTTGCCGGGTTAATTATCATCAATTGGCGGGCTGCTTTTCTAATTTATGCGGTGGCTATTGTCATTTTGATTTTCTACCATCGTAACGTGCCTGATATTACACTGACAGTTGCGCCGACCCATTCTACTCCAGCTAAACACCCCATCAATTGGCGCAGCCTGAGTAAATATGGCTTTCTCCTCTTTGGTCTGATGACTTTTTATATGATTGCCACTGTCAAAATTCCCACTTACCTAATCGATAACGGCATTGGTTCAGCTAACACTGGTAGTTTGTTGGTGGGCTTAATGTCCGTGGGAACCATCATGGCTGGTCTACTTTATGGGCAACTATTCACCCACTTGCGTAGCGGCGTTTTGGTTTTGGCGGCGGCTATGATGTTGGGGGCTTACTGGATGTATGCTTTCACGGCCCAAATCACGCTGGCCACTATGGGTGCCTTTTTGATTGGCGCCAGTTTCGGCATATTCGTCCCGGCCATATTTGGGGCAGCTAGCCAAGCAGCTGATATTTCCCAATCCAATTTTGTATCCACCTTCTTATTGATTTGTTCAAATCTGGCCAATTTTATTTCCCCATTTATCGCCGCCTTCTTGTTGATGGGCCATAAACAACTGACCTTGGTATTTATGAACGGTGCTCTAGTTTTAATTGGGCTATTACTGGTGACAATTTGGATCAGTTGGCGGCAAAGAGCTAATGCACCCGCCCAAAACGAAAATATTTGAATAGCTTCACTTTACAAAAAAATACAACCTCAATTGCGCCGGGCGCAACTAGGGTTGTATTTCTTTGATTTCAATATTGATGATTCAAAAATTTAATTTGTAACCGGTTTGGTGTGACTCACCGTTGCCAGAGATCTTTCAGACTTCGCAACCGCCTAAAAACCTTGCTTTTTCTAATTTTTTGCCTCGCAACTACCTCAATCTTAGCACTTTTTCTAGCGTTTCCTTGACCAGTTTTGGGCAGTGCCATATACTTTTCCTGTAAGATATTTCTTGGAGGTGTTTAGCTTATGAATATTTTATTATCTTGTAGTGGCGGCATGAGTTCTTCCATTATTGCCCAGGGCTTAGTGGACGCTGCCAAAAAGCGGGGTCAGACGATTACGGTCGACCCCACCGGCACTGATAGTGTGGCGGATGATTTAGATAACAAAAATTATGATATCGTTTTATTAGCGCCGCAGTCTGTCTATCGCAAAGCGGCCATTGAAGCTGAAGCCAAGGAACATGATAAACAATTTCTGATGATCCCAAGAACGATGTACAACCCCATTCAAGCCAGCGCGCTACTGGACTTAATTGAGCAGTCTCTGCACAAATAGGAAATCAAAAAAACACAAATAAATTTTTCTGGGGGAATAGCGTATGGCTTTGAATTCAGATAAAATTACCGAGAGTATGGCCAAGGTTGCCGGGAATCGCTACCTGACTGCAATTCGTGATGGGATGGCAGTCATTATTCCTGTGGCAATCGTTGGCTCTTTTTTTACCCTCATTTCACAATTACCCTTTGCCTGGTGGACTAAGCTCATTAAACCCTTGGCCAGTGCGCTAGCCACACCGGTGTCGTTTTCCATTGGTTTCATGTCCATTTATGCCTGTTTTGCCATTGCCAGTCATTTGGCGGCCACTTATAAAATCGACCGGACTTCCAGTGGTGTCGTGGCGGTGATGGTGTTTTTGACCCTGGCAATTCAACCGGGGACCCTTATTCCAAAGCTGGCCAAGTTAGCCCACATCACGGCTGGTTCCGTCTTTCCGGCTCAAAACTTTGGCGCCTATGGTTTATTTACCTGCATGTTGTCGGCCATTGGCACAGTGGAAGTCATTCGCTTCTGTCGAGCCAGAAACTGGGTCATCAAGATGCCCAAAGGGGTCCCCACGGCGGTCTCTGCTTCTTTCGTGGCCTTGATTCCAGCAGCCATTGTGATCATTTTGGCGTGGGTGATCCGAGAAGCTCTGCATTTTGACGTAAACGAATTCTTGCTCACGGTCTTATCCCCATTGGGCCACTTTGGCAAGGACAATTTTCCTTCCGTTATTGCCCCAATCTTGTTGAACTCGGTTTTCTGGTTGTTTGGGGTTCACGGTTCGGCCATCGCCACCCCCATTTTCTGGCCGTACTGGTATCCCAATCTAAACGCCAACATGGCCGCTGTCGCCCACGGAGCCACCGCCGCAACAGCACCCCACTATATGACGGAACAATTCTTCCAGTGGTTTGTTTACATTGGCGGTGCCGGGGCCACCTTAGCCCTTTGTATCCTGCTAACCTTTTTCTCCAAATCTGCCATGGGTAAAATGATGGGTAAAGTTACAATTATCCCGGGGCTCTTTAACATCAACGAACCCATTATCTTTGGGCTGCCTTTGGTCTTGAATCCGTACTTTGCCATCCCCTTCATCTTGGCGCCGTTGGCCATGGGAGTCATCACTTGGCTGGCCACCATCATGCATTTGGTGAATCGCACCATTGCCCTGGTGCCCTGGACCTTGCCGGGCCCAATTGGCGCTTTCATGGCCACGGGCTTTGACTGGCGAGCCATTGTGTTAGCCTTATTCAATATTGGTGTGGCTATGGTGATTTACTGGCCCTTCTTCAAAGCTTGGGATCGCAACCAATTAAAACAAGAACAACAAGCAGCTGCAACTGACGCAAAAGCAGCCAACAACGGTGCTGCCAGTGCTGCCAACAATACACCAGCGGCTACAAACTAGGAGGTTTTAATTTTGGCATTAGGTTTATCGATTTATCCTGACAAAAGCTCATTTGAAGCCAACGCCACCTATCTAAAAAAAGCGGCAAAGCTGGGCTACCACCGCGTATTCACCAGCATGTTAGATGTCACAGCCGACAATAAAACCAGGGTATTGGCTGATTTTAAAAAAATCATCACCTATGGCAATTCCCTGGGGCTGAAAACTACCATTGACGTGAATCCCCGTCTTTTTAAAATATTGGGTATGGATTACCATCATTTAGATTTGTTGGCCGACCTTGGGGCCAGTGCCCTGCGGCTAGATGCCAACTTTGATGGCTTAACGGAATCCTTGATCAGCTTTGAAGATCCCCAATTAGACTTGGAATTAAATATCAGTGCTGATACGGGAAATATCGCCAATATTCTATCCTATCAACCCAACTTACGCCGTATCTCCGGTTGCCATAACTTTTACCCTCAGCGGTATACGGGCTTGGGCCTAGACTTCTTTACCAAATGTTCGACCATGTACAAGCGCATGGGGCTGAAAACCGCGGCCTTCGTCACATCCCAAGCAGCTACCTTTGGCCCCCATGTCTTTGCGGACGGCTTACCTACGCTAGAAATGCACCGAGATCTTGATATCGACCTCCAGGCAAAACATCTTTTTGCCACCGGGTTGATCGATGATGTCCTGATTGCAAATGCCTTTGCCAGTGATGCGGAACTCAAGGCCTTGGCTGGCGTTAATGCCGACCAATTGGCCCTAAAAGTCGACCCCAGCCCTACCTTAAGTGACAATGAATACGATATTTTATTCAAGCACCAACACTTTAATCGGGGGGATATCAACGACTATTCGATCCGCTCCACCTTTGTAAAATTGGCCTACGTTCATCAGTCGATTCCCGTCAACCATGCCGTTCCCCAGTTAAAACGGGGGGACATCACCATCGGCAATGATAATTTTGGTCAATATAAGGGAGAATTAAATATTGTCAAACAAGCCATGCCTAATGATCACCAATTAAAAAATGTGGTGGGTCACGTCACCGCTGCGGAAACATTTTTGATCGATTACATCAAACCCTGGTCTAAATTCAAATTTATAAAAAATTAGGAAGTGTATCTGTTGGAAAGTGCAGAAATCGAAAGTATCGCCTTTGACGTCATCAGTAATGCTGGTGCTGCCAAAACAATTTTAATGAAAATTATCAGTGACTCCGAAGCCGGTGACTTTGCGGATATTGATAACCAACTCAAAGAAGCCAACAAGCTGTTGAAGGAAGCCGCGCAAGCGCATTTTAAAGTAATCACCGCCGAAGCCCAGCAAAAAGGGCCGGGCTTTAGCTTATTGTTGGTCCATGCTGAAGACCAGCTCATGGCCACGGAATCCATTCGGGATTTGGCGCAAAATTTTATCAAAATCAACCGCCGCTTATATCAGCTGGAGTCTAAACAAAATTCAAAAGGTCGTGACTAAATCTTGCAAAATCCATATAATTGCATCTTAGGTCTGGATTGTGGCGCTACCCACACCGATGGTTTTATTTTTAATGATCAAGGTCAAGTCCTTGGCTCGGTCCGGGGTAAGGGGGCCAACTTGGTGGTCAACCAACGCCAAGCTACCACTAATCTTCGGGAAGTTACCCGTAAATTACTGGCCCGCATTCCAGCCCAGTTTCATTGTCGTTTGATCGTTTATGGCATCGCTGGCATCAACGTCAACGGGGTTCCTAAGAACTTCGCCGCTGACCTAGGGATCACCAATTATCGCCATCACTTTATTTCTGATGCCCAACTGGCCTGTCTCAGTGAGCTCCAAGGGGAAAATGGCGTCTTGGCCATTGCTGGTACCGGGTCCGTGGTGATGGCCCAAAACCATGGTCAGTATTATCGCGTTGGTGGTTGGGGCCATTTGTTGGGGGATGAAGGCAGTGGTTTTCATATTGGCAAATTAGCTATTCTTCGGCTGACCTATGAATATGATCATGGGTTAACTTCTGACTTTGCCAAAGCTGTCTACCAGGCCCTGGGCGCCAACACTATCTTTGAAGCCGTCCGCTGTTTTTACAATGTTCAAAAGAGCGATGTGGCCAAGTTAAGTCAAGTTGTCTTTGCCTTAGCCCAAAAAAATGATATTGTAGCTTTACAGCTGCTCAAAATGGCGGCCAAGGACCTGGCCCAACAAATTAATCTGGCCATTACTAAAGCCAAGTTGCCCGATCCAGTGCCCTTAGTGCTGTCCGGTAGTCCCGTGGAAAAATATCCCCTTTATGTGGATATCCTAATGGATTACCTGAAAGCTGACCACCAGATCACCCTACAGTCCAAAGTCAATTTAAATAATGCCAAGGGTGCTTACTATTACGCCCAAACCTACGATAAGGATGGTGCTTAAACCTATGACCGTATTAACCGCCAACACCTTCTCCCCAACCCTCAACGCCTTTTCCAAAACAAATATTATTATCCCCAATGACTATGAAGCTAATCCCGCTGCCACTTTATGGTTATTAAATGGCTATGGTGGTGACGAGCAATCCTGGCTGTTGCACACGGCGATTATGGACTTGGCCGAAACCTATCACTTAGCGGTGATCATGCCCAATGGCCAAAATAGTTTCTATGTGAACGCTGGCGTGTTACCTTATGAGGATTACTTCATCCAAGAATTTATGCCCCGGATGCAAAAAATGTTTAGTTTGCCCACAGAACAAGCTAAAAACTTTATCATGGGTAACTCCATGGGGGGTTTTGGGGCTTTGCGCTTTGGCTTAACTTATCCGGATAAATTCCAAAAAATTGCGGCCCTATCTGGGGTAGTCAATCTACCCAATTTCTTCAATAATCCTGACTTTCCCGTGCCCAAATCAGAAGTCGCCGTATTATTTCCGGATGATACCATGTTTGCGGATCAGAATAACTTGGAATTTTTATTCAATCAGTTAACCGCTGCCCAACAAGCCACGCTGCAGTTTTATACCAGTTGTGGTACTGGGGATTCCTTATTTAAGGATAATGAATACTTGGCCCACCGCTTTTCTCGGGAGCTGAATTACGTTTGGCGGCCGGTTGCTGGGGATCATAGCTGGCCAGTATGGGCCGCCCAATTGGACCAGGTCTTAGCTTGGTTGGTGCAAAATGAGTAGAAAAAAACATTGCCGTTAACCTTTATAGGTCAGTGGCAATGTTTTTTTGACTAATGAATTCGTTTTTCCACATGGCGCAATATCCGAGACAGCGTGAAAATAATGATGAAGTACAATAGGATTGTCACCGCAATTGGCGCCACACCCCGATAGGTTTCGGCTTGCACGATCCCCATTTGATAAATCAATTCTGTCACCCCAATAATGGACACGATGGAGGTATCTTTGATCAAAGTGATGAACTGATTACCCAAGGACGGCCAAATGGACTTCAAGGCCTGGGGGAAAATAATGAAGCGGTACATGTCGGTATTTTTAATCCCTAAACTTTTAGCGGCTTCATATTGGCCATCGGAAACCCCTTGAACCCCACCCCGGACAATTTCGCTGATGTAGGCGGAAGTGTTCACGGAAATGGCGATGATCCCGGCTAAAAGCGCGGGGATATTCAACAAGGCCCCTAGGCCAAAATAGATGAATAATACCTGGGCCATCAAAGGCGTGTCCCGGAGAAATTCCGTATAGACAATGGCGATCCATTTCAACAGCTTGGTTTTGCTGATGCGCATGGCTGCCACGAGAATCCCTAGAATTGCCCCAAAAATAATCCCCACAATGGACATCCCCAGGGTATATTCAATCCCTTTGGCAAAGAACTGCCAGTAGCTGACCATCGAGGTACTCTTATCATCACTCTTTAAATACTTACCGGCGGTCTTTAAATATTGGCGTTGAATCAAGTGGCGCTTTTGAATTTTGGTAATAGATTGATTTAAGGCAGCTTTTAAAGAATCTGCCCCTTTGGCCACGGCAATGGCATTCCCGGCCTGGGTTTGATCGGTGGTGAAATCCCCGTTGATCGTGGCTAAACTGGGATCACTGGTGGCATAAGCCGTTGCTGAGGCGGTGCCCTTCACCACCCCATCAACTTTATGGGTCTTTAAAGCCATGATCAAATCCGCAGCACTGCCCATCCCCACTAACTTGGCGCCGGGCATCTGTTTTTTGATCAAATCATACTGTAAAGTCCCCGTTTCAGCCCCAACGGGTTTGCCGGCAAAGGACGCTTTATTCTTCAAGGTGGCGGCGTCATTGCGGTTGATGATGATACTTTGGGATTCCGTGTAATAAACATTGGTAAAATCTACACTTTTGGCCCGCTCTGGGGTGGGACTGAGGCCAGAGAGGATCATATCGACTTTACCGGTCTCCAAGGATACCAATAGAGAACTAAAGGACAGGGGTTTGATTTCCAATTTGACCCCTAAATCCTTGGCAATCTGTTTACCAATTTCAATATCCATCCCCACAATGGTCTGTTTGCCATTCACGTTGGCCTGGAATTCATAGGGCGGGTAATTGGGGGATGTCCCCATCACCAAAACCCCTTTTTTCTTAATTTGTGCTAAGGTGTCATCTGGTGCACTTGCCGCTTGAACTTGGTTAGCGGCTGTTAAATTCAAGCCAATTGTCACAAGCATAACAGTCACAATCAGCATGATAATTTGTTTTATTTTCGACATGATTACAAATTTTCTCCCATCTTTTCAAAATTATTGCATCTTTATGTAATTACAACCTGTCAATTATACATTTATATACATATTTATTCAAAACAAAAAAAGTCATCCGCAATTAGATGACTTTTCAGCTTTAGATTTGGGTGATCATTATTTATTGTACAACTTCTTGATGGTGTTCTAGATCGGCGCCGTTGCTGGCAATGACCTGTTTATACCAATCGAAGGAATCCTTCTTATAGCGCTGGTTGGTGCCATTGCCAGCGTTGTCCCGGTCCACGTAAATGTAACCATAACGTTTGGCCATTTCCCCCGTACTGGCCGACACGAGATCGATGCAACCCCAGGAAGTATAGCCCCAGCAAACCACGCCGTCTTTGAGGGCCAGGCCCATTTGTTCAATGTTCTCGGCTAAATAAGCGATGCGATAATCATCGTGAACTTTTAAATCAGGCGTTAATTCATCCTTTTCACCTAACCCATTCTCAACCACAAACAATGGCAGTTGATAACGATCCCAGATATTATTCATGGTAATGCGCAAGCCCACTCCATCGGTTTGCCAACCCCAGCTAGAAGTTGGTAAATATGGATTCTTCAAACTCTTGAAAACATTACCCTCGCCGGTCTCCACATTCACCGCAGGGTCCGCGCTGACCAGGCGAGATGAGTAGTAACTAAAGGAGATGAAGTCCACCGTATGCTTCAAACTGGCTTTATCATCTTCAGTGATGTCAATATGGATACCCTTTTCTTTAAACAAAGCCAGGGCGTAGTTTGGATAGTAACCTCTAGCCTGCACGTCAATAAAGAAGTAGCCTTCCCGATTAGCCTGTAGGGCTTCTAACACATCGGCTGGATTAGGAGTGTTGGGATAAGTATCCCCAGCAGCTAACATACAACCCACTTGGAAATCCGGATCAATTTCATGGGCCAGTTGCGTCGCTTTAGCCGAAGCCACCAATTGATGATGGGCAGCTTGGTATTTCACAGCCATGGCATCTTGGGGTGATAAGTCACTAACGTCCATGCCCCCACCTAAAAATGGGATATGCAAAATCATATTGATCTCATTAAAGGTCAGCCAATAGCGCACTAAATGCTGATAACGCTTGAAAATAACCTCACAGTACTTCAGATAAAGGTCAATCAAACGCCGGTCCTGCCAACCATTGTATTTATCCAGTAACGCCAGTGGGGTATCAAAATGATTGATGGTCACCAAGGGTTCGATCCCCAAGGCATGGCACTTGGCAAATAAGTGGTCGTAAAAAGCTAAGCCTGCTTTATTCGGCTTTTCATCATCCCCATTGGGAAAAATCCGTGGCCAACTAATGGATGTACGGAAAGTCTTGAAGCCCATTTCCGCCATCAGTTCTAAGTCGGCTTCATAATTGTGATAAAAATCAATTGATTCATGGCTGGGATAATAGTCATAGGTTTTCTGCTCAGCTGTCTTAGGATGCATCAACGCATCCCAACGTCCAAAGTCAGCTGTAGGCAAAATATCCACTAAGGATTTGCCCTTCCCATCGGTCAAATAAGCACCCTCACATTGATTGGCAGCAACCGCGCCGCCCCATAAGAAATCATTTGGAAAATTAGTCATTTTAACTGGTCCTCCTTTAGCTTAAGTTTAGAATGTCATCATCTGGCGTGACTGTCCCCGACGTTTTCAGTGGTTGCACCTCATGATATTTGGTCACATTAGTCACCACGATTGGGGTAATGGTATCCAGACCCGCTTCTTTAATAGTCTCTATTTCAAATTCTAAGAGCAAATCGCCCTTTTGAACATGGTCGCCCTCTTTAATATGGGCAGTAAAGCCTTTCCCATCTAGTTGTACCGTATCCATCCCCACGTGGATCAAAATCTCCGCGCCACCATCACTATTAATACCAATAGCGTGTTTGGTTGGGAACAGTAATTGAATATCACCGGATACGGGGGCGAAAATTTTACCGGTGGTTGGTTTAATGGCTACCCCATTGCCCATGGCGCCTGAAGCAAAGACCGGATCATTGATCTCATCCAGTGGCATGATGGTCCCGCTTAACGGACTGTGCATCACTTCTGGTTGATTGTAGGTAATCTCCGGTTGAGTCACCGCCACGGGCGCTTTAGTTTCAGCCATCATTTCTAAGTTGGCCCCTTCTAATTCTGGCCCAGCATCGGTGGTATCCGTCGTGTCGGCTTTATCGGTATCTTCAGTTTTTTCTTTGGCTAAGAACAGCGTCAAGAAGAAGGCGATGGCAAAGCCCGCTACGCCGGCTAATAAAGCCCCATAGAATGGTAAGCCAATGGTTTCACCTGGTTTAAAGAAGGTCAATAGGGCAAAGATGCCTAGACCGCCCATGTTGTAAGCCACGGTATGGAAAATACCTAACAAGGCACCCCCAACACCGGCCCCAATTAGACTGGCATAAAATGGTTTTTTACGGGGTAAGGTAATCCCGTAGATAGCCGGCTCAGTAACCCCGAATATCCCGGCAACGAAGGCAGAAATCCCTAACCCTTTGACTTTCTTATCTTTGGTCCGCAGTACAACAGCAAGCACGGCCCCAATTTGACTCCAAGATGCCGCAAAGGTTAAGGCTAAAATAGAGTCCATACCATTTTGAGCGATGTTGTTCATGGCTACTGGGATCAAGCCCCAATGGAGGCCAAACATCACCATCACCTGCCAGAAACCACCCAGCACCACGCCGGCAATAACTGGACTTAATCTCACTAAACTTTGAATGGCAAAGCCTAAACCTTGGGCCACCCAAGTTGTGGTTGGGCCAATGATCAAGAAAATTAACGGAATCGCGATCAACAAGGTGAACAATGGCACTAAGAAGGCCTTCACCACAGTGGGGATAATCTTTTGCAAGCGCCGCTCAATGATGGCCGCAAACCAAACCCCCACGATTACAGGAATCACCGAAGAGGTATAGCTCATCATGATCAACGGGATCCCGGCAAAGGTTTCATATACCGGTGAGTTAAACGGCGTCCCCCCGAACAAGGTGAACAGCGGCGTGGCCTTACCCATGGCAATGGGCGCCATGGCCACAATGGTGGGATAAACCATCACCGCCCCAATGGTCAGCCCTAGGAATTCATTGACCTTAAATTTCTTGGCCGCACTGTAACCCAACATAACTGGTAAGAAATAGAAGAAACTATCTGAAATCGCGAATAATACCCGATACGTCCCTTCTCGTTCAGTCAACCAGCCGAATTGCAGACATAATGCCAGCAACCCCTTCAGCATACCGGTGGCTGCTAAGTAGCCCAATAGTGGGGAGAAAATACCAGAAATCAAATCCACAAATTTATTGAATAAGTTCGTTTTTTCCCCTTCAGCTTCACTGGGTTCATCAGTCGCTTCATTTTTGTTGATATCACTTACAGCCAGCACCGCATCGAACACATCGCCCACGGCGTTACCGATGACCACTTGGTATTGGCCACCACTTTTGACCACACTGACGACCCCGTCTAGGGCCTCAATGGCTGCTGTGTCGGCTTTATCTTCATCCTTGAGTCGAAAGCGCAGGCGGGTCACACAGTGGACTAAACTGTTGACGTTCCCTTCGCCCCCCACGTCTTTGACGATGGACTTCGCTAAGTCTTCGTACTTCATGATTTGTGCCTCCTTATAATGTTTTCAGAAATAAAAATAGCCCAACTAACCCGTCAATATGCACACTCCGATTGCATACTGACGGCTTAGCTGGGCTGATGCCTGGTCGAACCAGTGACACGCCGATGGATAAAATTACTGTTTTTGCATAAAACGCATGAGATGTAACGTTAAAAAGACTTTTTCCGAATCCCCAATCTGCCAGCCAGTCTCCGCAGTTAAATATTGAACCATACTGCTGGCAACTTGAAAGGCTTGGCTATACTTATCCTGGGTCAATTTGACAAATGCTGGATCCAATTGGTTAATTTCAGTATCGGTCCCTTTCATATAACGAATCAAAAACAAACGTAAATGCGACACGAAACGATTGTAACTAAATGAGTCTTGATCCAACACAATGCGATATTGAAACTGCACAATGTTCATTAATTTTTTGATCAATTTAATTAAGTACAGGGTTTCGTCAATGGTGCTTTGATTCTCGGCATCAATAAAGTGATAGGTCAGAAAAACAGCTTCATTTTCAGGCAATTCAATTTCAAAAGCCTGTTCAATCTTAGGAACAACTTGCAACGCCAGTTCATATTCCTTAGAAAATAACTTTTGAATCTCCCAGCGCACGGCCTCTGTGGGCATCTGAATCTTTGCCTCGGTCCGCTGGAGCATAAACGCTAAGTGATCCGCCAAACTAGCGTAGTCATTGATGGATACTTCTTGGGTTAAATTAGCCGCGATAAATTCTAAAATATCGTTGGTTAAATTTAATACCTGGGTATCCGTCTGGGTCAAAGTGGCCAGCGCTTCGTCGGCAATGGCTTTATAACGATTTTGGATGGCCGCTTCATCCACCACATCGCCCTTCTTACAACCAAAGCCAACCCCTTTACCTAATACGACCCATTCCACTTGATGATCATCAAAAACTAAGGCCGCATTATTTCCAAAACTTTGTAACACCTTTAGCATTAATCTTGCCCTCCCCGTAACAACAAAAGCCAACTCAAAACATTGATACCCAAGGCCGACAGTCTCGTGCAATAGTTTTGAATTGGCTTATGCCTGGTCGAACCAGTAACATGCTCTTTATAGTCTAATACTACCAAGGAAGTGTAAGCGGTGTCAACCAAATCACTCACCTATCATGAAATTCTCACTTTAAGAGCCATAAACGTCGTAAAAGCAGATAATTTTGTTAGATA
The DNA here is from genome assembly GCA_022484695.1 of Lactobacillus sp. Taxonomy (GTDB): domain Bacteria; phylum Bacillota; class Bacilli; order Lactobacillales; family Lactobacillaceae; genus Agrilactobacillus. The sequence goes on from JAKVKU010000002.1 coordinate 275,508, forward strand.
TCCCGATGGCTTTGGCTTAATTTAGCCCATTGGGTATCGGAACCAAGTCTAATGTAGAATTCATCATTGTGTTTCATGACGCCAAAGGCCCGGTAATAGCCATACCCATTACCGTCTAAGTTAGGTAATGTGCCGGTTTGTTGGCCATTTTCATCATAAAGAGACGTCCCAGCTTTGTAACATAAACATTATGAATTAAAACCACATCTTTGGCATTAATCCACTGATTATCCCCCAAATCTAATCGTCCTAGACTGCCATCCGGACCAGTGACCGCATAACCGGTGACGGCCCAATCACTGATAGCTGTATCAAGGTGGCCAGTGACTTTAGATTGCTGAGGATTATTGTAGACAGTGACCTGCTTGCCACCGGAATAAGCTTCCAAAATGTCGTAATACCCGGCATAGACGGATATAGGGTTAATACTAAAGAATACTTCCCCATCTTTGACCCATTGATTGTCGCCTAAGTCAAAGGCCCCAAAAAAGTTATTGCTTGGGTATGCAAAAACTTCCCGATTGACTTTCCAAGTGGTGATAGCCGTATCTAGGGTTTGGCCAGTGGGTTTGGTGCAGGCTGGATCACTATAGATCACTGCAGGAAAGCCATTGGAAGTCACTGTGGTTGGATTCATAGGTACTTGAATATCCAGCGCCCCCTGTGCAATATTGGCTTTGAAACCCAGCAACCCCAAAAACAATGCTCCCAGAACAACACATAATTTAACAAACTGTTTTTCATTTTTCATCTTGACACACTCCTTCACGACCAATAATAATCCTATCACGGATATTTTAAAATCTCTTTTGAATTAAATAACTATTAAGGCTGATTGCTACCCTATTTTCTGCTGGCATAGACAAGAACCCAGCCAAAGTTCTATAGTGATAGCAAGGCAATCAAGCAAGATATGGCCTAGCTACGCTTTTAGAAACAACTATTATTAATAACTACCGACTTTTACAATAAAGGGGAACTTTATCATGCGCTATTTATCCAAAACCAACATTCAAAGTCTATTTACCATGACCCAAGCTATCCAAGCAGATAAGTTAGCTTTAAGTCTGTCTACGCAGGGGGATACCACCATCCCCTTGCGGACGAATGTAGATATTCCAAAATATAACGGGCAAAGCCTAACCATGCCAGGTTATGTGGGTGGCGCCAGTCCGGCACTGGGCATTAAAATCATTTCTATTTATCCGGATAACCTGGCCAAGGACCTGCCCAGTTCGCCGGCGACGATGATTGCCCTGGATGCGAAAACCGGGATAGTCTCAGCTATTTTAGATGGCACTTATTTGACCCAATTGCGAACTGGTGCGGTTCAAGGGGCAGCAACGGACCTGTTAGCCCGCCAAGATGCCCAGACAGCCCTGCTCATTGGTACCGGTGGGCAAGCCATGACCCAGTTAGAAGCTATGCTGACGGTTAGGTCTCTAAAATTGGTTTATATTTTTGACCGGGATCAATCCCGGGCCCAAGCTTTTGTCCAGCGGGCCAAGGTAAATTTTCAGACTAAATTTGCCACGACCTTTGCCACCGTGGCCTCCCCCAATGAGGTGGTGGCTAAAGTCGACATCATCACCACGGTGACCACTGCTAAGCAGCCTACCTTTGATGGCAGCCTAGTCCAACCGGGTACCCACATTAACGGGGTAGGTGCTTATACCCCAGCGATGCAGGAACTTCCTGTAGCCGCTTTGCAAAAAGCTGACCATATCTTCGTCGACACGCTGGCTGGGGCTTTAGCAGAAGCCGGCGATCTGATGACGCCGTTGGCAACTGGTGAACTGGCCAAGTCTGCCATTGACGGGGAATTGGGGGCCTTGCTCAATCATGACATCCCCGGGCGCCAACAACCGACAGATATCACGGTCTTCAAGACCGTCGGCACCGCCGCTTTAGATATCGTGGTGGCTGATCAAATTGTCAAAGCCGCCGAAGCCCAACATGTCGGCATTGAATTGGACTAAAAAATGGTAACCTCTAGGCTAACAAGTCCGGAGATTACCATTTTTTATTTCAATCTATTAAGCCATCAAGGCAGCTTTTTGGGCGTCAGATAAACTATCGTTCATCCGACCACTCTTAAAGCCAGCTAAATCAACAGTTACAAATTTAAAGCCTAATGCTTTTAATTGGGCATCGATGGTTGCTTTTTGCGCCAACAAATCTGCGATTGCTTCTGCAGGCACTTCAATGCGGGCGATGGTTTCGTGGTAGCGCACCCGAACAGTAGGAAAACCGGCATCCCGTAATAGTTTTTCAGCTGCCATCACTTGTTGAATCTTCGCCACGGTTAAAGTGGTGTTATAAGGGAAGCGGGAAGATACGGAACAGCTGGCGACTTTGTTCCAGTTGTTCAAGCCTAGCGTTTGGGCCAAGGCTCTCACGTCTGCTTTGGTAAATTCAGCGGTTTGTAAAGGACTCTTGGCACCAGCCTCATTACGGGCCACTAAACCTGGCCGGAAATCTTTCATATCATCCATGATCATGCCATCTAAAACAGCATCATAGCCTAATTCTGCAGCCAAATCATTTAAGCGGGCATAAAACATTTTTTTACTATAATACCAAGTTTCGGGGGTGTTGTTGGCAATGTGTTCATCTGCCAAGTAATCTAAAGCCACAGCTTTGGTCTTAGCACCCAGCTCCTTTGCTAAAACCATAGCTTTATCGAATTCTTCATCGGTAAACAATTCAGAGTTGGCCACAACGGCTAACACATGGTCAGCGCCTAAAACATCTAATGCTTCTTTTAAAACCAAAGTACTGTCAATACCCCCGGAAAAAGCCACGATAACTTGGTTATATTGTTGTAAGGATTGACGTAATACTTTTTCTTTAAGACTTACTGTTTTCATGATAAAAACTTCCTTTTATTTTATTAAATAACCCGTTCCAATTGTTCTATTTGCTTGCGAACTTGATCCACTGGGTATAACGACATGGCATCTAGGCCCTTGAGCAATTGTAAATTGATGTTAAATGCGTTTTGGATAAACTCCGTTAAGGCATCTACTGAATCAGCTTCAACTTGATGAACCTGTTGTTGCAAGCAGGTCAATTGTTGGTTCGCTTCTTGTAAGGCATTGCCGATGGTGGCGGCATTGGTGGCGGTATAAGCCAGTTTCAGTAACAGAATGATCCGTTGTTGAATGTCCTTTGTATCGATTGTCATCACCTCATTGATTAACTAATGCCAAAGAATCCGTGCATGAATAATGCCGCGCAGAGACCACCCAAAAATGGGGCGATCCCAGGGACTAAAATACCATATTGCCAATCAGAATTGGCTTTGTTTTTAATCGGCAAGATAGCGTGGGCAATTCTTGGGCCCATGTCCCGGGCTAGGTTCATGGCAAACCCCGTGGTGCCCCCCATGCCCATGCCAATCGCCCAAACTAATAAACCAACGGCAATGGGCACGATACCCGGTGTTTTCACTTCACTGATGGCTAAGATAGACGCGATAAACACAAAAGTGGCGAAGAATTCCACAAAGAAGTTGCGGGGTAAATTCCGAATCCCGGGAGCTGTTGAGAAAATATTGCGGATCACCACGGGATCAATGTCGCCTTCTGAAGCTTTAAAGTGGTCGGCATGCATGATGTAAACGATCACGGCGCCAATGATGCCCCCTAGCACTTCGGCTAAAGACAGTGGGACAAAATGTGCCCAGGGAATATTGCCTAAGACGCATTGGGCTAGTACCATGGCGGGGTTGATGCAGACATTGCCGAAGATAAATAAGGCGATGGAAATCCCAAATCCCCAAGTGGTAATGGCAAAGATATGCCCGGAACCGCGATATTTGGTCTCCTTTAAAACTTCGTCACAATGGACACCCACCCCAAAGACGATCATCAAGGCCGTGCCCATAAATTCCGCTAATAATTGATGTATCACAATGAAACCTCCAAATAATTATAAATTCTGATAAACAGCTTGATAGACTTGTTGTAACGTTAAGTTTTTGGCAACGGCGATTTTTTGACAATCTTCATACTCTGGGGTTTTCTTCGTGATATCCTGATAGGTTGCCACTTTGATACGCACTGGTCCCAAAGTTGTGGTCAACGTTTCAAAGTGCCGCTGCATGATCCGCCGTTGCCAAGTTTGCAGCCGAACCCCCATGGTACTGGTATGTTTTAAAATGGTATGAATCATGGCCTCTTGATCATGAGGATCAACCAGGACGTTTAGTTCAATGCCGGGGCGGTTCTTTTTCATTTGAATACTTGAAAAGAACACGTCATAGGCCCCTTGTGCCAGTAATAACGGCAGCACCGGTGCCAACATTTCTGGGGTCTGGTCATCAATATTGGCACTGATCAGTAACACATCATCTTGATTGTCAGTGACGACTTTTCGAGTTAATGGTTGCTGTTTTTTTTTTCGCAAAGTAGCACCCGCAAAGCATTCAGTTGTTTGGTCTGGCGTTTGCCAAAACCATAGCCGATTTTTTGAATGGTCCAATCGGTCGGTACCGGGCCAAAATCTTGAACTAAGGCCTTCACCACCCCCATCCCCGTGGGCGTGATCAATTCAGTGGGCACGTCGGTTAATTGCCGCACTGGGATCGTGGTCCCCACCCGCATTTGCATCACGGCTGGGACCGGCACGGGCATTTTGCCATGGGCCACTTCAATGAAGCCGGTGCCATCCACTAATTCTGAAGCCCGTACTTCATCGATACCTAGCATTTCTAAGGCCACAAAAATTCCCACAATATCCACAATGGAATCCAAGGCCCCCACTTCATGGAAGTGCACTTCGTCAACTGGCATGGCATGGACCACCGCTTCAGCTTGGGCAATATCTGCAAAGACCTGGCTAGCTTGGGTTTTAACCCTGGTACTGAGCTCACTGGCGTTAATGATAGTTTCAATATCTTTTAAATGGCGCACTTCACCGTGATGATGGTGGTGATGCTGATCTTCAGGGTGGTCATGGTGATGTTTGGTTTCGATAAATCCCTGGTCTTTGGTCCCATGGTCTAAAACCACATCAAAATCGGTGCCATAAATGCTGCTATGGGCGACTCGTTTTGCCGTCAATTCAAAACCCGTGACCTTCAATTTGGCCAGTTGGGCTTTAAAGGCTTCAAAATCCAGGCCTAAATCTAACAATGCTCCTAACAACATATCACCGCTGATGCCGGAAAATGTATCTAAGTATAAACTTGTCATGCCTTGCCTCCTTGGGACAAATGATTGATCATACTGGCGGAATAAGCAGCGCCAAAACCGTTATCAATATTGACCACCGTGATCCCGGAGGCACAACTATTGAGCATGGTCAGCAAAGCCGTCAAGCCCTCAAAATTGGTACCATAGCCGATGCTGGTGGGCACCGCGATTAGGGGTGTATCAATCAAGCCCCCCACCACGCTGGCCAGCGCCCCTTCCATCCCAGCGATAACAATGACCACTTGGGCTCGGCGGATCTCAGTCAAATGGGCAAACAGCCGGTGAATCCCCGCAACGCCCACATCGTAGATACGTTGCACCCGATTGCCAAAGGCTTCCGCCGTCACAGCAGCTTCTTCAGCCACAGCAATGTCCGAAGTCCCCGCGGTCACAATGGCAATGCTGGTGCTGGTAGTCGCCATAGCCTGGACGTTTAAGACCACGCAGCGCGCTTTAGCATAGTAGACAGCTGCCTTGATAACTTGGTGGATGGCCACGAATTTCTCAGGAGATACCCGGGTACACAGGACATTTTGCTGGTGGGTCTGCAAGGAGCGCATAATGTCGATAATTTGTTGGGCGGTTTTACCTTCCCCATAAATTACTTCCGGATAGCCGTTGCGCTTAGTCCGAGCCAAATCCACTTTGGCAAATCCTAAATCATCCGTGGTGTCACCGGCCAATAGGGCCTGGGCAGTGGTGGTATCTATTTTTTGGTGGGCAACCGCTTCGAGGATTGCCTTGGTATCTGTTGCCATATTTAACGTCATCCTTTATTTAACAATGACCCCTAAGCCGTCAGGAATAACGGTCACGTGGGCATCTTTACCTTCAAGTTCGTAAGCTTTTTGTAACGCCTCATCAAATGACTTGGCCAAATCCATGTGCATGCTAGTAACCAGTTCTGGATCCACTAAATCGGATACCAAAATCACATGGTGGTGCACTAAGATCCGGGCTAGAATTTGAGAAGTCCATTGATCCGGTACTGTTTCTAGGCGCGGTGTATTGATGGCTGCCTGTAAGAATTCGTTAGGGTCCTTTACGTCCGCGATATTATGATAAAAACCAACACCACCGTGGCCGTCACGACAACCAGCTACCATAATGATGACGCCGCCTTCTTTATTGGTAGCTTCGGCAGCGGTCATGCCTTTAACGGCTTGGTAAATATTTTGGTCCAAGGGATAGCCGCCATTGGTGGAAATCGCGATATCACAACCAACTTTATCCACGTGGGACAAGGATTCCACAAAATCACAGCCTTTTTTATGGGCGTTGACCAAGTCACCGGCAAAAGAGCCGATGATCTTTTTGTCTTCATCCAAGACCACATTGATGATGAACTTTAACCCAGCTGTTCTAGCGGCATAAACCATGTCTTTATGTACCGGATTGTGCATTAAATTGCCGGTCCGGGAATAATGGGAATCAATAAATTCCCCGGAGTGATTAGCCATGATGGTCTTGTAAGAGGCCACCCCAGGTAAAACGGCTTTACGGCCCCCAGAAAAACCAGCGAAGAAATGGGACTCAATGAAGCCTTCAGAAATCAATAGGTCCGCATTGACCGCTACCTTATTGATGATGCAGTCGCCCCCGGAAGGCAATTGGCCAATTTTCACCACGGAACTGTCATCTTGGGAATCGTGCATCACGATTTCTTCGTTGTTGACAATGTCTTCGCCGTATTTGTTGACTAATTCTTCATGGGTGGAAGCCCGGTGAAACCCAGTAGCCACCAAAATTTGAATGTGGGCATCCGGTTCAACTGACCGGATCCGGCGTAATAAAATTGGCGTGATGATGTGGGAAGGCACTGGGCGGGTATGGTCAGAACTAATAATGACGATGTTATGTTTACCCTTCACCAAGGTTTCCAGCGTGGGGCTGTCAATGGGATTATCTAAAGAGTCCTCCACTGTTTGTTGTTCGGTTTTTGGATTTTGATATGTAGCGGCTTTTGAGACAAGTTGGCCGGCAAAATTTTGATCAGCGATGTCAACCGTTAAGGTTTGCTGATCGTAAGGTAACTTAATCGATACCAAGTTAAAACTCCCCTTCATGATTTAATGAAAATAGTTGTGGAAAACACTTTTACATTTATACGCTTATTGCTGAAAATGAACTAGCGCATTTTAGGCCCACAAATAGACACCCGAAATGAGGTTAACAAATGTTAACAATTTACTGAGATTTCAGGGTATAATAATATCTTGACTTTTTAAGATCCAGAGTGAAGGAAGGAAATCTGAACACCATGGTTCTATCAGATATTGAGTTTTTAATTAATTTTCTAGAAGAGCGTCATGTCACCACCATTAAGAAACGCCGGCATACTTATTTGACGTATCACGGGTTGGAGGAGCGCTATACCTATGTGTTAAAACACGGTATCATTAAAAACTCCATCATTTTACAAGATGGCCGGGAGTTTAACCTGTCTTATATCACTAAACCCGACGTGATCTCTTTATTACGGGATGAAATCTCAAAATTCACCGATCAACCTTTCAACGTGCGTATCGAGTCCGAAGAAGCCACGTTTTATCAGATTGATCGGGTTATTTTTTGGGAATATGTGAACTCCACACCAGAATTACAAAACTATGTGAAAAATTATTATCGCAAGAAATTATCGGAAAATATCTATCGCCTGCAGCGGATGATGATGAATGGTAAAAAAGGGGGCTTATCGGCTTTTCTGTACAGTCTCATCGACTTATTTGGCATTCAAAGTAAAAATGGCATTCTTATCGACTTTGTGGTAACCAATGAAGACATCGCCGGCTTTTGTGGCATCAGTTCCCGCAGCAGTGTGAATCGCATGCTCAGTCAATTGCGCCAGGACCAAGTAATTGATTTTTCCGGGCACCATATCGTGATCAAAGACGTGAGTTACCTCCTGGATAACATTGCCAATTAGGGTAATTGTTAACATTTGTAAACATATTTAGTGACAGTAATTTCGGCGGCGTCTGTTACAATTTAGCGCTGAAAAGATAAATTTATGGAGGTTTCCCATGCATATTCCTGATAATTATTTAAGCCCACAAACCTGTGGGGTATTACTGACAGCCATGGCGCCCATCTGGATCGTATCCTTAAAAAAAGTGAAGACGCAAATTGCCGAAAAAAAAGAAACCATCCCCCTGGTTGGTATCTGCGCGGCGTTGGCCTTTTTAGTCATGATGTTTAATGTCCCCATCCCCGGGGGGACCACCGCCCACGCGGTAGGAGGAACGATTTTAGCAATTCTCATCGGGCCCTGGGCAGCTTGTTTAGCGTTATCGGTAACGTTATTTATCCAGGCTTTTCTGTTTGGGGATGGGGGAATCTTAGCCTTTGGGGCCAATGCCTTTAATATGGCTTTTTTAATGCCCTTTATCGGCTATGGCATTTTCAAACTGGGATCCCAATTGAAACATCCTAAAATTGGGGCCTTTGTGGGGTCTTACGTTGGCATCAATGTGGCTGCCCTCATGGCGGGTATTGAGTTGGGCATTCAACCTTTGATCGCCCATAACAGCGCCGGTCAACCCTTGTATGCCCCCTATGGTTTGGCTATCACAATTCCGGCCATGTTATTCGCCCATTTGGTGGTGGCCGGTTGGATCGAAAGTTTATTGACCTTATTTATCTATAACTTCGTGGCCAAAAATGCCCCCCAGGAATTATATGATCAGCATCAGCAAGGGAGCTTGTTAAAAAACTTTTGGATCTATTTATTCAGCGGCTTGGCCCTATTGTCCCCACTGGGATTACTGGCTTCCGGGGATGCCTTTGGAGAATGGGATAATCAAACCCTGTTGCACCAACTACAAGCCAGCCATATCAGTCAACATTTACCCAGCGGCATGGCCAAGGGTTTCCATTTTTCAGCGCTGTTTAGCGACTACAGCATCAAGGGCCTACCCCTGCCAGTGGGCTATGTCCTAGCGGCTGTTACGGCCATTATCGTAATCCTTTTACTCACAAAAGCTTGGAGCGGTGCCCATGAGCGCCTCAGTTGAACTGCCCAACTGGCTGCAGCAAAACCAGCCAGTCACAAACCCTAGCGCTAAGAAACACGGTTATAATCCCCTTAACAAGAACTTAGGCTGGTTGCAACATTTGTTGACCCAGTTGAACGCCCCCCAAAACATTCACCAAACCCAGCAACAACCCTGGTTACAAGTGGTCAATTTGGCAATCATGATCCTACTGTTTTCTTTAGCCCAAAAGCCTTTGTTAATTTGGCTCTTGGCCCTGGTGTGGCTAGTCCGACTTTACCGACTGTCGGCTTTACAGCTTTATCAATTTGCCAAACGTTTAGGCCACATGAGCGTATTTTCGATCCTATTCATTTTACCCAGTTGCTTTTTAAATTCCTGGAGCCTGGGTCTTTGGCTGTTATTTAAAACAGTGTTGATCTTGGGCCAGGTGGCTTTGTTTTTGCAAGAAATCACTTGGGTAGACTTTATCAAAGCCTTACGCCAACTTCACGTACCGCCACTTTTTGTATTAGCCTTAAGTATTACCATCAAATATTGTCATATCCTAGCCACTTATTTAGTCCAAGTCTTATGGGCGATTGAATTGCGCCGGGCCACCACCGTACCCACGCCCTTTTACCAAACTGCCAAGATCATGGGGCGGCTATATTTAACCAGCAAACGCTATGTATTAGCCGTTTATGAAGCCATGACCTTAAGAGGCTATCAGGGCCAAACCACCAAGGTCGAACATTTGGCCCTGTCAAAACACGATTGGCGGATATTAGGATTGGATTTAAGTCTGATCATGATGTATTGCCTAGTCTGGAGATATTAATGTTTAAATTAGAAAATATTTCGTATACTTATGACGCCACCCAAGCCCCTAGTTTAGCGGACATCAATTTAACCATCACCCCGGGGGATTTCGTGGCATTGATGGGCCCCAATGGATCTGGCAAATCCACTTTGTTCAAAATCCTAACGGGTCTCTTAAAGCCCCAAACGGGCACCTATTATTTTGAAGAAAAACTGGTGGATTCAACGGATCGCTGTCAAAATCACTTACATCAACGGATTGGCTTTGTCTTTCAAAATAGCGACGTCCAACTTTTCAATGATACAGTCTTTGAAGAACTGGCTTTTGGCCCGAAGCAACAAGGCTTGGCCAGTGGCGCAGTTCATCAGCGGGTAACGGATGTCTTAACGCTCTTAGGAATCGAAGCATTAGCCCAGCGCGTTCCTTATCAACTTTCTGGTGGGGAACAAAAACTAGTGGCTTTAGGCAGTGTTTTAACCATGAATCCCGCGGTTATTATTCTCGACGAGCCTTACAATGGATTATCCATGGCCTATCAAACCAAATTAACGCAACTGCTCCAATCCTTAAACGCCGCCGGCAAAACGATTTTAGTGGCCAGTCATAATTTCCAGCAAATTGCGGAATTGGCCAATCGGGTGGTGGTTTTTAACGCTCAACACCAATTAGTTTTAGACACCCCGCTAAATGCCCTAACAGCCCCACAGGAAGCGGATCTACGCCAGCTTTGAGTCAGTGATTTCAAACTTTCAATCGGATTACCCATTGACAAATCAACCTAAATAAATTATATTTTCATTAGAATAAATTAATGATGTCATGAGAAACACTTTGAAGAGTAGAGTAAGCATCGGCGCCGGCAACAGAGACCCTGGCTAGTGGAAACAGGGCTGGTTTAAGATGACGAAAATGAGCTCGGAATAGTGCTGTGCCGGTTCACGCTGGTATAGCGGTCGCAACCGTTACCTTGCCGGAGTATCAATTGGTACTTTTGAGCTGTCCTGGGTGACCAGTGACACAAACTAAGGGTGGTAACGCGATGTATTCGCCCCTTGATTGCTAAATATTGGCAGTCAAGGGGTGTTTTTTTTGACATTAAAATCTGGAGGTAAATAATATGACAGCATCAACTTTAACAACAACTAAAGCGCCATTTCGGTATGATTTAGTAGGCAGTTTGTTACGCCCTGCAGCTTTAAAACAGGCCCATAGTGATTTTGAAGCCGGCAAGATTGATCAAGTTCAATTAGAAACCGTTCAACATCAAGAAATCAAGCGGGTGGTTGAAAAACAGGCTGCTTTAGGTTTCAAAGACGTGACCGACGGCGAATTTAGCCGGCGCTGGTGGCATTTGGACTTCTTATGGGGCTTAACGGGGGTCGAAAAAGTCCCCAAGGGCAATCAATATGGTTTTAAGGGAGAGGCTTTGACCTCCGATGATGTCACATTAACTGGCAAAGTTGCCTATAATCCTGAACATCCCTTCTTCAAAGCTTTCCAATATCTAAAGAGTGTGACCCCTGCAGGCATTGCCCCAAAGCAAACCATTCCTTCCCCGTCGTTGATCATCCGGGACAACTTAGTCCACAATGTGCCGGATTTCTATGACAACCGCCAAGATTATTTAGATGATTTGGCTAAGGCTTATCATGAAACGATTTTACATTTTTATGAATTAGGCGCCCGCTATGTCCAATTAGACGACACCTCTTGGGCTTACTTGATCGAACAATTAAACGACACCAAAGATAAACCGGCCGAACATGCTAAATATGAAAAATGGGGCGAGGAATTCACCACTGTCCTCCAAGCCATCTTAAAGGATCTACCTAAGGACTTAACTGTTACCACCCATATTTGCCGGGGCAATTTCCATTCCACCTTCTTATTCACCGGCGGTTATGCCCCAGTCATTAAATATTTGAAGCAATTGCCTTATGCTGGTTTCTTCTTGGAATATGATAATGAACGTTCTGGGGATTTCTCCCCATTGGCTGAACTCCATGCCGGCCAGCCTAACAGTCGCCTGGTTTTAGGCCTGGTCACTTCTAAAACCCCTGAACTTGAAACAGAAGCGACTTTGAAACAACGCATCCAAGAAGCTACTAAATATGTACCTTTAGAAAACTTAGCCTTATCCACCCAATGTGGCTTTGCGTCCACTGCTGAAGGTAATAAGCTGACCGAAGCCCAACAATGGGCTAAATTAACGCTGGTTAAAAAAGTGGCCACCGATGTTTGGGGTCAAGCTTAACAAAATTTTCCTTAATATTATTAAAATAGTCAAATAAACAGGCATCTAATTTCAGTTTTGACCTGAAATTAGATGCCTGTTTAAAATTTTCTCACTAGAAAATTGATTTATTAAAAGATATCTGAAACGCTCTGCAACCAGCCCCAGCAAACAATCAAGGAGAGACTGAACAACTCCGCCAAACGTCCAAGTGTTACTACACTTCTGATTGATTCTTTGGCCAGCGCGTCTCGGCCTTACTGGGCAGTAAAAGTAAGACTAGATACCAAATAGCACCGATCAAGGGTACTAATTGGATACAAATCCACCAATTACTACGGTTGGTATCGTGGAGCCGCCGTGCCGTTAGCGTGAAGTTGGCTAACCAAACGATCAGTAAATAGATACCAAAGGTTATTGAGGGCCCCGTCAGCTGCAAACTGAACTTTTCAGTCCGAAGATATTCCGTACTGCCAGTTGCGTATGCCATTATAGTCGTAATGATGATAATGCCAAAATACGGAATCCAAAATTGCTTTCGCGTTGCACTGGCACTAAATACAAACATTTTTGTAAAAAATTCGCTGATTGACTGCATCTATATCATTCCCCCAAATTTTGAATCAGCAGCTGTCAGAAACAGCTACTATACTAATCTTAGCACGTTGTCTAAATAGTTGTCGATTTTTAAGGATTTGCTGTTCGCTGAATTCTTGCATAGCCAGAGCATCCCCGTAAATTCACTGGTTAGCAACCAATCTCATGTTAAGGCGCGTATTGTCTTTAACCACACCCTGACTAGATATCAAGTCCTGTCCGTATCTTTTTTTAAGTGACACTGATAGACTTAATTTAGAGAACTAACTAAGGGAGGAATTTGATCAAATGTCATTCATTTTAAGTTGTGAATCTACAGCTGATCTGAGCCAGGCACACTTCGATGCCCGCCAGATCCATTATGTACCGTTCCACTTTTCTATTGATGGTAAACAATATCTTGACGACTTGGGGCAATCCATCCCCTTTGATGAGTTTTATACCGAAATGGCCAACGGCGCCCAGACTGAAACATCCCAAGTCAACGTTGCTGAATTCATTCAATATTTCACCCACTTCCTGGAAGCTGGCCAAGATATTTTACACGTGTCTTTATCCAGTGGCCTGTCCGGGGTGATGAATGCCGCCATGGTGGCTAAAGAACAATTGGACGCCAAGTATCCCCAGCGAAAAATTGAAATTATCGATTCCTTGGCAGCCTCTTCAGGTTATGGGCTGCTGATGGATAAATTGGCCGATTTACGGGACGCCGGTGAATCCATTGATGAGGTTAAAAGTTGGGCCGAGGCTAATAAATTAAGGGCCCATCATTGGTTCATTTCCACCGACCTCAGCTACTATGTTCGCTTAGGCCGCTTGTCCAAAGTATCCGGCTGGTTCGGTACCCAATTTCATATCGTACCCTTATTAGATATGGATGCCACCGGTCACTTAACCCCGAGAAAAAAATTACGGGGTAAAAAATTAGCGGAAAAAGCCTTGGTGGATCAAATGGTGGCCCACGCTGAACAAGGCACTGACTACAGTGGTAAATGCTATATTTCCCAGTCGGCTTTTTACGATGACGCCAAAAATGTGGCAGACATGATCGAAGACCGGTTTCCAAAATTAAATGGCCCGGTTGAAATCAATCACATTGGCACAACGATTGGCTCCCATACAGGTCCCGGGACCATTGCCCTTTTCTTCTGGGGTGACAAGCGCTAGCTTTACATTTAATTGTTAGGAGGGTGTGCCATGGCACTTTCAAATTATCAAATCAAACCCATTCAGCCGGCTGATTATCCGGCAATTGAGTACTTGACCCGGGAAGCTTTTTGGAATGTTTATCAACCTGGAGCTACCGAGCATTATATTGTCCATCAATTTCAAGGGCGCCCGGCATTAATTGCTGAGCTGAATCTGGGGCTGTGGGTCAATGATCAGATCATCGGCCACATTATGTATGTCAAATCCCAAATTAATTTAGATGACGGCCAAGTCTTACCCATCGTGACCTTTGGGCCCTTGAGTATTGCGCCTAAGTATCAACACCAAGGTTACGGTGGTATTTTGCTTCTGGATTCCATGAAACGGGCCAGGGAATTAGGCTTTTCAGTAATTGCTATTACCGGTAATTTGGATTTTTATGGCCGGTTTGGCTTTGTGGTGGGCAGTCAGCTAGGTATTCATTATGCCGCTGAGCCCCGAGATCAAGTTGTGCCTTATTTTTTGATACATGAACTTATTCCCGGCACCTTGAATGGACGCACTGGGACTTATAAAGATCCTGATGGCTATTCGGTCGATCCCAAGGCTGTGGCCGAATTCGACCGACAATTCCCACCTAAGCAACAACTGAAACTACCCGGTCAACTCCAGTAGCACTGGCCTGAAAGGATATCGTGATGCAAAAAATATTTGACAGTCATTTCCATATTATTGACCCCGCCTTTCCTCTAATCGAAAATAAGGGATTTTTACCAGCACCCTATACCACCGAACAATATCTGGCACAGCTCCAGGAAATCGGCCTGACTGCCACCGGGGGCGCGGTGGTGTCGGGTTCTTTTCAAGGCTTTGATCAAACCTATTTTGAGCCGGCTCTAAAGGCACTGGGGAAAAATTTTGTGGGCATCACCCAATTGCCCACTGACACCACTGATCAAGCAATCCGCCGTTTAGATGGGATTGGCATCAAGGGGATTCGCTTTAACTTTTATCGGGGATTAGGCACACCCTTAGCCGATGTGCAGACATTAGCTCAGCGGGTTTATGATCTATGTGGCTGGCAAACTGAGTTTTATCTGAATCTGGCTACGGCCGACTCGGCTCTGTTAAAACTAATTTTGGCTTTGCCTAAGGTTTCTATTGATCATTTGGGGATGGCCAAAGTCGCCAACGATGACCTCAAGCGCCTATTGGCTGCGGGTATCCCGTTACGG
This sequence comes from Lactobacillus sp., assembly GCA_022484695.1. Taxonomy (GTDB): domain Bacteria; phylum Bacillota; class Bacilli; order Lactobacillales; family Lactobacillaceae; genus Agrilactobacillus. Next base: position 290,714 of record JAKVKU010000002.1, read on the forward strand.
CTCACTGGCTTTGGTCGGGTTGCTTATAGCCGGGCTGAATTGACCGCGTTAATTCCGGAATTGTATCAGGAAAATCCTGACGGTCTAATTTTTGGCAGTGACTTACCTGGCACCCGAGCTAAATATGGTTTTACCATGGCGGATGTGGATTTGGTCGCTGAAGCTTTGCACCATGATACGAAAGCGATTGAAAAGGTATTGCGTTCAAATGGGGAGAGCTGGTACTTATGATAGAACAATAACCAAATAAACAATCTAACATTAGTGATGAACCATGATTCGACGGAATCGAGGTTCACCACTTTTTTCTTTTCTGGTAAAGTGGTATCGAAGTTGACATGTCGCAGGCTTCTTTGGCGCTTTGACGTCGTAAAATAAACTGGCAACTTCGTTTGATTCATCAATGAGCTCGTTCGAAGATTGTTGGCACTAGATGTCGTGTATAGAAAATTGAGATGAGTGAATTCGATGAAGCAACTTCATTAAGGTGGGTGTTTTATTATGGAATGTATTTTCGGAATCGATGTTAGTTCAAGTACAGCCAACGTAGCTGTCTTGATCGACAGTCAGGTCATCAAACAGTTTAAAATCACTAGTGATCGACCGGGCTATCAAGTGTTGGAAGATGAGCTGGACAGCTTTAAATCACCACAGATCATCTTTGAATCAACGGGTATTTATTCACGCAGTTTACGGGCTTTTCTTCAGAGACAAGGTTGGCAGTACACTGAGATCAACCCCTTGGCAGCTAAAAAGGTGATGGATTCTTTTCGGAACCAAAAGACGGATTCTTTAGATGCCATCGGTTTGGCTCAGGCGATGAGTCGAAATCACTTTAAGCCGTCCTACCAAGAAAAACCGGTTTACGAAGAACTTCGTGATCTTGAACGCACTTATCAACAGCACAATAACGATATCGTTCAAGCTAAGAACCGCCTGCACAGAGCCTTACAATTGACCTTTCCAGAAATGGAATCGTTGTTAAGTACAAGGGATGGTATCTTGTATTGGCACTTAATCCAGTATTTTCCACATCCAAACCTGGTACTGGCTTACGATGTGGCCACATTAGCCGACTTGATCCGACAGGCAACCCCTAAGAATATGGGGCAGAATCGTTCATTGCATTTAGCCGAGCGCTTGTTAGACCTAGCTGCTAAATCCGCCCCGGCTAAAACAGAAACTTCTCATGCGGTTAGAGCTACAAAAGCACTAGCCCAAGAAGTAGAGCGTTTGGACACATTAAAAGAAGCAGTTATCGATGAGATGGCAGAAGTCGCAACTGACTTGCCTGAAATTGAGCTATTGACCACGATCCCTGGTTTAGGGGTCAAGACGGCACTATGTGTCGTAGCGGAGCTTGGTGATATTCGCCGTTTTCATAGTGCCAATGCGATCAATGCCTATATCGGGATCGATCTGATCCTTTATGAATCTGGGAAGTATAGTGCCGAGCAACATATCCGCAAGCGGGGCAATGCCTATGCCCGTAAAATCCTCTACAAGGCCATCATGAATATTATCAGCACTGCTCGTTACCATCCATCCGGTGTCAGCCGCTTGTACCAAAGAAAAAAGCAATCCTCCCAGTCCAAAAGCACTAAGAAGATTGCCATTGCGGCAATGGGCACACTCATACGTACCATTTACCACCTTGTCATAAACAATGAGTCCTACGATACAAGCCTGTTCCTGGACGAACAGTAACTCGCAGGTCATCTAAAGCTATTGTATTATTTCCTTGAAAAAATTTCAAAGTTTCAGGGTGTTATTTGATGTACCCTAAAATGATTCATTTCAGGCAATTGTCTAACGGAGATGCCTCGGCCCAAAGAAGATAAAAAAGAAAGTCCTTTATATAGCAACTTTCTCTTGACTAATGGTAGAAAAGAAAGCCCTTTAGTAGCAACTTTCTCTTGGCTGATTATACAAAAAACGACGTATCTTCGAATTACGTCGTTTTTTATTGTCCGGATTATTTTATAGTACTTTCAAGTCATCCAATTGAAAATCATCATCGTCGTCGATTTCTGCCTTAGCATCCGTTGCGACAGTACTCACATTTTTCTTTAAGGCAATGACTATTGTTGCCGTAATTGCCACACCAATTAACGAGGCCAATAGGTAGGCCCATGGTTTTTGTGCCACCAATGCCACGATCCAACCACCCCAAGGCGCTGGATTACCAGCGGCTAAACCCATAGCCGTTGCACTGGCTACTGAAGCACCAATGATGTTTGCTGGAATAACCCTTAATGGATCACCCGCTGCAAATGGGATAGCCCCTTCAGAAATACCAACCAGTCCCATGACAATTGCCGCTTTTCCAGATTCACGTTCTTCAGTCGTAAACTTCTTAGGGGCAATAATTGTTGCCACCCCCATGGCCAGTGGTGGTACACAGATTGCGACGCCGATTCCGGCCATAATAACCATGGCCGAATGACTTGGTAACCCAGTTGATGCATTGATCGTGCCTACCATGGCAACTCCAAAACTGTAGGCAACTTTATTAACTGGACCACCCATATCAAACCCAATCATTGCACCTAAAACTAAGCCCAAAATAATTGAATTGCCTGTACCTAAGCCGTTCAGCCAGGCTGACAAGGCCTTCATCAAATTAGCAATTGGTAGCCCAATTACCCATTGCATAAAACCACCAACAATAATCGTACTAACTAAGGGAATAATAAAAATTGGCATCACTGATTGGAGCGCACTGGGCACTTTAATCCGCCGAATAAAGAACACCGTGATGCCCGCTAATAGTCCTGAAATAATACCGCCGATAAATCCGGCACCAATTGCATTTGCCAAATAGCCACCAATGATACCCGGTGCTAACCCGGGTCGATCTGCCATGGAATAGGCAATATAACCAGATAGAATTGGCACCATCAAACCTAAGCCAGCTGTCCCAATCCCGGCTAATTTAGCCAAAGCCCCACTAGTTGGTACTGCCGATTTTCCAGAAAATAGCACACTCAATGCTAATAAAACACCACCAGCTACAACAAATGGAATCATATAGGAGACACCTGTCATTAAATGTTTCTTAGTATCTTTCATCAGTTGTCCTAATTCATGCCACATTATGTTCACCTCTTCAATAAGACTATGTTATCCGCCCATTTGCGTTAAAAACTATGCTTCAGCTAATTTAGCCATAAGTTTTTTAACAATAATTGGAGATTTCCCAATCAAATCTCCAGACGATACCCGCAGTACTAATTTGCCTTTGAAACGATCTTCATTTTTAATCCCAATGTCATTGGTTAAAATAACGACATCTGCGGCCTTAATGGCTTCCGCCGACAATTGATTTTCAATGCCAATTTGCCCCTGTGTTTCAACATGTACATCACAGCCCGCAGCTTTAGCAGCAGTTTCTAAACTTTCAGCAGCCATATACGTATGGGCAACGCCAGAAGGACAAGCTGTAACGCCGATAAGATTAATTGGTTTTACTTCGTTCATGTCTATACCTCCAATGCTTTCGTTAAAGATTGACTGATAAGATCGATAACCTCTTGAGCTGTTTGACTAGTTCTGATTGTATTTCTAAAGTCCTCATGTATTAAATTTCTGGATAACGCTGATAACAACCTGAGATGTTCATCACCTTTGCTGCTTTCAGGAACAGCTAATTGAAATATCAAATCAACTTTGCCACCATCCAGAGAAGCCCAGTCAATAGGATCATGCAGCCTAGCAACCGCAACTGAAATATCTTTGACAGCATCCGTTTTGCCATGGGGAATTGCAATACCAAACCCAATGCCAGTTGTTGTCAATGTTTCGCGTTCAATCACATTTTGAACATATCCCTCAAGATCGTTCAGGCGTCCCGCATTATTCAATAGTTGACCCAATTGTCGAATTGCATCGTTTTTATCTTGTGTCTTTAAATCAAGATTGATGATATCTTTAGTCACTATTTCCATGTTCGAACCCTCCAGTACTTTTGCTTTCCATGACATTAGCATACTTGGTCTGGCAACAAAGTTAAATAATTCCCAGGCCTATAAAGCGCTTACATTTCGTTTAACAGCGGTATCTCACGGTTTTACTAACTAATTAGAGTTTAACCTAATTAGTTTTATGCACATATGTGCAATTCGAACTTAAAATTTAATCCCTCAGAATGTTTGCATCTAGTCTGAAGGATTTTGAGCGCAATATCGTATTTTTAAATTTGTGGCGTTTTGGTTGGTAAACTTGCTACCGTTTGATGAGCTCCAAAATTTGCTTCCCAATCCTGGGTAAAGTCAGCAACAGCTTGCCCAATAGCTGGCATCCCCAAACCGGATTTCAGAATGTCTACGCCCATGGTTACAGCTTGAGCCCCACAGGCTAACGCGGTAGTGACCTGGGCAACATTATGAAAACTGGCCGCCAAGATTTTAGTGCTGGCTTGATTAGCCTTGATAGCATTGGCAAATGCCTGCACAACTGCTGCAGCATCAATATTCATATTTGCCATCCGATTATAATAAGGCGCAATATAATCAGCGCCAGCTTGAATCGCCAACAGTCCTTGAAATTCTGTATAAATCGCCGTCGCGGTTATGTGGATACCTTCCTGCTTTAACTGTTTAATTGCAGTTAAACCAGCTTCGTTAGTTGGTACTTTTATGAATACCCGGTCATCGATTTCGTTTAAAATCATATGGGCATCAGCAATCATTGCTTCGGCAGTTTGTCCAACAACTTGGACGTGTAAAGTTTTATTTGGTCCTAAAATTTTTCGAATTTGGCGCATGTGATCAAAGAATTCAAAGTGACCTTCTTTTTTACAAATCGTTGGATTAGATGTCACACCGCTTAAAGGTATAATGGCATTATATTTCTCAATATCTGGTATATGCACTGTATCTAGTAAAAATTCCATGTCCAAACTCCCTCTCGTCTTGTTGATAGTTACACAATAACAGCGACCAACAAATTTTTATATGTTTTCTGAGCCATTGTTTTAAAACTAAGGCTTTAACCCAGTGATTCCGCATAGTCCGCTTTTTCAGTGTTACAGTATTTGCACATATGTGCAAATACTAAATCAATGATTACCTCGATTTGAAGACATAAAAACCCAAGCTTAATTTTCAAGAAATGAAAAATCAAGCTTGGGTTTTATCTGGACTTAACTTAATATTTCGTTAGTTGCTACCGCTATTGTCCGGAAAATATGGTTGCAACAAATTAGCTAGGCCTTCAATACTCCGGGTCTGAATCAGAATTGTGCCAGTCCCTTGAAAATGGTTTACCAAACCTTCACCAGTCTTAAAGCCAAAGGTCCCACTGGCAACCTCAATATTATAGTTCAAGCTTTGACTCCAAGCCACAACGTTGCTATTGTCCACTACATATTCATCATCGCCTTGGAGATCAACCGATATAATATCCGCATAACCTGACACTAAAAAGGTTCCGCTACCTTCTGTCTCCATCACGAAAAGCCCACCGGTACCGCCAAAAACCGCACCACTCAATTTTTGCCGGACCATTTGATAGCCGGTACCCTCGTCTGACGCTAAATATGCACTGGTATTCAAGCGCCACTGTTGGTTCCCATCAGTTTTCAATTCCCGAATTGCCCCAGGATTAGCTGGCGCAATCAATAGCTCACCGTTGTCGGAATTACCAATAGCAGTTGTGATAAAGAAGCTTTCGCCGCTGGTTACTGAGCGCCCCAATGCACTCAACACACCACCAAAGCCCTTTTTACCATTGCTATTCATATGCCCTTCCAACGCAACTTGACCGTTATGGGCAATCATCGAGCCCCGCTCGATTTGAACTTGTTCACCCTTACGCAGATGTAATGTCACCGTGGGAAAAGCCGTGTCTTTCGAGATAGTATAGTCCAATATTCCCAGCTCCTTTTAAAATTTATTTTAGCTAAGTATAGCAAATAATTTACTAGCACGCTGGTTATGACCACTTAACAAAACAGCTACTTTTATGAGATTTCTAATATACGGTTAGCCGTTTCTTCATCAGTGATCAATGTATTTAAAATACCCATGGCTAACAGAGCCTTGATAGATGGTGCTTTAGTCAAAGACCGCGCCACGCCCACTGTATTGGAAACTTGACGCAGATTATCTAGGGGTACAGCAATAGTCCGATTTAATAAACTACCCGTCAAAATTTTGCCATGGCGATCAAAGAAAGTACAACAACAATCCCCAATAGCCTGACGCTCCCGCAGCAACTCGCGATCTTCATCAGTTAGTAAATCACGCCAACGACTGGCACTATTGGTCAACGGTCCCCCTATCCCCACAAAGGCAATATCTAGATGTGCCCATAGCCGCCGGATATCACTGAAATATTGGGAATTGATAATACCATCCCGAATATACTTCGATTCTTGAACCGCCGCTGCATCTACAAATAAGCTTTTACCACCAAATTGCCTAGCCGCATCATACACAATGCCATTCACATGATATTGAGAATTAGAAGGGCTAGGCCCACCAACTAAGGGCACAAAGGTGGCGTCTGTTTTTACTGGATTTTGTAATTGGCCAATCATCCCCACTAATATAGAACCCCAGGCAAACCCCACGATATCCTTGGGTTTAATGATTCGTTTCAAATACAAAGCCGCCGCGAGCGACAGGCGTTGATCTTTACTTTTATTGCTTTCTTTTGGATAACTGGGAATAATGAGAATATTTTTAAGCTGAAATTTCTCTTTCAAAGTCAATTCAAGGTCAAACAAGTCTGTATCGAAGTCATTGATCTTGATGCTCACAATACCTAAATCCTTAGCCTGTTTCAGCATACGACTAATCGTGGTCCGATAAATATTTAGTTCCTTAGAAATTTCGGCTTGGGTGTAGTCTTCTATAAAGTACAAGTAAGCAACTTTAGCTAATAGGCGTTTCTTATCATTATTCATACCTATTTTCTCCTCAATGTACGGCAATCACATGGGTTAGTTGATTGATTTTTTGATAATCCTCGGAATCTGGCTCTAAATTTGTAATGACATGGTCCACTTGATCCCAAGTTCCCACCTGAACCAAAGATGAAATCTGAAATTTAGACTTGTCGATCAATAAAACTTTATTGGTACTATTTTTCATTAACTGTCGTTTCATTTCCGCATCACCAAAGCTAGAAGAGCAAAAACCAGCGCGGTCGGCGACCCCACTTGAGCCTAAAAAACAATAGTCTAGATGTATCTGGCCATAAGTTGCTTGGGGAGAAGCCCCTTGAAAGGACATGTCTGAGACATTGTAACGACCCCCGGTACTATAAAGGGTATTGGTTGTGCTTTGCAATGCAATTAAGGACAATAGTGAACTGGTGATAATCGTCAAATCCGGGACAGTGCTTAATAAACGGGCAAAAGTTGACACCGTACTCCCCTGATCTAAGCCAATGGTTAACGGCCGCTTAGGTAATAAATCAAAAGTAGTTGCGGCAATTTTTTCTTTATCAGCCTGATGAATATCGGTTCGTTGTGCCACTGGCGTCAAAGGTATATTTGGCACCAAGACGGCTTTCCCAAATTGTTTGATTACAAGACCCTGCTGACTTAATATCTCAAGGTCTTTTCGAATCGTTTCGTCAGAAACTTTAAATTGGGTGACGAATTCTCGGATTTTTACACTTTTTTTAGCTCGTAACATGGCTAACATCGCTTCACGGCGTTGTTGTATCTGATCAGCTTTCATAATGTCTCTCCATTAAATTTATTGATGCTTTTATTATAAAGCAATTCCAATTAATTTCCAAATAAATGTTGGCACTTTTGTGCAAAATAAGGCTTATTTAGCCTTATTTCCAAGTTTTTCTTGGAACTTTCACAAAAATAAGCTATACTAATCTTGAAATTAAGTCACTAGGAGGGCTGATCATTATGGCTTCAACATTATCCAAAACAATTCCCAGTTTCCAAAGTGTGCGACCGCATTCTCGTTTGCAAGAAATGAAACAACATCTATTTGCCCAAAAACGCCAGATTTCTTTGGAAAGGGCCAAACTTTATACTGAAAGCTATCAACAAACTGTTGGTGAACCTACGATTATGCGCCGGGCCAAAGCCACTGTGCATATATTAGATAATGTCCAAATTAGCATTCGGCCAGGGGAACTTCTTGTTGGTAACCGAACGATCCGCCCCAGAAGTGGCATTTTATCCCCGGAAATGGACCCTTATTGGATCATGAAAGAAATTGACACCATTGCTCAACGGCCTCAGGATGAATTTGAATTTACAGCGGCTGATAAAACCTATTATCGGGAAAAACTCCTCCCCTATTGGACGAATCAGTCCATGAAAGACTTTATCAACGCCAAAATCCCCACTGACGTTAAACAGGCTGAAGATGATTTAGTGATTAAATTAAACCAGACTGATAAGGGCCAAGGCCATATCATCATGGACTTCCCTGTGATTTTAAATCATGGTATTCAATATCTCTTGGATTTAATCCAAGAACATATTAACCAACAACCGACCAATGACTTCTATCAAAGTGCCGAATTAATTTTTCAAGGTATGCAGCGCCACTTTGAACGTTATGCTCAGTTAGCCGAAACTATGATGCTGGATTCTGCGACCCCCGCTTATCGCCAGATTGAACTACAAGAAATCGCTGCAATGTGTCGCCGCCTAAAAACAAAAGCGCCACAAAGTTTCTATGAGGCCTTACAACTTCTATGGATGACCAGTATTGTTGGCCAGTATGAATCCAACGCTTCATCGTTGTCCTTAGGCCGGATGGATCAGTACCTGTATCCTTTTTACCAAATGTCCCAAAAAGCTCACGTCCCCGAAGCATTTCTGCGGGAAGTTTTAGGTGACTTCTACCTGAAAACGAACGATGTGGTCTTGTTAAGAAGTGCGGAAAGTGCCAAATGTTTTGCCGGCTTCCCAACTGGATATACCGTGGCTTTAGGGGGCCTAGACAAATATGGGCAATATGCGGTCAATGACTTATCCTATAAAATGTTAGATCTCTACCAAGCCATCCAACTCCCCCAGCCAAACCTGTCTGTTCGAATCAACACGCAGATCCCCCAGCGTTTCTTGATGAAAACCTGTGAAACCATCCGCTACGGCACCGGGATTCCAATGCTGTTTAATGATGAAGTCTGTGTTCCCGGTTTTCTAAGCAAGGGTGTTTCTTTAGACGATGCCAGAGATTATGCCGTGGTGGGTTGTGTTGAAACGACCATCCCCGGCAAAACCTACGGCCTCCACGATATCGCCTTATTCAACTTATTGCGCATTATGGAATTAGCCCTTTATGATTTAGAAAATGACCCCACTGTGACCTACACTAAATTACGGCAACATATTCTGGATAAGATTGATGCTTATGTTAAAATCGTGACCACCGGCTCTGATGTGGTTGACTTGGGCCATCGTCAATTCGCGCCAACGCCTTTCTTATCCGTATTAATTGAAGACTGTCTGCAAAAGGGCCAAGATGTCACAGCCGGCGGGGCTCGTTATAACTTCTCTGGGGTCCAAGGTATTGGTGAACCTAATTTAGCAGATGCCTTATATGCCATTAAACAAGTTGTTTTTGAAAATCACGAATTAACCTTCAAAGAACTTGTGACCCACTTAGCTGATAATTTTGCCGGGGCAACTGGTGAAGCCCTGCGGCAACACTTGATTCAAGATGTTGACAAATATGGTAACGACAATCCTGAATTGGATCTGGAATGTGCCAAGTTCTTCCGGCACTATGCCTTAGAATTGGGCAAATATCGTAATATTCGCGGCGGGGAATTCAACGCCGGTGCCTATACGGTTTCTGCCCACATTCCTTTAGGTGAGGACGTTGGCGCCACACCAGATGGTCGCAAAGCCCATGAGCAATTAGCCGATGGTGGCTTATCCCCCATGGTGGGACGCGATAAATTAGGCCCAACTGCGGTCTTAAAATCTGTCAGCAAAATAGATAACACCCTAGCCGTCAATGGCAGTTTATTAAACTTAAAATTTTCACCTAATACCCTAAAGGGACCCGCTGGCTTGAGAAAATTTGCTGATTTCTTAATGGCATTTACCCAGTTAAAAATTCGTCATGTGCAATTTAATGTTCAATCCAAAGAAACGTTACTTGATGCCCAAAAACATCCTGAGAACTATGCTGGTTTGGTGGTCCGTGTGGCCGGTTACAGTGCCTTCTTTGTGGATCTCAATAAACGAATTCAAGACGATATCATTCGGCGGGCTGAACACACACTTTAATAGTCATCAATCTTTTGGGAGGTTTTTAAAATGGCGGCAGGTGACCAAGGTTTAGTATTTAACATTCAACGTTACTCGGTCCACGATGGCCCGGGCATTCGCACGATTATATTTCTCCAGGGCTGCCCTTTGCATTGCCCTTGGTGCAGTAATCCCGAATCCCAAGGGGCTGTTAAACCTCTGACCTGGGTTAAAAATGGGCAAACAGAGACCATTTCCAAGTGGTGGACGGCGGCTGAAGTCATGGCAGAAATTGAAAAAGATGAAGTCTTCTACCGTAACTCCGGAGGTGGTGTGACCCTTTCCGGAGGTGAATGCCTCATGCAAGCAGACTTCTCAGCTAATATTTTAAAGGCTACTCAGGCATTAGGTATTAGCACGGCCATTGAAACCACTGGCGCGCTACCACTAACAGCCATCCAAAAGGTATTGCCTTATACTGATTATGTTTTATTCGACTTGAAAATAATGGATTTACAAAGATCCAAACAAATCATTGGCGACAATACCGCTTGGGTTAAAGCCAGTTTTGAAGCCGCTTTAGCTGCTGATAACACTACGGTTATCCCTAGAATTCCCTTGATTCCAGGGTTTACCACAACCCAGGATAACCTTCAACAAATCGCCGACTATGTGACCAGCCTAGATATTCAAGAAGTCCATATTCTTCCCTTCCATCAATATGGCAGTCAGAAATACGACTACCTCAAACGGTCCTACACTTTAAAAGACACGCCCCTATTAACGGCCGCTGAAGTCAGTCACATCCATGATTTTTTTGAAGCCCGTGAAATCAAGGCAGTAGTCAGTGGTCTGGAATAATCTAAGTTAAATTAATGCCTGTCTTAATAAATCAACTTAGTTGTCTGAAGTTGATTTATTTTTTTTGCCATCATTTCCTAAATCCAGCCAGTTGATATGCTAGACTTGAAATATCCCTAAGATAGCCTAGGCTAACCTTATACCTTACTAACCCAGCATAACGTCTTGTGCAATAAGACACTGGAGGCTTTTTATGTTCGATTTAAATAAATTAATGACTGAATCACGTAATGATAAATCCCAGCATTTAGATGACATGTCCATCGCTACTATTTTAAAATTAATGAATACCGAAGATCAGACCGTCCCCCAAAATGTGGCTAAAGCTTTGCCGCAAATTCAAGCTGCCGTTGAAAAAATCGTACACAGTTTTCAACACCAGGGTCGCTTATTTTATATTGGCGCCGGGACTTCGGGGCGCTTGGGCGTGTTGGATGCGGCGGAGTGTGTGCCCACCTTTGGCACCGACCCTGAGCTGGTCCAGGGGTTGATTGCTGGGGGGATGCCCGCCATGACCACCGCCGTGGAGGGGGCTGAAGACGACCAAAACTTAGCGGCAACTGCCCTAAAGACCCGGCAATTAACCCCCCAAGATACAGTGGTAGGTATCGCTGCCAGCGGCCGCACCCCTTATGTCCTGGGCGGCCTAGACTATGCCACCCAGATTGGCGCCAGTACCATTAGCCTGGCCTGCAACCAAGGAGCTTGCATCAGCCAACACGCCCAAATCGCCATTGAAGTACCAGTGGGGCCAGAAGTGTTGACCGGCTCCACCCGCTTGAAATCCGGGACCGCACAGAAATTAGTTTTAAATATGTTGTCCACCACCGCCATGATCAAAATTGGTAAAGTTTATCAAAATTTGATGGTGGACGTGCGCCCCACCAATGCTAAATTAATTGAGCGGGCCAAACAGATCATCATGGCCGCCACGGACTGTGACTATGCCACCGCTGAACGCTTTTTTAGCGCCAGTGATCAAAACGTTAAACTAGCCATTGTCATGCTGTTAACGGACTTAACCAAAACAGAGGCCCAAGCCCGCTTGAACAAAGCCCAAGGATTCGTTGGCAAGTCTTTGGAAAAATAACTGTAGTTACCCCCATCTAGCCAGGCTTCTACCCAGTATTTGCCGGTATACTTGGTGCCTGAACCGCCTAAGTTAATTGTGATTCGTTTAACATTTACCTATGCTCAGGTATAATGAGACGTGAAAGGGGCGTTTTTATAATGGCAAAATACAAATTTTTAGAACCGTATTCATTTCCAGACAAACCAATCACACTGAAAAATAGAATGGTCATCCCGCCAATGACAGAATGCATGTCTTTTCATGATGGCACGGTGACCCAAGATGAACTAGACTATTATGCCCAACACACTGGTGGCGTGGGGCTATTTATCACGGCGGTGGCTTATGTCAACGAGCTAGGCAAGGGTTTTGAAGGCGAATTGAGCATTGCTGACGACAAATATCTGCCTGGTTTGAAGAAACTGGCTAGTGCCATTCAACAAAACGGCACCAAGGCCGTCATTCAAATCTTTTCAGCCGGCCGCATGAGCAGTACTGCTATTTTGCGGGGGCAACAGCCGGTGAGTGCCAGTGCTGTCAAAGCTTTACGGGCTGGTTCAGAAACACCACGGGCTTTAACCGAACCGGAAATTGAGCAAACCATTGAAGATTTTGGCGCCGCTACAAAAAGAGCCATTGACGCAGGCTTTGATGGGGTGGAGATCCATGGTGCCAACACTTATTTAATCCAACAATTTTTCTCTCCTAACTCCAACCAACGGACCGACCAATGGGGTGGCAGTTTCGAAAATCGAACTAAATTCCCATTAGCGATTATCGACAAGGTTCACCAAGTGGTGGCCCAATACGCTAAAAAGCCATTTATCGTTGGTTATCGTATTTCCCCTGAGGAAATCGAAAAACCTGGCATCACCTTTGAAGATACGCTGAAGTTTGTAGATATTTTAAAGGATCAACCAATTGATTACTTACATGTTTCCATGGGCGATGTTTGGCGAAAATCCCTGAACGATCCTAAGGTCACAACGCCTTTGAACGAAACCATTCAACAACATCTTCAAGGTAAGATGCCCATGATTGTCGTGGGGGATGTGCAAACACCGCAGGATGCCGAAAAAGCCGCTGATGCTAATTTTGAGCTCATTGCCTTAGGTCGCCAGATTTTACGGGAACCCCAATGGGTACAAAAAGTCGAAGCTGACGATGAAAAATCAATTCGCTACGCCATTTCACCAGCTGACTTAGACGAACTGGGTATCAAACCACCATTCCTAGATATCTTGTTAGCCCTCACCGGCCCCAATGGCATCCCGTTAACCACCGCGCAACAAGTGGACCGCCAAGATGCCAATGCTGGCTTGGATCACTTCTTAGGTGGCGGGGAATAACTTAACAATTGCACGGCTAGCTTAGGTTAATAAGACCCAGTTAGCCGTTTTATTATGCCCTGAAAACGGCTATACTTAGATTATCTTTTTTTCGAAAGGAAGTTCCGCCATGATTAAAGCCATTGCCCTGGATATGGACAACACTTTACTGAATTCTCAAAAACAAATCAGCCCGTTAAATCAACAGGTTTTAAAAAAATTACATCAGCAAGGTATTCAAATCATCCTCTGCTCGGGACGCGCTTTTGGCGCCCTAAAACCCTATTTGGAAACCCTTGACCTGCTAAGTGCCGAAGATGTCTGTGTCTGTTTTAATGGCGGTTTGGTTCGAAAAACTGGCATTCATGAGGTGATTGCCGTTCAAAGCCTGCGTAAAGATGACATTCAGCCCTTGTACGACCTGGCCAAAACCCACCATTTTCCCTTGGATATATTGGCAGAAGATTTGGTTTATTCTTTGACCGAACTGGGCAAATCGGACTATCAAAAGTTCTTGGGCACTTTAATGCCCTTTAAGGATACTAACTTTGCCGCTATTCCGGCAGCTGGTAACTACTTAAAGGTTGTTTCTGAAGCGCCAACTGATACTTTATCCCAGGCGGCCAAATTAACCGCTGCCTTGCCAGTGACCCAGACCCGCTCCCGGGCTACTTTGCTGGAATTCTTGCCCCAAGGCGTGAATAAACAAGTGGGGTTAGAGGCGGCTTTAAAGTACTTCAACCTGACCCCCGCGGAATTAATGGCTTTTGGGGATGAGGACAATGATAAGGAAATGCTGACCTATGCCGGTATTGGCGTGGCTATGGGTAACGCTGTGCCAGCCATTTTAGCATTGGCCAATCAAGTCACCACCACCAACGATCAAGACGGTGTAGCTAAGGCGTTGATGACTGAGTTTCAATTGACGCCACAAGATCTATAACTGACCACTTTCCAGCAATTACAAACTGTTTTGTAAATTTTATGTATTTTTATACAGTCCGGCGCATACGCGCGGGGCTATTTTTGATGGCTATCATTACGTCGTCAGCGCTTACAAAGTAGTCTGAAAACTTATACCTGCCTTTTACAGAAAATGCGTTGGTGTTTTACATTGCCTTGTTATCCTTGTTCTTGTACGAAAAACAAGGAGGAAAAGAAATGAGTCACTCGTCGTCCCACAAATCCAAATTCACCATCTTATTCATGAGTTTTTTGGTGTTGATAGGAAGTTTTATTGGTTTCATCGCCCCAGCCCACCCCGTTAAGGCCGCTTCAAATACCCTGACGGTGGTGTTCATCCCCAATGATTCCGTGAAAGAAGTGGAACCTGCCCGAGAAGCTTTGACCAAAGCCATCAGCAAAGCCACCGGGAAAAAAGTTCAGATTCAAACCACAACTGATTACAACATCGCCAT
>JAKVKU010000003.1 GCA_022484695.1 Lactobacillus sp.
CAAAGGTTTCAAAACCTATGGTATCGTCTTTATTTTGGTACGTCACTTCCCAAACCGGTTTCTTTTTATAAATACCTAAGGCAACATTGTGAATTTGCTTAGGATTATAACGCGCAACAACACGGTTGATCGCCGTCTTTTTTGAAATACCAGCATTTTGGTTTAAAACGACAATTCGATTGGTTTTAGGATTAATGATCACAAAAATTTTACGATTACTTTTATCCAGACCCCCAACAGTCCAGTTTTGTTCATTACGATTATAGAGATAAAAGGTCTCTGGTGTTTTAAGATTGGTGTTCTTTTTGGCCAGTGCGATGGCATCGGCTTGACTACTCTTATAAGGTGATACACCAACATGGTAGATGATGTAAACCGTGCTGAGCAGCACCACAATAATCGCAAGGTAAATCCAACGCTTTGTTTTTTCGTTCATGGTAATCTCCTTTAAAACAACAACAATTTATTATACCAAAGAAGTACCAGATTCGCGTAAGAAATTTTTAATTGCAGGAATCGCCTCGCGCAAAGTTAAAACCTCGCTATGGACTTGTTTAGGCAACGAACGCAAAATCTCATGGCCGTAGGTTGTGTTGGTCAAGCGGTTATCTAACACAACCATGACCCCCTTGTCTGTCTCTTGGCGAATCAAGCGGCCGAATCCTTGCTTGACTTTAAAAGCCGTTTTAGGTAAAGAGTCCTTACTAAAAGGATCAATACCTTGTTGTTGCAACCAATTATAACGTAACTTCACTTCTGGCTGGGCCGGTGATTCAAAGGGTAGCCGCGTTAAAATCAAGGCCTTTAAATGATCACCGGGGAAATCGATCCCTGACAAAAAACTGTTAGAGCCCAATAATACGGCATGTTCACTTAAAGAAAAACGCTTGAATATTTTTTCGTTACTCCCAGTTATCCCTTGGGCCAGGATCTCCTTTTCGTGGCCGGTGAGGGTTTCTTTTAAAGTGTAATAGGTTTGTTTTAGCATATCCAATGAATTGAACAGAACCAAAAGTTGTCCCGTACTAGCTTGGGCCATTTGATCGATAACACCTGTAATATAATCTGAAAAATAACTGGGACTGACAGATTTAATATCCGGGGCATCGGCGATGGTAATTAAACGGGTCTGATTTTCATAATCAAAGGGACTATCTAGTTTATAGGTACTGACTTCATTTTTATTCAGATGCATTTGATTTAAAAAATAATCAAATTTATGGTTAAAGGTTAAGGTTGCCCCGGTGAGGACGACTTGACCAAAGCGCTGAAATAAAGTTTGCGCAATCATGCCCGGATCCAAGACGTGGATGGCTAAATCTAAGGTTTCCACATTGCCATATTGTTTCATTTGCAACAATATGCCGGTGTTATCTGATTGGGTCAGCATCTGGGTCATAAACTGTTGGTAATCATCGATGGCATTTTGAAATTGGATCATCATGCTTAAAATTTGATTGAGCAGTGAAATGGTTTGGTGATTAAACTGTTGTTCAAGATTGGTGAGTTGATTTAATGCTTGGGTCAAGTTCACATTGATGCTTTGGCCCAGTTCTAAAATTTGCTTCAATTCTGGTAGGACATATTTGGGGATGTCTAGCCCACTTAGATCAATGATCTCATCAATGGGACGGGATCGTTTGGATTTGGGTAAATTATCTTGAATATAGCTTTCAAAGAAAATACTTTGAACCCGTTTGATGGTGGCAAGTAAATTATCAATTTGCGCATAACCTTTGTTTAATTGAGCATAGGCCGGATAAATCGCAGCTGCTGCATCTGCTAATGGTTCATGATGATGGGCCAATTGATGCAAACAGTCCAAAATCTCTTGAAAGTGGCTGGTATGGTTGTGGGTACGGCTAACACTGCGGGCAAACTCATCTGCTTCATCCACAATCAAAGTCGCTTGCTGGCCAAATAAGGCACTGTCTTCATGGGCCAATAGATAACTGTGATTTGTCAAGATAATGCTGGCTTGTTTAGCTTGAGTTTCAATGTAGGTCATAAATTCATCGGGGCCAAATAGGTGCTGGCGGCCATTATGATCGGTGATGCGTTGCAAATAGTAGTTGTGGTAATTGGTCAATTGTAGTTCCGCAATATCCCCGGTTTTTGTCATGGTCAACCAGACTAATAGCCGCAATTGCAACAAGCGGGTTGGCCGATTTGAAGATGGGATCAGCAATGATTGATAGAAAACTTCTAGATTAAGGTAGTGATTTTCGCTTTTCACCAGGGCTACCGGGACCTTTGCAGCTAAAAGTTGTTCCACTAGGGGAATTGTTTGATCAAGCAGTTGATTTTGTAGAACGGTCGTCGCTGTGGAAATAACAATTTTATGTTCATGGCTAGCCATGAAGTAACTAGGTAACATATACCCTAGGGTCTTGCCACTCCCGGTTTCAGCTTCGATCAATAAAGGTGCGCCAACGGGTTGGTTCAGATGGTCATAAATCAAATTCATCATCTTAGCCTGACTTGAGCGATAGTGTAATAAAGGTGTGAATAATTTTTTCTTAGCACCAGGGGATTTGGGGAAATTGGTTAATTGATGTAATGGCTGTGCCTGTAAATCGCGGCGATTGCGTAAAACTAAGCCGTGGTTAACATGCAGATAACTGGGCAATGGTTTTTTAGGCTGTTTATCTGCCAGGTCGCGAATATAGTCCCCTGTTTGGCGCGTTAATAAATCACTCAGCTTGGCAATATGTGCCAGGGTCAGCTGGGGGGTATTTTCCATTCTTTTTTTCAGGGCTAAAAAAAGCTTAGCCGTCACAAAAGCGTCGCTATCCGCATGATGGGGATTTTTATGCTCAATGGATAATAGATTAGCTAAATCTTGTAATTTATAACTCACCGCTGTGGGTAAAAATATCTGTGCTAATTCCACCGTATCAATGGCCGCAATATTTAAGGCCGGTAAACCAATGCTTTCAAAGGCAGCATTTAAAAATGGAAAATCAAAATTCACATTATGGGCCACAAAAATTGTATCCTCTAACATGTTACGCAAAGATGGCCCAATTTCCGCAAAAGTTGGCGCATCTTGTACTTGACTAGCATCAATACCAGTTAAATCCGTAATTGCCCGGGGGATAGCCTGCTTGGGATTGATATTTTGAGAAATTGTATTGACGATTTTATTTTTTTGAATCATAACACAGCCGAACTGAATGACTTGATCGACCCCCCGTTTAGTACCAGTGGTCTCCAAGTCAACAACGGCATAGATTTGTTTCTTAACAGACATCTAATATCGACACCATTTCTTTAAGTGCCCTATATAATTTGGCAGCGATCATTTAGGACACCTCTAAAATAATTACTTAAGTGGGATTAATTCTTGGCTATGGAGGCCATAAAGATATTTATGGCTCACTTCTTGCTGACAAATATTGCCTAAGGCTAACGCATACAAATTTAATTGGCCCTGATAACGGTTCACAATCGTTTGGTTGTCAGCATGATCAGTTTTATAATCTACCAAAATTAATTCATTATCACTGCGATAATACCCATCAATCATACCATGAATCAAGACATTTCCGGGATCATTTGCGTCAATTTCATCAAATAATTGATTTGCGGGATAAACCATCGAAAAAGTAACTTCACGATGGAAATTCTGGGGATGTTGCTGGATTTTTTCACCCAAATCAGTCTTGAAAAAACTCAAAATTCCGGGTAGATCTAAGCGCTGACTTAACGGTTGGGTCAATAACCCTTGGGCCACCAAGTGTTGGGCTGTATTTTTCAGGCTGTCTAAAGTTAGCGGTTGCGTTAAGTCGACTTTTTGAAAAATTAGATGGGTGGCCGTCCCCAGTTGAGTGGCCGAAATATGGGCCGTATCCCTTAAAAATTCTGGCTCATTGAGTTGGGAAACTGAAAATGCCTGGGGGCTATTTTCCAAATCCAGAGGCACTAAGGTATCCAAATCCGGGTCATCAAATTGCCGTTTGATATCGGATACGGATTGATACGCCGTGGTCTTCGTAGCTGCTAAGTTAGGATAAGTCTGATTGAAGCGGCGCTGAATCAATTGGGTAAAACTTGGACTCAATTCAATGACTTGTTTTGGGGATGTTTGAATCTTGGTTTCTACTGGCGTGCTTGGCGTTAACGGGTTCGGTTTAACGAATTTGGCACTGACCTGATGGGGCAAGTCATCAAATAAACCACCCACGTAGTGATCGGCAAACACCCCTTCTTTTTGACCCCGAATCAATGCTGGACCAATAAAATCTAGAAAACTCTTAGCCTTTAGTTTCGTGGCTAAGGGCAAATGTAAGCCCGGATCATTAGCCAAGTCGGCCCAACGGTCCATAACCGCTTCAGGGCTGTTCTTGCTGCGCGTGGCATCTCTTAAGTCAGCAACTAAAATTAATCGTTGTTGGGCCCGGGTCAAGGCAACATATAATAAACGTAACTCTTCAGCCAAGTCCATTTGGTGATTAACGGCTTGAATGAGCTTTTTTTGAACCGTTGGGACCAATATCCGCTGATCAGTCAAATAATCCAAGCCTAAGCCTAATTGCTGATTTAAAGCGAATTTTTGCCGTGAGGCATCTGTATTGAATTGATGTTCCAAGTCAAAAACAAAAACCACCGGGAATTCCAGGCCTTTACTCTTATGAATCGTCATAACTTGCACAGCCTCTAAATTCTCCTGGGCCACATTAGGTTGACCCAAGTCCTTATCATTGGCCTGCATTTGCTGAATAAAGCGGACAAATTGAAAGACACCCTTAAACCCATTTGCTTCATATTGCTTAGCCCGATCGTATAAAGCCTGCAAGTTGGCACTACGTTGGGGTCCTGAAGGCATGCCACTGACATAATCTAAGAAGCCGGTGGTATTGTAAATGGTCCAGATTAAATCTGCCAATTGATTGGCCCGGGCCATATCCCGATAACTGGTCAAATCCGTTAGAAAACGACCAATTTTCTCTAAAAAGTCTGGTTGACACACCGCTAAATCGATACTTTGGGATGTCTCAACTTGTTGTAGACATTCATAAAAGGATTGGTTTTTCTGAGGGTCATTGCCGCGAATGAAGCCCAACTCATTTTCATCCAAACCAACAATTGGCGATCTTAAAACCGCCACTAGCGGAATGTCTTGATCCGGATTGTCGATTAATTCTAATAACGCCAACATAATCCGCAATTCAGTGGTTTGAAAATAGTTCTGGGTGTCATTGACAATGACTGGAATCGCCGCTTTTTTGAACGTATCAATAATATCTAAGTTGGCGTGACGGGTACTCACTAAGACGGCAATGTCCCCATAAGTGACTGGTCGCTGTTCCCCAGTTTCATTATCATAAATTAGTTCTTGGTGCTGGACCATCGTGGTGATCCGCTGGGCTAAGGTCAATATAGCCGGGGACACGTCCAGTGGTTTTGCCTCATCTGTCTTCGCCGGGTCAGCTGTTGTATCTTCTGAAGTCGAAGTGGTCAATAAAACCTCTACCGGATTTTGATCAGCTGGATAATAAGTGGCGCCAAAACGCAGATAAGCATTTTGATCATAAGAAATATCCCCCAATTGTTGATCCATTAACTGGGCAAAAATATAATTGACAAAGTCTGTGATGGTTTGTTGGGAGCGAAAGTTTTCTGCTAAGACGATCCGCTCATCCTGGTCTTTGGCGCCATCACCATAGGTCGCATATTTATGGGCAAAAAGCGTTGGATCAGCCATCCGAAAGCCGTAAATCGACTGTTTAATGTCCCCCACCATAAAGCGATTGCCCGGCGTGGTTTTGGCCACTAAGCCCAGCAAAGATTCCTGCAGTGGATTGATATCTTGATACTCGTCGATCAAGACCTCTGAAAATTTATGTTGGTAAAACGCCCGTGCTGGTTGTTGGCCCTGGTCGTCTTGATAATTCAAAATGTCATAGGCAAAATGTTCCAAGTCACTAAAATCAATTAAATTACGCTGCCGTTTAAGGGTTTGGTAGTTCTCAGAAAATCCAGTCATGACTTCCACAAACTTCGTCAATAATTGTTGACAGTGGTCATTGATGTCACGGAGTTGATCTTCAGATAAAATAAAGTAATTCGTTACTAATTCAGTTATCCCCGCGACTTGGTCATCTATTTGTTGGCTTAATTGCCGACTTTCGGCTTCAACGTCAGCTTCATTTTTTTTGTAGCGGAACCAGGTCAGTTTTTTATCGAAGACTTGCAAATTAGTGCGCAGATCTTGATAGTTTTTGGCTGCTAATGCGCTTTGAATTTGGGTAATGTTGGTGAGGACTTGGGCCATCAATAGCGGCTGTTTCTCTAAACCTAAGGCACTAAACTGCGCCTGAGCTTGTTGACAAGTTGAACTTAGCCCATTTAGCGCGGTGGTTAGTTGCGGCAGGATGGTTGTTTTAAAAGCAGCATTATCTAAAATATTGGGCTGGTTACGGTATTGTGCCGGCAAGCTGGCTAACCAAGCATTGGGATCGGCAAAGGCCCGCATGTAATCGTAAACCTTGAAAACCATGTCTTCTAAGCCCTGGTCATCGCGATCATTTGAGAAGTTTTCCGTTAATTTAAAGAAGGTCAAATCATCGGCATTATAATAAGCTTCCCGCAGATCCGCAAAAACATTCTGTTTAAAAAGTGTGCCTTGGGTACTATCTTCAAGAATACTAAACTCTGGGTCCATATTAATTAAATAATAAAAGCGATGGATGACCTGTTCACAAAAGGCATGGATCGTACTGATATTGGCTAAGTTTAAGCGATTTAACTGACGCCGATCATGGTGTAACTGGGTTTTGTCGGCCGTTGACAGCTTCGCTTTAACTTGCAAAGCACTAATTTCATTTTGAATAGCCCGCTGGATCCGTTCTTTCATTTCCTGAGCGGCCGCACGGGTGAAGGTTACGATCAATAGTTGGTCCACATCAATGGTCTGAATCTCTTCAATGACCCGCTGAACCAAGACCGCCGTTTTCCCAGAGCCGGCTGAAGCGGATACGAGGATGTTATGACCATTATGGGTAATTGCTTTTTGTTGATTATCTGTAAATTTTACCATGAGACTCCCCTCTAATCACTTTGATCCAAGACATGCAGCATTTTATCTAACCAATAATCAATCACCGTACTACGCTTAGCGGGATCCTTGCCTAAGTCCCGGTAGTTGTTTTCTGGCAACATGGCGTCGAATTGGAAAATTGGCAAATACGGGCTGAAGTTTAAGGCCGTACTGCTATTGCTAAGGCGCACCGGCTCTAAAGGCAGTTCACCGGCAAAAATAGCTTGGGCAGCTGCTTGAATTTTATGGGCATTAAAAGCCAGTAAAGTTTGCAACTGGGCCGGCGTCACGAGACTGTTGCTGCGGGAAGAAAAAGTACCTTTTTTGCTGTAATAAAGTGGGACGACTTGGGAATCTTGATCAATTTTTTCATCGGCAATTTGTAACACGTCCGCATCGTTTAGAATCAGGCCCTTATAACGAAAATCAGTTAATACTTTGCCATCAATGGCCGCCGAATCAAGGCCTGATTTTAAGTCTTTTATTTTGATCACCGGGTTATGAAGATGGAAATAATAGGCCCCGGCAAATTGGGCTTTAGGCAAGTCTAGGGCTTGCAAGTTGTCCAATACACTTTGTACGTAAGTCAACATTTGCAGGGACAAACCATAAAAGACCTGTTGATATTTCAAATCATGGTCACTGGATTTATAGTCAATGATATTGAAAAATTGATTATTTGAAATGGCAGCCGTGTCAATGCGATCGATTTTTCCCCGAATCCGCACCTTATGCTGTGGGTCCACTTGATAATCCAAGCTGCGTAAACCGTTTTGACCACTGCCAAAGGGGATTTCAGTTTTAAAGGGCTTAAAGCGCATGTGGCGGCTCTGCAAAATATTATTGCGGATCGAGATCTTTAAAATTTCCTTTAATTTGTAACGAATGTAGTGCATGCGACCAGTGCTGGATAAAATATCATATTGGGGCATTTGATAGACACGATCCAAAACTTCATTCAATATTGTATCTACCTGCTCTTCTTTTAAATCAGCGATATTTAAATGCTGATCCACTAAAAATTTCATGAATTCATCCATGACTTCATGGTAAAAAGATCCACGGCTGGCTGGCGATAAGTCGTATATTTCCCTTTCTTGAAGCTTCAAGCCGTATGTTAAAAAGTAGGCATAAGGATTGCGGTAAAAAGTCTCTAATTGGGAGACTGAGGCATTTAAAGTATCGCCAAATAACAGATCCACAACTTTGGGCTTTAAGGCCTGGGGCTTATTGAAGTAATGCAAACTGCTGAACACTCGTCGTGCTAAGGGTCCCATGGTTTTATCTTGCGTTAATAAGTTCGCAATATAGGTCAAGGGCGTGCTTAGGGCTTGGTGGTCATTTTGAACTTGTCGCAATGTGGGCACTAAACGGTGTAAAGCCTGTCTTTTGGTGCCAATAAGTGGGATCAACGTGGCAACATGCTCGGTGGCCGGCAGATTATCAGGCAATTGCGTCGGATTCATAGCAAAGTGCGTGCATAATCGCTGCAAATACGGCGAAGGCTTTGCTTCCACCCCTTCGCTATTTGTCTTGGCATAACTCAAGAAAAGTTGTGAACTGGGATTTAAAAATGCGGTATAGGCTAAGAAATTTTCATTTGCCATCACGTGTTCCGTGGTGGGCAATTCGTCAAATTCCGGGTTTAATGTTGTTAGATTTGTGCGGTCCTCATCATTTAAAATAGTTTCAGGTTTGGCAATTTCCGGTAAATTTTGATCGTTTAGCCCAATAAAAAAGGTTATTTTGCGATTATTCATTTGAACAATGCCTACTTCGGAAACGTCCACGGCATCTAATGTTGAGGGAATTTGCGCATAGGCGGTATTGGTAAAAGCCGCTGTGATCAAGGCCACAAACGTGGGCACATCAAATTCAGCATCACCTAAAATAGCCACATATTGATCTAAAAGTTGGATAAAAACATTAAATCCTTGGCTGTTCTTATCGGCAATTTGTTGCGTTTGATTTAATTGGGCCGCTTCATTTTCCCAAGCTATTAACTGATCCAACACACCCACATCTTTTAAGAACGCATATAAAATGCGCGCCCCGGTTTTGGCATCTTTAGCCCGATGTAGTTTTTCAAAGAAAGGGGCTAAATTTAACCGGATCAATTGATGGATGGTTTCAATGGCTTCGGACTTGACCGGGTCGGTTTGTACGTCTGTGGCCATTTCAGTGTAGGTTTTCACTTGAAATGTCCAAGGTGTTGCCGCAAGCCAATCACGTTGATATAGATTATGAGCTAACAGATAATTGTCGGTAATATCCAGTTGACGGCGAAATTCGTTTTTAGTGATATAACCAGTTGCGCTTCTAGGTAGCAACAATTCCGTTTTTAATAAGCCCATGATATCAGCATAACGAAAATGATTGGTATCAATGGCGAAGAGACTGGTCAAAAAGGCAAAAAGTGGGTGATCTTGCATGGAAATTTCTAAATCATTAAAGTAGGGTAATTCAAATTGCGTAAATATGGGCTTTATAACTGTTTCATAATCCGATAAATGTTTAGCTAGCACCAAGAAGTCCCGATAATGATAACCCTCATCAGTCACCAAGGCGTGAATCTTTAAGGCCACGGCTTCAATTTCTTGGTAATT
The DNA here is from genome assembly GCA_022484695.1 of Lactobacillus sp. Taxonomy (GTDB): domain Bacteria; phylum Bacillota; class Bacilli; order Lactobacillales; family Lactobacillaceae; genus Agrilactobacillus. The sequence continues at coordinate 9,649 of JAKVKU010000003.1, forward strand.
ATCACTTGCGGCTAGAACTGTTAAGGCGGGTTTAGTGTCATCGGTATGATTAGGATCTAGCCAATAATCACCAATGGTTTTAATTCCTGGTGCAACGCGGGGCGTTGCAACCAAGGTGTTATGGCTGGGAATGTTTTGACTGCGGGCAAAGTCTACCAATTGTTGCTGTAATTTTTTGGATCGGAAAAATAAATCATCAGCCAGCAGCTCCCCGTTCATATTGGGCTGATCTAAGACTAAAGCCACGGTAACTTCATTGGCATTGGCGATCAAACTATTGACGACGGTTCGTTCCACAGGCAATAATTGGGTAAAACCAGCTAGGTAAAAATGCATATGGCTGAGATCGGCAGTTTCTAGCAACTGGCTTAATTGGGCCAACAGTTCATCATTTGTGATAAAGTCTTCAGAGACAGCTTTTTGATAAGCCCCATAGATCAAAATTAAATCAGATATTTTTAAATAGGTATCTGAGGCTGCGGGTAATTGAGTTAAAATTGCTTGTAATTTGGCAGTGTCAATTTTAGCCATTTGTAATTCTGCCAGCTGCTTCCCCAGTGAATTTAAGAAACCGGGTTGATTTAATTCGCCACGGAATATTTTCAGCTCACTTTTTAATTGTTGTAGGATTTTTGTCAGAATCATACTTTGTGCAGCTGAATCCAAACGATTTTTCTGGTAAAATTGAGTGTCTTTTAGAAAATACCAGGCCAGTCGGCTAAAAGAAAAAACTTGGACATTTTCGCTGGCAAAATAAGGACTCGCTTGCTTTTTTTGCAAGGTAGACATTAAATTAACTTCAGATTCGAATTTGATGTGGTTGGGAACGATTAGAAAAAACTGGTCCTCTGGATTTTGAATTAAGTCTTGATATATCTGGGTGGTGATGGCCTGGTGATGATTTTTATCCGCCGTGCCATAAAAAAAGTTTAGACTCATGTTCCCGCTCCTCTACGCTTAAATTTATGATGATATTCATTAGGATCAAATGTCTTGATGTTCTTCAAATATTATACCGAAAGGATGCTCATTTTGCGATACGGTATTGGTTCCAGTCATGCTAAAATTATACTTATCGGGGATCACTCCGTGGTTTATGGTTATCCGGCTATCGCCCTGCCACTGCCGGGAGTAGCTTTGACCGTTCACATGCAAGAACGCCCAACTGGTTTCGGCCAAATATTGCATTCTCGCTATTATGATGGCCCCCTTGATCGCGCCCTAGCGGAACTTGATGGTATGAAGCAATTAATTGAACGGCTCTTGCAATACTTTGAGGCCTACCAACTCAATTTTGAAATGACCATTCATAGCGCGTTGCCGGCTGAACGGGGGATGGGTTCTTCAGCTGCCACCGGCATTGCCATTATCCGGGCAATTTTTGACTTCTTCAAACGACCCATTGCCCATAATGCGTTATTAAAATGGGCTGATTTTTCCGAAGGTTTGATCCATGGCACGCCCAGTGGTTTAGATGCGGCGACCGTCAGTGCCAACACGCCGATTTGGTTCATTAAGGGTCAGCTGCCCCAACAGGTCGCCATTAATACCAGTGGCTATCTGGTGATTGCGGATAGTGGTATCAAGGGCCGCACTGGTGCAGCTGTGGCCTTAGTTCGCCAGCATGTGACTGATGATCCCACGCATTTTAAACCCTTATTACAGCAATTAGGGCAACTGACGACCCAAGTGAAAACTGAATTGACAACCGGTGATTTGAAACAGCTGGGTCAGCATTTAAATTTGGCCCAACGAAACTTAAAAGAACTTGGCGTCAGCTCCGCAGCTTTAGACCAGCTTATTGCCACCGCCCGCCAACATGGGGCGCTAGGCGCTAAATTGACCGGTGGTGGTCAAGGGGGCTGTATGATCGCAATTTGCGCGGATAAAGCTTCAGCTAACAACTTAGCCACGCAATTAAAAGCCGCTGGGGCCATTGAAACTTGGATCCAAGCACTCACAGAAATTAGTAATTCTTAGGTGGTTATTATGCAAACTTATACAGCAATTGCCCATACGAATATTGCGTTGATTAAATATTGGGGTAAAAAAGATGATAAACTTATTATCCCCTTTAACAATTCATTGTCCCTCACACTTGATCGTTTTTATACCAAGACCAGTGTCCAGCCAATTTCAAGTGCCACCGATAGTTTTGTGTTGGACGGTCAGACCCAAAGTGGGGCTGCGTTAAGCAAAGTGACTCGCTTTTTAGACATTTTGCGTGCTGAAACTGGCAGTACCCAGAAATTAGCCATCAATTCCACCAACCATGTGCCAACCGCTGCCGGCTTAGCCAGTTCAGCTTCTGGTTTTGCCGCGCTGACACTGGCCAGTTGTGCGGCTTTTGGCCTGCAACTTTCCAGACGCACGTTATCCCGGTTAGCGCGTCGAGGTTCTGGCTCAGCTTGTCGTTCGATTTACGGCGGTTTTGTTGAATGGGAAAAGGGTCAAGACAACTTAACGTCCTTTGCCACACCGCTGGCTGGTGATGAACAAGTGGATCTAGACATCGCCATGATTGCCTTGGTTGTTTCTGAACAGGCTAAAAAAGTCACCAGTCGCCAAGGTATGGCAACAACCGTCGCCACGTCACCTTTTTATCCAGCCTTTGTTAAGAGCTGTGAGGGTGATTTATTGGCAATCAAACAAGCCATTGGCGCACAAGATTTAGAAAAGGTTGGGCAAATCGCTGAAAGTAATGCGTTAAAAATGCATGCCACTAATTTAGGTGCGACACCACCCTTCTCTTATTTCTTACCAGAGACATTGGTGGCAATTGCGGCTATTCAGCAGTTGCGGGCCAAAGGTTTCTTATGTTATTTCACAATGGACGCTGGGCCGAATGTAAAAGTCATCTGTCGGGGCCAAGAGGCGCCCAAAATACAAGCTGCGTTACAAGCCTTGTTGCCAAACACCGAGATGTTAGTGGCCTACCCTGGGCCAGGGGCAGCAATCGTTAATTCTGAATCATTGAAAGAGGCGCACTGATATGTCAACTGAATCCAAACATGCCCATCGTAAAGATGAACATTTAGCCATTGCCACCCATCTTTTTGATGAAAATCAGGTGAATGCCTTCGATCAAGTTAGGTTGTTACATCAAAGCTTACCAGAAATCGCTGTGGCGGATATCCATTTAGAGACTGAACTTTTCGGCAAGTCCATTGCTGCGCCTATTTATATCAATGCCATGACGGGGGGATCTAAAAAAACTGGCCAGATTAATGGTCAGTTGGCACAAATTGCCGCTGAACTCCAGATTCCCATGGCAGTTGGTTCAGAAAGTATTGTTATTAAGGAACCAGCTAGCAGCAGCACTTTTGAAGTTGTCCGAAAATTTAATCCTAATGGTGTGGTCTTTGCCAATATGAGTGCGGATAAAGACTTACAGCAAATTCAAGCAGCAATTGACCTATTAGCTGCTGATGCGTTGCAAATTCATTTAAACGTTATCCAAGAAGCCGTTATGCCTGAGGGGGAACGGACTTTTTATTGGGCCGACAATTTAAGTCAGTATCAAGATCGGCTTGATTTACCGATAATTGTCAAAGAAGTTGGTTTTGGGATGAATAACGCCACGCTATACCAACTCCAGCAGTTGGGGATTCAATATATTGATGTTTCAGGTACTGGCGGAACTAACTTTGCAAAAATTGAAAATGTCCGTCGCCCTGGTCATGACATGGCCTACCTGGCAGGGTTAGGAAATACCACAGTTGAGTCCTTGCTTGAAGCCAGACAGGTTCAAGGCCCAACTTACTTTGCATCAGGTGGCATTCGCAATCCTTACGATATTGTGAAAGCCTGGCGCTTAGGGGCACAAATGGTAGGCATGAGTGGGACGATTTTACATTTATTGCTGCACAGCGGTTTGACGCAGACCATCACAACACTTAAAGACTGGCTTGTTCAATTGAAATTGCTGTTAGCTATTTTTGGTGCCCGGGACATTTTAGCCTTACGCCAAACGCCCATGGTATTGACCCCAGATTTAATTAGCTACTGCCAACAACGGCAGATTCAACTTTAATTTAAGCGCAACAGAGGCGTTACAGGCACCGCAATGGTGACCTATAACGCCTCTTTATTAATACTTATTTTTGAATAAATTCATTTAACGCCGTCTCAAAGGCATTTAATTTTGCTTCAGCGGCCTTTTCAGATTCAGCTTGAGTCCCCACATAAAACTTGATCTTTGGTTCAGTCCCAGATGGCCGAATAGCGATCCAAGTCCCGTCTTCTAGTTTGTATTTCAAGACATTAGAAACGGGCATATCGATGGTTTCCACCTTGCCATCGGCATAATAAGCCTTTTGCGCTTCGTAGTCTTCCGTGACATTCACATCGACTTTGTTAAAGGCACTAGGCTTCTCAGCTCTGAAACGGGCCATGAGATCTTGCATCTCTTGGCCCCCCTTGATCCCTGGGAAGTCTTTGGCGACCGTCTTTTCAGAATAATAGCCGTATTCTTGATACAACTTCTCCAGGCCATCATAAAGGGTCAAGCCCTGGGCTTTGTAGTAAGCGGCCACTTCTGATAAGAGTACGGTGGCCTGCATGGCATCTTTATCCCGGACAAATGGTTTCACCAGATAACCGTAACTTTCCTCAAAGCCAAAGAGAAATTCATGTTCGCCAGTTTCTTCGAAGTGTTCGATCTGTTCGGCGATAAACTTGAAGCCCGTCTCCACATCGATCATCTTCACGCCATAGCTTTCGGCGATCTTCGTGGCTAGTTCCGTAGACACGATGGATTTCACCACGGCGCCGTTAGCTGGCAGGGTCCCCGCATCTTTTCTGGCTTGTAAGATGTAATGTAACAAAATTGAAGCAATTTGATTCCCGGTCAACAGCTGATAGCTGCCATCAGGCTGGCGTACGGCCGTCCCTAGGCGGTCGGCATCCGGATCTGTGGCGATCAGGACATCGGCGCCTTCTTGTTGCCCCAGTTGAATGGCCAAATCAAAGGTCTGGGGGAATTCCGGATTAGGAAATGGTGTGGTTGGAAATTCTGGATCCAAGATAGCCTGCTTGGTCACGATAGAAAAGCCCTGGAACCCAGCATTATGCAAGACCCGTTCGGCCAGCATCTTCCCAGTCCCATGTAATGGGGTATAAACCAATTTCATATCTTTACCAGTTTTAGCCACCAAGTCACTATTGATGGTGACCGTCTTGAGGTCGGCTAGGTAAGCCTGGTCCACATCTTCACCGATCAAATGCATGAGCCCAGCTTCTCTGAGTTTCGTTTCAGCAACAACTGGGATACTGAAGATATCGGCTACTTTGCGCACGTAGCTGGTGATCAGATCCGCTTCTTTAGGTGGCATCTGGCCGCCATCGGGGCCATAGATCTTATAACCATTGTATTGCTTAGGGTTGTGACTGGCGGTGATCATGATCCCGGCATAGGTCTTTAAATACCGGACAGTAAAGGACAATTCTGGCGTTGGCCGTAATTGATCAAAGACGTAACTAGGAATGCCGTGGGCCCCTAAAACTTTGGCAGCTTCATGGGCGAAAAGTTCGGAATTATAGCGGGAATCATAACTGATGGCTACCCCCCGTTGTTTGGTGGTATCATCTAGGGTATCCATGAAGTTCGCTAGGCCTTCAGTGGCCTGACGCACCGTATAAATATTCATGCGATTGATCCCAGGGCCTAAAACTCCCCGCATACCGGCGGTGCCAAATTCCATGGGAGCCGTGAAAGCATCTTCCAGGGCTTTAGGGTAATCTGCCATTTCTTTTAACTGCGCCTTTAAATCTAGATCCAAGTTTTGGGCCTTTTGCCATAATTGATAATTATCTTGCCAACTCATTTTCGTACTCCCCTTCAAAAAAATATCTCCGGTATGCTGGAAACACCCGGAGATAGCTTTGGTTTATAGTGCTTCTACAAACTTCTTAAAGGCTGCTTGACCAGCTTCATCGGTCTTAAAGACGCCTGCATCTTCTAAGACCCGTTTAAAGACTAGCCCTGTTTCTTGTTCAACGATAGCCGTCACATTGTCTGGTGTGAACTCGTGACGTTGTTTTAAATCGTCAGCCCAGGCTTTATGATAAGCTTTCATGTCATTAGCTTGGTTTAACACGTATTTCTCCACTTCGTGTAGTTCAGACTTCAGCCGGGCTGGTAAAATAGCCCGCCCCATAACTTCAATTAGGCCAATATTTTCCTTCTTGATGTGTTGGACATCTTGATGGGGGTGGAAAATACCATCAGGATACTGAGCTGAAGTTTGGTTATCCCGTAAAACCAAATCAATTTCAAAATTATCAGCCCGTTTACGGACGATTGGTGTGATGGTGTGATGTTGCTGGCCATCAACTTCAGCTCTGACAGAGACACTGTCATCCGTATAATGGCGCCAAACGTCTAGGATATGACCACTAGCTGCGATCAAACGTTGGACGTCTTTACCGGCCAGGCGGATAACCGACATTGGCCAAGCCACAATACCAGCTTGTAAATCTTCAAAACCTGGTAAGGTAAAGGGATATTTCACCGCCGCTTTGGCCATTGGGAAGTCATGGCGGCCGCCTTGATAATGATCATGGCTTAACATTGAGCCGCCGACAATAGGCAAATCAGCATTACTCCCGACAAAATAATGGGGCAGTAAGCGCACAATTTCGAATAGATTTGAAAAGGTTGCGGTGTCAATATGCATTGGCCGCTGAACGTCAGATAAGAAAATACAATGTTCACCAAAATAAGCATAAGGTGAATATTGGAAGCCCCAGGTCTCACCGCCTAAAGTTAAGCGAATGATTCGGTGATTTGTCCGAGCTGGGAAATTACTGCGGCCTTGATAACCTTCATTAGCCATACTCAACTGATCCATGGGATAGTTTGTTTTAGGCATGTTCTTAGCCTTGGCAATTTCCTTTGGATCTTTTTCGGGTTTAGACAGATTAATTGTAATTTCTAAATCCCCATATTCTGTGGCCACATCATAGCTAATGTTCTTGGCGATAGCGGCCGTTTTTATATAATCGTTACGGCGACTGATATCGTAGAAATAAGCTGTTGCCTTTTCAGGGCTGATTTGATAATCATTCCAAAATTCATGATTGACCTGTGCCGGTCTGGGGGTGTAGAAGTCGGTTAATTCGGCTTCTAAGATTTCTTGATCAGATGTGCTGTCAGTGATTTTATCATTTTGAATGGCACTTTGGACTAGTGCTTGGGCAACATCTATCGGTGTTTGCAAGTCGGTCGTCACAGTTAGATGCTTCTCCCCCACTAACCGGTAAATTTGATTGATCAAATAAATACGGTCCATTGGGGCAAAGGTCGTTTTCAATGCAATAATTTGATCAGCAAATAATTCTGCTAAGTTTCTTTCTGTCATTATTTATCTCCATACCCCTTTGGATGACTATTAGTCCAGTTCCAAGCTGTGGCGATGATCTTTTCAACATCATCGTACTGGGGCTGCCAGCCCAAGATCTTGCGGGCTTTAGTGGAATCGGCGATCAACGTACTGGGATCCCCAGCCCGTCTTGGGGCCATTTCGGCAGGAATGGCTTGACCAGTGGCCTTGCGGGCGGCTTCTAGAATTTCTTTGTTCGAAAAGCCCGTGGAAGACCCTAAGTTAAAGGCATCAGAAGTCCCCCCATCCAACAAGCGTTGAATGGCTAAAATGTGGGCATCGGCTAGATCCACCACGTGGACGTAATCCCGCACATTGGTGCCGTCTTTAGTGGGATAATCGTCGCCAAAGATCTTGAGTTTATCCCGTTTACCCTGGGCCACTTGTAAAATGATCGGGATCAAGTGCGTTTCAGGATGATGATCTTCGCCGATACTGCCGTCGGCCTTAGCCCCGGCCACATTAAAGTAACGCAGCGCAATGAACTTGATGCCATAAGCGGCGTCGGCCCACTTCATGATCTTCTCCATGGCTAACTTGCTTTCCCCATAGGGATTCGTAGGGACTTGCGGGTCCGTTTCTTTAATAGGGATCTGTTTTGGTTCGCCGTAAGTGGCTGCGGTGGAAGAAAAGACGATCCGTTTAATGTGGTGGGCGTGCATCGCTTCCAGTAAAGTGATCATGCCCCCGGTATTGTTGTCAAAGTATTTCAAAGGATCACTCATGGATTCAGGGACGATGGAGAAAGCGGCAAAGTGGATCACCCCGTCAACTTTTTCAGCGTTAAAAACCTGTTCCAAGAAATTACGATCCCGGACATCTCCTTGATAGAACCGAGCTTTGGGATTAACAGCCAGCCGATGGCCAGTGATCAAATTATCGATGACCGCCACGTCATAACCCTTTTCAATTAAACGATCCACAGTATGTGAGCCGATATAACCAGCCCCACCAAGTACTAAAATACTCATTAAAAGAACCCCCTTATAATTTTAAGAAACTAAGCTAACTTCTTAGGACCATCGGCAATTTCAGCAATGTAGAAATCAGCATCATAACCAATAGCTGCTTTATAAGCTTGGCCAACATTAGCGATGAAGTCTTGAATGTGGTCTTCTTTAACGATAGCAATCGCACAACCACCAAAACCAGCGCCGGTCATCCGGGCACCCAAGGCACCATTTTCCCACGCACTATGGGCCAGTGTATCCAGCTCCTTACCAGTAACTTCATAGTCATATTCCAAAGAAACATGGGAGGCATTAACTAATTTGCCAAAGGTATCGAGGTCGCCTGCTTTAAGGGCATCGGTGGCCAAACCAGTTCGTCGGTTTTCAAAAACAGCATGACGGGCCCGCCGAATCAAGGTATCATCGTTAATGGCATAAGTATATTCGTCAAAGGTGTCTTTATTAAGCGCTCCTAATGAATCAACTTTGAAGACGGTATTGATACGTTTCAAGGCTTCTTCACATTCGCTGCGCCGTTCATTGTATTTAGAATCAGCTAATTCCCGGCGTTTGTTGGTATTCATAATGATAATTTTATAATCTTGCAATTTAATTGGGACCAATTCGTATTTCAACGTATTGGTGTCTAACAAGATGGCGTGATCTTTTTGACCCATCCCCACGGCGAATTGGTCCATAATGCCAGAATTAACGCCGATAAATTTATTTTCAACTTCCATCCCAATTTTGACCACATCAACTTGATCAATAGTTAAGTTGAACTGATCGGTTAGAATTTTACCGAATAGCATTTCAATCGATGCAGAAGAAGACAAACCAGAACCATTAGGCAAATTACCATTTACAAAAATATCAAAACCATGATCTAATTGATAACCATGTTCTTTGAAGAAATGAAAAACACCCTTGGGGTAGTTCGCCCAGTTGTCCTTTTTATCATAACTTAAATTTGTTAACTCAAATTCAATAACTCCTAATTTAGGAAAATTGGCGGAATAAAGCCGCACGGTTTGATCTGTTCTTGGGGCAACGGCTGCATAAGTCCCTAAGCTAATGGCACATGGGAAAACCCGGCCACCGTTATAATCGGTGTGTTCCCCGATCAAATTGATCCGACCTGGGGCAAAATAAGTACCAACAGAATTGGTATTGAATTGAGCTTTAAAATCTGCCTTTAAAGATTCGACAGTGATTGCTTGTGTATCAGACATAATTTTCTCTCCTAATGTGACATATTTTTAAATTGTAGACGCAATTAACTCCTTCTAAAGGATAACCCCTTTTTACAAAAAATGTAAGCGATTTTGTAAATTAAATTACTAAATATTAGTAAATGAACTTAAACACTGTTTACTTTGTTTAAATTCGTTTATAATAGCAGTATCATTCAAGGAGAATTTCAATCACTTTGATTAAGCCAATTTTACCCAGGATAAGTTCCAGGCGGTTTAACGCCAGCGTTACACTATCATGCATTTAATGTTATGAATACTATTTGAGAGGAAGTCCTTAATATGACCACAATTCGCGAAATTGCGGCAAAATCTGGGTATTCACCAGCAACCGTCTCACGCCTATTGAATGATGATCCCACCTTTTCTATTTCTGATACGGCGAAAGAACGTATTTTGAAAACGGCGCGGAATTTAAATTATTATCAAAATAAATCAATGAAAGGGCCTGGATTTAAAGTCGCCGTTATTTTTTCAGTGACACCTAGAAAGGAATTAGAAGACGCCTATTACAGCAATTTGCGTCAACATATTTTAACCTCGGGTGCCAACGCCAATATGGTGATGACTTTATTCCGTGACCTGAATGAAGTACCCGACAATATCGACGGTATCTTAGCAGTAGGTAGTTTTTCAAAAGCGGAACTTAATAAAATAAAACAATTGTCTCAGAATATCGTTTTCGTAGATTCTAATCCCGACCCCCACCAGTTCACTTCTGTGCAACCTAATCTAGAATATATCACGGAACATGCGATTGATTTGTTTCGGGCAGCTGGTAAAACAACCATCGGCTTGATCAGTGGCAAGTATTGGAATGTCAGCACCGGGACTAATCCAGTGGGTGATGTGCGCCGCAAGTACTTTGAAAGTTATATGCGGCAGTTGAATATTTTTGATAATCGTCTTACTTTTATTGGCCCAGATTTCTCGGTAGAAAGCGGCTATAACTTGGGTATGCAAGTTGTCCAGCAACTAGGACGAGATTGGTTACCACAAGGTTTTCTGATTGGTTCAGACCCACTGGCTGTCGGGGTATTACAAGCGTTTAATGAAAACAAAATCACCGTGCCCCAAGATACGGCCGTGATCAGTGTTAACGACTTGGATATTGCCAAATATGTTTCTCCACCATTAACAACGTTTAAAATTGATCTTCTGGAACTGGGCCAAGTTGCCATTGATACTTTGCGGGAAATCATCACTTTCCCAGGCACTTCGCATAAAACCATCTTGTTAGATTCGGCCTTGATTGTACGCAAAAGTTTTATGCCTGAACCTGAGCAATCAACGCCTAACCAAAAAAACTAGTCATAATTGGCTAGTTTTTTGGTTATTGCCCTTGTTTTGCTTGGATGACGATATCTGTCAATTGCTTAGGTGTGAGGGCACGACTTTGTTGAAAGATAAGATACGCCGGTTTTGGGGCCAAAATGGGTTGTTGTGTCAACCAAAAAATAATGAAATCAATAATGCCTCTGGTCACGATTTCTTGGGCGAAGGCCACCGGAAAATCTGGCAGTTCGCCAATTGTGGTCGCTGTTTGGGGCAAAACTGTGTTAATGAGTTGCTGGACCTTTTTCACCAAATTAGCGGCCGGCTCTTTAAGCAGTAAACCTGCCAAGTCCCGTTGGCGATATAAATATTTAAATAATTGATAAAAAGCATTATTTTCTAAACCCGTAGCCGCCATCGCGCTAGCCTTTGGTTTTGGAAAACGATTAAAAATTCCCGTAATATCCGTGACGATTTCATTTTCGTAATGGGTCAACAAATCATACTTATCTAAGTAATGAAGATAAAAAGTACCACGACTGATGGCAGCAGTTTTAGCTAATTGCTGAACACTTAACTTATCAAACCCTTGAGCTTGAATGAGCTGAACAAAAGCCTTTTGAATTTTAATTTCAGTTTCAAGCATTTTTGTATTCGTTTCGATAATTGTTTCCCCCACTAATGAACAGATTGCCTATTTCAAAATCTATTGAACAATACTTTGGCTGGTTGTGCAATGGCAACCGGCGATTTTTTGAAGGGTTTGACTTGAATACAGCAATACAGAACTGGATAGTGCATTTCCAATTCTTTTTGAATACGTTGACAAATGACATAGGCTTGTTGCAAGCTCAATAAATCAGATAGCACAATTTCAGCTTCGACGATAATATTACTGCCTGAATAACGGCAATTGACAAAGGTAACCGCTTGAACACCAATCATATTGTTGATACTGTTAATGATTTTTGTTCTAATGATGGGACTAAACCCATCAGATAGTTTTTCCGCACTGGCACTTAAAATGCGACAGCCATTATAAACAATAAATCCACCTAAAATAATGGCGGCCAAGGGATCGATCCAATTAATTTTGAAAATCGCACCCGCTGCAATAGCGATCATCGTGCCGGTTGAAGTTAGCCCATCACCTAAAAAATCACGGGCAGATGCATTTAAAGCGGCACTATGAATTTTTTGGCTGATCAATTGATTAACAAGACTCAAGGTAAACATAACCAGAGCCGAGATAGCGGCCATAATGGCGGCTGTCCCCTTTAAGGTTGCTGTTTGTTCCCCCAAAAGTAAAGTCATTATTTTGGTGCTACCGTTCCAGATACAGATTAACCCGACTAGAAACATGATCAAACCTGAAAGAAACACCGCCAGATTTTCAAACTGCCAATGGCCCTCTAAATGGTAGCTATCAGAGGGCTTGATGGCAAAGGTTAAACCAACAATTAAAGAAAGTACCGAAATAATGCCGGTTAAATTGTTTTGGCCATCCGCAATTAATGCTGTGGCGTGATCCGCCTGCCCCACGATCATCTCAGCTAAGGAAATACCTGTATATACTGCCAAATTAAGCCCCAATAACATTCTAGCCTGTTTAACTTTGGTCCGGCTATTGGCGGTTATTTCTCGTGAAATACCAATTGGATTATTGTTGTTTAAAAACATCTTTATCATGCCCTTCATTTTACGATGCAAATTCAGCAAAGCGGTGCAAACTTAATTGAAACCGTAGGATGATGGCCAAGTTTAACCCGATCATGATCAAGACCATCAACCAGATATCGCCTTGAATGACTTGATGGGTTGAAATTACACTGCGTAATGCATTGATTAAATAGGTCATCGGTAACCAAGTATTTAAAGACTGGGCAAAATGGTTGACTAAAAATGTGGGGTAAAGGCCACCGGAGGCCGCCAATTGCAGGACTAAAACAATTGAAATCAGCCAGGTGCCAAAACCGCCTAATAGTAAGCGCAGTGCAAAGATCAACGATAAAAACAGCCAAGAGCCTAACAAAATAACTAAGAAAAGTTGTTGCGGCTGGTTGACTTGTAAGTGATTGCCTTGGGTTAATGACCAAAACAACAAGACAGCTTGTAAGACACCTACTAAACCCACGACTGCGGCCTTACTCCCCCACCAAGTTAAGGCATATTTGGGCTTTTTATGAGGTAAGAAGGCATCATACATGGTACCAATGGCAATTCCCCCCACATATAAACCGATGGCAATGGCAAAAGGTGCCATACCGGTGCCATTATTGGGTACTTTGGCGATATCACTGGTATGGGCTTTGACTGGTTGTGCCATGGTGGTGGCATTTATTGGCGCAGTGTGCAGGACTTGTAATTTTTGCACACCGGCTGTTAAACCAGTGGTCAGTGTTTGGCTCCCGGTTAACAGCCGCTGCGTTCCTTGCGTCAATGTCTGACTACCGGCAACTAGTTGCGCACTGCCCGTTTGTAATGTGGGTAAATTAGCGGCTAACGTTTGCAAGCCCTGCCCCAGATTAGCATTACCATTTGCCAAACTGGTGACACCTTGGGCATAGGTTGCAAAACCAGTGGTTAATTGCTGTGAACCTGCCAATAGCTTGCTGAGGTTTGCAGCACTACTTGGCGGCGTGGCTTGGACAAGCTTGGCTAAACTATTTTGGAGCTGGGTCTGCCCGGCTGTGAGTTGTGGTGTACGGCTTGTTAATTTGGCCAACCCATTGGTAAGCGTTTGATTGCCTTGTAGTAATTTATCATTACCCGCTTTAACCTGGTTTAACCCAGAAGATAATGCGGTAGTTCCGCTATGCAACTGTGATTCACCTGCCAAGAGATTTTGGCTTCCAGTTGTTAAGGCAGCACCACCAGCCGCTGCCTGGGCCATCCCATTTTTAGCAGCCCCTAACCCCTTCAAGACAATTTGGCTATAAAGGGTCGTGACTTGAGCTGAAACTTTTGCCTTGATGGCAGTTGCTACACCGCTGGTCATCTTTGAAACAATAAAATTTTGACCAGAGTTGAATTTAAAATACAAAGCCATCGTCTTTGGCTGAGCGGACAAAATCGTCGTCGCGTCCTTTGAAAAATTGGTGGGAATCGTTAATACCATATAATATTTACCTGATTTTAAGCCGGCTTTAGCTTTTGTTGCGGATACATGTTTGAAATTGAGAGACTGGGATTTTACCAAGTTAGTTGTCAAATTCCGACCAATGGCCAGATGGCGTTGTTGGTAATCGATGGCCTTATCATGGTCGACAATCGCTACAGGTAAGTTAGCCATCTTACCATAGGTATTCCACATTGAAGATAGATAAATAAAACAATAAATCGCCGGGATCAGGGCAATCATCAAAAGCACGACTAACATCATGCGATGCTTTAACAAATATTTCCATTCACTGACTAACATTAAAAGACCGCCTTTCAAATTAACACCATGTTCATTGGCTATGGTAATGACTTCTATTGGCAGAGGCAATAATCAATATATCGATAATTGTTAAGCAGAAAAATTATTTTTTTGGTACATATCCTGAACCATTCAGATTAAATTTGATTATTGCACTGAACAGTTTTGCCCAAAGCGTCAATTTAAATAAATGATTATTTGTTGATCAGCAGCCATCCCCGGGCATTCTTTGGCTGGTATAAAAAAGTACGCCTATATCTTCTGTTTCTGAGAAGATAAGACGTACCTTAACAATAGTATGATGATACAGCTGGTTCGTTAACTAAAATATTTACAATGAAAGATATTTTTCAAATATTTTTTCGTTAAATGCTTTACCTCAAGTACACTTGAAGTGCTATGGTTAAGACAATCACAACGAACAAGGAGTGTTGAATTTTGAAATATCGGCATTTAGGTAAACAAGGTCTTAAGGTAAGTGAATTAGCGTTAGGTAGTTGGATGACTGATGTCAGCGATACAGCTAAACAAGATTTGGCAGATCAAAGTATCAAGTTGGCCTATGAACATGGGATTAATTTTTTTGACTGTGCGGATGCTTATAGTGGTGGTGCTGCTGAGCGTTTTTTAGGTAAAGCCTTAAAAGAATTTCCCCGGCAAGAGTTAGTATTATCCAGTAAAGTTTACTTCCCAGTTGGTAAAGGTGTTAACGATCGTGGCCTGTCCCGTAAACATATTTTTGAATCCATTGTGCGATCATTGAAAAATATGCAAACAGATTACTTAGACTTATATTTCTGCCATCGTTTCGATCCTGAAACACCTCTATTAGAAACGTTACAAGCTTTAAGCGATTTAGTCGACCAAGGAAAAATTTTATATTATGGTGTCAGCGAATGGACACCCGTTCAAATTTTAGAAGCTCAATTAGTTATCCAGGCCCACGGATTGCATCCGATGTCAGTGATCCAACCCCAATATAATATTTTTGATCGTTATATTGAAAATGAAGCCTTGGATGTTTGCGAAAAACTTGGCCTAGGCGTTGTGCCTTTTTCACCGCTATCACAAGGTTTACTAACTGGTAAATATCGTAAAGGTCAAAAAATTCCAGCAGGTTCTAGAGCAACTTATCAAGACCAAATCAAAGCGTTATTAACGGATGACAATTTAGACAAGGTTGAAGAACTCGTTAAGATGGCTACTGAGTTAGATACTGACTTGGCAACATTCTCCCTGGCCTGGGCATTGCGCGATTCAAGAATTTCCAGCTTAATTACTGGTGCCAGCAAGCCTAGTCAATTAAATAACAATTTAAAAGCCATCGATTTAGACATCCCAGAAGAATATTATCAACGGATCGATCAACTATTTAACTTTAAGAAATTTCATCGCCAAATTGGCTAATAATTTGCAAAACAACCTTCCTGGTTTAGAACTGGGAAGGTTGTTTTTTAAGCCTTTTTGACATTGTCGACCGTCAAATGAAAGACGGTATTAGGATCGACTTGATAAATGGGTGCCTGACTCGAATTGGTGTGGATAGCTTCAAATTGTAAATCAGCACAGGCCTTAAGATGTATTTCACCGGTATTACCCTTGGTTAGATCCAAGGTGATAGCTTGCAGTTTGACACTGCGGACATAATGGGTGTGATCTTCAGGCTGATTGGCGTTGGTAAAGCCGCTTAATTGAATCGCTGGACCGCTACCGTTGAATGTTGTATGGCGAATTGTAATGTCTTGCAGGTAAGGTAACGTGGGGGCTGCCGAGCCATCATCATTATAGTCAACACTGCGTACCGTTAAGTGATCAGCAGTGCAATCTTGGACCATGATATGTTGGATATACCCACCACGGCTGGCGGCGGCTTTGAGCTCTAAGCCATAAGTTGTATTTTGAATTTGACAATCCTGAATGGTCACATTAGAAACGCCGCCGGATTCTTCACTGCCAATGGCCATACCATGACCCCCCAGCATATTTAAGTCAAAAATTCGGATATTCTCACTGGGAATGGCAATGGCATTACCTTCTGGATTTTTACCAGATTTAATGGCGATACAATCGTCACCTGTATCGAAAGTTGTGTCAAAAATCAGCATGTTTCGCGACGAATCCGGGTCCCAACCATCCCCATTATCAATACCTTGAGACTGAATATGAATACCATTCGTCGTTACGGTATCACAGTAAATCATATGGATTGTCCAGCAAGGTGGATTTTCAACACTGATTTGGGTCAATTCTAAATTAGCACATTGAATGAAACTTAATAAGCGGCCCCGGACGCGGCGGCCACCGATGCCATCTGAAACATACTTCGGGTAGCGGATCTTGTCGGCATAGATTTGCTTCATGGCGGTACCTAAAGGATTGCCACCCCCGATAATACGACCAGTGCCACAAATCCGAATATTTTGACAAGTCACTTTGAGACGATCAGTGGGATCAAGATAACCCCCATTGATCAAGCTGCGATAACAATACATCTCCCAGCCTTCATAGCGGGTCAAAATTAAGCCAGCTTCGTTAACTTTACCAACATATGTTGTCCGATATTGTGGCAAAACAGTGTAATCCTCGGGATTTAAACTACCTTTTAGGATGCCATCAATTTGTAAGGTCATATCGGATTTTAAATCAAGCGCGCCAGACAATAGCGTTGCATCTTTTGGAATTAAAACCGTATCATTTCTTTGGCAATCGTTAATGGCTTGCTGTAATTGGCTTGTCGCCAATTGTTGCCCGGTTGGATCGGCAAAATAAGGTGCTTTTGTAACGTCATGTAATTGACCAGCTTTTGGTGTTTGTACAGTGATACGGGCGGCATTCGAATAGGTCTTATCTTTTAAGATAGTCACGATTTCAAAATGGTACATTGTCTCGGGGCGCAGATTTAACACCATGTAATGCGTCTTACCTGGCCCATTTTGGCGCCCGATTTCCTGTTTATTTTGATAGACGATATAGCCTGCAATCTTAGGATTGGTTGTGGGTTTTTGCCAAATTAAGGTTAAATGGGTCGCTGCTAAGCTGGCAGGTGCGATGGTTAAATCTCTTGGTTGGTAGTTTGTGTTGGGCATGTTTTTCTTTCTTTTTTTTTGAGATATATTGAATGCTACTTTTTGATAAGATAAAAGCTCCCTTCGAATTATAAATATTGACAGAACAGGATTGTGCTTTATCATATGTTTTATAGGTACTTTTTGAAAAGGCGGTTCAATTTATGGGGTCAATACCAAAACAAGAGGTTACACTTAAAACGATTGCAAAAATGGCACAGGTGTCACATACAACAGTCTCTCGAGCGTTAAATGATAGTCCAGCAGTTCGCCCAGAAACAAAGGCTAAAATCCGCGAAATTGCCAAGCAAGTCGGCTACGTCCCTAACTTAACCGCAAAGGGCTTAGTTACCAAGCGCTCTTATATGATCGGTATCTTCTTTACGGATCTATCCACGGGTACCTCGGCCAGCTTTTTAACCGATGTCATTAGCCAAGCCCAACAGATTTTGCCCAGTGGCTATGCCTTGGCCATCAATGACATCAATAATGCCCGCAACAACCAAACCCTTTTAGAACACAACTATGATGGGATCATCGTGCTCAGTCAATCTCGGTCTGATGATAACTTTATTGCTGAAGTTCACAATCGGCAAATGCCCATTGTGGTTTTAAATCGGCCAATTGCCCGTGATGATATTCCCAACTACAGCGTTAACGATTTCATTGGTGCCCAGAATATTATGGCCTATGCCATCCGCATGGGCCACCAAAACTTTGGTTTGATTAAGGGTGTCCCTAGTTTTGAATCTACCACCCAACGAACCAAGGGCTTCTTTAACACATTACACCAACATGGCTTAACAATTGATCCAGAGTTGGTGAAACAAGGCGATTACAAACCTAAAAGTGGGAATGTAGCCATGCGTCAGATTTTAACATCCGGGAAAATTCCCACCTGTGTTTTTTGCGAAAATGATGATATGGCTGTGGGCGCCATTAATGCCTGTAAGGAATTAGGCTTTCAGGTGCCAGAAGATATTTCTTTTATTGGCTATGATGATATGGCTTATTCCAAATATATGCTGCCAGGTTTGACGACGGTGCGTAAACCCACGGGACAAATTATTAATTTGGGCATTACCAAGTTAACCGCCCTTTTAAATGACACTTCAGAACAAACCCAACCGGATAAACAAAATATTGCCCCAGAAATTATCGTCCGGGGCTCAGTTTACGATCGCCGTAACTAGAAATTCAACGAAATAACCAGCAAAATAGACAGGCCCTGACATTGTTAGTCGTGGCTTGTCTATTTTTATGGCGATTTATTCCGTGACACCTGTTTTAAAAATGGCTAGGCCGTGAATGCCATACTTTTCGTTATTTGTTTTCTGACCACTGGCCACATCGATGATATATTGAATAAATTGATCCGCTAACTCATCCATCGACGTTGTCATCAGCTGCCCGGCATCAAAGTCGATCCAGCGCGGTTTTTTATTGGCAATATAAGAATTGGAAGCCACTTTAACGGTGGGCACATAGGTTGCAAAGGGTGTCCCCCGCCCCGTGGTAAACAACACCATTTGACAATCCGCGGATGCTTCAGCCGAAGAAGACACTAGATCATTACCAGGTGCCTGTAATAGGCTCAAGCCCTTGGCCTTAATTTTGTCACCATACTGTAAAACATCATTGACCGCAGAGGTCCCTGACTTTTGCGTGCAGCCCAATGACTTATCCTCAAGAGTCGTGATCCCCCCCGCCTTGTTGCCGGGGGATGGATTTTCATAAATGGGTTGATGGAATGATTCAAAATAAGCTTTAAAATTATTGATCAAGTCAACTGTTTTATCAAATGTCGCTTCATCTTTGGCCCGGGACATCAAAATTGTTTCAGCACCAAACATTTCTGGCACCTCCGTCAATACCGTTGAGCCCCCTTGGGCCGTGATGAAGTCTGATAAACGCCCTAACAATGGATTGGCAGTCACCCCAGAAAGGCCATCGGACCCACCACATTTCAAACCAATCTTCAATTCACTTAATGGTTGGGCACTACGTTGATCATCAGCTGCCGCGGCATTAAGTGCTTCTAACATGTCTAAAGCTGTTCCTAATTCATCATCTACCTCTTGGGAGACTAAGAATTTCATGCGATTTGGATCAATTGGGCCGCCAATTTTTTCGATTTCTGCTTGCATTCCCGCCATTTGATTGTTTTCACAACCTAAGCCAAATACCAAGACACCGCCGGCATTAGGTTGTAGCGCAGCATCTACTAAAATTTTGCGCGTTTGTTCAAAGTCATCCCCCAACTGTGAACAGCCATAAGGATGTTTTAATACCACAACGTTATCAAAAGCGCCATTGTCCGGATATAACGCCTTAAATTGTTCCACAATAATATCTAGCAACGGATTGATACAGCCTACCGTGGGAATAATATACAAATCATTGCGGATACCAACTTTACCATTCGGCCGTTGATAGCCCATAAAGGTCCGCGGGTCTTTGGCACTATGTTGTTCAATTGCCCTGGGTTGATAGGTGTAACTTAACTCACCAGACAGATTTGTCTTCAAATTATGCGTGTGCACCCACGCCCCCTTGACAATTTCTTCAGTGGCATGGCCAATGGGATAACCATATTTAATAACATCTTCATCAGCTGCAATATCCCTTAGCGCAAACTTATGACCCCGCTTGACTGGTTGTCTTAGACCCAAGAAGGTCCCATCAGCCAGCTGTATTTTCGTACCTTCTGGTAAGTCCTGTAAGGCGACACCCACGGAATCCTTGGGATTTAAAATAATAAAGCAATTCATATGCGCTAGTCTCCTTTTTGATTGATCTGTTGAACGACTTGACGAGCACCAACTTGATCAAGGCTTTGAATATCTTGTTTGACCAGTGCCACTAAACCAGTGTACTGGGTCAAATCTTCGCCCCATAATTTCGTATCAGCTAAGGCAGCGGTCACATAGTCGTCACTTTGGACTAACGTCTTGAATGCCGCTAACACTTCCGGGGTATCCTGGGGTTCAAAATCAGCTTTTTCGCCATAGATTTTTAAATAACTGGCTAAAGCTAAAGTGATTCGTTGGGGCAATTTGTGATTGGCAGCCACATAACGTTTAAATGTCGGTAATAAGCGGGCAGTGAATTTGGAAATACTGTTTAACGCAATCGAACTCAACTCGTGATTAACATAAGGATTTTCAAAGCGCTCCTTGACCCCTTCTGCATAGTCCACCAATTCCTTTTCAGGCAGAGCTACCGTCGGAATGATTTCTTGATACATTTCATCGTTGACAAATTTATAAAAATCTTTGTCCTGCATCACTTGCCCCACGGTGTCAATACCGGCCAGGCGGGCGATGGGACTCATGGTCGTATGGGGGCCGTTTAATAACGATACCTTGCGATTGCGATAAGGCTGCATATCATCAGTCACCACTACGTTTAAACCGGCAGCTTTTAACGGTAACAATTTTTCAAGTTTTTGATTGCCTTCGATGACAAAGATAAGAAAAGGTTCCGCTTTAACAATCAACTTATCCTGATAACCCCATTCCTTTTCTAGATCGGCCGCCCGGTCTTTAGGATAACCAGGTACGATACGGTCAACCAGCGTCGCATAGAAATCATTGTCGGTGTTGATCCAATCTACAAAGCCCTGACCAAGATCCCAAAGTTTAGCGTATTTTAGGACAATTTCTTTTAACGTATTGCCATTATGATTGATCAACTCGCAAGGAATAATTTGAAAACCCTTTTTACCCAGTTTGAAACGTTCATACAATAAAGCCGTTAATTTGCCAGGATAGGAATTCTGAGGTCGTGCAGTTAATGTGTCTTGTGGATCAAACGCAATACCCGCTTCAGTTGTGTTTGAAAAAATAAATTGAATATCATCATTCTTTGCAAGATCAAGGTAGGCTTGATAATCTTCATAAGGCCGGATCGTTTCATTGATACTCTCCACAATCTCATGTTCCTGCACTTTTTGACCAGCCAATTTGCCTTCCAACAACACTGTATACAAATCATCTTGCTCATCCAACATTTTGGTCATGCCCCGCTCAATCGGTTGAACAACGGCAACACCCCCATGGAATAAGTCATGTTTGTTCATCTGTTGGATCTGCCAATCCACGAATGCCCTCAAAAAATTGCCTTCGCCAAATTGAATGACTTTCGTAGGATATCGGGGTAATGTACGAAATGTATTGTCTAATTGTTTCAATGCTGCTTGTGTCATGAGATAGCCTCCCGTTTTTGATAAGTCAAATGTTGCCTGCCAAAACTCTGTAATTAGTTTAAATAAAGTTTTAAGAATAAAGCACCTTGTGTTAACGATTTCATAATATGAATAATTTCGCTGAATGTCAACCCTAAAAAGCAATTGAATCACAACTAATTTGCAACATCAAAAAACACATATCATAAACTGTATCACGATTTACTCAGTCATTCCCTCAATATCTAGTAAAGCAGCGTCTTATATGATTGGTTTTGAACAACATTACCGTTAACAACCTTTATATTGCTTATTTTGAGGTAATAAATATTGTGAATTATTGAATATATAGTTGACATCAGAGAAAAATAGCAATATTATGAAATCGTTAACATGTTATCGCTTACTTAATGCCTTTATTTTTTTGATCAGCTGACTTTTATAAGTGCCCCACAACTGCTAAACATTAAAGAGGAGTTAAAAACATGGCAGAAGACAGAACCGCCGCCACTGCTAAGCGGCAGAAAACATTAGCACAGGAATTAACCGATGGTCATCACAGCAAACGTATTCCATTACGGCAGAAAATTGCTTACGGTTTTGGTGACTTTGGGAATGGTTTTATGTTTGATTTAGGTCAAGCCTATTTGACTAAATTTTGGATTGATGCGGCAGGGATTGGTGCTGGCGCAGTGGCTGGCATTTTTGGCTTCACCAAGATATTTGATGCTTTCATGGATCCAATTGCCGGATCCGTTATTGATAATCGCAAAAAAATTGGTAAAGCCGGTAAATTTCGACCTGTCATGTTAATTTCATCATTTCTACTGGGTATCATGACCATCGTTACTTTTACGATGCCGGATTTGTCACCCAATGGTAAAATCATTTATGCGTATGTGGTTTACATGGTCTGGGGGGCAATTTATTCTTTTACCAATGATCCGTACGGTTCGTTAGCCTCGGTCATGACACGAAATGTCCAAGATCGTAGCTTCTTAGCCACTTCACGGCAAGTTGGTTCTGTGGGTGCCCAATTCTTAACCGGTATTGCTTTTATTCCCCTGATGACCATGTTTGGTGGTAACAACGAGCGTCACGGTTATCTAATTGCCGCTTCTATTTTTGCAGTTTTAGGTGTTGTGATGTTTATCATCTGTTACTTAGGAACACGTGAAAACGTCAAAGTTCATCGTGACAAAGGTGCTCAACCCGAAGGTTTCAAGGACTATTTTAAGGTTATTTTTACCAACGGTCCCCTGTTTGCTATTATTTTGATGACTATTTTCACTATTTCCGCCATGAATACCAATAACCAAATGATGGTTTTCTTTGCCCAATACAATCTTGGCCATATCGGTTTACAGCCTATCGTCAATGCCATTATGATGGGTACTTCAATTGTAGGGGTCTTCATGATTCCCACCCTTACTAAACACTTTGGTAAACGCAAAACAGCAATGGTCAGTTTCATTGTGGGTGCTGCTGCTAATATTTTAAATTTTATTTTACCAACAAATATTGCGACCTTTATTATTTTAGTAACGATTGGCTACACTGCCCTAGCAATTCCAAACGGCATCACTTGGGCCTTTGTCTCTGATGTAATTGATTATGGGGAGTGGCATACTGGTATGCGCAAAGAAGCCCTTACCTATGCAGCTTTTAATTTCTCTAGAAAACTCGCTCAATCCCTGGCCGCCCTAGTTAGTGCTGGTGTCTTGGCAATAACAGGATACGTGGCTAATGCCCACCAAACAGCTAGAACCCTCACTGGGATTAAAGCCGCCATGACGCTTTATCCTGGTGTTTGTCTCTTGATTGCCGCGGTCGTTGTTGGTTTCTTATATAAATTAACCGATGATCGTTATACTAAAATCGCAGTTGATCTGGATAACGGTGTATGGGAAAAAGGTAAAATTGGCGATAAAGATGTTCAAAAATAAATTATTTTGTTAAGGAGCGAGTAAATTATGGCATTACTAGACAAAAACTTTTTATTAACTAACCAGATGGGTCAAAAATTATTCAATGATTATGCTAAGGATATGCCCATCATTGATTTTCACTGTCATTTAAATCCTAACGAGATCTATGAAAACAAGAATTATCCTAATATTACTAAGATTTGGATCAATGAAGATCATTATGGTGATCATTACAAATGGCGCTTGATGCGGGCCAATGGTGTGCCGGAAGACCTCATTACCGGTGACGGTGACGATTACGAGAAATTTTTGGCCTGGGCCAAAACCATCGAACATTCCGCTGGCAACCCATTATATGAATGGACCCATTTGGAATTGCGCCGTTTCTTTGGGATCAATGAGACCTTCAATACAAAAACGGCCCCAGCAATTTGGCAAAAAGCCAATGCGTTGTTACAAACAGATGATTTTAAACCTAGAAGCTTAATTCGCAACTCAAACGTTCAAGCCGTTTGTACCACGGACGATCCCGCTTCTGACTTGAAGTATCATCAGCTATTGAAAGCTGAAGAAGCCGAAAATGGCTTTAGAACCCTACCAGCCATGCGGCCTGATAAATTAATTCAAATTGACCGGGATGGCTTTGGCGCCTACTTAAAAACCTTAAGCGCTGCCGCTGGGGTCACCATTACCAATTTTGACAGCTTAATTAACGCTTTACACCAACGTTTTGAATTCTTTCATGCCATGGGCGGCCGCTTGTCCGATCATTCCCTATTGACCTATCATTTCAAAGAAGCTACCCCTGAAGTCCTAGACGCAATTTTGGCAAAGGGTATCGCTAATGAAACATTAACGCAAACTGAAATCGACCAATACTTGACCATGTTGTTGGAAAACTTGATGAAATTGAACACAGAATTTGACTGGACCATGCAATGGCACGTGAATTCCGTGCGTGACATCAACCGGCCAATGTTTAACCAATTAGGGCCAGACACGGGTTATGATGCCATTGGGACCCAACCAGATATCGCTTTACATCTACAAAAACTCTACACTAAAATGCGGGATACCAATGATATTCCTAAATCAATCTTTTATTCCTTAAATCCAAATGACTGGCTAGAACTGGCCACGATGATGGCTTGTTTCTTAGAAGGTGGCGTGCAACGGATGCAATTAGGGGCCGGCTGGTGGTTCAACGACACCGCTGAAGGCATGCATGAACAATTACGGACTTTTGCCCAACAAAGTTCTTTGCCTAATTTTGTGGGCATGTTAACGGATTCCCGTAGCTTCTTATCTTATCCACGTCACGAGTATTTCCGGCGGGTTTTGTGCAATTTCTATGGGGAACTAGCTGAACAAGGCCGCGTCCCCGATGATGAAGCTTACTTAGGTAAAATTGTTCAAGATATTGCCTATAACAACGCCTATCATTTCTTTGGTTTCTTCCAAGATAAAACCCCAGCCGAATTATTTGGGACTAAAGCCAAGGCCTAAATTAGACAATACCGTATATTTAATCAGATAAAAAACTGATCCTTTGCACTAGCAATAGTCATTGGATCAGTTTTTTACGTTGTTTGGGGTTTGGTTGTTGGTTGTGTTGAATTATCGAATGCTACTAATTGAGAATTATGATTTGCCACCACCCTATCACCGCGACAAAAGGCCAGGGTCTCAACCGGTCAACGGTCTTTGCGAAAGGCACTGGGTGTTTTCCCCGTATACTGGCGAAAATACTGGGTAAAATGGGAAATATCATCAAAGCCCACCCGATTGCCAATGGTTTGAATCGGCCATTCCGGATGAACCAGTAAAAATGATTTTGCTTTACGCAAACGGTAAGCCGTCAAATATTGTAGCGGTGTTTGTTGATAATATTCCAAAAAAATTTTATTCTGATAAGCCACCGAATAACCTGTGTACCGGGACAAGTCGCTGTTGGTGATTTTATTGGCATAATTGATATTGATATAATTAATAATTGGCTGGACAATTGCCGCCACCAGATTTGAAGTGGTTTGGTGTTGCACATTACGTTTTAATAACAACAGAAATTCATACAGCTTTTCCGACTGGGCGTACGTGCTCTCTAAATCCTCTGTTTCAAAAATACCAAATGACTTCTGAATAAACTGGCTTAATTGCAATTGAATGTTCCGCACATATAAATAACGATTAACCCCCAAATAGGTCATCATATTCCCAGCAATGGCCCCTGAAAAAACTAAGAAACTCGTCTGCCAAGTCTCCCCTGCCTTAGCTTGGTAACTGTGGGGAACATTGGGCTCTAATAAAATTCCCTGATTCGGGCCTAATACAAAACGCTGGTTATCCACCATGAAAATACCCGTCCCGGTCTGCGACTGTAACCAATGGTAATAATAATAGCCCTTAGGCCGCTGTACATTTTCTTGGTGCCAGTCATAGCCAATATTCTCGCAAAACAGCGGTAGATCTTGATTGATATTTGTAAAGTGAATTCGCATATTTTTGACCTCATTATATTTGATATAAGCGTCATAACACCGTTTAAATACAAACAATCTTATCATAAAAAATTAAATTTGCATATTTTCCCCATAAATTCGTATATAATTGTATCCGTTTACAGCTTATGCTGTACTTGTTTACTAGCAAACATATTTCGGGATTCCTGGATGACCTACCAGTTTTAAAATCTATTCATTAAGCGAGGAAAAATCATGTCAAGAGAACATGCCACACCAAGTAAGTACAAACAACGTATTTCTTATACAATTGGTGAAGCTGGTCATGATATGGCCTATAACATGATGGCCAATCTTTTCATTATTTACGCCACCACTTCTTTATTTGCGGGGCTAAAAAATGCCAACCAACTGATTGCCCTATTGACCAGCTCTATTGTTGTCATCAGATTATGTGAAATCTTTTTTGATCCGTTGATTGCCGGATTTATCGACAATCGTAAAACCACCCGTTTTGGTAAATTCCGCCCTTGGGCTTGGGGAGCAACGATCCTCCACTCGCTACTTTTAATCGTTTTATACTCGGGATTTTTACGTTTTCTCGATAAAAATTATGCCTTATTAGCGGCCACCGTCATCGTCTTTTATGCCTTGATCGACTTGATCTACACCGTCAAAGACACCTCCTTTGCCGGGATGGTCCCGGCCTTGAGTGTGGATTCTAAAGAACGGGGTATCATCACGTCTTATGCCCGCATCGGCGCTGCCTTAGGTGGTGGCGATATTGTGCCCCTATTTATGATTCCAGCCGTGGTCTTCTTTACTTACTTAATGACCGGTCAACACCAACAAGGGATTCAAGGTTGGTTTTGGCTAGGGTTAATTCTAGCCATTTACTGCATGATCACCATGACAATTTCCATGATGAACGTTCGGGAAAATACCAGTATTATTCGGGAAAGTCGCAAACGCGCCAATATCAAAGATATTTTTAAATCAATTTTTCAAAATGATCAACTGATGTGGGTGTCTTTGACCTATTTGATTTTCGCCATTGGTAATGTCACCTCCAAACCATCCATCTTTTATGTCTATAACTATGTCCTAGCCCGGCCAACTTGGTATTGGGTTGTGGGAGCTGCCTCAGCTTTTTGCGGGATTTTTTCCGTCCCTTTTTATCCAATCCTATGTAAATGGATCTCCCGCAAGCGCGTTTATCTGTTGGCAATTTCTGGCATGCTGCTGGCAGAATTACTCTTTATCTTCTCCGGGAAAAATCTTGTTTTGGTGGTTATTGCAACCGTTTTATTCTTCTTGCCTCAACAACTCATTGCCTTAGTTACCATGATGATTGCCATCGATTCCATCGAATATGAGCAGTTAAAACACGGTATTCGTAATGAAGCCGTCACCGTTTCCGTCCATGGTTCTTTAGATAAAATCGCCGGCTCATTATCCAGTGGCATTGTTGGCTTCATTGTCATCGCCGCAAATATGAGCAATGCCAATAAAGCAACTGATCTGAGCACCCAAAATATCCAGACATTTCATCTGCTAGCCTTTGTTGTACCTGCAATTTTGATGGTGATTTCTTTAATCATCTTCTTATGGAAAGTCAAACTCACCGAAGAAAAACATGCCCAAATTGTTGATACACTGTCTGAAAAACTAACACGCCCTAAGGTTGTTCCTGAACAGGGCAATAACTGATCCATTTTAAAACAAAAAATAAAAGAGGTTCTGATCTAATGGCAACAGTCATCGCAAATGGCGTCCCTTGGTATGATCAACATAATAATCCGGTCAATGCCAAAGCGGGCTGTTTAATCAAGGTTCATGATACGTTTCATCTTTTCGGGGAATATAAAACCGATGATGTCAATCATTTCATTGGCTTTTCCCATTATACTTCCGTTGACTTGGCGACTTGGCGCTATGAAGGCCTAGCTTTGCCGTTACAAAAGTCTGGCTTGCTGGGACCTAATCGCATTGGTGAACGGGTCAAAGTGCTAAAGAATCCAAATACCAATCAATTTGTGATGCTAATGCATACAGATGATTTGGGCTATCGCGATCCTTATATTGGCGTAGCGGTCACGGATGACCTCGCCCACCCGTTCACATTTCTAGGCCCCCTGTTATACCAAAATCAACCCGTCCGTAAATGGGACATGGGTACCTTTGTGGATCAGGATGGCACCGCGTACTTATTGACCCACGAAGGCAATATTTACCGACTGGCGGCCGATTATCAAGCTGTCGTCGAATGCGTCGCTGAAAATATTGCTGTTGGGGGTGAATCGCCGGCCATGTTCCATCAAGGCAACTATTACTTTGCCTTATTTTCCAATAAAACCAGCTGGGAACGTAACGACAACTATTACCTCACAGCCACCAATATTCATGGTCCTTGGCACTTGC
Source organism: Lactobacillus sp. (assembly GCA_022484695.1). Taxonomy (GTDB): domain Bacteria; phylum Bacillota; class Bacilli; order Lactobacillales; family Lactobacillaceae; genus Agrilactobacillus. Next base: position 37,989 of record JAKVKU010000003.1, read on the forward strand.
AGGGCACCTTTTGTCCCAGGGGATCACTGACCTATAATTCCCAATGCTCCTTTGTTTTCCCACTGGCTACTAAAAAGGGCGTCATCCCCATGTACATGGGCGATCGCTGGTCTTTTCCTAAACAAGCTGCCAGTGCCACCCAAGTTTGGTTACCCCTGAGCGTTAATGCTGATCACCTTAGTATTCCCCATTATTGGGAAAATTGGGATTGGCAGCAAGTAACGCCTGTTAAACCAACATCAAAAGTTACTCCCCTTAGCTTTACCAGCAATCAAACCCAACAAACGATTGTCCTCAATTTTACTGGCAGGGGCATCATCGTTTCCGGCAGTACCACGCCCCATGGCGGTTATGGCCAATTCATTTTAAAGAATGCCAACGGTCAACAACTTCAAAATACGACCATCGATTTTTATAGCCTGGTGGCGTCGACAGGTCAACGTTATATTTCCCCCAAGCTACCTGAGGGTCATTACCAACTTATCATCAAAACCACTGGTGAACATGGGGTCTGGTTTGATAAAGCCGGCCACCGCTTTGGCAGTGATGATTTTTTCGTGACCCTTAGCGGTTATCAAATTCTTGACCAACAACAAAATAGAAAGGTGACCCAATAATGGCAACAGAAAATGACACCCCCTTAACAATTGATCCACACAATTTTGCCAAACTGGTTGTAGCTGATTTAACCTTTAACGCTGATGAAAACCCCCAAGCCATTTCAAAACGGACGTTGATTCAATACTTAAGTGCCTACTACCTGGCTGATCAGTTTAACCAATATGAAACTGAAATCTTCCAAAAAGATGGCGCCTCAACTTATCCCAGTTATGCGGACATCAAGGAATTAATGAACAAAACCAAGTGGTATTAGCTGACTATATTTAATTTTCAATGCTATAATATCAATATGAAAAAATTAGACTATACTTGGGCTTTTGCTGCTGCCTGGGCGACCAAGTGGAAACCCCTCAATTTTGACCACCAACCTAACTGAATTTTAACTGGAGGTTCAAATTATGGGATATGTCTACTTGGCTGGCGCCATTTTAGGCGAATTACTGGGTACCAACTTGCTGAAAGCATCCAATGGTTTTACAAAACTCACTTGGGCATTGGGCGCAATTCTGGCCTATGTCTTATGCTTTTACTGGCTGTCACTGGCTATGAAAACAATTAATTTAAACACTGCTTATGCCTTATGGGCTGGTGTTGGCATTGTCATCACCGCCATATTAACTGTCGTTATCTGGCATGAACCAATGTCAACCAGCGCCATCATCGGGACCGGCTTGATTTTAGTTGGTTCGATTTTATTAAATTTAAACCTGAACTAACCCAGTGACGCCATCAAAAATATGTAAACCGCCCCCTGAAGCTGACCATTATCAAGGCCAACTTCAGGGGGCGGTTTTGTTTGAATTATATGATTGTGGGTTACTGTCTTAAACCCTTGGGATAAAAATTCTTGATCTGTTGATTTACAAATTTTCCTAAGGCAAAGCCAAGGCCTTCATGGGTCAACAACCCAAATACTTTTTGCTCAGCAATAGGTTTGGGCAAGGTCAGCATATCCCCATGTAAATATTGCTGATAGGCGGTTTCAGCCACCTCATGTTGCACCTTAAAGACACTTTTTGGTAAAGTGACGGCCAAATCATGATCAGGTTCAAACCGATTCTTCTTAAATGTTCCCAAATTCAAACCATTGCGTAGTACCTTAACACCCTGCAACGTTAAATCGGCGTCAGAAACTTCATGAAGATAAACCCCATGCAGCGTTAAGTGGCCCCAGGTAAAAGGATCTTGTTTAAAGGTTTGGGCCACAAAATCATTGAAAACAGCCATTTGTGGCTTAGATGGCTGGGTATTAGCCCGTTGCTTTTTGGGCGTCTTTTTAGGTGACGTTATTGTCTCAGTCGAATCGCTTTGCAACTGGAATTTGGCAATAAAATGCCCTTCGCCGCGGATCAAATGAGGCCATAGGCGCACTGCCTTTTGAATTTCAGGATTGTCATCGGCCCAAGTGGGATTAGCCGCAACCATCCCCGGAAATTGCGTGATTGTCTGGGCCGTTAAACTAGGATAAGTGGCCAATAACCAGGCCATTACTTGTTCATCTTCTTCAGGGGAAAAAGTACAAGTGGAATACACTAAGGTCCCGCCAGGTTTTAACATGGTCAGGGCACTTTGTAAAATATCCTTTTGGCGCCGAGCACACTCTGCTGGATAAGCCACATGCCAATATTGGGTCGCCTCAGGATCTTTACGAAACATCCCCTCCCCGGAACAAGGGGCATCCACTAAAATTTTATCAAACTTTTGCGGCCAGACCGCCGCTAACTGTTCAGGACTATTATTGGTCACTACTGTATTCCGCAAGCCAAAACGCTCAATGTTTTCAGCCAAAATTTTGGCCCGCTTAGGATTGATTTCGTTAGCCACCAATAACCCCTCCCCAGCCAATTGACTGCCAATATGGGTGGACTTGCCTCCAGGGGCCGCACATAAATCTAAGACCATCTCGCCGGGATTGGCTTGGACCACCGCGCCCACGTACATGGCACTGGGTTCTTGAGAATACACCCCACCACTGGTATGGACAATATCCCGGCCAGAAACGGCCCCATAATAGCCATTTTCCACATAAGCAATGGGTTCTTTAGTGTTCACTAATGGTTTAACAGCGGTAAGCTTGGCTGGATTAATTCGAAAACCTTTGCCAGCAGGCCGATTGAAACTAGCAATAAAAGCGGTGCTTTGAGCGCCTAACAGTTGTTGATACTTCTCGATAAATGCGTCGGGTAAATTCACGACAGTCCTCCTTGATGTGGCACCTTAACTGGCAAACGGCGTTGGTTTGCCCTTGGTTGTAAACAATAATATTCCCATTAAAATAACTGCATAACCGGCCAAACCGATCATGTAATACGTGGTGAGTTCATAACTAATTAAATACGTCTGCCATAAGCCCACAAAATAACCAATGGCGCCACTGACCAGCAAATACAGACTAAATTGGCGCAAATAGCCCCATTTCATTTTTCGATCTAGCGTCATATCTAACTCACTACTTTTCAGAGCGGGTCTAAAGGTCCCATAAAATAACAGGGTCAATAGACTCATTAAGACAAACGTACCCCCATATAAGGCCCATAAAATAATGCGACTGCTCCAGTGTTTAGCTTGTTGTTGATCATCTTGTTTGGGCACATAGGTCGAAGCCCGCTTAGCTTGAACTAATTTTGAAAATGCCTGGCGATGCTGTTTAACTAACGTCCCATCGGCAATCACTTCTAAATTTTTGATAGGTGTGGGGTTAGTGGTTTGTAGTGGGGAAACAGAAATGAAGCGGTGGGTATTCAAAGATGACTCCCCGGAGGTCCCCACCTGGCCAATCACCGCAACGTAGCGCTCATGATCAAACAAATAAGCTTGCACTTGGGGTTTATATAAATTATCCACCCAATCTTGACCCACGATGGCAAAAGGCAATGGTGAATTATAATCACTGGTATTGAAGTTGCGACCACTGATCATGGAAATATTGGTTTTGGGGTGCTTGGCGTAGATGTAGCTGACCTGCTCTTGAGCCGGGTCGATAAACTGCACTTGATAATTATCATAATTACGCTGAGATAATTTTTTAACAAGTTGTTGCATATTTAAATTACTTTTAGCGTTAAATATTAACGCATCCTCACTTAACCCACCATGATCTAATTGAATCTGATACGTACTGCGGTCATGTTGCCCCATCAACCAAAGCGTGGCAAAATAAACCAGTGCGATTAAAAAACCAAGGAGCACTCTGCGTTTGAACAAACCGTTAACCTCCGATTATCTGACCCCGGGGTCATTTTATCGTATTAAAAAAATTTTATCTTGGATCAAATCAAATCTGGGATAGATTTTATTTAAGCGGGCAATCGCCTTATCGTTGACAAAAGGTGCGCTCCGCCAAAACTCAGGACTATTGGTGGCCCCAAGATATTCACCCAGCACAAAAAAGCTTTTGTGGGGCATATATTGTTTAAATGCCTGTAAAACCGCGACATCGATGGGATTATTATCCTGACTCCAAATCATCACCAGGGCATCGACTTTGGGCCCATAGACTTTAACGGCTTGGACTGCATCTAAAGACTGCACCGACACCCAAGGTTCACGGCCAGTGGGGCTAGTTTTCCCCCAGCTTAAATCGTCCGTGGTAATGACTTTTTGTTGTAACTGCGTCATCCCGTAAGAAAATAACGCATTGCCAGCCATCACTTCCAGATAACTTAAACCAGGAAACAATTGCACCCAGCGCCGTAACAAACTTTGGGTTTGTAATGACCAAATACCAAATTGGCTTTCAATGAAATCCCGAAAATTCCGTAGTAAATGATCTAATTGGCGAACTTGCTGGACCTGCTGGGCGTAGGCGCGTTGCTGCCAAGTCGAATTTTGTCCTAGGGCGACCAGGGCCTCAAGATAAGTACTTTGGCTCAAGCCTAAAAACGGTAAGCTTTGATTGGGTAATTGCCGTTGACTCAGATTCAAACAAACCCCAAAGATAACATCAATTTGCTGTTGAATCGCTGGAATACTTTGAAATAATTGGCGAAACTTTTTGAGTTGTGTCAAGTAGCCGCTGGCAAAAATATCAGTTGCCATGGGGCTTAATAACGCTTCTCACGACTAGGCACTAAATTCTTAACACCTTTATCAGTGCCCACAAATACTTCGTCCACAATGTCTAAAAACAAACCATGCTCTAACACACCCACCTGATGGGCCAACCATTCGGCCAAGTGATGGGGATGGACAATCGATTGTAAATGTAAGTCAATTACATAATTATGTTCATGGGTCAAATAATAGTTGTCTTTATCTACCATTCTAAATTTAGGATTCAAGCCTTCATTTTCTAAGCGTTTGAAAACTTTTGTGGAGCCATAAGGCACGACTTCAACGGGTAGGGGAATGTTATGGCCCAGGGTGTCGACTAATTTAGAATCATCCACGATCCAAAAATTCTTTTTAGAAGAAATGGCCACCATTTTTTCATATTCATGGGCAGCGCCCCCATCTTTAATGCCTTGGAAGTGTTTATCGATCTCCCCGGCCCCGTCAATGGTTAAATCGATATAAGGGACATCGTCCAAGTCATGCATTGGAATGCCTAATTCATTGGCCGCATTGGTGGTCCGATCCGACGTGGAAATACCGGTAATATCCAAATGCTCGTTTTTAATCCGCGTGGCTAGACCTTCTAACATATACTGCACAGTGGTGCCCGTCCCTAAGCCAATAATCATGCCATCTTGAATGCGATCCAAAGCAGCTAAGGCTGCCATTTTCTTTTTGTCTTCTATATCCATGTTGACCTCCGAAATTTTATGTCATATCTATTATAAAGATACCTTGAAACAATATCAAAATAAACAAAAGTATTGTAAAATTAATCAAAGACTAATTTTTGTCTGACTAGATTAAAGATAAGGTGGTTTATGGCATGTCCCTTCAATATCGTAGTACCCGTGGTAATGAAAGTAACAGTTTAACAGCTTCACAGGCTATTTTACAAGGTTTAGCCCCTGATAGTGGGTTATATGTACCGGTGACTTTTCCAAAACTGACCACACCCTTAAAAGATTTAGTAGGTTTGAGCTATCAAGACTTAGCCCTACAAATTTTAAAATTATTTTTAGATGATTACACTGATACAGAGTTAAAAGCCTGCATCACAGCCGCTTACGGAGATCAATTTGACACCGACTTGATCACGCCCGTCCATCAAGCTGGCAATGTGAACTATTTGGAGCTTTATCATGGCCCAACTTTGGCCTTCAAAGATATCGCCCTGCAGTTATTGCCCCACTTAATGACCACGGCTATGACTAAGAATAATTATCATGGTCAAATCACGATTTTAACCGCAACCTCCGGGGATACTGGTAAAGCTGCCATGGCCGGCTTTGCCGACGTACCGAATACCCGCATCATCATTTTTTATCCCAAAGATGGGGTCAGTGCCATTCAAAAACAACAAATGGTCACTCAAACCGGTGCCAATGTGAATGTATTGGGGATCGATGGCAACTTTGATGATGCCCAACGCAATGTTAAAACCATTCTCAATGATCAGGCCATTCAAGCCCAATTGGCCACCCAAAATATTCAGTTCTCTTCGGCTAATTCCATTAATATTGGTCGCTTGATTCCACAAATCGTTTATTATTTTGCCGCCTACAGCCAACTGGTTCAAAATGAGACCATCGCTTTAAATGATGAGGTTGTCTTTAGTGTCCCAACTGGTAACTTTGGGGATATTTTAGCGGGCTGGTATGCTAAAAAACTCGGATTACCGATCAAACGCTTGCTTTGTGCCTCAAATGAGAATAACATCTTAACTGACTTTTTCCACACCGGCACGTATAATAAAAAACGGGCCTTTCACGTGACTAGCTCCCCATCCATGGATATCTTAGTATCTAGTAATTTAGAGCGTTTATTATTTGAAGTCTTAAATGAAGATCCCACTGCCTTGAGTGCCTTTATGCACGAATTTGAAACTGCCGGCAGTGCCACCTTGCCCGCCAGCGCCAAAGCCAAATTGGCTGACTTTGTGGCTTATGACACGGACCAAGCCCAGACCCTAGACGCCATTCGGCAAACCCAAACCCAAGCTAATTATACCATCGATCCCCACACGGCCGTGGCCACTCATGGGGCGCTGGCTTACCTCAAGGATACCAAAGATACAACGCCAATGGTGATTTTATCCACCGCCAATCCTTATAAGTTCCCCGAAACGGTCTTATGGGCATTAACCGCCCATAAACCACTGGAAAGCGGTTTTGAGGCCATCCAAGCTGTTTCAAATGTCATCAGCTTGCCCGTGCCTAAAAACATCAGTCGTTTGAAACGGGCCAAGGTTCGCTTTGATCAAACCATTGCCGTGGCTCAAATGGCCCCAACTATCTTAAATATTTTAACTCACTAAGGACGTGACTATTTTTGAATCGAAAAACTACCAAAAAACCAGTGAAAAAAGAAGATGATGCTTCCCTAGGTCGCTTTTTCCTTGAATTGGTTGTCTTAGTATTAGTTTTCGCTGGTATTGGGAAGTTGTTAATGGCTTTTGTCTTTGCCAATGAACAGGTAGAAGGCCCCTCCATGCAACCCACCTTTGAATCCGGTGATCGGATCATTGCCAATCGCCACAGCAGCATCAACCGGGGGGATATCGTCATCTTAAAAGCCCCAGATGAACCAGGTGCCTTTTATATCAAGCGGGTCGTGGGGATGCCTGGGGAAAATATTGCTTCTAAAAACGACACCATGTATATCAATGGTAAGAAACTCAAAGAGCCTTACTTAAATGCCTATAAGAAAAAGCTCCCAGCCGGCATGCTTTACACCAACGACTTTACCTACCAAGGCCTGTTTAATAAAGGCAATTACATCCCTAAAGACCAATATTTTGTGATGGGTGATCACCGTAATGTGTCCAAAGATAGCCGCATGCTGGGCACCATTAAGAAATCAGACATTCTGGGGGTCGTGAAACTACGCTACTGGCCACTTAATAAATTTACCGTCTTTTGATAATTATTTACTTTTTGAAACGACTCACAATTGTGGGTCGTTTTTTGCTTGTGCCACAAATCAGTCTCTTCCGCTAAATCAGTTAACCCGCTTTTGATGATTCCCCCTTTTCATTGACCCGCAGTTAGGGTAAGATAAAGGCTACGTCGGTCGTTCATTGTAAAGAAGGTGTTTGTTTTTGAAACGAAAAGATTCGCAAAAGAAAACTGCCAAATCTGATGACATCCCACTTTGGCGCTTCTTTTTAGAAATGGTGATCTTACTCTTAGTGTTCTTTGGCATTGGCCGTCTGTTAATGACCCAAGTCCTGGCCAAACATATGGTTGAGGGCCCCTCCATGGCACCCACCTTTGAATCCGGGGATCGGGTCATGGCCCTACGCCACGGCACCATCAAACGGGGCAATATTGTGATTTTAAAGGCCCCCGATGAACCTGGTTTCTTTTATATCAAGCGGGTCATTGGCCTGCCCGGGGACAATGTGGCCTCTAAAAACGATACCATGTATGTCAACGGTAAAAAATTGCAAGAACCTTACTTAAATGCCTATAAGAAAAAATTACCCACCGGCACTTTATTCACCAACGATTTTACATACCAAGGGCTCTTCAACAAAGGCGATCACATCCCCAAAGGTCAATATTTTGTCATGGGTGACAACCGTAGTGTCTCAAAGGACAGTCGGATGATCGGCACCATCAAACGGGCGGATATCGTAGGTATCGTGAAGTTTAGGTACTGGCCGGTGACCAAATTTGCTGTTTTCTAGCAACAAAAAAAGTTGATCAAATTGGTCAACTTTTTTTGTTGCGCTTAAACGAGTGGTTCGTTGAAGTTTTTACGGTAATAATCGGCATCGATCACTTTGTAACTACGATTTGGAAATTGCACAATGATTTTATTCATTTCAACGGGTATTTGTTTTGATTTCTCAAAAATAAACAATTGTGCCGCTCTGAACTTAACCACGGTATTGAAATCCCGACCAAAAAATTCCCGCAACTGCGCCATCGAGGTATTCTTAGTATAAAGTAAAAATTTAGCCATTTTAGTCGTTGAAAAAGCATTGAATGCTTGTGAAGGAAAATCCTTCAACGCGTCATTATCATCAGCCATGAAATTACCTCCCTAAAATATTGCAAACGTTTTGCAAATCATTGTAATAATGCTATGCTTAAGGTGTTGGTACATAAGTTCAAAGATTGGAGCGTGTTCAATTTGTCAGATTTAAATAATCTCGCCAAAGCTATCATTCATTTTCAAGAACGAACATCCATGAGCGATGCGCAATTTGCCTTCTCTAGTCATTTTTCCGTGGAACGGATTCATGATTTAAAATCTGGGGAAAAGCAAGCAACATCTGAAGAAACAGATAAGCTTATGAAATTTATGAACAGCAATTAACGTTAAGTTATTTATCAGACCATGATGAAATCACAATTTCAGTTATGGTCTTTTTTAGTGCTTAAAGATTTTTATCCATATTGAAAGTCAGTTTGGATAATTCCAGCCCATTGATAACCAGCTTCCCAATCAAATCCTGGGTCATGGCAAAAATCGTATCCACGATAAGATAATTTTGTTGGGTCAAAAATGCGGTTAGCGCTTGTCCGGTCAAAGCAGCTGCTTTGGCATCAATCTCAGCGATCATGGCATGACTACGCCGTTTAACTTCCTTCAAATAATCAATATCTTGTTGGATAAATTCAGCGTGGTGGGCTTCTACTAACATGGACAGGGTTCTAAATAACCAATAAGCACTCTTCATATCCCAGGTCATTGGTGTCTGTTCATAACTGGGCGCCGTATCATTGGCATCACAATAAAATGGCACGTAAGGACTAAATGCTGGCATCCCCAAGTTTAGCCACATCAAAGCCGGTTCGTTTTGCCGTACCTGTAAGATATGACTATTTTGCGTCCGATTTAAGCCAATGGGGCGATACAATAACTTATCGTGTTCACTCCCCTGGCCCAAAGGATCAAAGCGGGTTTCATTGTAATGTGATCCCAGTAATTTTTCAATATCTTCAATACCTAGTTTGCGTTTGGGTTTGACGATAAAGGGTAACTCACTGGATTCGGGCATTTCCGGAAATTGGGCATCAAATAAATGATGGGCATACCACACCCGGGGTGTATTGTAGTGCCGATCTTTTTGGGTATCGGTCCCGAAAATATGTCGGAAATTAAACCCGATGAAATCTGGATTTAAATGATGCTTGGCCACAAATGCTTCAATGCCCTCAGAATACATAAAATTAGCATCGTCATCGAAATCGACCCATTGGATCGCCACTTGATTGGCGGCCACGGCATAACAATCATCCGGAATACGTTGGGCCAACCAGTGGTGCCCCGTGACAATTTCCATATACCAAACTTCGTCAACATCACTGAACAAGACACTATTACCAGCGGCAGACCCAAATTCTTGAATCAATTTTCCTAAATAAGCCACCGCGTCTCTAGCGGAATCAACAAAGGGCAATACCATATTTTGCATGCAGTCTTCATCTAAGCCACTGGCTTCATTCAAGGGATCATAGGCCAATGTGCGTTCATTCCCATAAGTGCTTTCTGTACAACTCATGGCCACATTTTTCTCATTGATGCCACTTTCTTCATAATAGCCCTCTACTTTGTAGTTCACGTTGGGGACGGCATTATACCGGTAGCCATTGCTGGGTAGTTCAGCTTTGAAATCATTTAAATATGATTTTAAAATGCGGCCGGGTTCATTTTTAACGGCGGGATGCATATAAAAACGTTGGGGCGAGATCGGCAAGAAAGTATCATCGTTTCTAGCGATTAACGTTGAACCAGTTAAACTGGCCTTTTTACCAATTAAAATAGACGTACATGCTGCTTTTTTCAAGAAAAAAACTCCTTATAAAATGAAATTTTGAAGGACCCTACTCTTACAGTATAGGAAATCTGAAATTGACTGACAAGTTTTAGAAATAAACCATGAAAAAAACTGGGCGCAAATTTGCACCCAGTCTTAACCAATTGGTTTAACGAATCCCTAAAGCGATTCGTGCATAACGGCTCATGCGTTCCGTTGTCCATTGGGGATACCAAACTAATTCAACTTTAACATCCTTAACTTCTGGTACAGCAGCCAAGGCCTGATGAATTTGCTCAGTCAATAAATCGGATAAAGGACAACCCATTGTCGTTAGTGTCATGTTGATGGTACAAAACCCATCTTTATCTAAATTGATATCATAGATCAAGCCTAAGTTCACAATATCTAAGCCCAATTCAGGGTCGATAACGGTCTCAAGGGCACTTAGAATGCGATCTTTGATATCAGCACTAGTAGTCGTTTCAGCTTCAGGGGTTACTTCATTTTTTTCTTCTTCTGCCATGTGAAAACCTCCTTTAATATCTATTAGTAAGTATAACTTTTTTTTAGCCGAAAGTACAACGATTATCTCGGATAATTTGAGAGCGCTTTATTTGGTTAAAATCTTAAGAATTGTTAAAGATAAAAGATGTGACAAAATTGTCATTACATTATTAAGACATTAATGTTACAATTAAGTTACAGATAGATAGGAGGGATATATTATGAAAACAAACAAAATGATCAAACTGATTTTAATGGGTATCGTCGGTTTTAGCTTAGGTATTGTCGGTTTTGGTATTGGCAATACCACCGGTACCGTTCAAGCGGCAGAGCAAGTTGGTTATGTCAACTATATCCCTGGCGAAGGTATTCCGGTTTACGCATCCCCTAACGGTGATAAAACTGGTGCATATCTGCCAACTGGTTCTGCTTGGCAAATTCAAGACACAAACTACGATCCCAAAGTAGGCACTTGGTTCAAGGTTGGCGACAGCCAATGGGTCAATGCGGACTTTATGGTCAATAAGAGCGATCGCGTTTATGACAATGGTGTTGCCTTTGAGTACAATGCGGTTGTGACCGTCAATACCCCAACAACCGTTTATATGATCCCTGGCGGTTACGCCACTAGCCAAGTTTTAAATACAGGTACTAGCTGGCAGGCACTGCAAGTTACCACGGCTCATGATGGCACAACTTGGTATAATGTGGGGATGAATCAATGGATCCCCGGCAACAATGTTACGATTTCCAATTACGTTGCTAACTAACTTATAATGATAATCCGCGTCACAGTCAAGTTTGACTGTGACGTTTTTTTTGCTAAAAAAGCGTTGCCTTGGGATAAACCCCAACACAACGCCACCTACAATTGACGAGTTACTTATCTAAATGAATCAGATCGGCAAAACTTTCTCTTTGAACCACTAGCTTGCTTTGGCCATTTTCCACAAAAACCACTGCTGGTCTAGGATTGCGGTTATAATTGTTGGCCATGGCATAACCATATGCCCCGGTTACAAAAGTCGCTAACACATCCCCAGGTTTCGTCTGGGGCAGGGGCTGATCCCAGATCAACATATCCCCAGATTCACAATACTTGCCGGCAATGGCTACCGTCTCTTTGGGTTGTGCCTCAGGGTCATTACAAAGGACCGCTTCATACTTAGCCTGATATAGGGCTGGGCGAATATTATCCCCCATGCCCCCGTCAACAGCTAAGTAACTGCGGACATCTGGAATGTCTTTTCTAGAACCAATGGTGTACAGGGTCGTCCCGGCTTCTGCAATGATGGAACGGCCCGGTTCGATCCAAATAGCGGGCATCGTCAAATCGTTGGCTTTAACTTGGCGACTAATTTCATCCACAATGTCTTCAACATAAGTTTGTGGGGCTAAAGGTGTATCTGCTGCCGCATAACGGACCCCAAAGCCACCCCCCACATTAATAACTTCAGTGGTCACATCAAATTTAGTTTTGAACAAAACCGCCATTTTGATCAAGGCATCGGCTGCTTTTTCAAAACCAACTGTTTCAAATATCTGTGAACCAATATGGGCGTGGATTCCTTGGTACACAAGATGCTTAGCCGCCAACACTTTGGTCAAAGCATCTTCAGCTTGCCCGCTTTGGATATCAAAACCAAATTTAGAATCAATTTGACCCGTCATATCATATTCATGGGTATGGGCCGAAATGCCTGGGGCCAAACGCAATAAGACTTTCATTTTCGTATCAGCGCCAGCCAATACTTCTTCTAACAAATCGATTTCGTGGAAATTATCTAAAATAATATGACCCACACCGGCTTCAACCGCCTGAACCAGTTCGGCCCGGCTTTTGTTGTTGCCGTTAAAAGAGGTTTGGCCCATGTCAAAACCAGCTTGTTGCGCGGTATATATTTCACCACCAGAAACCACATCAGCGCCAATTCCCGCTTCTTTTAACAAGCGATACATGGCTAAAACAGAGAATGCTTTACTGGCATAACTGATGTGATAGTCAAGGCCCCGATCTTCAAACACTTTTTTGAAAGCTTGGATGCGTTGGCGAATTAAAGCCACGTCATAAACATAAAGAGGTGTCCCGAACTCCTGAGCTAGATCCAGGGTATCGACGCCGCCAATTTCCAAATGATGCGCGGCATTTGTTTGCATGGTCCCATAATGATAATATGTCATTGGTTACCTCTACTTTTCATCACTGTGCAATACGCCACCGACAGCGTAATGATCATTTTTCATTTCATTTAACACAATATGAATATGTTCAGCAGGCGCCCCCGTATTTTTAGTAACAACTTCCGTCATTTCTTTAACTAAGTTCTTTAATTGCGCTGGTGTGCGCCCTTCTAATAAATCGACATGAATTAATGGCATGTTATATCTCTCCTTTTTTGTTTTTACTATTATACCGTTTTTAACGCATAGACTCTATGCTTTATAATAAATTTTATCAAAGGACGTGTTTTTCCCGTGATTAACCCTTCTAGTTGTACCAGCATTTTAATTGGTAAAAAAGCCAGTGGCGATGGCAGCATTTTGATTGGCCGCAATGAAGATAGCAAGGCCGCTTGGCCCAAACATTTTGTAGTCCATCCCCATGAAGAGTACCAAGAACCCCAAGTTTTTGAATCAAAAGACACCGGCTTAAAACTAACTTTACCAAAAAGTTGGGCCAAATATACGGCTACCCCAGAATGGACGCCGACTTATGGCCTTTTTGAAGAGGCTGGCATTAATGAATATGGTGTTGCCATGAGCGCCACGGAAAGTGCTTATGCCAATCCCCGGGTTTTAGGCTTTGACCCCCTAGTGCCCGCAGGCATTGCTGAAGAAGCCATGGTGACCGTGGTTTTACCCTTTGTGAAATCCGCCAAAGCTGGCGTATTACGCCTGGGTAAATTAGTGGAAACTTATGGGACCAGTGAGTCCAATGGTATTTTGTTTGCGGATCACCAAGAAGCCTGGTATCTAGAAACCGGCTCCGGTCACCAATGGGTCGCCCAGCGCATCCCTGATGACAGTTATGCCGTGGTGGCTAATCAGCTGGCCATTGAAACCATTGATTTTGAATCTGCTGATTTTTTATTTGCCCCAACGATCCGGGAATTTTGTCTAAGCCATCAACTCTGGCAAAAGGATACCGATTTTAACTTTAGACAGATTTTTGGCACTGATGATGCCAGCGACCGGGTTTATAACACGCCCCGAGTTTGGGATGGTCAGCGCTACTTAAGCCCGGCCCGGGTCCGCGATCCTAAAGAACGGTTACCTTTTATTCAAAAGGCCAATCGCCCTTTATACCTAGAAGATGCTATCCACGTGTTAAGCAGTCACTTCAACGAAACGGAATACGACCCCGCTAGTGCATTAGATACCCCAGTTCAGCATCAATTTCGCCCAATTAGTTTGGCCAAAACTCAAGAAGCCCATATCCTGCAAATGCGACCCACCAGTGCAGCCGGTGTGGGGGATATCCATTGGTTAGCCATGGGGGTGGCCGCTGAAAGTTTATTCGTCCCCTTCTTTGCAGGTTTGACTAAAACCCCGCCAGATTATCAAACCGGTGTTTTACAGTTTGATGCGAACTCAGCTTATTGGCAGGCCAAACAATTAAGTGTGCTCATTGACAGCCATTTCCAACAATTCATGCCCAGTTTGATCACCTTACAAAATAAAGCCCTTAGTCATTTCTTAAATAGCATTGCTAAAACTGACCAAGCTTTAAACGGGGCTAAAGATGCGCCAACTGCCGCTGAGATTTGTACCCAGGCCAGTTTTGCCAACAGTCAATACGCTAAGACAGCAATAGCCAACTTATACAGCGAATTGCTGATCAAGGCATGCAATTTATCGCCTTTAAATTTTAAAACCGATGCTAATCTTTAAAGCCCCAGATCTAATGCCTGGCTCTTAACTTCATCTTCAACCTGCCAATCAATATATTGTAACGTATAGTCGGCCGTAGACTGGTTAAATTGCTGCTGTAAATTGGCTAAATTTTTCGTCCGTAAGTAGTAAAAATAGCCATAGGTCTTGCGCATAGTCTGGGTGCCCAGGTCCTGGCGATCAGTTAATTTCGCCAATACTTGAAACATCTGATAGACTGCTCGAACCTTGATATGATCCACATATCCCTGTTTATTGCGTTTCCGGGATGGAAAGAGCCAATAACTGGGGGCCATGCCTTGGGTATAGGTCTTGATTTGTGCCTGAATTGCTTCTAAATGTAGTTGTCGGGGCCTTCGAGTTGTTTCTTCAAAGACAATTGGTGCCGAAGTATATAAAACATCACTGACGTGCATGCGGACTAAGTCGCTGGCCTGTAAGCCCGTATTGATCCCCAGCAAAAACAAAAAACGATTACGTTTGGCAAAAGTCATCGTATCAATGGCATTTAAAAGGGCGTTGATTTCTTGGGTAGACTTTAAAGGTTTTACCAGATAACCGTCAGATTTCACGATCATTCCCACTTTCTAAAATGGACCAGTTCATCAAATGAGCTGGTCCATTTTTATGCTTATTTCTTGGGGCTAAAACGGTGCAATTTAGTGTTGCTGAACATTCAATTCACTAATTTTCAAGATAACATCTGTGGCCTTGGCCATAGTATCCGTAGAAACATACTCGTAGCGGCCGTGCATATTTTCACCACCGGCAAATAAATTAGGTGTGGGTAAGCCCATAAAGGATAGTTTAGACCCATCTGTCCCGCCACGTACCGGGGTTTCATCTGGTGTAATATTCAAAGCTTGCATGGCAGCTTCCGCAATTTCCACCACACTCATATGTTCTTTGATGATATCCACCATGTTGTAGTATTGATCCTTTAACGTGAGTTGAATTCGATCGTGATATTTATGGTTCAAATCAGCGGCAACTTGCTGCATGATGGCTTTACGGGCCTCAAGCCCAGCGCGTTCAAAATCCCGAATAATATAATCCAGGGTTGTTTGTTCAACGGTACCTTCAAAACGCATCAAATGGTAAAAACCTTCTCGCCCGGTCGTCGTCTCAGGAGTTTGATCCTGGGGTAGGGCATTTTGAAAATCAATCCCTAATTGAATGGCATTGATCATAACGCCCTTTGCCTCACTGGTGTGGACGTTTTTGCCAGCAATGACCACGTGGGCACCGGCGGCGTTGAAGGTTTCAAATTCCAACTGCCCTAAAGGTCCCCCATCAACGGTATAGGCAAAATCAGCCTTAAAATCTTGCACATCGAAGTGATCAGCCCCGGTTCCAATTTCTTCATCGGGGCCAAAAGCCACCTTGATCGCACCGTGTAAAATATCGGGATGGTTGATCAAATATTCCATGGCGGTGATGATCTCAGCCACGCCGGCTTTGTCATCAGCCCCCAACAGGGTGGTGCCATCCGTGGTAATTAAGGTGTGTCCTTGATAATTTTTTAAATTGGGAAATTCAGCGGGGTCTAAGACATATTTCCCCGCCGGATCTAACTTGATAACAGAAGTCCCATCATAATTTTCATGGATTTGGGGGTTCACGCCTTCTGCATTAAAATCGGCCGTATCCACATGGGCAATAAACCCGATGGTTGGGACCACAGCTGTGGTATTGCTGGGTAATAAGGCAGTGACATAACCATTTTTAGGGTTATAATTAACCTCACTTAAGCCAATTTGGGTCAATTCCTTGGCTAGATCCTTTAAAAAAGCGACTTCTCTAGGGCTAGAAGGAATTGTATCGGAAAACTCATCAGAGCGGGTATTAACTTTGACATAACGTAAAAATCTCGGTACTAAATTTTCATAGGCGGACATTAAAAAACCTCCAAATAATATATTTTATATGAAATAAAAAGGATTCGTTGATAATTCAGATGGGATGACCGTTAAATTCCAACCGAATTGCTGACTCCAAGCTTGAATTTGGGCGGTCATCTTGGGTTTAACAATGCTTTCAATGTGATGCCCTGGATCAATGGCCGCTAAGCCATTGGCCAGCATGTCATGGGCAACATGATAATAAATATCACCGGTGACAAAAACATCAGCACCTGTCCTTAACACGTATGGGTAAAACTTACCCCCATCGCCACCGATAACAGCAACACGTTGAATTTTTTGCTGGCGATTATGACTGATGATACGTAAACCACTCAGTTTAAAATCCTGTTTGATTTGTTCAGCAAATTCTAAAACACTCAGAGGTTGCCCTAAATCCCCCACGCGGCCTAAGCCAATCGTTGGGGCAGCATTCTTTAAGGGAATAATGTCATAAGCTGGTTCTTCGTAAGGATGGGTCTGGCGCATTGCTTGTAGGACAGCTGGTAATTTAGTTTCAGAAACCAAGACCTCGATCCGGGATTCCTGGGTGGTTTCCAGCTTACCCTGGGCACCGATGGTGGGATTGGCACCACTTTCTGGTAAGAAACGGCCTTGTCCAGCTAACGTATAGCTGGCATGACTGTAATTGCCGATCTCACCGGCCCCAGCATCGGCCAGAGCGCTGCGCATCAAATCTGCATTAGCAATAGGTGTGAAAACAACGAACTTATATAAGGTATCCGCTTCATTGCTGGGAATATTTTGGATATTTTCAAGATGCAAAGCGGCTGCCAGCCAATCGTTCATCCCCCCCTGGGCCTTATCCAAATTCGTATGGGCCGCATAAACCGTAATATGATGGGCCAATAAGTCAGCATACATTTTATTTTGGGGATCACGAATGTCTAAATTATGCGCCGGTCGAAACATCACCGGATGATGGGCAAAGATAAAATCCACTTGTTTATCGATAGCTTCGGCCACAACTTCAGGCCGTACATCTAAGGTCACTAATACTTTTTTGACGGTTTGGGTTGGATCCCCAAGTTGTAAGCCCGTAGGATCCTTAGGTTCTCTTAAACTTAATGGTGCCAATGTTTCAATTTGATCAATTAAATCTTGTCCAGTGGTCATTTAAGCTAACACCCCTTCGATTGCCTTAACGTCTTGTTCTAATTCCCGTACTCGGGTAAAATCAACTGTTTTAGCTGCGCTCAGTTGGGCGAGGACTTGTTCATCAACTTGTAAGCGATGGGTCCATTTGTCCACGAAAACCGCCGACTTTTGCCGGCGCAACCG
Source organism: Lactobacillus sp. (assembly GCA_022484695.1). Lineage (GTDB taxonomy): Bacteria > Bacillota > Bacilli > Lactobacillales > Lactobacillaceae > Agrilactobacillus. The sequence continues at coordinate 56,034 of JAKVKU010000003.1, forward strand.
GGGTCCAAACTGCAGATCCGTCGCGCTCAGTGGTTTGACCTCGGCCTGATACCGCGCCACGATAATTTCATAGTAATGATTATCCTCAGCCACAATTTCCTCTTGGCTAATGGCCATTTGATGCTGGTTTAACCACTGACGCACTAAATGCTCCTGGTTGTTTGGCTCTAAAATCAAAGTCGCCGGTTGCAAAAGGGCAAAATCGGCAGCTTCTAAAAGACTGGTGATCAGCTCACCACCCATACCCGCAATCACAAAAGTATTCAGTTTGTCTGCTGGTGTGAAGGGATCAAAGCCGCTGCCTAATCTAGTTTGGACCTTTGCGGATACACCTTGGGCCGCAATATTTTCCTTGGATATGTCTAGAGGACCCGCCGCAACTTCGCTGGCAATTGCAAAATCAATTTGACCGGTCTGCGCTAGTTTAATGGGTACAAAAGCATGATCCGACCCAATGTCAGCTAACCGCGCATCCTTGGGGACTAAGGCGATAATATGTTTTAAACGTTTTGATATTTTCATTGATTGAATTTCCCATCCATTTTTTCTAACTCTCATTATAGCAAAGAACCAAGTTTTAAAACATGAAAATGCTAAGTTATCGCGATTTCCTTACCGATACTAAAAAAGGCTGGCCTCATATTTTTGAGACCAGCCTAATAATAAACTATTTTATTCTAAGAAATCCTTCAATTGTTTCGAACGGGATGGATGGCGCAATTTCCGTAATGCTTTTGCTTCGATTTGGCGAATCCGTTCCCGGGTTACCCCAAAGACCTTCCCAACTTCTTCCAAAGTCCGAGTCCGGCCATCATCAAGCCCAAAACGCAGTCTTAAGACGTTTTCCTCACGATCAGTCAACGTATCCAAAACGTTTTCCAACTGCTCTTTGAGCAGTTCATAAGAAGCGTGATCTTCTGGGCTAGTGGCATCTGCATCTTCAATGAAATCGCCAAGGTGTGAGTCATCCTCTTCACCAATTGGTGTTTCCAAAGAAACTGGTTCTTGGGCAATCTTCAAAATTTCTCTGACCTTATCCGTTGGCATATCCATTTCGGCACCAATTTCTTCAGGTGTTGGTTCCCGGCCCAAATCTTGTAACAATTGGCGTTGAATCCGAATCAACTTATTAATAGTTTCAACCATATGCACAGGAATCCGGATCGTCCGAGCTTGGTCGGCAATGGCACGGGTGATGGCCTGTCTGATCCACCACGTGGCATAAGTGGAGAACTTAAAACCTTTGCGATAATCAAACTTTTCAACGGCCTTCATCAAGCCCATATTGCCTTCTTGAATTAAATCCAAGAACTGCATACCCCGGCCCACATAACGTTTGGCAATGGAAACTACCAACCGTAAGTTAGCTTCGGCTAAACGTTGTTTAGCCTCTTCGTCGCCCTGCTCAATTTTAAGCGCCAGCGCAACTTCTTCATCGGCCGTTAACAATGGGACCCGGCCAATTTCTTTGAGGTACATCCGAACCGGATCATTGATTTTAACCCCAGTTGGTGCAGACAAATTTTGCATTTCTTTTTTAGTGATTTTATTTTTCTTTAAGCTGATTGCCGTGGGTTCACCGAATTTATCAAGAATACTGATTCCTTGATCTTCTACTTTTTGATATAAATCATCAATGGCTTCACTATCCAACGTGTAGGGTTGGACCAATTGGGTCGTTAATTCTTCTTGCGAAATTTGTTTTTTGGGTTTATAAGCCTTAATTAATGCTTTGACGGCTTTATCATATTCTTTATTTTTGGCGGTTACTTTTTCTTTAGCCATAAATGTTTTCCCCCTTATCAAAATGTAGAACTTTTAACCAATTAATAAGCATTTGGTCAATGATTATCAAGCTCCCTTCAAATCCCTAGACAATTTGATGATTTCATTTGTCCAACGTAACTGTTCATCAACGTTGCCAGTTTCATTGGCAATTTTTAAAGCTGCTTGGGCATCACTTAATTGTTTCTTGGTATCCTGATGGGCCATTACCTGCAATAAATCGGGAATGACTAAATTATTACTTGCATCAGGAAAGGCACTCATCTCTAAGTCAGCCACCACGTTTTGCATATCCGGTGGCAATTGATCAATGAAAGCAGAAACCAAATGATTGTCATGGTTGGTCAAAAAGGTCAACCATAATTCAAAAATTGTTTGATAGGTATCATGTTCAAACTTAAAATCAGGTTCACTGATCAACTGACGACACAAGCTTTCATCATGCAAGGCATAATACAACAGCAGTCGTTCAGCTTGTTCTAATTGACTATACTTTACCGGGGCACTGGGATTTTGTAAGGTGCCAACCGGTTGTGCTGCTGCTTGGCGCTGGAACTTCCCCTTGGCCGTTAGCCCATTACCCGAATGTTTGGGTCGTAATTCATCCAGTTGCGTCTTAATGGCACTGGCTTCAATACCTAAATCATTGGCTAATTCTTGAATATACAGGCTTTGTTCTGCCGGTGTGGCTTGTTCCTTTAATAAATCTAAAGCTTGACTTAAGTAATCAAATTTAAATTTATCATTACTCAAGTTCACATCGCGTTTTAAATAGCCTAATTTAAAGCGTAACGCGGATTGCTCGGAATTGCGAATCACATGCACAAATGCGGACGCACCCTTGGTCTTAATGTACTCATCGGGATCTTGTGAATCCGGTAGGACGATAACCCCAATATCTAAATTCTTTTGGGGCAACAACATATCCACCGCCCGATTAGCAGCCTTGACCCCGGGGGTATCCCCGTCGTAACAAATCACTAAATGATTCGTGGTACGTTGCAACATGTATAATTGCTCGTCAGTTAAGCTAGTTCCCATGGAAGCAACCCCATTTTTAACACCTGCTTGAAAGGCGGAGATCACATCCATAAAACCTTCAAATAACAAGACTGTTTTTTCTTGGCGGATCTCTGCTTTTGCTAAATCATAGTTAAACAGCACTTTACGTTTATTAAACAGTGCTGTTTCAGGACTATTTAAATACTTCGGTTGATTGGGATCTTTGCTCAGCGCCCGGCCGGAAAAAGCAATGACCTGGCCCCCTTGATCTTTAATAGGAAACATCACCCGCTCAACGAATCGATCCAAAAACTGATTCTCCCGGTTTATGGCTAATAAGCCCGATGCCTCTAAAGTTTCGGCATCAACTTGCTTGTCTTTAAAAAATAGGGTCAATAAATTATTGTTAGGTGCAAAACCCACATCAAATTGATCAATCGTCTCATCGGTCATGCCCCGTTGATGCAAATACTGCAAAGCAGGTTGCCCTAATTGGGTATTCACCAAGACATGATGGTAAAGCTGTTGGGCTTGTTGATACAAATCCCGTAATTTACGATCGGCTTCATTAACTGGTGTATTGTCCTGTTGCAGATATTGGGCATCAATTGGGATATTCCCAAATTTAGCAACTTTAATAACTGCCTCAGGAAATGTCACGGCATCAATATCCATAATGAATTTAAAAACATTCCCACCACGACCGCAGCTGAAACAGTGAAAAATCTGCTTATCTTCTGAAACCGTAAATGATGGTGCCGTTTCCTCATGAAATGGGCAAAGGCCAAATAGGTTCTTACCAGACTTCTTTAACTGTACATATTGACTGATCACATCAACAATATTAATCTGTCCGCGAATATCTTCGATAACCGATTCAGGAATTCTGGCCAATTCATCACGTCCTTTAATTCCTGTTAAGCAACTAAAAGCCGCATACATAAATGAATGCGACTTGATTAACGTATAATAATACTTTTATATCATACTACGTTTGATTAATAATTGCAACCAATAAACTTATTTAACGATTAGTTCATTCAAGTTGCCCAAGGTCATCGCCAAATGGGTAATAATCATTAATTGCTTCAAACGATTGGCCTTGATCTTCGGATCTTTATCCATGATCATATTGGCTTCAAAGTAATCATTGATCAAAGGCCGTAAACTTTCCAGTTCTTGGTAAATGCTCTCCAATGATTGATTGGCAGCTGTATGCCGAATTTTTTCAACGGCGGTGTATAAATTCTTTTCAGAATCATTTTGGAATAATGCCGGATCCACATCAAGGGTATCGATATCAAAATCGGCTTTATCTGCTAAGCGCATCACCCGAGTCAAAGCTTCGACGGTGTTTTTAAAATCGGTATCTTCACGATGACCACTTAAAACCTGGGCGGCATTGAACATATCGGCAATATCTTGTTGGCGATTGGCCACCACGGTATCAATGAGATCATGATCGATATCTTGATTGCTAAACCATTGTTTCACCCGGTCCAAAATAAAATGCGTCACTTCAGAACGATGGGCGTCTAAATCCAAATTAGTCAGCATTCCAGCTTTAACTAGGTCCCGTTTAATTTCGGATTGGAACTTTGCCAGCGGAAAATGCCACTTTTTGGATTCTAAAATGCGAACAATCCCGAAAGCTTGCCGTCTCAAAGCATATGGATCATTAGAACCGCTTGGAATCAAGGCAACGGCGAAGAAGCTCAAAATGCTATCTAATTTATCAGCAATGGATAACACTGCTCCTACAGTGGTTGCTGGTAAATCCCCAGTGGCACTGGTGGGCATATAGTGTTCGCGAATAGCGGTGGCGACACTTGGCTTTTCACCCTTGAGCAGGGCATATTTTTCACCCATGATTCCTTGTAATTCCGGGAATTCTCCCACCATCTGGGTGACTAAATCAAATTTATAAATGGCAGCCGCCCGCTTTAAGTCAGCCAATTCGTCTGAAGACAAGCCAAATTCAGCCCCAAGAAATTGGGCAATACGGCTTGTCCGCTGCATTTTATCGTACATTGACCCAATCTTATCATGGAAGGAAACATTCTTAAGTTGGGCCACGTAATCGGCAATTGATTTCTTTTGATCTTCTTCATAGAAGAATTGGGCATCTTCTAGACGAGCAACCAATACTTTTTCATTCCCGGCAATGATGTTGTCCAAATGCACGCGATTACCATTACGGACGCCAATAAAGATGGGTAATAACGCACCGGATTGATTCCGGGCATAAAAATAACGCTGGTTATCTTTCATGGAAGTAATCAAAACTTCATCAGGCATTTGTAAATACTTCTTATCAAAATTACCCGAAAAAGTTGTTGGATATTCTACTAAATTGTTAACTTCTTCCAATAAGTCTTCATCTAAATCCACTTGCCAGCTGTGATCACTGGCCAATTCTTGAATTTGATCAACGATCAATTCTTTGCGGTCATCCGCATTGGCGATGACAAATTGATCTTTTAAGGCTTGTTCATAGTCATCAGCAGTCTTTAAAGTGATGGCTTCGCCTAAGAAACGGTGTCCTTGAGTGGTTCGCCCGGTTTGAATATCTAATATTTCAAAGGGGATCACTTGATCATCCAATAAAGCTACCACCCAATGAATCGGGCGGATGTATTCAAAATCATAATTGGCCCAATGCATCCGGGTTGGGAAAGTCATGGCCATGATAACTTCTTTTAGCCCTGGTAAAATCGTAGCGGCGGCCTTTCCAGGCACATTCTTTTCTAAAAAGACATATTCTTTGCCCTTAATTTCTTTAAAGGTCAAGTCATCTGGACTTGCCCCTTGGCCCCGAGCAAAACCTTGGGCGGCCTTGGTCCAATTGCCAGCATCGTCTTGGGCGATTTGTTTGGCTGGCCCCCGTAAGGATTCATGAACATCAGCTTGTTTATCAGCCAACCCAGAAATGAGTAATGCTAAGCGTCTGGGTGTTGAATAAGGTTGAATACTTTGAAATTCTAATTTTTGGTCATTCAAGAAATCCTGCGTCCGTTGGGCCAATTGATCAATACTTGGCGAGACCACATGGGCGGGCATCTCTTCTAATCCAATTTCTAATAAAAAGTCGTGACTCACTTTGACTCCCCCTTTTGTGCTTGTGCATGTTTCAGTAATGGGAAGCCACGTTTTTCACGTTCTTCCACAAAGGCTTTGGCAATGGCATGGGCCATATTCCGAATTCTAGCTAAGTAGCCAGCCCGTTCTGTGACGGAGACTGCCCCTCTAGCATCCAATAAATTAAACGTATGACTGCACTTCAAAACGTAATCATAGGCCGGATGAACTAGACCAAGTTTGATCAGGCGTTTGGCTTCTTTTTCATAGGCATCAAAAAACTGTAATAACATGTCTTGATTACTTTCTTCAAAGGAATACTTAGAATGTTCATATTCAGGTTCTTTGAAGATATCCCCGTATAAGACACCATCGCCCCACTCTAAATCAAAAACGGAGTTCACGTTTTGAATATAAGACGCCAGACGCTCTAAACCATAAGTTATTTCAGACGTCACTGGCTTGACACTTAAACCACCCACAACTTGGAAATAGGTAAATTGAGACACTTCCATGCCATCTAACCAAACTTCCCAGCCCACACCAGCACAGCCCATTGAAGGGTTCTCCCAGTTGTCTTCTACGAAACGAATATCATGTTCCAGTGGATCGATCCCTAATTCCTTTAAACTGTCCAAATAATATTCTTGGATGTTTTCAGGAGAGGGTTTCATCACAACTTGAAACTGATGATGTTGGTATAAACGATTGGGGTTTTCACCATAACGACCATCTGCCGGCCGTCTTGAAGGTTCAACGTAAGCGGCGTTCCAAGGTTCTGGCCCAATTGCCCGCAAAAAAGTATATGGACTCATGGTACCAGCCCCTTTTTCGGTATCGTAGGCTTGCATTAACATGCAGCCCTTACTGCCCCAAAATTGCTGTAACTTCAGAACAATCTCTTGAACTGTCAATTTGTCAGTCATTCAAATTTCTCCTTTTATATCGAGTTAAGCTATAGACACAAAAAAACCCTATACTGGTCCACCAGTATAGGGACGAATTATCGCGGTTCCACCCTAATTCAGACAAAAATGTCTACACTTCATTAAATTGACTCCAAAATGCCAATAATCATTCAAAAGATACGGCTTACACTATTCCGTAATCGCTAAACTTTTGTGCTGATGATTACCCTTTTCTTCGCTGTCAATATTTACTTAGTAATGTTACAAAGATTCTTACTAAATGTCAAACCAAACTTTAGATTTTAGATGAATCCTCAGGGGGTGTTTTCAAAATATTGGTGGGCCAATTGGCCATATCATCTAAAAATTTCTTACTTTTAAGATAGATACCCACGGTGTCGTCATAAATCGTATCGATCATGCGTTTTAATTCATTTTTAGTTGCTGTTTTAATTTTAATTGAATTAATCTTATATAAATCAATGGCCGAGAATAGCCGCAAAAAATAGATTGCCCGTTGACTGGCGTGAAATCGATTGGGATCTAAATGCCAATGAATATCACATAACAAGCCACCATAAGCTTCTGAATAATCAAAGGGCCGACCCGTTCTTTGACAGACTACACAACTTTCCAGGCCAGGTTGAACGCCAAACACGCGCAATAATTGTACTTGGATAATTTGGGTAATGATTTGGGCATCAAAACCTTCATCAATTAACTGCAGGGCTTTGGTCACCTTAGGATACCATTCGCCTAATAACTCACCATCATTAAAGGCCTTGTCTACTAAGCCCAGAATATAACTGGCATAAGCATTTAGCACAATGTCTTGGCTGATATTCCAAAAATGTTGCGTATCTTTTGCGGTGCGAATAAACGATAAGCCATCCCGAATATCCCCAATATAAGTCCCATAAGTGAAGGGTAAAATTGCGGGCGTCAAACGATTCTTGGGCTTTTTACCACCCCGGATCAAAAACATCTTTTTGCCAAAACGATCGGTAATAATTTTGACTAATAAATCTTTTTCCCGGTAATCCCGACGAAATAAAATGAGCCCATTAAACTCTTCGATAGATTGTGTTGCCATAACATCACTTGAATTCTTTTAGATTATAGCCTGATCGTTGTAAGAACAAGGGATCATCCCGCCAATTTTTTTGAACTTTGACCCAAAGCTTTAAATTGATCTTTTCTCCAACTAAATTTTCAACTTCTCGGCGGGCGTTGATACCAATTTTTTTCAGCATTGAGCCACCCTTGCCGATAACAATTCCCTTTTGACTGTCACGTTCCACAAAAATCGTTGCTTCAACTTGTAATTTACCATTAACCCGTTGGTTCATGGATTCTAAAACAACAGCCACGGCGTGGGGAATCTCATCTCTAGTCAAATGGAGCACTTGTTCGCGGATCAATTCGGAAACAACGAAATATTCCGGATGATCAGTTAATTGATCCTCAGGATAATATTTAGGGCCTACGGGTAACAAGGCTTCAACTTCTTGTAATAATTCCGGTACATTATTACCCATGGTGGCCGAAACCGGAAAAACCGCTTTGAAGTTCAAAACATCGGTATAGCCTTGGATGATCTCAGGTAATTTGTCCGGATGGATCAAGTCGATTTTATTAATCAATAGAAAAACCGGGGTTTTAACATCCTGCAATAAATTCATAATAAAACGATCCCCGGGTCCAATTTTATCGTCAGCGGCCACCATGAAAAGAATCCCATCAACTTCTTTTAACGTAGAAACAGCTGCATCATCCATGTATTCATCTAAATCATTTTTTGGTTTGTGAATACCTGGGGTGTCCACAAAGACGATTTGGGCATTTTTATCTGTATAAATGCCATTAATTTTATTCCGGGTGGTTTGCGCTTTGTCCGACATAATGGCAACTTTTTCACCAATCATGCGATTCATCAATGTGGATTTACCCACATTAGGTCGGCCTAAGATAGCTACAAAACCAGAGTGAAATTCCGTTGTTTGTTCAGTCAAAATTTAAGTTCTCCTTGTTAAATGAGTTTGGTAATATTTCTGCTAAGGTATACGTCTTGATCAAATCAGCCCCATAAACACAGTGAATCTTAGCACTGGGTCGCATGAATTCAGCCATCACTTGCCGACAAGCACCGCAAGGCATTAATAGCTGACTTGTGGGACCAATTAAAAGTAGGCCCGCTAGCTGTTGCTGCCCCGAAGCCACAGCTTGAAAAATGGCGTTACGTTCAGCACACATAGTTAAGCCATAGGATGCATTCTCCACATTACACCCAGCAAAAATCTGACCTGTATCCGTCCAAACTACCGCCCCCACCGCAAAGTGGGAATAAGGGACATACGCCCTTGTTTGCACGGCTTTAGCTTGGGCAATTAAAGTTGCTATTTCCAAAAATTACCACCCCAATTGTGTCTGCAGCACCTGGCGCACCGCTGGCAAAAAAATAATCAGGCCAACGACCACCGAAAAAAGTGCCGTTAACAAAACGATCCCCGCTGATAAATCTTTGATAACCTTGGCCAAGGGATTGAACTTGCGCTTGGTTGATAAATCAACCAAATATTCGGCCACACTGTTCCAAAGCTCAGCCTGAAAAACTAAAAATATGACTAGCCCTAGCCATAAAAAAGACGTGCTCGGCAATTTCAATAAATAGGCCGCCAGAAAAACCACTGCGGCCACAATTAAGTCTCGTCGTAAATTTCGTTCGTGTCGAATCGCAAATAAAACACCCGAACCAGCGTGTTTCAAAGACTGAAAAAAATGATGATTCTTCTTAGTTTGGGGTTTATCTTTTAAGGCCATAGCTTTCTAGAATCTCCTCTTGCAGGGCGATCATCTTCTTTTCATCTTCAGGCTTGATATGATCATAACCATTAAGGTGTAAAAAACCATGAACAACAGTATAGCCTAATTCCCGATGATAAGAGTGCCCATAATTAGTGGCATGCTCTTTGGCAACCGCGGGGGCAATAATTAAATCGCCAATATTTCTAGGGATACCTAATTGCGCTTCTAAACTTTCAATCCCATCATCTTCATCTTCGATGGCAAAACTGATCACATCAGTGGGGCGGTCAACTTGGCGGTAGTCTTGATTGACCTTTTGAATTTCTTCAGGGGAAACAAAGGTAATGGACATTTCGGTATCGGCTGGTAAATCAATTTTTGTGGCGGCAAAATCCACCAGTTCAACGACCATCTTCATTTCAGCTGCTGTTAGTAACTGGTCTTCATCATAGGTTGTTAAGTTCATTTTTTCCTCCGGTTCAATGTTGACGTTTTAAATCCTGCTCGGCATAAGCGGCAATAATACTGGCCACAACGGGGTGACGCACCACATCATTGGCGGTAAATTCCACAAACCCAATATGACTGACGCCAGTTAAGATTTGTTTAGCTTCAACTAAGCCACTCTTTTGGTTGTGGGGTAAGTCAATTTGCGTCACATCCCCATTGATAACCATTTTAGAGTCAAAGCCCAGCCGGGTTAAGAACATCTTCATTTGTGCTGGTGTGGTATTTTGCGCCTCATCCAAAATCACAAAGGCTTCTTCTAAAGTCCGACCCCGCATATAAGCCAGGGGTGCGATTTCAATTGTGCCCCGATCTACTAAGCGATTGGTTTGATCTTGCCCCATGATTGCGTACAGGGCGTCATAGACTGGCCGCAGATAAGGATCTACTTTTTCTTTCAAATCACCGGGTAAAAAGCCTAAATTTTCCCCAGCTTCCACAGCTGGCCGCGTTAAAATCAAGCGTTGAACTTGACCTTTTTTCAACGCTAAGACAGCTTTGGCCACGGCAATATAAGTTTTACCAGTACCGGCCGGGCCAATCCCAAAGGTGATATCATTATGATCTATTGAGTCGACGTAGCGGCGTTGTCCTAAGTTTTTAACCCGAATTGCCCGGTGTCGGGCATCGGTGATGATTTCTTGATTGTAAAAATCTTGGAAATATTCCAAGGTACCTTTCGTGGCCATTTTCAGCGCACTAACCACATCTGCACTGCTAATGCTGATGCCCTTGTCTAAAACTTTATATAAGTTGTCTAAGACCGCATAGCTTTGATCCACCTGATCAGATTTCCCAGAAATCTTAATGGCGGGACCAAAGGGATGCAATACTACATTTAAACCTTCTTCAATAAGCGTTAAATATTGATCATTGACGCCTAAAAGGCTGGCTGTTTTGGTCGCATCGGGCACTTCAAATGTCCGTTCTGCATTCAACGTTTCTGTCAATACATCAAGCTCCTTCAATAGTTTATACGAGTATCATACCATAAGATATACTAGATTGTATGTTAGAAATTTACCAGTTAATTGGTTCAAAAAAAGAGACTAACATAAAATCTCTTTTACGTTAGTCTCTATCAAATCGATTCACGAATCAATTATAGGTTTGTCAATGCTTCTTTAACAAAAGCATTCACTTTGCCACCATCAGCCTTGCCCTTAACTTGCAGCATTAGTGCACCCATTACTTTACCGAAGTCCTTTGGCGATTTAGCAGCGACTTTAACAATCGTTGCTTGCACCAAATCTTTGACTTCTTGATCAGTTAATTGCTTTGGCATATAAGCAGCCACGATGGCAATTTCTTGCGTCACATGGTCGATTAAATCCTGGCGATCAGCCTTTTGAAAGTCTTCTAAAGATTCCTTACGTTGCTTTAACTCACGGGATAAAACAACAAGCTCTTCTTCAGAAGTTAAATCATGCCCTAATTTGATTTGATCATTGGTTACAGCTGCCTTCAACATGCGAATGACAGCTAACCGATCCTTATCTCTGGCCTTCATGGCGGTTTTCATATCTTCATTTAACGTAGCTAATAAACTCACAGGATCATTTCCTCAATCCTTAAAATTTTTTCCGCTTACGAGCCGCTTCTGACTTGAGCTTACGTTTTACACTTGGCTTTTCGTAAAACTCCCTTTTGCGGTATTCTTGGAGTGTGCCGCTTTTGGACACAGAACGCTTAAAGCGACGAAGAGCATCATCTAAAGATTCGTTTTTATGAACCACTGTCTTTGACATTTGAAAATCCCTCCCTCCAATTGAATGTAACGCTATGCAAAAGAGTGTCCTGCAAACCGTTCTTGTATATTATATCGAAAGAGGCTTTATCGGTCAATGAGATTTGTAAGATAATTGCCGGAAAGTTTTTGGCTTCCATGAAAGCATTGGTATAACAACGCATGTTCTACAAAAAAATTGAAAAATAACTGCAGGTGAACGCTTTCTTTTAAACTATGGTAAAATTTCATTAAGAATAACTATTGGAGGCTAAAAAATGTCTGATGCCAAAACTGACCCTAAAAAAATTATGCTCTATATTATCTCCGATTCCGTGGGTGAGACTGGGTTTAATTTAGCCCAAGCTGCCCTGGCACAATTCCCACAAATTAAACCAATTTATTGCCGCTTCCCTTTTGTAAATACGGATGAGAAGTTAGACAAAATCTTAGACCAAGCTAAAGCCGATCACGCCATTATCGTCCACACGCTGGCTACCAAGGGCTTAGCAGCTAAAATCACTAATTTTTCTGAACAAAACGGCCTGGTGTCTTTTGATTACATTACCCCCTTATTAACAGAGGTCTCTAAACGGACCGGTTTAACACAAACCTATGAAGCCGGCGCTGTCCATCACCTTAATGCCCGTTATTTTGACCGTATTTCGGCCATGGAATTTGCCGTCCTTTATGATGACGGTAAGGATCCTAAGGGCTTTTTGGAAGCAGATGTGGTTTTATTGGGGGTTTCTAGAACTTCAAAAACACCCCTGTCCTTATTCTTGGCCAATAAAAATATCAAAGTCGCTAACTTGCCTTTGGTCCCCCAGGCCCATATTCCCGATGAGCTTTGGAAAGTCGACCCAAAAAAGATCATTGGTTTAACCAATGATCCGTCTGTATTAAATAACATTCGCCGGGAGCGCATGATTGCTTACGGTTTAAATCCCGATACCACTTATTCAGATATGGACCGCATTAAAGAGGAACTAAAATATGCCAACGAGCTTTACAAAAAATTAGGTTGCCTGGTCATTAACGTGGCCCACCGATCCATCGAAGAAACAGCTACCATCATCATGGAGTCTTTAAACTTAGACACCTACGAAAATAATTAACCTTGCGCGGCAATCTTTGTCAATAAGTCGGGGTCAAATTCACCGGCCCGCAACATGGCGATTTCAAAACCATAGGGTGCAAATTCACGCTTTTCCCCCACATAAGGGGTCTCTAAAATAATCGGCGTGTCTTTTAAAGCTTCATGATGGGCTACTTGATTCAAAGCATCAAAACCAATCGTGCCAAAACCAATATTGGCGTGGCGATCCTTATGGGCGCCTTGCGGGTTTTTAGAATCATTTAAATGGACTAATTGCAGTTTGTCTAAGCCGATCACCCGATCAAATTCAGCCAGGACACCATCAAAATCATTTTTGATGTCATAACCGGCATCACTGGTGTGACAAGTATCAAAGGTGACACTCACTTTATCTTGTAAAGTGACCCCTGCGATGATTTGGGCGATTTCTTCAAAGGTTCGGCCCACTTCCGTGCCCTTGCCCGCCATCGTCTCAATGGCAATGTGGACATTTTGCTCAGGGGTAATAATGTCATTTAAACCTTTAGAGATTTGGGCAATTGCTGCGGCGGCGCCAGCCCCAACGTGAGCCCCGGGATGAAAAGCCATTTGTTTGGCCCCAATAGCATCGGCCCGTTTAATTTCAGCTTTCATAAATTCAACCGCAAAATCATAGTTTTGCGGTTTTTTTGTGTTGCCCAGGTTAATAATATAGGGCGCATGGACCACGACGGATTGAATATGATGGCTGGCCATATAGGCTTGCCCAGCCGGAATATTCATTTCATCGATGGCTTTACGCCGGGTATTTTGCGGGGCACCCGTGTAGACCATCATTGTATCTGCCCGGTAGCTGGCGGCTTCTTGGGCCGACCCCAGTAACATGGCTTTACCTTTCATTGAAACGTGTGAGCCAATAATCATTTATTTTTATCCTTTCTTCATCCCATTATTGCTTGGGCTCGATAAAGCGGCCAATTATTTTGACGGCGCTGGTGATGCTGACAAAAGCATTCGCATCGGCCAATTTCATGGCATTTTCCAAATCATAAATTTCAAACTGTGAAATGACGGTGAATAAAATCGTTTTTTCTTGACGTTTATAAGCACCTTCAGCATCGTGGACGATGGTGATGCCCCGGGGCATTTCATTTTGAATTTGGGTGATCACTGCCTTAGGTTTCCCTGTGACGATCATGACTTGTAGCCGGCGATCCTTTGTATAGATCATATCAATGACCCGGCCATTAATAAAAATACCCAAAGCACTATAAAGGGCATGGGGCCAACTGTAGATAAAACCCGCTGCGATTAAAATCAACACATTGAACGCAATATTAATGGTGCCGACACTTTTCCCAGTTTTTTTGCGCAGGATAATTCCCAGGATATCCAAACCGCCGGTGGAAATACCATTGCGTAAGGCCAAACCAGTCCCGATACCGTTAAAAATTGCCCCAAAAATGGCACAAATGATCGGATCAGGTGTCAATTTGTTAACGGCAATCATTTTTAAAAATAAACTAGATAAAACAACTGATAAGATTGTAAATAAGGTAAAATGATGGCCAATTTTTCGCCAGGCTAAAACAAATAACGGGGCATTTAAAACGGTGATCATCAGTGGGGTTGATAAATGAATGGGACTATGACTGGTTACTGTGGAAACTAACTGGGCCGCCCCAGTGATCCCGGAGGCATAAATGCCGCCAGGCTCCCAAAAGAAATTTAAGGCAAAGGCGACCGATAATGCATAAAAGAAAGCACTAGTGGCTTTTGAGAGATTTTGATGCCTGCGAATAATTCTATCTAGCTCTTCCATAAAATACAGGGCCTCAATTCTATGTTATCAAGATATTGTTTGTGAAAATTTAACTTGCTTTGATTCTATCACATGAACCAGGTGGAATGCATTTTTTCCGGGGTGGATCAACCCAAACTAGACCCCACACAAAAAACTGAATCATCCAAAAAATCAGATGATTCAGCACTTAATTCAATATGTTCGTTTATTTTGCAGGGTGGTCCGACCAGTGATCCTTAATAAAGGCTTGCCGCCCGCCAGATTCTTCCATGGCATAACGCAGGGGATCTTTCTTATAAAAGTCTTGATGATAAGCCTCTGCTGGATAAAATGGTTGGGCAGCTTCAATCGTCGTCACAATTGGCTTTGTAAAACGGCCGCTGGCAGCCAGGGCTGCTTTTGAGTCCGTCGCAACTTGCCGTTGCGCTGGGGAATTCACGTAAATCACGGGGCGATAATTATCGCCTCGATCTTGAAATTGCCCCGACGCATCGGTGGGGTCGGTCACTTGCCAATAAATCGCCACTAGTTCTTGGTAGCTCATAATGGTGTTCTCAAAAGTAATCTTAACCGCTTCGGTATGACCAGTGGTATGACTGGTCACTTGCTCATAGGTGGGATTGGCCACATGACCACCCGTATAACCGGATACCACTGAAATGACACCTGGATGGGTATCAAAGGGTTGCACCATACACCAAAAACAACCCCCCGCAAAAATTGCCGTCTCTATAGCCATATTGTCAGCTCCCTAATCAAAAAGTTGGGCGTAGTCACCATAACCAGCTGCTTTTAGCTGATCTTTGGGAATAAACTTTAACGCCGCGGAATTAATACAATAACGCAACCCGCCCTGATCAATGGGCCCATCTGAAAAGACATGGCCTAAATGGGATTGGGCTTTGGGGCTCTTCACCTCAGTCCGCTCCACAAATAAGGAGCGGTCTCTTTTTTCTTGTAATTTAACAATAGGCTTGCTAAACGCAGGCCAACCACAACCAGCATCAAATTTATCCTTAGATGAAAATAATGGTTCGCCACTGACAACATCAACATAAATACCAGATTCAAAGAAATTATCATATTCGCCTGTAAAGGGCTGTTCCGTGGCTGCCTGTTGGGTCACCGCGTATTGTTCCGGTGTTAGCTTATTTTTTAGCTCAATATCTTTGTCGGTCATATACCCACCTCCAAGTACGATTATACTTGGTTTGCCATCTAAAAAGAAGTGTTTTGCTCAATTCAGTTGGGTACAACTAAATCTTAATTTAAGGGTTTTTCAACTTCGATTCCCAATTCATCTAATTGAGTTGCGGCAACAGGCATTGGCGCGTTAGTCATTGGTTCAGTCGCCTTCGAATTCTTAGGAAAGGCAATGACATCACGAATGTTATCCCGACCAGACAATAACATGGCAAAACGATCCAGGCCGATTGCCAAGCCACCATGGGGTGGAAAACCGAAATCTAAGGCATCTAACAAGAAACCGAATTGATCTTGGGCTTTTTCTAAGGTGAACCCTAAGGCCTTGAGCATCTTTTCTTGGACTTCGCGGGTATGGATACGAATGGAACCGCCGCCTAGTTCATAACCATTTAAAACAATATCATAGCTTTGAGCATGGGCTTTATGAGGATCTTCCCCTTCATTTAAGTAGTGGACATCTGCTTCATTCGGCATGGTAAAGGGATGGTGGGCTGCTTTCCAGCGATGGATACCTTCATCATATTCAAATAATGGCCAGTCTACGACCCAAAGGAAATTAAACTTGTTGGCGTCTATTAAGTCTAAATCATGGGCGAAAAAGGTTCTCAAGTAACCTAAACTATCGGCCACAACCTTTTTCGTATCAGCTACAAATAAAATCAAGTCGCCAGCTTTGGCCCCTAACGTGGCCAACAGTTCATCCTTTTGTGGTTTCAAGAATTTACCCACAGGGCCAGTGATATCGTCAGCCGTAACTTTAATAAAGGCTAAGCCCTTGGCGCCGAAACGTTTGATGTGTTCTTGTTGGGCTTCAATGGCCTTCCGAGAGTAATTATCAGCCGCACCACTGACCACAATGGCCTTGACTTGACCACCATTGGCAATAGCTTCATGGAAGACTTTAAAGTCACTATCTTTAAAGAAATCAGACAAGTCTTGTAATTCCATCCCAAAACGGGTATCGGGTTTGTCAGAGCCAAAGCGTGCCATGGCATCGTTCCAGGTGATCCGTGGGAATGGCAATTGAACATCAATGCCCTTTTCGTCTTTCATGATTTCTTTGATCAAACCTTCAGTTAAGTCTTGAATCTCTTCGGCCGTGAGGAAACTAGTTTCCATATCAATTTGCGTAAATTCAGGTTGTCGATCACCGCGTAAATCTTCGTCCCGGAAACAGCGGGCCAATTGATAGTAACGGTCAAAGCCAGCCCCCATCAACAACTGTTTGAATAATTGTGGTGACTGAGGCAAAGCAAAGAAACTGCCAGGATAAACCCGTGAAGGTACCAAATAATCCCGGGCCCCTTCTGGTGTGGACTTACCTAAATCGGGTGTTTCGATTTCAATGAAGCCTTCCCGATCAAAGAAATGATGCACGGATTGCATGATTTGTGCCCGGGTGCGAATGGCCTTCATCATTTCTGGCCGGCGCAAATCTAAATAACGATACTTTAATTTCAGATCTTCGGCAGCAGACACGCCATCTTCAATGTAAAAAGGTGGTGTCTTCGCTTTATTTAATAATTCAATACTGCTGATTTCGACTTCCACTTTACCCGTCTTCATTTTAGGATTGATGGCATCATCAGCCCGGGCGACAACTTTGCCGTGAATACTGATGACGTATTCTGCCCGCAGTGTTTCCGCAACTTTTAGAGCCTCTGGTGAAAATTCTTGGCTAAAGACTAATTGCAAAATACCTTCTCTGTCCCGTAAATCAATGAAAATTAAATTGCCCAAATCCCGGCGTTTTTGAACCCAGCCAGCTAAGTTGACCTCTTGGCCCACGTATGTTTCATCAATTAAACCTGCGTAGTTTGTGCGTTTTTCCAAAGTTATTTCCCCTCGCTATTTCTAAAGTCTGTATATATTTTCTGAAAATCGTGTTGTAAAGTTGCAACTGGCAAAGTTTTTTGGATGCCCGTTGCCATATCTTTGACTTGGGCGGTGTCATCTTTGATTTCATCTTCACCAATTGTGATCACCACAGCAGCTTGATTACGATCAGCTGACTTAAATTGAGCCTTTGGTTTACGATCCAGGTAATCCCGGTCGGCTGAAAAGCCTTGTTGCCGAATAGCTTGGACCATCTTCAAAGTTGCCTCTGAAGCACCTGCACCAATACCCACCACATAAACCGCCAATTGATCGACTAATTGTGCCGTGATCTGTTCATTAAGCAACAATAATAGCCGTTCAAGTCCACAGCCAAAACCAAAACCAGAAACTTCAGGACCACCTAGTTCATGAACCAAGCCGTCATAACGGCCCCCAGCAATCACGGTCATTTCCTTATCCCCAAAGGCAGGGGATGTGGTCATGATTTCAAAAATAGTATGATTATAATAATCCAAGCCGCGAACCATGGTTGGATCGATCACATAATCGATATTCAAAGCACCTAATAGCTGTTTCACTTCATCGAAGTGGGCTTTGGCACTGTCTGTTAAATAGTCCAAAATCGAGGGGGCATCCTTAACAATAGCTTGATCTTTTTTATCTTTGCTATCCAGGACTCGTAATGGATTTTTTTCTAGTCTAACTTTAGAGTCTTCACTCAATTCATCAAAATGGGGCTTCAAATAATTAACGAGCGCTTCATGATAAGCTTGGCGACTCTCTGGATCGCCCAACGTATTTAGAGCTAACTTTAAATGGCCGATTTTGAATGCTTGTAACAAATTTAAGGCCATGGCAATAACTTCCACATCTAGTGCTGGACTTTCAGAGCCAAATGCTTCAACCCCGATTTGATGAAATTCCCGTTGCCGGCCAGATTGTGGGCGCTCATAACGAAACATTGGGCCCATGTAATAAACCTTATAAGGCTTATTAAATTCAGGACCATATAATTTGTTTTCCACATAGGCGCGCACGACGCCAGCAGTTCCCTCTGGTCGCAGGGCTAAGTGGCGCCCACCTTTATCTTCGAAATCATACATTTCTTTGGTGACAATATCAGAAGTTTCCCCAGAACTACGGGAAAACACTTCATAGGATTCAAACATTGGTGTACGAATTTCGGCGAAGCGATAGGCCTCAAAAATTTGACGGGCAGTGGCTTCCACATACTGCCATTTAACGGATTCACCGGGTAAAATATCTGCAGTACCCTTTGGACGTTGATACTTCAAATGAACTGCCTTCTTTCTAGAATTTAAGGAATTGACGTGATATTAACGAACAACTAATTGAGATGTTCCTAAAAATATATAAAAAGCGCCCCTGTTTTTTAACAAGGGCGCTTGCGCACGGTACCACCTAGTTGATCACTAACATTGATAACGTTGCCTGGGCAACGGGACAAGCCAAGCTTCAGAAGTGTCAGCAATAACTATGTTACCTTTCAGCAGATGGTAACCTCTCTTTTTTTAGTTATAATAAGGCTTCGTCAATAGCTTAAATTAATATTTATATCTCTATGAGATTACAACAGTTTGCGGCTTGAAGTCAATAACTACTGAAAAACTTTTAAGATTTTTATGCGTTTCACTAAAAAATCCCCCTTTATCAGTTTTTTTTGCTATTCTAGAATTAACTATAATTAAAACTTCGGGAATGATGACTGTGAATGTTAATCGCCACTTTTTAAAAAAATATTTTAATATGTTGTTGATTGCTGTGGCGTTGATTTTTGCAAGTAGCGCCGCAGTTGTTTTGGCGGATCAAAATAAGATCGAAGTCAAAGCCAGTGTCGTCAACGTCCGAACCGGACCGGGATTAGCCTATGACGTTTTAGATAAAGTTAAATCCGGCACCCAATTAGATATTATGGGTGAAAAAAATGGCTGGTACCAGGTTCGTTTAAACATGGATAAAATCGGCTGGGTCGCCAGCTGGTTGGTGGATAACACCGAGATTGGCCTCAATACAAGTCATCAAGTTGCAAAATTAAATACCTCTAACGTCCCTATCTACCAGCAGGCTGATGCCAATTCCACGGTTTTAGAGACTGGCAGCGTGAATGCCTCGGTGACGGTACTCTATACAACCAACGGCTGGACCCAGATCAAATATAACCAAAACGTGGGCTGGGTGAAGAGCACCCAACTTAATATCAGCAGTGCCAGTTCAACCCAGGCCCAAAGTGATGCCAGTACCAGTGACAGTGGTCAAACGGTTACCATGTTGACCACCAAGCAAGATAATACCAAATTGCGCAGCACCCCCAACGCCAATGGCACCATCGTCACTGTACTTTCAAATGACACACCATTAACCTACATTAAAACCTCGGGCCAATGGTATCAGGCCAAAACTTCCACGGGTCAAACCGGTTATGTGGCCAATTGGGTGGTGACTAAGCGCGACGTAAACACTGCGCCCATCGTCAAGCCCACGAATTTGTCCAAGGCAACAATCGTCTTAGATCCTGGTCATGGTGGCTCAGATTCCGGGGCTGTTTCCACCAGCGGTAAATTTGAAAAGACCTATACCCTAAAAGTCGTCGAAATGGTGGCAGCTAAATTACGGGAAGCTGGGGCTAATGTGGTCTTGACCCGTAGTACAGATACCACGGTTGATTTAGCCAAACGGCCAAAAATTGCCAATAGCATTAATGCCGATGCCTTCGTAAGTTTCCACTTCGACTCCACCCAAACCAACAACGATGCCTCTGGTATTACCACTTATTACTACAATACGAAAAAAGATAGCGCACTGGCAAAAACCATGTCGCAAAACTTAAGCCGACTACCATTGCCCAATAAGGGCACCATGTATGGCAACTTCCAAGTATTGCGTGACAATGATCGCCCGGCAATATTGATGGAATTAGGTTATATCAATACTGCTAAAGATTTCAAGGCAATATCTTCAGAGCAATATCAAGAAGCCGTTGCTGAGGCAGTTTATAAGGGCTTAAATCAATATTTTCAATAAATAAACCTAAAAATCAGTTCAGACATGATTGTCTGAACTGATTTTTAGGTTAAACAAAAACATTTTGAATCTGACTTAAATTACTCACAACCATATCCGCACCCGCATCATCATGAAATTGGTCCACATCAAAATAAATGGTATGGATATTGGCATTTTTACCAGCATTGACATCCAAAGCCCGATCTCCAATCATGACGGTTTTGTCCGGATCTAATTGGTAGGACTGGATGATATGCTTTAGGGCACTGGGATCTGGCTTACGGGGAAAATCATCACTAGCCGTCACGGCACCGGTAAAAACATCCTTTAACCCGTGTTGGGCTAAATAATCAAAAACATGCTTGTCCCGATGGGTATACAAAAAGTTTTGTTTGCCCAAGGTCTGAACCTGTTTTAACACAGCAACAGTCCCGGGATATGGCAATGGGTCTTGTTGATTCACCCGCTCAATTTCATGATAGCGGTCTAAAATCGCCTGGCCAGATAACCCATAAACTTTACCCACATATTCGGTGGCAAAACCCACAGATTGTTTTTTAATCAAGCGATAAAGTTCATCTTTTTTAAAAGTTAAGTTATATTCTGAAAATGTTTGCAACAGAGATTTTAAAATATTGTGATACGTATCAAATAACGTACCATCAAAATCCCAAATAAAATTATCTAATTCCATAAACGCTCCTAACAAAAAACTGACTTATTTGTGGTCGGTATCAAATACAATTGTCACCGGGCCATCGTTTACTAATGACACTTGCATATCAGCCCCAAAAACACCTTCAGCAACTTCTAAACCGGCATGACGCAATGCTGTGTTGAAAGCATGATAAATCGGCTCAGAAATTTCTGGTTTGGCCGCCTGGGTATAACTAGGCCGATTCCCCTTTTTAGTATCCGCATAAAGGGTAAACTGGGAAATAGACAATACTTGGCCATTTACCTGACTGATGGGCAAATTCATTTTGCCCTCATCATCGGTAAATACCCGTAAATTGGCGATTTTATGAACCAAATAATCAATTTCTGTCTGGGTATCATTAGCTTGAATACCCACCAATAGCACAAATCCTTGGGAAATTGCGCCAACCACTTGCTTGTCAATTTCAACTTGTGCTTGTGCGACGCGTTGTAGTACGATGCGCATGAAATCCTCCTAAATTAACCTTGTGCCCGTTTGACCTCATAAATATCGGGAATATTCTTCACACTATCAATTAACCGCTCCAAATGGGCCGCATTGTTAACGCCTACGGTCACGTGAATGTCAGCCATTTTATTGTGATCGACCCGGCCATTGATATTATTTAAGTTCTTGGTTTGGGCATTTAAAGTTTGTAATACCTCGTTTAATAAACCATTACGATTGTAACCATAAATTTCTAAATTCGTATCATAAGCTTGGGCCGGGCTTTCATTACTCCAGGTCACATCGATCAAACGCCCGGGAATTGATTTGGCGTTTTGAATATTTGGACAATCACTGCGATGAATGGTCACACCCCGGCCTTTGGTGACATAACCGACGATTTTATCCCCTGGCACAGGATTACAACATTTGGCCAAATGAACCAACAAATTGTCAACGCCTTGGATAATAATATCATCATCGTTATTGTTGGCATTTTTATTGGTATTTTTGTTGCTACCAGTATTTGGTTGTTTCTCAGTGGTACTTGTTTTAGCTGGCGCTGTACCATGTTGGGCCTGTTCAAAAATTTCTTTTTCCCGGTCTTTTTGGGCCTGTTCTTCTTTTTCTTTACGGGTTTTTTCCGTTAACCGGTTGGCCACGATCAATGGCGAAATTTCACCATAGCCAATGGCTGACAGTAATTCATTTTCACTGCCAAAATTAAAGCGCTCCAAAACTTGGCTCATGGCTTCGCGGGACATGTAATTCTTCGGCACAAATCCTTTGTCATTAAGGGACTTCTCAAGCATTTCCCGACCCTTTTCAGCATTGACTTCTTTATCGGCCAATTTAAAGTAACGCCGGATCTTATTACGGGCCCGACTAGTATGCACTAAAGAAATCCAATCCCGACTTGGCGATGCATTTGATGCCGTCAGCATCTCCACAATGTCCCCATTCTTCAGTTGGTAATTCAAAGGCACAATTTTACTGTTCACCTTGGCCCCAACGGTATGATTCCCAACTTCTGTATGAACCATATAAGCGAAATCTAAGGGAATAGAACCCTTAGGTAATTCATAAACATCCCCATCTGGGGTAAACACGTAGACCCGATCTGAGAAAATGTCCCCTTTAACGCTTTCCATAAAGTCAGCAGCATCATTGGAGTCATTTTGAATCTCCAGAATTTCTCTAAAAATATCTAGCTTTTGACCGGAGGCATCTAGATTAACTTCATCCTTGATGCCCTCTTTATAAGCCCAATGGGCAGCAACCCCATATTCAGCCACATGATGCATCTGTTCCGTGCGAATTTGCACTTCTAAGGGTTTGCCCTGGGGACCAATCACAGTGGTGTGCAAAGACTGATAGCCATTTGCTTTAGGCATGGCAATATAGTCTTTAAACCGACCGGGCATTGGTTTCCATTTCGTATGAATGGCACCCAAAACCGCATAACAATCTTTAATAGAATCCACGATTACCCGAATGGCCAATAAATCGTACAATTCATCAAACTGCTTGTGCTGATCGCGCATTTTTTTATAGATTGAATAAATGTGTTTAGGACGACCATAGATCTCGTATTTCATGTTCAAATCAGCAATGGCTTTTTTGATATCCCCAATGGCCAATTGAATATATTGCTCCCGCTCTGTTCGCTTCGAAGCCATCAGATGAACGATGCGATAATATTGTTGGGGATTCAAATACCGTAAGGAAATATCTTCTAGTTCCCATTTAATGCGGCTGATCCCTAAGCGATCAGCCAAGGGCGCGTAAATCTCCAACGTTTCATTGGCAATACGCCGCTGTTTATCAGGCCGCAAATGTTGTAACGTGCGCATATTGTGCAAACGATCCGCCAGCTTAACCATAATAACGCGCAAATCCTTAGCCATGGCTAACAGCATTTTACGGTGATTTTCAGCTAATTGCTCCTGATGTGACTTATATTTGATTTTACCCAGTTTCGTCACACCATCAACAATAACAGCCACATCATGGCCAAACAGTTCTTCAACATCGCCTAAGGTAATATTGGTATCTTCAACAACATCATGTAAATAACCTGAAGCAACTGTTTCTGGATCCATTTTTAAATCTGCTAAGATCCCAGCCACTTGAATGGGGTGGATGATATAGGGCTCACCAGATTGTCGTTTTTGATCTTGGTGCACATAAGCGGCAAAGTCATAAGCCTTCTTAACAAATTGCAAATGCGTTTCATTCATATATTGACTACATAATGCCATGACATCTTCTTGGGTAAGTTCTTTGTCTTCGGCCATAGCGCTTCACTCCCTAAAAATACCTGCAAATCTGTCTGTTAAACCCTTCGCAGACACCCGATTGATTGAATCTATTATTACTTAAATATAACAAAAAATCAATTTCCAGACATACCCCATACGGATAGCCCTCACACTTAAATACTGGTTCATTATAAAAATCAGTTCGCTCACTTGGTCATTTTAGCCTGTTTGACCCAAAGCAAGCTGCAAGTTAAATAGCTTAAACACAAATATAAACCAGCTAAGTAATAAACATAAGGGTTATACCGAATTAGGGCAAATCCTAAGAAAATAACTGGAAAAATAAATAACGACCACCGTGAAAAATGATGCTTGGCAATATGATAACCATTCCAAATAGCATAAATTGAATCGATTACTAAGAAAAGCCATAAAACTCGATTTGCAGCTGATATATGCAGTCCCGCACTAATTAAAGGCAAAATAACCGCCAGGAGAATTGCCATGAGTGTATAAAAGATCCAATGATTTTGAACTAATTTTCTTAATTTACGCATTATTTAATCCATTCATTCCTAATATTTTTGATTAATAAAATCCATATCATGCTTGATAAGGCTATGTCTCATTATAATTCTAAAGCATAAGAAATTGCACTCAAAAAGTATAGTGGCGCTGTTTCCGTCCGTAGAATCCGTGGTCCTAAACCGGCGGCCTGATAGCCATTTTCAGTCAATAAATCAACTTCTGAGCGATCAATGCCGCCCTCAGGACCAAATAAACAAGCAAGGCTTGTATTTGGCTGGCTAGTTTCAATGGCCCTTTTGAGCTGGGTGTGCTCCCCGGTTCTAGCTACTTCTTCATAGGCAAACAATTTGGTGTCAAATGGCAAAGTAACCACCTTTTTTAAATCAGGTACAAACTGGATCCGAGGATAAATGTTGCGGTGGCTCTGTTCGCCAGCTTCTAGGGCAATTTGCTGCAGGCGTTGCAGTTTTTTATCAGCTTTCTTATAATCCCAACGGGTTACAGAACGCTTGGCAGCAAAAAAGATAATCTCACGGACGCCTAATTCAGTCGCTTTTTGAACGATCCATTCCGCTTTCTCCCGTTTAGGCAGGCCACAAATAATGACTGGGCGCAGCGGTAATTCAGTTTGGCGCTTTAAGGCCTGCAAAATAGTGACCTCGATTGTTGTCGATTTCGGCGCAACCTGACTAAGTTCGCCAAGAAAAGCTTGGCCATCTGTAACGAGTTCAAATTTTGCCCCAGGTAACATGCGCATGACTTTAGTCACATGATGAACAATGCGTTGGGCTTGGATCGACACGGTTGTACCCACTGTTAAAGGCATATTTGTAAAATATTGTTGCATTAATCCGCATCCTTACGGGTCACAATAAGTGCCACCCATTCTTGTTGTTGTAACTTGGTCTTCACTTTAAATCCGGCATGATCTAAAGCATGAATAACTTGCTGGGCTTTATCTTCAATAATACCAGATAAAATAACCTGCCCTTTGGGATTTAAATGGGCAGCCAAATCAGGGATCAACAATAAAATAATTTCGGCTAAAATATTGGCTAAGATCAAGTCGGCCTTACCACTAACTTGTTGCAACAAGTTACTTTTAAAAACTTGAATATTATGAATACTAGGATTCAAATCAATGTTGTCTTGGGCAGCTTTGACGGCAATATCGTCTAAGTCACAGGCTTCAACGACCTTAGCTCCCAATTTACTGGCAGCAATACTTAAAATGCCTGAGCCTGTTCCAATGTCAAAAACTGCCATATTCCCTCGACTAACTTGCTCCAGGGCCGTTAATGCCAAAATCGTCGTCGGATGTGTGCCCGTTCCAAAAGACATCCCAGGATCAAGAGTGATTTGAATTTCGTCAGGATCTTCAGGCTGGTAATCAACCCAGTTCGGCACGACTGTTAAAAAGCGGGTCACACGATAAGGCTGATAATACTTTTTCCAATTATTAGCCCAGTCAGCTTCATCCAAGTTAGAAACAAAAATCTGGCCTTGACCCTCGTCTAACCCATAAGATGGCAGTAAATCTAATTTATTTTGAATTTGTTTAAGCAATGTCGGTATGTTTTTAGTATCTGGAAAATAAGCCGAAATAATTGCGCCCTTTTTCAAATGGGGAATTTGCGCCGGATCTTCAATTTCACCAAAGGGGCCAATTTGTTGCTTGGAAACATGGGCGAAATCGGCGGAATCTTCAATTTCCACACCGTTAGCACCAAGCGAATTCAAGATTTCCGCAACGGCTTCGACACTTTCAGTGGTGGTGGTTACTGCGACTTTGTGCCATTTCATTTGTTAAAATCTCCTTAATATTTGGGATAAGGCAACAAGCTGTTATTGGGTTCAGGTTGTGCCGCAAGATAACGTTCAAAACGGGGCTGATCCCACTTCAAAACAAAAACCGCTTCCGTATTATCCTTGTCTAAAAAGTCCATTAAATCACTTTCACCATCGTTTAAGACATCTTGTAAATTAGCTAAAAAAGCGTTCAAAATCGCCTTAGAGATTCCTTTTTTGCCATCAAAGGGCAAAATGGTCAAATAATCATCGGCATAGTCTTGGCCATTAATGCGCGTTTGATCATAAAATAAAACACCATCGTCATAATTCACCACGTCTGAATCATTTAACGGCTCAGTGCTATCCCCTGTTTCCCATTCAAGGGCAGTATGTTGGGAATTCTCCACTTGAATCGTAAAGTTTAGTTCAAAGACATGTGCTTCTTTATCCCAATTAAGTTCAATATTGCCATCAAAATCCAGTTTTTGAATGCCTTGGAATAAATAATCGTCAAAAGTTTGTGCTTTCATCTGTTTGCCAACCTTTCGTTTTAAAATTCATCATTTTTTTAGGTAACTTAGAGACATAGGGATTGTGGGCGACGTAAAAGCGTAAAGCTTTTTCAGTCCATTCTCCCTTATTGGGAACACCAACTCTTGGTGCAGCTACGACTACCCCGGGGACAACCCGATGTCTTACGTCAATATCCAAAGGAACTTCACCGAACCTTTTACCATTATAACTTAATGTGTGTAAGGCCATGGCTTGACATAACTTACCCGGTCCATTGGACACATTAATACCGCCTTGGCCATGGCGATTTTTAATCATTTGAGTGACATTTATCACCGGTTCAATCCCACGAATCAAAACACCTTCAGGAATCTCTTTAGCTTCTGTAATCACATTTAACAAGTAGAGTCCCCGCATTTGATAAATGTAAATAGCGCCACTGGGTGCAAATAATGCTTCATTGCGCACCGTCCGTTTGCCCTTAAAAGCATGTGAAGCAGCGTCAATTTCGCCAAGATAAGCTTCTGTTTCAACAATATAACCGGCATATTTTTGTCCTAAGTGGTCATAAGTCAAGCGGGTTCCCAAAAGTGTCTTGGCAAGTGCAATTGTGTCCTTGCCCTTAAAAAAATCCATGTCCATTATTATATCTCCAGTATCATTGTGTGCCAGCTATGCCTTTACATTTTAAATAAGTATCCAGGCGATGTCTAGCACCCAGTGAAAAGTGTCATGAAAACAACATCAAAAAACCATTAAATCATCTAATAACACGTCAGATCTAATTGGCACGACTCATTTTAGGTTGACAGTAAAAGTTGCGCTAAAAAACTGACTGCCCCAAAATCAGCAGTCAGTTTAGTCGGTATCGTCAAAATTCATTGGTGTTCTTCCTCATGGCTTGTCGTTTTCGGCTTCTCAAAATTAGGGTCTGAAGCAACGCCCCAAAATGTGAGATTCATTTCCGATTTGTTTAAAACCAGGTATTCAATTCCTAATGTTTTAAAGTCCTCCCGCAGGACTTTAGCTAAAATCGGTAAATCCACTTTAGGTCCCACCAATAATTGCGTATATAAATACTTAATAAAAGTTGTGATGATCGTATCATTTAGCTTATTATCCGAGTCAAACCACAAAGTTGCAGCAACCATTTGTGAACTGTCAGCATCAATGTTCATTTTTTTGAAGTGGATGCCATTTTGATCGCGATGGTGATAAATATTTGCAAAAAAATCGTTGATCGTATTTTCATTGAAGTTTTTTTTGTAGATCATTAAGTGCCAAATTCGCATAATCTCACCTAGCTTTTTTATTGATTGGCACTTTCATTTTACCATAGATTAGACACAGGCACGTAGTTCATGGACCCCCCAAACCGCAGAAGCCAACAATGTCTTAGCGCGCAGCCGACGCACGGCTTGTTTTTCAACAACCGTGGTACAAACTGAATTGGTCGTGGCGTCAATGGCATTTGTACAGGCTTGCAGGGTTTGTTGATACTTTTCTAATGCTTGCAAAATATTATCATGTAGGTTGGTGAAACGATTAGGGACTGGTACGTCCACTAACTGTTGGCAGATTTTTTTGTAACGTTGCTGATTTTTAGCAAAATAAGCTTTTAAATCTTTCAAATTTTCGGTGGCTAAACAATTACGATCGTTGATATTTAGAATCGTTTCAGAGTATTCATTAAAAACATCATCCAATGTAATTAGTTTTGACATTTGCCGTTTTAAGAATTCTAAGTACATACTAGTATATTGAAAATCGCTCGTATTCATGACAACACACATAATTGTTCATCTCCTTATTTCCCAGTTACATCAACGTTTACAACATGTTTATGAATAAAGCATATCATAGAAAAACTTATAGTCAACATAATTTTTTAATTATGATAAATCACACCTGTTATTTTTCAGTACCAAATGTAATCAAAAGGATTGACGCCAATTTAATCCTATGCTATTATGCACTTAGAAAAGGAGGTGATGTCTTTTGACAAGTGCGATATTGTCGAAGGCATTAGCTCCCGATGGTGCTGAAAAGTAACCACCGGTGACTGATGCCAAAACAAACAAGCTACCTAAATATTTTAGGTAGCTTTTTATTTTGTTTATTTTGTGTTATTAAATGACGCCTGCGCCTTCTAAAATTGAAAGCATCCGACTAATGGTGCTTGGCTGGCTGCGTGTAATCTTTTTTCAATCGATCAAAAGCCGCTTGGACACTTTTTAAATGATTGCTATCATGTCGAACTGAATTCATCAGACTAGAAAAGTCATGATCTTTGGTGCCGTTTAGTAAATCATTTTCGTTTTTCGTTTTTCGTTTTTTTGAAAAAAGCATTGAACACACCTCTTTATGGCATTTATTATACCTTTATTTTTTTATAATTCCAAAATTTGTTATATTATAGTCATGGAGGTTGAACATGAGTAAGAAAAAATCACATTTGAATAAAACATTAGTCGAAAAAATTCTGGATAAAGCCAAGGTTGCTTACAAGTCCTACGCTTTTTCTACACACCAAGAAGGTGATGTTCAACAGTTAAACAGCGACCATGCTGGCATAGCTGAACATAAGATTTACAAAACCTTGGTGTTTACCGGACATACCACAGGACCTGTGGTCGCAGTTATTCCCCTAGATACACAAGTCGATTGGAAAAAGCTCAGCAAAGTTTCTGGCAATAAAAAAGTGGGCTTAGTCCCCTTAAAAGACTTGATGAAGACATCTGGGTATGAACATGGTGCCAACACGCCGATTGGTATTCATGAAACGCATAACTATCCAATTTTTATCTCTGATATGGCTGAAGCGCAACCAGAGATCATCGTTTCAGCAGGGAAAATCGGCCGATCTGTTGGGGTAAACCCCAAGGATTTGGTGAATTTTCTTAGTTCAAAGTTTGTGGATATCACGGAATAAAAATATTGTTCAAACCAAAAATACGATGGGAGTGTTGAATATGTTTCAAGCTGGTTATGGCCGCTACGCCACTTATGGCGTTATTGCTGTACTGCCTGGTGAAATCATTGATAGCATCTGGCATATTATTGACCGCAACTTACAAGGTGTCGTGCCCCTGCAGAATATGCTTAATTTCAATTTAGGTGAAAAAGAGGGCAAACTAACGATTACTTTCACTGAAGCTGATGATGCTGCCATGAAAATCACCTTTGATCTGCCATATTCTTGGAATGAAGAATTTCCAAAGGAAGTCTTGGCCTATGATGATGGTCGTAGTCAAACGATCCTCTTACCGTCAGAAGCAAGTTAACCACTTAAAAAAAGCGGGTCTGAAAAACAACTTTTCAGCGTCCGCTTTTTTTGCTATACTATAAAGCGTTGTGGAGAGTTGGCAGAGTGGTAATGCACCGGACTCGAAATCCGGCGAACCGGCTAATACCGGCGCGCAGGTTCAAATCCTGTACTCTCCTTTTTTAGAACCTGTCAGAATAA
This sequence comes from Lactobacillus sp., assembly GCA_022484695.1. Classification (GTDB taxonomy): domain Bacteria; phylum Bacillota; class Bacilli; order Lactobacillales; family Lactobacillaceae; genus Agrilactobacillus. The sequence goes on from JAKVKU010000003.1 coordinate 86,502, forward strand.
GTTAAAAGCCTGATAAACGTTGATTTTAAAGCGTTTATCAGGCTTTTTTTATTTTTCAAAACACCTCAAAAACCGAGTTTTTTTTACAGATTGCGAACCGATTGCGATTGCTATAAAACTGCGTCAAATTTCGGTATGTCTTTTCAGGCCGAGTCCGGGGATAAAAAAAGCAATCAGCTGAAGCGCTGATTGCTAATCGATACCAGTTATTTACATTTGCAACACATTACGCCAATTTACCAACAATTGTTAATTTACTTAAGACATTCTTTTTGTGTGGTGATTTCATGATTTGCTCAGACAGATCTTGACCAGGATGATTGCCATGATGGTTGTTACTAGCCCAGGCTTTGAATCCAGTCAGATCGTAAACAATACCATCAATTGCCACATACTGCTTGCGCCCATCTTGACCATCATATTGTGCCAATTCAGTTTTTGTAAAAGTCTTATCCATTATAAAAACCCCCTCTACAATTTATGATACACCTTTTATGATACGCTTTTTTTAGATAAAATAAAGCGGTTACAAAACTAACTAATCAAACATCATGGTCAGCTGTTAACGAAACACCTTGTGATAACCGGCATTAATCGCTTCTTGTTCACTGGCAAAATAAATAATGTTTTTAGGATGAATATAAAAATATTTCTGGTCTGGGGTACGATAAATTCGAGCGGCCTTGTTCCCAACGATCCTACCAGTGATATTGGGTTGCTCAGGCTGGGAAGTGGCGTTATTTGACAGCGCAATCGCATCCCCATTGCCATAGACAATGTAAGTCGCCAACACGATGCCAGCATTGTTATTGGTCACTTCCATGTAGCGATCTCCCCAATAGCCATTGATCCAACCATTACTGGTAATGCGCCAATAATTAGCTGGATTAGCCACATCCCCATAAGTCGCCACGGTATTCAGAATAGCTTCAGTCCCTGAATTCACGGGAATCTTAGCTTGGTTACCTTGGATCCATAAGTCACCACCGGCATAATAATAATAGCCATCGCTACGATGCGTATAGCCAAATATCTGCCATTGCGAATCTTTTGGCAACACCTTTTGAAAAATCTTGTTTTGATCGTTGCCCGAAAATAAATTGGCACCCCAAGTGCCACTGATGGTTGCTGTTCCGGCATAGCTTTGAAAGGTATCCACTGGCCTAAATGCTGCAGCGTGAACTGGTTGATTTCCAACAAATAAGCCGGTTAAACCAAAGAGTACAGTCCCAAATACAGTAAATAGAACTTTTTTCAATTTCATCTTCTTTCCTCCAATCTTTAATAATTCTTATTATCTCAGAAAAATGATACTTCAGCAATCATTGAATTCACCATCTACGGTCTGTTGACCTTAAACCCGGTTTTAGTGGTTGTTTCTTTATCAAATGCGTTAATATAAGAAAATTCAAGAAATTTCCAATCTAGCGTATGATTTCCCCGCATTACTTGATATAATAATGGCTGTAAAATATTTGTAATATTGGTCGACCCTCTGTTAATCTAAAGATGGCCTGTAAAAATTAATCTGTTAAAACAATGATTGGAGTATTGTCATGCATCTATCCATCCGTAAATTTCCCGCCCTATTTGATATTTTATTTTTGATCATCACCTTATTTGAGATCATCGCCATCATCGTCATGTGTTTGTCTTCGCAAACCCTGGACATTAGTAACTTTTTCTTTATATATAGCAACATTGCGGACAAAATTTTTTGGATTTTCATTTTGGGGATTGGGTTGCATGTTTTTTCCTATCTCAAGTCCTTGGATAATAACTGGTTACTTTTTGGCAACCTTTTTGGGATCTTTGGTTTCTTAATTTTCTGGATCCTGCCCCAATACTTTTTCGTTGCCGTCATTTTACATTGGGTAGCGATTCATAATATCATTGCCCATGCCAAACTCAAAACGCAACCACAGATGCAGTCTAAAACTTCTTAAAGGAGAATTCAGATGTCCATTGCTGATATCATCGCCCGTTTCAATAGCTTTAACAGCGGCCAGCAAGCGGTCTTTTACCTGATCATTGGAGCGATTATTCTAATGATTTTAGAACCGTTTATGGCATATTTCATTGTTACTTTAAAAAAACGTGAACTGGACAAACAATTAGCAGCCAAAAAAGCGAACTTGAAGGCTAAAAATCAAGTTCAAACAACTGCAACCAAACCAAATAAATAGCCAAGGCTCCCAAAATGTTAAGTTGGGCCTTGGCTATTTATTTCGTCAAAATTTGCTGGTCTGATTTATGCCATAAAAAATTCATAATAGCCTGACTGACCTGGGGATTATGGTGGTGTAGGGCACTGTGTTGTGCTTTAGGGCCGGTGATCAAAACTTCTTGATAACTCAAGGCATAGGGCTTGAGCAAATAGCTCAAAGACCGGGCCGAAACAACACTGACGACCCCATCAGAATTGGTGCCATCGTTTAAATCGCCATAAATATTTAAAACCGGTACTCGAGATGGAAAACGCGGGCCATTGACTTTCAGCTGGCGAAATAATCGGGTTTGATACCGGGGTTTTTCTTGGGCATTTAAAAAGTAATTGCGCTTTACTTCATCCCCAAACCCCAAAATTCCATCAAAGGGCCCAGCGATGGTCACTAGTTTGACCATGATCGGTACGGCACCGACAGCTTGGACCTGCTGGGCATATAAAACCCAAGCCACCGCGCCCATGGAATGGCCCACGGCATTATATTGGACCACATGATAATCTTTTTTTAATGCCCGCATCACCTTAGCTAACCACAAAGCATCAGCCATTTCCCCGGCGGTATTATCTTGGAAGACCACGCCAATTAAAGGATTATGGTCCTTAGTATCCAAATGGCCTTGAAATGACAACTTGCCTTTGGAACTCACGGTGACAGTAAGCTGATGTTGCCCTAATCCCCTATTCTCGATGTCAGCCATCATATTTTGTTCTGATTTGAAAGAACCATGGTAGCCATGAACAAAAACGGTGGGTGTTGCTGTGAAATGATAAGTTTGGGTCAAACGCTGTTTTTGATCGACCTTTTGGGCCAAAAAGCCTAAAAGCAGGCCAATCACCAGTAGCATTGGCCCCAACAGCCAATAGATTCGCTTCATGCCTACCACCCTCCCAATTTCTGATGGATTGTCCGCTTCCTACCAGTACAAGCGCTGGGCAACCCCCTGGTAGTAGCTTTTAACCAAATGAGCCACTTGCATCGCCATTAGCGGGACAATGATGCCGCCCACACTTAACACCAGCCAGGTGGGATCGTCTGATTTATCCAATATTGAAAACAAAGCCTTATGTCCTAACATAATCGGCAAGGTATGTTGACCAATCGTAGTTAGCACACCACGCAACGGTGTAAATTGCAACCAGTAAGCTAAACCTAAAATCGCCGTAGCAAAGATAAAGGGCACAATCATGGCAAACCAGCTGTTGGTGATGTGGTGGGATTTCATATACAGCAGCTGATTGATAATGTTATATTTTTGTAAAAGCACTAATGTACTGGCTCCAATTAAGGCCCCCACCAATAAGCCCTTAGAGGCAACCCACCTTTTTATAAATTGAAACCCAAATTGGCCCATCCACATATAAAAACAGGCCATCAAGGCCACGTCGGCATTCCAAGGCATAGGAAACCCCAATGTTGCTTCAGCATTGGAATAGGAAGTGCCTAACAGAAACAAACTGAAAACTAAGCTAAACTGGCCCAGGCGACTGGGTAGATACAAAATTAATTGGAGCAGTAGCAACGCTATTAAGTAAACTGTTAAAAACCAAAAGACACTGGTATACCCATTTAATTCGGTGCCACCGTACAGCAGCCGGCCAAAATAGTCTAAAGTGTAAACAACATTTGGCTTTTCTATCAAAAAATTAAGGCCAATGATCAATAATCCGGAACCAAAGTAAATCTTCAGCAATGGCCAAATCCGGTGTTTACCAAACTGTTTTAAATCCGGCCAATCATGGCCCAGGGGCTTCACAAAAAAGCCCCCAACGATAAAGAACAGGGGCATATGCCACCAATAAATCGTCTGATAAAAAGTATCTTTCACTGGATAAGAATGGCCAATAACCACCGCCATAATGCCTAGCGCCTTGGCAATGTCGATCCATTGAATGCGCTGTGTTGTCTGAGTTGTCTTTTGATTGCTGTGCATCATAAAGTACCCCGCTTATTAATTGTCTAATGACTATCTATCAAAATAGTATAACCAGAATCTTTGAAGAAAATATTATGATTTATAATATTTTCTATGAATGCTGATTTAACACCTTTTTGAACAGTAGCAAAAGTCAATCATTAAATAACGGGGTTTATTATAAACTATCTAGCGGTTTAATATTGCATCAAAGTGAACATATCATAATCTTTGATCTTATCGCGACCGTGTAAATCCTTAAGTTCAATTAAAAAGGCTGTCCCTACCACGATACCGCCTAGTTTTTCAACTAATTTAATCGTAGCTGCGATAGTGCCGCCAGTGGCCATCAAGTCATCCACCACCAACACCCGCTGCCCTGGTTTCACAGCATCCTTGTGCATATATAAAGCTGCTTGACCGTATTCAAGATCATAACTCACCGAAATCGTTTCCCGGGGGAGTTTGCCCTTTTTACGGGCAGGTGCAAAACCCACCCCTAGTTTGTAGGCCACCGGGCAGCCAACGATAAAGCCCCGGGCTTCAGGGCCACAAATCATTTCCACACCCTTATTGGCTGCATAGGTGGCAATATCGTTGGTTGCCGCACTGTAGGCCGCACCGTTTTCCATCAATGGCGAAATATCTCTAAAAATTACCCCTTTTTCGGGAAAATCCGGTACATCAGCGATAAAATCTCGATAATTAATTGTCATATTAGCTTCTTCCTTTATTTACCAGCTTGCTTTAATTGTTCTAAAATAAGCTGCTGTAATTTCTCATTGGTATTTTCAGCGATCCTCTGGGCCACGTCCAGCTGCTGAACCATTGCTCGATAAGTTGGTGCGGTATCCAAAGCTTTCTTGGTATGAATATCTAAGGGATTGATTAAACCATCATTCATTTTAACAAATCCCAATTGGGAAAACACTTTTAAAATAAAGCGCAATTGCACCGGATCCATCTGTAAATAAGCGGCAATTTGGGCAGTGCCGGCAACCTGTAGATCTTGGTGGGCTTCAATATACTTTAAGGTTGTGGCAAACATGCGCCGATCCGGTAGTTTAAATAAGCGTTTTTGCGGTGCAAAAAACGTAAAGGTCAACTCTTGGGCCTGTTGTTGTTCTAAAAAGAAATTTAGTTGCTCAAAATTGCTGGGTTGATCCACCACTAAAATCTTAGGGGCAGACACTACCACGTCTTCTGAAAATAAACTCAGCGTCGCTGGTTTGTCGGCAACTAAGGGCGCAATTTTTTCTAAATATTGCTGTTTAAAAAAGACGTACAAGCCCGGGTTGTCAAACAACTGGACCGTCAATCGCTGTTTTTTCATGACTCGAATATTTGGCCCCTCGGTCTTTGCTTGCGCTTGTGGGGATTGGGCCAAGGTGAAGTCGGTCAACATCAATTGTAGGGTCGTTTGATGATTAAATTCATTCAAGTCCAGCGTCCCAATCACGGCTAATTCGCCGGTATAATGCTGCAATGCTGCAAAAGAAGCGCCAAACCCAAATGCCAAGGTCGTGATATGATTGGCACCTGTTTTTAAATCTAATTTCAAATGTTGCTGATCCTTGCCAATTTGGCGCAGACTGGCGATTGTTAACCCTTTGATTTCAAATAAAGGTTGCGGATTATCCGTCCCAAAGGGTGCTAATTGTTGCAATTCATCGTAAAAGTCGCGATTACATTGGACCAAATCTAAGGTCAGATCAACGTTTTTGGTGGGCTTGGCGACAATTTTAAAATCAGTTTTAACGGCATAAGCTTCCATGCCCTGATGGACCGCCTCAATGTTGGCCGCTGGCAGCGTTAGTCCCACGGCCATATGGTGACCGCCAAAATTGGTCATTTGCGCTCGTTGTGCCGTTAAACTATTAAACAAATGAAAATCAGGTACACTACGCCCCGAGCCCTTGGCAAGTTTTGTGGCAGGATCAATATTTAAAATTATGGTGGGCTTGCCGGTCTTTTCGACAACATGGCTGGCCACAATCCCCAAGACCCCCTCATGCCAGTTTTGCCCCGCAATAATCAACGTTTTGGCAGTTTGATTTTGGGGATCTGCGGCTTGTACTAGTGCCTGTTGGCTGATCTCTTGCACCAATTTTTGCCGCTGAGTATTCGTGGTTTGAATTTTTGTGGCCATTTCATTGGCAAAATCAGCATCTAACGTGGTCAATAAAGCCACACCTGGATTGGCATCGCCCATGCGTCCTAAGGCATTTAACCGGGGGCCAATGCCAAAGCCAATTGTCGTTTCCGTGATAGTTGCAGGATTAATTTTGGCAACTTGATAAAGTGCCTTTAGGCCAGGACGGGTGGTCTGCTGGAGTGCTTTTAGCCCATAAGTGACAATGATCCGATTTTCAGCCGTTAAAGATACCAAATCGGCGACGGTTCCTAAAGCCGCCAAATCTAACAAATCAGTCGGTACCTCTTCTAACAAAGCGCTGGCCACTTTAAAAGCGACCCCTGCACCGGACAAATCTTTGCAAGGGTAATTGCTACCTGGGTAACGGGGATGGACAACGGCTACAGCATCCGGCAGTGTTTCCGGTAGTTCATGGTGATCGGTGACCACTACATCAACCCCGTGGCTTTGAGCATAGTCGATGGCCGCCTTGCCAGCGATCCCGTTATCTACGGTGATGATCAAATTAACCCCGCTGGCAATTAGGCGTTTATAAACATTCAAATTAGGCCCATAGCCATCTTCGAACCGATTGGGAATATAATATTGTGCCGAACCCCCTAACGCTTCAATAGCGGCCTTCATGATGGCTGTACTGGTCAAGCCATCCACGTCATAATCACCGTAGATCATGATTTTTTCATCAGCCATGATCGCCGCTTGAATCCGTTCAATCGCTGCTGCCATGTCATGCAGTGCCAAGGGATCATTTAAATCCGCTAAATCGGGATTTAAAAATTGTTTGATTTCATCACTAGCCGTTAATCCCCGCTGTAATAATAATGCAGACGTTTGACTTGTTAAATGAAATTGGGTACTCAGCGTTTGAATTTTTTGTTGTGCCGGCACTTCTTTAAATTGCCACGTAAATTTTGAATCCAAGAATGAAACCTCCAGACCGAGTCTTACAAACAAGCTATTATAGCAGAAAAATAGCCTCGGGTGAACCAAGGCTTGAAATGATTATTCAATTCAATCAAAATTAGTTTCATTTTAAATATGGGTGCTGGGTTATTGAAAAACCGCCAAATTACGTTTGGTTGCAGCTTGCGTGGCCACCAACTCACCTTGGACACACCACCGATTGGTGCCCCCATCCGCACAAGTAATCAGTGTTAATAACTGAACATTTGGTTTATCCGCGATTAACCAGACTGACGTGGGGTCAACAATTTGCTTATAAGTCACTTTATAGGTATAAACTTTGGTTAAGTCCGTGATATACAACAATTGGCCAAGTTGGGTTCTGGCTAACGGGGAAAATAAGGCGCCTTTATCGGTCATATAATGACCAGCCAAGGCATAATTACCCTGCCCCATTTCTTGATTGGGCTTCATCGTCCCACCGCCGGTACTCAAGCTATCATCGCTGAGGCCTTTAACAATTGGTAATTTAAGCCCCACCGCAGGAATTGCCAACTTCCCCAAGGGTGCTGCATCATTATGGGTCGCCGCTTGCACAACCTGGGAAGCATCGATGCTTTTCACTTTGGAGAAATCAAACTCGCCCTTTTGATGGTGACTTTGGGCAATCTGGGTTTTCGTCATGCCAGTAATTTTAGTTTGACCATTATGGGCCACCAAATAATTCTTGATAGGTTCATTAAAAATCAGGGCCAGGCCGATCAGCACTAATAATACCAAGCTAAACCAGCCCAGAACTTTCTTTAACCGCTTCACCATAAATCCCTCCAAGTTAGTTATTACTATGTCTTAATATGACCAGCTTAGATATTAGACTTTTTTTGCGTTTTAAGTCAAAATAAGAAGAGCAAATCTTGATTATAAATAAAAGGCGTGAATTAAATGTATGCTTACCACCAGCAAGTTTTAAAACAGATCAATATTGAACAAATTCTACAAATAGCCCCACATTTCTCAGATTTTTTTGCCTTTGAAACGCCTGACCATCAAATTCGTTTTGGCCTGGGTACAATCAGCCAATTGACCCCTGATAGCCCTCAAAGCGCCTTTGCCGACGTCAAGCAGTGGCAAATTACCCAAAAAGCCCAAATCCCGAAGGTAATTCAAAATCAAGCCCAAATATTTGGCGCCTATCCCTTTGAAAACCAGCCCTCCCAGCAACACAATATTTGGGGAAGTTTGGCCCGGGGTTATTTCTTCTTACCTCAATATACACTAATTCAGCAAGCAACCGCTACTTTTGAACTCCTCGTGCTGACTCAAGGGCCACAACAGCTGTCTCAAGCCGTTAGCGACTTTTTAAATATATTAGCTCTGAATCCCAATGCGCTGCCAGCTACGCCTAACCTGGACACACAACAGGCCTTAGACCTGGCCCACTGGCAACAACAAGTTGGCAATACGGTGGCTAAATTACAACATCAAGATTCGTTTAAAAAAGTAGTGTTGGCCCGGGCCTTAACAACAACCAGCACCGGTGCCATTAGCCCGGAAAAAAGTTGGCTGAATGCGCGGGCAATCAATCCCGAGACCTATCATATTTTGCTACGCCATCAAGGCCTAGCTTTTCTCAGTGCCACCCCGGAACGTCTGATTCAATTCAATCAAACCCACTTTAAAACCGCAGCCATTGCCGGTACCATGGCTCGGGGTAAAACCCCCGCAGAAGATCGCCAGTTGGGTAACCAATTATTGAGCGATCCCAAAAATCGCCAGGAACAAGCCTTCGTTACCAAAACCATTCTCGCTATTTTACACCGCCATCACGCTGAAGTGCAGTATCAAAGCCGACCCACTCTCTTAAAAAATAAAAATGTGCAACATCTATGCACCCCAATCACCGGCCAAATACCCACCCCGGCGGGTATTTTTGACCTCATTGCCGATCTGCATCCCACCCCAGCCTTGGGTGGGGTACCTAAAGCTCAAGCACTGGCCCAGATTCAACGGATCGAACCTTTGAAACGCGGCTTGTTTGGTGCCCCCATTGGCTATCTCACCTTCGATCATGTGGGTGAATTCGCCGTGGGCATCCGCAGCGCATTGCTTAAAACGCATCAGGCTACCTTATTTGCCGGGGCCGGTATTGTAGCCGACTCCGTACCAGCCAAGGAAGTCAAAGAAACGGCGCTGAAGTTTCAACCCATGTTAAATACGCTTTATGAAAGGACCAACGTCTTCAATGTCTAATCCAACCCAAGTTTTAACTGACTATATCAACTTAATGATTGCCAGTTTTCACCAACAAAATATTCGCCAAGTCGTCATTGCCCCGGGTTCGCGCTCAACACCCGTTGCCTTATTATTGGCCCAAGCGGCCAAAAGGGGGCATTTCCAGCTTTATGTCGATGTGGATGAACGTTCCGCCGCTTTTTTTGCGCTGGGCATGGCCAAGAAAAGTCAACGCCCCACTTTATTACTTTGCACTTCCGGCACAGCAGCGGCCAACTTCTTCCCAGCTATTTGCGAAGCTAAACTTAGCCACATTCCTTTGATCGTGTTGACCACTGACCGGCCCCCAGAATTAACCAACGTTGGTGCTCCCCAGGCGATTGATCAAAATAGGTTGTATGGTGATCAGGTCAAGTCCTTCTTGCAATTACCCCTGCCAGATGCCCAGCCAGATGTTCACACTTATGTAGCCTTTGCAGTGCAACGTATCGTTGCCGCAAGTCTTGCTGCCCCGGCTGGGCCGGTACATCTCAATTTGCCGTTACGTAAACCCTTGATGCCAGATTTAACTAGTCGATACGTTCAAACAGCTGTCAAAATTGAGTTCTCTAAAACCCAAACACAACTCACCCCTGCAGCGCTAGCTGCCCTTCAATTAAAGCTAAGTCAAGGTAAGTTACTGATTGTTGCTGGTCCAACCACCAGTTTAGAACAACACCAGCCACTGTTAACTTTTGCCAAGCGCTATCACGTGCCAATCTTAGCTGATCCCCTGAGCCAGTTACGCCAGGGCACCAATGATTTAAGCATCACGTGTAGTGATTTGGTCTTTAAAACAACTAAAGCCCTGCCAGCAGCCTTAAAACCGGACCTCATTTTACGGATCGGTACAACCATGGTCTCAGCGGCTTTAGGCCAGTGGTTGGCCACCAGACCCTGTCCTATTTATTATATAGATCCCAATCAGCGTTTAGACGACTATACCAAAGCCACCACGACCCAATTGCCGGTGAGTGAAAACTGGTTCTTTGAAAATTGTCAGCTGCAAATGCCACCAGCCCAAAGACAGTTCAGTCTGGCTTGGCAGCAATTACAACAACACTATCAGCACTGGTTGAGCCAGCATTTAACAACGCTGGACGAAGCTTCAGTGCCTTATTTCATGAGTCAGCACTTATCATCAAGTCAAATCTTCATCAGTAACTCCATGCCGATTCGGGATTTTGATAACTTCTTTGCCCCGAACAAAGGGAATTTCACCTTATTATGTAATCGCGGGGCTAATGGAATTGATGGCGTTATTTCCACCGCGTTAGGCACGAGCTTACACGAGCAACGGCCCAACTTCCTAGTCACCGGTGACCTGGCTTTTTTCCATGATATGAATGGTTTGATGCTCACTACCCGCTATCGATTCAATTTAACGATCATCTTAATCAATAACAATGGCGGCGGTATTTTTTCGTTCCTGCCCCAAGCAAAGGCGACAGCTTATTTTGAAACATTATTTGGCACGCCCCAGAATTTAGATGTGGCCGCTGTCAGTCAACTTTATCACGCTAATTATCAGCTTATCACCAGTAAATCTGCCTTTGAAACGGCAATCAGTCAGCCCCAATCGGGTTTAACCATTCTAGAAATTAAAACGGACCGGCCCCAAAACACCAAACGCCACCAGCAACTGACCCAATCATGGCAACGAGAAATGGAGCAATTTTATGCAACTGCAGCTAGCAAAAAGTAATTATCATCTGACGATCGTTGGCGCTGGTCAACCAACTTGGGTGTTATTACATGGTTTTATGAGTTGTGGTCTTGATTATTTAGACTTGGTGCAATCTTTACCCGGGCGCTTTATTTTACCTGATTTACTAGGCCATGGCGCCACCAAGGCCAACGAAGACTATCCCTACACCATGGCTCACCAGGTGGACGACTTAAACACCCTCTTAACGCAGATCGTTGGCGACAGCCCCATTAACCTCTGGGGATATTCCATGGGCGGCCGGGTGGCCATCGCCTTTGCCGCCACTTATCCTGACAGGATTGCCCAGCTTTATCTGGAAAGCACCCGGCCGGGCATCAACAATAAGCCGGAACGGCTTAAACGCCAACACCATGATGCCAACTTGGCGGCCCAGCTATTGTCAGGGTCCTTGGCTGATTTTGTCGACCGTTGGGAAGCTCTACCCTTATTTGCCAGCCAGGCCCGTTTAAAGCCGGTTTTAAAAACCCAAATTCGCCAGGGCCGTTTAGCCCAAGCTAAACACCAACTGGCCGAGAGTCTCATTGAAATGGGCACCGGAGCACAACCCAGCTATTGGGCGAATTTGCGGGACTTTAATTTCCAAACAACGGTCATCACAGGCCAATTAGATCATAAATTTACGCAAATTGGCCAGGATATGTTGCAGGCCTTACCCCAAGGTTACAGCCGCACCATTCCCAACGTTGGCCATAATGTTCATTTAGAAGCACCAGAGACTGTTCGAAAAATTTTAAAACTCGAGGGATAACCATGCGCATAACCGCCATTCAATTATTGCCCGTCACTTTGACCATGAACGCGCCGTTTACCACCAGTCACGATTCGATGCAAAACCGGCATTTGACTTTCGTGGCTTTAACCAACGAACTAGGTCACCGGGCCATCGGGGAGCTAGAAGCCCTAGACACCCCCTTTTATAATCCCGAAACACAATTTGAAGCCCGGGCTTTCATTGCATCTTATTTAAGTCCCAGAATGAAAGATCAAAATTTTAACGGCCCCCAAGACTTCAATCGCTTGTTTCAAGATATTGCCGGGCATCAGATGGCTAAAGCAGCCTTAGAAATGCCCCTGTGGGCCTTATTTGCCCAAGCCGCACAAATCCCCTTGGCAACTTATTTAAGCCAAGCAGCTGGCTGTCAGGCCCAAGTCAATATCCCAGTGGGGATCAGTTTAGGACACACCGACTTTTTTACCCTGTCCCAGCAAATTCAAGCGGCGCAAGTGGCCGGTTATCGCCGCATCAAATTAAAAATCACAGGGTTAAACGATTTATCAACCGTAAAACGGCTGCGCCAAGCCTTTCCTAAAACCAATATCATGTTAGATGGCAACGCCGCTTTTAATTTGACCGATACACCTAAGTTACAGCTTTTGGATCACTTAAAGATCAATATGTTGGAACAACCCTTAAGCAATACTGATTTTGTAGCCCATGGTAGATTGCAAACTCACTTAAAGACGCCACTTTGTTTAGATGAAAATATCCATACTTTAGATGATGTGCAAACAGCTATTAAATGTCAGAGTGCCCGCATTATTAACGTGAAACCCGCCCGCGTGGGGGGCTTTCAAGCGGCCTTAGCCATCATGGCCCTGTGCCAACAACATGGGCTGGGTATTTGGATCGGTGGCATGGTGGAAAGTGATTTAGGCCGGCTATATAGCCAAACACTAGCCCGTTTGAGTTGTTGTACCTACCCCGGTGATGTGGGCCCCGCTTCTCAGTTCTTCAAGGAATCTTTCATTTTAAATCCACCCGTCTTAAAAGCTGGTCGCTTGCAATTTGAAAAAGACGCTACCCCGGGTCTACCAGTGGATTTAGCGCCGGCTTTACACCAACAGTTAAAGGTTCAACCTAATTTGTTACGTTGAAACAGCTCCTCTTGCCCCCAAGCGATTATCAGCAATAAAGGCACGTATAAGATGATATGATAGCGGCCCTGCACTTCAAAAATCAGACTACTTAGCATAAAGCCATCCCATAAAAGTAAGCCATAAAAAAGCCGATTTAAATCTGGCGTGTGCAAGTACCGCCGGCGGTAGACCAGCCAGGGGCTCAGCAATAAGACCAAGCCGGCCAGCACCAATAATATCACAAAGAAAATCGTTGAATAGACGGTTAAAAACGGACTCAAATGCTGATAATAATATTTTTGATCACTTTTGTATTTCAAGTTATATAATATCCAGTTGGAGCCATAATCCTCACTCATCAAGTTGATGGTTTTGGCCCTTAAAAAGGGCAACCAGCCGCTGCTTTGATTCAAAGTCTGGATATTGTGCTTTGAAATTTTTTGCATGTCGATGGTTACCTTGTCAAACCGTTTGGCCAAGGGTAGATCCTTTTGATTTAAATCTTGATCGACCTGACGGCGAATCCCACCAGCATAGGTCCCACCCGTCTTAACATTGGTACCAATAGCCAGGGAATATTGATTCAGCACTGACGAGGACGCAAAAGGAAGGCCGTATAAGACCCGGTAAATTGGCGTACTGGCTAAGTTAAGTAACACAAAAATAAGGGCAAAAGCTAGGGGGTTGAACCAAATTCGCCGGGGAAATTCTTTTTTGGCTGTCTTTAGGCGAAAAATACTAAAAACTACAACGACCACGATCCAGACCAAAGCAATTGGTCGGACCATGTTGGCTAAGAACAACAGTAACAATGAGAATCCAAAATAAAAATAGTGTTCAATTGTTACCTGGGCCCCCTTGGCATACATGGCGCGGTGATAACAGATAAGCGCTCCCAATAAAAAGGTTAAAAATATGGGCTCAGCCCCATTTAACATTGTATAAAGCCAGTAGGCAGGGATCGCATAGAAAATCAATGCCGCAAAAATTGCGGCCCTTTTACTGACAAAGTGTTGGCATAAACTGAAGAGTAAAATTGCATTGACGCCACTTAATAAAACACTAACACCTTGAGCCACCAAATAATTCGGCCTGAAAAATGAATAAAATACACTATAAAACCAAGAAATATTGATGACATGGGGCCAGATAATATTGGTATTTAAATAGCCTTGGGTCCACATTTTGGACCAAGTCATGCCTAAGACGTTGTAAGACGCAAATACATGATAATTCCAATAATCCGATGTGGGAGCCATTGGAAAACGGGCCACAAAAATAAATTTTAAAAGCACTAAAACCAAAATTGTCATAAAAATAATTAAGCGACTCTTCTTTGTCAAAAATTTGGTCAAAAACCAACTGGCTAATATCACTGCGGTACTCAAGAGAACTGCCACTAAGACCCGGGTCGTCCCCATGTGGGCTTTAAACCCAGGTGTTTGTAGCGTCGCTAATAAATCCCAAACTAAAAGGGCAATTGCGACTAAGCCCGCGATGCTGAGGCCAATTTTTCTAATATTCTGCATAATTGTCATGTTCATCTATATTCCTTTTATTTAAAAATAATGCTGCATTTTATTTTGTAACGGTTTGCCTTATAATTATATAACAAATTCTAAATTTTAGACCACCCTTTTATCAGTTAAACGATTTCTTACGGTAGGTGAATATATTGTCGTTTCTTTTCATAGTTGCACTCGTGGTTTCATTTTTGTTTTATCTAATTTATTTATTTAATTTTACCCTCTCTGCCAGCGTCAAATTACCCCCAATCCTGACGCCACCCGCACACCCCCAACAATTCAAGCTTTATCTCGTGATTCCCATGCTTAACGAGGAGCATGTCATTGTGCCCACCATTGAAGCTTTGCTGGCCCAGATTCAGCGGCTTCCTTCAAGAATTGACGCCACTGTTGTTGTCGTTAACGATGACTCCAGTGATAACAGTTTAATTTTAGTCTCTGAGTTAATGGCCCATTTATCCTTCAATCAGCTCATTGTTCTAGATCGGCCCAGTGAACAGGCGCATCAGGGCAAGGGGGCCGTGTTAAATTTTGCAACCCAAAAAATTTCAGAATTTAAGCAAACAACTTCACCGCGCCATACCATTATCGGTGTGATCGATGCCGATTCCCGAATCGATGCGGCCAATTTGACCAAAGCCGTAGATTTCTTTGCGGACCATCCCCAAATCGACATGTTCCAGAGTGGTGTCGCCATTTATAATACCGATAACTGGCTCACCCGGATGCAGGACTTTGAATTTTTGGGAATGAACAGTGCCCAGCAACAGGTCCGGGAGCGCTACAGCCAAGGTATTGCTTCAGGGAATGGGCAGTTTGTCACATTGACCCTAGCGCTAGCTAATCCCTGGGGACATAGCCTGCTAGAAGACCTAGAATTTACCTTACGGGCTTGGTTAAAGGGATATCATACCGCCTTTAACAATGATGTGGTGATCCACCAAAGTGGGATTGAACATTTGGCGCCCTTGATTAAACAACGCACCCGCTGGTGTCAAGGCAGTTTACAATGTTGGCGCTATTTACCCAGACTATGGCGAGACCCCCAAATTCAATTATTTCAAAAACTGGATACCACGACTTGGTTATTTTTACCGGTTGCGGCCGTCTTTTTACCCCTCACCAATTTGATTGCCCTATTGATCCAACTCGTATCTGCTTTGACGGCGCCGGCAAATTGGATCAGCCCGGCGTTATTTACAATCGTGGTATTGAATTTAATCATTTGCTTGTTCATGGCCCTACAGTTCAATCGCAATGCCGCGGCGTCAAATCCCCGTAAATTTATCCACGCTTTTTGGCTGAGCATCTTATTTCAATTTTATTTAATTCCACTGGTCGTCGTCCCTTATAAAGCAACCCTGCGTCAAATCTTGCGCTTGACAAATTGGGAGAAAACGGCCCATGCCGCTCATCCTGATTCCTAAGCACACCTATTAAAAAGCGACATCAGCAGCAGCCGGTCATGATCATCAACTATGACTTGCACGCTTACTGGTGCCGTTTCTTTTTTTGCCACCAAATAGTGCCTTTTATCACAATCATTTTACTTTATTTTAAATTAATTAGATGGTATTATCTTTCCCACGGGTAAGTGCTTTGTATTATACTATAAATTTCTAAATAATTACTATTATTTTGACTTTTCAAAGTGGGGGATAACTTTGTCGTTTATATTACTTTTTGTGTTATTAATTTCGTTTATATTTTATTTGGCCTGCTTGATCAACTTGGCACTTTCTGCCGGTATCACATTGCCGCCCATCCAAAAAGCGGCCTTAGATTCAGAAAAGTATAAACTTTATTTGATTATTCCAGTATTGAATGAAGAACAAGTCATCATTTCAACAATCAAATCACTAATTTCAGAAATTGATAAATTGCCAACCCATATCCAAGGAACCATCGTGGCCGTGAATGATCACTCAACTGACGATAGTCTATTCTTACTTTCCCAGTTAAAAAAACAATTACCCACCAGTCAATTAATTATCTTAGATCATCCAACTGACTTGGCTCAAAAAGGCAAGGGCGCTGTTTTAAACTTTGCGGTTTCAACGATTGCGAAATATCCCCATGAAGTTGATCCCCGTCATATCATTTTGGGTGTCATTGATGCTGATTCTTGGATCGATGCCCCTAACCTCACCAAGGCAGTGGACTTCTTTATAAATTCACCAGCGCATGATATGTTCCAAAGTGGGGTTGCCATTTATAATACAGATAACTGGTTAACTAAAATGCAAAACTTTGAGTTTTTAGGTATTAATAGCGCCCAGCAACAGGTCCGGGAAAAATACGGGCAAGGCATCGCCTCTGGAAATGGTCAATTTATCACTTTAACGCTAGGCTTGGACATTCCATGGGGCAATAGTCTGCTGGAGGACTTAGAATTCACGCTACGGGCCTGGATCAAGGGTTATCGCACGGCTTTTAACAATGACGTGGTTATTCATCAAAGTGGCATTGCGACCCTTAGGCCGCTCATTAGACAACGGATCCGCTGGTGTCAGGGCAGTTTACAGTGCTGGTCTTATTTGCCCGCCCTTTGGTACAGCCCTAACTTACATTTTTTTCAAAAATTAGATACGACCCTATGGCTGTTACTACCAGCGGCGGCAACCATCGTCCCCTTGGCCAATACCATTGCGCTAGGGATGCAAATTTATGGTGTCTTCACCGCACCACCCCATTGGACCAGTTCGGCGTTATTTGTGATCATCGCCTTAAACTTGTTGACTTGTTTATTCATGGCCTTACAGTATCACCAAAACACCATGGCTGATAATTCAAAATTTGGACGGGCCTTAGGGTTAAGTTTAATATTTCAAGTCTATTTATTACCTTTGATCATCGTACCTTATATGGCTGTTTTCCGACAAATACGCCAGCTTAACCAATGGGAAAAAACCACCCATGACGTTAATCCCCAGGGCACTCCTTCGGCCATCAAATCCGTTGATAATCACCGCCAAAAAATAAAATAGCTGACTACCATTGAATTTTCAAACGTTCAATGGTAATCAGCTATTAATTTTTAGGGACCTTATTTATCACCATAACCTGCTGGATGGGTATTTAACCAAGTCCAAGCTGTGGCGATGATCTTTTCAACATCATCGTACCGGGGCTGCCAGCCCAAGATCTTGCGGGCTTTAGTGGAATCGGCGATCAACGTACTGGGATCCCCAGCCCGTCTTGGGGCTATTTCGGCAGGAATGGCTTGACCAGTGGCCTTGCGGGCGGCTTCTAGAATCTCTTTGTTCGAAAAGCCCGTGGAAGACCCTAAGTTAAAGGCATCAGAAGCACCCCCATCCAACAAGCGTTGAATGGCTAAAATATGGGCATCGGCTAGATCCACCACGTGGACGTAATCCCGCACGTTGGTGCCGTCTTTAGTGGGATAATCGTCGCCGAAGATCTTGAGTTTGTCCCGTTTACCCTGGGCCACTTGTAAAATGATCGGGATCAAGTGCGTTTCAGGATGATGATCTTCGCCGATACTGCCGTCGGCCTTAGCCCCAGCCACATTAAAGTACCGCAGGGCAATGAACTTGATGCCATAAGCGGCGTCGGCCCACTTCATGATCTTCTCCATGGCTAACTTGCTTTCCCCATAAGGATTCGTAGGGATTTGCGGGTCCGTTTCTTTAATGGGGATCTGCTTAGGTTCGCCGTAAGTGGCTGCGGTGGAAGAAAAGACGATCCGGTTAATGTGGTGGGCGTGCATCGCTTCCAGTAAAGTGATCATGCCCCCGGTATTGTTGTCAAAGTATTTCAAAGGATCACTCATGGATTCAGGGACGATGGAGAAGGCGGCAAAGTGGATCACCCCGTCAACTTTTTCAGCGTTAAAAACCTGTTCCAAGAAATTACGATCCCGGACATCCCCTTGATAGAACCGGGCTTTGGGATTAACAGCCAGCCGATGGCCAGTGATCAAATTGTCGATGACCGCCACATCATAACCCTTTTCAATTAAGCGATCCACAGTATGTGAGCCGATATAACCAGCTCCACCAAGTACTAAAATACTCATGAATGAACCTCCACTAATTTTTATGACTTTCTGTTTCATCTGTTCGCAAAATAGACATGAAAGCCTCTTGGGGGATCTCTACGGACCCGACAGACTTCATGCGTTTCTTACCAGCTTTTTGCTTCTCCAATAATTTACGTTTACGGGAAATATCGCCGCCATAACATTTGGCCAGCACATTTTTCCGATAGGCTTTGATATTAGACCGGGCAATCACCTTATTACCAATGGCTGCTTGAATCGGGATTTCAAATTGCTGTCTGGGGATCGTGGTCTTTAAAGCCGCCACAATTTCCTTGCCCCGTTCAAAGGCGAAATCTTTATGGACGATAGTACTCAGGGCATCAACGGCTTCGCCATTGATCAAAATATCCATCTTAACCAAATCACTGGCCCGGTAACCTTCAATCTCATAATCCAAAGAAGCATAACCTTTGGTATTTGATTTTAGGTCATCAAAGAAATCATAAATAATTTCTGACAGGGGCATATCATAGACCACATTGACCCGATATTTATCCAAATAATCCATGGTCACAAATTCACCACGTTTCTTCTGGGATAACTCCATGACCGGACCCACATAATCGTTGGGGACCATGATCGAGGCTTTAACATAAGGCTCTTGAATTTCAGAAATACTCGATGCTTCTGGCATCTCCGCGGGATTATCAATCACTGATTCAGTGCCATCGGTTAAGATAAGATGATAATCAACCGATGGGGCTGTCATAATCAGATCTAAATTAAACTCACGTTCCAAGCGCTCTTGAACCACATCCATGTGTAACAATCCTAGAAAGCCACAACGAAAACCAAAACCTAAGGCTTTAGAGGTCTCGGGTTCAAACTCCAAAGCCGCATCATTTAATTGCAGTTTCTCCAAAGCCTCACGCAAATCGTTAAACTTGGCATTATCTACTGGATACATCCCAGAATAGACCATCGGCGTGATTTTACGATAACCGGGTAAGGCTTTTTCTGCCGGCCGATCCGCCAAAGTTAACGTGTCCCCCACCCGGGTTTCTTTCACGCTCTTGATGCTGGCGGTCAAATAACCCACATCCCCAGCAGATAACTGTTGGGTGGGAATGGCTTTAGGGGACATCACCCCAACTTCAGTCACTTCAAAACGTTTTTGATTGTTCATCAACTCAATGGTATCGCCGACTTTTACAAAGCCATCCACGACCCGAATACTTAACACAACACCACGGTAATTATCATAAACTGAGTCAAAAATCAAAGCCTTAAAGGGCGCATCCACATCCCCTTGGGGGGCCGGTATTTGGGCCACGATCCGTTCCAATAATTCCGGAATCCCAATGCCAACTTTACCACTGGCTAAAATGGCATCACTGGCATCGATCCCAATCATTTCTTCGATCTCTTCTTTGACCCGATCAGGCTCAGCTGATGGTAAATCAATTTTATTGATCACTGGAATAATTTCCAAATCGTTATCCACTGCTAAATAAGCATTCGCCAGTGTTTGCGCTTCAACACCCTGGGCAGCGTCGACAACTAAAATTGCCCCTTCACAGGCTGCCAAGCTTCTGGAGACCTCATAAGAAAAGTCCACATGTCCTGGGGTATCAATGAGATGAAACACATAGGTTTTGCCATCTTTGGCATGGTAGTGCAGCTGAACCGCGTTTAATTTAATGGTAATACCCCGTTCGCGCTCTAAATCCATGTCATCTAGTATTTGATTTTGCATTTCTCGTTTAGACACCGTATCGGTCAATTCCAAGATACGATCGGCAATTGTTGATTTACCATGATCGATATGAGCGACGATTGAAAAATTTCGAATGTCTTTTTGGTGCTCAATCATTTCATTGCGATCCATTTTTTGGTTCCCTACTTTCTCGACTTATCCATCAATTATACCAAGCCCAATCATTGAACACAATTGCATACAAAAGGAGGTGTCTACAAAACTGCAGTTTTGAGACGCCTCCTTTGAATGCCATTAAAAGTTGGCCTACCGTTACTGAAAGCTAACGATCGCCCTTTAATGAATCTTTGATTTTATTAAACAGGCCGCCCTCTTGGGGTTTAACTGTTTCACCGGAAGCCTTCATAAAGGCTGCCAGTGCTTCTTTTTGACTACTATTTAAACTCTTTGGTGTCACAATATGGACCCGGACGTGTTGATCGCCGGTGTTGCCCCCATTTAGATTAGGCGCACCTTTGCCCCGTAATCTAAAGGAAGTATCCGTTTGCGTTCCCGCTGGAATCTTTAACTTCACGGGACCATAAACCGTATCCACATTAACTTCATCACCTAAAGCAGCTTGGACAAAGGAAATTGGCATATCCGAATAAATTTCCGTGCCTTCCCGATTGAAGTCTTTGCTACTCTTCACCCGAAAGACCACATACAAGTCCCCATAAGGGCCACCATTGGTACCGGCTTCCCCTTGGCCTTGCAGGCGCATTTGTTGGCCATCGTCAACCCCAGCCGGGACCGTAACTTTGACACTGTGGCGTTGGGCCGTGTGCCCAGTACCATGACAAGTTGGGCATTTTTCTTTAATTTCTTTACCTGTCCCGCCACAAACATCACAGACTTCACGGGTCCGCATAACCCCTAGGGGTGTCCGCCGATCAGCTTCAATATAACCCGTCCCGTGACACTTGTGACACGTCACTGGACTAGTGCCTGGCGCAGCGCCAGAACCATTACAAGTTTCACACGTTGCTTCTCGATTATAGGAAATCGTTGTTGTTTTACCGAAAATGGCTTCTTTAAAGTCTAAGTCCATGCGATATTGCAAGTCATTGCCTTGGCGAGGTGCATTAGGTTGTTGCCGTTGGGCAGAACCACCACCAAAGAAGGAACTGAAAATATCATCAAAACCACCAAAATCGCCAAAACCAGCCCCACCAGCACCAGGTCCGGCGCCAGCACCATTAAAGCCGTCCATGCCAGCATGGCCATATTGATCATAAGCCGCCCGTTTTTGGGGATCACTTAATGCCTCATAGGCTTCGTTAACTTCTTTGAATTTAGCCTCTGCATCAGGCGCTTTATTTAAATCTGGATGGTATTTCTTGGATAATTTTCGAAATGCTTTTTTGATTTCATCATCACTAGCATCGCGAGACACACCGAGGACTTCATAGTAGTCTCTTTTTTCTGCCATGATCTGCCTCCTTAACGAATCATTATAAACCTGAATTACTATACCATAAACCGTCAAAAATCAAAACCATTTGACTACAAAATATGGTCCAAAAGCAGATTATCTGCTGATGGACCATAAGCATCAAGCAAGGTTATTAATGATTATTTGTCATCTTTAACTTCTTCGAAATCACCATCAACAGTCTTACCATCGTCACCCTTTTTACCTTGGTCACCGCTGGCTTGGCCGTTGGCACCTTGGGCGGCACCATCAGCACCGTTAGCGCCTTGGGCTTCTTGAGCTTGTTGGTATAATTTAACCGTCAAGTTTTGAACAACTTCGTTTAAGGCATCTCGTTTAGCCTTCATGTCTTCAAGATTGTTAGCTTCTTTGGCTTTTTCAAGTTCAGCTTTCGCATCTTCAGCCTTTTTAATTTCGTCATCAGAAACTTTGCCCTTGACGTCTTTTAAAGTCTTATCTGTGGCAAAGAGTAATTGATCCACGTCATTCTTCAAATCGACTTCTTCTTTACGCTTAGAGTCAGCAGCTTCGTTTTCCTTAGCTTCTTTCATCATGCGATCGATTTCGTCATCTGATAAGCCTGAAGAACTCTTGATCGTGATCTTCTGCTCTTTTTTAGTCCCTAAATCTTTGGCAGAAACATTGACGATCCCGTTTTTATCAATATCAAACTTCACTTCAATTTGAGGTACACCTCTTGGCGCAGCTGGGATATCGGTTAATTGGAAACGACCTAATGTTTTATCATCAGCAGCCATTGGGCGTTCACCTTGTAACACGTGAATATCAACAGCAGGTTGATTATCAGCAGCCGTTGAGAATACCTGTGACTTGCTGGTAGGAATAGTGGTGTTACGATCGATCAATTTTGTGAAGACGCCACCCATTGTTTCAATCCCTAAAGATAGTGGGGTAACATCCAACAAAACGACATCCTTCACATCACCGGTGATAACCCCACCTTGAATGGCAGCACCCAAGGCAACGGCTTCATCAGGGTTGATGGAATGATCTGGTTCTTTGCCAGTCCATTTCTTAACAGCTTCTTGGACGGCAGGTGTCCGAGTAGAACCACCATTTAAGATAACTTTATCAATATCACTATTGGTCAATTTGGCATCTTTTAAGGCATTGTCAACGGGACCTTTTGTCCGTTCAACTAAATCTGCGGTTAATTGATCAAATTGAGCCCGGGTCAAAGTGGCTTCCAAATGCAAGGGCCCATTAGCACCAGCAGAAATAAATGGCAAGCTGATTTGGGTGCTAGTCACACCAGACAAATCTTTCTTAGCTTTTTCAGCGGCATCTTTTAACCGTTGCAAGGCCATTTTGTCTTTGGAGAGGTCAATGTTGTTTTCCTTCTTAAAGTTATCAACTAACCAGTCGATAATCTTTTGGTCGAAGTCATCCCCACCTAAATGCGTATCCCCATTGGTAGAGAGTACTTGGAAGACACCGTCGCCTAATTCAAGAATAGAGACATCAAAGGTCCCACCACCTAAATCATAGACCAATACTTTTTCATCAGCATCGCCTTTATCCAAGCCATAAGCTAATGCAGAAGCAGTTGGTTCGTTAATGATCCGTTCAACTTTTAACCCAGCAATCTTACCGGCATCTTTGGTAGCTTGCCGTTGGGAGTCGTTGAAGTAAGCAGGTACGGTGATAACGGCTTGGGTAACTTCTTCGCCTAAATAATCTTCAGAGAATTTCTTGATATATTGCAAGATCATGGCTGAGACTTCTTGGGGTGTATATTCTTTGTCGCCAACTTTAACTTTATAGCCAGCTTCACCCATATGGCGCTTGATTGATGAAATTGTATCCGGATTCGTGATAGCTTGGCGCTTAGCCACTTCACCGACTTGGATTTCGCCATCTTTAAACGCCACAACAGATGGTGTGGTTCTAGCCCCTTCAGGGTTTGTGATGATTTTAGGTTCGCCGCCTTCAAGCACTGCGACTGCAGAGTTAGTTGTACCTAAGTCGATACCAATAACTTTTCCCATAATTTAAATAACCTTCTTTTCTAAAATTATTGAGCAACTACAACCATTGCTGGTCTTAAAACACGGTCTTTTAACAGGTAACCCCGTTGCAAGACTTGAACAACTGTATCACTTTCTTGATCGGGCGTTTTAGGTGTTGTTTGCACCGCTTGATGCAAGGTTGGATCAAATTTTTCCCCTAGCGCCTTGATCTCAGTAATATTGTTGTCCTTCAAGGCATTTTCCATGGCCTTATAAACCATTTCAATCCCCTTTTTAAGTTGTTGGCCGTGGTCATCTTTGACCTCAACAGCCAGCGCCCGTTCCAGATTGTCCAGAACTGGCAAAATATCTTTGGCCAGCCGTTGGCCATCGTATTTGGCTAATTGTTCTTGTTCCTTCTTATTGCGGTTGGCCATGTTGCGAATTTCAGCCTGCGCCCGTAAGAACTGATCTTCTAAATGATCATTTTTTTCTTGGAGTTCTGCTAATTCAGCTTGCAACTTGGGCACATTGGCCGCGTCAGTCTGTAACACTTCTTCTAAATCCGCTTTAGTTTCAGCTAAAGCTTCCGACTTAGGATCTTCTTTGGCCGTTGCTGCTGGTTGTTTTGGTGTAGCAGGCCCCTTTTGTTGCGGTTGTTTTGCTTTGGAATCTCCATTGTTGAGGTCTTTTTCAGATGGAAATTCAACCTTGTTATCTTTTGACAAGTGAAAACTCCTTCCCATTAATCATCAAAATTAGAATAATAATCTGTCAGTCGGCGTGCCAGTTCTTCACGAATTAAATCTAATAGCCCGATAATCCTTGAATAAGGCATACTCGTTGGTCCCAGTAGGGCAATGACCCCACGACCATGATTATGCACATCATAAGTTGCCGTGATCAAAGAATAATTGCGCAGGGTATGCGGTGTTAATTCATCCCCTAATCGGACCATGATTTTATCTGAATCCCCTCCGGTTCCAAAATCAGGGAGCCGGAGCAGATTAGCCAAGTCATCATTTTTTTCAAATAATGAATATAATGTCTTTACACTGGAAACATCATTATTGGCAAAATCCAAAAGATTCAAACGACCACCAACATAAAAATGATCTGACCCGGCTTTCTTCAAAACATCACCAAAAATATCCAAAAAGCCTTTTGGTGAAGAAACATATTTCATCAACATCTGGGGTACGTCTGTTTGGATCCGCTTAGCCACAACAGCTAAAGGTTGGCCCACCAATTGGTCATTGATGATCCGGACAGCTTTTTCAAGATCTTCACCACTAATTGATTCTGGCACTTGAAAAATTTGATTCTGGACCGTGCCAGCACTGGTCACCAAAATTGCCATAACCTGGTGATTGCCCAGTGCTACTAGGCGAAAACCATCCAACTTAATGTCTTGAACATCTGGACCTAAGGTAATCGCCGTATAACTGGTGAGGGTTGAAAGAATCGTCGCAGACTGTTCAACAATATCATCAATCATCTGGTATTGTTGATTAAAAGTCTGTTGAATGATTGCTAGATCATTTGAGGAAACATCACTGGGTTCTAATAGATGATCAAGATAGTAACGATAACCACTAATAGACGGGATTCGGCCAGAGGAGGAATGAGTCTTATCTAATAAACCCATTTCTTCAAGTTTCGCCATATCGTTACGAATCGTGGCGGAGCTAACTTGAATTGGCAACTCATTCATCAAATGTTTAGAACCAACCGGTTGTTCAGTTTGCGTGTAAATTCTAATAATATTCTTTAAAATAAGTGCCTGTCTTTGTGTCAGCATCTTACCACCTCTTTTAGCACTTAAAGACTTAGAGTGCTAATACAAGTTATAATATAGCAATACTCCGGGATATTGTCAAGAAAACTCAAGGAAAAAAATTGAATTCGGACCAAAGTCCCATTAGGTCTCATCATCAATTAAAAATTCGGCAAATACGTTGTTGCCAAAGAAACGACCGTCGTGGGTCAGCCGCAAATACCCGGCCTCATCTTTTAAGAGGTTTCTGGCAATCAATTTATCAATCGTATCCCCATAGATATCCCGAATCGAATAGCCATACTTTGCTTGAAAATGAGCCTTTGAAACCCCTTGATTGGTGCGTAGTCCTAAAAACATCTCTTCTTCCACTTGCTCTGAAAATGGCACCAAATGATGTTCAAATACCGGTAGTTTATGGGCATGTAAAGGTTCAAGATACTGCTGAATCGGGCCATTATTATGGTAGCGATCCCGACCAATATAACCATAAGCCCCGGCCCCAAAACCAAAGTAGTGCTCATTGTGCCAGTACATTAAATTGTGTTGGGATTCAAACCCTGGCTTGGCAAAATTACTGATTTCATATTGGGCAAGCCCATGATCAGCAAAGGTATTTAAGGCTAATTCATACATATCTGCTTCGGCATCTTCACTGGGCAAATGCAGGCGACCTTGGCGCTGCATGTTATAAAAAATGGTTTTCTTTTCCAGAATCAACGAATACGTGGCATAGTGGGGCAAATCCAAGGCAATAGCTTGTTCAAGGGTAGTTTTAAAATCAGCTTCATTTTGCCCGGGTAAGCGAAAAATGAGGTCGATGCTGATATTCGAAAACCCAGTTTTTCTGGCCATGTCGATTGCATCAAAGGCCTGTTGCGCCGTGTGCTTGCGGCCAATCTGCTGCAAAACGGCATCATTAAATGATTGGACCCCAATGCTCAAACGATTGACCCCATATTGACGCATCACCGCTAAACGCTCTGGAGTGACGATATTATTGGGATTACATTCTACCGTAAATTCCCCCCCAGACCAGGGTAATATTTCCCGAATGCCCTTGAGTAAAGTATCTAGTTGCTTTGGGCTCAAGCTTGAGGGCGTGCCCCCACCGATATAGAGCGTATCGATTTTTTCTTGGGGATTTTCAGCCATCGTCAGGGCCATTTCCCGCAGTAACATGTGAATATAGTCATCGACGGGTTGGTCCTCAATAAATACCTTGTTAAAGTCGCAATAATAGCAAATGAAATCACAAAATGGAATATGGATATAAGCTGCCGCCATGTTTATGATCGCCTCAAGTCTTCAAAATACTGACGGGTATTGATCTTATCTTGGCCAAGTTGGGTGATCAGTCCCTGGGCATTTTCAAACTTCACTTCGCCCCGCAAATAATGATACCAACAAATACGCACACTTTCCCCATAAATAAAGGTATCAAAATCAAAAATATTGATTTCAACCGTCAATTTGTGTTGATCCGCAAAGGTAATATTGTAACCCACCGAAGCCATGGCTTCATACCAATGGCCATTGACTTGAATTTGGACCGCATAAATACCCACCCCGGGTATTTGCTGGTGGTCATCCGTTAAAATATTGGCGGTGGGATAGCCTAACGTGCGCCCCCGCGCTAAGCCGTGGACCACCAAGCCAGCGGTTTGATAAGTATAACCTAACAAGGTGTTGGCCTGGTCCACATTCCCTTGCAGCAATAACTGACGAATGCGACTGGAGCTGATTTTGGCAGCCGCCGCATCCTGTTCAGCCACACTGACCGTCTCAAACCGGCCTTGACTCAAGTGGGGCAAAGTCGTCATATTGGCTTCTGCTTTTTGACCATAAGTATAATCAAACCCAGCCACAACGATCTGGGCGTGGAGGTTGACCATGTATTGATTCACAAAAGCTTTTGGACTGAGGCTGGCAAATTCAGAGGTGAAATCTACCACATATAATAAATCCACTTGATTAGCCTGCATCAATTCAATTTTACGCTTTAACGGCGACAAGTAATCAATACCATCCGGCCCAATTTGTTTAAAAACAATGGCTGGGTGCTGATTAAAGGTCATCACGGCTAACGGTAACCCCTTGGCCGTGGCAATCGCCCTAGCCCGCTTAATAACTGCCTGATGGCCTCGATGAACCCCGTCAAAAAAGCCTAAAGCTAATACAATTGGTTCTGGGTCAATTTCTGTTGGATCATAGGGATGATGTAAATGAATAACTTTCAAGATAATTGCTCCTAACTGCCAATACCCTCATTTTGCAAAAACATTCTCAGCGGTTTGTAAACGTCGCCACGTTTGCGCTGATATAAAGCTTTAATATAATTTTGATAGGTCAATGCCACCACATCTGGTAAACCAGGTAGCTCTAAAAAAGCCCCGTTTTGAATCTGTTCACGTTGCCGTGGGGATAAGGCATAAACTGGAAAATCACTTAGCACCCGTTCCATTGGAAACAAGTGCTGAGCCCCTTCTCCTTTATCGACGGCAGCTTTAAAGTCAGCCAGTGAAATTGTATCTGCCAAGTTAAAACCGCCACTGGACAAGCGGGTCAGTTGGGCCATTAGGGCTGGGACCCCTAAAATTTTGCCACAGTCCACCGCCAGTGTGCGAATATAAGTCCCCTTGGACACCTCAGCCGAAAACTGAATACGCTGCGTCTTGGTTGTGGCATCGTAATTGGTGTCTAACAATTGGAAACGATAAATATGGACCGGATGCTCTGGGCGTTGCACCGGATCGCCGCTGCGGGCATAGTCATACAAGCGCCGGCCATTAACCTTAACGGCTGAATACATCGGTGGAATCTGGATGATATCCCCGGTCAAATCGGCCATAGCTTGTTTGATTTGAGCTGGATCAAAGGGCTGTTCAATAGCTGTCTGGGCGATAATTGCCCCTTCTAGATCCTCGGTTTCACTAGCCTGCCCTAAAAGGATCTCGCCGGTATAAACCTTGCCCTTAGTCAATAAATAATCCACGACTTTCGTGGCTTGCCCAATACAGATGGGCAAAACACCATCTACTTGTGGATCCAAAGTGCCTGAGTGGCCTACGCGCCGCTCATGAATAATTTTGCGCACAGCCGCCACACAATCGTGACTGGACATACCAGTGGGCTTATATAAAGGTAAAATTCCGTTCATATTTTTTCTCCGTTTCTATTTTGCCAAATAAGTACATTATAACTGGAAAGGCGCGGTAAAAACAAGGTAAGCACCATTTGAAAGCAAAGAAAAAAACCGTGTTCAAAGTAACATTTGAACACGGTTTTAACGTCACTATCAATTTGGGTATTGGCATCAACTTGAAATATTATTGCTTTTCAGATTCATGTAGTCCCCGAATCAATTCATCGATTCTTTCACCATATTGAACCGACTTATCTTGTAAGAATGTCAATTCTGGAATTTTATAAATCTTGATCCGTTGACCCAGCTCACTGCGAATCAGGCCCTTGGCATGATCCAAACCAGCTTGTGCCCGCTGGCTATCGCTAGCTTTATCAGACAAAATTGAATAATAGATCTTGCAATGCTGCAGGTCGCCCGTCAAATCCACGCCAGTGATCGTGACCCCTTCAATCCGCGGATCACGCACACGTTTGAGTAAGATATCATTTACTTCCCGTAAAATTTCTTGTTCGACCCGACCAATACGATGTTTCATAAAAACAAACCCCCTAAATCAAGCTTGGTTATTGAGAATTTATTTAACTGGTACTTCTTCCATAACATAAGCTTCGATTTCGTCATCAACTTTGATATCGTTGTAATTTTCAATTGTTAAGCCGCAATCAAAACCAGAACGAACTTCTTTCACATCGTCTTTAAAGCGCTTCAAGGAAGCTAATTTACCTTCAAAAATAACAATGCTATTGCGAATCAAGCGGACACCTGAATCCCGGGTAATATAGCCCGTATTCACATAGGCCCCAGCAATCGTCCCAACTTTAGAAACTTTATAAGTTTCACGCACCGTTAAGTTACCGGTTACTTTTTCTTGGTAAGTTGGCTCCAACATGCCCTTCATGGCAGATTCAACTTCTTCAATGGCATTATAAATGACATTGTAAAGGCGAATATCCACGTCGTCCATGTCAGCTTGGGATCTGGCGTTAGCTGTTGGCCGCACGTTAAACCCTAAGATAATGGCCTGACTGGCTGCCGCTAAAGTAACATCACTTTCATTGATCGCCCCAACGGCTTGGTGAATAATGTTCACCCGTACGCCGGCAACTTCAATTTTTTGCAAGCTGTTGGCCAAAGCTTCAACAGAACCCTGCACATCCCCTTTGATGATCACGTCGACTTCTTTGATTTCCCCTTGTTTCATGGATTCAAACAAGTTATCCAACGTGACGTGGGTTGTATGGCTACGTTCTTCAAGTAAGGCCTTTTTAGCCCGTTCTTCACCAGCTGCCCGAGCAGTTTTTTCGTCTTCATAGACGGCAAACTTATCCGCTGCATCTGGCACATCATTTAAGCCAGTAATTTCAACTGGTTCAGATGGTAAGGCTTCTTTAACTCGCCGACCCCGGTCATTGGTCATGACCCGAATACGGCCAAAGGTATTACCCACAACAATTGGATCCCCAACATGTAAGGTCCCTTGTTGTACCAGTAAGGAAGCGACTGGGCCTTTCCCCTTATCTAAGCGAGCTTCAAGTACAGTACCGACACCACGTTGTTGCGGATTGGCTTTTAATTCCAACATATCAGCTTCAAGTAAGACCATTTCCAATAATTCATCAATGTTCTTACCAAACTTAGCGGAGATTTCGACGAAAATCGTATCGCCGCCCCAGCTTTCAGGAATCAAACCATATTCGGTCAATTGTTCCATGACGTGGTTAGGATTGGCCCCTGGCTTATCGATCTTGTTAACAGCCACGATAATTGGTGCCTTAGCAGCCTTGGCATGATTAATAGCTTCAATTGTTTGTGGCATGACCCCATCATCAGCCGCAACGACTAAAATGATGATATCAGTGACATCAGCACCCCGAGCCCGCATATTAGTGAAGGCCGCATGTCCCGGTGTATCTAAGAAAGTAATGACCCGATTATCTAATTTAACTTGGTAGGCCCCAATATGTTGGGTGATCCCCCCAGCTTCACTAGCAGTCACATGGGTATGCCGTAATTTATCCAGCAACGTGGTTTTACCATGGTCAACGTGCCCCATGATAGTTACGACTGGTGGCCGACTTTCCAAATGCGCATCATTTTGCTCTTCATCATTAAAGATTTTATCCAAATCAGTGATATCTTCTTCAACTTTTTCTTTAGCATCAATGCCATAATCTGTGGCCAATAACTCAATGGCATCTTTGGTCAAGGATTGATTTTGGTTAGTCATCACACCCAGCATAAATAATTTCTTAACAATTTCTGCGGGTTCCCGGTGTAAGATTTTACCTAGATCTTGGGCATTCATACCCTCTGTATAAACTAAGACACTTGGCAATGGCCGATCTTTACGTTGTGGCATTGGCTTCTTAGGGGTGGTATCCCGACGCCGATTCTTTTTATTGTTACGCCGGCGATTAAAGGCGTTCCCCCCACGATTATTACTCCAAGAACCACCGCGGTTGTTGCTGTTACGATTGTTGTAACCACCGCCAGTGGTATTACCACCGCTTGTTGTCCGTTGTCCGGTGCGATTTTGAGTATTCCCGCTCGAACGTGTTTGGTTATTGGTCGACGTTGTGTTTTGTGGCCGACTACTTTGTGGCCGGGCATTATTGCTAGCTGGCCGACTGTTATTGTTACGATTTTGGGTATTGTTAGTGTTACGATTTTGATTATTATTACTACGGTTCTGGTTGCTATTGGTGTTACGATTTTGGCCTTGATTATTATTGGTGCGATTTTGGCCAGCGTTATTGCTAGTATTACGATTTTGACTTTGATTCTGATTTTGTGGTCGGCTACTACGATTGTTTGGCCGGCTATTAGTTTGTGAAGTACTGTTGTTAGACTTTTGTTGCGAACTTTGCATACGATTATTATCCTGTCTTGGTCGATTATTCTGTTGCGTCGTACCGGTATGGTTCGAATTATGATGCGTTGTCTGATGACTATTATTATTGGGCTTGTTACCAGATTGACTGGCTGTAGCTGCATTTTGAGTACCAGCCCGATTTTGGTGAGATGAAGGTCTAGCTGGGGTATGTTGATGGGCAGGTCTTGGTTGGGCAGATCTTGGTTGCTGGCTGCCAGCTTTATTGGCACCACTGGTAACAGCAGTATCCACGTGCAGCGCCTGCTTAATCTTTTGCTCTTGACCAACTTCAACTGATGACATGTGATTCTTAATGTCTAAACCAGCTTTTTGGGCGGCCTCAACAACTTCTTTACTTGGTAAGTTTAATTCCTTTGCAAATTCATAAATTCTCTTTTTCCCCATATCTTCACGCTCCTTATTTACATGAGCTTCACCATGCCTTTGGCAAATCCAGCATCATTAATGCCTATGATTTTTCTCGGTCGGCCAATTGCCTTTGTGAGTTGCTCCGTACTTAATTGGTCATGTATGGGTACATGATAGTAAGTCGTTTTATCATTTAATTTTTTGGTTGTGGCACTGCCAGCATCACTGGCAATAAATACTAACTTTAATTTGCCTGCAATCAGTGCTTTTAAAACTAACTCTTCGCCGGTAATAATTTTGCCAGCGCGCATCGCTAAGCCAATGAGATTCATTAGTTTTTGAGTTTGATCAATTACCATTAGTCATTACCGAAAAGTTCCTGTCTGGCCTTTTTATGATCAACATATTCAAAAAGTTCATCATAAAAGTCGTCTGAAATTTTAACTTCAAAAACCGTATCTAAGGTCCGTTTTTCTTTAGCGGTTTTGACCGCATCAGGGTTTAAAGAAACATAAGCGCCGCGACCGGGCTTTTTACCCGTTGGATCTAGGCTAACTTCGCCTTCTTTATTTTTAACGACTCGAACCATTTCTTTTTTGGGATGCATTTCATCGGTTAATACGTCTTTACGCATCGGAATTTTACGTTTTTTCATAATTCACCTACTCTGCTTGATCACTAGATGAGCTAGTTTTAGCATCTACCGGCCCATCGTCGCCAGCTTGGTCCGTATCTGTTGTAGCTGGTGGCGTTTGTGGCTTAGCCGCTGCTGGGTTTGGGGCAGTATCATCTTGGGGTGTATCGGCTTGGGCTTGGGCCAGTATGCGGTTACGGGCAACTTCATCAAACTTACTTTGAATATCGCCAGCTTCACTTTCCCGCTCAATATCAATCCGAAAACCAGTTAATTTAGCTGCTAAACGGGCATTTTGGCCCCGCTTACCAATGGCTAAAGATAATTGATCGTCAGGGACGATCACCACACAGTTATGGTCATTATTTTGGTCAAAGACCACATTGACAACTTCTGCTGGATTTAAAGCATTGGCAATATAATCAGCGGGATTTTCTTCCCAAGCAACAATGTCCATATTTTCGCCGTGGAGTTCATTGACCACAGCTTGGACCCGCTGGCCTTTAGGACCCACACAGGTACCAACTGCATCAATATTACTATCGGTTGAACGGACAGCCATTTTCGTGCGATCGCCAGCTTCGCGAACGATGGACATAATTTCAACAGTACCATCATAAATCTCCGGCACTTCTTGTTCAAACAGCCGCTTAACTAAATCTGGGTGAGTCCGACTGACAAACACTTGGGGACCCTTGGTCGTATTTTCAACTTTGGTCACATAAACCTTAATGCGATCATGGGGTTGATAATCCTCATTTGGCATTTGATCTGGCTTACCTAACACAGCTTCAATTCGACCCAAATTAACATAAATAAAGCGGTTATCACGGCGTTCAACCACGCCTTGCATAATCTCATTTTCATATTGACTATATTCATCGTAGACAATACTGCGTTCAGCTTCCCGAACCCGTTGCATAATGACCTGTTTAGCCGTTTGCGCGGCAATTCGGCCAAAGTCTTTAGGTGTGACTTCAAACTTGATTTGATCGCCAAGTTCATAGCCCTTATTCATCTTTAAAGCTTCATCCAAGCCAACTTCTAAGCGGGAATCAAAAACTTCATCTGTGACTTCCTTAACCGCATAGACATGAATATCACCCTTTTTATCATCAAAATCCACTTCAACGTTTTGGGCTTGGCCATAATTGCGCTTATAAGCTGAAACTAAAGCCGCTTCTAAAGCCTCAATCACGATCTCTTTTTTGACGCCCTTTTCCTTTTCCAAAGCATCTAAAGCTTCAATCATTTCTTTACTCATGATAAGTCCTTCCGATCTTAAAATTCAATTGCCAAACGTGCTTTAGCAATATTCTTTCGTTCAAATGTCTTCAACTGACGCCGTGTTTTATTTTTAATTTCTAATGTCAAATTATCGGTGTCGACGGCCTTTAATCTGCCTTCGTAAACCTTATTTTGATCGATAATTTGATAGAGCGAAATATGAATATATTCCCCAACAGCATTTTCAATATCTGCTTCGGTCTTCAGTGGGCGTTCAGCACCCGGGGATGAAACTTCCAAAAAATAGGCTTCATCAAAGGGATCTGGTTCTAAAACATCCAATTTTTCACTTAATTTTTCACTTACTAAAGCACATTCTTCGATGTCGATACCACCAGGTTTGTCAATGTAAACTCTAAGATACCAGGCGCGTCCCTCTTTTTCATAGGCCACATCCACGAGTTGGAAATGATAAGAATCAACGATTGGTTGTACAATACTTTCAACAATGGTCACAACGTTACTCAAAGAATCACCTCCACTTGATTTATTTCAATAAAAAGAGTGAGCACTTCTGCTCACTCAAACGAAAAGTATCAAAATACATTCTAAATATAACATGTTTCTTATGATTTAGCAAATAGGACCCAGTCCTAGCCGTTTTCATGAATTTAAAACAAGGATAGTTGATTTTCATCCGGCAGATCCTCCAGCACATGATTATCCGTCATATACTGAATCAAAGTGGCTGATACCTTGCCGCGATTACTCAAATCTTCTTTAGATAAGAAAGGTTTTTCTTCTCTGGCTGCCACGATTTGTTTGGCCACACTATCCCCTAAACTTGGCACGGCCTTAAATGGTGCCAACAGCGTATGATCATCAATAATTTGAAAATCTTCAGAATCGGACGCATTAATGTCCACCATTTGAATATCAATGCCCCGTTCCAAACATTCATTGGCAATTTCTAAAACCGTCAATAAATTTTTCTCTTTTTGAGAAGCATCCAAACCCTTGTCTTTGATAGCTTGCATCTCGGCTTTAACCGCGTCTTTGCCAGAAGTCATGGCGACTAAATCATAATCATCTGCCCGCACCGATAAATAGGCACAGTAATAGATGATTGGGAAATAAACCTTAAAGTAAGCGATCCGTAACGCCATTAAAATATAGGCGGTGGCATGGGCCTTAGGGAACATGTATTTAATCTTCAAGCATGAATCAATATACCAGTCAGGTACATTCTCATTGGCCCGCAAGGCATCTTGCCATTCATCTGGGATCCCCCGGCCTTTACGTACATGTTCCATAATTTGAAAGGCCATTTGCGAATCCATCCCCCAATGAATTAAATCCATCATGATATTATCCCGACAACCGATAACATCTTTCAAAGTGACTACCCCTTGGTTGATCAATTCTTCGGCATTCCCTAACCACACATCGGTCCCATGGGATAGTCCGGAAATCTGGAGTAATTCCGCAAAGGTCGTGGGATGGGTTTCTTCTAACATGCCGCGGACAAAGCGGGTCCCGAATTCAGGGATACCCAGGGTCCCGGTCTTAGATTGAATTTGGTCTTCAGTAACTCCTAAGACATCCGGGTTAGAGAATAACGACATCACCCCAGGATCATCGGTGGGAATTGACTTAGGATCAATACCGGATAAATCTTGGAGCATCCGGATCATCGTTGGATCATCATGACCTAAAATATCCAGCTTCAAAATATTGTCATGGATCGAATGGAAATCAAAATGGGTTGTTTTCCAGGCTGCATCTTGGGCATCGGCTGGAAATTGAATGGGGGTAAAGTCATAGATATCCATGTAGTCTGGCACAACGATAATGCCCGCCGGATGCTGTCCTGTGGTTCGTTTGACCCCGGAAGCGCCCATTTTTAAGCGATCGATTTCAGCATTTCTAAAATTAGCCCCGGTTTCTTCTTCATAGTGCTTCACATAACCAAAAGCCGTCTGATCGGCAACCGTGCCAATAGTCCCGGCCCGAAAAACATGATCCTCTCCAAATAAAACCTTGGTATAGTTATGGGCCACTGGTTGGTAGTCCCCGGAAAAGTTCAAGTCAATATCAGGTACTTTATCACCTTTGAAACCTAGGAAAGTTTCAAAGGGAATATCATGCCCATCTTTGGTCAAGGGTGTGCCACAGTTGGGACAGGTCCGGTCAGGCAAGTCAAAGCCTGAACCCACTTCACCTTTGGTGTAAAATTCACTGAATTTACACTTTGGACACCGATAATGGGGTGGCAAGGGATTGACCTCAGTGATCCCAGTCATGGTTGCCACCAAACTAGAGCCTACTGACCCCCGGGAACCTACCAAGTAACCATCCTTATTAGATTTAAATACCAGTTTCTGGGCAATTAAATAAATGACGGAGAAGCCATTGCCAATGATACTTTTGAGTTCTCTTTTCAAGCGCTGATCCACGATATCTGGCAGTGGATCGCCATACAATTCATGGGCCTTATCTAAGGTCAAGTTGCGAATCTCATCTTCGGCACCAGCCATTTTTGGGGTATACAGCTTGTCTTTGACCGGTGTGATATCATCATCGATCATATCAGCCACCGTATGGGTATTGGTTACCACGATTTGTTGGGCCACATCAGCACCTAAAAAGGCAAATTCGCTTAACATTTCATCGGTGGTGCGAAAATGCACATCCGGTAATGTCTGCCGACGCAAGGGACTACTCTTTAACGATTTCACGAGAATTTCCCGATAAATGGCGTCATGCTTGTCTAAATAATGCACATCCCCGGTGGCGACCACTGGCTTATCTAAAGCTTGGCCTAACTTGACCAAATTAGCGATAATATCATCTAAAGCTTTGTAGTCTTTCACCAATTGACTATCGATCAAGGGTTGATAGACTGGTTTTGGCATCACTTCAATGTAGTCGTAATATTTGGCTTTGGCCATGGCATCAGCATAACCCTTTTGCATCATGGCCGTAAATACTTCCCCGGATGAGCAGGCCGATCCCACCAACAAGCCCTCACGATACTCGTTTAACAGGCTTCGTGGCACCCTGGGCTCATAATAAAAATATTTGATCATGGATTGGGAAACGATCTTGAACATATTCTTTAACCCAGCTTGGGTTTGGGCTAATAAAACGGCATGGTGGGGACGCGATTGTTTATAAGCTTCTTTACCCCCAACATTATCGTTCAATTGGGCCACATTGTCGCTGCCAAAGCGCTTTTCCAACTGGGCTAATAATTTATAGAGTAAATAACCCGTTGTTTCCGCATCTGAATTGGCCCGATGATGGTGTTCCAGAACAATTTCGTATTTTTTAGCTAAGTTGTCCAGCTTATGATTCTTATATTCTGGATGCAACAAGCGTGATAATTCCAAGGTATCGATCACCGGCACCGTGACAGTGGGCAAATCATGCCGTTGATAACCAGCATTTAAGAAACCAATATCAAAGGTAACGTTATGACCAGCTAAAATGGCATCCCCGGTAAATTCTTGAAATAACTGCAAGACCTCAGCCTCTGATTTAGCCCCCTTGACCATATCATCGGTAATACTAGTCAATTCAGTGGTGAGCTTGGATAAGGGGTGGCCGGGATCAATAAATTCATCAAAACTGGCCACCACTTCATTATCTTTCATCTTCACCGCAGCTAATTCGATGATTGAATCATAGACCGCCGATAAACCCGTGGTTTCCACATCAAAGACCACATATTCTGCATCTTTTAATTTTTCATCCCGTAAATTGTAGGCTAGGGGTTGGCCATCATCCACCAAATTGATTTCCACACCATAGATCATCTTCATATCATTTTTTAAAGCCGCACTATGGGCATCGGGAAATGCTTGCAGCCCAAAGTGGTCAGTTACAGCAATTGCTGTGTGCCCCCACTTTTTAGCTTGATTCACATAGTCGGTGATACTGTTGGTGGCATCCATCTGACTCATGGTGGTATGCAGGTGCAACTCGATTCTTTTATCCCCTTCAGCCGTATCTTGGCGGGCTTCATGGTGAAAGAGATTGATATCTTGGGCATTGATGGTCAAATCCCGCATGAAACTGTCTTCTTGTACAGACCCGCGAACTTTGACCCACATGCCCTTTTTAAAGTCCGCAAAAACGGATTCGTCATCATTATCCCTAGAAAAACGCTTTACCACAAAAGATGAGGTATAATCGGTCATTTTGATGATCAACAATTGGCGGCCCGAGCGTAACTTCCGGACTTCACTGTCAAAAACGTAACCTTCAACCACCACACTGCGTTCTTCTTCGGTAATGTCGCCCATTTGCCGCACGGGCAGATCTGGTTTGATCTTGCGGCCCACCAAGGCATCCCCCTTACGTTGGCTGAGGGCACTGCGGACAGGCTGTTTACTTTTTTCAACGCTGGCTTGTTGCGCGGAAGCTTGAATCTTATCTTTGGTTTCAGCTTGGCGTTTTTTAAAGGCTTCAATTTTCTCTTGGGATGCACTGGCATCCACCGTTGCCGTGATATTGAAACCTGGAAAACCAAGGTCAGCAAAGGTCTCCTCAATAGGGCCCAACGCACCTTTGACAATGTAATCTTGGACGATTTCATTTTCCACCGGTAAAATCACGCGGCGATCATGAACCTGAGGCAATTGGGCATCACAAATTTGCTTTAGCAAATGGGAGTTTAAATTACTATGGGTCAATACAAACGGCCAATAGTCATGCAGGATTTTTTCATCGAAATCGGTGGTATTCGTATGGATATGAAAAGAAATGCTGGCAATATCATCGAACCCTCTGATGAGCGCTTGTTGAAATTGCGCAAAGTCTTCAAAAGGTAATAACGTTGGTATCGAAAAAAAGAACTCCCATTGATTTGATTTATCGTGCACCACAACTTTGTCAATTTCGCCATTGGCAAAAGCATCGGTGGTTTTCAAATCAGCTGGCAGTTCAATTTGTGCCAACAACTTTTCGAAGAGTTCATTTTTATTTAACATTAATAATCTCCTCTAAAATTATTGCGGAAAAGCTATTCAAAAAAGTTATTTCGGATCGTCATTGATTTGGGACAGTAAAATACCGATAACATTGAGTAATTCATCCTTTTTGACTTCGATATTTTCACCAGTTTTACGGATATGAACTTCTACGATATTATCTTCAGCTTTTTTGCCCACTGTTATTCGCAAAGGCAAGCCAATTAAATCAGCATCCGCAAATTTAACCCCAGCTCTTTCTTTACGATCATCTAAGAGTACAGAATAATGATTTTCTTCTAACATGTCAACAATATTATCTGCTAATTGCATTTGCACGTCAGACTTGGCATTAACTGGGACCACGTGAATATCAAATGGGGCAATATCTTTAGGCCAAACAATGCCATGGTCATCACTGTGTTGTTCAATAATTGCTGACAATAAGCGGGAAACACCGATTCCATAGGAACCCATAATGATTGGTTGACTCCGCCCATTTTCATCTAAGAAGGTGGCATTCATGGCTTCCGTATAACGGGTACCTAATTTAAAGATATGGCCAATCTCAATACCCCTAGAGAAATGCAAGACACCATTGCCATCAGGTGCTGGTTCCCCCTCTTTGACAAAACGAATATCGTCATAATGTTCAATCTTTAAATCCCGGTCTGGTAAAACGTTGATAAAGTGATAGCCATCTTCGTTAGCCCCAGTGACCCCGTTGATAATGCCTTGGATCGATAAATCGGCCACAACTTTTAAATCTTCAGGCGCATTAACGGCACCGATGCTACCAATGTTAGCGTGGAATAACTTCTCAACTTGTTCCGGCGTTGCCATTTCTAAAAAGTCAGCACCCAATAAGTTTTTCAGCTTCACGTCGTTGACTTCATAGTCTCCGCGCACAATGGCTAAGACTGGCGCATCATCGGCCATAAACAAGACGCTCTTGATCAATTTTGATTCAGGTATATTTAAAAACTTGGAAACTTCTTCAATGGTTTTAGCATCTGGGGTGGCTACTTTTGCCAATTCATTGCCAACTTCATCGGAAACGGTTTGCACTTGTTTGCTGGTGGCCATCTCCAAGTTTGCCGCATAAGAACTGCCGTCAGACCAGACAATCGTATCTTCACCAATTGGGGCGACTGCAGAAAACTCCTTGGAATCTTTGCCACCCATGGCACCGGCATCCCCAATAATCGTCCGGAAATTTAGCTTCGTCCGTTGGAAAATACTGGTGTAAGCTGATTCCATCTGTGTGAAAATTTTGTCTAGGTCAGCCTGATTGGCCGTAAAGGAATAGGCATCTTGCATGATAAATTCCCGACACCGTAATAAACCATAGCGGGGCCGATCTTCATCACGATATTTTGTTTGAATTTGATACAAAATAAAAGGTAAGCGTTTATAAGAACGAACTTCGTCGCGAACCAAATCCGTAAACGTCTCTTCGTGGGTGGGTCCTAAGATAAAATCACGTTCATGGCGATCCTTTAATCTGAATAAATTAGGGCCGTAGGTCTCATAACGACCAGATTCCCGCCATAAATCAGCAGGGATCAAACTAGGCATGCGCATTTCTACGGCATCAATTTTAGCCATCTCATCACGAATAATCGCTTTAATTTTATTCAAAACCCGAAAGGCCAGCGGTAAATAGGCATAAACACCTGCAGATACCTGGCGAATATAACCGGCCCGCAACATTAATTGGTGACTAATGGCTTCGGCACCATTTGGCACCTCCTTTAATGTGGGAATAAACATTTTTGACTGTTTCATTTTCTCTTCAAACCCCTTTTAAGCTAATGTTGGAAAATTCTAGAAAAATCGTTAAAGGTGACGGCCACCATTAATACAACTAATAAACCGACACCGATTAACGTAATAACTGCTTCTTTATCTTGTGAAATTGGCTTACCGCGAATACCTTCAATGATATTCAGCAATAACTTGCCCCCATCTAGGGCCGGAATCGGGATCAAGTTGATGATACCCAAATTGACGGATAATAACCCTAAGAAAGAAATAATCGTCGTCACACCTTGACTCGTAGCTTCTGAGGTCATTGTGTAAATACCCACTGGCCCAGCTAATTGGTTCAATGAGAAGTGTCCAGAGACCATATAGCCTAGCGTTTGGACGATCTGAGTGGTCACCGACCAAAAGCGGGTGAAACCATAACTCAACTTACCGATGAAGCTTTGATCCATGCTTGCTGTAATACCTAATTGGCCGTAAGCCTGACCACCAGACATGACCTTTCTAGGTTTGACCTGCATAGATTGCGTCTTACCTTTTTGCTCAATTTTCAGGGTAACTGTCTTATTGGGATATTTGAAAACCTCATTACGAACACTTTCAAAATTAGGCGTTTTTTTGCCGTTCACCGCTAAAATCTTATCCCCGGTTTTTAAGCCAGCTTGGGCTGCGGGTGAATCAGCTTGAATCGCACCCATGGTGTTCGTATTGGTTGGCACACCGCCTTGGATAAAAGCCAGCACGATAAATACCAAAATAGCAAAGATAAAGTTATTCATGGGTCCAGCAAAATTGGTCAGCATGCGCTTAGGCAAGCTGGCCGATTGGAATTGCACGTCAATTGGGGCAATCTGAACTTCCGTCCCGTCTTTTTCGATCACGGTGGCATCATGGGCCACATCGAAGCGTTTAAGCTCAGATTCATCCCCATTTTCATAACCTTCGATATACAGGTCGTGCTCTAAATCAGTTTTGTCAATCTGAAAGGGTATCCCATCGGTGGAGATGACCTTGTCACTGGTATTGATTTTAGTCACAATACCGTGATCATTCAAAATCAACGTGGCCATGGTGCCAGCTTCAATTTCAGCCTCGTCATCAGCAGCCCCGGCCATACGGACATACCCACCTAAGGGCAGCCAGCGGATGGTGTACGTCGTGCCATTCTTGCGGGTGGCATAAAGCTTTGGACCCATGCCAATGGAAAATTCCCGGACTAAAATACCGGACTTCTTGGCAAAATAATAATGTCCATATTCATGAACTAATACTAACAATCCAAAAACAATGATGAACACAATGATTGTTTTCAAATGGATTAAACCTCCATAACTAGCTTAGAGTGGCTGTGCTTAAAAGAATCCAAAGAAATGTAGTAATGGTAAGACAACCAGTAAACTATCAAATCGATCTAAGATGCCACCATGCCCTGGTAAAATCTTACCGGAGTCTTTGACACCGTAATAACGTTTATAAGCGGACTCGATCAAATCACCAAATTGGCCAAAAATCGAGAAAATCAGCGCGATCAATAACATTACCTTGATACTGTAGAGTTGTGGGAAAAACTGCAGGTAGATCAAAGCCACAACCATAGCCAGTAACGTCCCACCAATGGAGCCTTCCCAAGTCTTATTGGGCGAAATAGCGGGCCAAAGTTTATGTTTACCAAATTGACGGCCGAAAATATAAGCGCCGGAATCTGTGGACCAAACGATCAGTAAAAATAAGAATAACGTATCTAACCCAGCATCGTTACGCACACTGGCTAAGGCATGAAAGCCATAGCCCACATAAAGTGTCGCCAGGGTATTCACGCTGATCTCATCAAAGTTGGTGCGATTCTTGGACATTACTGTATAAACCAGCAATAAAATCGTCAATAAGAAGAAAATATCATTTTGGGTGACTGTACTGGGTAGCCAATTCAAAAATCGTTTTGGAAA
Organism: Lactobacillus sp.; assembly: GCA_022484695.1. Lineage (GTDB taxonomy): Bacteria > Bacillota > Bacilli > Lactobacillales > Lactobacillaceae > Agrilactobacillus. The sequence continues at coordinate 128,960 of JAKVKU010000003.1, forward strand.
AACTAAGACCACCACAGCGGCAGCCGAAATGACAAAGTCCGGCGAAACAATAATTCTTTTTTGCATTATATAAAATTCAGATAGGCCAATCACCGCTAGCACTGCAGCGGCAATTTCTAACCAGATCCCCCCGGCGATTAGCAGGGGAATAAAAATGGCTAAGGCCACAACTGCTGTGATCACACGTTGTCGCAAAGATTCTCAACTCCTATTTATCAGTTAATCCGCCGTAACGGCGTTGGCGCTGTTGAAATTCAGCAATGGCCCGATCCAGTGAATCTGTGGAAAAGTCAGGCCAGAATTCATCTGTAAAGACCATTTCACTATAGGCCAACTGCCACAGCAAGAAATTTGACAGCCGCTCTTCACCACTGGTCCGAATAAGTAAGTCAGGGTCTTGATAGGCCCCTAAACTAGCTGTCATCAAATATTGGGAAATTAAAGCTTCATCAACAAGGTCTGGGTTTAATTTCCCCTGGGCAACATCTTTAGCGATGGCCTTGGTAGCTGCCGCGATTTCGCGACGGCTACCGTAGTTTAAGGCAAAATTTAAGATCAAGCCATCGTTTGCCTTGGTTTGTGCTTCCGCATCCCGGACTGCCTTTAAGGTATAAGGGGGTAATTCATCCGTGAAACCAATAACTTTGACCCGAACATTTTCTTCAATTAATTGCGGCATAAATTTACCAAAGAAATTGGTGGGTAAGTGCATTAAATAGTCCACTTCTTCAGTGGGCCGCTTCCAATTTTCGGTGGAAAAAGCATAAAGACTTAACACTTTGACGCCTAATTTACTGGCATAACTGGTAATGGTTTGAACATTGTCCATACCGGCTTTATGCCCAGCCACACGAGGCAATAAACGCTTCTTAGCCCAGCGCCCGTTGCCATCCATGATAATGGCGATATGGTTGGGCACTATTTTGTTATGATTACTTTTTGGGCTCTTTTTTGATAACATACTAAACCCCCGCAAAATCGACTTCTAATAAATAAAGAATGGTCTAAACGCTAGGTTTACAACCATTCAATATCAAAAAATATGGTTTTATCCTTCAGTAATTTCTTCTTCCTTCGCAGCAGCCAGGTCATTGACCCCTTGAACAGCGGCGTCGGTAATCTTTTGAGCATCTTTTTCTAACGCATGCATCTCGTCTTCAGAAATATCACCATTTTTTTCTTGTTTCTTCAAGCTTTCCATGGCTTCACGGCGGACGTTACGGATCGCGATGCGGGCGTTTTCGGCTTCTTTACCAACTTCTTTGGCAATTTCCTTACGGCGTTCCCCCGTTAGTTGCGGGATAACTAAACGCACAACATTGCCATCATTCGCCGGTGTAAGGCCCAAATCAGAAGCTAACAGTGCTTTTTCAATGTTATCTAGGGCTGTTTTATCATAAGGCGTAATTTGCAATACCCGGGGTTCAGGAATAGAAATCGCAGCCATTTGGTTTAAAGGTGTCTGTGCGCCATAATAGTCCACTTCAATGCGATTTAACAGACTAGCGTTAGCCCGCCCTGCTCTAATATTACCTAAATCTCGTTGTAAAGCTTCTTGTGTCTTTTGCATATTGGTCTTTGCCAGATCTAATGCACTATTTTGTGCCATTACCTTTTCCTCCTTGAATTGTTGTGCCAATGTTTTCACCTTCGACAACACGTTTAATATTGCCTGGTTCATTAATATTGAAGACCACCAGTGGCATATCCGTATCCATAGAAAGTGAGCTTGCCGTGGAGTCCATGACACCAAGATTTTTATTGATCAAATCCAGTTGCGTTAATTCATCAAACTTTTTAGCGTTGGGATCTTTTTTAGGGTCTGCAGAATAAACCCCATCTACATTATTCTTAGCCATTAAAATGACATCCGCATCAATTTCAGCGGCTCTTAAAGCAGCGGTGGTATCTGTTGAGAAGTAAGGATTCCCTGTCCCACCGGCAAAAATGACGACCCGACCCTTTTCTAGGTGACGGATGGCCTTGCGCCGGATATAAGGTTCAGCGATTTGACGCATTTCAATTGATGTTTGAACCCGGGTCGGCACATCTAAATGTTCTAAACTGTCTTGTAATGCGAGGGCGTTCATGACAGTCGCTAACATGCCCATGTAATCTGCTTGGGAGCGTTCCATGCCCAGTTCGGCACCTGTTTCACCGCGCCAGATATTGCCACCGCCACAGACAATGGCAACTTGAACACCTAGTTCGGTCACTTGTTTCAACTGTTCAGCAAGTTGAGAAATAATTGGTGGTTTAATCCCAAATCCGTCAGAACCAGCCAATGCTTCGCCACTAACTTTGAGCACAATACGATTATACTTGATCTTTGCCATGTTATACCTCCGCTAATTTGCTAACCTATATTCTATCATAAATACAACAAAATTATGAGTTTTATCCTAAAACGTTTGAAAAGTAGGCCTAAAAAAAGACTGGGTCAGCATATTTGTGATCCAGTCTCGGGTTTAAATTAATCTTTAATTTGGCTCATTACTTCGTCGACAAAGTTATCTTCTTTCTTTTCGATACCTTCGCCAACTTCATAACGTGTAAAGGAAACAAGTTTGCCACCCTTACTAGCAACAAATTTTCCGACAGTTTGATCAGGATCTTTAACGAATTCTTGATCAGCTAAACTGATTTCAGAGAAGAATTTATTTAAGCGGCCTTCAACGATCTTAGGAATGATTTTTTCAGGCTTGCCTTCATTTTTTGTTTCTTCAGTTAAGACAGTTTTTTCATGTTCAACAACGTCACTAGGCACAGCTTCACGGTTCAAGTACTTGGGATTAATGGCTGCAACGTGCATGGCCACATCTTTAGCAGTGGCTTCATCAGCACCTTCAAGCACAGATAAAACCGCGATTTGACCGCCATTATGCAAGTAACGTCCGAAGACTTGGCTGTCAGATTTTTCAACAACTTTGAAACGGCGGAAGCTAATCTTTTCACCAATAACCGCAGTCAGATTGGTAACTTCACTTTCAATCGTGCCATCACCTAAAGGCAATTTCAAAGCAGCAGCCATATCTTTTGGTTCTTTTTCAGCAACAACTGCTGCAATTTTTTCAACAAGTGAGGTAAAGTCACTGTTAGAAGCCACGAAATCAGTTTCAGAATTAACTTCAATAATTGATGCCTTATTGCCATCAATTGCAATTTCAGCTAAACCTTCAGCTGCAACTCGACCACTCTTTTTAGCAGCTTTGGCGACACCTTTTTCACGTAATTGATCAATCGCTTGTTGCATATCACCATCAGTTGCAACTAGAGCTTTCTTTGCATCCATCATACCGACACCAGTTTTTTCACGCAATTCTTTAACTTGCGCTGCGCTAATTTTTGCCATTATTTGGCCTCCTTAGAATTGTGGTTTACTTTGAAAATGCTGCCTAGCAGCTAAAGCTAACAGACAGCATTGATAGATTGTTATAATTGATATTACTTAGCAGGTTTGTTGTCGCCTTCAACAGCTTCAACGATTTCTTCCATTGAATCAGCAGGCGTTGCATTGTCTGTAGCAGCTGCTTGTTCAGCATCATTGTTACCTTCGTCTTCACCTTGACGGCCTTCAACGATGGCATCAGCCATTTTAGAAGTGATCAAGCGCACGGCTCTGATAGCGTCATCGTTTGAAGGAATAATAACGTCGATATCATCAGGGTCAGTGTTCGTATCAACCATGGCAACGATAGGAATATTTAATTTTTGGGCTTCTTTAACGGCAATTCTTTCTTTTCTTGGATCGACGATAAAGATAACATCAGGAATCCCAGGCATATCTTCGATACCGCCTAAGAATTTCTCTAATTTTTCACGTTCTTTGTTTAACAAAGCAACTTCTTTTTTAGGTAAACGTTCAAAAGTACCATCTTCAGCCATTGCTTTGATGTCTTTTAAGTGTTTGATCCGAGTTTGGATGGTGTTCCAGTTTGTCAAGGTCCCACCTAGCCAACGATGGTTCACATAATATTGGCCAGCCCGGGTTGCTTCTTCAGCAATAGAATCTTGGGCTTGTTTTTTAGTCCCAACGAATAAGAAAGTTGCGCCATGCGCTGCTTCATCTTTAACGAAGTTGTAAGCGTCATCGATCATTTTAACGGTCTTTTGTAAATCAATGATGTAGATCCCGTTACGTTCTGTGAAGATATATTTCTTCATTTTAGGGTTCCAACGCCGAGTTTGGTGACCAAAATGGACACCTGCTTCAAGTAATTGTTTCATTGTCAATACTGCCATAAATCTTTACCTCCAAATGGTTTTTCCGCCACACGCTTCACATCAAATGACAACCTTAAACAAATAAGGCACCGGTCATTGATCGGCGTATGTGTGAAATAATTTTTACATACCAGAGTATTATAAAGGATACTGACGCTTCGCGCAAGTTTTTTAAAAGTCAATTTGATGCGCTTTTAGAAACTTTTCTTTTTTTAACCGGGTCAATTTTTTAAAACTTGCCTCAGCCTTCAGGGCTTGGGACTTGGTTTGAAAGGTTTCGTAGTATAATAAACGCACCGGTCGCCGGGCTTTGGTATATTTGGCCCCTTTGCCGGCATTGTGGGTGGCGACTCTTTTTTGGACATCTGTGGTAAAGCCCCCATAAAAAGACCCATCGGCACATTCTAAGACATAGGCGTAATAAGATTTAGTTTTCTTTGTTTGAGCCATAAAGCAATACTTGCACCTCGGGACTATATTGACCATGATTATAAGCAAATAAGGGCTTTAAGATTTTAACCCCATTGGGCCGCCCGTTTTTAAGGGCTTCTACCAATACCATATTGGCATCTTTATCATCATCTTGTTTGGGATAAATAAACCGTATCCGCTTGGGAGCAAAATGATACGTCTTAAACAGCTGAAACAACTCATCCAAGCGATCCGGTCTAAAAACTAAGGCCAATTTGCCATTGGTTTTCAATACTTGACTACTGACTTTAATCACATCTTCAATAGTAATTTTCACCTCATGGCGGGCAATGGCCAAATGGGGATTGGGATTTTGGCGACTCAATTCTTGGACCCGGAAATAAGGAGGGTTGCAGGTGATATAGTCCACCGAATCATGGTCTAATTGCTGGGATAAATCTTGAACCGCTTGATTCTTGACGCTCACCTGGTCTTCTAAGTGATTTAACGCCACCGAGCGCTGGGCCATATCGGCCAGTTCCGGCTGAATTTCCACCAGGTGAATTTGGGCTTTTGTTCTCTTAGTTATAAACAGCCCCACCGCCCCGTTGCCGGCGCAAAAATCATAGATTTGGCCATACTTAGGGACATTGGCAAAATCCGCTAATAAGACCGCGTCCAGGGAAAAGGAAAACACTTTGGGTGACTGAATGATTTTGATGTCTTGGCTATAAAGTTGATCGATCCGTTCCGTTTTGTTTAACATGCCTGAGATATCCTTTCAATTTTGCAACACAAAACATATAATAAAAACATTAACTCATATTTTGCGAGGTGAATTATGCTCTATTCTATTTTCTATCACATTATTCATTTTTTGCTGTTTTTACTGAATGGCAATATTATATATGAAAATAAGGAAAAATTACCAGCGTCGGGCTACATTTTAGTTGCCCCCCACCGAACTTGGTGGGAACCAGTTTTATTTGCCATCGGGGCTTGGCCGAAAAAATTTGGCTTCATGGCCAAAAAAGAACTCTTCGAAAATCCGATTCTAAATTATATTCTCCGGCATGCCAATGCTTTTCCAGTTGACCGGGCCAATCCTGGACCGTCAGTGATCAAAACACCGGTGCGTCAGTTAAAACATGACAACCTTTCTTTGATTATGTTCCCCACTGGCACCAGGTATTCCAGTGAGATGAAATCCGGTGCTGAAGTCATTGCCAAACTAGCTGGTGTACCGCTGATTCCACTGGTGTACCAAGGCCCTTTGACCTTTAAAGGCGTCTTACAACGCCAGAAAATAACCATCCGCTTTGGCGAACCGATCACTGTTGATCGGAAAATGAAATTAAATCATGAAACCACCCAATTGGTTAATCAGCAGCTCCTAGCTGCTTGGCAGCAATTGGACCATGAAATTGACCCGAACTTTGTCTATATCCCAGACACCAAAAAAGCCTTAGCTGAAAAAGCCAAAGGTGAGCTTTGATACTGGCAATGTGCTAAAAAAATCGTTAAGACCGCTTATGGCCTTAACGATTTTTTGCTATTTTTTCTTATTCATGGCTTGTTTTTGCTGTTGTTTCATCGCAATCATCATCTGATTCAAGCGTTTTTGTGAGGGTTTTTGGCCCATCTGTGTCATCATTGTCCGCATCATGTCTTCATTAATTGGCGGGTTATCCGTCAAATATTTCTTCATGTATTGACGGGCAATAAAAAACCCACCAATCACACCGACGATCAAGCCGATGACAACACCAATCGTTATTGCTAAACCTGTACTCATTTATCTGCCTCCGTTAGTTAAATGTTCACGTTTAATCATACACAACTCTAACCGTTTTGAAAACATAAAAAAGTTAATCGTCACGTAATCCTTTTTTTCTTTGAATATTTTGAACTTTTTTCGGGGTAACTTCCTTGCCATTTTTATCAAAAACACGTAACATCTCTATTTGAGAACGGAAACCACTTTTAAAGTCCGCAAGGTAAGCTTGGCGTAATTTGTCCTGTTCTGCTTTTTCCGCCTCGGTTAAACCTTGTTCTTTTTTCTTACGGGCTAGTTCGTTGATCCGTTTGATGCGTTCTTGTGACTCCAAGTCTTTTTTTTCAGACATACAAATCTTCCTTTCTAATATCGAACATTTGTTTTGAACTGGATTTCGTTGTATGGTACACTCAATCTATACAGAAATAAGAGGTGAAAATATGCCAAAGAAAACTGAAAACTCCAAACAATTGGAAATTCTACGTTTCATTTTTGAACAGGTCAATATTCACGGTTATCCACCAACTGTTCGTGAAATTGGTGAAGCCGTTGACCTTTCTTCAACGTCAACTGTTCATGGTCATCTAACCCGGCTGCAAAAAAAAGGCTATATTCAAAAGGATCCCACCAAACCCCGGGCCATTGAACTAACAGCTGCAGGTCTGGATGCCATCGGTCAACCACCTCGTAAGATTCCGCTACTGGGAGTGGTAACCGCTGGCGTACCGATTTTAGCTGTTGAAAATGCCACCGAATACTTCCCAATCCCGCCAAATATTGTGGATGCCCGCGATGTCTTTATGTTGACCATCCACGGGGACAGTATGATCAATGCTGGAATTTTAAACAATGATAAAGTCATTGTCCGCAAACAAACCTATGCTGATAATGGTGATATTGTCATCGCCATGACTGACGATAACGAAGCCACGTGTAAACGTTTCTTCCGTGAGAACAATCAGTACCGGCTGCAACCTGAAAACGATGCCTATGCACCAATCATTTTAGACAGTGTCACCATCTTAGGTAAAGTCATCAGCTTATATCGCGACACCGTTTAACCAATTTCATCAACTATAAAAAAAGCTGCAAGTAGCCCACTGGGGTAACTTGCAGTCTTTTTATTAACGACGCGCTTCTTTAATTCTAGCTGCTTTACCACGTAATGCACGTAGGTAATAAAGTTTCGCACGGCGAACACGACCATGACGTGTGACTTCAATTTCAGCGACACGTGGCGTATGCAATGGGAATGTTCTTTCAACACCAACACCACTACTGATCTTACGAACAGTATAAGTAGCTTGGATACCAGTCCCGCGACGCTTGATTACGACGCCTTCAAATAACTGGATACGTTCACGTGTGCCTTCGACAACGCGTACGTGAACACGAACGGAATCCCCAGGGCGAAAGTCTGGGATATCGGTCCGTAATTGGCCTTTGGTTAATTCTTGAATCAATGGATTCATTTTAAGCTCTCCTTTATAACAAACATTCGTAAGTCAAGTACCCCCAGCGGAATGTTGTTGATAGTGATCATACATCACAAGTTAAAATACTAGCATAGAAATCTATGCGTGTAAAGATTTTTTCTTAACAGGGCACATTGTTTTTAATATCCCGCAACATTTTCGCGGCTTCTGCTGGCAAGTCCAGGTGCTGCAATAACTCTGGGCGCTGTTCATAAGTCCGCTTTAAGGACTGATATAGCCGCCACTGGCGAATTTTTTCATGATTGCCACTCAATAATACCGGGGGCACGACTTTGTCCTCATAGACCTCAGGGCGGGTATATTGGGGGTATTCCAGCAATCCTTTGGAAAACGAATCCGAGCCCGCTGAAGCTGTATTGCCTAATACACCGGGTATTAACCGGGAAATGGCATCAATCATCACCATGGCACCAAGCTCGCCGCCGGTCACCACAAAATCTCCGATGGAAACCACATCGGTGGCTAAATCATAAATACGATGATCGTACCCTTCGTAATGGCCACAAATGAAGGCAAGTTCTTGTTCTTGGGCCAGGGATTGGGCCATCTTTTGATCAAAAGTTTGCCCTGCTGGATCTAAGATAATGACCCGGCGCTTGGGATTATCCCCCAAAGTCGCCATGGCCCGATAAATCGGCTGGGGCATTAATAACATCCCGGCGCCGCCACCATAAGGTGTATCATCGACTTGCTGATGCTTATTTACGGCAAAATCTCGAAAATTGATTAAGTTTATCTCTAAAATAGCTTTTTCTTGGGCCTTACCCAAAAGCGATGTATTCAGTGGCGCGAACATCTCAGGAAATAAGGTCATCACACTAATTTTCACGAATCAATCCCTCCGGAAGTTCAACCAGCGCTGTACCGGCTTGAATATCAATCTTTTTAAAAATCGTCTTTAAAAAGGGAATCAAGATTTCTCCATATTTCGGGGAAGCCACCACCCAAACATCGTTTGGCCCCAGTGCCAAGATCTCTTTAACTGGCCCATACGTCTCTGCTGTGCTGGCATCAATAATATTTAAGCCGATAATATCATGATAGTAATATTCATCGTCATTTAATTCATCTGCTGCCCGGTCATCACCGGCAACCAATAAATCGGCCCCTTTGTACTGCTCCACGGCATTGATATCTGAAAATGCATCAAATTTGACGATCCAAAGATTCTTCTGCTTTCGAACCGAGACTATCTGCACTGGTATTTTCTCGGTTTTGGCATCAATATATAGCTTGGCGCCAGTGGCAAACCGCTGGTCACTAAAATCCGTTTCGGCCATGACCCGAACTTCACCCTTAATGCCCTGGGTATTGACAATTTTACCGACTTTATAATATTTTTGCTCCGTCATCTCTATCTCCAATCCAACTGACCTAAATTAGTATAAGAAAATAGAGGCCTGACAAACTGTCCGGCCTCTACATACAGATAAGATATTGCCACAATAGTTGCCCATTGTTCAAAAATTTAACGAATACTATTAGTTAATATTCAATCGAACGCGTTTACCGTAGTCGGTTTTAGCCGCATAGACAATGTTACGAATTGCTTGCACAACTCGACCTTGTCGACCAATGATCCGACCAACATCTTCGGGATCAAGGCTTAAATCAAACTCCATAAATTTATCTGATTCATGTTGTTTTAATTCAAACTTCTCCGGATAACTGCACATCGGCTTGACGATCAATTCGATCAATTTTGTAATATCTACCATAATTTAATTATTTCTTAGCAAAACGTGCTTCATGATATTTCTTCATAATACCTTGAGAAGAAAGTAAATTATGAACAGTATCTGAAGGTTGAGCACCCTTTTGCAACCAATCCAAGATTACGTCTTCATCCAGTTTCAATTGAACTGGTTCAGAAATTGGGTTATAGAAACCAACTTCTTGAATAAAACGACCATCACGTGGTGCGCGAGAATCAGCAACTACGATACGGTAGAAAGGTTTACGTTTAGAACCCATACGTTTCATGCGAATTTTTACAGCCAAATATGACACCTCCAAATATTTTATCAACGCAAATAAATATACCAGTATTCATCTCACATGTAAAGAGTTTTTTCTTTACAGTTTAAGATTTAAACCGTTTGGCGTTTTTTAAGCGCTTTTTTTTACGTTTCTTTTGCTTACGGGCCATGGAATGCATCGCCATTTTACCCAGGCGGCCCTGGACGCCATTGCCAAACATCTGCTCCATGCCATTCATGTTGCCCTTACTCATTTGTTGCATCATTTTTTTAGAGGTATCAAATTGCTTGATCACCCGGTTGACCTCTTGAACTGGTCGCCCGGACCCGCCGGCCAGCCGACGTTTACGACTGGCATTTAACAAATCGGGATTTTCCCGCTCTTTTGGCGTCATGGAATAAACGATTGCTTTAATATGATCCAAGTCTTTCGGCTGGATATTCATATTTTTCATGGCCGGATTATTGGCCATCCCCGGAATCATTTTCATGATTTCATCAATAGGGCCCATGTTTTGGATTTGATCCATTTGGTCCAAAAAGTCATTAAAATCAAAGCTGTTCTCTTTGATTTTATCGGCCATTTCTTGAGCCTGTTTTTCATCATAATCCGTCTGGGCCTTTTCAATCAGGGATAACATATCCCCCATGCCCAAGATTCGGTTTGCCATCCGGTCGGGATAAAAAACATCTAACTGATCAAGTTTTTCACCTTGTCCGGTAAACTTAATGGGTTTACCAGTCACTTCACGGATAGATAAAGCCGCCCCACCACGGGTATCCCCGTCTAACTTGGTCAAAACGACCCCAGTGATATTTAAGCGTTTATTAAATCCTTCGGCAACTTCTGTAGCTGCTTGACCGGTCATGGCATCCACTGTTAGCAAAATTTCGGTGGGATGCACTTCATTTTCGATGTTAGCAAGTTCTGTCATGAGTTTGTCATCAATTTGCAGGCGACCGGCGGTATCAATAATGACGTAATCATTTTTTTGTAGGTCGGCTTGCACCATACCTTGTTTGACAATATCCACCGGATCATGGTCGGTCCCCATGTCAAAGACTGGTACGTCCAATTGCTGCCCAATGGTTTTTAATTGTTCCACGGCGGCTGGCCGATAAACATCGGCAGCAATCATTAATGGCCGCGCTTTTTGCGTCTTCATTAAATAATTAGCTAATTTACCGGCAGTGGTGGTTTTACCAGCCCCTTGTAACCCCACCATCATGATAATCGTGGGGATATGCGGTGCTTTATTTAAGGGTACAGCAGCGTCGCCCATGGTCTTGGTCAATTCATCATTCACGATTTTAATAACTTGCTGGGCTGGTGATAAACTATCTAATACTTCTGCCCCAACAGCTCGATCACGAACTTTTTTCACAAAATCTTTAACAACGGTAAAATTGACATCGGCTTCTAAAAGGGCTAAACGGACTTCACGCATCATTTCACGCACGTCTGCTTCAGAAACTTTCCCCTTCTTACGTAACTTACCGATGGCATTTTGAAGGCGTTCAGAGAGACTTTCAAAAGCCAAATTTATCATTCCTTTTTAGTCATCTAATGTATGTTCTAAATGTGTTACTAGGTCTCTTAATACTGTATCATCTGGATAAGTTTTTGCAATATATTTTTCTAAGCGATCAATCGTGGTACTTTGCTGTTGATAGTGTTCATAGAGTTTAAGCTTACTTTCGTAGTCACTTAAAATTTGTTCCGTGCGATGGATATTGTCATAAACGGCTTGTCGACTCACTGAAAATGTTTCGGCGATTTCCCCTAGGGAATAATCGTCTCGATAATAAAACTGGATATAATCATTTTGTTTTTTGGTCAATAAAGAGCCGTAAAAATCAAACAGTTCATTGACCCGATTATTTTTTTCAAGTTCCAACCCTTTCACCTACTTTTCAGCGTCGTGGGTATCAGCTGGTGTGGTCTGCTCATTTGCTTCCGTGGTGTGAACCGGATCTAAATCTTCGGTTGACGCTGCTTTACTGGGGGCAATCAGACCCTTAAATAAGCCATAGACAAATTCATCAGGTTTAAAGTCTTGTAAATCATCCATTTGCTCTCCCAATCCAACTAGTTTCACTGGAATATGCAATTCATTACGAATCGCTAAGACGATGCCACCTTTGGCGGTGCCATCTAGTTTGGTCAATACGATGCCTGACACTTGGGTCGTCTCATTAAATTGTTTAGCTTGGGACAGGGCATTTTGACCGGTAGTCGCATCTAAGACTAACAGGACTTCTTGGGGGGCATTGGGCAATTCTTTTTGAATGACCCGCTTGATTTTTTCAAGTTCTTTCATCAGATTCACTTTATTTTGCAGACGACCGGCTGTATCCACCAGTAACACATCTGCTTGTTGGGCAATGGTCGCTTCGACCGCATCATAAACCACTGACGCCGGATCACTGCCAGCCGCACTGGCAATAACCGGGACTTGATCACGCTTGCCCCATTCTTGTAACTGTTCAATAGCCCCGGCTCTAAAGGTATCCGCGGCGGCTAACAGGACTTTTTTGCCTTGACTTTGTAGGCGGTGGGCTAATTTACCCACGGTGGTGGTTTTACCCGCCCCATTCACGCCAACAAATAAAAAGACCGTGGGGCCTTCTTGGGCATAGTGCAACGTATTATCTTCTTTTTCGCCAGCTTCCCCATAGATATCCACTAATTTTTGCACAATAACTTGGGATACTTCGTCGGTGCGTTTCACGTTTTTAAGCTTAACTTCTTCACGCAGGGCATCACTGATTTGTAGTGCCGTTTCATAACCTACATCAGATTCAATCAGCATTTCTTCCAGATCATCAAAGAAAGCTTCATCAACGGTTCGGAAGTTCGCAAATAAGGCATTGATCTTCTCCCCAAAAGTTTGCCGGGATTTTTTTAAGCCGGCATCATATTTTTGGGTGGTTTCTTGTTGGGCTTCTGGCACTTTTTCTTCAGGTTTATTGCCAGTAAAAGCCTGTTTGATTTTATCAAATAATCCCATACTGATGCTCCTTTTCTAAGATTGGGTATTCGTTGTTTGTTCAGTCAAGGTAACTGAGACGATTTTTGACACCCCAGACTCCTCCATTGTAACACCGTACAGGCGATTTGCCCGCATCATGGTGCCCTTACGATGCGTGATAACAATAAATTGTGTATCAGCATCATAAGCCCGCATAAAGTCTGCATAGCGATCCACATTGGTATCATCTAAGGAGGCTTCAACCTCATCTAAAATACAAAATGGCACTGGCCGAACTTTAATAATTGCAAAAAGTAAGGTGATTGCCGTTAGGGCCCGTTCACCACCGGATAATAAGCTTAGCCGTTGGAGTTTTTTGCCTGGGGGTGAAGCTTTGATCTCAACACCCGTAGTTAACATATCGTCTGGATCAGTCAAGTCCAAACGGGCTTGGCCACCCCCAAACATTTGCGGAAAAACGGCCGTGAACGCCTTAGAAACCTCATGGAATGTCTTTTCAAAGCGGGCACTTACTTCCTGGTCCAGCTCTTGTATCGTTGCCATGAGCGTCTTTTGCGCCGTTAGGAGGTCATCGCGTTGCTGGGTCAAAAAGTCATAGCGAGATTTGGTAGTTTGATACTCATCAATGGCATTTAAATTCACGGGACCAATCTCATCTAATCCCCGTTTTAATAACTTCAACCGTTGATTCATCGCGGCCTTGTCCTGCCCATTTAATGCGCCGACTTTTGCTTTTAAGGCTTCATAACTTTCATGGTAATTGGTTTCTAATTCATTAAGATGTTCACTGATCTGGCGGGTCAACAGCTTGAAGGTTTGGGTAGTGGTAGCCAGTTCCGTTTTAGTGGCTTCCACTAACTCAATCTGGCGAGTGAGCTCAGTTTGATCCTGTTCAATCTGCGCCTTTTGAACCTGGCGCTTTTCCTGCAGTTGCTTGATAGTCGCAGTAATTGTTGTTAACGTCTTTTGGCTAGCCTTGATAGCTGCTTTCAAGGCGGTCTTAGAAGTCACTTGGTGTGAACTTTGGGTTTTGATCATGGTGATTTTTTCCATCAAAGTTTGCAATTGTTGACTGACAACTTGCTGGCGCTGATCATTTGCCGTAACTTGCTGTTGTTTGGCCTTGACTTGTTCGCTAAGGCCAGCAGCTTGGATCAAAGCCTGATTTAACTTGGCACTAACGGCAGCTTGCTGGGTATCATAATCAGCCAATGTGTTTTTAAGCTGATCTATTTCCCCTTGCGTTTGGGCCATCGTTTCTGTAAGTCGGTCCTTTGCCTGTTGGTTTTTAGCCAGATCTTGGGCCAAATCTGTCTGTTGTTGTTTAGAACTATCTAAATTATAAGCCAGCGTTTTTAACTCCCGGGTCGTGTAATCAGCTTCAGTTTTGAGCTGAGTCAATTTTTCAGCTTCGTTAGAAGTTGCCATTGTTTGATCGTGACGCTGACCTTGCAATTGCGTCTGTTGGGTCAAAAGTGCTTCAACCTTGGCCTGTTGTGCCTTCGCCTGTTGTTGCTTGGCAGTTAGGGCTTGATCCATGGCTTTAATTTGGCCTTGGGCCTGTTGAATCGCTTGTCTTTGCTGTAATAAATTATGGCTGTGTTGGGCCGTGGCACCACCAGACATCGCCCCACTGGTACTGATCACATCCCCCTTTAAAGTGACGATGCGATAACGGTGGGCAATCGCCTGGGCCAAGGCGATGCCATGATCAATGGTATCCACCACTAGTAATGTTCCCAGTAAATGTTCAACAACCGGTTTAAATTTAGTCTCAAACTGGACCAATTCACTGGCTACCCCTATAAAACCTGGTATCTGATCTAATTGGGTTCGCGTTGTGGCGGCCACTTGAAATTGACGAATCCGATTTAAGGGTAGGAAAGTGGCCCGGCCTTGCCGTTGTTGCCGCAATAACTGAATCCCTTGCTTAGCGGCTTGCTCATCGCCCACGACGATATTTTGTAGTTGGGCCCCCAAGGTCGTCTCAATACTAAGTTGATAGCGTTCAGGTACCTCCATAAGTTCAGCCACCGCCCCATAGACCTGGGGTAATTGATCTCGGTGCTTTAGAATATACTTAGGGCCTTGGTAAAACCCGGTAAATTCCTGTTGCAGCGCTTTTAGGCTGGCCAATTTCGTTTGCGCCTGCTGATAAATTTGAGTGGCATTTAACAAGTCCGACCGCTGGTGCTGATAAGTTGTTTGGGCAGTTTGAACTTGTTTTTGAATCTCCGCAAGCTTTTCAACCACACTTTTTTGGGCGTGGGCTTTTGCGGACATTGTCTTTGTTAAGTGGGTGATTTGTGCCGTTAACTCGTCATGTTGCTGGTGCTTTTCGGCTTGCTGGGTTTGAATTCGCTGAATTTGTGTTGCTAAGATACTTTGTTGCTTGGTCAACATCACGATACTATTGCGAATTTGCGCGTTACGCTGCAATAAGTCCACATAAGTATCATTTCTAGCTTGAATTTGCTTGGTGATATCATCTTTAGAATGACCGGCTAGCTGCTGTAAATTGGCAATGTCATCACGCAGTTGTTGTTGTTGATTTAACAACGCTTGCGCTTTTGTTTGCAGGGTCACCCCAGTGTTTTGCAAAGTTTGCAATTCCGTTTGTAGCTGCGCTACACTTTTTTCATGTTCAGCCAATTGGTCGCTGGACTGATCCGTTTGCTGGGTAAACACCAGCAGCTGCCCCTTTTGAGCTTCTAAGTCCTTGGTAGTGGTCAAAAGAACTTGCTGTTTTTGATCCAAGCGTTGATCCACGTCAGCCTGGGTTGCTTTAACCGCGGTGAGCGTCTTGGTTAAACGGTCACGATTAGTGGTCAACTGTTGCACAGTTTGCTGGAGCTCTTGTAGCTTCAGTTGAGTAGCCTGTTTGTCTTGATACTTTTCGTCAATATTTAAGACCAGCCAACTTTTATGCAGCTGATCGTAGGCTTTTTTTTGTTCCAAATATTCTTTAGCTAAACTACTTTGTTCATGCAATGGTTCTAAACGGTCTTCAATTTCCGTCACAATATCGGCGACCCGATCCAGGTTATCCCCGGTATGTTGCAGTTTTTGTAACGCGGTATCTTTTTGAACTTTATATTGATGGACACCGGCCGTCTCCTCAATGATTGAGCGCCGGTCTTCGGCACGGCTGTTGAAAATCGCCTCAACCTTGCCTTGGGAAATAATCGAAAAGGACTCTTTACCGATCCCCGAATCCATGAAAAGACCAGCAATGTCCTTGAGTCTGCAAGCCTTTTTATTAATATAAAACTCGCTTTCACCATCCCGATATATCTTACGGGTGATTTCTAAAGTATCAGCCGAACTTTTTAACGCTCTACCTCGGTTATCAAAAACTAAGGTCACTTCAGCTAAATTTAAAGGTGGTCGTAATTGCGTGCCTGCAAAAATAACATCCGGCATGCGTTCACCCCGAAGACCTTTGGCAGATTGTTCCCCCATGGCCCAGCGAACCGCCTCAGTGATATTACTTTTACCACTGCCATTCGGCCCGACAATGCCAGTGACACCGGGGGCAAAACTCAGGGTCGTCGGATCTGCAAATGATTTAAATCCGACAATTTTTAAAGAAGATAGTGGCATGCTTTAACGCTCCATTTAATCAGTTACTGACTTGATTTTCATTTATTTTATCTAAGGCTAATTTGGCGGCTGCCTGTTCTGCCCGTTTTTTGCTGGCGCCTTGACCCTCACCTAGAATCTGCCCGTCTGCGGCAACATTTACATGAAATACCCGTTGATGGGCTGGACCGTCTTCAGATAGGGTATGATAAGCAATTTGCACATCGCCGTTGACCTGTAGGCGTTCTTGCAAAGCTGTTTTATAATCGGTGAAATTATTAAAAGCCCCCACATCGATTTTGGGGAAAATAATTTGTTGAATAAATTTGACCACGGCATCCTTGCCCTGGTCTAAATAAAGGGCACCATTAAAGGCTTCAAATAAATCTTCCAACAAAGTATCGCGATTTCTGGCACCCATTTGTTCTTCGCCTTTACCCAAACGCACATATTTATCAAAATGCGCTTCTCGGGAAAAGCTGCTGAACCCCTTGGTGCAGACAATTGAAGCGCGCATCCGGGTCAACTTGCCTTCTGGCAGATCTGGAAACTGTTTGTACAAATGTTCAGATATGGTTAGTTCCAACACCGCGTCTCCTAAAAATTCCAGACGCTCATTATCCTTGATGTTTAATTCCCGATGCTCATTCATATAAGAAGAATGGGTGAAAGCTTCGTCTAAAAGACTGAGATTTTTAAATTCGATACCATAGTTCAAACGTAATTCATTTGCTAAATCTTGAATCATTATATTGGGTCCTTTCATTTTTTAATGCCAACGGGTTACTTGAAATTGCTGCACTACGTTTGATTTTTTCTTGTATCTATAAACTACATACAATAAAAAAGCAAATTAGCACGAATACCATTTTACCAGAGTTTACTGGATTACGCATTGTTTGGCCGTTGCTAGAAAAGGCCAATACAAGCCACAGCTCGTATTGACCCCTCATTAGTTTAAGATAACGTCCCAAATCACTCGGGGCATTGTCACTATTCCTTGGTAATCATGTGCTCTTTGATATAGTTGACGGCATCGCCGACAGTTTGAATTTTCTCAGCATCCTCATCAGGAATTTCAGCGCCAAAGGTATCTTCCAACTCAATGACAAATTCAACAATATCAATCGAATCCGCTTCTAGATCGTTTTTAAAATTTAAATCATTCGTAATTTTAGTTTTATCTAAATCAAACCGATCCTCCAAAATTGCTGCTACTTTATCAAAAATCTCTTGTTCAGTCATTTTAAGCCTCCAACTTTTGATGCAAAAATTAGTTTAACTGTTTTTTATAAACTTGTCTAGCGTATTTTTGCCCTTATTTTGAATCTGTTTTGCTATTTGAAAAATAAGTGATGACTTTTGCCACGGTCTTTTTAGCGACCATTTCATGGATTTGCTTCATCGCATAGTACACCGAACGCTCATCGGAGGCACCATGGGCTTTGACAACCGGTGCCTTTACCCCAATCAAGACGGCACCGCCATAACGGGCCGTGTCAAACTTGGCTTGGACTTTTTTAAAGGCAGGCTTAGATAAACCAGCCCCAATTTTAACCTGTAAACCCGATTCTAGCAAACTGTGTTTTAAAATATGCATCATGGCACTCGCGGTTCCTTCAATGGTCTTCAAAACAGCATTGCCAGTAAAGCCATCCGTGACCACCACATCAGCGGGGCCATTTAAAATATTAGTGGCTTCCACATTACCAATGAAATTAATATCTGTATCAGCTTTTAGGAGTTGGTAAGCTTCTTTATGAATATCGTCGCCTTTATCGTATTCCGTGCCATTGTTGAGCAAGCCGATCCTGGGATTTTTAATACCCCGCACATCTTCGGCGTAAAAACCGCCCATGCGCCCATACTGATACAAATATTCTGCTTTACTGCTGGCATTTGCCCCGGCATCTAATAAATTGAAGCCATCGTCCGTGTTGATTGTCGGCAATGTTGGCATCAAACCAGGCCGGGCGATTTCTTTGATACGACCCACAATGAAGATACCACTGGCTAAAACTGCCCCGGTATTCCCACAGGAGAAAAAGGCATCAGCAGTGCCGGCTTTAACCGCTTGGGCTGCCAAGACCATTGACGCCTGTTTCTTGCGGCGAATCGACTTCACTGGCTCATCTTCACCCGTGATCACTTCAGTGGTGTGGTGAATTTCAATCCGGGTGCTGTCAGCCAATAAAGGCTTGATTTGGGCTTCATCTCCAAACACTAAAAACGTCATATCATCAAATTCATCTCGAGCGCGTTGTACCCCAGCCATAATTGCTTGGGGGGCATTGTCGCCGCCCATTGCATCAATAGCAATTTTCATGCGTAAACTCCCTGTCTTTCGTTGTTAATCTAATTGTTCAATTGCCCCAAAATGGCGCAAATATATTTTCAATGCTTGATGATCCGGTAAATCTAACGCCGGATCCGTGCTAAAAATTTGTTGGGCTTCGATTTGAGCCGCCTGTAAAACATTAAAATCAGCCACCGGATCGCCGACTTTAAAATCCGGTAATCCAGATTGCTTAGCCCCAAAGACATCCCCCGGACCTCGCAATTCTAAATCCTTTTCAGAAAGCTCAAAACCATCGTTGGTGGCCACCATGGCTGCCATCCGTTCGGCGGCAGTGTCGTTTTTGGGGTCGGCAATCAAAATACAATAAGCCTGTTTGGCCCCCCGGCCCACACGGCCTCGCAATTGGTGTAATTGCGATAGGCCAAAGCGATCGGCATCATAGATGATCATCACCGTGGCATTAGGCACATCCACGCCAACTTCCACAACCGTCGTTGACACCAGAATTTGAATCTCATTTTGACTGAAAGCTGCCATAATGGCATTTTTATCAGCATTGTTCATTTGCCCATGGAGCAACGCAACTTTATACTGGGGCTCAAATTCCGTCACATAGGTTTCGTATAAAGCCTGGGCATTTTTTAAATCCATGGTTTCCGACTCTTCGATCAAAGGTGAGATCACAAAGGCCTGATTTTGATTGGCTAACTGACCTGCTAAAAAGGTTTTGACCCGTTCGGATTGTTTATTCTTCACCCAAGAGGTCTTCACCGGCAAGCGCCCCTGGGGCATTTCTTTAATGGATGACACATCCATTTCACCATAAGTGGTAATGGCCAGCGTTCTAGGGATGGGGGTGGCCGTCATCATTAAAACATCTGGGGCGATCCCTTTTTCCCGGAGCTTTTTACGCTGGTCCACCCCAAAACGGTGCTGTTCATCAATGACCACAAAACCCAAATTTTTAAAATTTACCGGGTCTTGGATCAAAGCATGGGTCCCAATCAATACATTAATTTTACCAGTCCGCAATTCCGCCAGGATCTGGGTGCGGGCTTTGGTTGGCGTTGAGCCAGTCAATAAAGCCGTTTTAACATCCATGGTGGCAAATAAGGCACGCAATTTTTCAAAGTGTTGCGTGGCCAATATTTCGGTAGGGACCATCAAAGCAGTTTGATACCCTGCGGTAATGGCCGAAAACATGGCAATGGCAGCTACTACGGTCTTGCCACTGCCCACATCCCCTTGCAATAGACGATTCATTTGGTGGGGCGATTTCATATCCTTGGCGATGTCATTGACCGCCTGTTTCTGTCCATTGGTTAATTCAAAGGGTAATTTTGAAATGAATTCTTGAACCGCCGGCAATTGGTAATGCAACGCCAAGCCATTGTCAAGACTGCGTTCGATGGTGCGTAGGCGTTGAATCTTGCATTCAAACAAGAAAAATTCCCGAAAAATTGCGCTCCGCCTGGCTGCCTTGGCCTCGGCATTGTCTTTGGGAAAATGCATTTGGCCGACAATCTGTTGTTCATTCAATAAGCGGTAATGGGCGCGGATTGATGCCGGCACACTTTCGGGAATGAGCGTTTTGTATTTATCAAAGGCCTCTTTGATCAATTTGATCAAGACCCCTTGATGAATGCCCTTATTCACCGAATAAATCGCATCCATGCCTTGATCATCGCCTTGGGCGGTGAAAATCTTCATACCGGTCATGCTTTGGCGGCGCTGATCCCACTTGCCAAAAATCGCAATCTCTTGGTCGGCCACAAAGCGCTCTTTTAACCAGGGCTGATTAAAAAAAGTGACGATGACAACCTGTTGTTGCACCAACAAGCGTACCACCAAGCGATTACGGTTGGGCCCAAAGCGGGTCAAAATTGGTGTGGCCACCACCAGCCCCTTTAACGTCACTTTTTCTTGATCACTAATTTCATTGAGGTCTTTGACTTTTAAATCTTCATAGCGAAAGGGAAAATGATAAAGCAAGTCATGAATCGTAGCGATTCCTAATTCTTTAAGTGCCTGAATGCGTTTGGGCCCTACCCCAGTCAACAGTGTCACTGAATCAGATAAGTCAGCCATAAACTCACCCCCAGTCACAACTAAATTACGAATTTCTTGGTCTGAAATATTTGGACACTATGTAGGCACAAGAGGTTGGGCAAAACAATAAGTTTTGCAACCAACCTCCCGTTAAAATTATATTGATGTTATTCTACTGAAATCAAATAAGGATAAACCGGCTGATCGCCCTCGTGAATTTCAAACTCCAACTCACTGTGTTTGGCCCCAACTTGTTGAATTAAGGTCTTCGCTTCTTGGGTCGAACCCCCGGCGCCGACAATCACCGTGACAATTTCACTATCCGGCTGAATCATGGCTTCTAGAGTATCATTAGCAGTCTTCAACCGATTAGGATTGCTGACTTTGATTTCCCCATCCACTAAGCCGATAAAGTCATCTTTTTTAATTTGGATATCATTTAATTCAGTATCCCGGGTAGCCGTGGTGATCTGCCCACTGATAACCGTCGTCAAGGCATCAGTCATCTCGGCTTGGTTACTAGCCAAGTCGGCACTGGGATCAAAGGACAGCATGGCCGTCATGCCTTGTGAAATAGTCTTGGCAGGAACGACTGCCACCGGAATATCACTCACATCAGCTGCTTGATTGGCTGACAGAAAGATATTTTTATTATTAGGTAATAAAATGACCCGTTTAGCGTTGACCTTGGCAATGGCGTCTAAAATATCCTGCGTGCTGGGATTCATCGTTTGGCCACCGCTTAGAATATAAGTCACCCCTAAGCTCTTAAATAGCTGACTCAACCCATCACCAGAGGCAATAGCAATAATGCCATAGTCAATTTGTTCTTGTTTCTTGTTGGCCGCTTGGGCTTGGCTGACCACATTTTCATTTTGGACCCGCATATTGTCAATTTTAATCTTATGCATGGCCCCAAATTGATGACCATAAGCAAACACATCAGCGGGATGTTCTGTATGCACGTGCACCTTGACGATTTCCTCATCTGCCACCACTAATAGACTATTGCCTAAGCCATCTAAATAGCTGCGAAAAGCATCATAATCAAAAGTCTGCTGATCAGGTTGTTTCTTAGTTAAGTCAATGGTCATCTCGGTACAATAACCAAATTTAATATCGGCCGTGGAGATCTCCCCTTGAACAGCTCGATGATGGACCGCATTGATCATCTCATCCATTTCTTCTTCATCTGGGGTATAGATATCCTTAGAGGCCAATTCGCCAATCAGGCCCTCTAAAAAGCCCTCATAGATAAATACTAAGCCTTGACCGCCGGAGTCCACCACACCAACTTCTTTTAAAACTGGCAATAAATCAGGTGTTTTTGCTAATGCTTTTTTGCTGCCGGTGATCACAGCCTTCAAAACAGCCACACAGTCATCTGAGGAATTCGCCGCCGTATTGCCTGCCTTGGCGCCTTCTCTGGCAACGGTCAGAATAGTCCCTTCAACAGGTTTCATGACCGCTTTATAAGCCGTTTCGACCCCCGCCATGAAGGCGTCTGCTAAGATTCGGGCAGACAGGGTCGTTTGACTTTCAATTTTTTTAGTAAAGCCCCGAAAAATCTGTGACGTAATCACGCCGGAGTTGCCCCGGGCGCCCATCAACAAACCTTTAGCCAAAGATTTACCCAAGGCACCAACCGCATCACTAGGATTTTCATTCACTGCTTTGGCACCACTAGCAAATGTCAGACTCATATTCGTCCCCGTATCGCCATCTGGCACCGGAAAAACGTTTAAAGAATTTACAAATTCACTATTTTTTTTAATACGGTGGGAAGCAACGCGGATCATATCCTTAAATTTGTCCCCATTGATTTCATTAACTTTCAAGGAAAGTTCCTCCTGTGTCAATATATTGCTAGCATTATTTAGTCTAAATCTTCAGTTACTTTAACACCTTGAACAAAAATATTCACTGACTTTGCTTTAATGCCTAGCATACTTTGTAGATTATACTTCACTTTATCTTGAACATTGCGGCCAACCTCAGATAATTTGACACCATAACTGATGATAATATATATATTCACCACGATCTGGTCGTCTTGTTGACGCACCACAACACCGCGGCTGAAGTTTTCACGTTTTAAAATGTCGTTGACATTATCTCGGATTTGATTTTTGCTGGCCATCCCCACAATGCCATAGATATCTGTAGCTGCACCACCCACAACTGTTGCAATCACTTCGTTAGAAATATCAATGTCGCCATAACGGGTTTTAATTTTCACAGCCATAAAATATCCTCCTAAAAGATCATAGTTCAAAATTCATACTAACAACGATTTTAGCATAAGCACCGGGCTATTAAAAGAAAATAAATTCCATTTGGGCGTGTGTCAAGTAAAAATACTTGTAAGAAAAATCTTGCAATGAAGCCTTTAATATGATAACGTAGTTTGGTAAATAATTGATACCTAAATAATCTTACGAAGGAGGTTTTTGTGTTGGCTAAGGATTTTGTAACTGGTCGTAAGACTCATTTTGGTAATAAACGTTCTCACGCTTTGAACTCCAGCCGTCGGACTTGGAAACCAAACTTACAAAAAGTTCGCATTTTAGTAAATGGTAAACCTAAAAAAGTCTGGGTTTCTGCTCGGGCTTTAAAATCTGGTAAAGTAACTCGGGTTTAATCCGAATTCTATGAAAAAAGATCGACACAATTGTCGATCTTTTTTTGTACCCTTTTGCCATTGATTAATCGCTACTTTGTACCGTACAGATAACCCCGCTATCAAATTCAAAGTGAACCGTTGAATCAATGAATTCATTGCTGGCAAAGGCTTGACTGTAACTCAGATCCACGTGATTCAAGCGATATTTGGCATCAATAATTGAGAAATTAGTTACCGGTGTCAAATTGGTAAACGCCAAATAATGCTTATCCGACTCTTGGACCAATTCATGGTGACCAGGTCGAAAAAATTGAATGGTATTGCGTCGATCAATAATAAATATCTGTTGGGCATAACTAATGAACCGGGGTTCTAAAACCATGAATAAATTAACAAGAAAATGATCGATCCTAGCACCAGTGGCCCCATATAGCACAATTTGATCGGCCTGTAAGTCCTTAATGGCCAAGCTTAAGCCCAGTTCACTATCAGTATCATCTTTTTCAGGTTTCGCATAATGGATATTGGCGACTCGTTGTTGGATAGTCTTTAGTTCAGCATCATCTAACGAATCAAAATCACCCACCGCCAGGATCGGCGTTAAGCCCAGCTTCAACAGTCTTAACGTCCCCCGATCTACCCCCAGCCAGTCGCCGGGGATGCTTTGTGGCGCTGTTTGTAAGACTTCCGGCCAATTAGCTTCGGGACCACCCACTAAAATATTTATTCGTTTCATTCAATCAGGTTCCTTAGTGTTTGGATTTGCTGCCCTGGGGTATTGGCACCAAATACATAAGAACCAGCCACAAATATATCCGCTCCGGCAGTTGCGGTTGATTGAATCGTTTGATCATTAATGCCACCATCAACTTCAATTTCAAAATCATAATCAGCCTCAACTTGCCGTAATTGATCCAGATGGGTGATTTTGGCCAGGGTTGTTTCTAGAAATTCTTGCCCACCAAAGCCTGGATTAACGGTCATCACCAACACTTGTTGCACAATGGGTAACACCGCCTTTAAGGCATCGACTGGCGTCCCCGGATTGATGACAATGCCAGCTTTGACATTGTATTTTTGAATCAATTGCAAGACGTGGTAAATATGGGGGGTGCTTTCTAAATGCACTAAAATTGTATCGGCCCCAGCCTTGGCAAAGGTTTCAATGAACTGTTCTGGGGCATCCACCATCAAATGAACATCCAAAGGTAATTTGGTTAATGGTCTTAAAGCCGCAACAGTTTGCGGTCCAAAGGATAAATTAGGCACAAAATGACCATCCATAA
This sequence comes from Lactobacillus sp., assembly GCA_022484695.1. Taxonomy (GTDB): domain Bacteria; phylum Bacillota; class Bacilli; order Lactobacillales; family Lactobacillaceae; genus Agrilactobacillus. The sequence continues at coordinate 153,679 of JAKVKU010000003.1, forward strand.
TATCCACATGTAATAAATCAGCCCCATTGGCCTCTAAATTTTCAACATCTCTTTGTAAATTTAAAAAATCAGCACTTAAAATAGATGGCGCTATCTTCATAGCCATCAACTCCTCACTTACGTTTATATTGAAATCTTGTTTTCGATTCAATTTCGGTTCTGAATTGTAAATAATTATCGTATCGCCAAGTGGCAATGTCATTATTGGCAACGGCCGCTTTGACGGCACAGCCAGGCTCATTGACGTGTTGACAGCCCCTAAAGCGACACTGAACACTAAATGGTTCAAAATCAACGAATTGATCTTTTAAGTCGGCCAAGGGGATTTGATCGATTTCTAACGAAGAAAAACCCGGCGTATCAGCGATCCAGCCTGAACCAAACTTTAATAGTTCCACTTGCCGCGTCGTATGTTTGCCCCGATTTAAACTTTGTGATATCACGCCCGTGGCTAAATCTAGCTTCGGATTTAAATGGTTCAACAACGTGGACTTGCCGGCCCCAGATTGTCCGGTGACCACCGCTGTTTGGGTTTGCAGATGGTCGGTCAAGGCCTGTAAGTTCTCAGCCAGAAACGGCTTTGGGGTCATCAATACGGGGTAGCCAATGTTTTCATAATAAGCAAATATTGCTTCAAAGGTGCCATAAGCCGTCGGCGTTAGTAAGTCGCCCTTCGTGACATATAACAACGTATTAATGCCGGCAAAATGTTGCATGACCAAAAAGCGATCTAATAAATTGGCCTGGAAATCTGGTTCTTTAAGGGATGTCACCGTGATCACCAAATCAATGTTGGCCACTGGCGGTCGCACCAATGCATTTTTACGGTCCAATAATTCCAGGATATAGCCATCCGTGGCATTGGAAGATTCAAAAATAACTTCGTCCCCCACTAATGGTTTGATCCCTTTTTTGCGAAAATTACCCCGGGCCCGGGTTTGATAAATAGCTTGCCCATCATCCACGTAGTAAAAACCACCGATCAATTTTACAATTCTGCCTTGGCCTTTCATATTTCACTCCATTTCTGAAAAAAGTAGGTGTCTTATTATATTTACGATTTATTTATTTCTTTGTCAACTCATTGGGGGGCTTGGACCTCATCACTCATGATCAATTCGCCATCCCGAACAATCCGATAATAAGCCGACTCATTTTGCTTCACAGTAAAACTCAAATTAACTTGGGTATCTTGGGTAATCGGGAACTGTTTGTAAACCGTATTAATATTGTGAGTACTGTCTTGGATAAAAATCGTTACATGATTTTCTTGGACACCCCCACTGGATTGGGCACTGGAACTAAGACTTGAACTTGATGTACTGCCACTTTGATTACCAGCACTGGTACTGGCGCTGGTACTACTGGTAGCCACAGGATTGTAAGGAATCGTCAAAGTTTTGGAAAATGTTGTGGTCGCCGGTTTGACTGGTTTTTTGCCCAAGGATAAGGATACTCTTATATTGGCTTCCCGGCTGATTGGCGTCCCAGCAGCTGGGCTTTGAGAAATCACCAGCCCCTTTTCCACCGTATCGGAGTATGCACTGCTAAAACTGACATTTAACCCATTTTCATTGGCATAGTCTTGAACACTCTTTTGGGTGTAATTGGTCAAATCCCGCATATTAATGACCGCTTCACCGGTGCTCACGGTAAAGGTGATTATAGTATCTCTGGGAATCACTTTCTTGCCATCAGGTACGTCTTGCTTGGTGATTTGACCTGCAGGGTAGTCATTGGAAGTGACGGTGGTCTTCCGAACGGTAAAGCCAAGTTTCTTTAAGGTTTTGGCAACGTCGGCATAATTTTTACCGACGTAATTGGTCACTTCAATTTTTTTCGGACCTAGACTAATGAGCAGTCCGACCCGGCTATTTTCCTTGACCACCATGCCTTTATTGGGAATGGTTTTAATGACGCGACTCTTTTGAACATTGTCATCGTGCTGCTGAGCCACATCCCCAACCGCTAAATGATTATCGGCCAAGGTGGATTCAGCTTGGGTTTGACTCATCCCGGAAAGATCAGGGATGGTGACATCTTTTTTGGCACTGCCGATGACAATACCGGTAATCAATATCACCAATAACCCCAAAATACCAGCCCAAAGCCAAAACCGCTTGCGCTTGAGAAAAGCTAACTTCCCGGATTGCTTTTTAGGTGGTGTTGCTAACTCACTTTTGGCCGGAACGTCAATAATTTTTGTCTCATCCAGATCATCCCGCGGTACTGGCAGATATTTAGCTTCATTCGCCCGGCTTTTTTGCAAAGAGGTTTGAATATCGGCCTTCATTTCCTTGGCTGATAAATAGCGATCTTTGGGATTTTTAGCGGTGGCATGTAAGACCACATTTTCTAAGGCTTGGGGAATTCGAGGATCAAATTTTTGTACCGACGGAATCTCGCTTTGAAAGTGTTTGATGGCAATCGATACAGCTGATTCCCCTTCAAAGGGCACTTTCCCTGTTAGCAATTCGTACAAAATGATCCCTAGGGCATAAATATCCGATTGTTTGGTAGCCATCCCGCCTTTGGCTTGTTCCGGGGATAAATAATGGACTGATCCTAACAAGGTATTCGTTTGCGTCAACGAATTGTCGTGGAGCGCCACAGCAATGCCAAAATCCATTATTTTAATGTGATCATGATTGTCGATCATAATGTTTTGGGGTTTTAAATCCCGATGGATAATATCGTGATCATGAGCAACTTGCACGGCATCGAGAATTTCCGACATGATATCAATAACTTTTTGATAAGGAATCGGAAAATATTTCTGAATGTAGTGTTTTAAATCCATACCGACGACATATTCCATGACAATGTAACTCATGCCATTTTCTTCACCAATATCAAATACTTTGACAATATTGGGGTGGTTTAACTTACGTGAAGCCCGGGCCTCACGTTGAAAGCGCCGTTTGGTATCGTCATTTGACTGCAGGTCCATTCTTAAGACCTTAATCGCCACTTGCTGCTTGGTTTGCAGGTCATCGGCCAAATAGACATTGGCCATGCCCCCTTCACCAATCGGCTTAATGATTTTATAACGGCCACTTAAAATATGATTGGCTTCCATCATCAGCTACTCACCTCGGAATCCTCATAAAGTAAGAGCGCGGTGATGTTATCTGAACCACCGTTGTCATTGGCCAGGGTCACCAAAGTATCGCATTTGTCTTGTAGAGAACCCGAGGTGGTGAGAATTTCTTGAATTTGCTCATCAGACACCATATTGGTCAAGCCATCAGAACAAAGTAACAAAAAATCTTCAGGAAAACTATGATAAATTGTGACATCAGCATCCACATCTTTGGAAATACCTAAAGAACGGGTAATTAAGTTTTTCTGGGGATGATGTTTGGCATCTTCAGGAGAAATATCCCCGTGCTTGACCAGTTCATTGACAAAGGAATGATCTTCGGTCAATTGGGTCAATTCGCCAGCCCGCAGGCGATAACATCTCGAGTCACCAATGTTGGCCACAATATATGTATCTGCAATCATTAATACAGCTACAAAAGTTGTGCCCATCCCGGAAAGATTGGTATGGTGTAACGCTGTTTCTAAAATACGCTGATTTTCTGAATCTAATTCAAAGACCAACCAACGAATCAAATCATCGATCGTCTGTGATTGGTTCGATTCAAAAGCATTGCCCAGATGGGTCACCACCATTTCTGACGCCACATCCCCACCTAAATGGCCGCCCATACCATCGGCCACAATCGCGATTTGGGCGCCAACGGCATTTTTAAAGACCCCAACCGAATCTTGATTATTTTCTCTTCTTTTTCCAACATCCGTACGATATGCAAATTTCACGGTTTCACCTCAATTAATTTCTTTTTAAACTGGCAATAAAGAAGCCATCAGAATTGTAATCATCTGGATAAATTGTCAGGGTTTTATTGGCGGTTGTTAAGTTTGCCTTAGTGTAGGTTTGTTCTAGAGAAAAATTGGGGTGCCGCTTCAAGAAGGCTGCGACAACAGCGTCATTTTCTTCTTGAACGATGGTACAAGTGCTGTAAACTAAGCGCCCATTTTGCTTTAACACCCAGGCCGCACTTTCTAAAATCTGTAATTGCAACTTTTGTAGGTTTTTAAAATCTGCTATTTCTTTACGATAACGAATCTCTGGTTTCCGCCGGATCAACCCGATACCTGAACAAGGTGCATCCACGAGGACCTTGTCAAAGGTTTCAGCCGGGTAATGATCACTGACCTGTCTGGCATCCATTTGCTGAGCAACCACTAAATCAGCCACATGTTGTCTTTTGGCGTTTTGATTGATCAATTTTATTTTTTGATCATACAAATCCAGGGCTAAGACTTTACCACCCTGGTTTGGATCAAGATAAGTGGCAATTTGGGTGGTTTTCCCCCCCGGAGCTGCACAGGCATCCAAAACATAATCACTGGGCTGAACTTGCAGGGCTGGCGCCACCAATTGGGCACTTTCATCTTGCATGACGATGGCACCGTTTTGAAACAAGGCGGTATTAGCCAGATGGCCACTGGGGGCAATTAAACCCACATCAGAAATCGAACTGGCGGTGACATCAAAGTCAGCCGCCCGCAACGCCACTTGGGCTTTTGCAACAGTGGTCACCGTGGTATTGACCCGAACACTATTTAGCGGCGGTTGATTAACGGCCGTTAAAATAGCTTCAGTTTTAGCTAAACCCAACTGCGCTGTTAACATGGCGGTGATTTGGGCAGGCACACTGTATTGAATACTCAAGCGCTCATTGGTATTTTCAATCAGTTTAGGATCTCGAAAACCCTGCCGCTGAACATTGCGTAAAATCGCATTGATCAAGTTGCCAATGCCCCCATTGCCCCGAATTTTGCCAATTTTGACGGCTTCAAAAATCGCCGCCCGAACTGGGACCCGATCCAAATAAAACATTTGGTAAACCGCAATATTTAAAACCACTAAAACCCAGGACGGTGTTGGCTTAGTTGTTCTTAAAAAGGGCTGTACTTGATACTCTAACGTTAACTTATGTTGCAACACACCATATACTAAATTGGTAACAAAATTGGTGTCTTGAATAGACAAGTCGTGTTGCCGTAAGGTTTGATCGAGTTTTAAATTTGAATAGGCACCTTCATCAAGGACTGCCAGTAATACACTTAATGCTAATTCTCTTGGTGATTTAGCGATGAGCTCCGCCTCCTGGTATCTTTTGAATGAATGGTGTCCCAACCGTGAGTTGTTGGCCAAGACCATTTAAGAAAGCTGCAATCGGCATCTTAGCCTTACCCGCTGGTTGAAGCTCTAATAAAGCCAAGCTTTCCGAGGCACTGCCCGTAGAAATGATAAGTTCTTTCTTGCTTTTAACCAATACTGTCCCTGGTAATGCACCATCATTAGGAACAGCAACCACTTTAGCCAACCATACTTTGAGGCGCTGGCCTTCAAAATAAGTATACGCCCCAGGATCCGGGTTCAAAGCTCTGATTTGCCGGTCTAATTGTGACGCTGTATGGGTGAAATCCAATACCTCTTGTTCAGGGGTCAAATTATAAGCCACTGTCACTTTGTCTGGATCCTGAGCTGTTGGTGTAATGGTACCTGCGGCAATTTTAGGCAGGGTTTCAAGTAATAGCTTAGAACCCACTTGACTTAGTTTTTCAAATACGGTGCCTGAAGTATCCGTGGCTTCAATGGGAATAGCCGCTTGGGCCAACATATCCCCAGCATCCATTTTTTTGGCCATATACATAATCGTGATGCCTGTTTCTTTTTCCCCGTTCATAATCGCCATTTGAATCGGTGCACCCCCGCGATACTTGGGTAACAAAGAGCCATGAACATTCACAGCTGCAATTTTAGCCGCCTTTAACACCGACATGGGTAAGAACTGCCCAAAGGCAGCTGTGATAATAAAATCTGGTTGGAGCGCTTGAATTCGGGCAGCTTCCGGGCTGCCACTAATTTTAGCTGGCTGTAATACCTCAAGGCCGGCTTCACTGGCAAAGGCTTTAACTGGGGAAGCCGTCAGTTTGTGCTTGCGGCCCACTGGCTTATCCGGTTGGGTCACCACGGCTTTAATATCATAGCCCGCGGCTAATAAGCCCTTCAAAACGACCACTGAAAAATCGGGCGTTCCCATAAAAATAATTGATGACATCATACACACCTCGTCTTACATAAATTGTAATGGTTCTTGATCGATGGAAATTTGCAATTGGCGATAATTTGATTTTTGGGTCAAATTTAAAATATGGTCCAGCGTTTGGGCCAATTTGGGTTCTTGTTTATATTTCACAATAATTTGATAATAATAGCGATTCTTAATGCGGGCAATTGCCCGGGGGGATGGCCCTAAAATAATGGCCTTTTGGGATAATCCGGGCTGCAATAATTTTAAAATACTATAAGCGGCCTTGGCGGCTTTATTTTCTTCTGGATCGCTACAAGCCAGTCGAACGGTAAAATAATAAGGGGGATAATTACCCTGGTGCCGAATATTCATTTCAGTTCGGAAGAATTTTTCATAGTCTTGGGACTTAGCCAGCTGAATGGCGTAATGATCAGGGTTATAAGTTTGGATGATAACTTCCCCTTTTTTAGCGCCCCGACCAGCACGCCCGGCAACTTGCGTCAATAACTGAAAGGTACGCTCACTGGCCCGAAAATCCGGCAACCCCAGGGCTGTATCAGCATTAATGACCCCCACCAGCGTTACATTGGGGAAATCCAAGCCCTTGGCAATCATTTGCGTGCCTAATAAAATATCAGCTTGGCCGGCACCAAAGGCTTTCAGCAAGCGTTCATAGGCCCCTTTCTTGCGGGTGGTATCCACATCCATGCGAATGATCCGGGCCTTTGGGTACATTTCTTGTAATTCTTTTTCGACCTTCTCGGTCCCCGTGCCGTAATAACGAATCTTGTTGCTATGACAGTTGGGACACTTTTTAGGGATCGGTTCTTCATGACCACAGTAATGACATTTTAACGTATGTGTGTCCATATGCAAAGTTAGCGAGATATCGCAATTAGGACATTTAACCACATAGCCACAATCCCGACACATCACAAAAGACGAGAAGCCCCGACGATTGAGCATCAAAACGCTCTGCTCTTTTTTAGCTAACCGTACCCCAATCGCTTCACTGAGGGCCCGGGAAAAGTCTAGGGTTTGATGTTGTTCGATATTTTGCCGCATATCAATGATCTGCACCTTCGGCAAAGGTGCTTGATTCACCCGGGTGGGCAAACGTAATAATTGGTAGACACCCTTTTGGGCCCGGGCTCTGGACTCTAGTGACGGGGTAGCACTGCCCAAGACCAAGGGGCAATGATGATATGCGGCGCGGTGAATGGCCACATTTCTAGCATGATAGCGGGGAGTATCTTCTTGTTTATAACTATATTCGTGTTCTTCGTCCATAATGATGATGCCGATGTTTTCTAAGGGCGCAAAGACAGCTGAACGGGCCCCGACGACAACTTTAGCTTGGCCTGCACGGATGCGTCGCCATTCGTCATACTTTTCACCTTCCGACAACCCACTATGCAAAACAGCTACTTGGTTCCCAAAACGCTGAAAAACTCGTTGGACCATCTGAGGTGTCAAAGCAATTTCAGGGACCAGCATCAAGGCCGTTTTATTCAGGTCTAATGCCCGTTGCATCGCTTGCAGGTATACTTCTGTTTTGCCGCTGCCGGTTACGCCTTCTACTAAAAACACCTTAGCCAACTTATGGTCAGTGGCTTGGTCAATTGCGGCCACTGCTCGTTGTTGGTCTGGTAATAATTCTCGCGGTGCTTCAGCAATTCGCTTGTCTGGTAATACCCGTCTTTTGACTTCCAAGGCTTTAATGGTGATCAATTGGTGTTTCACCGCTGTTTTCAACACACTGGCTGAAAACAGTGTCTGGACCGTTTTAACCCAAATAAAATCAGCCCTCCCGGTCTGGCGCGCCAAATAATACAATAACTCTTTTTGTTTCTTGAGCCGTTCTGGTAATTCCTGGGCTTGTTGTAACAAGCTTTCCGCAGTTTGATCCAAAATAACAGCCCGCTGGGTTTTGATCTTAGCTTTGTTATGCACTTGGTATTCAAAGCTGATCACCCCAGCCTGTCTTAATTTCAGCAGAGTCGCCAAATCACTTTTGCTGACTTGATCGTCTAATACCACGGATTCATGTTGTTTTAAAAATTCGGGCAGTTGGGGATCATCTGGCTGCAAGACATGCACGACCTTGTCATAACTCCCCCGCATCACCCCTGGCAAAATGGTTTGTAAACAGGTAATTCGAAAAGCGTAGGTGCTTTTGGCCAACCAATCGGAAAGTTCCAGGAGTTCGGGAGTCAAAACTGGTTCTAAATCAATAATATCTTCTATGGGTTTTAATGGCGTCGACACGTCTTGGTCCACAATATCAACCACATAGCCTTGCAATAAGCGATTGCCTTTGCCAAAACTAACCACCACCCGTAATCCCTTTTGAATCAAGGGCAGCATCGCTTGGGGGATTGCATAATCAAAGGGCCGGTTAGTTTGCATTACAGGAACATCAACAATAACTTTGGCAATCTTCAACTAGTTTCACCTCGGTCAAATATGTTGGCTGATCAATTCAATTAATTTTTGTGCAATCAATGGTTTCGCAGCTTGAGCCAACCGAATACTTTTTTGAGTATTGGTCAAAACAGTCACGGCGTTGTCATCACTGTTAAAGCCAATACTAGCTTGACTCACATCATTAGCCACGATCATATCCACATGTTTTTCAGCCAACTTTTTCAAAGCATACTGCTCTAAATTAGATGTTTCAGCTGCAAAGCCCACTAAAAATTGGTGCTGTTTTTTTTGGCCTAAACCGGCTAAAATATCGGGATTTTTAACCAATTCCAGCTTCGTTAAATCATCTTTAGTTCCCTTTTTAATTTTATAAGTCAGGGTTTGTGCGGGGCGATAATCTGAAATTGCGGCGGCCATAATGACAATATCTAATTGATCAAAACGACTTTCAATGGCTTGTTGCATCTCTAAAGCTGATTGCACGGCAACTAGTTCAACCCCTAATGGCACTGGTAAGTTATGAATGGTACTCACCAAGGTTACTTTTGCACCGGCATAAGCGGCGGCTTTAGCCAAAGCATACCCCATTTTTCCAGAGGAATCATTGGTGATATAACGCACAGAATCGATTCGCTCCCGAGTACCCCCTGCAGAAATCAAAACCCGTTTGTGCTTTAAATGGGAATTAGACTGGCGGACACTTTCCGCTAACTCAATATAATCAAAAATTTCTTGGGGTTCTAGCATGCGCCCATCCCCAGCATAACCTTCGGCTAATAAACCCTTAGCCGTGGGCAACACGTTAATGCCATCAGCCGTTAGCTGGGCCAAGTTACGCACCACAGCAGGATTATGCAACATTTTAGAATTCATCGCTGGGACTAAATACTTTGGGCCATCGATTGCCAGTAGCGTTGAGGTTAATAAATCATCAGCGATGCCATTGGCCATTTTTCCAACCACATTGGCCGTGGCCGGTACGATGATGGCAATTTCCGTCCAATCTGCGATTTCAATATGCACCACTTTAGGATTTTGCGGATCGGCAAATAATTGGGTATAAGTGTGTTCATGTAATAATGCTTCAAAAACAGCGGGTGTTACAAACGCTTGCGCGGCTTGGGTCATGACCACCCGAACATTGGCACCAGCTTTTTGCAATAATCGGGCTAAAAGCGGTACTTTATAAGCTGCGATACCGCCGCTTATAAAAATAGTAATGTTTTTTTGATTGAACATCGTTTTCTCTCCCATACATTAGCTTATAACTACAAAAAAACTCTTCACCAATTATAACAATTAGGGAAGAGCTTTAACTATTATTAATTAGATGAATCGCGTTTAGCTTGGTCATCCATTTTTTCGGCTTCTTTTTCAAGCAAAATTGATTTTGGATCAATGACAACTTTGCCATCAGCAATTTCTTCCAAAGCTTGCCCCACAGATTTAGGAGACTTATAGGAAGAAAGCATCCGAACGTCGCCAGCTTCTAATTCGTGAGCCCGCTTAGCCGCTAAAACTGCTAATGAATACCGTGAATCAACCTTATCTAACAATTTATCAATTGAAGGATATGAAATCATCTGTTCACAACTCCTATCATTTTTTTGTAAATATCAATTACCCGAGGCACGCGTAGATGTTCACTCTCAATTATCTTTTCAATACGGTGAACCGCTAGCTCTACTTTATCATTAACGACAGCATAATCATAGTTTTGCATCATCTTGATCTCACCACGCGCTTTTTCAAGGCGTTTTTCGATTGTTGCTGCATCATCGGTACCACGTTTAATGATGCGATCGCGCAAAGTTACTAAATCAGGTGGTGTTAAGAAAATAAAAACACCATCTGGACATTTTTTACGAACTTGCATGGCACCATTGACCTCAATCTCTAAAAAGACGTCAGTACCGCTTTCCAGAGTTTCATTGACATAACGTAATGGCGTGCCATAGTAATGATCAACATATTTGGCATACTCTAGCATACCACCATTTTCGATCTCAGATTCAAATTCCATCTTAGACCGAAAGAAATAATCAACGCCATCTACTTCTCCGGGACGTTTGTTGCGAGTCGTCATAGATATGGAGTACTTAAAATTTTGATCTTTATCTTTTAACATTGCCTGTCTGACGGTACCTTTACCCACACCAGAAGGTCCAGACAGGACAATTAGCATGCCACGATTTGACATTCTTTGACTGGCCCCTTTTTTTGTTTAATACATACTATTTTGCACTTTTTTGAGGCACATTTCAACATAAATTGTGAGTTCCTACATATTGGCCAAAATATCCTTTAGTTGCGCCAATTCGTCATTGGTTAAGGTAACACCTTTGCCCATTTTGGTATGATCTTCTGACCAATCTCTTAAATCAAATTTAGGTTGGCGTTTATTCCAGGAAACCAAATTCAATTCCTTTTGCCAACCCGCCTCATTTTTTGACAAAACACCAATATGTTCCATGATTTCAAATTCTATTTTTGCCATGTTCATTACAGCCCCTTTATGATAGATTACGCCTTAACTGCCAGTTGCTTTTTCTCTGCCTTAGCTAATTTCAGCATTTCACCGGCGTGCTCTAAAGAAAGCTCAGTCAGTTCCGTCCCGGTAATCATCCGGGCTAGTTCTTCGACCCGCGCATGATTTTGCAACAGGGTAACCGTCGTAGTGGTGCGCTGGGCTTTAATGACCTTTTGAATCCGCAGCTGATTGTCGGCCATGGCGGCCACTTGCGGTAAATGAGTGATGCATAAAACTTGAGAACTCTGACCGATCACCGCAATTTTATTGGCAATGGCTTGGGCGACCCGCCCACTTACCCCAGTATCGACTTCATCAAAGATAATGCTGGTGACACCCTCATTGCGGGAGAAAATCGTTTTAATAGCTAACATAATTCGAGACAATTCCCCACCGGAGGCAATTTTAGCCAAGGGTTTACTCCCCTCCCCTAAGTTCGTCCGGATATAAAACTCCACTTGATCAGCACCGGTTTCCGTATAGCGAATCTTATCGCTCTCATGAAAAATTACTGAAAACTCGGCCTTATCCATATATAAATCAGCCAATTCCTTTTGAACAGCCTGTTTGAGTTGTAAGGCTGCCTTGTGGCGTACTTTAGAGAGTTTTTGCCCCAGGGCTTTAACTTGGTCTTGGGCGGTTTGAACTTGTTGTTGCAAATCGTCGTTATCGGCATTAGAGGATTCCATCTCGTCTAATTCAGCTTTGATTTTTTGATAATAGTCTAAAACTGCCGTTAAATTTTGACCATATTTACGCTTTAATTCAGTCAGGGTTTCTAAACGTTTTTCAATTTCATCTAAACGACCTTCATCCCAAGACAAGTTATCAATTTGATGAGAAATATCACTGGCAGTATCTTGAAGTTCATAAAAAGCATTATTGATGCTTTCAGAAATACCTCTAAAGGCCTCATCCAAATCCGCAATTTCTTGCATCGCCGACATTGCTTGCCCCAGTTGATCTAAGGCATTAGGCTCCACACCGGTCAGAACTTGATAACTACTGGCCAGATTCTCATTAATTTTTTGATAGTTTTCCAGGCGATCACGCTCAGCACTCAAGGCCTCGTCTTCACCAACCTTGACATTGGCACTTTGAATTTCATTAGTTTGAAATTTCAACATATCTAAACGCTGGGCCCATTCTTGCTCATTATCTTGGCGCTTCTTTAGCTGGGTAAACAGCTGCTTGTAGTTATTAAACGCCAGGCGATATTGTTTCATGATTGGCCCAACTGTCTTTTGGGCGAAATGATCCAGTAAGCCTAAATGTTTTTCAGGATACATCAATTCTTGGTGCTCATTTTGGCCATGAATATCCACTAACATTTCCCCAATTTTTTTAAGAATGGAAATATTCACCAAATGACCATTTATTCGGCAAACACTACGGCCACTTGTGCTGATATCCCGTTGCAATAAAATCGTATCATCTTCTTGGGGGATACCAAATCCATCTAACTTAGCCTTAATCGCCGCAACATCATTGACGACAAATTGACCTTCCAAGACACATTTTTTTGCACCAGCCCGAATAAAATCAGTTGAACCTCGACCCCCAGCTAATAAACCTACCGCATCAATAATAATTGACTTACCTGCTCCGGTTTCCCCGGTGAGGACGGTCATACCATTGTTAAATTCAATGGCTAAATCTTCAATAATCGCAAAATCATGAATTACTAATTCTTGAAGCATTTTTGATCACCTTTTTTAAATCAGCCTTTTTCTCATCAACAGCGACGCTTTTTGATCACCTTTTTTAATTCAACCATCGCGCCGCGGATATAAATATTCGTGTACATTAGAGAGATTGTATCACAAAATTAGCAAAAATAAGAGCCAGAACCAATTCGCGGTCTGTCTCTTAATTAATTAAGTTCAATAATTTTTTTTGTAATGATTCGGCCTCAGCTTCTGATTTGCCCACAATGAAGATAGAATCATCATCCCCAATGTTCCCAAATAACTCTGAAAAGCGCATTTGATAAATCAGTGTGGAGATTGCTGGCGCACTGCCAGGAGATGTTTTTAAAAAAAGTAACTCTCCTTGTCGCGTTAAAGAAACAAATGCGTCTTTTAAAGCATAGCCGAGCTTCTTGTCCACATTCATTTGTCGTTCCACTGGTAAACTATAACGATAGCCGCCGTGGGTCGCCGGGACTTTCACAAGTTCCATAGCTTTGATATCTCTGGAAACAGTCGCCTGTGTCACCGCGTAGCCTTGTTCATTTAATAAACGCACGAAATCTTGTTGTCTTCTGATTTCATGTTCCCGAATCAATTGCTTGATAAGATGTTGTCGTTCGGCTCTATTCATTGCGTTCACCTACCCACAAATAACTTATGTGCATATTATATCATTAAATCAGGTCATCTGGGGTAAAATTATGAAACATTATACATTTTTTGTATTCTTATTCAGTTCCGCATAAGTTCGATCCAATAATTGGGTGACCGAAACATCAGGACTTAGCTTGCCAGGTCGATCCCCCATATTTTTCAGCCAAATCAAAAATTCAATATTGCCTTCGCCACCTTTGATGGGCGAAAAATCTAACCCTAAGACATCGTAGTGCTGGGCTAAGGCAAAGTCGATGATCATCTTCAATACCATGGCGTGGACCTTGGGATCACGAACAATGCCGTGCTTGCCAACATTTTCAGGTCCAGCTTCAAATTGAGGCTTGATCAAAGCCACGAGATCATGCCCTGGTTTTAAAATCTGGGCTAATGGCGGCAAAATTAACTTCAATGAAATAAAGGAAACATCTGTCACCGCAAAATCAGGCAGTCCTTCTGAAAAATCAGTTGGTTTGCTATAACGGAAATTGACCCGCTCCATAACTTTTACCCGAGGATCTTCTCGCAATTTCCAAGCCAATTGATTGTAGCCCACATCTAAGGCATAAACCAGCTTGGCCCCGTTTTGTAAGACCACATCGGTGAAACCACCCGTGGAACTGCCAATATCCAGCACGGTTAAGTTTTTGACGGAAATATTAAAAACTTGTAAAGCCTTGGCTAATTTTAAGCCACCTCGGCTCACATAAGGTAGTTTTTGACCCTTTAATTGCAATTGGGCATCCCCTGGGATTTTCACCCCAGGCTTGTCTAGGCGCTGGTTATTTTGGTCATAAACTTCGCCAGCCATCACGGCTCTTTTCGCCTGTTCCCGGGATTCAAATAATCCTTGGTTAACTGCTAATACATCTACACGTTCTTTTTTCATGCTGCCGCCTTAAAATATTCAAAGTAACTTTGTAATAAACTTAAATCCACATTCTTGATGGCATTTAATGCCGCTTTAGCTTGTGCCACCGTCTCATCAAGGTAAGCTTGAGCCTTATCTAAGCCCAGTTCAGTGGCAAAGGTCGCCTTGTGTTCTTCAGTATCTTGACCCGTTTTAAAATCAGCGATGTCATCAGCAATTTGAAATGCCAACCCGAAATACTTTGAAAACAGATCTAGTTGCCCATAGGTATTGACATCCACTTGGCTGATTGTTGCCCCCATTAGAACCGCTGCGTTAATTAAAGCCGCGGTCTTTTGCATTTCCATGACCCGTAGTACCGCTAAATCATTCGCCTGATCACTCAAAGAGATATCTGTATATTGACCGGCCACCATTTCACTGGGACCCGCGGCATGACTCAATAACTGGACCAACTTAATTTGAATCGGTGCTGGATACTGGCTTTGGGCTAACCATTCAAAGGCTAAAGTCAATAGGCCATCCCCAGCCAAGATAGCTTGCCCCACACCAAATTTGACATGGTTACTGGGTTGGCCCCGGCGCAGCGCATCGTTATCCATCGCTGGTAAATCATCGTGAATCAAGGAATAAGTGTGCACCAATTCCAGGGCAGCGGCTGGTAAATATGCCGGTGCTTCAATGCCCTTGAAGGTGTCTACCACACTCAACAAAAGTAATGGGCGTAACCGCTTGCCGCCAACTTCTAAAGAATAAGTCATGGCACTTCGTAAATCCGGCTGCGTGATGGTTTGTTGCAACTGGGTTTTAAAAGTGGCTTCTAGTTTTGGTAAAATAGCGTTTGAAAAATCCTGATAGTTATTTGTCATCAGCATCAGCTTCATCCTGGTCAGTCGTTGGCGCCTGGGGTTCAAAGTCAGCGGTATCACCGGTATCGGTCATGACTTTGGTTAAGGTCGCCTGGGCCTGGGTCAAGGTTTTCTCCAAAGATTGGCTTAACTTAACGCCTTCTTGAAATTGACTCAGGGCTTTTTCTAAGGGAATATCTCCCTGTTCCAAATTGGCAACGATTTGTTCTAAATTTTCTAAGTTTTCTTCAAAACTTGCTTGTTTGGTCATTTTTCAGCGTCCTTTGTAATTTTTTGAACTGTCGCATCCAGCACACCGTCTTGTAAGTGCACCCGGATGTTGTCATTTTTTTGGACTTGGGTCACAGTTGTAATAATTTTGGTTTGTAATTCCGTGTAGCTATATCCTCGGCCTAAAATCTTCAGGGGGCTTAAATGGTCTAAAGCCTGCGTTTGATTTTGAAATTGTTGGCGCCGGCGTTGTAAATAGTTGGCAAACGCTCTGATCAATGCCGTTTGATCCCGCTTTACGGTCTGTTGATAAGTGCTGATAAGTTTTTGCGGATTTGAAAAAAGCAGACGTTGTTTTAAATTATGATATGCCTGCTGGTCTTGTTCCAAAACAACTTTCAAATTACGAAATAACCCATTTTGAGCCATATCTAAGCGCTGAACATAGTTTTCATACAGCCGCTGCGGTTGTTGTAAGACATAACTACGCTGAATCTGCTGCAAATGATTTTGGGCTAGTTTCAAGCGTTGTCGAAAGCTTTGAATCAAATGGAGGCGCAGTTTTTGAATATTTAAAATTTCGTCTTGCAACACCGGCGTGGCTAATTCGGCAGCAGCCGTTGGGGTAGCTGCCCGGACATCGGCCGCTAAATCACTTAAAGTGACATCAGTCTCATGGCCAACTGAAGAAATAACCGGAATTTTGCTGGCAGCGATCGCCCGGACGACTTGCTCTTCATTAAAGGGCCACAAATCTTCGATGGAACCCCCACCACGGCCAATGATCAATGTATCAAAGTTACCTAGTGTATTCACTTGTTTCAAGCGGGTGACCAAACTGTCTTTAGCCCCGTCGCCTTGAACCACTGCTGGGAACAAAACTAACTGGGCAATGGGATAGCGTCGGGCCACAGTTGTGATAATATCGCGAATCACTGCCCCACTGGGACTAGTAATCACGGCAATTCGTTTAGGAAAGTGGGGCAGTGGCCTTTTTTCTTGGCCAAATAACCCCTCTTTGGCTAATTTAGCCTTTAATTGCTCATAGGCTAAATATAAAGCTCCCACGCCATCAGGTTCCATTTGGGACACATAAATCTGGTATGCACCGGTGGGTTCATAAACCGAGATACGCCCCACCACTAGAACCTGCATGCCTTCTTCAGGTTGAAACTTAATTTTTTCAAAAGCGGACTTGAACATAATGGCATTGATTTTAGCATGAGCATCTTTAAGGCTAAAATATTGGTGATTATGAGGTCGTAACCGAAAGTTTGAGATTTCACCCTTTAAGAAGACCTGATCCAAATAAGGATCAACTTCAAATTTCCGTTTAATGTATTGGGTTAAAGCTGTGACCGTTAAATATTTATCATTTGTTTTGGATTGCATGTTGTGCCCTTCTTTTGGCGATATTAATCGTCTGTTGCATCAGCATGGTAATCGTCATAGGTCCTACCCCACCGGGTACAGGGGTCACCAGCTCAGCCTTTTGGATAACCGTGTCAAAATCCACATCCCCACTGAGTTTGTGATTTTCATCCCGGTTCATACCAACATCAATTACCACCGCCCCAGGCTTGACATCTTCGGCTTTAATAAAGCGACTTTGACCCACGGCCACCACCAAAATATCAGCTTGTTGACTCAGGGCGCGGAGATTTTTAGTCTGAGAATGGGCAATGGTCACCGTGGCATTGGCATTAAGTAGCATTGCTGCCATGGGCCGACCGACAATTGTACTGCGGCCAATAATAACTGCCTGTTTGCCAGCTGGGTCAATGCCGTAAAAGGCTAGCATCTTCATAATGCCAAAGGGCGTACTGGGGACGATTTGCGCATTATTTGACCACAAACGGCCAACGTTAACTGGATGAAAGCCATCCACGTCTTTATCTGGATTGATCCGGTTTAAGACTTCTTCAGCATTGATATGCCCTGGCAGCGGTAATTGGACTAAGATGCCATCGACTTTAGGGTCAGAATTCAACAGATCAATTCTTTCCAATAAAGTTAACTGGGTGGTTTCTTCGGGCATTCTAATATTAATTGAATGAATACCAATTCCCTCCGCACGGCGATGCTTATTTCTGACATATATTTTACTAGCGTCATCTTCGCCCACGATAATGACCGCTAGTGTTGGTACAATGTGGTTAACTCCTAAGGCTTCAACTTCTCGCTTCATCTCAGCAGTATAGTGCTTGGCAACAAGTTTGCCATCAATAATTTTTCCCAAAAGACGGACCTCCAACTCAAAATAGATTGCCACCAGTATACCAAGAAAGTAAAGGCGCTGACCAGTCCAAATATTAAAAAAAGCTGAGACAATTCTAACCGTCTACAGCTTAAATATCATGAATCATCTTAGCAACATCTGGTTGAATACTAGTCTTTTGCTTGAACATAGTTGGATAAAATACCATTAATAAATTTACGTGAAGTATCATCACCAAAATCTTTGGCCAACTCGATAGCTTCATTAATGGCAACTTTATTAGGCAACTCTGTTTCAAAGAAAATCTCAAAAAGACCTAAGCGCAAAATCGTTAAATCTGTTCGGTTTAACCGTTCGATGCGCCACCCAGTTTTCAAATTCTTTTCAATATCTTGGTCTAAGGCTTTTTGATGCGTTAATACCCCGGAGACTAAGTAACCTAAATAATCAGGGATATCTAGGGGCTGGTCTTCATCTTTGATATTTTGAACAATGACCCAAACCTTTTGAATAGCTTCATTTGGATCAACTTCCGGGCTGTCAAACAGCATGAAAAGTACTTGAAAAGCAACTTTTCGAATATTATGTCGATTTACTTCCATTAATTACTTGTCCCATCTTCCGTTTCAGTAGTGTCATCATCTGCAAACAGATTACTTGGATCTAATTTCTGACTAGGCTTTTCAGAAACTAGGCCTACCACGTGGATATTAACTTCATCCAATTGCAGATCAGTCATATATAACAATTGTTCTTTTAAAGTTTGTTGAATCGCAAGGGCGACTTTAGGAACGGATACGCCATAGTTTAAATAAACATAAACATCGACCACCAGGTTATCCCCGTCAATTTTAACGGAAACCCCCTTGCCACGATTAACACGGCCAAACCAAGCATTGATATTATTTGCCAAGGTCCCCCGCATCTCATAAACACCATCGATTTGATTTGCGGCAATGCCCAAGATGATCTCTAAAACTTCTGGAGCAATCTCAATGCGCCCGCGACCATCATCTTGATCCTGTAAGACAATATTTGTATTCTCTGCCATAATTAGCTCCAATCTAAAATTTCAATAATTCATTTGAAATCTAAACTTTATAAATTACTACCATTATATCATTTTATGTTGGTTCCTTGCAGACTATCTTAGCAAGACAAGCCCTTAGATTGCAAGGTAATTATAACTGAATTAAGTGATCTTTGGGGGCATGGGTCAACAATTCATAGCCCGTGGCCGTCACAACAAAATCATCTTCGATGCGAACACCGCCTTGACCTTCCAAATAAATACCCGGCTCATCCGTCTCAACATTATGGATCACTTGTTTTTGGGCCTTGTAAGCCCCAAAGGCCCCAGGGCCCTCATGGATCTCTAGGCCAATGCTGTGGCCAGTGCCATGGCCAAAATTAGGACCATAGCCAGCTGCATCGATCACCGCATGGGCGGCATCGTGCATGGCTTGCCCACTGACGCCAGGTTTGACCACTGACAAAACGTGCTGATTTGCCTTTAATACCACCTCATAAATATGGCTCAGCTCAGGTTCAACCGTCCCCAAGGCCACAGTTCTGGTAATGTCTGAAGCGTAGTGATTGTAAAAACAGCCAAAATCCAAAGTGATTAATTCATGATTTTTAATGACTTTCTCACTGGCCGAGCCATGGGGCCACGCTGAACGATAGCCAGAAGCTACAATCGTCTCAAAAGAGACCCCAGAAGCTCCACGTTTACGCATATCATATTCCATCTCATTGGCAACGGCCAACTCCGTCACACCGGGTTTAATGAAGTTCAGGATATGTTCAAAACATTGATCGGCAATTTGACAAGCAATTTTAATGTTCGCCAATTCATCGGGGTCTTTAACTTGCCGCAATTGTTCCACAAGTCCATTGACACTTTGAAATTGCTGATTGGGCAGGGCTTTTGTTAAGAATTGAAAGTCTTGATAGTTTAGTTGGGTACCATCAAACCCCAGACTTGTTAATTTTCGAGTGTTGATAAGTTTGGCTAAAGCCGCTAAAAGCCCATCTTGTTCTTGTAAAATAACAATATCATCATGTAGTTGCTGGTGTGCTTGAGCAATATACCGAGAATCAGTTATTAAAACAGCATCCCCTGGAGTCACTAAAACACCACTGTCATCACCGGTAAACCCGGTTAAATAAAAAATGTTCTCAGGTTTTGTGACAAAATAGTTGGCCAAGTGTTGCTCTGCTAATAGTGTTTGCAATCGTTGTAAACGTGTCATAAAATTACACCGCCCTCAAAATGAAAAAAAGAGCTCGGCAATATGTATCACCGAACCCTAAAATTTAAACTTATTTAGCTTCAGCTACAGGATAAACTGAAACTTTCTTTTTGTCTCGGCCTAAACGTTCAAAGCGGACAATACCTGCTGCTGTTGCGAATAATGTATCATCGCCACCACGTAACACGTTTTCACCTGGATGAATCTTAGTGCCACGTTGACGGAAGATAATTGAACCAGCAGTAACTGTTTGGCCATCAGCAGCCTTAGCGCCTAAACGACGACCAGCTGAATCACGACCATTGGCAGTAGAACCGCCCCCCTTATGATGGGCGAAGAACTGTAAATTCATTTCTAACATGAATTTCACCTCCATAATTAATCTGTTGAAGTATCATTTTTTACGATTAAGTAATCACTGTAATTTTTTTGAATGCTTTGTAAGGTTCCCAGTAGATTTTCTAAAAGAACTTGACTAATCAATACTTTTTCTTGATCTACATGTAATGAAATCGTCACATCTAAGTAACCGCCATTATCTTGATCAGACTCGACAACTGGCGTAAGGCCAGCTAAATCCTGCAAACTATTGGTGGTCCCAATCGTCGTTGCTGAAACGGCCGCACAGACAATATCTTGGCCGTACACGCCAGAATTAGCATGACCGATGATGCGGTAATGGTTTAAATTACCCTCACGATCTCGATAGAAACTTGCTGTTATCATCTAATTTTACACTCTTCTTAATAAAAAGCTTGGGTAATAACATGTCACAAATCAACAATTTAAAAATTACGCGTTGATTTTGTCAACAACAACTTTAGTGTATGGTTGACGGTGACCCTTCTTTTGATGACTATGTTTCTTAGGTTTGTACTTGAAAGTAACAACTTTCTTTTCCTTACCTTGTTTTTCAACTGTACCAGTCACAGTAGCACCTTCAACTGTAGGTGTCCCGATCTTAGTATCATCACCGCCAATGAAGATTACTTTATCAAAAGAAATCTTTTCACCAGCTTCTACAGGTAACTTTTCAACATATACAGGTTGACCTTCTTCAACTTTGTATTGTTTGCCACCAGTTTCAATAATAGCGTACATATATTTGCACCTCCTAAAAAATTTCTTATACTCGCCGTTTTAGGCGCCGAAGCTTAAGACCTAATCCGTGCGGTTGCAGCTGTGGAGTCCACAAATACAACTCATAAACTATAGCAAACTAATACACGTGTGTCAAACCATTTTTATCAAATGTGAAAAACTGCTGTACTTTGGACACATCGTGGTTATCTGCACACAGGAGTGACTCAAAAATATGGGCCATATAATCTGATGAATAACGCTTGTTATCTTTGAGCCAGTTGGACACTAATGAAATAAAAGCCCCAGCATAGAAATCAAAGACCGGCTTCTCCGGTAAGCTGCTTTCAGGAATACTCACATCATAAGACTTGCGAACATATTCTTCAAAGTAGCTGACCAAACCAGCATGAAATTGATCATTGAAAGTTAAGGTTTTCTCCCGATTCAAAAAGACATCAAATGTGGTGGCGTGTTCTGAAATAAATGAAAATGCCAAACTCACATTAAATGCCGGAAAAGCCTGTAAGGCCTCGAGGCTGTCCACATAGACAATAACCTGCTTGAAGAAGTGATGTAAAAAACCTAACTGAATTTGTTTGACGAAATCTTCTTTATCTGAATAATGCAGGTAAAAAGTCCCCCGGGTCACCCCAGCCATGGCAGTTATTTTTTGGACGGATAAATCTTTGAGGGTATGATACTGTAAGAATTGCACCAAAGCCCGCCGCAACTTCACATTTGTTTTCACCACGCGGGGATCTCTGGCGTCTTTTTTTAGATGGTGGTCATACATCAGAATCGTCTCTATTTCTTATCTTCAATAATTTCATAATGAACCATATTTTTAAACTCGTAGCGCACCCCCTGGGTATCCGTCGCAAACCCCTCACGCTTTTGCAAGCGCGCAATCAGCGCATCTTTAGCACTGGTATCCGTTTTAGAAATTTGCACTGGCATTTCTAACACACGGCCATCACTGAATTCAATGTAGAAATATATTTTTTTAAGTGACGCTTGTTTTAGCGCCTTTCTACTCAATTTTTTTCTCATAAAAATCAACACCTAACTTTTTTGAATGCTGCCAAACAAATATTATCGACCTACTATCAATATACCAGTTTTAAGGGCTCGAATAAATCCCCCACATAATTAAGCCGGCATTAAAATTTTAGCATGTTGGTTGTCAAAGTACAATTAAGCTGAAATTTTATTATATAGTGTGCCTAAATACTAAGTATTTTCTTAGATTACCTGTATCTTTAATATTGAACACGGTATAATGAATTTGAACCTAATAATCATTATTGAGAGGAAGGGTTTTATGGAAAATCGATTGAGAAAGAATATCTTATGGTCTGTTTTGGCTGCTGTGTTATTGGCAGTGGGTGCAACTTTCACAGGCAATACTGCGCAAGCTGCCACGAATTATCCGACAGAAGATGTCAGTGGTACAGTCACTGTCACCAATCCTGACGGCGCCCCACTTTATTTTGATCAAGGTACGTTTACCCCGTTGAATCGCTCTTTGCCGGCTGGTTCCCAGTGGAAAGCAATTTACCGGACTAAAACTGCCGATGGCTCCTATACTTACAATTTAGGTGGCACCCAATGGGTTAAAGCCAAAGACATTTCTTATGTTGATGGCACAACTTTGACGGACGGTGTTTTATTCTTATATCGGGGAATTAACACCAGTACTGGTGCAACTTTACCTGCAGGTACTTTTTGGAAGGTATTCAACGTCTATGGCGGCAGCAATGCCAATACTTTCAAGTATGATGTTGGCGGCGCCACTGTAGAAGGTACCCCAAACACTGACTTCGCTGTTTTTGGATCCCAAGAAGGTAACTTCAATGGTACCTTCACAGTCTATGGTAGTGGTCCAGCTACTTTATATGACGGCGCCGGCAATGGTGTCAGCCAATTATACGCTGGCTCTGCTTGGAAAGTCTTCGGTGCCAAAGTTCTCAACGGTGCCATTTACCTTCGGGTAGGTAATGATACCCAATGGGTTAGACTAGACGCAGGTAACATTAGCCTGTAACCTAGTTTAAGCTTACTTGTACCATGCTTTAAAATTATCTGATAACAACGTTATCAATGGAGGATCCTCATGAAAAAATTTTTGCTCGTCGGTTTAATGCTCTTGTCTTCAGTTTCCCTGGCCGCTTGTGGTGGCAACAGTTCAAAAAGTAACAGTGCCAATAGCGCTAGCTCATCTAGTAAAGTCGTTGTTAAGTCTGAACGTGCCGATTTCAACAACCTTAAATTTGGTGACCTGCATAAAAAAGCCGCTGGCGGTACAACTTTAGCTGCTGCTAAAAAACAATTTGGCAAGCCAAGTACGACGACCGAAAGTAAAATCAACGACATCGCCGTACAAAACGTCACTTGGACAAACATTGATAAACAAGCCGATGCAAAGATTGTTTTGTCATTTACGAACGACAAGGCTTTTGGCGCGCAGTTGATCAATTATAATGCTAAGCGTAAAAACACAATTGATCTCAAGCAGTTCAATACCGTTAAAAAGGGCGACAAGGTCGCTAAAGCCACTGATAAATTTGGATTGGCTGATGAAGTCACTCAAACTGTTATCGATGGTCAAAAGGCTTTGACTGAAACGTATACATCTGGTGTAAAAGGTAATGATGCCAGCTTTGTAATTGTCGCTTCTAATGACAAAATCACCCATACCAGTCAAACAAACATGAAATAGTTTGACTATCTTAAACACCTTTGAACGCTAGGAATGGTTCAAAGGTGTTTTTGTTTGGGTAAATATAGCTTGTTTGCCTCATAAAATGATTGACCAACTTTATCACGAAATATAAAATTAAGATACATTTCACCGCCGGCTGGCAAAAGTCAGCTAACTTGAAATGAACATCATTTGGGAGGAAATGCATATGATCAAAAACAGAGCAGGTATTGAAGCAGATGTCCACGGTTGGAATTGGGGTGCCTTAATGTTCAACTGGGTCTGGGGGATTGGTAACAAGACCTACCTGCCCCTCATTGCCCTGATCCCCGGATTTGGGTTAATCTGGGCCATTATTTGTGGGGCCATGGGCAATAAATGGGCTTGGCAAAATAGCGAATATGGTGACTATGAAACCTTTCAAGCCGTGCAAAAAACCTGGAATCTTGCGGGTATCGTTCAGTTCATTATTGCCGTTGTAACATTTGTCTTTGTGATCTTGTTGTGGGGTTCACTTTTGGCATTGGTCTTTGGTAATAGTAATTATTAATTGTTACAAATACACAATCTTTCGTACAATAAAAGGCATCTAAATCCTGGTAGAAAGGGATTTAGATGCCTTTTCATTTGTCCACCAATACTGCGCTTTAACCGCCCGACGATTAGGTTTCTTATTGCAGATATTTAACATTGCCAGCTATACTCAGACAAAGCCCGTAACCAACTGGCGTGGCTCATTTCTTTCCAGATACTACCGTAGCAGTGAGAATATCTGATATCCAAACGTCGTCTTCCGGGTAATCAGCCATAAAAACCAATTCCGGTTGATCATCGGCTTCACTTTCGATTTCGTTGACAAAAATGACCCTTTGACTACCATCTTTCAGCTTAAAAGAAACATGCTTTCCACGGAAATGTTTAATTATCGCCACTAGTGACATGCTAGCAAGATCCACTTTGAGCCCTCCCACTTTAGCTTTCATGGCATCTTCATAGACAGTTGTTAATCAAATCAAAATAGGTATAAAAATAGTATTCAATAAAAATAAAGTGCCATAAACTTGATTATTTAATTTTCGGCAACGACGCCTTAACCTCTTCAACAGAGACGCCACGACGTTTAGCAATGTCCTTTAAGATTTCTTCTTTGGTTTTGTCAATCTCAATGATGTTAATTGGTGCTTCATCAATTTCACCTGCAGGGATTGGCAAATAGTCTCTCAAATCTGGATCAATACCCGTGTGTCTCGCATCGGTTGCTTCAATCGGTGCTGCTGGCAGCTGATGTGACCCATCTAAATTTGATTTCTCATCATCTTTCGCTTTAAAGACCTCCAAAACGAAATCCATCTGTACCTTTAAAATATTGTCTAATGCTTGGTTTTTGTCTTACGGGCAACCATTTTTAAAACTTCTGCTTTGGTCATATGGTAAATTGCCATTAATTCAGCAAGTGCTTCTTCCCGGGGTATTTTAGTAATCGTGATCAATGGTTCGTCGCGTACACCAATCGGTATCGGCACATCTTTTTGAACTTCCTCAACTGTTAGAGTTTTATCAATTTTCAAAATCTTCACGTCCCCTATTCCTTAGTACCAAGCAATTGTGTAATTGTTGGGGAATTGATTCAAATTTGAGAACTCCGCCAACTTAGCTATCAAGTGAACCAAATAACTCTTATGGTACTTGGTGATAGTTTGCTGTTCAACCCGGTATTCTCTCGATTTAAAATTATACTGGACTTGTCCGCTTTGTTCAGATTCGATAATAAATTCATAAGTTACAATGTTCCCGGATTGACTGAGGAGTTTTAATTCAATCAATTGAATCCCCCTGGTTGTGACATTTGTTCAACATCTGAAATGAAATTAATGTTAAAAATCAATATTATTCTCTAATTGATAATCTAATAACTCGATATAGGCCGCATACGCTTCTTGGACTTTGAGCGGCGCACCTGCTTTCAAGAGCATTCGGCCGTCTTCACCACCCCTTACCAATCTGCCATCGTCATCAACTAATGCCCATTCTAAAGCGTAATATTTAGCAAAATCAGGAACAATCATCTGCTGCATCCCCCTTAATTTTCAAAATCAATTAACTTCTACTAAACTAGATTTTCGATGAAGCAAAAAATTCACTCTCCGTGTATACGATTAGTATGGCCAACAAAAAGGGCGCGATCTTATCGCAACAATATTTCTTCCTTACCAGAAAGTTTAAAGCATCCCTGCTGGTTGAGCAAAAAATTCAGCATATTGCTAAACACTTGGATTGAGATAGAGCAAGGCAACAGTGTATTCAGGCTTTATCAGGTTGCCCCGGTAGAAACATCAGCCGCAATTGTTCTCATAACTTAAATATTTTTCCCAATTTCGATATGCTATAATGTAAACGGATACATAAAAGCTTCTGCAAACACATAAATCCCCAGCCCGCTACCAACAGACTGAGGATAGCTCTCTACATTAGTTAGAAAGAACCTTTCAATAATATTTTATCATATGGAGGTAGTAAAATGGGCTTATTTGACAACGAGAACGAAACTGGTTATAAGCAACGCGTAGTACGTAAGGCAGGCATTACTTTTTATAATTCAAGTGCGCGGAAGCTCGTAAACGGGGGTATGGTGCTTTCTAAAATATACCAGCTTGATGATGACAGCGTGAGTTTCAATTTAAAAGATCCAATCCTGTATCGCTTACTATCCATTGAATTCAGCGGACCCAAGTACCACGAAGAAGTAACAGCGACTACCACGCCCGGAAAACAAACCGTTAAAAAGAAACGTCACGGATTAAGCGGCGCAATTATCGGTGGTGCTTTAACAGGGGGTATTGGCGCTGTCGCTGGTGGCCTTGTTGGGCGAGGTATGGGAAAAGATAAAATATCTACTGAGGCTGGCACCACATCAACTTCAACTAAGATGGTCGAAGATCGTGCCCTCACAGTATTGAAGCTTGAAGATATTGAAACAGCTGAAAAACTCACCCTTCAACTTTCACTTTTCAATTCAGAGTTTGTTGAATTGTCAAACTTTACCATCAATGTTCCTGAGCCCGAACCAGTGGTTGAAACAGAGATAGATGAACCATCACTTGAAATAAATGATGCGTCAGAAAATCCTGTAAAAACGCCAGATGACGCCTTCGATGAAATTCGAAAATATAAGGCATTACTCGATGACGACATCATTTCTCAAGAAGAATTTGACGCCAAGAAAAAAGAACTTCTAGGTCTATGAAACAAAGCCTTGGTTTCTAAAAGAAAAAGCCCCATCCCGATGCAGCGAGATGAGGACATGTACCTCCACTTGGGAAATACTGAACAATAATATTTTACCATATGGAGGATGTAAAATGAAAAAGTTATTAACTATCGGTACAATTGCACTAATGGGAGTTTCTTTAACGGCTTGTGGGGGTTCTAATTCAAGCGGTTCAAAGGATTCATCTTCAAAACAAACCACAAGTACTACTGAATCATCAAGTACTGCATCAAGCTCTAGTGAAGCAAAAGTTCCAGTCGAGTATAAAACAGCATTGATCAAGGCAGCTACTTACTCAAAAACCATGCACATGTCCAAACAGGGTATTTACGACCAATTGACATCCGAATATGGTGAAAAGTATTCAACTGAAGCGGCGCAGTATGCCGTAGACAATTTAAAAGCTGATTACAATGCCAATGCATTGGCAAAAGCTAAAGATTATCAAACAAACATGGCAATGTCTCCAGAATCAATCCGAGAGCAACTGACATCTACTGCCGGCGAAAAGTTCACCCCTGAAGAAGCAGATTATGCCATTCAACATCTAAATCAATAAATTTTACTCGTTGTTAAACTCTCAAAGTACTTTTCGTAATCTGGTCGCAAAGTTTCTAAAAACACCCTTTTTCTCACGTTTTCTAGGGGAACAAAAAAACATCTAAACCCTTTACTACCAAGGCTTAGATGTTTTTTACGTGTTCATATGCTATACTCAAAATGACACAGGTGAGACTTGAACTCACGACCTACGGTTTAGAAGACCGTTGCTCTATCCAGCTGAGCCACTGTGTCAACAACGTATTCCATTTTACACAATTTCTTCTAGCGTTGTCAATCAAAATTTATCTAAAGAGGTGCACCAATTGAAATTATACCAATATTCCTATCATCCCGTGCCTTTTGACCAGCAATTAAGCGATCTTAAAGCCATTGATTTCTTGCCCGGCCGCTTTGATACCATGAAAATCAACAAAGTATTTGCTGCTTTTATCAAAAAGCTCTTCCCTGAGCAACATAGCACCAGTGCCTTATTGGAAACCATGGATCGGCTATTGGTCAATGAACACACGACTTTAAAAGCTTTATATGAAACTGAGCACTTCACATTACTTACGACAGATTTTTACAACCTAGCTTTACAGTTACTGGGATTTGAAGTCGATGTCGATTTTAAATTAGCCCAAGGCGGTGAGTTTTTAAGCAATTTAGGCTTGCCCCTCCTAAAGACACCAGAACTCTTAACAACTAAAGCCCAGTTAGTCACAGCCTTTTACTATTTACTATGTTTACGAACAAAAAATGGTCAAAATTATTTGGACGTACTGGCGAATCGGGGCTTTTTCAATCAATTCTTCAAATCTAGAACACCGCAATTCGTTTTATTCAACGGGCGCTTACAGGCCACTTTTGATGCCAATACAACGATTCGCGAGATTGTTTATGTGCAAAGTGATTTAGATACGGATGAAGATGGTCAATATGATCTTTTAGAAACTACCATATTCCGCCCGAAAGCCACGGCTTATAACTTAAAAGTCCCCGCCCTTTATACCGCCAATCCTTATTTCAAGGGCACCAATGATATGACAGCCGCCTTACATGACGTGAATATCAATTTAGCCGTCAAACCAGCCACCGAACCCACTATCACCAGTGCCCTGCCCCCGGTCCCCCAAATTGATCAACCCGTGACGCTAAAGACACCAGCAGTTAAAAGTGAAACCGAAACCCCGGAGATAACTTCCACTGAAGATAATATTTATTCATTGAATGATTATTTCTTAGCCCGGGGTTTGGCCACGGTTTATGCCGGTGGAATTGGTACACGGCATTCTGATGGCATTCGGACCAGTGGCTCCCCGGCCGAAACCCTATCCACCACGGCCATTATTGAATGGTTGCATGGTGATCGGCTCGCTTTCACCAACAAAACTGATCATATCGCCATCAAGGCCTGGTGGTGTAATGGCAATGTGGCCATGACTGGCAAATCCTATTTGGGCACCATGGCTACAGCAGCGGCCACAACGGGAGTCCCTGGTTTAAAAGCCATCATTTCAGAATCAGCCATTTCCAGTTGGTATGACTATTATCGCGACCACGGTTTGGTGGTGGCCCCTGAGGATTGTCAGGGTGAAGATTGCGATGTATTGGCAATTGATACTTTCAGCCGGTTAAAAGACGCTGCCGATTACCAACGAATTAAACCGGTCTTTGATAAAACTCTCTTAGCCTTAACCAAGGGCCAGGATCGCAACAGCGGTAATTATAATGATTTTTGGGCAATTCGCAATTATCGCACCAATGTTAAAAATATCAAATGTGCCGTTTTATTAGTCCATGGCTTAAACGACTGGAATGTCAAACTCCGCAATCCGGAAAAACTTTGGCGGGCCTTGCGGGAAGCTGATATCCCCGCCAAACTGTTCTTACACCAAGGCCAACACGTTTATATGAACAACATTCGCTCCATTGACTTTAACGACATGGTCAATCTATGGCTGACCGACAAGTTATTGGGCTTTCCCAATCACAGTGACACCATTTTACCCAAAGTCCTCATTCAAGATAATGCCCAGCCTGAAACCTGGCACCATTACCAAGATTGGTGTGCTGACAGCGATCCTAAGCGCCAATATTATTTAGTGGGCAACGAATTAACAACGCAGCCTAAAAATAGCCCCATCCAAGCTTACGTGGATGATGGTGCTGCAACTTTTTTCAAAGGAGATCGTGATGAACACGCCTGGACTCGCGCTATCATGGCGGATCACTCGGCGTATGCCACTAACCGTTTGCAATATAAATCTCAACCCCTAGACCATGAGCTCTACATTGACGGCAATCCGATGCTAACCGCTCAAATTGCCAGCAGTGTGGATCACGGTTTGCTAAGCGCTATGCTCGTGGATTATGGCCAAGCTAAGCGCTTGTTAGCTAACCCTAGTATTATTGAACGAGCTGGCTTAAAACTTGGCTATAACTGGCAATCTGAAGATCTGAAGGAATTTCAGCTGGCCCCAACAACATCAGCTTACAAGTTGATCACAAAGGGCCATATTAATTTACAAAATCGGGCCTCGATGCGTTTCAACCAAGCTGTCACCCCCGATCATTTTTATACCGTCCATTTTGAACTGCAACCAACCCATTACCACCTATTAAAAGACCATCAAATTGGGTTGATCTTATACGGCACCGACATGGGGATGACGTTACGTTCCTCTGAAGTAATTCATTATCAAATCGATTTAGCTGATTGTCGCTTAGAAATTCCTTATCGGCGTTAATTTAAATCCGTTTATCAAAAAATCCAGCAGTTGCCAAATATGTCAGGCAATTGCTGGATTTTTTCTTGTTTTCATTTAGATAAAGCGTGTTTTAAAGCCGCTGCTGTGTAGGAGTTTGCTTGTTGTAAAATACCAGCTGGTGGGCCAGCATATAAAATCTGGCCGCCAAAACTCCCGGCATCGGGTCCAACATCAATCAGCCAATCCGCTTGGGTCATCACCGTCAAATTATGCTCGATTAAAATTAAGGTGTTCCCCTGGTCAACTAATTCATTGAAGAGTTTGAGAAGTTGTTGGATATCTTGCATGTGTAGCCCCGCCGTGGGTTCATCTAGAAAAATCATATTGCCCTGGCCATTTAACTGGGTAGCCAGCGATAAGCGTTGTAATTCGCCCCCAGATAAAGTGGTCAGAGATTGATTTAATTTAAGGTAACCCAGACCGACCCGTTGCAGATCATGGATTCTAGGACCAATTGCTGCGTCCTGGGCAAAGGTTTGACTGGCAGCACGCACACTCATTTCCAAAATATCAGCGATGGTATGGCCTAGATATTGATATTGGAGCGCTGCTGGACTATAGCGCCGACCATGACAAGCTTCGCAAGTTTGCACCACTGGATCCATAAACGCCATATTGGTAATGGTGACACCCTTGCCTTTACAAACGGGACAGGCGCCTTTGCCATTATAGCTAAATAAACTGCTGGAAACTTGATTCGCTTTGGCAAAACGTTGCCGAATTTTATCAAATATGCCTAGATAAGTTAATGGTGTGGACCGCAAATTTGCGCTGGCAGCCCGTTGCTTTAAATTAATGACCGGGACAGCCATACTGGCCATTAACCCTTTGGCTAAAGAACTTTTGCCGGAGCCAGCAACGCCAGTGAGGACGGTCATGACGCCTAGGGGCAAGCGGACGTTCACATCTTTTAAATTGTTGTTTTGAATGTGCTGGCGGGTCAACCACCCTTTACTGGGTTTTCTGGGTGTTTTTAAAACATATGGCTGCCGTAAATAGTCCCCGGTTAACGTATGGGATTGTAATAAGGCTTTATAAGAACCAGTAAACGTGACCTGCCCCCCGGCACTACCAGCTACCGGACCGATTTCCACGGCATAATCGGCATCGGTCATCATTAAGGGATTGTGTTCCACAATTAAAATCGTGTTGCCCTGGTCTTGCAATTGGCGTAATGCTTGTTTCACCAGGCGAATATCATGGGGATGCAAGCCCACACTGGGTTCGTCCAAGATATAGACTAAATCCGATAGGGAACTATTCAAATATTTGGCAATTTTAATACGCTGGGACTCACCCCCAGAAAGACTGCTGGTCCCCCGGGCTAAAGATAAATACCCTAGACCAATATCGATCAAGGCATTTAACATGGTCTTTAGCTCCCGAATAATCGAAGCCGCTAAAGACACGTGGATTTGATTCAAAAAAGCCACGACTTGCTCTAGGTTCATGTTGCAAACGTCCGCAATATTTTTGCCGGCAATATGATTGGAACGGACCAAATCATTCACCCGGGTTCCATGACACGCTGGACAGGCCTTGTGGGTCACCACTCGGGCAATTTCTGATTGATGATGTTTGGCCTCAGCCTTGTGGAGAATTGATCGCTTGATCCGGGGCACAATCCCCTCGTATAGGGCGGTGGGATGCCAATTAGCCGGGGCATTTTTGAGCTGTTGTTGCGGTGCATGCATCAATAACTCCCATTCTTGAGGCGTATAGTCAGCTAAGGGTTTATCATTATCAAACAACCCACTGTTAGCATATCTTTTCCACCGCCAAGTGTTCACGCCAAAGCTCACAAAGGTAATGGCCCCCTGGTTTAATGATTTACGTTTATCAACTAAAGCAGCTTCATCGATATCGTCCACATAACCTAAGCCTTGGCAAGTTTGACACATTCCTTGGGGCATATTGAAAGAAAAAGTGTCAGAGTAACCAATAAATGGTTGGCCAACCCGGGAGAATAATAGACGCAAAAGTGAATAAATACCCGTATAAGTGGCAACGGTGGAGCGGGCATTTTGACCAATCTTCTTTTGCTCAATGACAATGGCCACGGGCAGATGTTCAATCGCCTTCACATTTGGTTGGCCATATTTTGGTAAATACTGTTGGGTAAAGCTGGGGAAAGTTTCATTTAATTCACGGCGGGATTGGGCGGCGATAGTATCAAATACCAATGAAGACTTACCGGCCCCAGACAAGCCCACAAACACCGTCGTTCTTTTTTTAGGCAGCCGTAAATTGATATCCTTCAAGTTGTTTTGCCTGGCGCCATACACGGTAATTTCGCCATCGGCAAATAAATTATCCTGGGTCATCTCACCATTCCCTTCACAAAATTCAGTTTGTCTAGTGTAGCCCACTTACTTGGGCTAGTCAAACCACCGATGTTGCCATTGGACGCAAAAAAGGTTGAGACCCAAGATCACGGCCTCAACCTTTCTTACATTATTTTAATATAATTCCAAGTATTGATCTCTTTCCCATTCAGAAACGGTTTGACGATAAGCGCCCCATTCAAGATCCTTAGAATCCAAGAAACTACGATATAAATGATCACCTAAAGCACTTTTAACGACATCATCTTTTTCAAGTGCTTTGATGGCGTTATGTAACGTTGAAGGTAAATCAGTAATGTGATTGTCCTGACGTTCAGCTTCATTCATGCGATAAATGTTACGGTCTACGGCTGGATATGGCGTCTTGCCTTGGGCTAAACCATCTAAACCAGCATTTAAAATCGCAGCAATTGCCAAGTAAGGGTTCGCACTTGGATCAACAGAACGCATTTCAAGTCGAGTAGATAAACCTCTTGATTGAGGGACCCGAATTAATGGTGACCGGTTACGACCGGACCAAGCAACATAAACGGGTGCTTCAAAGCCAGGTACTAAACGTTTGTAAGAGTTCACGGTTGGGTTATTAACAGCTGTCAAGGCCCGGGCGTGATCCATTAAACCGCCTAAGAAGTGATAAGCAGTCTCTGATAATTGACCCTCAGCTTTCTCATCAAAGAAAGCATTTGTTTTAGGATCGCTGAACAAAGACATGTTGATATGCATCCCAGAACCATTGATGCCTTCCAATGGTTTTGGCATAAAGGTAGCATGCAACCCATGTTTTCTGGCAATGGTTTTAACGACTAATTTAAACGTTTGAATATTATCAGCCGCTTCCAATGCATCCGCGTATTTGAAGTCAATTTCATGTTGGCCAGGGGCAACTTCATGGTGAGAAGCTTCTACTTCAAAGCCCATTTTTTCCAATTCAAGGACAATATCACGGCGGGTATTTTCACCTAAATCAACTGGGGCAAAATCAAAATAGCCACCCTTGTCATTCAAGTTGAGGGTTGGTTTGCCGGTTGCATCTAATTGGAATAAGAAGAATTCTGGTTCAGGGCCGATATTAAAAGCTGAGAACCCTTGATCTTGCATTTCCTTAACAACTCGACGTAAGTTATTCCGTGGATCCCCAGCAAATGGTGACCCATCAGGATTGTGAATATCACAAATTAAACGGGCAACCTTCCCATGATCAGAGCCCCAAGGGAAAACTAAGAATGTGGACAAATCAGGGTACAAAAGCATATCACTTTCTTCGATACGCACAAAGCCATCGATGGAAGAACCATCAAACATGATTTTGTTGTTCAATACCTTTTCAAGTTGGTCCACGGGAACTTCAACGTTTTTGATGATACCGTTAATATCTGTAAACATTAACCGTAGGAATTGCACGTTTTCTTTGACAACAACTTCGCGGATGTCGTCAGCTGTGATTGATTTATTAGCCATTAATATCAAACTCTCCTTTTCCAATGCCTATTAGCTTACCTAGAGTGGTTTTTTATGAAAGAAACCAGGAATCTGATGGTCTGGACCCTCCAAGCCACCAGTTTGAAGTAATTCCTCCCGCAAAATGCGCCGAACATCATCATCGGTCAATTCGTGGTTGTCACTCTGAGTCGTGGTTACGAGCTTGGACTTACGTTTTTGTTCTTCAAAGGCATACTTGATACCAGCAATATTCATGCCATCTGCTAAATAATCCTTAATCTCCAACAGTCGATCAATGTCATTTAGTGAAAACATGCGTTGATTACCTTCGTTGCGCTTTGGTCGAATCAATTCTTGATCTTCATAGTAACGAATCTGACGTGCGCTTAAATCAGTCAGCTTCATGGCTGTTCCAATCGGAAGAACCGCAAGTGTCCGTCGTAATTCTTTTTCTTTCATAATTAACCTCCTCTCTGTTACAAAACCTATCATACACAACAGAGGTTTGTCTGTCAATGCAAAATGTTAGCTTTTATTACATTAATTTTGCCATTGGGCCACTGTCGTTTCAATTTCAGAAAGCCAGTGGGGGTCTGCGAAAGGATCAAACCAGTGGGTGGGCATTTGATTACGGAAATAAGTTAATTGGCGTTTGGCATAGTGTCTGGAATTTCTTTTGATCAAGGCGACGGCGGCCTCTAAACTCAATGAGCCGTCAAAATAAGCGAACAACTCTTTGTACCCGATACCATTGCTGGCTTGGACACTAGTTTGTCGGCGTTTGTAAAGCCAGCGAGCTTCATTTAAAAGACCCTGGGCCATCATTTGATCGACCCGGGCATTAATCCGGTCATAAAGCAATTGCCGGTCTGTATTCAGCCCAATGATCAAGGTATCCAATTGCGTTTCCGCTTGATTTTGTTGGGAAAATAACTGGGAAGTTTCATTGACCACTTCTAAGGCTCGTACAATTCGCCGCTTATTAGTCGCTGGTATATTTTTGGCACTCACAGGATCTTGTTGCAACAAGCGTTGCCAGGCAACCTTTGGACCCACTGTATCATAAAACTGCGTCCATTTAGCCCTTGTGCGTTCGTTGAGTTGGTGGTCAGCTGCATCCCCTAAATTTAAATTATGGCGAAGGGCATTCAAGTAAAAACCGGTCCCTCCGGCAATAATGGGTAATATTTTAGCCTGGGTCAACTGAGTAATGATTTGTTGGGCTTGGGTCTGGAAATCATGGACCGTATAGCGTTGGTCCACATCCGCAATATCTAGCAGATAATGTTTGACGCCGGCCATTTCATCAGGGGTTACCTTGGCAGTCCCCACATCCAAATGACGGTAAATTTGCATTGAGTCCCCTGAAATAATTTCGCCATGAAATTTTTTGGCTAAATGTATACTGAGGTCAGTCTTGCCAATGGCAGTTGGCCCCACGATCATCAACACTTTTGACTTCATCTTATGCTCCAATCATGTTATTTAGTGGTAATCTCTGATACAATAAGTAATAATAAAGGTATACTGAAATAGGAGGTAATTCATATGGCAAATAAGTTTGTATCTGGTTTCGTTGTTGGTGCCCTCACCACAGTAGGTGCACTGGGTGGTGCTGTTTTAGCATTTAAGAAGACGGTTATCGAGCCTGAAGAAGACTTCAACAACAAGGTAGAAGAAAACCGCCGTAAGGCTAATCGCAAACAACATGCGGCCCATCAAGCATAATCAGTATTTTAATAGTAAAGGCTGGCACAAAATTTTTATTTTGTGCCAGCCTTTTTAGCGCTAATCACCTGGATATTATCTAGGCAAACCAACTTTTTATTTCTTTTTAGTCTTACCCTTCCAGTTACGATAACCATCTTCAAGCCAGTTCACTTCTTGAAAACCGGCCTTACGTAATTTCAAGGTAGCCCGAACGCTCACATTCTTACCATCATCATAAACATAGACAGGTAAATCCTTACGCAATTCACCCATTCGCTGCTTCAAGGTGGTAAATGGCAGGCTACGGGCACCTAAAATATGTCCGGCATCAAATTCTTTTTTTTCTCTTAAATCAATCAACTGT
This sequence comes from Lactobacillus sp., assembly GCA_022484695.1. Lineage (GTDB taxonomy): Bacteria > Bacillota > Bacilli > Lactobacillales > Lactobacillaceae > Agrilactobacillus. Next base: position 189,742 of record JAKVKU010000003.1, read on the forward strand.
GCTTTACGCATCGTTTTTTCAAATTCGGCTTCTTTGAGGCCAGCCTTCAATTGCTTAGCTCGCAACCAATAATATAGCCAGTTACCCACAAATCCCAAAATAATCACTAGGAAAAAGATATTTAAAAACCAAATACCTGAAATCGCACCAACAACCAAAATATTCGCCCCTAACTATTTAATCATGCTTATTTTACAAATGCATTTCTAGCTAACCAAGCCGCACCAATCACACCGGCCTCGTTACCTAAAGTTGCCAGCCGAACTGCCGTCGTCTCTCGAACATTGGGGAAGGTATTGGCCTTAAATGCCTTATCAACTCGAGTTAATAAGAAATCCCCAGCAGCAGAGACGCCACCGCCAATAACTACAAAAGACGGATTTAATAAGTTGGCTGCATTGGCCAAAGCTAAACCTAAATAGTTGGTCACTTTGTCCACCACCATCAAAGCCAGCGGGTCATTGCTTTTGGCCATGTCAAAGACAATTTTAGACGAAATTTCTTCCCCGTCATCTAAGGTCTTTTTCAAGACGGAGTTCCCAGAATATTCTTCAGCCATATCCCGGGCAACCCGGACAATACCAGTGGCCGAGGCAACCGTTTCCAAACAACCATGCTTGCCACAAGTACACAGATACCCATTGTGAGTCTCCACGGTCACGTGGCCAATTTCACCCGCAGAACCGGCAACACCATGCAATAGCTGACCATTGGCAATTAAACCGCCGCCAACCCCAGTACCTAGGGTAATGAAGGTCACGTCGGCTTCATTTTCGCCAGCGCCCTTCCAGCGTTCACCTAAAGCGGCAACATTGGCATCATTATCAATCACAAATTTCATACCAGTGCCAGCTTCAATGTCTTTTTTAACATATTGCAACGTTTTCCAATTCAGGTTAAAGGCGCCAATGACCGTCCCAGCTTCTAAATCCACCGAACCTGGTGAGCCCATGCCGATGCCGCTGAATTGATCTGGGGTCATGTCGTAAAGCTTCAAACGATGATTAATTGCGTCAATAATACTTGGTACAATATGGGTCCCATCATCTAAAATATTGGTATCGATACTCCACCGTTGTTGGATGTCACCGTCTAATGTTAAAATCGCAAATTTAATTGTTGTCCCACCGAGGTCGACCCCGATTAATTTTTTGTCAGCCATGTTAGCCATGGTGTTTAACTCCCTTCAATCATGAAACATATTATTTTCTGGATGTTCAGCTTCTAGGCGATGCTCCCGCTTTAAAACCAAGGCCGCCGAACGAAATACCTGGTCATCGATCAAACGCGCATCATGAATCTTCCGTAATTCTTCGTGCATCAATTCGATATCCCAAAGGCGATTACCTAAGTGGACAAAAATACCGAATCTTTTTAAAAGTTGTTGCACATCATATAAATTTCTAAATTTCTCATCCATTCAAACCAGCCCAATACAAACCTACAGAAACTAAGAGCACGACAATCACTGCTAATGCCTGAGCCAATCGAGATGTTTGGCCAAATCTTCTCGGCACGCTTAGGGCAAAGGCCACTAAGACGCCGCCAATAAAACCGCCAATGTGCCCCCAAATATCAATATTGGTGGCAAACATATCAAACACTAGATTAATGACAACTAACACACCAAATTGTTTAGCCATCGTTTGAATAAAGGGATTGTGTTGAAAAGTCAGACCCAACATGATAAATGCCCCAAACAAGCCAAATAAGGCGGTACTGGCTCCAGCAGAAATACTATTATCACTGCCAAAAGCAAAGCTAAACAAGTTACCGATGATACCACTGCCCATATAAATCACAAAATAACGCAAATGGCCGAATACCCGCTCTAATTGGGTCCCCACATAATAAATCATTACCCCATTGACCGCGATGTGCATCACACCAATGTGTAAAAACATGGGTGTGATCAAGCGCCACCACTGGCCCTGGGCAATTAGCCCGTTCACGCCGGCACCGTAGTGTTCTAACACAGCAATATTTTGACTGCCACCACTTAAAACTTCTACAAAGAACATAATAATAGCTGCTCCTAAAAGCAGCCACGTTACAAATGCCGTACTATCCAAACGTTGCCAAGTTCGTTTAAAATCCATACCATCGCTCCATTCTAGACAGTTAGAATATCTTCTACAGGTACATCTAACATGGAAACTGGCCACTGTGGTTCATCGTATAACATTGGTGATAATACAAAGGCCGTTGTATGAGGTTGATACCGGTTAAGGTAACGATCGTAATAACCGGCACCAAAACCAATGCGATAATGGCCATCTTTAGAAAAAGCAATACCTGGAACCACCACTAAATCCGGTGGGTCTAAACGCTGGGATGCAATTAATTTAGGCTCATAGATCCCAAATGAACTCTTCTCCAAGTCTGCCACATCTTCAGGATAAGGTAAAAAGGTCATTTGGTAATTAGATAAGGTTCTAGGCACATAAACCCGCTTGCCCAAATTTTGAACGGCCTTAATTAAAGGTGCTGTATCAAATTCAATGTCTTGACTAATCGTTAGCCCAATTGTCTCGGCATTTTGAAAATTTTCCAATTGATAAAATGCTTTAGTTAACTGTGCTTCTTCATCACGTTTTTGATCATCTTTTGAAAATGTAACCAGTCGATCAATTTGTTGTTTGCGAAAAGTTACTTTGTCCATGGCGCGCCCCCTCAAAGAAAAGTCAAAACTATTCTACCATGTTTAATCATGAAAACCTATTGAAATTCGCTAGTCTTAAGGATTATTTGTTATTTGTGTCCGTTGCAGCTGTGGTCGTCCCATAATAATCTGTGACCATTTCTTTGGCCATATCGAGGTTATAATGGGCGTTACTAGCAGCCGTACTCAAGTTTGGAAAGACAATGGCAATGGCGAAATCAGGATCGTCAGATGGCGTGTAGCCCACGAAACTTGAAGTCAAGGTCTCAGTTAAATTTTTACCATCAGAATAAAACGATTGGGCCGTCCCAGTCTTCCCAGACATGGATGGTGTGACACTCTTTAGATCATGGGCCGTCCCCCAGGCTTGACTGCCGTGGACAACATTATAAAACCCTTGTTTAACCACGGACAATTCAGCTGGGGTGAACCCAACTTTATTTAATACCGTTGGCTGGGTATTAGAAACCACATTGCCCATGGAACCATCGTTATTAGTAGCCTGAATAGATTGCACCAAGTATGGTTTCATCCGATAACCGCCATTAGCGATAGTCGACACATACTGGGCCATTTGAATCAACGTATAAGCGTCATAGTTTCCATAGGCCAAATCCAGAGCAGAACCCACTTTTAATTGGCCAGATTCATTAAAAGTCCCACCTTCATACCCAGAGGTTTCCCCAGGAATGTCAATACCGGTCTTGATGCCCAGACCAAACTGGTTAAAGTAACCCCGCATGGTACTGAAAATATCATCATCCATCTTGATATATGAATTAGGCACATATTGGGCATGACCTTCTTTTAAAGCCAAGCGCATCATGTAAATATTTGAAGATACTTCTAAGGCTGTCACAGCATTCATACTGCCAAAGGTGCCCACTGGATAAACTGACTTCTTGACTGGTGTGCTTGGCAGATAAATGGCATCGTCAGATTGGACATTGTTCGTCGGTGAGATAACTCCATCCATCATGGCCCCCAGCACCGTGGCTCCCTTGACGGAAGACCCCATGACAAAGGTCCGGTTAATGGTCCCTAATGCATCGTCGGTGGTCTTCCCGGTCTTAGGATTGTTCCGAACCCCTGCTAAGGCTAAAATCGCCCCAGTCTTGGGATTCATGGCAACGGCATAGGCCCCGTCAGAATAAGCCGCCATCCCATTGGCTTTGGCTTCAGCAAACTCGGCTTTTAAGGCAGCTTCCACTTTGGCTTGATAATCCGAATCCACGGTGAGGTTCAAACTATCCCCTTTGGAACCGCCATAAACCGCATCAGACTTCAAGACCCGATTGTTAGAACCCACGGTCACTTCAGTTTGCGACTTGGTCCCCTTTAACACATCTTCATATTCCTGCTCTAAATAACTGGTCCCCACCCGATCATTGCGGGAATAACCGGCCGCCAATAAGGAATTAACTTGATCTTCAGGCAAGCCTTGCTTTTCACTGGAAACATTGCCGATAATACTGGACATTGAATCCCCACTTGGGAAGTCACGCTCCCAATCCGTGCCGATATTAACACCGGGCAGGTCTTCTAAATGCTCACTCACTTCCGCGACTTCTTTTGAAGTCACCCCCGAATTTTTTACAAAAACAGTCGACAACTGATAGGCCCCGCTAATAGATTTGAAAATAGCAGCTTGTTGTTTTTGTTTCTCCGAAAAACTATGATTGGCAGCCATCGCTTTTTGAACCGCTAATTTGTAGAGGGCTTCATCGGACAATTTATCGCCCGCCGCGGTGTGGGTTTGCGCTTTACTCAAGCTGGCAGTGGTGGTTTTGAGATTGGTGGCATCGGCTAAATAAAAATCAGCTAAATCCCGATCCGTTAATTTGCTGGTATCCACCGTAATATAGTTACTGAGCCGTTTGGCCACAGTTAACATATTGTTAGTATTCAAGTTGATGGACTTGGTGTAGGTAATGGCACTATTGGCTTTATTCCCCACCAATACCCGGCCCTTGGCGTCATAAATCATCCCCCGGGGGACATTGCCTTGAATAACCGTGCGATCCGTGCGATTAACTTCTGCTTGGAAGGAAGCCCCGTGAATAACTTGTAAATAGGCCAATTGGGCCACTAAGGCGGCAAACAAAAGAAAAACTATAAAAAATAAAATATTCAAGCGGATCGGAATTTTTGAGTTTCCGACCCGGCCTGAAGATTTAATTTGCTGTTTAAGATATTTCACGTTTTTAAACTCCTAAATTTTCTGTTATTGAAAAAATTATTAACCCGAAAATTGAAAACAGGCTGGTATTTATTGTAATATAAAATAGTTGCTTTGATAAGAGGCAAAACACAAAGATACGACAACTTAATGGTTACTGCTTTTGAAAGTGACCATATTCTGATTTCCAGATTGAGGTTAAATATGATTTTACAGCACTTCAAAAAGCACTACGCTTATTATCTCAGTTTTTTCGTGCCAGCGATACTTATTTTAATTTATTTTGCTTATCGGGGTGCTTATCCCTTTGGCAAATCCTCTTTATTAACGGTTGACTTAGGCCAGCAGTATATCGACTTTTTCGCTTATTTTAAAGCCAGTCTATTACATCATCCCCAGACATTAATTTATTCCTTTAGCAAAGCTATTGGTGGCGATATGCTGGGGGTGAGTGCCTATTATTTAATGAGTCCCTTTAATTTGATCTTTTTGATCACACCCCAGCGTCTATTTCCCGTAGCGGTCTACATTATCACCGTTTTAAAATTTGGCACTGCTGGTTTAACCAGCGCTATCTTCTTCAAGAAAACCAACTTACTCAAGGGCTTATTGATCCCTACTTTTGGTATCAATTATGCCTTAATGAGTTATTTAGTGGTGAATCACTTTAATCTGATGTGGCTAGATAGTGTCATCATGCTGCCCATTGTGGCCTTGAGTATCAATGGGATTTTCAAAGGCCGCTATCCTATTTTTTGGCCCGTCGCCTTAGGCTTGACGATCCTTTTAAACTATTACATTGGTTTCATGATTGTAATATTTGCAATTTTGTATTTCATCTTCCAGTGCACTTTAAACATCACCAAGCCAAAGCACTTACTACAAGCCATTTGGCGTTTTGCCAGTGGTGGGCTATTGGCGGCCGGCACTGCTGCCTGGCTGTTGCTGCCAACCATCAGTGCCCTCAGTGAGAGTAAAGGTCAGCACACGATTTCTAAAATTCAATGGCGTTTTGAATATACACCTTGGCATCAACTATTAAAACTAATTATTGGCAGTTTTAATTTTGATCAAATGTCCACCGGCTATGCCAACATTTTTACGGGTTCCCTGGCTTTATTCGGATTCATTTTGTTTTTCACCATCAAGCGCATTCCCCTTAAAGCTAAAATTGCCGCGGGTGCGATTAGTTTATTGCTGATTTTCTCCTTATGTTACGAACCTTTAGACCTCCTATGGCACGGCCTGCAGTTTCCAATTTGGTACCCTTACCGCTTTTCTTTTGTCATTAGTTTTTGGCTGTTGCTGTTAGCAGCCTATAGTTTCCGCTACAATGTGCCCATGGGTATCATTCAGATTGGTCTGACGTTAGCCTTGACCTTAGGGTTGGTCTTACTGGCCCTTAACGTGGTCAATCGCTTTGATTTTATAACGAAGCCCCAAATTGCCATCACGGCTGGTTTTATGCTCTTGACATTGGTGTTATTGACCCTGCGGCAAACCCGCTATCACGGGGTCAATAATTTGTTCATCATTTTAGTCACCGTTGAGATGGGTTTAAATTTATTCATGAGTTTAAACCCCATCAGTTATCTCAATAATGCCGATTTCACGACCTATACCCAAGCTCTGGTCAAAGGCAGTGATAATGTCAAAGATTTAGCCCAAGGCACGCCTTTTTATCGCATTGGTAAGACCTATGAGCGGACTAAAAATGATCCTATGGAAGCCGACTACTATGGCGCTTCTCAATTCAATTCCATGATGGAGCCCAAAATAACTGATTTCTTTGGCAAACTGGGCCAACCTAAAGGAGATGGCTTTGTGACCTATAACAATGGTACCTTGATGACTGATGCCCTACTGGATATCAGGTACTTTCTGCAAGATCGCAGTGATACTATCAACGCCAATACCGCCGTGGCTGGCCTAAAAAATACCCTGCCCGTGGTTGCTTCTCGACCTGACTTAAAGGAATATGATACCGCCCGCCTATTACCGGACCAACAAATTTATAAAAACCCCTTTGCGCTACCTTTAGCTTTTTTAGTGGATGCAAAAGTTAAGACGACTAAATCATACACTGATTTTCCCTTAGCCCAACAAGAGGCGATTTTCCATGAAACCGTGCCAAAGCTTACCACACCGTTATACACAGCCACTGACTATCAGGTGTCATTAGACAATATGCGCTTGAAAAAGCACGCTGCTGGTTTAGACTATACTAAAATCAATCAAAAGCAGCCGGCTAAAGTCACCTTGACCTTCACCCCAGCCACAGATGACCCTTATTATATGACTTGGGGATCAACATTAAATAGCAAGTTCGTATCATTGACCATCAATGGCAAGGCGATTGGGTTAGACGATGGTTATCAAAATACCTTGGTTTTTGGGGTGGCCGACCAGCAAAAACACCAACCTATCAAAATCGAGTTGGTCCCTCAAAAAAACAGTTTATGGCTTGATAATATTTCCTTCTTTAAATTCAATGCCTCGTTGTTTAAAGTGTGGGCCAATACGCTACAGGAACAAGGGCTAACCCATCAAAAAATCACGCCTTTAAGTATCAGTGGCGATATCAAGGCCACCAACAATCATCAAGTGGTGATGACCTCTATCCCCAACAGTAAGGGCTGGCATGTCTTAGTGGATGGGAAACCAACTGGTAAAATACAGCTATTACAAACCCTCATTGGGATCCCGGTTAAATCAGGGACCCACCATATTCAAATCGTTTACCACGCACCTTATTTCCGGTTGGGCCTAGTGCTGAGCATGCTCAGTTGGGGTTTGATCCTTGGTTTAGCATTATATCGGCGCAAGCACACGCCTTAAATTCAAAAAAACGGCTAACAGGTTAAAAAAGTAAGTTCAAGAAAAATACATTTTTTGAACTTGCCAATACTTGCTAGTCGTTTTGTTATATCAAAATATGAAATTAAGATGCTGAATGGGCCGGTGTTGCTTCAAAATGATAGATTGGTTCATCCTTTTGGGCATCATAATCAACTTGCAAATCATAGCCGGCAAAAAACCAGTCATCCGTTTGGTCAATCGAAAAAATCAAGTTATCGATTTCAGTTCTGACCAAGGGTTTACTGGCGATTTCCTTGGCAATGCCAATTGAGAAGCCCTCATGGACATTGGTGCGGCCATATACTTTACCGAAAAATCGGATACCTTCGCCTGGCTGTAAATTCATTTCATCTTTAAACCACTTAATCGCAGCATCTGAAACGGTTATTTCCATCGTTTGGACCCCTTTTCTATTCAACGTCAACAACATCTTAATTATACCAGAAATATGTAAAACTTAGTTAAGAAACCAACCCATGCTTGAAAGCATAAATAGCCGCTTGGGTACGGTCTTCCACTTGTAGCTTCGATAAAATGTTGGAAACATGGGTCTTAACGGTTTTTAAAGTGATAAACAAGGCATCGGCAATCTCTTGATTACTTTTCCCCTGGGCAATCAATTGCAAAACTTCCCGTTCTCGATTGGTTAAATCATCGTAAAGTTCCGTTTTATTTTGGTTAGAAATGTGGTTCATCATTTTTGTAGTGACTTCCGGTTCCAAAACTGACTCCCCAGCGTAAGTTTGTCGTATCGCTTTGGCAATTTCTTCAGCCGTAGAAGTCTTTAAAATATATGATGCGGCACCAGCTTCAATAGCTGGGTAAACTTTTTCGTCATCAATAAAACTAGTCAGAATAATAATCTTAGCTTCTGGCCAGTCTTTTAAAATTTTTTTTGTGGCTTCAATGCCATCCATCTCTGGCATGACCACATCCATCAAAATAACGTCAGGATGGGTCTCTAAGGCCTTTTTGACCCCAATGGCCCCATTATCGGCTTCACCAACGACTTCAATATCATCTTGGATGCCAAGATAAGTGGATATTCCCAAACGGACCATCTCATGGTCATCTACAATCAACACTTTAATCAATTTATCCTTGCTCCTTTATGATCGGAATGCGAATTTCAACACTGGTACCTTTCCCTGGAAAACTAATCATCTTAAATGCCCCACCAATGGCGCTGCTGCGTTCTTTAATATTACTCAGGCCATAACTGCCGGCTTCGGCGACTTTATCCATATCAAAGCCCACCCCATCATCCATAATTTTCAAGAGGATAACTTGATTGACTTCTTTAAGATAAACGTCGATACGGGAAGCTTTGGCATGGCGTAATGTGTTTGAAAATAGTTCTTGCACAATTCGAAATAAATTATCTTCCACCCCAGCCGGTAAATGGACATCATCTAAATCGGTGTGAATATCGATCTTAATTTTAGTTTGTAATTCCTTAACTAAAGACTCGATACCCTCCCGCAGACTCTTACCTTCTAGATTAGTTGGTCTTAAGTGCAGCAGTAAAGCCCGCATTTCTGATTGAGCTTCATTAATGACCCGTTCAATGGTGGCCACTTGTTTTACAAAACCAGTATTGTTGGTTTGTTTTTGCACGCTTTCATTTAAAGCCGACAGCATCATCATGGCCGCAAATAACTGCTGGCTCACCGAATCATGCAATTCCCGGGCCAGACGATGCCGTTCTTCTTCTAGGATCTGTTCTTTGGATTGCCCAGAAACATCAATGGGCTGTTCCGAATATATTTGAACTTCTTGTTGCAATTTTACCAGTTGCTGGCGTAATTCTTCAAGGCCAGCGCCAATGCGGTCGCCATCATTATCTGGTTTGAAGATACCATCTTGGTATTGTTGAGCCACTAAGCGCTGAACCTTGCGATTGATGGCCCCATATTGCCGGCGTTCCGAGGCAAAGGAGACCAACATGGCCACAAAACCCGTTAAAATAGCCAGTAAGAGTAAATAGACAATTAATGGTACCTCAAAAACAGTGGTCCCTAAAAATACCAGCAGACCACTTAAGTTATTTGCGGGGATAAAATACGCTAAACTGATAGTACTCATGAGAATCAATACCGAAAAAGTCGTTACAAGAAATACTGCAAATCTAGATGACCGCGTCATACGTAAATCACCTCAAGGTCACCAATCCAAACACTGGTAATAATACGCAATTCCCGATTATCTTCTTCATTATTCAAAGTCATCGTAATGGATTCATTGCGTAAATCATAGGTTTGATCGTCTAATTTAAGTTTGCCAAAAAGAGCGCAATGATTAATTCGGACCTTCGTGCCCACCGGCACCAGGATCCGGGTCCGACCAAAGCTCTTTCTTAGCACAATAACATTTTCTCTATCCGGTGGCAATAGCGTGTTGCCCAGATCCACAATGGTATCGCCGGCAATAATTGTCAAATTAATATCGTCCCAAGTATAAATTTGACTACCGATATTCAAATCCCCAAACCAGCGCTGCTGTTTGACGGTGATATCATCATCTGAAGTTTGGCTCTCACCACTGGGCGCCACATACCCCTTTTGATTCCAAGGCATGTAACTGCTGAGATTATGCTTAGTTTTACGCCAACTGCCAAAAATAATCATGGCGAAAAAGAAAAAAACCAGTAGTAAGAACCAGAAGCTGATATTTTGTCCCAGCGCTAATAAGACTAAAAAGGCGCCGGCGATTTTCGCGAAACCAAGCGTTTGGTAAGGTGGCAATTTGGCCTTTTTCTTGGGATGATGCAATAACATGATGACCCCAATGATCAATAACACCAAAGCCCCGGGATTATTAAAAATTTGCCAACCAAGAATGGCTAAAACAAAACTGATTACAATGGCAAAAGCAGTCCAAATACCACTCATAAAAATACTCCCTTAAAAAAATTTCTAAATAGCTTGTGCCTATATTATAGCAAGCCTACATTATTTACCCTAACCAATTACGACGGATATTGCCTGGGGCTAAAGGCTGAAAATTCAGTGTATCATCGAAACTGATTTCAAAAAAATTAGGTTGAGTCCAAAACACTGTTTTGTCTCAACCTAATTTACATCCAATGGGAATTATTCAACTTTTGTGATGGTGACAGCCATGCTGCCGCCAGGCGTGTTAATTTGAACTTTATCCCCCATATGCCGGCCTAGCAAGCCTTGGGCGATTGGTGATTCATTGGAAATCTTACCTTCTAAGGGATCAGATTCAGCTGCCCCGACAATTTGGTAAGTTTCAGGATCATCATCACCATCTTCGACAAAGGTTACCTTCTTGCCAACGGATACTTCGTCTTCATCAACGTCACTGGCATCTACAACGTCAGCAAAACGAATCATCTCTTCAACTTGAGAAATTCTTGATTCTACCACACTTTGTTCATCCTTGGCAGATTCATATTCTGAGTTTTCAGATAAATCTCCAAAGCCCCGGGCGATTTTAATACGTTCAATGACTTCAGGCCGTTTTTTAGTTTTTAAATCTTCTAATTCTTGTTCCAGCTTTTCTTTACCTTCTGCTGTCATTGGAAAAGACTTTTGTGCCATATAATACACCTCATTATAGATTCTAATTTAACAAATTAAAAATGATACTACAAATAGCTATCTTATGGACTTACAAACTATTTGTCAATAACTTTAAATATAAACTCGCTTGAAAATTTGAGCTATCGCAAAAGGCTGGGGCAATTTTAGATTGCCCGCAGCCTTTTATAACGACACTTTAAGTGTTGAAAATGCTTATTGACCCAGTGATGAATTTGTTGTCAGATGTTGGTCATAATTATGACTATAGTAGACTTTACCAGTCTTTAAATCAGCCACAAAGTACAAATAATTCTGATCGCGATCAGCTGGATTCAACACAGCTTGAATGGATTGCAAACTTGGTGAGTTGAATGGTCCAGGACCATAGCCTTTATTTTTATACAAATTATAAGGTGATTGCACCGCAGTATCTTTATTGGTCAAATGTTCCTTATGGGTGTTCAAGGCATACATGACGGAAATATCAGACTGAATTGGCATGTCAATATCCAATCGATTGAAGAAAACCCCGGCAATCTTTTTACGGTCTGTATTCGTTACCCCTTCACGTTCAACCAATGATGCTAGCGTTAAGGTCTCTTGGACGGTCATATCATCGCTGTTAATTTTAGTATAATAAGGCGTCATGACTTGATTCATCTTTAAAATCATGCCATCCACTAAGGTACGCAAGCTATCCCCTTGATAAATATCATACCGTGCTGGGAATAAATAACCCTCTAAGTGATAACGTACATTCTTGGTGGCCATGGTTGAGTCTAACAATTTTGGATATTTCTTTTGCAGCTTCTTCAAGTAACTTTCGTCTTTCATCAGCTTTAAAAAGTCAGATTTCTTAAACTTGGTTTCTTTTTGAATGGCATCCCCAATTTGATCGATCGTGACCCCTTCTTTAACGGTCACTTTCGCCATCACTTTCTTCTCTGGTCCCTGTTGTAGTTCACTGGTGATCTGCGATAGGGTCTGGGAAGGGGAAAATAGATAAGTTCCCGCTTGGAAATCGGAAAAATTGTGGGTTTTGACATAATAGTTAAAAACCGTGGCACTCTTAATGACGTTTTTATTTTCCAATTTGGTGGCTACCTCTTTATTGGTGGAGCCAATTGGAATTTTAACGGTTACTTGTGCTTTGCTGCTGGGATTCAATGGCTTCAGCGAACTGCTGATATAGTGGTACGTGGTAAAGCCTAGGATCACAATCAACACAATTAATACACCGATAATCCAAGTGACAATCCGGTTTGCAGCCTTTTTCTCGGTCCGGCGTTGCGTCTTTCGCTTTTGCGCGGCAGCTTTTAAATCCGACTTGGAATTATCTTTATTGTTATCTTCACGCAAAGTTAGCCCTCCTGAAATGCTTAATCTAGAATATTATACAAGACTTAGCTACAATTTGCACTAGATATTAATAGTTGATTAAAAATTAGCGAATTTCAGCATGCAATGATTCCGTTAAATAATCCGTGATATGGGTCATTTGTTCGTTAATTTCATTTTCAGTCAAGGTAGCTTCGGGATTTTGGAAGGTCAAACTATAGGCTAATGACTTATGACCAGCTTCAATATTCTTACCAGCATAAACGTCAAAGAGGTGGATATTTTGCAAGTGTTGCCCACCCCGACGTTTGATAACCGCCTCAACTTGGGCGTTAGTTACGGTATCGGGTAATAAAACAGCGATATCCCGACTAGTGGCCGGATATTTAGGTGCTGATTGAGAAACTAAGGCCGTGGTTGGTAAAGTCAAAAGCGTGGATAGGTCTAATTGGAAGACATACGTTTCCGGAATGGCGTAGGCCTTAGCAATGGCCGGATGGACTTGGCCAATGAAGCCGACAAATTCCTCACCCACGTACACGTCAGCACTACGGCCGGGATGTAATTCAGGCCGATCGGTATTGGCAACATAGCTAATATCACCTGTGTAGTCATGGTCGGCCAAGTACGTATTCAAAATACCCTTGAGGTAATAAAAGTCGACCACTTGTTTGTCTTGAGCCCAATTGTCGCCACTAACTAAACCAGTGACGGCACCGGCTAAATATTCCCGTTCAACTGGTCGAATTTCCCCTGCTTTTTTAGTAAAGGCCCGGCCCTGTTCATAAATGGCTAAATCAGTTTGATTGCGGGCCACATTATAAGCAATATCGTTCAATAAACCACTGACTAGATTTAAGCGTAAATAAGCGTGGTCTTCGGTCATGGGCCAATCCAATTTTGTGAGGGCCGTATCGGCGGTCATGATAAATTGTTGGGCTTTGGTTTTGGTCGTTAAAGCATAGCTAATGACTTCAGATAAACCGGCACTTTGCAATAATGTTTTACTGCGGCGAATGAAGCGTTGTTGGGGATTAAATTTGCCCGGGGTCATGGCAATCTTCGGCAAAGTAGCGGGGAGGTTATCATACCCATACATCCGGGCTACTTCCTCCACTAAATCAGCCTCAATGCTGATATCCCAACGGCGTGGTGGCACCGAGACGGTCATCAAATCTGTATCTGAAACGGTCACCTTAAAGCCTAGATTTTCAAAAATAGCTTGGACTTGGGCTAAGGTCAATTCAGTGCCTAAGATGTGGTTGATTCGATCTAGGCGAATATCAATAACTGCGTCTTCCGGATGGATGTCATTGCCCACTAAAACACCTTGGGCGACCGCTCCCCCAGCTAATTGTTGTAACAAACTGGCAGCGGCATCTAACGCGGCGGTCACCGAAGCCGTGTCGATCCCTTTTTCAAACCGGGTGGAGGCATCCGTTCTTAAGTTGTGGCGTTGGGCAGTTTTACGGATCCGGGTCCCATTAAAGACGGCGGCTTCCAAAACAACGGTCTTAGAACTGGCAGTGATTTCAGAATCTAAGCCCCCCATGACCCCAGCAATCCCCGTTGGGACTACCCCATCGGTGATGACAATATCTTCAGGATCCAATTGATGGTCTTCCCCATCTAAAGAAGTGATCACTTCACCTGGCTTTGCATCCCGGACAAGTATTTCTTTGCGGGTCAACTTATCGTAGTCAAAGGCGTGCATTGGTTGCCCATAAGCCAGCATAATATAATTGGTAATGTCAACCACGTTATTGATTGGCCGGATACCCGCATTCCATAAGTGGATCTGCAACCACATGGGACTTGGTTTGATTTGAACATTCTCCACGATCCGCAAATAATAACCCGGGACCACCGCCTTGTTTTCAACGGCAACTTTCAGTAAATCTTGGGCTTTGGTAGCTGTTTCAGTCAGTTCAGGTTGCTCAAAGGTTGGTTTTTCATGATACATTGCCCCAACTTCCCAAGCTGTCCCATGCATGCCTAATGTATCCGCACGATTAGGCGTAATATCGAAATCTAAAATGGCATCATCCATGCCCAAATATTTAAAAACAGGTTCACCAATTTTGACTGGTTCCGTGAAGACATAGATGCCATTGGCATATTCTTTAGGTACGACATTTTCAGGAAAGCCAATTTCTTGTAAGGCGCAAATCATACCCTTAGATTCCACGCCCCGCATTTTGCTCTTCTTGATTTTCACATTATCAGCAATCCGTGAACCCGGTAAAGCCACGATCACATCTTGACCGGCGGCCACATTGGGCGCGCCACAAACAATTTGATAAGGTTCGCTTTCCCCGACATCCACCTGACAGATATTTAAATGATCAGAATCAGGATGGGGCTCAATTGAGTTGACGTGTCCAACGACAATTTTTTTTAACCCCTTATCCGGGTAGCGTACACCAGCAACTTCAATACCAGTTAACGAAACTTTATCAGCCAGAACATCTGGATTTTCATTTAAGTTAATATATTCTTGAAGCCATTTATAAGAAATCTTCATGAAAAATTAATCCTCCACTTTGAATTGATGTAAGAAACGAATATCGTTTAAGTAGAATTCCCGAATATCATCAATACCATACTTCAGCATGGCAAAGCGATCAGGCCCTAAGCCAAAGGCGAAGCCACCATAGATCTTAGAATCAATGCCGGCATTTTCAATGACATTAGGATGAACCATCCCAGCCCCCAGCACTTCGATCCAGCCGGTGTACTTGCAAACGGCGCAGCCTTTGCCGCCACACTTAAAGCAAGATACATCAACTTCAACAGATGGTTCCGTGAATGGGAAGTAACTTGGCCGTAACCGAATTTTGCGATCAGCCCCAAATACATGCTTGGCTAAAACTTCTAATGTTCCCTTTAAATCGGCCATGGTAATGTGTTTATCAACCACCAAGCCTTCAATTTGATGGAATTGATGGGAGTGAGTGGCATCATCTGTATCCCGGCGATAAACACGACCGGGACTGATCATTTTCAAAGGTCCCTGATTAAAATCATGTTTCTCTAAGGTCCGAGCTTGTACTGGTGAAGTATGAGTCCGCATTAAAATTTCATTCGTGATATAAAAAGTATCTTGCATATCCCGGGCTGGATGGTCCTTGGGCATGTTCATCATTTCAAAATTATAATGATCTTCTTCAACTTCTGGGCCATCAACGACTTGGTAACCCATACCAATGAATAATTCTTCGATATCATTTTGAACTTGCGTTAAAACATGACTAGTGCCAATTTCAACCGGCCGGCCGGGTAAGGTAACATCAATGGTTTCAGCACTTAGTTGTTCATTTAATAATTGCGTTTGCAGCTCTTGTTTCTTGGTCTCAATCGCTTCTGTTAAACTATCCCGAACTTCATTGGCAAAGCTGCCCACTTGGGGCCGCTCTTCGGCGCTTAAGTCCTTCATCCCCCGTAATACGTTGGTGATCGGTCCTTTTTTACCCAACAGACTAACCCGGATATCATTTAACACTTTTGTCGAATCCACAGTTTTAATTTGGGCTAGGCCCTTTTCTTTTAACTGCTCTAAATCACTTTTCAAGCTCATAATTGAAGTCCCTTCCATTTGTTATTTCCAGACAAAAAAAGACCCCATCCAGCAAGGGACGAGGTCTACGCGCGGTACCACCCTAATTTACAACGCAAATATGCGTTATACACTTCATGTTTAACGGCCACTCAACCGGTACACTTTTTAGGTGCCGACTCAGGAAGTGAATTCCCAGTACAGAAATTGGGCTCCATCTCAGAAAAAAGAAGCTTCTCTAATCAATGCCTGTCACTGGTACTACTTTCCTTCAACGTCTTTCAATATAAAAATATGATACCGCAATTCCATTTTTTGTCAAATCACTAATCGCATTCTGCTGCGTCAATAAAATTATCAGACCATTGATGGATCGCAGCCATGACTGGCCCAAGGGCTTGGCCTTTATCCGTTAAGCGATATTCGATCAACCCAGAATCACAGTGGGTCAAGCGCTGAACTAAATGCTCAGCCTCTAATTCTTTCAAACGTTCTACTAAAACACGATCGCTACATTTCGTGATATTACTGGATAGATCCTTAAAACGCAACGTCCCATTTTCTAACAATACATCAATAATCAGGCCGTTCCATTTCTTGCCTAGAATGGAGAAGGTCTTTGTGAACTTGGGACAAAGTTGAAATTGTTCATTTTGGCAGGGAACTGCCAGCTCAGTCTTTGTTTGTTCAACCATGCTCTCACCTCTACTTATTAAAAATAAGTATAAACAAAAAGGCTGCATTTAGCAACCTTTTTGCTGTAAATCCTTATGAAATTGAGACACCAAACCGGCGTTTGATTTTAGCGGCAGCCCGATGATACAATGGATCGCCAACTTCTTCTAACGCACAGTAATCATCAACCAAGGTCACGACCCAGCTTTCCTTGTATTTTGGCAAAGCTAACGTTGCGCCAAACATATGCTTGATGATGATATCTTTTTCCATTGGGCTGAGATCTGTTAATTTTTCAGCGTTACGCAAAGCAATTCGCGGATGCACATAAGCGTGTGTCCCCAAATCAAATTTGGTATTGCGCCAATCATAATAAAACAAATCGTGTAACAACCCAGCTCGAGCGAGTGCTCTAGTGTTTAAATTTAATTTCTTACCTAATAAATAGCTTCGATATGATACGTGAATTGAGTGTTCTAAGCGGTTAGAATAATAATGCTGGGTAAATTCTGCCAACTTTAAAACTTCATCACGTTGCAGTAGATCTGATACCAATGCGACATATTCAGAATCATCTTGCCAATTTTTCTCTGACATTCACAAACTCCCTTTTTGACAGTCACATAACCTTGAGCAACCAAATTATATCATGTTTCAGCCCCAAAGCAAAGCGGTATCATTGGCGTAATTGAAACATTAAGATGCCAGCAGCCACAGCAGCATTTAAAGATTCAGCCGCCCCAGCAATTGGAATATAGAGGTTTTGCGTCGTTGCCTGCAATAAATCTGGTGCCATGCCATTGCCTTCATTACCAATAACTAAGGCAAAATCTGTGACTGGCCCCACATCGCGAAAACTGACGGTATTATCCCCTAAAGCCGTGCCGTAAATAGGAAGTCCTTGGGCCTTAAAGGTTAACAAGGTCGCCATTAAATCCGCTTTGTATAGGGGTATATGGAACTGGCTGCCCTGCATCCCCCGCAATGTCTTGGGATGGTATGCCGAAACCGTATTGCTCCCAAAAATTACCCCGGCAAAGCCAGCCGCATCGGCTGTCCGGACCAAGGTCCCCACATTACCAGGATCTTGCAAGTCGTCCAGCCATAACCAAGCGCCTTTAATGGTCGTGGGCAAAGCTGGGGTCAAAATAGGCAATACAGCAAAAACCCCCTGATCCGTCTTGGTATCGGCCAAGTGCTTACTAACTGTCTCACTGATTAAAATCGTTTCAAAATCCCCGAGAAAAGCTGGATTGGCATCTAAGGTGGCTTGGGTCACCAATAATTGCTGCAGCGGTGCTTGGGCCTTGATAGCCTCCATGATTTCGTGCCGACCCTCTAGGAGATAAAGCCGTTCTTTTTTTTGGTATTTGGTCTGCTTCAATTTGATTATATTTTTGATCGTATCATTCTTAGGTGAATCAATAATTTTCAAAGTAGTCTCCTTTTTGAACTGTTCGTAGTATGATATCTATTGTAGCAATAATTCATAAGGATGTGTATACAAATGCAAAGAGGTGTTTCTTTAACTGTCTTTGGTCGGGTTCAAGGCGTGGGCTTTCGCTATACCACGGTAATGCTGGCCAAAAAGTTTGATATCAAAGGTACGGTTAAAAACAATTCTGATAACAGTGTTTCAATTCAAGCCGTCGGGGAAACCCGCAATTTACAAGCCTTTGTCACGGCTATTAAAGCCGGCCCGTCTCCTTATGCCCGGGTGCAAAAAGTATTGGAGCAGGAACTACGACCTTTGCCCGATTTTGGGCAATTCAACGTAATTGGCTGAAAATCAGTTGAAATGTCCCTTACCATAACGTATAGTATTTTTTGGACCTATCTATGAAAGGAACGGAAAATGAAAAATAAAAAAACCAAATACATACTACTCGTTTTGACGGCAGTTGTCTTATTGGCCGTCTTAAGTGGTTGTAATGTTCAAAATGTTTACCGTACCGGGCAAAAACCACCTACTGGTATGATTTACGGGACACTTTATAATGTATTAGCCCTGCCAATGCAACATTTGATCAATTGGACCGCCGATTTGATCGGTGGTCCCAGTGGTTATGGTTGGGGTATTTTAATCATCACGTTCATCGTGCGCTTAGCCATCTTACCATTGATGCTGTATCAATCTAATAAATCCACGACCCAACAAGAAAAAATGCAACGGGTCCAACCCCAACTGACCTTGATTCAAAATGCCATGCGGGAAAATAAAACACCGGATGCCCAAACCCAATTATCCCAACTTCAAATGAAGGTTTATCGGGAAAACAATTTGAGTTTAACCGGTGGGATCGGCTGTTTACCTTTAATTATCCAATTTCCATTCATGATTGCCATCTATCAAGCCGTGATGTATTCCCCAGAAATTTCTTCGGCACATTTTCTTGGCATTAGCTTAGGTGTTTCCAATATTGCAGTCACGATCATTGCCACGTTATTATATGTCTTGCAAAGTTGGATCATGTTACAAACCGTGCCAGAAGCCCAGAAAAAGGCCATGCGCATGACGGCTTTAATCAGTCCAGCAACGACCTTTGTCATTGCGATCATTGCCCCTTCTGGCCTGGGTCTTTACTTCTTAGTGGGTGGTATCATTTTCGTCATCCAGCAGATCATTGTCAGCTATGTCATGACCCCTAGAATTCGGCGCAACATTGACGCTGAATTAGATAAAAAACCAGTTGTTGAAGTCGTTACTAAAGACGTTATCAATAATTTAGGGCGCACGGCACCTACTGGTGGAACCGCTGCAACTAGCACCAACGAATCTCTAGAAAAACTTCATGAGCGTAACCGCCGTCGCAATGCTGGTAAACAGCAACGGCCAACGCGTAAATAAATTTCTAATAAAAAAGATTAAGACAGATTGTCTTAATCTTTTTTTTGTAGTTGCCGCATGGCATTTTGCGCTAAGGTGATCCCTAGTTTTTCCGGATCAGCACTTGCCCCGGATACATAGGTAAAACGCGCTGGTTTAAATTTATCCGCTAAAAATGCTCGGGCTTGGATCTGGCCATCCTCTGAAGCTGCTGCCAGGCAGCCTAAAGGAATGGTACAGTCGCCGTCAAGGGTTTTTAAAAACGCCCGTTCACAGCGCATGGTCTGATAATTCTTGGCGTCATTAATACCCTGGAGCAACTTCACGATCGCCTGGTTTTGGGTGGCACACTCCAGTGCCAAGGTTCCTTGACAAGCAGCTGGGACAAATTGGTGGGTGGGTAAATCAAAGTAATGGAGTTGGTCTGGGTCTAATAACCCCAAGCGCTGCAGGCCCGCCGCAGCTAAAACAATCCCATCAAAGTCTTGCATCGCTAGTTTTTTCAATCGAGTCGGCACATTGCCCCGGATATTTTTAACTTTAAAATCCGGGCGTAAGTGCTGCAATAATGTTTGGCGCCGGGGACTGCCGGTGCCGATCACCGCTCCTTGGGGTAAATCTTGCCAGTGCTTTAGATGACTATCTTTGACCACCAACACATCTTGAGCCAAAGCCCGGGGCGGTGTGGCCGCAATCGTTAAACCCGGGGCCAATTTGGCTGGTAAGTCTTTGGCACTGTGCACGGCAAAATCAATTTGCTGGTTTAATAATTCAGTTTCAACTTCTCGGACAAATAACCCATTACTGCCCAGTTGAACTAGGGCCGTATTAGGCTTTAAATCCCCTTTTGTTTTGATAGGTACAACCTCAAAATCCAAAGTTGGATCAATTGCCTGTAAACGCTGAATCACTTCATGGGTTTGGACCAGCGCTAACTTGCTCGCCCGACTACCCACTAAAATCTTCTGTTGCGTCACGTGAATATCCCCTTTTAGCTAAAAATTCTGAAGCCGTTTGAATCTGTTCAGTAGGTATTGGCGGTAAATCTAAATCTGACAGCTGCTGTTCAAATGCAGTTGGTGAGCTGCCCGCCGTCAGCAAAACCTGCACCGGTGCCACTTCGGCCAGCCAAGCATGGGTAATCGTCTTAAAACGCTGATTCTCTGCCGTATTTTGGCTGATCACCCAAACATCAGCCCCTTGGGTGGTGAAAAAAGTAGCCTTTTCATAATTCAATTCTGGCAAAACCAATAATATGCGGGTGCCAAATAAAGGCTTGGCCGCAAACCAATTGGTATTTTCTTGATAATCAGCAGCGACGGCTCCAAATAAATAGATAGCTGGATTTTCAATTTGACGTTGTTGCATAATGGTCACAAAATCAGCCAGGGTCGCTGGGATGATTTCCTGGCGACCATAGCTAACCCAACGGCCAATCAACATGGGCAAATTCGCTGGTAATTGCGTTAACAAACTAGCTTGAATTTCCGGGGCATGTTTCACCCCCATATAGACCACAATCGTCTGTTCTTGTTCTTGTAATGAAATTGGCAGTTGGCCATCTAATAGTTGGGTCCCCGTTAAAAAAGTTACGCCGTGGCTAATACCCCGTTTGGTCAACGGGATTCCACTATATGCTGCTAATGCGGAAGCCGCCGTGATACCCGGGATAATTTGGTAAGGTAAACCCGCAGCCTTAATTGGGACAATTTCTTCATCCAAGCGCCCAAATATGCCAGCGTCACCGCCTTTGAGTCGGACGACATGTTGATGGGTCTGAGTTGCTTGCAGCAATAAGTCCGTTATCCAATTTTGAGCATGGTCTTTTGAACGGGGAGATTTGCCCACACTCACCAACTCAGCTGCTTTAGGGGCCAGCAATAATAATAATGGATTTAAAAGCCGATCATAAAAAACAATATCGGCCTGTTGGATTGCCTTCAAGCCGGCCACTGTGATTAAATCGGGATCCCCCGCACCAGCACCCACAAAACTGATCATGATTAGTCCACCATCACATATAGCTTACCAGCTTCAATAACTGTTTCATAAGTCGGCACGCCAGCCTTTCCTGCATTTTCTAATAAAGGTTCCCCGTTCAACAAACTAATTTGCCAGCTATGCAAGGGACAAATCACGGCTTTACCTGTGACCATACCAGCGGCCAAGGGGCCTTGGCGGTGGGGACAAATATTGCCAATGGCATAAACCTCGGTGTCACTTAATTTAAAAATTGCCATGGGTTGTGTGCCATTTTGCACTTCAAGTCCCATTTTCAGGGGAATATCCGCCATGTCGGCAATGTATGCTTTACGTGTCATCTAGACACCCTCCTTAACGGTTTGACCTGTGATATCTACCACAGTATATAAGGCTTTCAAATTTTCTTCATCTTGCAAGCGAGCTTGCCAAGGGGCAAGGCCATGACGATAGTCCTGGTAGGCTGCTTTGGCAATGGCTAACCGTTCCAGGTAAGCATCCCGTTGACTATCATCTTTTAACATGGCGATAACATTTTCAACGCCGGTGTTTTGCACTACTTTAAAGGTCCGCTGACCGTAGTGGGCATGTTCGCGGTACCACTGTAAATAAGCGCCAAAATAAGTTAAGACTTCATCTTCGGTTTTAACGGTTGTCAACAAACTAGCTTCAACCACCTGCGTCCCGTTGTTACCGCCGATATAAAGCTGATAGCCCCCTTCGATACCAATCACCCCAAAGTCTTTGGTTAAGACCTCCGCGCAATTTCTAGGACAGCCTGCAACACCCAACTTCACTTTATGAGGCGTGTCGATCCCCACATAATTACGATCTATCAATTCAGCCAAGCCAGCCGAATCAATGGTTCCAAACCGACACCAGTTTTTGCCCACACAAGCTTTCACTTCACGGGTTGCCGTTTTTTCATAGGCTTCCCCAGAATCCATATCTAAGTCATGCCAAACCTTAGGCAGATCGGCTTTGCGGATACCATATAGGCCAATTCGTTGGGCATTCACCACTTTGATCATGGGCACATGGAACTTCTCGGCTACCTTGGCGATTTTGATCAGTTGTTCCGGTGAGGTCTTGCCCCCAGCCATCCGCGGAATCACCGAGAAGGTGCCATCTTTTTGAATGTTGGCTAAATAGCGTTCGTTAGCCCAACGCGCTGTAATCTCTTCTTGATGTTCAGTTGGGAATAGCATATTTAAATAATAGTTCAAAGCTGGCCGGCACTTATCGCAGCCCTCTTCAGTCCGCCAGTTCAAGCCCCGACGCACAGCTGCAGACGTCAGCCAGTGATTGGTTTTGATGGCCGTGATGATGGCATCATAGCCCAAATCAGTACAGGGACACATGGTTTCCGTCATGGCTTGGGCTTTATCACCTAATTCTAACTGCAATAAAGCTTCAATGGTTGGCTTGCATTTCCCACAAGAGGTCCCAGCCCGGGTGGCTTTACCCACGCCGGCAACTGATGTGAGTTGTTCTTCACGAATCGCATCTAAAATAGTACCCTTACTGACCCCATTACAACCACAGATAATTTCATCTAAGGGCATGCTAGCCAAATCTTCCGTGCTATCGCCGCCACCTTCTGTTAAAAGCAACCCAGTCGCCTGGTACTGGGCAATTTCGTCTTGGCGCTTAATCATGCTGAAGTAGCGATTGCCATCACTGACGTCCCCATATAAAATCTCGCCGCAAACGACCCCATCTTTAACAAAGATTCGTTTGTACGCATGGTTGACCCCATCTTGAGCAATAATCGAGCGGACATCACCATCTTCTTTAATTTGGCCAGCTGAGATCAAGTCGATTCCTGGCACCTTTAATTCAATGGTTTCCAAGACAGGACTAAAAGGCTGGGTGGGCTCGCCACATAAGACATCGGCCACAATTTTTGCTTGCGCGTAACTGGGGGCCACCGTCCCCACCAGTTGATCCTCAAATTCGGTACACTCACCAATGGCAAATATATTATCATCACTGGTACGCATAAACGAATCCACGGTAATACCCCGGGCAACATTTAAACCCGCGGCCTTGGCCAGGGTGGTTTCTGGTCTGATTCCCAAAGACATCACCACCATTGTGACATCTAATTGTTGCCCATCATCAAAAACTAAACCGGCAACTTGGCCGTTATCGTCCCCTAAAATAGACTTTGTCCGTTTGCCCAAGTAAAACTTCAACCCCCGGGCTTCTAGGTCACGTTGTAACATTTTACCCGCAGTTTCATCTAACTGGGTAGCCATTAACCAAGGTGCCAACTCAATCACACTAACCGTGGCCCCTTGATCCACTAACCCAACGGCAGCTTCTAGACCCAATAGGCCACCACCGATCACGGCAATGTTGGCCCCAGTTGCGGCCATTTGTTGCATGTATTTGCCATCTTCAATACTGCGAAAAGCCACAACATTTTTCAGATCATGCCCGGGCACCGGTAAAATAAAGGGCATCGAACCAGTGGCTAAAATCAATTTATCATAGTCAAAGTGTGCCCCAGAACCAGTGGTGACCACTTGCTTTACCGGATCAATCCCGGTAGCCGGATCATCATTAACTAAGTTGATCTGATTGTCGGTATACCAGTCATAATCGTTGGTAATAATATCCGGCCAATCCATTTCCTTTTCTAAAACTTCAGATAGTAAAATACGATTATAACCGGGATAATTTTCAGCCCCGATAACCGTTATTTCAAATAAGTCTGGGTTGGCCCGTAAAATATTATCGACTGCGCGAACCCCTGCCATGCCATTGCCAATGACCACTAATTTCTCTGCCATAAGTTGTCTCCTTTTATGTGTACTACTGAACAGACTAATAATTATTTTTCATTATAACAAAGCCATTAGGGCTTGGCGATGAAAAAGCTGACCTTCGTTTTGAAATAGGGGAATCCCTTAGGAACGTTTCTGACGAAAGTAGGCTTTTAGTTCTTCTTTTAAGGCCTTGGTCGCCCGGATATGATGTCCCTCACTACCAATGAGAATATTGAGTTCTTTTTCAACTAACACGGCGTAGTTGTAAAAGTTAGAATCTTCATGAGCAGATGTATTATTGATCAATTGGTCCCCGTTGGCACTGCGGGCTATCCGTTGATTTAATTGCAAGGAATTAGTGCAGCAAAAGACCATATCCTTGTCTAATAGATCTCTAAATTGAAATTCCCGTTGTTCAACGTGCTGCACTAACGGCCGGATTTCGGCTTTGATCAAGGGGGCCACGACGGTAATATGGGCCCCGGTATCTTGTAGCCCCCGGACTTTTCGTAACGCCACGCGGCCACCGCCGACGATCAACACTTGATAATCTTCAATTTTTAGTGCCACTGGATAAGTTTTCATACAAGACCTCCCATGTTTTCTGGTACTTCTTATTATAGCCACTTATCTAGGGCAAAAACAAAGCCATGATTTTCAAAATCATGACTTTGTATGATTAGTTTTCAGAAAATCACTTAGGTTGTAAGTAACGGTAATCGGCAATTTGGCCAAAAGGATGCATTGAAAAGCCGGTGAAGCGATCACTTAGAAGATACGATATACCTTGTTGATAAATCGGGTTAACTGCAGCATCATCTAGTAAAACTTTTTCGGCTTGCTGTAGGGTCTTGTAGCGTGCTGCTGGCTGGGTTGCTTGGGTCGTTCTAGCCTTATTAATTAAATTATCGTAGGTTTCACTGCTGTAATGGGAGAAGTTTAATTTTTGGCCAGTGGTGTACTGGAACAGCAAAGACATTGGATCCCCATAGTCCGGGGCATAGGTCCCAAAGGCTAAATCATAATTGCCATTTTGTTCAAATTGAATCCGTTGGGCCACGGGAATGGCTTTGATATCAATTTTCAGGCCAGACAAATTTTTCTCATACTGGGATTGTAAAAATTCAGCCACATTTTTAGCTTGGGTCGTGTCGGCAGCCAATAATTCCAGTTCAATTGAATCTTTACC
The DNA here is from genome assembly GCA_022484695.1 of Lactobacillus sp. GTDB lineage: Bacteria > Bacillota > Bacilli > Lactobacillales > Lactobacillaceae > Agrilactobacillus. The sequence goes on from JAKVKU010000003.1 coordinate 215,329, forward strand.
CAGTTCCTTTTTAGCTTTTTGCCACTCGGCTGCCGCTTTTTTAGGGCTGTAGCTTAAGAGGTCCCCAGTATCCTGGCGATAATCCTTGCCCGTGGTGGGATTCGTGGCCAGACCCCTGGTAATTAACCCATTTAGGGGTTTGGAACCATCTTTTAAGAAATTGTTCGTCAGCGCCTTCTTATTCACGGCCATAGCTAGGGCCCGTCTTAAATGGACATTCCCGGTATCCGTCCGTTTGTTGTTGAGGCTTAAAAAGCCAATGGTTGGGCTGGTTTTTTGGTGTAATGATTTAGACCCCGTATATTTTTGAACATTACTGTCCCCTACCACGGTGTAATCCACACGGCCACTATCAAACAGATTCAAAGCCGTTGCCGTTTCCTTAATAACGGAAACACTGACTTTGTCCAACTTAACGCTTTTGGCACCATAATAATTTTTGTTTTTCACCAAGGTCCAGGTATCGTTGGTTCCTGTCCAACCCTTTAAGACAAAGGGCCCATTGGAAACGGTGTATTTCGCCGCCGTCCCAAATTTGGCACCAACTTTCTCGGCAAATTTCTGATCAATTGGCAAGAAAAATGGACTGGTTAGATATTGTTTGATAAAGGGAATAGGATTTTCCAGGGTGAGCTCCAGCGTTCTAGGTCCCAGTGCCTTGATGCCTAATTCAGTGGCGGGCTTTTGATTCAACCGAACAGCTTGACCATTTTTAATATAATCAGAGGCACTGGAAGCATACTTGGGCTGGACTTTACGGCGCAAGGCGTAAACAAAGTCATTGGCCGTCACAGCATCCCCATTGGACCACTTGGCTTTTTTTAACGTGTAGGTATAAACTGTTTTATCAGCATTTACCTTCGGCTCACCGGCTACTAAGCCGTTGATGACTTTGTTCTTTTGGTCATAGCGATAAAGACCTTCAGTAATTTGATCGATCATTTCCGTACTGGTCATAGAAGTATGTGAAGCGGGATCTAATGAGTCCAGGCTTTGACTGGTAGCCACGCGAAAAGTCTTACTGCTGGCAGCCTGTACGATATTGGCATTCGTCCCTAATAAGGGTTGTAGTGCGCCAATTGAAATAACGCTAGCTGCCAAGGCGACAAATACTTTGGTTTTGAATCTAAACATGAAATGCTTCCTCCTTAATTTTGACAAAAAAATAGCCTTCCTCCCGCAATAAATGCAAGGACGAAAGCTTTCAACTTCGTGTTACCACCTTAATTTGACCAGTCCTTACGAACTGATCCTCACTGAGTGCAGGCCAAGGCCGATACTCGCGCCCGCTAACGGGGGCAACCGTTATGACTTCGTCAAAGACTCAGTCATAATGTGACACAAAGACCATCTTCAAGTTTAGCTGCTACTATGTTGCACCAACCCATAGCTCTCTAAGAATCAGATTAAACTCTACTCATCTTTTACACAGTTATTAACTAATATATTAGTATTATTCCTGATTACTTATTAATTGTCAAGAGAAATTAAAAAAAAATATCTAAAAATCAAATTATGATTTTTAGATATTTTTTTTTAATCATTCTTATCATCTGTTGCCGTTGCATCGTCGTCATCTTCAGCTGGTTCTTCTTTTTGAATCGCCAATGGGACATCAATCCTAAATATGGAACCTGACCCCACTGAACTCTCCACGGTAATTTCGCCATGGTAACTTTCAATGAGTTTCTTGGCAATGGATAATCCCAACCCATTGCCGCCTTTATCCCGGCTGCGGGCTTTATCCACCCGATAAAAGCGATCAAAAATATTTTTCCGGTCCGCTTCTGGAATCCCCGCGCCAAAATCTTGAATCGCAATATTGACAAAGCGCGAATCTTTAGAGGCTGACATATGGATTTCCTTGCGTTTTTCTGAATACTTGACGGCGTTATCCATCAAGATGATCAATACTTGCTCCAAGTGATTACGGTAAATTTGGACATAGGTCTCATCTTCTAGATCTAAATCTAACACAATGCTGAAATCGGGGTGAATCATCTTGAAATTGTTATAGATTTCTTTTAATAACCCACTGACCTCGGTGGTCTCATGGGCATAGAGTTCCTCGATTTGATCAGCTTTAGATAGATCCAGCATCTCTTGAATCAAATACTTCATGCGCTGAAGTTCTTGTAGGGATGCCTTTAAAGACTCATCTAAGACTTCTGGGTCATCTTTACCCCAACGGTTAAGCAGTTGTAAGTGACCTTCCAAAACGGCCACAGGGGTTCTTAATTCATGGGAGACATCGGTGACAAAGTTACTTTGGGCATCGACAAAGCGCTGGGTTTTATCCAGCATGTGATTGAATTCTGTGGTCAACTCTGATAATTCATCCCCAGAACTCAATTCCGGGATACGCATGGTGGTATTCGGCTCCACTTTCACCACTTGAATGGCGTCACTCATTTTCTTGATAGGTACCAAGAAATGCCGAATGATTAAGAAGGCCGCAAAACCACCCACCAACACCCCGATCACGGTAAAAATCAGCATGAATAAACGCAGGCGGGCCATATTACTATGAAATCCCTGCATCCCATTGACCACTTGGATATAGCCGATCTTCTTATGCGTTTCTGAAGATTGAACCAGCCGCACCCCCACCAAAACGGTGGTGTGATCTGATTTTTGCGACCATATCCCCTCAGTTCGGTCATCTAGGGGCAAAGAAGTTGCTTTTGACGTGAAGAGCTGGGTCCCCTGGGCATCGTATACCCCCATGTTAATATCATTGCGAGATAACTTTTGAATCACGGAATCTTGAAAAACATCGGTTTGATCCCAATCAGGTGACGTCGCAATATTCGAGTTATGCACGGTCTCAATATTTAACCGGGGCAATACTTTTGAAATGGTTAAATTAGTATCAACAGAGGATAGCCGCCGATCAACGGCCGTCAAAGTCTCTTGCACCGTTGTCCTTTCTTGGCCAATCAATACGTTTTGTACCGTGTAGTAAATGACAAAAGAAAATATCACCAGTGTGCCTAATATAATAAGGGACATCCCAAAGGCCCATTTGGCCTTCAAAGATGTCTTCAAACTCCGATTTCGTTGTTGATTCTCTTGATCTTCCATGGATAATAGAGATCCTCCTCAAACAAAAAACTAGGAACGCATCACATATCCGGTACCACGGACAGTTTGAATGTAGCTAGGTTTGCCAGCAACATCAATTTTATTTCTTAAGTAACGAATGTATACATCAACCACGTTCGTTTCAGCGTTAGAGTCATAGCCCCACACTTTGCGGAGCAACAATTCACGGGATAAGACCACGTTAACGTTTTCCATCAAGGTTAATAATAATTCATATTCCCGTTTTGTGAGTTCAATGATATCTTCGCCCCGACGGACAACCCGATTTTCTTTTTCGATCGTTAAATCACGATAAGTAATTGTGTGTTGTTTATTGGCATTGTGCTCGCCTTCAATATCGATTCGCCGTAAAAGCGCCCGTAACCGAGCCAAAAGCTCTTCGATGGCAAAAGGCTTCACAATATAGTCGTCAGCCCCGTGATCTAAACCAGATACCCGGTCAATGACGGAATCTCTAGCGGTCATAATAATAATTGGCGTATTCTTTACTGCCCGCACCCGTCTGGCAACTTCTAAGCCATTTAATTCTGGTAACATTAAATCCAGTAAAATAGCGTCCCAATCTTCGTTTAAAGCAGCATCTAAACCTGTGCGCCCATTGAAGTAGACCTCTGCATCATAGCCTTCATGCTTGAGTTCTAGCTCAACAAAGCGGGCTAAGTTTTTTTCATCTTCAATTACTAATACTCTACTCATTAAATTAGTTACACCCCTCGTAAAATTCTGGCCTTATCTAAGAAATACATTATGTCTCAGTCTAATTCACCATTTGTCATTTTACCATAATGTTCAAGTTAAAACATTAGTAATAATGAGAAAACGTCTAAAAAAACGTAATAGACACCTGAATCTGGCCTAATTATTAATTTTTTAACAACTGACAAAAAAAGGCCATGGCAAAACTGGGTTTTGTCCACGACCTTCTTGTAAATTGTGGTTAATTGACCTTAACCTTTATTGTTCTTTATACCAAGTGTAATGGAATATGCCATCCCGATCCACACGATTATACGTATGAGCTCCGAAATAATCCCGTTGCGCTTGAATCAAGTTGGCTGGTAAGACTTCACTACGATAAGAATCATAATAAGAAATAGCTGCACTAAACCCAGGGGCAGGGATGCCAGCTTGGGCAGCCAATGCAACAACGTCACGGGTAGATTGTTGATACTTCTTGGCAATATCAATGAAGTATTGATCTAACAATAAGTTTTGCAATTTAGGCGTGCGGTTATACGCATCCGTGATCTTTTGCAAGAATTGAGCCCGGATGATACAGCCAGCGCGCCAAATCTTCGCAATTTCACCATATTGTAAATCCCAATCATACTTTTCAGAAGCAAAACGCATTTGCTCAAAGCCTTGCGCATAACTCATGATTTTACTGAAGTATAACGCTTCACGAACCTTTTCAATGGTGCCCTTGGCATCAGTGATCTCAGGTTTATGATCTGGTCCAGGCAATACTTTGCTGGCATTGACCCGTTCTTCTTTCAAAGCTGAAATATAACGGGCATAAACGGCTTCAGTGATCAAAGATTGTGGCACGCCTAATTCCAAGGCGTTTTGAGAACTCCATTTACCAGTTCCCTTGTTGCCAGCAGCGTCTAAAATAACATCCACAACCGGCTTGCCTGTGCCTAAATCATCTTTACGGGTCAAAATTTCCGCCGTAATTTCAATCAGGTAGCTTTCAAGTTCGCCTTCGTTCCAGCCTTTGAACGTATCTGCTAAGTCTTCCACAGAATAATCTAAGACGTTACGCATAATGTTATAACTTTCAGCGATTAATTCCATATCGCCATATTCAATCCCATTATGTACCATCTTGACATAATGTCCGGCACCATTGGTTCCGATGTATGTTACACAAGGGGCACCATCTTTAGCCTTTGCAGAAATTTGTTCTAAGATCGGAGCAACTAAGTCATAAGCTTCTTTTTGGCCACCAGGCATCATTGAAGGGCCCTCTAAGGCGCCGAGTTCACCGCCGGAAACACCCATACCAATGAAATTGATACCTGATTGATCTAGCTTAGCATTGCGCCGCATGGTATCTTCGAAGAACGTGTTCCCACCATCGATCAAAACATCGCCCTTATCTAACAAAGGCAGTAATTCATCGATCACCGCATCCGTGCCGGCACCGGCTTTAACCATGATCAAGATGCGTCTTGGCTTTTCCAATGAATCAACAAAATCATTAATTGAGTAGCTTGGTACTAGTTTCTTTTCACTGTGTTCTTTCATGACCGCTTCGGTTTTAGCAGCTGTCCGATTAAAGATGGCAACGGTATAGCCTCTGCTTTCAATGTTTAAGGCCAAATTCTTACCCATCACGGCCATGCCAATGACACCAATTTGTGGTTTATCCATCAACAATCATCCTCCTAATATTTTATGTCTTTATCCTATCACATTTTAAGAAGCCATCACAATCATTAACCTTTATCTTGATGGTCTTCGTTGAACAAATTCTTCAATTTCTCAAATTCAGGATTCGGCGTCCCTGGATCAGTTTCAACTTGTTTTTGATAGTCATTTTCAGAAATAACATCCCAATCTTTTCCCTTGGGCATGAGATTTGCCTGGGCTTCTTCTGGGGTTAAAATCTGCGTGGGCAGACTTAAAATAATATTATCTTCAATGGCCTTTTGTAAATCAAAGACTTCATCTTCAAAACTTAAGACAACTTCGTCTTCTTCAAATTCTTGGGCATCCGCATCATCGGTCACATAAACTTCAGTGAAGTGTTGATCGATCGGCCATTTAACGGGTGTCAAACTGCGTGTGGACGGCACGGTAACTGTCCCCTGTACATGGGCATCCAACAGCCAAACCGGATCGTCAAAGGTCAAGGTTGCCTTAATTTTAAAAGGGGTCGCAGCTAATATCTCTTCAAAACGCGTTTGTAAACTCGTTGCTAAATCTTCAGTTGTATCAACTTCCAAAGGGGTCTTTTGAAACTTACCTAATTCAGCTAATTTCCATTTAAGCAATACTATTCTCCTTTTCGATAATACAAGGGTTCCCGACGAAAATTTTGCGGTCGACCGGATAATTGAGCCATGAAACGATCAACACGACTTTGTAAGTAAAATAGGCCAGCTTCAGCTGTATTCTTAGCGTCTGGTTTAGTTACCAAGGGCAGTGTCCTAGATTGCTTACTTTGATGCAAGAATTGGCGACCGCGTTCATTAAAACCCAAGGGATGAATAAACAATTGGCTCTGCGCCATTTGGGTTTTGGTAACTTTTAACAAGACATTCAAACAAACCCGCTGTAAACGGGCATTGGTATACCGTTTTGTCTTCAAACGCTGCAAAAATTCTGCAAAGGTTTGACTTTGATTAATAACCTTTTTGATGCGGTATTCTAAGCCCTCCGTCACTTGATAGATTTGACCTAGATCCGCCAGGGTCATGGTATTGATTTGATATTTTAAATAACTAAAGCAAGCGGCCCAATCTAAAAACGGCCCGGGATAACTGGCTAAGGCCATCACACTACTGTTGGGCAGATAAGGGACTAGATCTTGAATGGCACCACCGGCCTGTAATACCCGGCGAATATGGCTGGCACTGCTATACTTGCCAAGGGTGCGAGGATCGTCATGGTTGGCCCCAATTCTTAAAATCGGCAGCAACGTCATGGGATCAGGCTCAGCCATCACTGCCTTAGCATAACTAGCTGCCAACAACAAGTTGGGCTGGGTTAAAGTCACCCCCAGCTCTGCTTGGAGCAACTCATTTAATTGAGTGGCATAGGTTTTAGTATAATCTACAAAAATATCCTGGCGCCGGGGTAATTTTAGCATTGCTTGACCGAGTTTAGCGTAATTTAAATTAGGCATTTCTGTGCCAAAGGCTAAGAAATCACACCCTAAATCTGCCAAAATACGCACAGCCCCGGCGCTAAAACCATCAGCAGGCTGGGTAGCCGCACTGAAGGGTAATTCCACCACTAAATCAGCCCCAGCATCCAGGGCCATTTGGGTGCGGCACCACTTATCCACCAGGGCAATTTCACCCCGTTGAACGAAATTGCCACTCATGACCACGACCAATACATCCGCATTGGTCAGTGCCCGGGCCCGGTCTAGTTGATAAACATGCCCGTTATGCAAAGGGTTATATTCTGCAATGATTCCGCATGCGTTTAATCGGCTTTCCTGCATTTAAAAAAATACCTCGTTGTGTGCTCAGAAACTGGTCCCTTACCAAAATCACTACTGACTTCAACGTCGGTAAAACCCGCGGTTTCTAACGCCTTTAGATAGGTCGCTAAGGGATAGGTCCGTTCATGATGAGTTTCTTCTAAAACTTGGTAACCCTTGATGGACTCATCCCAGGCAAAAAATGTTAAATCATGCTCAATGCTGTGGGGGACCTCCCCCACATAACTGGTCCACATAAACGCCAAATCTTCAAATTTAGCATTATACATGTACCCTGGAAAAACCGTATCGATTTGATAAGGTGTATGGGCATCAAATAAAAATAAGCCACCGGGTTTTAACGCGGCAAAAACCCGTTGAAAGACCGCCGTCACGGCAGTGATATCTGGTAAATAACAAATAGAATCGTCAAAACAGGTAATATTGTCAAAGGGAACATCAAAGGCCATATCCCGGGCATCCCCTTGAATCAATGGCAGTTCTAAATGGGCAGCCTGAATTTTGGCATCTGCTAGCGCCAACATTTCTTCTGATAGGTCTAAGCCAGTGACTTGAAAGCCAGCTTGGGCTAACTTGACGGCCAACGTCCCTGACCCACAGGCAAGCTCTAATAAAGTTCCTTTGGGTTCAGGCATAAAACTCGCCACATAGTTTTGCCATTCATCATACAGCTGCTCATCCATTAAGCGATCATAAACCCGGGCAAATGTGGTATAAATCATTCAGTGACCCATTGGGATACATTGACGATTGGTGCATCTGACCAAAGTTTTTCGATGTTGTAAAATTCCCGTTCCTCTTTTAAGAAGACATGAACGACCACATCGCCTAAATCGATCAAGAACCAGCGCGACCCCCGTTTGCCTTCCATGTGGCGAACTTGTACTTCGGCATCTTCTTCTTTGGCCACAATTTCATCAACAATGGCTTCGACTTGGCGTTCTGAATTACCATGCATGATGACAAAATAATCCGCTAATAAGCTGACTTCTTGCATATCTAACGCTACAATTTCTTCTGCGTGTTTACTATCTGCCGCTTTAACGGCGATTTCTAACATTTGTTTACTATCCAAAAAATAAATCGCTCCTTTGATTGTTTGTGCTAATTATCGACGACCCAAGCGTTGTAACTATCAATCGTCTTGGGGTAAATCTTTTGTTTTTTAGAGGCTAAGAAATTCAAGGTTTGCGCTAACTCAAAAGCTACACCAGCCGCCAAAGATGTCTCAGCTGCCTGACGGGCCGCATCGACCCCGGGGAAATCACGGCCTGGTTCAATGAAGTCCGCAATAAAGATAATTTGGTCTAACTTACTCATTTTGGGTGCCCCAATGGTATGTTTCGCCACGGCACTTAAAATGGCGCCATCATATATCTGCAGATCCCGCTGAATAAAATAAGTGCCCACAACACCGTGCCAGATACCGTTATTATACCCTAATAAGGCGGGATCAAGTTGTTGAGACAAAATGACCTGTTTAAACGCCTCATCCGGTAAATCCTTGGCATAATCATGGACAATACCAGCTACCCGGGCCCGGGTGACATCAGCGCCATATTTTTGAGCCAATTTTTCAGCCGTAGCCGCTACCCGCTGGACATGGGCAAAACGGGTCGGCTTCAACTTCTGGGAAACACGATCCAATAATTCTGCGTAACTATAAGGCAATAAATCTGCCAAATCACTTTCGCTCAAGGTAAAGCCCCTTTTCATAGATATAATTTTCAACGCCTTCCGGTACCAGGTAGTGGATAGACTGATGATTAACGACCCGCTGCCGAATCATACTAGATGAAATATCAATTAAAGGTGAATCCACCCAAATCACTGGATAAGGTGTATGCACCGAAAAGTCGCGGCGCCGCACGCCCACAAAGCGAACCAACTTCACTAACTCATCAATACGATGCCACTTCGGTAAATAAGCCACCATATCGCCGCCAATAATGAAATAGTAATCCGTATCGGGATGACGTTGTTTTAATATTTTTATTGTATCATAGGTATAGCTGATCCCACCCCGTTGTAATTCGGCAGTTTCCAATTCGAAATTCAAATTATCAAAAATTGCCCGTTCAACCATGGCTTGGCGCAACTCGCCTGAAATCGTTTGTTTTTCATCCACATGCGGGGGCTGACTGTCCGGCATGAACAAAACTTTTTCTAAAGCTAATTGTTTCATAACCTGATCAGCCATAACCAAATGGCCTAAATGCGGTGGATTAAATGTGCCACCTAAAATACCCACTTGACGCCGATGATTTAAATTAATCAGTTTACGTTGAACTTCCGTTGAAATAACCGGTTGTTTTAAAGTTGTTGTTCTTGTCTGCACGAATCTGCCCACCCCTCATTGAATAATTAAATAGCTTGCACTTTTTTAGAGAGCACTTGATACTTCTCTTTTGAAGCTGGTCGATAAACCAATAATGAGTGCCCAATCACTTGGGGCACTTCTAGATTTAAATCTTGATCCACCAACCATTGTGCAACCTGTTTCGGGGTTAGATCCGTATTTTGTAAAATGCTGATTTTAATTAATTCCCGTTTGTCTAAAGCGGGTAATAATTGCTTTAAAAAGTTATCGGTTAATTCATTTTTACCAATTTGCATCAAGGGCCGCATCACGTTTGCTTGGGCCCGTAAAAATCTTTTTTGTTTCCCAGTTAACATATAATCTAATCTTCCTTATCAAATAATGGCTTTGCGGACAACGACATCAACATTTTCCGGTGCATAGGCGGCCACAACGCCGGCTTTGGCTACTGTGATCCAGCCCAGTCCCCCGAATACAATATCCGTTTTGGTAGTGATCGCAAATTCATGGCGCACTAGCTTAGGAAAGTCTGCCAAATCTTTGGCCCGAGGTGGCACCAGTAATTCGCCGACATGTTTGTCATAAAAAGCATCAGCATTTTCCAGCTTGGTGCGATGCAGCATTAATTGATCGTCCGCATAAACAATAATGCCTTGACGATCGCCACGGATATAGTCAAAACGCCCTAACCCACCTAAGAAAATGGTTTGATTATCATTTAACTGATAGGTTTTGGGTTTTAAAGGCTTTTGCGGCGCAATTAAATTTAAATCCTTCGGACTGAGTAAATGGGCAATTTGATGTTCATGAATGATCCCCGGTGTATCAATTAAAGTATGCCCATCACCAAAGGGAATCTCGATGCGATCTAAGGTAGTCCCCGGAAATCTAGAAGTGGTGATCAAGTCTTTAATCGCCATGTTTTCTTGGATGATTTGATTGATCAATGTGGATTTACCCACATTCGTCGTGCCCACCACATAGACATCGCGGCCGCGCCGATATTGATCGATCAAGGCCATTAATTTATCCACATTGTGTCCGGTTCTAGAGGATACCAAAAGCGTTTCTTCTGGCCGTAAGCCTTGGGCATGACTTTGATCAAATAGCCATTGCCGTACTTTACCTCTGGAAACATCTCTTGGTAAGACATCTTCTTTATTTCCCACCACAATAACTGGATTATGACCTACAAAACGGTGTAATCCAGGAATAATACTGCCATTGAAGTCAAAAATATCAATCACGTTGATAATTAAGGCATCATGATTACCAATTTCATTGAGCAAACTCACGAACTCATCGTTTGCAATGGAAACTGGGGTAATTTCATTGTAGTGTCGCAAGCGAAAACAACGCTGACAGTAAATATCCGCATTTTCATCAGATAATTGTTTTGCTAAAGCTGACTTAGGAATAAATCCAGGTGCAGTTTTGTCCTCAGTTTGAATCCGACTGCCACAACCAATACAATATAATGCTTCTTGTTTCTCCATCAAGGTCTCCTATCGTTTTTGATTGGCAGCTGTGATTAAACTATCTTGCCAATCTAAGCCTACAAAGTGCTTTTTTAAATATTTAAAGATATATTGTTCTATAAAGCGATTAATTGATGTGTTCCAACCGTCACTGGCCACTAAAGGCTTTACTAAAATCGTCCGTAAACCGGCCCGATTGCCGGAATACACATCTGTGATCAACTGATCACCCACCATGACAGTCTCAGCAGCGCGCAAATTATAGGTGGCTAAAGCTTCCCGAATGCCTTTGACCGTTGGCTTCATGGCGCGAGCCACAAAGGGCATTTCTAATTGTGCTAACGCCACACCAACGCGGGCATGACTATTGTTTGAAACAACAATGACCTGAATATTGGCTTGCCGCATTTTTTGCAACCAAGCGTTGGTCTTGGCATCAGCCAATTTATTGTTCCAAGGTAGTAACGTGTTATCTAGATCCGTTAAAATATTTTGAATCCCCACGGTTTTGAGCTGATCCGGATCCAGATCATATAGCGAATTCAGCATGAAAGTTGGTTTAAAACTTTTTAACATATAAACTCCTCTACGTCCATCATTTCAATTTTTCATTATAATAGATTTCTCGATAGATTGCATGTTTTATTCTGAAGTCGCCAAAAAGTTGCTAACAAAAAGTAAGTGATATAGAATGATAGTAACTACTACAGATGGGAAGGTGCTTTAAATGACCGATATTCATCATGTTTCATTGCTCACACATGACAAAGACGTGAATCAACATTTTTACACAACCATTTTAGGCTTTCGCTTGGTGAAAAACACGGTGAACCAAGAGAACATTCACATGCGGCATCTATTTTATGGGGATTATTTGGGCAGCCCTGATAGTATCACATCTTTTTTTGAAGTGCACCACTTAGGACCCCGCTATGACGGAACCAGCTACCTTAACGGCATTTATTACGGCATCCCCACCGCTAGCGTTGATTTTTGGCAAACTCGCTTAACCGAACAGCAAATACCCTTTCAAGTTAACCAACAAACGATTCAATTCTCTGACCCAGATCAAGTGTCCATCACCTTGCAACCAGTCGCTCAGACCTTAAATGCCAACCAAGTTGTGCCCAATGACATTCCGGGGGCTTACCAAATTGTTGGGATTTTAGGGACGGAATTACGGGTGCCAGAAATTGCAGCTTCCGCTAATTTCTTTGAAACCTATTTAAACTTGCCCTTTGAAAATGGGGCTATTCAGCTGGCAAACGGGCACTTCATCAAAATTTTGAACTCAAACAGTACTGAAAAGCATCGCTTTGGCCGTGGCTCCATGGACCATGTGGCCTTCACGGTAGCCGATGAGGCAGCTTTAAAACAGATGGTTCAAAAAGCCAAAGATCAGCATTGGAATCTAGAGGTCGTTCGAGATCGGGGTTGGTTCAAGAGTTTGTATATTCAAGAACCTAACCACAATCGAATTGAACTGGCGACGATGGGTCCTGGCTTCACCTTAGATGAGCCGCTGGCAAGTCTGGGGGAAACATTAGGACTTCCCGCTCATTTGGAAAACAAGCGGGCTGAGATTTTGACTTACTTGGCCAAGACACCGGCACAATAATATAATTATTAGTAAATTTATGATTGGAGTAAGCGACTATGACAAATTATGATAATTATACTTTCATTCAAGGGGAAGCAGCCGTTGCCCCAATGCTCTTGTTACATGGCACCGGTGGCGATGAACAGGACTTAATTCCCCTCGGCCATTTTTTAGCGCCCCAGGCAAGCCTACTATCCATTCGCGGCCGCATCGTTGAGCAGGGTGCTAATCGGTATTTTAAACATACCCCAACGGGTGGCTTTGATCTAAAGAACTTAGAAAGTGAAACAACTTGGCTGCTCCAGACCCTGGAAGAACTGACTGACAAACACAAACTAGACTTAGACCGGCTGATTGTCATGGGTTATTCCAATGGTGCCAACGTGGCGGCCAAATTCATTTTGGATGGCAAGGTCCCCATTAAAACTGGCATTTTTTTCCATCCCATGATTTTAACTCCCGATGATACCACAACGGATTTAGCGGATACCGCAATTTGGATGTCCCATGGCAGTATGGATCCCATTGTCACAGAAACTAATTTTAAAGCCCTAGCCACGGCCTTCACTGCGAAACAGACAACTGTTACAACTTATGAAGCCAAGCAATCCCATAATTTATCTGAAAACGAACTCCAGGCAGCCAAAGACTGGTTGGCCCAAAGTGGGCGCTTATGATGATCCATTACAGCCAACAAGACCTGTCCCAATTAGACCAATATAAACTGCTATCCGGCAGTGTTTCACCCCGGCCAATTGCTTGGATAACCACGTTAAATACTGCCGCCAACGTAGTCAACTTGGCGCCCTTTAGCTTCTTTTCCGTGGCCAGTAATCAAGCGCCTTTATTATCCGTCGCAATTTTACGCAAACAAGGCCAGCCAAAAGATACCGCCGCTAACCTACTTGAAAATGGGCAGGCAGTCGTACATGTGGTTTCCAGTGAATTCGCTGAAAAAATGAATCAAACCGCGGCTACTTTAGCACCCAATGCGTCAGAAGCGACACTGATTGAGGCACCCCTTACGGCCAGCCAAAGCATTGCGGTCCCCGGCTTAGCTGACGTTAAAATCCGCTTTGAGACTAGTGTCTTTGAATACGTCCCTTTGAAAAATACCAACCAGGCCATCATGACGGATTTATTTATTTTAAAAGTTTCAGACTTTTACTTTGACCAAAGTGTTTTTAACCCAGATAATAAACATATCCGGACTGAAGTTTTGCACCCCGTTGGCCGCTTAGCCGGGCCGAATTATGTGCAAGTTGATCAAACCTTCAAAATGATTCGACCCCGCTGACTTTTATCCGGATCAATGCTTAATTTTAGGAGGTTTTAATTTTGTTTGCAATTGGTATCAATCAGTATGGTGATCCCAGCGTTTTTGAACAGCTGGCAAAAGACACCCCAGAACCTAAAGCAAATCAAGTCTTACTCAAAACAAAAGCCGTGGGCATTAATCCTTACGATGCCCTATTACGATCAGGCAGTCAGCAACACGACCGCCCCCTGCCCTTCCCAATTATCCCTGGGACTGACGTGGTGGGCGAAATAGCCGCTGTGGGTGCTGACGTCACCGATTTTAAAGTCGGTCAGCAGGTCATTAATTTGCGGCCTTTACGGGGTTATAGTGAATACGTCACCGCATCCACCGGTAAAATCGTGCCGTTGCCAAAGGGACTTGATTTAACCTTAGCTGCCAGCCTGCCCACCGCCGGCTATGCGGCCTATAATATCACGCACCACTTCTTGCCTTTAGAAGCTGGCAAAACCATCGCAATTATTGGCGCCAGTGGCACAGTGGGGGCCTTAACCACACAAATTGCTAAATCCTTAGGTTTACACGTTATCGCCATTGGCGCTGAAAAAAATGGGGACTTCATGTCTAAAATCGGTGCCGATGAATTAGGCTTTTATGATACTGAAACAGTTGGTCAGAAATTCGAAAATCAAGCTGATTATGTGGTCAATGCTGCCAGTGGTGGACAAGATCACGGCATGAGTAACATGCTGATCAAACCTGGCCGCGGCTTTATTGCCACAGTTGGTGATCTTGCCCCAGCTGTTACAAAAGCTGGCGTCCGAGTCGCTTATGTGCATCAAGATAAAATATTTAGCACCCAAGTTGCTTTGAACTTCTTAGTCAAGCTCGCCACCACGACTGGCTTAGCCTTAAGAATTGATACACCGCTCGCCTTTGATGTTGCCGGCATTACCACTGCCCACCAACGCATTGAAAACCATCAAACCAAGGGCCATCAAATCGCAATCTTATAACTCAAATAATTCAAAAAAATGAGGCAATGCACAAAACCCGTGCTTGCCTCATTTTTGATCAAATATTAAAGTGCTTTTTTAGCAGCATCTGCAAATGCTGTAAAAGCAGTTGCATCGTTGACAGCTAAGTCCGCTAACATCTTACGGTTGATGTCGATACCAGCAACTTTTAAGCCATGCATTAATTTGCTGTAGCTTAATTCGTTTTGACGAGCAGCCGCATTGATACGTGCGATCCAGAGTTTGCGGAAATCACGTTTTCTCTGACGACGATCTCTAAATGCATAACGATAAGAGTTCATTACTTGGGCATTTGCTGATTTGAACAGTAAATGCTTAGAACCTGTATAACCCTTAGCGAGTTTTAATACTTTTTTACGACGTTTACGGGTAACCGTACCACCTTTAACACGAGCCATTATATTTCCTCCTTGAAGCTATTCACTGACTAGGTCAGGATTGCCTATTCCAATCTTTTTGAACGAACTATTTCATTTGAGAAAGCATCTTACGGTACTTCTTCATTTCAGTACGAGGTACTAAGCCTGCTTTTCTCAATTGGCGACGTTGCTTAACTGTCTTGCCGTGGAAACGGTGACGTGTGTAAGCATGATGTCTAGATAATAATCCAGACGCTGTCTTTTTAAAACGTTTTGCAGCGGCACGATTTGTTTTTTGCTTTGGCATAATCAAAAATCCTCCTAAGTATTGAACTTAACACCAGGTGTTAAGTTCATCTGATACAAAATAATACTGATTAGTTTTCTTTTTCAGCTTTAGGCGCTAGCATCAAGAACATACTGCGACCGTCCATCTTGGGATAAGATTCAACGTTGGCAATATCATTGGTTTCTTTGGCTAACTTCTCTAACACTGTCCGACCAATATCCTTATGGGTAATCGCGCGGCCTTTGAAACGAATGGACACTTTAACTTTATCGCCCTTGCTTAAGAACTTACGTGCATTATTAAGCTTGGTGTTAAAATCATTGTCTTCAATCGTTGGACTCAAGCGAACTTCTTTAACACTGATGGTTTTTTGCTTCTTACGGGCTTCGCGAGCTTTCTTTTGTAACTCAAAACGATATTTCCCATAATCCATAATTCTAGCAACTGGGGGTTTGGCTTTGGGTGCCACAATCACAAGATCTAAATTAGCTTGGTCGGCTAATTGTAATGCTTCTTGTTTTGTTTTAACACCTAATTGATCGCCATTTTCAGCAATCAAACGTAATTCCCGAAAACGAATATTTTCATTTACCATCAAGTCTTTTGCTATGGTCAAGCACCTCCATTAAAGTAAAAAAGTATAAAAAAGCGGACTTCCAGTAGAAATCCGCCAATAATCTTCAGTCAAATTTAAGAAAATTATGACCCAGAGGCTAATAGCTTAGGTGAGAAGACGGGCTTCTACTTCATTTATTTTTCACAACGAATAATAGTATACAAGAAGAACTAACTACTTGTCAAGTTTTGCTTCAGCTTTGTTTTTCTTCCCAGTCCGACTATAGTTATGAACTTCGGCCACAACGGCGTCCAAGAAGACATTTAAGTCCTCGCGCTCAGCCTTCTCAGCACTATATGGTCGAACAGATACAGTGGCATCTTCAACTTCTTGATCCCCCACAACGATGGTGTACGGAATCTTTTGAGTTTGGGCTTCACGAATCTTGTAACCCATCTTTTCGTTACGTTTGTCAATTTTGACCCGGATACCTTCAGCTAACAATTGTTTTTGAATGGTTTCAGCATACTTCACGTGCAGATCCAAATTAACTGGGATAATGTCAACTTGAGTTGGTGCCAACCAAGTTGGGAAAGCGCCTTTGTAAATTTCAGTCAGGTAAGCGATGAAACGTTCCATGGTGGAAATAACCCCACGGTGAATCATGACCGGCCGATGTTCTTCCCCATCTTCACCGGTATAAACTAAATGGAATTTTTCAGGCATCATAAAGTCCAATTGAATAGTGGATAAAGTTTCATCATTGCCTAAGGCTGTTTTAGTTTGAACGTCCAGCTTAGGCCCGTAAAAGGCAGCTTCGCCTTCAGCTTCATAGTAATCTAAGCCCAAATCATCCATGGCACCCTTTAACATAGCTTGAGACTTATTCCACATTTCATCATCATCAAAGTACTTTTCAGTATTTTGGGGATCACGGTAGCTTAACCGGAAAGTGTAATCCGTGATATCAAAGTCATCATAAACACTCATCATTAACTTCAAGATATTTTTGAATTCATCTTGGATTTGGTCAGGCCGAACAAAAGTATGGCCATCATTTAAAGTCATTTCCCGAACACGTTGTAACCCAGACAAGGCCCCGGATTTTTCATAACGATGCATCATGCCCAATTCAGCGATACGAATTGGTAATTCCCGGTAACTACGTAAATGATGTTGGTAAATTTGAATATGGGAAGGACAGTTCATTGGCCGTAACTCCAACATTTCGCCATCACCCATGTCCATTGGTGGGAACATGTCATCACGATAATGGTCCCAGTGCCCAGATTGTTTATAAAGATCTAAGTTAGCTAAAACTGGTGTGTAGACGTGTTCATAGCCAGCAGCAACTTCACGGTCGATGATATAGCGTTCAATCGTCCGACGAATCGTAGCGCCGTTTGGCATCCAATATGGCAAGCCAGCACCAACTTTAGGATCTACGAAGAATAAGTCTAATTCCCGGCCTAATGTCCGGTGGTCCCGTTCTTTGATTTCTGAACGCCGTTTCAAATCGGCATCTAAATCAGCTTGTTTATAAAAGGCCGTCCCGTAAATCCGTTGTAACATTGGATTGCTGGATTTACCTTGCCAATAAGCCCCGGCAACTGAAAGTAGATCAAATACTTTGGCTTCACCGGCTTTTTTCAATAAAGCCCGGTAACCAAAATCAATGAAGTCCCCTAATTGAAAAGCAGGTACTTCAACGCCAGCCTCAGCATTGATCAATGATTCCTTGTACGGATCGCCAGCAAATTCTTTTAATAAAGTCTCTTTAGAAACGAGTACCCGCTTAATTTCACCATTAGCTTTGACAAGTTTCATCATTTTTTCTTTCAATGTGGATAAATCATTGACAGTAACTTGGCCATCGGCATTATCGGTATCATAGAAGAAGCCATCAGCGGTAGAATGCCCTTCGCCAAAATGCATCTTAGGATAAGTTTGTTTTAAGACTGCTGCTAAAATGAAGGCAGCGGTATCATTCAAAACAACTAGCGCGTCAGCATCTTGATTCGTTAAAATCGCTAACTTGCCATCTTGTTTTAATGGCCGATCTAAATCCACTAATTCACCGTTAAATTTACCGGCAATTGCCTTTTTACCTAAAGAAGTACTGATAGATTTAGCAACGTCTAAAACGTTGACACCATCATCAAAAGGTTTTTTGGAACCATCTGGAAATTCAATTGAAATTGACATATAGAGCCCTCCAAATTTTTCAAACGGTCAAAACATGGACTTACCTTACTTTGAAAATAAAAAAGCCCCTAAAGCAATTCAAAAATTGCTTTAGGGGCACTTTATTTAAGCGCGGTTCCACCCATATTAAAATCGATTGATTTTCTCTCTTAGCTGATATCGGTGGCAAACCGCGTAACAATTCAAAAATTATGAAAGTGGTATTCCTTCAAGGTTGTTGATGTTTCAGCCTAGGCATCAACTCTCTGAAATATTGAAGTAACTTGTCTTTCAACTCACATTCATTAAACCACGATTTCAATTTTCATGCAACCTTGTTTGCAAAAATTAATTTTCAAGGCGCCGGTTAAGACCATCTAATTCAATTTCTTGGGTCAAATAGCGAATTCGTTCCATGATCCTAGAGGCTTTAATGGGTTCATGGCCCTTTGAGGTATCGGCCAAGTATGCTTCTAACTCATTCATGGAAAAATTCGATGTAAAGAATGTCGGCAATTGCTCTTGCATGCGATACTGCAAAATAACCCCTAAGACATCGTCACGAATCCAGGCATTGGCCATATCGGCGCCAATATCATCCAACATGAGTATTTGTGCCCGTTTGATACTTTCAATTTTGGGCATGACGGAATTGTTGCCAATGGCGCTTTTCATCTCAACGGACAAGGTGGGAAAATGCAACAGCAACGATGAATACCCGCTCTGGGCTAAGGCATTAGCAATGGCGCCAATCAAATAAGTTTTACCGACGCCAAAGGGCCCAGATAAATACAGCCCTTGATGAAAAATCTTAGGTGATGTTTCAAAAGCGCTGACAAAAGCCTGGGCCGCATTTAACGCTTCTCGGCGCCCAGCAGTCACGTAGTACCGTTCAAAAGAAGCGGCGGTGATATCTTTAGACATGTTGATCCGTTGCACCCGTTTAGCCAAGTCACTTTGTTTTTCTTGGGCAATTAAGGCCTTTGAAGGTACATAGGAGATATCGATCAAGCCGTTACTTACCAGCAGTTCGGGGACGTAACCGGGTACTAGGCCAACTTCGCCCCTATCCGCTTTTTTCTTTTCCCGGACATATTCATAAATTTTAGAAGCACTTTTTTCGATAGCATCCGCTTTTAAGGCATCTTTATGTTTATTGACAAAGTCCAAAACATCAGGATTTCGAACAGCATCATGCATAACTTTTTGATATTTCTCGTTAAGTTGACGCTTATCCATATAAGCGGCTAGTTGACTCTGTAAATCTTTCATTTAGATTCACCTCTTTTGGTCTGGGCAATTTTTTTAGCAGCCTGTTGGCGTTTAAACCATGCTGGTATCGGTTCAGCTGCCCGTTGATGCCCTTGACTTGTGCCCGTTGGCTTGGCGCGCGTTGGTCGATCAGGTTTGCCATTCTTGCTATATTGTTTGGTTTCGATCTGTTTGATAGCCAGTTCAGGGGTGTTGATATTGTTTTTTAGCCAATCATTGGCCACATTTTCAATATATCCCAGGGTCACGGTTGGGCTGACCAGCAAATTAGCATAGGTCAACATATTAATAATGGGATCTGGGAAGATATTCCGGTCTTGCAAATCCCGTAAAACCCGGGTTTCAGCTTTTCCTACAAAACCGTGACCCTTATCCTTACACCAAGCCAAAAAGTTATACACTGATAAGCGCTTGGCCTGATCAATTAAGGTTTGATCAGCCTCACTGGCGTTCATTGTTGGGCCAGCTTGACCGGTGTTTTCATCAGGTTGGGCCATGGCTACAGGACTACCCACGGTCCGGGTATACTCAGCCAATACCAAACTTTCTAACTTGTTAATATTGATTTCATTGGTGACAATATCCAGAGTGTTGGCAATTAAATTGGCCATATTGGTTTCATCAATATCATAATACCGGTGCAATTGAAAAATAACTTGTTTATTTTTATCTAGTTGGGCCTTGGTGATTTGATACTTACTCAATATTTGTTGCAAAAAGTCCCAGTCAAACGTATCTAAGTCCGCCTGGGTATAGGCCACGCTCGGATGCTGTTTTTGAGCAGCCTGCTTTTTGGCGGCAGCAACCTGATCGGGTAGCTGTACGGCCTGTTGCACAATTTCTGGGAAAACACTTGAAAAATTACTGGTAATTTCCGGTAAGTCTTTGGTCACCGGGTGAGTTTGAAAATGGTTTTTTAAGTGGTCAAATTCCTTGCTGCCAATTGTCTGCCATAACAATAGGCTCAATAAATCCTCACGAAAGAACTCGTCGGGCTTTAAAGGCGGATATAATTCATAGACAAAATACTTGCCAAGTTGATCCTCACTGACAAAAGTCCTGAGCAAGCCCAGGGCCTCTAAGCGACGCCGGGCTGTTTCAATGGCAACCAGGTCCACATTTAAATAATCCAGCAAAACACGATGCATCGGCCGCTGTGACCGAATTAACCCAGGGTTTTCCAACGTTTTCAAGGTATTAAATAACGCGGTGGCCACGGGCCCTAAAATTGGTTGGTAAAGATAGATGAGGTAATTTTGTTGGGCATCATTAAAATAGTCCACATGGGTCACTAAAAAACCATCTTGGGGTGAAAACTGTACATCTTGACCATTCATTCAGGCCACCTCTATTCTGGTTTTGTTGAATTTTGGCCATCTTGATTGGCTTTACCCATCATTTCTTGAACTTCTTGCATAAATCCGTTCATATCTTTGAACTCCCGATAAACACTGGCAAAGCGAATATAAGCCACATCATCGATTTTAGCTAAAAGTTGCATAACATATTCGCCAATTTCGCCAGATTTAACTTCAGTTTCACCGGTGGCCCGAATTTTATTTTCCACTTGATCCACTAATTGCGTCATTTGTTCCATGGTAATTGGCCGCTTTTCAGCCGCACGGACCACGCCCCGCAAAATCTTTTCGCGATTAAATTCTTCCCGCGTACCATTTTTCTTGATAACTAACAGTGGCGTTTGTTCAACACGTTCAAAAGTCGTAAAACGAAAACCACAATTTTCACATTCCCGCCGGCGCCGAATCACCCGACCTTCATCTGAAGGTCGACTATCGATCACCCGGGAACTGTTTTGATGACAATGTGGACAAATCATATTATGAATCTCCCCTAAAATTTTATGCGTTGGGTTTTATCAGACAAACTAAACTTATTATAAAAGTATCGTAAACCTCAATTTTATGCAAGCTATTTGAAAACTTAACTATTTTTTAAAAAATGGTTGGCCTTTAAAAAATCTAACACTTGCCCTTGCAGACTTGCCACTGATTTGGTGTTATCGGTATAAAAATCAGCCCGCTGTTTTTTAGTTTCAATGCTCATTTGGCTGGCCATCCGGGCCCGGGCTTCTACTTCATCATAACCATCTCGAGCCATGAGCCGTTTTAATTGCAGTTCTTCAGGCACATAAGCCACCATCACCCCATCCACATAGGGCTCATAATGGGTTTCAAACAACAAAGGGATATCTAAGACCACTAGGGGCACCTTTTGCTGGCGCCAATAGTCGACTTCGGCCAGGATGCTTTTACGGATCAACGGGCCATTGATGCGATTTAATAATGCTCTTTTGGCCGGATCAGCAAACACAATATGCCCCAATTTCCGCCGATCTAATTGACCATCTGCTGTCAAAATAGTCGGGCCGAAAGCTTGAATAATATTGGCCAAGCCTTGCGTTTTCGGGGCAACGGCAGCATGGGCCAGTGCATCCGCGTCCACCACCGGAAAACCCTGGTCACGAAAAACTTGGGCCACGGTGGATTTCCCTGTGGCAATACTCCCTGTTAATCCTAGTACGTACGTCATGCTTTCACCTCAACTGTTGCTCTTTTGGACAAATATGGGTACCGCGACCGGCAACCTTAAACTTTTCAATAATCGTCCCACAGCGTTCACAAGGCTGGCCTTCACGACCATAAACATGCAACTGCAATTGAAAATGACCTTGCTGCCCACTGGCGTCCACATAAGAACGAATGGTGGTCCCACCGGCAGCAATCGCTGTTTTCAATTCAATTTGAATAGCGGCGTGCAAGGCTTTAATTTCTTTAGCTGTCAGTGTGTCTGCGGGCTGCAGGGGGTGGATTTTACACAACCATAATACTTCATCACAATAAATATTGCCTAATCCGGCCACTGTATGCTGGTCCAATAAAACTGCTTTAATATTCTTATGATGCTTTTTCAAGGCTTGGGTAAAACCGGCGATGGTAAAGGCCTTTGACAAGGGTTCTGGCCCTAGGGCCGCAATGCCTGACAAGCTTTGTTCAAAGCCCGTCAAGCCTAAGGTCATCCGGCCAAATTTGCGGACATCTGCATAGCGTAACTGGGTCCCATCGGTAAAATTAAAGACCACGTGTGTATGCTTATCAATTGGTGTGACGGCAGTATCCAGGTGATACTTCCCCTCCATGCGCAAGTGGCTGACCATGGTTAAGTTATCAGAAAATCGGAACAATAAATATTTGCCGCGGCGATCAATGGTCTCAATCACTTTACCCTGTAAGGCTTTTTGAAATTTAGCCGTGTCGTTGGTAATAATCTTGGGCCAATACACATCCACTGTTGCAATTGTCTTATCTTGAACCAAGGCCAATAATCCCTTGCGGACAGTTTCTACTTCAGGTAATTCAGGCATAATATCTCCTTCAAAACGAATTATTTCTTAACATCGTACCATGTTTTGCCATAACCAGAATCAACTTTTAAGGGTACAGCTAATTTAACAGCTGAATCCATCACACTGGGCACTAATTTTTCCAGCACCGGAATTTCTGATTGTGGTGCTTCAAAGATCAATTCATCATGGACTTGAAGTAACATGACAGCTTGTAACTTAGCTTCTTTAAGTTTAGCGGCCATATTGATCATGGCCACTTTAATAATGTCGGCGGCACTGCCTTGAATTGGTGTATTCATGGCCGTTCGTTCGGCAAAGGAGCGTAAATTAAAGTTTTTGGAGTGAATGTCTGGCAAATAACGCCGCCGATGCATCAACGTCTCCACATAACCCTTTTCCCGGGCAGATTTTACAATATCTTCGGTCCAAAGTTTCACTTTAGGATATTGTTCAAAGTAAGCATCGATAAACCGTTTGGCTTCTTTACGGGTGATGCCAATATTTTGAGATAGCCCGTAATCACTGATACCATAGACGATCCCAAAGTTAGTGGCCTTCGCTTGGCGCCGCATATCCGGGGTAACTTCACTGGCATCCTTCAGATTAAAGATCTTCATGGCCGTATTGGCATGGATATCCCGATTTTCTTTGAAGGCCTCGCGCATATTTTCATCCCCAGAAATATGGGCCAACACCCGTAATTCAACTTGGGAATAATCAGAAGAGAAAATCTCCCAATCTGGATGGCGTGGCACAAAAGCTTGGCGAATTTTACGACCCTCTTCTATTCGCACTGGAATATTTTGCAAATTGGGATCCACTGAAGACAGGCGTCCGGTTTGGGTCAATGTCTGCAAATAACGGGTGTGCACCTTATGATCCGGGTAAATTTGTTTGAGCAGGCCATTGACATAGGTGGATTGAATTTTAGAAATCTGGCGATATTTCAAAATATTATCAATAATTGGTGACGCCGTTCTTAATTTCTCTAATACGTCTACAGCCGTGGAATAGCCCGTTTTCGTTTTTTTGATCACCGGTAATTGAAGCTTTTCAAATAAAATTTCACTGAGTTGCTTCGGCGAATTTAAATTGAACTTTGTCCCGGCAATGTCATAAATATCACCGGCAATGATTTCCAATTGGCTTTTAAACTCCCCTTGCATTTTCACTAACCGAGTAGCATCCACGGTGATCCCGGCAATTTCCATATTGGCCAGTACTAAAGCTAAAGGCATTTCCAAATGCTTAAATAAGTCAGTCTGTTCATGTTTGTCTAGCTCCGCCGTTAATTTATCCCGAAGTTCGAAAATAGCCCGGACTTTTTTAGCCAAGTGATCATAATAACTACTTTGATCAGCAGGAATGGCCCGTTTAGCCCCCTTACCATAGACAACTTCATCGGTTTGCACGGCAGTATAGCCGTGTAAGCGAGCAATTTCCCCCAGGTCATTGCTGTTTTCGTTGGTATCTAGCAAATATGAGGCTAACAATAAATCGAACGTTACGTTTTGAATCTGAATTCCTAACCGATTTAAGGCAACGTAAGTCCGTTTTAAGTCAAAGACATATTTCTCTTGGTCCTTGGCCATTAGCCAATCCTTTAAAATAGGGTCTTCTAATAAGTTCACATCATTGGAGACATACCATTTTTTACCGTTTCCAATGGCAAAACCATCTAAGGTTGCAGAATGGTAATTATCTTCTAACATTTCCACCAAGAAGGCTTGGGGTCCTTGCAGGGTTTGGATATCTTTTAAGTTCGCCGTTGTTAACGTTTCATAGGCCAACACATCGGATTCAGCAGCCGTAGCGGCATCATTATCCGCATCCAGGGCACTCAAAAACGATTTGAAATCCATTTCTTTATAAAAATCGATCAGCGCTTCAGAATTCGGACCGGTGTAAACTAAATCAGCGATTTGAACCGTCACGGGAGCATCTTGTCTAATTTTGGCCAAGTCGCGACTCATGAAGGCAGCGGCCTTATCATTGATCAAGTTTTCCTTCATTTTACTTTTTTTCATGCTATCAATGTTGTCATAAAGGGCTGCGATGGACCCATACTGCTTCACCAGTTTCAAAGCGGTGACTTCACCGACTTTAGTCACGCCAGGGTAATTATCTGAGGTATCCCCCATCAGACCCTTCATATCCACAATTTGCTTAGGTTCAATGCCAAGCTTTTCTTGAACATGTTCTGGGGTATAGGTTTCCAGTTGCTTCACCCCTTTGACGGTCACTTCCACAGTGGTGTTGGCCGTAGTCAATTGGGTCAAGTCCCGATCACCGGTAATAATGGTGACTTTAAAGCCAGCCGCTTCAGCATCCTTGGCAACGGTGCCAATAATATCATCGGCTTCAAAATCCTTGAGCTCATACCATTTTATGCCATAAGCATCTAAAAACTGGCGCATATAAGGGAGCTGTTCAGCTAATTCACTGGGCATTTTAGCCCGGCCACCCTTATAGTCTTCAAATTTAGCCGTTCTAAAGGTCGTTTTGCCCGCATCAAATGCGACTAGAATATGCGTAGGTTCAACTTGTTTCAACACATCATCCAGCATTGTTTTAAACGCATAAATGGCATTGGTATGTAAGCCATCATGGTTGGTAAAGTGGTCTAAGGCATTGTGTAACGCAAAAAATGCCCGGAACATTAACGAGTTCCCGTCAATGAGTAATAATTTATCTTGTTTGTTCATTTGGCCCTCCTTGAATACATACCCTTATTTTACCAGAGCTTAGGCTCAGATTAAAATGAGCTTCCTTAAAAAAAGGCTTTTGAATCAACAGAATTGATCCAAAAGCCTCAGTTAAATGATGTCTTTAATTATTATTAGTGTCATACCCAAAGATTTGCAAAATATACAAGAAGATATTGATGAAATCCAGGTATAAGTTCAAAGCACCCATGATGGCGATGTTGGTCAATGGCACTGACCCCGCACCGGATTCAGCATTAGTAGCTTGGTAGTAGATTTGCTTTAACCACTGATTATCATAAGCTGTTAACAGTGAGAAGATCACTACCCCAGCATAGGAAATAATCAGTTGCATGAAGCTTGATTGGGCAAACATATTGATCACAGAAGCAATAATCAAGCCAACGATCAAAGCCATGGACAATTGGCCGATACGACTTAAATTACGTTTGGTCACAAAGCCAATGATGGCCATGGCACTGAATAAAGCTGCCCCAGTGATAAAGGCCATGGTAATATCCCGGCCGCTGTAATAAGACAGCGTAATGGATAACACGAGGCCATTGACGGCAGCAAAGCTAAAGAACAACGCCGCATTGACTGCCGAAGAACGTCTAGTGGTGGCTCTAAAAGCAAATACCATGCCAATTTCAACAATAAACAACAGCCACATCACTGATGGATGAGCTTGCAGTAATGATGCATATTGATCTCTAAACGTATTTAACGCTAAATATGAAACCAATGCCGAGACTAACACGCCAGCAGCCATGTAGCCATAAACTCTTGTAAAGAACCGGCTTAAGCCTTCATCTTTAGCAACGACTTCATTTGTAGGTACTTGTTGTTGCATAGTTCAGTCCCCCTTCTTATCTTAACCTTATAATTTTATTGTATCGCAGCGTTTTTTGCAATCCATCCGACTTTATACTGATTTCTTGCTTTGCAATAAGTTTTCATAGGCAACTTCATATTTGGGAATATCACCGGCACCCATGAATACAACGACGGCATTGTGATATTGCAGTAAGGGACTCATATCATCAACTTTCAAAACATCCCCGCCGTTATCTAATTTGTCGGCCAGATCATTGATGGAGATATTCCCGGAATGTTCCCGAATAGACCCAAAAATATCGGTGAGATAAACCTTATCAGCCTTATTCAAGCTTTGGACGAACCCACTTAACAGAGCTTTTAAGCGGCTATAGGTATGAGGCTGGAAAACAGCAATGATCTGTTTGTCCGGGAACTTTTGCCGAGCTGCATCTAAAGTAGCATTAATTTCTGAAGGATGGTGGGCATAGTCGTCAATGATAGTCATATCAGCGATATCTTTTTCAGCAAAGCGCCGTTTGGCACCTTTGTACGTCAAAAATTCTGCCGCTAACTCCTGGGCACTGATCTTTTCTAAGAAACTCACACCCACCACGGCTAAACTATTTAAAATATTATGCTCGCCAAATAACGGGATTTGATAGTGGCCGATATTCTTGCCATGGTGTAAGACATCAAATTCGGACCCGTTGACGCCACGCTTGATATTGACCGCTTGAAAATCATCGCTGGTTTTGGTCCCATAGGTATAAATAGGCACTTTAGCTGTCAATTGCTTTAAGTGAACATCATCACCCCAAACAAATAAAGCCTTTTTGACTTGGTTGGCCTCGGTTTGAAAAGCCGCCACCACGTCATTAATATCTTTGTAATAATCAGGATGATCAAAGTCAATATTGGTCATAATTAAATAATCAGGATGATAAGCTAAGAAATGACGCCGGTATTCATCGGCTTCAAATACAAAGAAACGAGCATCTGCATCACCTTTACCCATGCCATCCCCGATCAAATAGGCAGTTTTAGCAACGCCCCCCAAAACATGGGCCAATAACCCAGTGGTGCTGGTTTTACCGTGGGTACCGGCAACGCCGATACTAGTATAATTGGCCATTAATTTACCCACGTATTCGTGATAGCGATAGAATTCCAGATTCATCGCCTTGGCCTGCTTGATCTCCACTTGATCGTCATCAAAGGCATTCCCGGCAATGATAACCATACCTGGCTTGAGATTATCCTTTGAAAAATCATAAATTGGAATACCAGCGGCTTCTAAAGGACCTTGAGTAAAGGTATGCTTGCTAATATCAGAGCCTGCGACAGTTTGGCCCATATCATGTAAAATCATGGCTAGCGCAGCCATACCTGTTCCTTTAATACCGATGAAATAATAAATTGGTGAATTTGCCATTACAATAAAAACTCCTTATGCATTTTTGCTTTATTTTTGTGAATCTGGCTGTTGAAACAAAACGGGCCCACCGGCTGCTGGGGTTATATTTTTAGCCTTTAAATCCTCAGGCGTAAAATAGACTTCCCGGGGTTTAGAGCCTTGTGCTTGGCCAATATAATTTTGGGCTTCTAAATCGTCGATAATATTAGCGGCCCGATTATAGCCAATTGAAAACATCCGCTGTAATTTTGAGGTGGAAATCGTCTTTTCACCGGCTAAATAGGTGAGTACTTCTGGCATCAGATCATCTTCTTGAGATTTGGCGATGGATTTTTTCAACAAATCACTGGCTTTAAACTGGTAAGCACTGGATTGTTGCTGCTTTACAAAGTCAATGACCGTATCAATTTCATTGTTGATGAACGTACCTTGAAGACGGACCGGGTTATTTTGCCCACTGCCCAGGTACAACATGTCACCTTTACCCAGCAAGCGTTCGGCACCGCCGGTATCCAGGATAGTCCGAGAATCAATTTGGCTGGAAACCATGAAGGCAATTCGTGTGGGAATGTTGTTTTTAATCGTACCAGTCACCACGTCCACACTGGGACGCTGGGTGGCCACAATCAAATGAATGCCCGCTGCCCGGGCCTTTTGGGTAATCCGAGCAATACTGTCTTGAACGTCATTAGAAGCCGTCATCATTAAATCAGCTAATTCGTCAATGATCAAGACAATATAGGGCATCTTTAAGCCTGGTTTGTGGTTTTCAAGGGCTTTTTGATTAAATTGACCAATATTGCGCACACTGGCTGCTGCAAAACGTTGATAACGTTTCTCCATCTCATCGACGGTCCATTCTAAGGCTGCGGCCGCCTCTCTGGTATCTGAAATCACGGGGGCCAACAAATGGGGCAGGCCGTTATATGGAGCGAGCTCCACGACTTTAGGATCGATTAGGATTAATTTGACCTCATCTGGTGTGGCTTTATACATCAATGATGTTAGCAACGAATTGATGAAAACACTCTTACCAGAACCAGTTGAGCCGGCAATCAGGGCATGGGGCATTTTAGCAATATCGCCTACCACCGGTTGGCCAAATAAGTTGACGCCTAAGGCAATCGTCAATGGCGAGCGGCTATTTTGAAACGCATCGGACTGTAATACTTCTGCCAGGCGAACTTCTCGGGACTTTAAATTGGGGATTTCAATTCCCACGGTACTGCGCCCCGGGATCGGTGCTTCGATTCGAATATCCTTAGCTGCTAATGCCAATCTTAAGTCATCATTCAAATTGGTAATTTTGCTGACTTTAACACCGCGCTCCAAAGCAACCTCAAACTGGGTCACCGTGGGGCCGATGGTATACTTCGTCACTGCCCCAGCGACATGAAAGGCTTGCAAAGTTTCATCTAAGGTCTGTTGCTGTTGGTCGGCCCAATCCGTCATTTCAGCCTGTTGCGGTTTGGCACTGGTTGGTAACAGGCTTAATGGTGGCAATACATAAGGTTTATCAGCATCTGGTTGAGTCGGCATCCCCATGGGCGCTGCCGGTGTTGCTTCAACGCTGGGATCAGTTGGACCTTGGTTTAGCTCAGGGGCTATCGGAGACCCAGTTGAATCTGTTGCAGGCACCCCCGTGACCTCAGTCCGGGAGGTTGGCGCAGCACTCTCCTTAGCGACTGCAGGCTTTTTATCTGGGGCAATGGATTCAGTGTTGTCGCTCTTCACAGTAGTAGGTTGTTGCGGTTGCTCACTGTCTTCAGACCCATCTGGCTCTTGCACTAGAGGGTGTTGCGGCGTTTCTATTGGCGAATCCGCTAGCTTAGCTGACACTGGGGTTGAATCGGCATCTGGCGCCAAGGTTTGACTGGCGTCGTTGACGTCCTCACCCCCGTGATGGGCATTAAGGTCAGCCGAGGTATTCGCAGTTGGCGCAGTTTCTTCAAGGCTAGTAGGCGTTTCAAACGCATAGCTAGTGGTACTCGTATTGCTATTTTGATTAACGACTTGTTCTGGTTGCCCTAGTAAATAATAGCTGCACACGGGCTTTTGCATCTCATCTAGTAGAGCTTGATAGTAACGCTGTTCATTTTGGGCGCGCTTATATGTAACAATATGTGATCTTGCAAAATTTTCATCGAGACCAGGCCGCCCAGAGGAGACTGATGGCTTTGATTTGGCCACACTCGCCTTAACCGTTGACACTTTTGGTCTAGCTTGTCTTTTGGTATTCGTTACTGGTTTATCACTGATTTTTCGGTAAAAAGCCGGGCCATCGTAATGCGTCATGGTATGACTCTCCTTTCAAACAATATTCATTATATAACAAGTTGGGACGAACACATAGGACCGTTTCTGGTAATTTTCAAAACAGTAACAAAAAAGAAGTTGGCAAATATTCACCAACTTCGCACCTGACAGATTTAATTAAAAAACTAAGCAAATGTATTTTGTGCTTGCTGAAAATCAAAAGCCGCCCCCACAGGTGCATTGTCAGCTAAGACTAAAATTCCCCGTTTTTGAGGTGCATTTGGCAAGTCCAGTTCGCGAGCTGAAGAAATCATCCCATCAGATTCAACGCCCCGTAATTTCCCTGGCCAAATAATCGCTCCATCAGGCATCATAGCCCCAACTTTAGCCACAACGACCCGCTGACCTTGTTCAATGTTTGGGGCACCGCAAACAATTTGCAACTGCTGGTCATGATCAACCCGCACTTGGGCAATATGCAAGTGATCAGAATCTGGATGATCACTTAAGGTTTCAACATAACCAATGACAAACTTAGGCGTATCGTCATTTTCCAGCTCGGGTTCAAAACCATTTTGTTTCAGAATATCGTTTAACTTTTGCACCAATTGCGTCGTTGTATCTACTTGACCAGCTACGGCTAATCCGGGCAAATAGTCTGAAATATTAAAGAAATTATACCCTAGGGTTTGTTT
Source organism: Lactobacillus sp. (assembly GCA_022484695.1). Taxonomy (GTDB): domain Bacteria; phylum Bacillota; class Bacilli; order Lactobacillales; family Lactobacillaceae; genus Agrilactobacillus. The sequence continues at coordinate 246,217 of JAKVKU010000003.1, forward strand.
GGTTTCTGGATCAAAGATGCGCACCACATCGCCCTTTTGAGTGACTGCTTGGACTTTGGTGTCTGGGGCCACCACCGTAATGAGAACATCCCCTAAAGCTTTAAGATTATAACTAGCAATCAGCATGTGTTTCAAAACTCCTTTGATTTGTTTTACTGAGGTAAGCTATCCATGAAAGCTTCCACTTGTTTTTTCGTTTTACGATCCTTATTGACGTAGCGTCCAATCTCCTTGCCGCCATCAAAGGCCACGAAAGAAGGAATGCCAAAAATTTGCCATTTTTGGGCCAAGTCCATAAATTTGTCCCGATCAACTTCGATAAATTCATAATCAGGGTATTCAGCTTGAATGGCTGGTAAGAATGGGGCTAGTGCCCGGCAGTCCCCACACCAAGTTGCGGTGAACATAAAGACATGTTTGCCGGTGTTAGCGATTTGAGCTAAAGATTCATCTGTTAAAGTTTCAAGTTGTTTCAAAATATCCACTCCCCATTTAATATGCTATACTACAGTTTACTATAAGTAAGTGAAAAAGAAAATAATTTTGTTTACCAAGAAAACACGTTATACTTGTCCATATACAGGTTAACTAACCGGGAGAACAGGAGGCATTTATTATGTCAAAAGAAAACAGCTCTAATTCAGGTCTGAAATTATACGGTCTCAGCTTTGTGGCTGGTGCCCTATTGAGTGGTGTCATCACCTATGGCTGTCAGTTTGCCAAACGTCAGCAAAGAGATGAGATCTTAGATCATGTTAAGGCCCTATTTTTACGGGAAGGCCCCATTGAAGGTGCTTGGATCGAACAAAGACCTGCCCAATATTCTGATAATCAGCGCCATACAAAAGCCTATTTTGGCGGCATTACCCGCCAAGAAGACGATGGCTTACAGCAATATGAGTTTGCCGCTGATACCGCCACTGGTGAATTATTAGATGTTTACAAGATTTAATGCCATCATTGATTTCATATTCTAAATTTTAGCAAATACCTTATTTCGGGTGTTTGCTTTTTTTATTTAAAATGCGCCTTTAGCTGATAGATTGGCTGGCCTTTGGCGGCAAACTTGGTTTCATACTCGGTTTCAATATTAAAAGTCACCCGGGGATCGTTGTGTAAGTCCAGGGAAACAAAGTCTAAAATCAGCCCAAATTGGCTTAAACTCACCAAGGAATATTCAAACAAGCCTAGATTATCCGTTTTGAATGCTAATTTCCCCTGTGGTTGCAGAATTGTTTGATACTGCCGCAAAAATGATTGGTAGGTCAGTCGCCGTTTCTCATGTCTGGTTTTAGGCCAAGGATCCGAGAAGTTTAAGTAAATTTGAGCCACTTCGTCTGGGGCAAAATAATCCCCTAAATCAGCCCCATTAGCATACAGTAACTGTAAATTGGGTAATTGGGCGTCAACTTGCTTTTTTAAAATCATGGCAATAGCCGCTTCTTGAACCTCCACCGCGATGAAATTGAATTGGGGCAGGGCCTTGGCCATTTCCACAATAAACTGACCTTTGCCCGAACCAATTTCAATGCGCAGGGGTTGTGCTGTTTCAAACCGGTCCTGCCAATGGCCCTTGATAGTTTCTGGCCGCACCAAAATATATTCCGGGTGCGCCGTAATAAGTTCTTTGGCCCAAGGTTTATTTCTTAATCTCATAAAATCTCCTAATCATTCACATTAATCATTTTGGTTAAACTTGCAATGGTTTGCTGCATGACGGCCACATCTTTGGCGGTACTTTGGGCACAGCCTTGGGCAACTTGTTGCAAAATTGCAAACCATTGTATTCTTTGTAACAAAGCTGAATCTAAGGTCAAGCCGTAAGCACTTAACCACCAAGACCATTTGCCAAAGGGAATATAATTCAACAATACCGTTGTCAAATCATAGGCTGGGTCGGTTAACATAGCTTGATCCCAGTCCACTAAAAATAAATTGCCGCCCCGGGTCTGCAACCAATTTTTCTTATTCAAATCACCATGGCACACCCGGTAACTAGAAACAGGCACTTGTAAGGTGTGATTTTCTAACCAGCGTAACCCGGTGGCAATCGCGCCACTACGCTTGGCTTTGCCGGGCAAGCTGGTACTAAGTTGTTGCAACATTTGATCGGGGGTCACAAAACTGCCACCAATCTTCTCCAGCATGCTTTTTAATAAGTTAGAACTATGCACCTTGGCCAATAGTTGGGCAGTTCGTTGACTTTGAACGTCACTTTTCGTTAAGGTCCAGCCATCAACCCACTGTTGGGCCGTGATAACATCCCCTGAAGGTAGGCGTTTTGTCCAAAGTAACTTGGGCGTAATCTCCTCAGCTGACAAAGCAGCTAAAAACGGTGACGTGTTTCGTTTCAAAAAAATCTTTTTGGTATCATGCTGCGTGGAAATCCCAATGAAAGCATTGCCGGTACTACCACCAGCAGATTCGATCTCCCAATCTTGACTGAGTCCAAAAGTCATACAGCCAAACTCCTCTAGCAGGTTTCAAGACAGACAACTGCCGTTAAAGCAACGTTAAAGTGCTTGTTAATAAGCCAGTCAGCTACCTTAAAACCTCGAATTTTATTTACATGGTTCTATTTTAACAGTTTATAAATTGGTGCTTACTCAGCCAATCCCTTTTTTAAGCGGGTCTTAGCATAGCCAAAAACAAAGACAATTGTCAATGCTAATCCCCCAATGATCATCAAACCAGTCTGGAGGTTAACCCCAAAAACAAATACCAACGGGATAGAGGTCACAAACCATTGCAGGCCTAATATTGTGATCAATAATTTTTGAAAACCCGCCAGCTTTTCTGTAGCTGGTATCGGATAAAGTTTGGTAAAAACAATACTATCATATTGATCAAAGAATGGTAACAGTTGGAAGCCGGACAGGTATAAGAATAGCAAGTAAAGCACCAGACTGACCCATAATTGGTGAACAAAGCACAAAATAAGCGTGCCAATCAATAAAAAGCGCAAGTAAAAGCCTAAATACTCAGTTCCCCGCAAAAATCCCCGGGCAAATAAATACAGGTAGGTATTGCGATGATTGGCGGGAAATAGCTTTAATAAAAAGTCCAAATACTTCCGCCGTTTGGCATGCCGCTGCAAACTGGGGATGTCCGTAAACAGATTGTAAATCTTTAGAATTTTATACTGCCGACTTGCTTCCAGATCAATACTGGCTTCAAAGCGCAATTGCCCTTCTAAAACATAGCCCGTAATGTTACGGCGCATCCATAAATTCCAAGCCAACGCCAAAACAACACTAATAAATGGTGATAAATAAAGGCCCAGCAATATCAAACCATAGACCGCACCGTAAAAATAGGTTTTGTGCTGGTACAATGTTGGTGTTTTGCCGTTGACTTCATAGGCACCCAACAGTGCGAGCCACAATTGCGTATCCTTTAAAATAACCAGGGTCAAAATCAGCATCACACCGGACCAAAGTTCAAAATTAACAACTAATACAGCCGCCAAAGGCAAAATGGCGATCCCTGCCAGCACGCTAAAAATAGTTGGCAAGATCAAACTATAATTACGAGCCGCAACCAAATAATGGAAAAGGTCGCTTTCTTTAGGCAATAAAAATGTATCATCGGCTTGTTCCAACAAGGTGGCCAATTGCCCTACCCCAAGAACGACCGTGTACAACACGCCCACAACTAAGCCACCCCACCAAATCCGCGGGGGCAGTAATTTTAATAAATTAGCGTAGCCCATGGCTAAAGCCCCAATTAAAAAAATAAGGGCGATCACAAAATGATCATTAAACACCAAACGCAGGTATTTAAACTGCCGGCTGATATGCCGCCGTAAGCGTTGACGCCATAAATCAAGCATGGTTATCAACCGCCTCTTTTGTCATCTGTAAATAGATGTCGTCCAAGTTGGCATCGGACATGTTAAAGGTTTGCTTTAACTCATCCAGGGTACCACTGGTGCGCACCTTCCCATCGTTTAACAACACAAAACGGTCGGCATATTGCTGCGCCGTGGCTAAGATATGGGTGGACATTAAAATAGCGGAACCAGCTTTTTTCTTAGCTTCTACCACATCCAATAAATCATGGATCGCCAGTGGGTCCAATCCAGTGAAGGGTTCATCGATGATGAATAGCTTTGCATCGGTCATAAAGGCACAAACGATCATGACCTTTTGCTTCATGCCCTTGGAAAAATTATTAGGGAACCAATCTAACTTGTTATCCAGGCGAAATTTCTTCAATAAGACCATGGCCTTAGCCATAGTCTCATCGTGATCCAGATCATAAGCTAAAATTGCTAAGTCGATATGTTCGCGAAGTGTTAATTCTGGATATAAAACCGGCGTCTCTGGTACATAGGCGATTTGTTGATGATAAGCATCTTTATTCGCCTTTAAAGTCATATTGTTCACACTGATTTCGCCTTTTTGCGGAATCAATAGCCCGATGACATGTTTAATCGTTGTGGACTTACCAGCGCCGTTTAGTCCAATTAATCCGGTGATCTCACCGTCATTTGCCGTAAAAGACACATCTTTTAAAACGGCCACATGGGCATAGCCACCGGTCAAATTTTTGATCTCTAAACTCAATTTAGTTGCCCCTTATTTTTTGAATTCTGTTAAAGTTAATCACTTTATGATAGCATGAAAATTAAAGATTAGAAATTCATTTATCCAACCAAGGAGGAATAGTTTTTATGGAAGATTGTATTTTTTGTAAAATTGTTCGAAATGAAATTCCCAGCACTACTGTTTATGAGGATGACTACGTCAAAGCATTTTTAGACATTTCCCAAGTCACCCCAGGTCATACGCTACTGGTCCCTAAAGTTCATGTGGCTGATATTTTCGAGTACGATGAAGAATTGGCCAGCCAAGTCTTTAGCCGCATCCCACTGATTGCCAAGGCCATTAAAGCCAGTGATCCTAAAATCATCGGCATGAATATTTGTAACAACAATGGCGAAATCGCCTACCAATCCGTTTTCCATTCCCACGTTCATTTTGTACCCCGTTATTCTAAAAAAGATGACTTCTGGATGCACTGGGGCGACCATACGGATCAATATACCCCTGAAAAATTACAAAAAATTGCCGACAACATTAAGGCACATTTGGAGGTTTAAGCATGGCAAAATTTGCAACCGGGCTACTTTTGGGTGCACTTGCCGGCGGTCTGTATGGGCTGTTGACCACTAAAAAAACCGGGGCCCAACATATTGAATCAATGACAAATTACGTCAATGATGTGACTGCGGCCACCCAAGATTTTCAAACTAGTTTAACCCACTTCAAAAATTCGGTCAATCACTTTAATGATACTGTCCAAACCACCGGCGTAACAGTTGCCGAGGGCTTAGCTGATACACTGGCCACCTTTGAATTTGAAACCCAGCCTAGAATCGATCAGCTCAACGACACCGTGGCTGATTTGACGGAAAGCCTGAATAACGTGGCGCCGAAGCCATAATTTCAATTATATAGAAAGTTTGAAATAAGTGTGAATATTTGAGAATTCGTATCATTATTTTCTTGATTATGGTATATTATTCGAGGACTTACTGCGTTGAACAGTAAAATTTTTTTTATTAGGATGTGTTTATTTGATGTCAAAAGGTTTAAAGAAGCTTTTACTAGCTTTGGCTGGTATCATGCTAATTTTTGTTGCAGCCGGCTGTTCCAATAACAACACCGTTGCCACAACTAAAGGCGGCAAAATTACCAAGGACGACTACTATAACGAAATGAAGAAGTCCTCAGCTGGTAAATCCACATTGCAAACCATGATCATCACACAGGTTTTAGAAGATCAATATGGTAAAAAGGTTTCCGACAAGCAAGTCACAAAGGAATACAACAAGTATAAAGATCAATACGGTTCTTCCTTTAGTTCTTTGCTGCAACAAAACGGCATGACAACCGCTTCGTTCAAAAAGAATATCCGGACTAACTTGTTAACTGAAGCTGCTTTAAAAGCCAACAAGAAAGTTACAAATGCTAACTTGAAGACACAATGGAAATCTTACGAACCTAAGGTCACTGTAGCCCATATCGTTGTTTCATCTGAAGATGCTGCGAATGATATTATTAATCAATTGAACAGCGGTGCTAAGTTCGCTGATCTTGCTAAGAAGTCTTCAACTGATGCTTCCACTAAAAACAACGGTGGTAAATTACCAGCCTTTGATAACACTGACACGTCAATGGACGCTGCCACTAAAAAAGCTGCCTTTAAGCTGAACAATGGCGAATACACCAAGACACCGGTTAAAACTGAGTCTGGTTATGAAGTCATTGAAATGATCAAGAACCCTGGTAAAGGTAAGATGTCCGACCATACTGCTGAATTAACATCACAACTTTATAACAAGTGGATGCAAGATTCTACGGTTATGCAAGGTGTCATTGCTAAGGCTTTGAAGAAGGGCAACGTCTCTATCAAGGATAATGATATGAAAGATATCTTAGCTGGCTACTTACAATCTAGCAAATCTACATCTGGTACTGGTTCAACAACTTCTTCTGCAACAAGTAAATAATAGAATTAGTATTTATTGAATCAAAAAGCACTAAAAAATAGCGCGGCCAATTGATGGTTGCGCTATTTTTATATGTTCCTATAACTTGGGTTTATAAAATTGTCTTTGCTCTAAAGCAAATAATCTTGGGGTATATTGGCCAGGATTGGTATGGGCCAGTGCGGTGGAAATCATCGTCAAAGAGGCATCCATTTCATCAATTTGATGCAACACTTCAGCTTCCAATAATTTAGGTCGAACTGGCGAACCGAATTCCAACTGCCCATGATGGGCTAACACCATATGACGCAGCAAAATTATTTTCTCATCGGTCAAGGCAAAATTAAGGGCCGCACAGGCTTCTACGATCGCTTCGTCAACCAAGACAATATGCCCGATTAAATTGCCACTCAAGGTGTAAGTGGTGGTTTCTGGGCCGGTTAGTTCCACGACCTTGCCCAAGTCATGTAAAATAGTGCCAGCATATAACAATGCTTGATTAATTTGGGGGTATTCTTGACTAATAGCCGCCGCCAGCTTTAACATGCTGACAGTATGGTAAGCCAATCCCCCGGCATAGGCATGATGGTTGGATTTAGCGGCGGGATAATCGAAGAACTTGCCTTCTGTCTTCGTCAACAACCAGCGGACGATGCGATTCCATTTGGCCTCGGTTATCTCTAATAGGTATTGGTTCAACTGAGCTTCTAAGTCACTTTTATCCACTGGGGCATGGGGTACTAAATCATCAACTGAAATATCTTGATCGACACTCACCGTCATTTTATCGATACGGACCTGTGGTGTGGTTTGATACGTTTCTCGTAAGCCCTTTAAATGGACAATGGCGCCCTTGGTGAACTGGGCAATATCCTCTGGTTTAGCCCCCCATAGCTTTCCTTTGATTTGACCAGAACTGTCTGAAAAAATCAAGGCGATAAATGGCTTGCCATTTTTTGCAGTCCGAATATCGGCATCGCGAATTAAGACATTTTGATCGATATGTTCACCATCTTGATAGTCTACTAACCCTTTTGACATATAATCTCCTTTACAATTGAATAACCTTTGCTGCTTTAAATAGATCTAAGAATTCATTGTGGGCAGTCGTCAGAATAATTTGATTGTCCCCGCTGATACGTTCAACGAGCTTCACTAATTGCGTTAACCGTTGCTGATCAGCATTTACCAAGACGTCGTCTAATAAGATTGGCATCTTTACTAAATCACTTAATTCCACCGTGAAAGCTAACCGTAATGCCAAATATAACTGTTCCATCGTTCCTAAAGATAACTCATTGACATTAAACTCTTGGACATCTTGGGATTGAACATAAATATTTTGAGCTTTGAAGATAATCTTTTGATACTTATCAAAAGTTAATATTTTGAAATAGGCCTGGGCATGTTCTAAGATCTTCGGTAACCGATTCTGGCTGGCTGCTTCTAAAGTTCCCCGAACCCACTGGGCGGTTAAAGTCGCAATCAAATAGTCGTTGATGTCGCCCAGTAAGCTAGTTTGTAAGTTAGCTAATTGCTGTTGCAGTTCTTGGAGTCGATCACCAGTGGCTAACTGAGTGGTTTTAACAGTGAGTTCATTATGGGTTTGATGCAATTTTTCAGTTTGTTCATTCAGTGCTACTAATTGTTTGCGCTGTTGTTCCAAAGTCTGTTTTAAATCAGCTTCCGATTGAAAATGGGTCAAATTCTCAAGTTCAGGGGCTAACTGGTTTTTCAAGAAATGGAACCGTTCTTGATTATCTCGGACAGTTTTAAGGGCCTCTAAAGCTTTTTGCAGTTCCGTGAAGTCTTTAAAGTGATTATCAGCTAAAAGCTGCTGTTGCTGGTAACGTAAGTCAGCCAATTCAACATTTTGCTGTTTTAACCAGGTTTTCAATTGTTCTTGTTCTAAAATTGTTTGTTGATTTTGGGCACTGACCTGCTCAAAGTCTTTCAAGGCGTCGTTTAAGACTTGGAAATAGTCTTTAGAGAAAGTAGCCAGTTGTCCTAATTTATCCTTTAAAAATGCGGCTAAATTATCGAATTCAATTAATTGCTGCTGCATATCTTCTAATTCAGCGGTTTGATTTTGAATGTCTTCTTGCAGTTGGTCGATAGTCGTCAATAATGATTGGACCTGCAGGGGATCCACTTGATCATTCAAATGATACTTCTGTTGGATCTGTTGAATATTTTGGGTCAATTCTTGTAGTTTTTGGGACACTTCTTGTTGTTTAGCCCCTAACTGATGCCGCTGTTGTTTGATACTTTCAATTTGGGCCTGAACCACTTGAATTTGCCCATCAATTTGGGGGTCAGTCGTGCGTGTTGCCACAGTTTTCTTTTGATAAATACTTAAGGCCACTAATCCAACACCCGCTAATGAAATAATTTTAACAAAGCTTGGCAAAAATAATCCCACGATGAAAATCAGTCCGCCTAAGACCATCAGTCCATTTAAAAAACCGTTATTTTCAGCAGGTGAGCCCTGATCTTGAGCGGCCTGTAAATCATTTAGGGCCCGAACTTGTTGATTTTCTTGTAATTGCAGCTCGGCATCAGTTTGATCTAATTGAGCCTTTAAAGTCGCTTGGGTTTTAGCTTGGGCTTTGTATTGACTCACCAGACTCAAGTCTTCACTGGACAGCGGTTGCATATCCGAAGTTACCGCCGCATTGCTTTGTTGCAGTTGCGCTAGTTGGTTTTTATTTTCCGTAATCCGTTTTTGCAGCACCTCATGGCGGCTGGCCAGGGTCTGAATATGGGGCAATTTTTGTTGTATCTGCAAAAATTCGTCCGCATGGGTGTCGTAATACGTATTCCCTGTCGCCGGTTGCAAACTCTGCCCCCGGCGTTTTTCAATGAAATCAGTTCGCATATCAATTTTCGTCTGCATTTGTTGATACTTTTCATTGACGGCCACCACATCGCGGTCATTGGCCATATAGGGTTTTTGTTCATCCTGCAGGTCTAAATATTGTTGATAACTGGGCCAGATTGCCTGTAAGTGGGCCAGTTGTTTAACGTCAGCATCTAAGTGGCTTTGCTGGGCCACAATATCCGTCAATTTTTGGCTGACATCAGCCTGGTCATTTTCTAAGGCGAGATAACGGGGTAAGTTTTGTCGGGTCCGCTGAATTTTTTGTTCTAGCGCATGGTAATCACTTAGCTTCTGGTTGATTGGCGGCTTTCGCCCACTGGGTTTATACAAGTCTTTGGCTTGACCTTCAAAGGTTTCGGCTTGTTTGAGCCAGTCGCCACTGTTGATAGCCCCAATGGCTAAGATCTGCTGCATTAATTCACTTTTATTGAGATTGGCAATCGATAACATTTCATTCGTATCAAAATAAAATAATTCCTTAAATAAATCTTTATTCAAGGGCTTAAGGGCATTGTAGAATAGCGCATTTGGCACTTTTTGCTGATTGATATAAGTCTCTAATTCACCCCCAGAAGTGCCATCCACCCGGCGCACCAGGTAATCTTCCCCCTTGATATTGAGCGTTAACTCGCCGCCATAACGACCCGAGTTCTTGGGAATGTATTGTTCAAAGGGCCGTTTCTTAGTGGCAAATCCAAATAGAATGCTGACGATAAATTCCAGCAGCGTACTTTTACCCGTTTCATTTAACCCGTAAACGACTGTTAAGTTCGGATCAAAGGTAAATTCGCGTTCGATCAGATTCCCAAAGCCAAATATTTTCACATGTCGAATATACATTAATCCGCATCCTCTTCTTGGATATTATTTAAGATCTTCAATTCGGCATTCTTACGCAACTCATTTAGCCGGTCGTCTTGAATGAATTCTTCAGTAATAAAGCGTTCACTGGTTAAATTACCCAGGACATCGCGTAAATTTTCCAAATTGAAAACTTGATCCACATTGGCTTGCCAAAACTTGGTATCAATTTCTGGCAAATTCATATCTGCTTCCGCCATCAGCCGAACCGAAACGGGATAAATAATTTGATTGGCCATGGTATTGCCTAATTGATCTTGTAAGATACTCAACAGCTGCTCATTGATCAACGCCTCTTGAACTTCTTTGGCCACTGAATTGGCCTTTAAAACGATCGATAACAAGAAATTGGTATGTCTTGGAAAGGCAATCAGCATATCTTGCAAATGCGTGACCACGGCATTAATATTCAAGGGTTCAGGGGATTCCACTGTTAGTGTCTGCCATTGAAAAGGTGCCACTGGGATAAAAGTCGGCTTCAACTCATCGAAATCATAATTGATCTCATAAAAACCTTTAGCACCACTTTCATCGGCTTGCCGCCCCTGTAAGTTACCGGGATAAATGATCAAAGGCCGCTGACTTAAAATTTGATGATGGTGAATGTGCCCCAAGGCCCAGTAGTCATACCCCTGCTGCTGTAGTGCTTCTAAAGTAAAAGGCGCATAGTCATTAGCCCCATTGCCGTAAAGCCCCCCATGTAGCATACCAATGGTCAATTTGGCATCTGGGGCAGGTTTGGGATATTCTTCGATCCGCGATGTGGTAATATGCCGTTGATCGTAACTGAAGCCATTGATATCAATCTTATAACCTTCTTGACTAATGAAGCGATACGTTTGCACACTGGGCCCAAAAACATGCACATTTTCCGGATAAAGCACGTGGGCCGTGGTGTCGTTAATATAATCATGATTGCCAAATATGAGATAAACCTGTATTTGCGCCTTTTGGAGGCGTTCAAATTGATTCTTTAAGAACCACTGTACTTTTAAGCTTTGGTTTTGGGAATCAAATGTATCCCCTGAAATTAATACGAAGGCCACGTCATCACTAATGGCTCGATCAATCATTTTTTCAAATGCCGTAAAGGGTGCTTGATATAATTGCGCCCCAATTTGTGCATCCATTTGTTTCAAGCCTAAGAATGGACTATCTAGATGGGCATCCGCACAATGAATAAATTTCATAAAGCCACCTCCAATACTTATTTGGTAAAAATGTATAGACTTACATAATAGTATACGTAAAAAAGCTAAAGATAAGCTTAAGAATTCGCATAAATTCTCGATTTTTCGCAAAAAAATATTTCCAGCTGCAAAAATCGCAGTGGAAATATTCAAATTCAAAGCTTAAAGCTTACTGTAATTTATAAATGTCAGCAATTGGTTTAGAGATGATCCGGTTTAAATCATCCATCAATGTGCTCATCTTACGTTCAGTATCCATCAGACCCTTGATAGAGTCATATTTAGATAATTGTTCGCTCATATCTTGAATTTCTTTGATCTTGTCATCAGAGATTTCTTCACCATTCATTTGTTGTTGTTGTAATTCCATTTGAAGTTGTTGGAATTTTTTGAATGTTGCAAAGGCAAAGTCATCCTTCTTAACATCAGCAAAAGCTTTTTGCAACAGCATGAATTCTTCGGTTTGTTGTAATTCTTCCTCTAATTTGTTTGCAGTATCATAAATATTAACAGCCATGTCGATCTCCTTTAAATTGTGATTTAGTTACCAAAAAACGATTTCAAATCATTATACCATTCATTAGCTTTTTCTTGGGCATTCTTTAACACATTTTTTCCATTTTCGATGCCATCTTCGATATTCTTGCCAATATCATCGAACCAATTGCCTTTATTATTGGCATTTTCATCCGCCGCAATGGTAGAAGCAGGTTGGGTATTAAATTGATAGTCCCCATCATTTGGCAACATGTTTTCCATTTCTAATTTAAAAATTGGCGCCACACCTTGCTCACTGATACCCTTTAAGAAATGGTTTTGATCGGTATTATCAAACCCGATCCAAGTTGCCACCACAATATTTGGGGTGTAACCCACGATCCATTGATCTTTGGTACCATAACCATAACTATCCGGTACTTCAGTACTCCCAGTTTTACCGGCCACTGTGTAGCCGCTGGGTTTAGCCGTTTGGCCAGTGCCATTTTTAAAGACATCCAATAACATACTGGTCATTTCTTTGGCATGCCCACTGGAAATAACTTGTTTACTCTTCAAATCGCTATTATCCACCAGCACTGCCCCGGTGGCATCCACAATCTTGGTGATAAAGTGGGTATTGGCCAATTTACCATTATTGGCAAATGCCGTATATGCCCGGGCCATTTGGTAAGGGGAAACACCTTTACCCCAACCACCCAGCCCAAAAGCTAAGTTTTGATCGGCTTCAGGCACGGTGATCCCAAATTTTTCCACCGAGCCGACCCCTTTTTTAACCCCGATTTTGTCTAATAACCAAGCCGCTGGGGCATTTTTACTTTGCGCTAAGGCCACATACATCGGGACTTGCCCGGCATAGGTATTATCAGCATTCCCTGGGGTATAGTGATTCTTGCCATAACTCGTTAATTTGTCTTGCAAGATACTGTCATAATGATACCCAGATTCCAAAGCCGGTTCATAAATTGCCAAGGGTTTCATGGTCGAACCCGGTTGCCGTTTAATTTGCGTGGCCCGATTCAACCCTCTGAAAACATGGTCGCCACGGCCACCCACCACCGCCGTGACATAACCATTTTTTGGATTAACCGCAATGGAACCACCTTGTACGGCGGTTCCATCAGCAGCATCGGCTGGAAAAGCCCAATCCTGGTTAAACGAACGTTGCATGGCCGCTTGTTGGGTCTGATCTAAGGTCGTATAAATACGATAGCCCTTATTCATGATATCTTCTTCTTTTAGGCCGTAACGATTGATAGCTTCGTCAATCACCGCATCAAAGAAATAAGGGTAGCGATAGCCATCACTTTGGGCATAAGTATCATTTAAAGTCAGTTGTTGCTGCTTGGCCGCACTGGCTTCTTGGCTGGTTAGCTGTTTATTATCCACCATCAAGTCCAAGACTAAATTACGCCTTGAAATGGCATTATCCATGTGATTAATGGGATTATAATAGCTGGGTGAGCGCAACATAGCCGCAAACGTGGCGCTTTCTGAGACGGTTAAATCCGCCGCATTTTTGCCAAAGTACTTTTGGGCGGCATCTTGCACTCCCCAAACCCCATTGCCAAAATACGCGTTGTTTAAATACATGGTCATGATGTCATCTTTTGTATAGACCCGATTGATTTCGATGGCTAAGAATAACTCTTCAAGTTTTCGGGAAAAGGTTTGTTGCTGGGTCAACAGGGCATTTTTAGCCAATTGCTGGGTCAGTGTACTCCCCCCACCGGTGATTTGCCCCCGATGGATCACATAACTGATAACCGACCGGACGATCCCTTTGATATCAAACCCAGGATTGGTATAAAAACTGCGGTCTTCCGTCGAGATGACTGCTTTGGGGACATTTTTCGAAATCTGATTCAATTCCACAAATGTGCCTTTTTGGGAATACAAGGATCCTGCTTTTTGATTTTGGGAATCATAGATGGTGGTGGTAGTCTTCAGGGCGGATTTTAAATCCTGCACATCTGAAGTTTTTGCCTTGTAAGTTAAAAAAGCACTCAAACAAAAGAACAGGACTAATCCCACCAAAAGGATCCAGCGAACCAGTTGAAAACGGTGATTTAACAGGCGCATAAAATGCCAAAAGCGGTGCCAGATGGCCTTAAACCACTGCCAAAATTGTAAAGCATATTTCTTAAATGGTGCTGAATTATTTGGATTATTCATACATTAACTCCAATTTAATTTACAAAAATACTTCAAATATTGTAACATTAATTGGCATTGACCACACCCGCCTTTAGAAGGATTTTAAAACAAACGAGGTTGCTATGATTACAAAGACGATTATTTTACCAGACGATTACCAAGCCACCGGGATACGCCAACAATTAAAGCGTTGGTTTATTCCCAAAAAATGGCAGCATTTTTTAAGAATAGATCAAAATATCCTAGTCAATAATACTTATCGACCCTTTAATTCGTTACTCCAAGCCGGCGACAAAGTTACCCTGCGCTTCACGGAGCTGGACTCCCCACAAAATTACTTAGCGGATGATTTTAAAACCCTGAGTATTTTTTACGAAGATCAAGACTTGATCGTCGTGGCCAAACCGGCCCATATCAAAACCCACCCTAACCAGCCAGGTGAGCGAGGTACCCTATTAAATCAAGTCGCCGGCTATTTAGCTCAGAGTCAACAAAAACCTTATATTCTACATCGCTTGGATATGGCTACCAGTGGCCTGATCGTGTTCGCAAAGAATCCTTTGGTGGTCCCAATTTTAAATGCCAAATTCCGGGATAAAATTATCCACCGCTATTACCTCGCCTTGATCAAGCGTAACCCTCACATCCAAGCGACTGGCCAGATAACCGCCCCCATTGGTTTTGACCCCAATGACAAGCGCAAACGTCAAGTACGCCAAGATGGCCTGCCAGCTAAAACCCGCTATGACCTATTGGCTGAAAATAACCACTATCAATTGCTCAAACTCACTTTAGAAACTGGTCGCACCCACCAAATCCGGGTCCATTTAGCCCATTTAGGCGTCCCCATTATTGGCGATCCCCTTTATGAAACACCACAAAGCTTCCCGCGCTTATTGTTATACGCCTACCAAATTGATTTGAGTCTGCCGTTCTCCGATAAACAGATTGCCATTCAAACACCTTATCCCGCAATCGTCAACCACTTTTTAGGTCAAAAATAGGCTGTCCCCTCACTGGTGGACAGCCATTTTGAATGCATTTGAAAAAAACTATTCGATGATATTATCTGAGATGCGCTGATGCATCCGCTTGGCCGCGTCATTGTCCGGCGAAATAATCACCACCGTATCATGACCAGCAACCGTGCCCACAACGTCAGGCATCGCTAGATCATCAATCACCGCTGCTAACACATTGCCATTGCTGGGCAATGTTTTCACAACATTTAGAAATTGAACTTGTACCACTGACAACACTACGTTACTGATGGTATCTTCAAGGCGTTCATCATTGCTGACGGAATCGCCTTGAAAAATCATATACCGTAAATTGCCGCTCTCATCCCGCGCTTTAACAATTTGTAGATCCCGAATATCACGAGAAATTGTTGCTTGAGTTGCATCAACGCCTTCATCTTTGAGCAAAGCCAATAGCTCATCTTGGGTGCTGACCACATGCTGATGGATAATCTGTTCTAAAATCATCTGACGTTCTGTTTTCTTCATACGACATTACCTCATGATTTACATTTCTTCTGGACTGGCCACGCCTAACAAACCTAGGGCATTTTCCAAAACGGTGCTGACGGCCTTAACTAAACGTAACTTGGCTGTTAATTGACCATCATCCACCAATATGCGGGTATGTGCATAGTACTTGTTGAAGCTTTTAGCCAAGTGCAAGCTGTACTTGGCAATCACTGATGGTTCATAAGCAGCCAACGCCCGCTGAACCACATTTGGATAATCATTTAACAATTTTAAGATTTCCCAAGCCTCTGGATCATCTAACCCGACTTCTGCCGTATCGGGTACACTGACCCCACTCTTACGCAAGATACTTTGGGCCCGGGCATTGGTATATTGGACATAAGGCCCAGTTTCGCCTTCAAAACGGACAACTTCTTCCAAATTGAAATCAAAGTTATCCATCCGATCATTTTTCAGATCATGGAAAATCACGGCACCGACCCCGACTTCTTTAGCGACTTGGTCTTTATTGGCTAACGTTGGGTTCTTGGCTTCAATTTGCTGCTTAGCCAAATCAATAGCATCATTTAAAACTTTCTCTAAAAGAATGACCCGACCTTGCCGTGTGGACAATTTCTTGCCATTTTCAGTGATTAAGCCAAAGGGAATATGAATGATATCATCAGCCCAAGCGTAACCCATATCCTTTAAAATAGCTTTTAACTGTTTAAAGTGCTCACTTTGTTCATTCCCAACCACATATAATGATTTGGCAAAATGATACGTCCGTTTTCGATAAATCGCTGCAGCCAAATCCCGGGTCATATAAAGTGTGGCACCATCAGACTTGCGAATCAAGGCCGGATTTAAATTGTATTTTGATAAATCAACAATTTCAGCCCCTTGGCTTTTAACCAAAAGATGCTTTTCTGCCAGCAAGTTGACAACTTCATCCATCTTGTCATTATAAAAGGCTTCACCATTGAAAGAGTCAAATTCAACCCCTAACATGTCATAGATCTTTTGGAACTCTTTGAGAGATTCAGAACGGAACCATTGCCAAAGTGCCGTCGCTTCTTGGTCACCATCTTCTAGTTTCTTAAACCATTCCCGGGCTTCTTCATCAAGTTCGGGATGTGCCACGTCTTCTTTATGAAATTTCACATAATATCTCAGTAGATTGGTGATAGGATCTGCCTTAACTTCAGCTTCAGAACCCCACTTTTTATAAGCGACGATCAATTTCCCAAATTGCGTCCCCCAGTCCCCCAAGTGATTAATTTTAACGGGTTGATAGTTGGTTTTTGTCAAAATCTTGGCAATCGAATTACCAATCACTGTTGAGCGCAAATGGCCCATGGAAATTGGTTTGGCAATATTAGGTGAAGACATATCGATGGGCACGGACTTGCCTTGACCTAAATCTTGATCACCATAGGTTTGTTTTTGAGTCAACACTTCTTGTAAAGTCACTTGACTAAAAGCTGCTTTATTTAAGAAGAAATTAATATAAGGCCCAGTGGCGACAACCTTTTCAAAAGGGGCTTGATCAATTTTTGCGACCAAGTCAGTCGCGATTTGTTGCGGTGCTTGATGCAGGCTCTTAGCTAAAATAAAAGTCGGAAAAGCATAATCACCCATTTCTGAGTTCTTAGGGACTTCGATCAATTTTGTCAAAGTTGCTACGTCCACATTATCACCCAAAACTGGTTGTAATGCTGAAATCACTTGTTGTTTAAACTCCATAACTGCCTCCTAATATGAAAAAAGCTCCCCTGTAAATAACTTACAGAAGAGACGAAAAATTCCGCGGTACCACTCTAATTGGCCCAAAAGCCCACTTAATATATACTTGATTTATCTCTAGGGCGCGACTGCCAATTTGAATCGCTGGGTTTTTCACTATCACCCAGTCACTATACCTTCAATTATTAGCTTATTTCCTAGATTTCTATCTTATTCTAATGTAAAGTGTCTAACCTTGTCAACCCGCGCCGGCGAAAAATTATTTGCCCGTCACAGCTATGGATGTGGTACGCTATTTAGGGTTTAGAATTTAAAATATAGGAGTAAGTCATGTTACATCAAAACAAGGCCTTAGTCGGCATTTTACTGGCCAGTGTGGGGGCAACTTTTTGGGGCATCTCTGGGGTCATCGCTCAGCATCTCTTTGAAAGTCTGCCCATCTCCCCTTTTTGGTTGACCAGTGTGCGCCTATTGGGTAGTGGCCTATTACTTTTTGGCTATTGCTTAATAACTAGGCGGGATCTCTGGTCCATTTGGAAAAGTAGAGCCAATGTTATTGCCCTACTACTTTTCACAGTTTTTGGCGTTATTATGTCCCAATATACTTATTTTGTGGCTGTCCATTTCACCAATGCCGCCACGGCCACAGTGTTACAATTCACCGGCCCAATTTTCATAACCCTTTGGCTCTTAATTTTCAAGCGGCAACTGCCTAACTTCATCGAAGTGATTGCCATTATCCTGACAATCTTAGGTACATATTTGTTGGTGACCCATGGCAACAGTCATCATTTGGTGATATCACCATTGGCCTTATTTTGGGGGCTGCTTTCAGGGGTAGCGGTGGCAACGAACACGCTCCTACCAGTGAAATTGTTAGAACACCATCCCCCGCTGATCGTCATGACTTGGGCCATGCTGTTAGGTGGAATCATTTTCAACGGTATCCAACCATTTTGGCGGACGTCAATACAGCTAAGTGGGCTAAACCTGGCAGCCATTGGCTTCGTGGTTATTTTCGGCACCCTGCTGGCATATGTTTTTTATTTGACCAGCCTCAAGTTTATCTCCACGACCCTGGCCAGTATTTTAGATGCCTTTGAACCTTTGTCAGCTACCATCCTAGCCGTGACTGTTTTAGGTGTCAGCTTCACAGTCAGTGATTTAGTCGGCAGTAGCTTGATTGTCATCACCGTGTTGTGTCTGATTGCCGTCAATCATCGGCAAGAAAAACTCCCCCATGACTCAGATGAATCCACCTAGGGACTTGTCAAAATAGCACTAAAAAAGGTCAACGCTTAAGCGTTGACCTGATACCGAAAGTTATCTAAAGCGGGTGACGAGAATCGGACTCGCGACTTCAGCTTGGGAAGCTGGGATTTTACCACTAAACTACACCCGCGTACTTGTACTAGTTTACCAGCTCGATTTTAAAAAGTAAATCAACTTTTGCAAGATTATAACATTCTTATCGTTTTCTAATGATTATTCGACATTTTCCCTTGCTAAATCGGTAAAAAACCTTTAATATTAGAATATGATTAAGAAATGACAGACCAAGAAAACTTCTCACCAATTCGGAGGATTGTTTATGATTCAAGCTGAATCCAATCAAAATTTTGTTTTTGGCGTCAAAAACACCAAGACTAATGATGGCTACACAATCAATTTTATCAATATCCCTCAGATCTTCGCTAAGGGTAAGACCTACGAAGAAACTGTTTATTACTCTTATCGTGTTCTTGCGAACTTCTTATTGCCGTTTTCAGACAACCTGGAAAAAATTAAGGCATATACGTTTAGAACAGTTGATACAGTTGATATGAGTGAAAATACTTTTTACTCTTTAATCACAGTCACTGGCGACTTAGATCCCCACAAAATGGAGACAGCCTTTATTTTGCCACAAACCACTGCCGCCCACGTTAACCAAGAAGCTGATATGCTGAGCAAGCTGATTAATTATCAAATTATATCGTAAGCTGCTGCTTTAATAAATAATAAAGGATTTGTTATTATGTCTGAATCACAGGATCAAACTTCAAAAGACTTTGTATGTCCAGAATGTCGTCAACCGATGGCTTATGGTCTCAAAGAATGTCCCAATTGCCACGTACACATCTATTATCGTGACATGAAGGAAACCTTTTGGAATGACCGGAAGCGTAAGTTGCTCTGGAACAGTTCATCAATTCAAAATCATAAATTGGATTAAGTCAATTGAACCTTGAAAATGCGAATCTAACTATTAGGTTCGCTTTTTTGTGTTCCCTAGGCCTTATCCCAAAAATCATGAGGTAACCATTATGAGTCAATACCGTAGCCAGAAACTATTAGCGCATTACGGCTTAACACAAGCTATCAATACAGAATTCGTGCCGGAAAACATGCAAGTCATTACCCGCACCGACTACAGCATCATCGCCGAAATTTTAGATAAACAGATCAGCTGGGAATACGCCCACCAACACTTACACACCGTATGGGTTTTCTTAACGATCCTAGAATCCATTAGTGCTAAAGCCAATCAAGGCGCTGATCTTTTATTGGTACGTCTGTCTAAGTTGCATTTGTTTGACAGTTACCCGGCTTTACAATATGATTCAGTTGCAAGGCCAGATTTGTTAACGGCCATTAGCGCGGCGCTAGACTTACAAGCCCTTTCGGTAAAGGCTTTACAACAAGCAATTCAAAATGTGCAGACTAACTTCCCGGTCAAAGTAATGCCAGCCCAAGCCGACCCTGGCCACTTAGCCCAACAATTACTGGCTATGTCTAAACGCTAATTTTCTAGCAACTTCTTTTGGAGGTGTTTTGAAATGGATCTTTTTCGTAACCCGGGTTTAACTATCAATCAACAAGCGTTGTATGAAGATCACCAAGACGAAGTTTTTGCTATTCACTTTGAAACAATGGATCTAGCGAACACGAAGCTCATTGTTTATGTCCAACCAAGCGGCAAACTGGATTTTGTTTTTTCAGAAATCCACCCAACCCCTGAATTTAAGCCCGCAACGCGGTAAAACCGGCAACCTTATCCAAGAAATTAACAATATGTAATTGACAAACTTTGTGATATTTCATATACTATAAAAGTTGTAAATTTCATTGGGTAATCGCCAAATGGTAAGGCAGCGGACTCTGAATCCGCAATTTGTAGGTTCGAGCCCTACTTACCCAATTTATAAATTCAGGCGTTACAAATAGTTCCTAGAATCATTGATTTAATAGGGTTTCAAGGTTTTGAAATCTCTATAGTTCCACATAGTTCACAAAAGTTGTTAAGGTCGAGTTAAGGTTTTAAAAAATATTATGGTCCTTGGCTGACTTGGAGAGCATGAATATTTAGTAATAGGCATGAATATTTATGCCTATTTTTTTTGCACAAAAATAAGCCCCTACCCACTTAAGGATAGGAGCTTATTTTAGTACGTCTTGCCAGAGCCCGCGGTGTAGTCTGCATCGATAAAATCATCAGGGCCGACTTGATAGTAGAGCTTGCCCTTTATCTCACGGATATACTCCGCCCGCCATTTAGTGCCGGTCTTAAACTTGGTCCGGGTCCCGGCGTTGCCGGTGCCCAGGCTGTTGGTGCTATCAATGCCGTAGTTGATGGCGTAATTGATAGTTACTATATACTGTTGGTCTGTATAGGCTTGGGGCACAAACTCAAAATCAGAAAGCTGATAGTGCGCCTGATTGTTGATGATACGAATACCAAGGCTCTTCCACTGTGTCCCGTGTTTAAACTTGTAGCGACTGCCGGGAACACCTTTACCGTCAGCGTCCACCGCGTCAATGCCGTAGCCAGGCACGTATTTGATGGTGATCACGTTAAATTCCGGCTTAGTATTGACTACACCAGTGCCGCCGTAACCATTTAGAATCCAGTTGGCCAGCACGGCATTAGACACGCCCCAAACAGGTTGGAGGTAAGACTTGACCGGGTCGATGTGGTCACCCTCGATTTTAGCGGTGATCCAGGCGTGGGTCTTGACCCCAGCGTCATACATCCCACCAGCGTCCAGAGTTTTGGGGATGCCAAACTGGTCGCAGTAGCTGCGGATAAGGCCGATGTAGGCGGCCATGTCCTTTTCAAATGTTGCCTTATCATAGGTCCGGGCTAACTCGATTTGTGCTGGGGCGTTGGCGTTGGCAAAACTCAAGGCGCCCCAGGAAACGTAGCCCGGTTCCCCGATGCGGTATATCTTCCCGCCGTCCCCCACGATGTCCGTAGTATAGGCGTTTTGCCAGTTGCGGCGCATATAGATGGCGTTGTTGATGGCTGGGCTGTTGTTAACGCCAATCTCGTGGATGACGATAAAGCGCTTGTTAGCTACTTGGCTAGAGCCCTGGCCAGCGCCTAGGGCATAATCGTAATTAATGTCCATCCGTATCATTCCCTTTGTATTCTTTGGCGGCGGTCTGATTATCAATTGGGGCGTCTATCTGTTCCGGAGCGGTCACGCCGTAAGCTGTTTTAGATAAGCCCTTAAAGCCGTCAAACAGTCCACTGGTAAAGCCACCCACCAAAAGGCCCGTGATGGCGCCGCCCAGGTAGTTAGTGTCCTTAGAGACCACCATGGCCACGATACCGATAACGGCACCTACGCCCATACTGATCCAGGGCATATATTTATTGTGGAAATTGCCTTTCTTGATTGCTTGAGAGACGGCGTAGTTGATGGCCACCATGATGGCGATTTCGCCAGCATTGGCTAAATTTAAAGCTTGAATAAAGCCCATTAAGTATTACCTCCGTTGATTTTTGTCTTGAGTAGTTTTATCTCTGCGTCCTGCCGGTCAATTTGAGCCGTCAGGGCGTTTATTTTGCGTTCTAAAGTCGTGATAGTGTTATAAGCTTCTTTGTTATCTTTTAAAGTGGCAGTCAGTTCTGCGGCCAGTGTGGTCAGGGAGTCAAATTCTGCTTTCTTGCGGTTAGCCTTTATTGTTACATACGTCCCTACAAAGCCCCCAACCGTGGCGAACACTACCCCCAAAAAAGTCCACACTTCAGTATGCAAGTTAACCGCCGCCATTCTTTTCTTTTTTTAGTCTGTCCAATTGGTTCTTTAGGTCTTCGGGGATGCGCTGACTGCCGCCGGTGGCCCCATAGCTTAAAACGCTGGCCGCCACGATAAAGCACACCGAGGCGTAAAAGCCCCAGCTTTGGGCCTGCTGGTCATGCTGGAGAAAGGCCATGGCGAACAAAAGCCAAAGGGCCACGTTAAGCCCGGCGATGATAGGCCCCGCCCTGAACCAGGAGAGGTCCCAAACGGCCACGGTAAAAGTATAGGTGGCTATACCAAAGATGATGGCACATGCCAAGGGATCGTCTAGATAGGATAAGATGACCCACTTGATGGGGGGATGGTCAAAAAAGGCGTTTGACTGCAATAAAAATATCGCCAGTGCGTAGTCCAGCAAGGCGATAAATATCCAGAACTGATTTTTAAGATAGTGCCTGATTAGTTTCTTTAAGGATTTCACATTTAATGACCTCCCTTAGTAATAAAGGCTGAGATAATTATCACCATCAGCAGTTGAGTAATTACCCTCATAATCAAGTGAAAAAATATTTTCCTGCTCGTCACATTTAAATGAAGTAGTGGGTACAATCGCCACTTTTTTTAAAGCTCTATCATAGATAACGTTTGCCGCACCTGCGGGGAATTCATTGGCGTTGGCATCAATAAACACATTGTCACCGCTGTCGGTCGTAAAGGTGAAAGCCGCCCCTGGGATTCCAGTACTTATAGTTTTCAGGAGTTTACCTTTATCATCGTATTTGGAAACGCGGCCCTCATCATCGGAAACAAATAGGTGTCGCATAGGATTAACTCCAAAACGAGGAGCGCCAGAAAAGCCCATTGCCGATATTTTGAAAATCTCTTTTCCAGTCCAATCTAATGCTCCAATTGGGTACATATATGGATGAGCGTCATCACTTGGAGTCATTCCTATGCAATAAATTACATTATCATCCATATACACTGGCAAAATGAGTTTTCCTTTTAAAAGATCCATCTGTCCGGTCAGCATACCCGTGGCATCACCTGTAGCTACGTCACCGACAACTTTGCCACCAACTACTTTCGTAGCAAAAGCGGTGGCTTTCTTTCCTGTACTGTCTACGACAAGTCTGGATGCGTATATGGCATTGCCTTTAACGTTCATGATTGAGTTCATACCACCACCTAATACATATGCCCCATTTCCGGTAGCTACTAACACCGCATCGGTAGCTCCTGAATAGGTTTTAACTAAGGTCCCATCTTCCTTATATTCAAGAACAGCCTCATCGATTTCAACAAAAATATTTCCACCGGGTTTTTTATATAAGCCACTTGATCCGACTACATTTCCTGCTGCCTTAAATGTTTTGATATTTTTATCTGTAGATACAATCGTTATCGTGGGCCCCTTAAAAGCGTCTCCGCTCCATAGATAGGCCTTCCCCTCGCAAGCAGACATGTAAGAATAGGAATACCCAGTTGCCGCGAGCCTCGGTAGCTTAATTTTCCACTGTAGTCCACCGGTGTAACCCCCAGCAGTCTTATAGATTTTATCCCCGCCAGAGTAAGCACTTGCTACCTTTTCACCATTAATAAATAATCCCATGTTTTTACTCCTCTACTGTATAGTAAATGCTTGTTGGGTTCGTGGCACTTTGGGCCTTGGCCGTGTCCTCATCCGCCGCCTTGATTGTCAGGCTATCCAGCAACTCATTGAGACTTGTCACCGGGGCATAGGTCTGGCCTGCTTCCGTCTTGGTTAAATAAGGCGTCATGTCTGGGGCCGGCCCTGTTTCACCCTTTGGCCCTTGCGCCCCATCTTTACCAGCAGCCCCTGGGTCGCCTTTATCCCCTTTAGGCCCAACGATCGTACCACCAGAGAGCCATTGGCCACCTTTGGCGATGTATAAAGTCCCACCCACGTTATAGGTCAAGCCGTCAGCCGGGGACTTTGGCAAGTCACCAACAGTAGCGGCCACGCCATCGATGTGGAGGCCGTCCCCGGTTTTACCCTGGGGACCTGTTGGACCTGTTGGGCCAGTGGCGCCAGTCTCACCTTTAGGACCTTGAATCCCCTGGATCCCCTGAGGACCAGGGTCGCCCTTAACACCTTGGGGACCAGTTGAGCCAGTGGCACCTGTTTCACCCTTGGCGCCGGTATCACCTTTTTCACCCTTGTCACCTTTAGCCCCAGTGATGGGACCACCGTTGACGAACTTGTTTTGTTTTAAATCCCAAAACCACAAGTCGCCGGCAATTTGATATGCCTCGCCGCCGGTCCCGGTTTTAGGCAGGTTCGCCGTGCTGGCAAGTTGGCCAGTGATGGCAATACCCGTTCCGTTGTCACCTTTTTCCCCGGTGTCGCCTTTCTCACCCTTATCCCCCTTAGCCCCTTTAAAGGCTGGGTTTGTAGGCGCTTCAGCTAAAAACTTTTCAGTAGCGGCTTTAGCGCTATTAGCACCAGCGGCGGCCGTATCCGCCTTAGTGGCAGAGTCGTTAGCTTTTGCCGTAGCGGTATCAGCTTTAGCAGCTGAATCGTTGGCTTTAGCCGTAGCCGTATCGGCCTTTGCAGCAGAGGCGTTAGCACTATCCGTAGCTGTTTTAGCCAGGGCAGTCTGCGCATTAGCATCCCCCGTAGCTTTAACAGTATCGGCCTTGATTTTGTCCAGGCCTGCATGGGCATCGTCGGCACTTTTAGCGGCTCGGTTGGCGTTATCGATAGCTGAGTCAAGCTTAGGTTTGCGCTCGTTCCAGCCCGCATCGATTTCAGCAAACTTCTTGCGGCTATCGTCCAGTACGTCCTGACTTGAGGCGTTCTGGGACTTCATATTGTCCAGGATTTTTTCAGCGTCAGTGATGTAGTTATCTGACGCTTCTGGAGAGCCTACCTTTCGTAACACTGCAATTTGAAAATCAGAAGTAGACTCCTGATCCCCGATGGCAAAATAGACGCGGGAGATTGACCCCGCCGCTTGATAAAGTGCATCGGGTAAATGGTAATTAAAAAAGCCCGAAGAACTGGGCTCCGTGAAGTGCAATTGATTTTTATCGACTACGATTTTACCGTCTGGCTTTTCAGCAAAAAATGCTTTGGGAACGTCCCGCACATCTTGGGCATTAAAGTTGGCCGACAATTGCACTGGCAAGATTTCGCCCTTATCCCCTTCTCGGATGGTGATTTTCAGGGGGTTGAATGGGGCGCTTTTATTGGTATCTAAAAAGATTTGATTAAGTGACATCCCTAAGCCCCCTCGATTTTAGTTCTAAAGTCCGCAATATCTTTCTTAACGGCTTCTTTGTTGGCGTCATACAGTATCCGGTCTTGGACCTGCTCATTGTATGAGCTCAGGCCGTCCTCGCCCAGGGTATAGTAGAGGTTGACCACGGGCTTATCTTCAACCGTGACGTAGCCTTGATAATTAATGGTCTTGCTTGTCTTTAGGCTCATCTTTTTTGGCCTCCTGTTTTAGTTTTTCGATTTCTTTTTTCAATGCTTCATTTTGAGTGGTCAGCTGGGCCTTTTCAAAAACGGCTTGACCATACTTTAGACTCAAGTCTGCTAAGGCTTGGTTCACCACGTTCTGCTCAATATAGTTGTTATCCATCATTTACCTCACTTGCTGTTTCTGATTTGAGTCCAGATATATTCATGCAACTCAGCGCCTTTATACATAATCTTGTCGGCGACCAGGCCACGTCCACCAGCGTTGATAACACCATCGCTATCAAGTTGTCCGTGGTTCCACATCCAGCCACCGGGAACAACTTGAAACCCTGATGTTGAAAGCCCATAAGTCGCCGATATTTTAGTGGTATAAGGCCCCGCGTCCAGAGTTATTTCAGAGGACCCGGTTATGGTGGAGGCCTGTATATCAACCCCCCGAATCTTAATCGCCGATAGCGTGCCAGTCACAATTTTACCGGCATCCACATTAGCGATAGCCGCATTTTTGATGGCGGCGTCGGCGATATAAGTCTGCCCCGTGATGTAAATATTGCTACCGCCCATATACACGCTTGAGCCATTCAGGTATAAATATCCGCCGGTGGTGGATAATTTGATACTGTTGACCTTCTGCGTGATCTGACTTGATAGATTATTGGCCGTATCCGTTATTTTGCTATCAAATAAATTACTCATCTGAGTGAATCTACTACTGGTGTTATTGGCGTTGTTAGTTATCTGGGTCTGTAACCCATTAGCATTGGCCTTAATACTGGTGATATTCACGCCATTATCTGAGACGGCCTTATAAAGTTCCTGGGCACTGTCAAAGCCCGCAGCCTTTATCCAGGCCTCCGTCTCAGCGTCAGCGTCTTCCATCATTTTCTTGAGTTCCGAGTCCCGGCCTTCCGGGAACAACTGGACCCACTCACCATTGATATAAGCCCACATATCACTTGGCCCCGTGCCTAAAGCACCTTTAAACCAGTGGTCCCCTTCTTGGGGGTTCTTGGGTTCGGTGTCACCGTAATAGTTCTTGTTACGGCCATTAGCGGCAGTCAGGGCATACTCTTCCGTGTCGTCCTTAGCCTTATCAATTTTAGAATCGGTCTCTTTTTCGATGGTGTCTTTAGTGTCTTCTATCTTATCCTGGGTCTCTTTAATGCGGGACTCCAGATAATGAAACAGGGTACTGGGTTGCGTCCCGCAACGGATCTGGTCCATCTTTTCTAAAATTGGATTGTACGTGGTCTCATAGATGGGAAGCTCCACGGTCAGGTCATAATCAGGGTCATAAATACTTGCGATGTCGCCAACCTGAACCTGTTGAATCCGTTTAGAGCCATATTCTTCCACGTCAATAATGACATCGTATGCCGGCACATCAATGCCTGGGTTCTCATCGAAAAACTTTTTAGACAAGTCTAAAACGTCCGCTGAGTTGTCCGCCCGACTGGAGTAATCCACGTACTGCACGTATGCTTGCGGGTATTTGTTAAAGTTGGGGCTAAACACTGCAAAGCCGTAAACTGGGTCTGCGTCCTTGATACCAGCCTTCTCATCGTCCTTAGGGATATAATACGGTACCATCTTGGTGACCAGGCCGTCGTTACTGCGTTTGATATCTATGCCGACAATGTTCTTACCCCGGCGAATGCTCACCACTTGCCTGGCAGGGTTTCGTAGCAAGCTGATTTTATTCAACCGTTTTCGTACTAAATCCCCTGTTAATTTTTGAAGTGAGCTCGTGTCACCGATGATAATTTCATTAGGATTTTGGTTTAAATACGTGATATCGTAGTTCCCATAATTTCTAGTGTCGTCGGTGTAAAAGGTAAATCCGTAGGTGTTATCCAGTCTTTCAGGCAATAAATTAATCACATCGAGGGGTCGATTGCCGTTCATCGTGATTTTTTTGACTAAATTCGAGTTGTTTGTGAGATCAGTATAATGCCCACAATTGATATTAATAACCTCACCATTAGTAGTTATGTCAACACTATTGATGATAAAAATATCATAATTATCTACGCTGTTTGGTTTCATCCTGAGAAACATCCCCGGCCGAAGTAGCTTCAAAAATCGGCTGTTCCTAGGAAGCGAGAGACTGGCCTCATAGGTGGAGTTGGCCATCTCATGGACCGAAGCAGTCAGGACTTCTCCCAACTCTCCCAAGCCCTTGGACTTAAATTCCTTTTCCGTTGCTGGGTAAAGGATAGGTTTCATATACTGCGCCACCTCGGTTCTATCTCTAAATTAGTGATGTTGCCGCTCCAGGATATTAAGTTTCTACCCTTTTGCAGGGTAGGAAAAGCCTGACTAGCCTGGGCTTTTTCATTTTGAAAAGTGACAGTGCCATCGGCGTTGGTCTTATATAGATCCTGTTGCAACTCGTCTGAATCGATTTCTAAAAAGCCATCAACGCCGGCATAGTTATAGGCTTTCCCGGCAATGGTTAGCGTCACATTACCAGTCCCCATCAGTTTGATGTAGGGCTTAGCTTCATATTCAAAAGGATTGACCAGGGTATCGCCATTGCTAACATTCCGGCGCTGGCCAGGGTCAAAGTATTTAAAGGCCGCAGCTGAGAGATTATAGGTATAGACCCGCACCCAGGAAGTTCTTAAAAGTCTCTCTGTTTCTACTAAATCAGCATTAAAGACGTGATAGGTATATTCGCTCTCGCCGTAATAACTAAAAGGAATATAACCAGAACTATCGAAAACTGAAAATAACTTGTCACCAAGTGTGACCATCTCAGTTTCCGTCTTGGCCCGTACCCCGATTTGGATATCAAATTCACGGTTTTCATAAGAACTTTCATCAGCTAATGCCGACTGGCTACCCCCTATCAAAGGGATAACGGTTCTCTTTCTTTTTGGTTTTGGTATGGCCGGTAACGTTACTAACGTTGCATTCAAGCTATTCATACCGCTAAATCCATTCACATAAAAATCACCAGTCTTCATTAATATGCCACACCTCCGCCGATAGAAACATTACTGTTTCTGTTGATTTTCTTCATTTCGTCCATAACTATTTGTGCCATTTTCTTAGCATCGTTTTCATTTGCTTGGCCATTGACGGTCAAGTTAATTTCGTAGTGTTGATTAATGGTTGAGCCCGTTTGGTTGGATATCGTGGTGACGGCGCCATCCGTTTTGCTTGGCAGGCGTTGGATAGTCTCCGCGGCCTTGCCATAGCCGCCAGTCCCGCTGGCAAACTGCATGATGCCAAACATCCTTTTAGTTTTATTAGCGGGAACAACTTGGGCGCCCTTTAACCCTGACAGGTAAACGTTTCTGCCATGGGGGATAAAGGGTAAGCCCTTTTTAGGGATGATGGCTTCCCGGAACACTGAACCCTTTTGGTCATTGACCATGATCGGGTCGTCCGTAGGGACCGAGCCACCCTCTTCCATCCCGATGGTTTCCTTGACAGTTTGAATAACGGTCTTCAACCACTTAGTGATAACTGATGGACCGCTGGCAAAGTTATCTACTGCACCTTTTGCAGTTCTGGCTGGTCCTGAAGCGTCGTCCTGCCCTTTCAGGTGCTTAAGGTCTGGGACTGTACTGTTAAAGGTATTAATAGACCCCCGCCCAGTATCGCTGGCATTAACTACGCTACTTGGGTCCCCGGGAAAAGTCTTGCCAGGGATGCCGGTGCTGTTATAGCTCCCGATATTCGTTTTACCCGTGTTGCTGGCATTGACGATACTTGACGGGTCACCTGGGAAGTTTTTGCCGGGGATGCCGGTTGCGTTATAGGTATTGATATTATCTTTACCCGTATTGGAGGCGTTGACGATACCCGAGGGGTCACCAGGGAATATCTTGCCAGGGATAGGCAACTCATTATAGCTATTAACATTTTGACCACCATTAACAGCAGCTTCAATAACGTTAGTTGCATCCCCTTGAAACATCTTCAGGACTGGGTTGGTCTGGTTAAAGGTATCTAATCCGCCTTTACCCTGCTGAACCTTAGCCATAAAGTCGGCATTGTCGGCATTAAAAACCTTAGTTTCCGGTTTTTTGTTGAGGTTATAGTCGTCCATGGCCAGGCCTGCGGCAATCAATTTAGACCGGGCATCCGCGTCATTTAACAGCAATTCTTTTTGCTTTTGTGGTAGGTCATTCCATAGCCCGTATTTGATAACGATATCGGCCAATTCTGCCTTACCCTGGGCATGGACAATAACGTTTTTAACTTCTGGGTCCAGGTTGTTCCATTCATTGGTTTTAGCCAAGGCCGACACGATGTTTTGAGTGGCCTTGTCGTGGATAATGGCGCTCTTTTCGGCAACGGTTAAACTGTTCCACTCGCCTGCCTTGATCAGGGCATTGACCAGCGGCGTATAGTCGCCCTGGATAACAGCTTCCTGTTCCTTTAAGGTCATATCCTGCCAGACACCAGTCCGGGCGATAATTTCGGAAAACTTCTCGCCACCAACGGCTCGAATAACTGCGGCCTTTTCGTTCATGGTGAGACCGTTCCAGATACCAGATTGCACAATGTACTGACCTAATTCAGGGCCACCTTTAGAGGTGATGATGGCTTGTTTTTGTTCCAGGGTCAGCTGGTTCCACTTGCCAGACTCTTCAAAGCTCTTGACTAAGTCCTCTGCGCCTTCAGTCCGGATAACAGCCTTTTTCTCGGCCCAAGCCATACTATCCCATCGGCCAGACTGCAAGGCGGCGATACCGATCATCTCTTTAGCGTTGGTACTTAAGTCGGCATTTTTAAGGTCGTATCTTAAGGCTTTCCAGCCCTTCTCACTGCCGGCCGCCTTGTTGACTTCTTCCTGGGCATTAGTCTTAACTTTACCTGTCTTAGGGTCAAAGATAAGGCCATTCCAATGGGCGGCAGCTTTATTACCTGCTGTAGATAGGAGGCTGACTGACTTCTCACCTTTTTGGCTGGCACGTTCAACAGCGTCCATCGCCTGGCTATAACTTAGCCCCATCTGGCTGAAGGCCACTTCCATGACGTCCTTAGACAAGCCGTTAGCTTTCATGAGGTCATACATAGACTTGACCATCTGATCAGACTTAACTTGATGGGTCTGGGCTAGGTCACTGATGGCATTTTTGTATTCGGTGGTGCTTATCTTGCCATCTTTATACAGGTCTTTGATTTTGTCTTTTTGCTTATCATATAGTTCGTTTTCCTTGTTAAAAGCCTTTTGCAAGTCCCCAGTGGCTTCTTGGCGTGCCTGGACTGTCATGTTTTTAATATCACCGTTCAGGGCGGCCAAAATTTGTTTCTTGCGGGCGCCACTGATATTCAGCAGTTGAACCTCGCTGTTGTTCATGGTCTTGCGGGCATTAAGGAGATAGGTATTTTCATCGTCAGTCAACTTACGATTGCTGTTGCTGGCATTTTTCATGATGGTGGTGACGTTTTGGCTGTAAGTCTTAGCCTGAGCCACCAGCTCATTATTGGCTTTGGTGTTACGGGCCACGGATTTCTCCAAACCAGCAGACACGCTTTCCGGTAAATCTTTTAAGGATTCCTTAAGTTTCTTGTTGGCGGTGTCGGCCTCGTCTTTAATAGTCTTATACATACCTCTAAAGTCTTTGGCAACACTACTACTAGCGGTAGTTGCGCCGGCCTGAAATTGGTTTAAAGAATTAATTGAGTCCTGGCTAAAGCCTCTCATCTTGCCCAGGGCCTCATCGGCATGGGCGCCTACGTCACTACCCCAGCGGGCGGTCCGTTGAGATGAGTTATAAGCCTCTTCGCCCCATAGTTTCCAGATGGCAACACCGGCAACGGCGGCGACCCCAACTCCGATAAGGACTGGAGCGACGGGCGCCAAGGCGGCCAACAGGCCACCACTAGCGGCGCCGGCTGAACCTAAACCCCCAGCCATACCAGCGGCGGCAGTGCCAGCCGTAGCGGCTTTGGAGCCAAAATTCATAGCTTCAAACGCAGTTTTAGAAAAGCCCGACTTCAATACTTGCATGGCCGTGCCACCCATTTTACTAGCCGTGGACATACGTCCAACAGCCATGGCGGCGCCACCTAAGCCGGAAACAACGCCCCCAATGGGCTTGATTATACCGCCCATGAGTTTAGACACGGGACCAATGGCCGCAGCCAACCCCGCGAACTTCACAATATTCATTTGAGTTTTTGGATCTAGTTCAGAGAATTTATCAGCTAAATCCCCAACAAAGTTGGCGGCTGTTTTGATGGACGGCGCCAAGGCTGACTCGATTTTGATAGATGCGGATTCTAAGGAACCCATCATCTGCTCAATGGCAGACTTTGCGTTATTTTGCATGGTCTTGGCCATCTTGTCGGCGGCACCGTCAGAGTTTTTAAGACTGCCGGTCAATTTGTTGAACTTGTCCGGTCCAGCGTCAACTAACGCCATCATCCCAGACAAAGCTTCTTTCCCAAACAGGGTAGTCAGCATGGCCGCCTGGGTCTGCTTATCGTAGCCAGACATGGAGCTCTTAAGGTCTCCAATGATAGTGCCCATGGGTTTCATTTTCCCGCTTGCGTCAAAGAAGGAGATACCCAACTTCTCGGTGACGGCCTGCATATCCTTGGTTGGCTTAGCCAACCGGGTAAAGGCCCCACGCAAGGTAGTCCCGGCTTGGGAACCCTTGATACCAGCATCCGACATGATACCGATAGCCGCGGCCGTCTCTTCCATGCTCACCCCTAGGGAGTGGGCAACGGGGGCGGCATATTTCATCGCCTCACCCATGTCCCCAACTTCCGCGTTGGTGTCCGCAGCGGCTTGGGCAAAGACGTTGGCCACGTGAGTAGAATCAGAGGCACTTAGCCCAAAGGCACGGATAGCGCTAGCCGCTGTATCAGAAGCCAGTGCCACGTCCCCGCCAGATACGGCGGCAAGGTCTAAGACCCCTGGCATGGCCTGCATGATCTCGCTGGCATTAAAGCCAGCAGAAGCCATGTTCTCCATCCCGGTGGCGGCCTCTTTGGCACTAAAGGCTGTTTTTGCCCCCAGGTCAATGGCCTGGTCCCGTAATTTCGTGAACTGCCCACCGGTAGCCCCTGAGATGGCCTGCACCCGAGACATCTGGGCGTCAAAGTCCAGTCCGGTCTTGATGGCGGCGGCCCCCACGGCAAGTAGCGGCATGGTGACTTTAGAGGTCATCCCAGAACCAAAATTGCTTAAGCCCTGGCCAGCCTTAGTAGTCACATTGCCAAAGGTAGTCATGCTTTGGCCGGCCTTAGTCCAGCCTGAATCCTGGACTAAAATTTCTTTTTGCAGGCCCGACATGCGCCCACTCAAGGACTCGATGTTAGCAGACGTCCGGTTGACCTGGTTAGCGGCATTGGCCTGCCGTGCGGTGAGTTTTTCCTGTTCCGCCGCCGTGTCCGCCGTGGTGCCCTTCAGCTTTTCATAGGTGGCCTGTTGACGCGTTAACTGGGCCTGATAGTTTTTCATTTGTGACTCCATGGTGGAGTATGACGCCTTCATATTGTTCATGGCGTTGCCACTATTTTTAGCGGCCTGGTCCTGCGCTTTAAGTGCCGCCGTGGTGGACTTGATGGTAGCATTTAGCGCCCGTGCGGAACTTTGAAACGGGTCAATGTCTAAGCTGACCGTGGCGGCCAAGTGCCCTAAGTTTCCTGCCATTTTCTTGTTTTACCTCCTTTCTTACATAAATAAAAACGGAAACGCCTTATCGATGGTGGTCTCAGGCACTTCCGGCTCTTTTGCGTCGCTGATTTCAGCGATGAGTTCTAAGTCTGCCAAGGTCAGCGAGTCTATCTCGTTAAGCTTGTAACCTTGCTCGAATTGGTTTTTGTAGAAGTTTTCGAGTTTGTCCGTGATCTCTTTGAGGTCGTGCTCGGTGATTTTTTTGAGTCGTCATCGTCCCCATCTTCAGCGGGTACTACGCCCAAAGCGTCCAAAACTGCCGCGGTGATAGTGTTGACGGTCTCTATGGTGGAGCCCCAAATGATATCGTCAGTCGTGAATTGCTTATGCCAAAACTCCACTGCAAAACGTGCCAAATTCTCTTCATTTAAGTCCACATCCTCATTGGTTGGGCCTTCAGGGTTTTGATACATCAAAAGTTGTTGGCGTTGCACTTTGGTGGCGTTCATAATATCGCGCAAGTTCGCCTCTTCGTTCCGGATAAATTTAGCGGGCTTGCCGTTGATCAATAATTCAATTTCGTATGCCATTTTTAATAACTCCTTATCGTCTCACCGTTATCGTCTCTGTTTTACTGGGTTTTTACTCTACTTTTTTGGGTTTTACTCCACTTTTTAGGCGGCTACTCTACTAGCCGGCCTTACTTTCGTCAACAACGCCTGCGCCAGCCTTAGCAGGTTCATCGGCTTTGATGATGGCCTCTTCAGCAGTCTTAGGGAAAACCCACTTGCGGAAGGTCTCTAAGTCAAAGTCTGGTTGGTCTTCACGGCCGATGAGCACCATAGTGCCCCGGTCCGCGTCACCACGTGGGGCAAAAGAACCCTCAGTCTTATCTGGGTTAGGGTCTGGGGTCCCATCATTGGTTTTAGTGCTTAAGCCCGGCAGGCTAAACTTACCTTTCAGCATTGCGACCCAGACGGCCTTCCCATCTTCCATCTTGGTTTTAAACAGGACGGCTACGTCGTTAGGCGTTAAGTCGCGGGTATAGACTTCTACACCTTTGACCACATCAATACCAAAGAAGTCTTGTTTGACCTTTGGTGGCAAGTCGAAAAGTTCTAAGGATAGAGTCGCCTCAGAGATACCACCAGAGACCGTGATGTAAGGACCATCGTCAGCCATCAAAGTCTTTAATTCGTTCTTAAGTTCCATCTCGGCAGTAGTCAAGCCGGGAACTTTTACCGTTGCGTTTGGGACTAAATCTTCTTTTACCACGCCATACTCAAAAGCAGACGCGCCGAATTTTGCTTTACCCATTTTTTATTCTCCTTTTTTATACAAAAAATGGCCTACCAGTTTGGTAGACCTTGAAAGTTTTGAAAATTAGCTGTTACCATGCGCAGGGCTGGGGTATCACTATCAACATAAGCGTTGTAGTAGTAGCGTTCCCAGCCTGCATTAAACATTAAATCGTAGATCTTCTTTTGAAGCTGTTCGTAGCCTGCAATGTCCTGCTTTCGCACCCAAAAATCCACTTGGACACTGGGATAAACTAACCAGCGCTTATCATCGGCATGGACCACGTCCTCCCCAGGTATCAGGGTCACCCTGATCCAGGGGGAGAGGGCAATAATGCTAGCGTCGGTGGTGTTGTTAAAATCCGGTGTTCCCAGGTAGACCTGAGGCTGTTCCAGGACTTTGCCCCGAACCATATCCATCTCAGACTTTAAATCTGGGTCACTGGCCAACAACTTTCTAACCTGTACTTCAGGGACCATTACAGATCACCTACTCTCAGGTTTTCGATAAAGTCCATGAGGACTGCGGCCCGGGCCTGTTCTTGCGTCTCCTCCACAAAGTGCTGCGGGGACTGCTTAGAGGTCCCCGAGTTCGGGAAGTGGGCGATTGGCCCTTTCTCCGTCCCGTAACCCACCTGGGCCTCGTACTCCCCAGAGGAGATGGTGACACTGCCAACTTTGACGTCTTGCGCCAGGGGCACTTTGCCCGTCCGGTCCTCATTACTTCTAGGCGTGTTACCTTTCAACTGGTCGCCAAAAGTCTTGGCCCCGGCACGCACGGCTTTACGGGCTTTGCGGTCGTAGCCATCAGATAGTTTTTGGATATTCAACAGTATTTCTGCATCCCCAGTCACACTCATGTGGCCACCACCTTTGCCGTTATTGTCGTCACGTCCCGGCGCTGATAATCCGGGTCAAAGCCAGATATTTCGTACTCTTGGCCGCGCCACTCAATGCGCCAGCGGTTATCGATTTCTTTTTCCGTCAAAAAACGAATCAAGAAAGTTGGTGTCTCCCGACGCACGTTAAGCTTAGTCTGGGGGTCGATAACTTCCCGGATGGGTATCTTAGGGACCTCCGCCCAAACGGTCATATGTGTGGTCTTTTTAGCGTCAGTGGGCACACCATCCTCAGTCATCCCCGATTCATAAGAGACAAAAGCAATACGTTCCGTCATTCTGTTAGTTCGCATCTGCTTCAGCCTCCAATTCGGTTCGGATTTGATTGATGATGTTGACGATTGGGGTTTGGATAGGGAAGCGCATGACCTCAGAACCTAGGCCCCGATAGTCATACTCTTCCTTGACCTGCTTCATGACCGCAACAAAAAAGCGGTCTTTAAACCGCTCATCCGCTAAAAAATAGCCCGGTGCCAGGTCAAAAGAGATAGCCCGGGCAATCTCCGTGGCGGCGGCTTGATAAATGCTCTCGATCATGCCATCCTCAATGCCCTGGTCCACCTTTAGATAAACCTTTAAGGTCGCCAGTTGGGTATCAGTCAATAAATTTTCAGGCATAATTTTTCACCGCCCTATTTTGGGGCTTCGGTAACATTTACCACGGCATTAGTGTCGTCATCAAAGGTCAAAGTCCCGCCAGTGACCTTGCCGTCAGTAGTGACCAAAGCAAGGCCTTTAATGCCTTTGCCATTGGCGCCAGTGGCACCTTTTTCGCCGGCATCGCCTTTACCACCGGCAGGGCCAGCAGGGCCCACAAAGGAACCCAATAAAGCGGCCACGCCAGCCTGGACTTGGTATAAATCGCCCTTGATATCAAGGACCACGGCGCCCTCTGCCTGAGTCATAGGCGCGCCCGTTTGGATATCGTCTTCGCTAAAATAAAAAATCATGCCGTTTAATTTATCAGCGGTGAGAATGTCACCAGTTTTCCATGCGATCGGTTTAAAAACCATATTTAAATCTCTCCTTTATTTAGCTACCTTAGTTTCCCCGGCTTTAGCCTTGCCAACTTCCGGGGCTACGCTTTTGGGGCTGTATAAGTTAAGAAAAAGCCGGCCTTTTCATCGGCCTTTTTAACGTCAAAACGAGTAGCAACTTGCAAGTATTGGCCATAGATTTCGTTATCTACCCAGCGAACGGTGATATCCACGCGGTCCGCAAAGATAGAAGCCCGCTTGATATCACCTAAGAAGGCATGAGCTTCGCCTTTAGCACCGAATGACTCATCAGAAACCACGAATACTGGCATGCCTAAAATGACCTTGCCGGATGGAGAGATGATAGAGTCTTGCAACAGATAGCGACCGTTAGCATCTTTTAACGTATCTAACCAGTTATAAAAGGACTGAGTAGCCACAATTACCCGTTGATACGCTGGGTCTAGTTCCACATTGTTGATAGTCTTCAAGTCGTCCACACCGGTAACTGCTTTAGCGGTAAAGGTCTTTAAAACCGTAGAAACAGCGGCGTTGGTGGTATTTAACTTTTGACGTTGGGCGTTTTCGTTGATAATGGAAACTAAATCTACTGCGGAATCATCAATTGATTCTTGAGACAACGGAATGGCGCCACGATAAGTAACGACTTTCCAGTCAATGTCCGTGAATTCAGGCTTAGCTAAAGCCGGATTCTTTTCCAATTCAGCAACAGATACTAAAGTTGCGGTGGTGTTTTTAAGAATTGGGTAAGTCCCGGAAGCTGTATTGGCTTTAAAGACATTAGTGAATTGCTTTAAATCGATGACTGTTTCTAATTCCCGTTGCGGCGTATAAGAGATATCCACGGGGATCGTTGGTTTAACTGTTGCACTGTCCACGCCGTCAGTTGTTGGCACGATATCCCGTAAAAGCTTGCCAGGGATAACGACTTCTTGGCCCCGCATTTCTACGCCGTCAGTGACTTTACCTTTAGAACGGATATAGGCATTGATAGCGCTACGCAAGTCAGGCTTATTTTCGTTGTTATTAGGTTCAGGGTTGTTATCGTCGGGGGCTGGGGTACCTTTCAAAGCCCGTTCATATAACTCAATGTTGTCATTATCAGCTTTGATTTCGGCTTCAACGTCGTCTAACTGGCTACGTAAATCCTTAGCTTTCGTCAAGTCCTCTTCGGTGGTCTTATCTGCTGAGAGTAGTTCCCGGATTTGTTTACTAAAAGCCGCAGAACGAGCTTGTTTTTCAGTTAAGCCCTTTTTTAAGGCTTTGATTTTTTCGGCAATGTTCATTTTTTTATCTCCTTTTTGGGTACAAAAATAGGCACCTAATTTTTAGATGCCTTTAAGTAATTCGTTTTTAGTTAATTCGTTTAATAGCTTTCGCTTTTCTAAATCAATCGGCGCCTGATTCAAGCGTTCCACACGTTCCTTAGAACGTTCCCCCACCGTGACCTCGGTATCGGGATAAGCGGGAGTAGTGACGACTGAAACGTCATAGAGGTGGTCAATTTTGCGGATAGTGCGGTCATAGTCCACGCCGTCCTCCTCTGACTCTTCCCAGTCTTCAGCGTCGTCAGAGTCGGGGATGGTAAAAGCAAAAGAGCATTGGTTAATGATCCCCGCCTTAATGTTTTCCAGCATGTCCCGGGTCAAAGTAGTATCAACGGGTTTCAGTCGGAACTTAAGCCCGATGTTATCCACGGATAAGTCTAAGTTGACCCCCGTCCGGCCTAAAATCTGGTTTTGGTCATGATTAAAAGTGGCCACAACGTTGTCCATCGAGGCCTCATCTAGGGCATGAGGGTCGATTTTTTCCCGGAACTTCCGGAACCAACCCAGGACTTCAGACGCCCGGTTGAATTTTAAGGCATAGCCTTCAATGACTTGGCTCTCCTCGTCCCCATCGGTCCGTACTTCCAGCTTAACTTTGGCCCTGCGAGTCTCCTGATTCTTCTTCATTGGCATTTTTTCCACCCCCTTTCAAGTCCGTGATGGTGTTTTTATCTTGATACTCTTGTTTCTTATCCAAAAAGACATGATTTAAATCCGATTGGATGCGGTTCATGTTCTCATCTGGCAATGGCGGCAGGCCAATCTCTCCACGACCTTCATTGCCGGTCATAATGCCGCCGGCTGTTGCCGTGTTGATATCTTGGACTGGCATCCCCGTCACTGACCGGGTATCAAAATCAAAAACTAAATTAGCCCGCTCATCATCTCGCAAGAATTTGAGGACAAACTCTGAGGCGATGGGATTAAAGTAATGGGGCAGGTCGTTTTTGATATAGTCATCCGACAACTGCTTCACCGATTGGTTGGGGCTGTTTTGAGCTAACCGGTAAGCCGGCACCCGTAAAACCTTAGCGATTTGAGCCGTTGAATAATTGTTGCTGTTGATCAGGTTCAAAATGTTGGTATCAATCTGGAGGGGTTGGTAGTCCATGGTGTCATCAACTACAATGGCCCCGCCCGCAGCGGCACCAGATTGAGCCCGCTCAAAGTCCTGCCGGATTTTTTGCCGGGACTCGGCGTTAAGCCGCCCCTTGGCCTTCAAAATCGAGCCCTTCATACCACTCTGGAAAAACTTCTGTAAGGTTTTGACCCCAGAGTTTTGCAAGCCAATTTCATCCCCCAAAGATAAAAGGGGCGACCGGCCCATGATGGTGTCATAGGTCATAAACTTCCAGTGGATCACATCCTGCGCCTGGCAAACAATGTTGCTCTCTGCCTCGGCGGGCATAAAGGTATAAATAATATGGTTGCGGTCGTTATAGTTGACGTTGGTCTGGCTTGGTGGGTAAAACTCCAGCATTGAAGGCTCTTCGGTGATAGGGTCCCGAATGATTCGCGAGTACGCGTTACCGGTCAAAATAGCGTTGACGGTCATGGAAAAGCGCCAGGTATAAGCCGACACTGAGTTATTGGCCTTGGTGTTCATCAAATAATCCAGGTTCGGCATATTCTGGACTTCTCGGGTCCGCTTATCCCTAATTAGAATCGGGAAGCGGGCCACGTCCGTGGCGATGATAGACACCGCCGTCAGCACATCAGAATTTTTCAAGGCGGCGATGCCCATAAAACTGCCATTGCTAAACCCTGGCAAAATCCCAGAGTCTATCAAGTCCTGAGCCCAACCGGGGTCTACGTCAGAGGCTAAACTTCTAAAAAATGGTCTCATTTTTAAGTTTCACCCCCTTCCATCACAAGGAGGATAGCCAAGGTGGTCAGCTCAAAGCCGACGAAAAGCCAGCCGTAAGTCTTGCTCATAAAAAAACCGGCTCTCGCAATGGCTGCGTAACCGGCAAGCAGTAAAAATGTTGGAATGTTAATAACAAACCATCGATAAATATTAATTAATTTTTGCCGCATGGCGTCACCTCCTTAAAAGCCAAAATCACTGCTAAACACGGCCTCGTCCGTCAAATAATCGTCTATATTTTCCGTAAAAGCGATGGCATAGGCGTCTAAAGCCGCGTCTAGCATGTCTATCTTGTTGGCGTATTTGTTTTTATCTATCCGCACGCCGTTGTTATCTGACATCAAAACCGCATTATTGACGGCAGTCGTCAGCAATTCGTTAGGGGCGTGAATCAATTTCTGGTTGATAACGTCATCTCTAAACTGTTTCGTGGGCATGGATAAGGTCATGGTGCCTTGTCGTACTTGGACCATCGGCCACTCGGGATGGTTTTTCTCGATCATGGTCAGCAACGTTCCAAACTGCCAGGGGTCAAAACAAATTCCCTGGACGTCCAAGTCGTTGCGTTCGATAAAGTCCTCCAGCCATTCATATACCCGTTCATTATCGATAATGCCTGACTCCAGTTGGGTTATCTCACCTTCGCCCCGCTGTTCTACGGCGCGGTAGTTGATGCGGTCGGTCTTTATTTTGGCGTCAAGGCCGTACTTGGAGGCGATAAAGCCATAACCGTCCAGATACCACTTACCTTCCGTTGGCACCAGCCAGGTTATGGCAAAAAGGTCACTGGTCCGGCCCACATCGATACCAAACCAGACCCGTTGGCCCCGAATATCCAACTTTTCGTCGATTTCAGCGGCCTTCCAGGTCTCGTAATCCATGTAGGAGTCTTCGGCTGCTTGGCGCCAGATGTTAAAGTTTTTTACAAGTTTTGAATTTAAGGAGCCGTCCGCGCGGGCCTCTTTGAGTTTTTGGTCAAGATAGCCGTTAATCTGGCCACGTAGGGCGTCCACATCAATCAATGGATTAGCCTTAATCCATAAATCGGGATTGTCTACTTCGCTGACCTCATCCATCTCTGCGATAAATGCAAAATACCGGTCTGCCTCCTCTTCACCAGATAAAACCTTCTTGGCGTAAGGATAATTTTGGGTAAACATTGGTACGTTCATATCAAAACCAGCAGTTGAGATAATAAAGGTCAAATAGCTAGGTAATAATAACTGCCCAGTAGACAGCGTCTCTAACATATCCGTTGTCTTAGCATTAGCGTATTCGTCCACAACAGCCACATGGGGCTCGTAACCATCAACTAAACCCGCGTCACGAGAAAATGAGCGAATGGTTGAACCATCATCAAGATTGATAATTTCATCACGGTTGATTTTAGTCATCCGCTTTATCTCTGGGTCTTTTATCCGCAAAGCTTCCAGCCGTTTTTTCACCATGTTAAATACGATACCGGCCTGTTTCCGGTCATTAGCGGCCGTGTAAAGTTGGCGATTATTGGCGGGATTCTTACCAAACAGAAACTCATATAAAATAACGCCACTGATCAGAAGGGACTTCCCGTTTTTACGGGCCATGGAGATAAAGGCATCGGTAAACCGCCTTATAGTCGGGTCGTCTTTATCAACCCAGCCATAAATTGAGCCAATGATAAATTTTTGAAATTGGGCTAAGGGGTCTAACTTTTGGGATTTCGGCTCTGGCAGTAGCTCCATGAACTTCACGGCCTTGCCAGCCAGCTCCGGGTCATAGTACCAACGCCAGTCTTTGCGTTTAAGGTCTGACTCATGCCTTTGGACTGCTTGATTAATAGCCCGAGAAGTGATGAGCTTACCGGTGAGCACCCTCTTAAGGAATAGTGGCAATGGGTCTTTAAATTTCATTAGCCAAACATCCCTTTCAAGCTATCCGTTTCCTTTTTCTCCGTTTTTGGCATATTCATCTGCAATCTACTATTCACATTTAAGCCCAGGTCACTGGCCAGGGCTTTGATGTTAACGGTGGATTTATTCAGGACCGAAACATAGCTATAATATTCGTCCTCGTCCCCCTCTTTGAGCGCGTTGCGCATTTTGATAGAGGTGTTTTTATAAACGGAATACCAACTGCAATAGTTTTCTAATTCTGCCCGATCCAGATTTCTAAGTGGTAAGGTACCGAGCGATTGAATGATCCGCTTGTACTCTTGTTTTGCGATGGGGTCTAAATGGTTTGGCGGTGTGACTTGCAATTGTGGCAAGCCGTCAGCGGCCAAAATCTCCGCGTGGAGCTTGGCTTCTTGCTGGGCTTTGGTCAAATTCCCCTGGGACATAGATAATAATTTTTGCTTTCTTGCCATGAGCGCTTCACCTCCTTAAAATGCGCTAAATAGGGTCTAAATGACCCCTGACCCCCTAAAATTGGTAGAAATTGGACTGCGAAAAACAGGCCGTCCGTTCCTGGGCGCCTCTTTCACAAGCCCCCGATAATTTTTGGTGGGGGTATCTATGCAAACAATACCCGGTGTGGCGGCGTTTGTAGGCCGTCCAACTTTTCCACCAGAAAAACTTGGATAGATTTTTTCACAAAGTAAAATAACAACAAAAAATTAATTAAAATTGTAAAAATAAATAAAAAATGAAATTTTAAAAACATTTTTGATTAAATAATTATTAAATCAATTCAAACTTGTCAAACAATCCTTCATGAGTTGCATCATCAACTCTATTCATGACTTGAGTCAATGCATTCACATCTCGATCGTCTTGAGTCAATCGCTTAAGACAATCTTGTCTTGATGTCTTGAGTCTCACATGTCTAAGCTCATGGTTGACTAGCAACGTATCTATCCTTGCATCAGGTATCGTCATGACCAACCACACTTGGTTGAAGGTTACTTCACTCTTAAGCTTACGCAACATCATGTCTAAGATAAGTTGGATGTAGTCATACACATCAACGTTACCTTGATACTTAGGTAGTCCAGTCGAGGCATGCATCAGCTCATCATAGTTGTAGATAAGATCATGTTCCGTTAGATGCTGCTTCACATATTCCGTCTTCCCGCTACCAGGGTAGCCAGCCACTAGGGTTATGCGCATGGGTCTATTCACTCCCTTATCTCGCTTGGTGTTCTCACTCTTAGTCTTAAGGTAATGACATGACTTGCATAAGGACTGAAGGTTGTCAGGGTTCAGCCTGTCGTCCCAGTCATCTTTACTCGGAATGATGTGATCAACTAGGGTTGCATCCAGTCCGCATCGCTGACACATATAGTTGTCACGCATCAGCACTTGCTCTCGGGTCTTACGCCATAGGCTACCCTTATAGAAAGCTAGGTAGCTGCTATCATTCATACGCCTGGACTTGTTATATTGCTGGTCGTTATCTTTACGGATATGGGTATCGTAATCCACCAGGACCCTGCGGCCATTAACGAAGGCCAGCTTCTTTGGCTTAGCCATGGCGTGTTGATTCCTTAGTGGTGATAGTCACTGCTAACTTTCGTAGCCACTTAAGGTCAAGGCCCAGACTCTTTAGTAAAGCCCAAGCCGCTAATAGCCTGGCATGTTTAACATAGATACTTGCTTTAAGATTGCTCATGCTGATACCTCCTTAGGTATGTACTAAAAAAGCATCCCGCCTAAGGGGATGCTCTCACAATGATTGTATGATTATAAAAAGGGGTCTGATCCTGACTAGCAAACATTTATCTTATAGGAGGATGTGTAGAAGCTTCTGGGCCTGCACTCCCTAAATTTTCTACAATACCATTATATAATTTAAAACCGGCACGATGCCGGCAAAAAATA
This sequence comes from Lactobacillus sp., assembly GCA_022484695.1. Taxonomy (GTDB): domain Bacteria; phylum Bacillota; class Bacilli; order Lactobacillales; family Lactobacillaceae; genus Agrilactobacillus. The sequence goes on from JAKVKU010000003.1 coordinate 289,756, forward strand.
GGCACGGGCTTACAAAATGTAAGTGTCAAAAAAATCATCAAGCCCCCTGATTCCAAACAGCATAATGCTCAAGTCTTGGATAGCCCGGTTGCGTTCTTTGCCTAACACACTTGGATCAATGTTGTAGTATTGAGCTAGACTGGCTAGGGTCTGCTTAGGTTCGGTTAAGTATAGCCGTTGGATGATACCCCACCGCCGCTTGTCGTAGTAGTCCCCACGCTGACAGTAAGCCTCATAAGCTTCCAGTATTGAATCCACATAGTGCATTATCCGTTTAGTTGAAATCTTGTAACGCATTAACGCGGATAGGTCTTGATGGCCACCAGATAAAAGCTTGTACTCATCAGGTGTGATCTCCTCTTCTGGTGCGATGGCAATGTGCGCTTTCAACTTGCGGTATTCCCGCAACAAAATTTTTGTGTTTCTTAATCTAAAGTCCCGCTCTTCCTTTTGGCCTTGGGCCTTCTGCCGTTGAAACTCGGCCAATACTTTATCAACTAATTCCTTGTCTTTTATTGCCACTGTTTCATCCCCTTATCTCTTTCACTCTGGCTTTAAGTGCCTGTAACAATTCATTTTGGTTCTCAGCTTTCCCGGCCAAGACCTTCATAACATTTTCGTCAATCGTATCTTTGGCCACCAGGTGATGGACGATCACGGGCTGTTTCTGCCCTTGCCTGTCTAGCCTGGCATTAGCCTGTTGATAATACTCTAAAGACCACACCAGGGAAAACCAAACAATAATGTGGCCACCAGCCTGTAGGTTAAGACCGTGGGCTGCTGATTGGGGTTGCACTAACAGGATAGGTATCTTGCCAGCGTTCCACTTCTCCACGTCTCCAGCCTTAACGTCCAACACCTTGGCCTCTGGAAACTGTTTTTTAATTCTTTCCAGGTCATGTTTGTAGTTATAAAAGACTAAGACCGGCTGGCCTTGGGCCTCGTCAACCACTTGGCTCAGAGCTTCTAGCTTTTTATTGTGAATGGCGTGGGTCTTGCCGTCCTCATCGTAGATAGCGCCATTGGCAATCTGTAAAAGCTTATTAGCCAGGACTGCCGCATTAGCCGCCACCACGTCACCACCTTTATCCTCCAGGATATAATCCCGTTCCAGGGTTCGATATTGCTTCAACTCTTTAGGGGATAAGGTGACTTCAATGGTGTTGTTAGTTCGTGGTGGCAACTTGAGATAATCCTTGGATTTCATTGAGATACAGATGTCGGCTAACTTTTGATATATCCGCTCTTCCGCCCCATCATTTAGAAGCCATTCATAAACCACGTGTCCACTGCCAGCCCCGGGATGAAAATACTTTTCACGGTATTCGGTGATGGTCTTGCCTAAGCGCTCCCCCTGATCCAGGAGATACATCTGCGGCCAAAGGTCCATGAGACTGTTAGGCGCTGGTGTCCCGGTCAAGCCAATAACTCTTTTCATCATCGGTCGTACCCGTTTAAGTGCCCGGAAGCGCTGGGCTCTAGATGACTTAAAGCTAGACAACTCATCAATGATAACTGTTTCAAATGGCCACTTGCGCTTATAGTGCTCCACCAGCCACACTACGTTTTCCCGATTGGTGATATAAATGTCCTTATCGTCCATCAAAGCCTCAAGCCGTTTTTTCTCACTTCCCAGGACTAGGCTATAAGTCAGGTGCTTAGTGTGGTCCCACTTCTTAATTTCTGCGGGCCACGTGCTGCGGGCAACAGTCAAAGGCGCGATAACTAAAATCTTGCCGGTGCCGCCGAAAAGGGATATCAAGTCTTCGATGGCTGTTAAACTTGAAAGTGTCTTACCTAGAGTCCCATATCTAAAAGTAAGGCGCAGTAGGGATGGTCTAAAATCCACTGAACGCTAAACTTTTGATATGGATGTAGTTTTGCTTGCATGAAACTGATCACCTGCCTTTCGCTAAGAACTCAAGGGCGGCATCTACGTCTGACTTGTCGTAGCAAACGTAGACTTGTTGTCCCTGGTCTCGGATTTTTTGAATCTGGTAAACCTGATTTCGTCTTAGGTTGCCATGGGCTTGCTTCAATTCGAAAAAGACACACATGCCATAAAGTAAAACGATCCGGTCTGGTACACCTCTGACTCCGGGGGCAACCCATTTATAAATCAATCCACCCCGTTTTTTGACTTGATCCACCAGATAACTTTCCACATTTCTTTCCAGTTCCATTTATCAACTCTCCTCGTTTTTCCCACAATCCCACTTTTTTTCAAAACCTTTTTATGTTCTACGTAAGGTCTCTATATACCCCTCTATACTCTATATATCTATTACTCTTTAATTATTATAAAGGTATAAAAAAGTGGGATTGTGGGATATTGGTCTTAGGAATGCTGTTATATCAACGTTAATCCCTATCCCACTTTTTTTGAAATCTGCTCACTTTTCCCACTTTTTGCCAAGTTTTTACTGGATCGCTCCATATTTTGGCTCGCTTGGAAAATGACTTGGTTCGAAAAAATGGGAGCCCTTTTCGGGATATCCCACTTTTTATCCCACTTTTTGGCCACATTTTAAAAAAAGTGGGCTAGTCAAATTCATCGTTTTTTGGTTGGATACCGATCCAACTTGTGACTTGATGGTGATCCACATCTATCTTTTTGCGGATGTAACCAAGCTCCTCCAACCGGTGGTAAAATTTGTACTTACCCAGGGGTCTCTCCCCAGCCTCGTCGCTATATTGCTGATAAACCAGATAGATATCTTCAACTGCCACGTGGTTCCCGGCACCAACGTCACAGGCTTCGCTAATAAAGCGGGAAACTTGGTCGTTACCTTTAAGCCAATGGGCCAATTCATCATCCATCGTTTGGGTCACGGTAAAGCCATTTTGGGCCAATGCCCGGCGTAAACCTTCCATTGATAGGTTAAAGATCCCCGGCAACTCTTTTAGCATTTGGGCATAGGGCATTTCTTTTTTAACCGCGGCCGTTACTTTTTTGTCTACCTTTAAAATCAGGGCTCGCCGTTCTAAGCCACCACTGAAGTCTCGCATGGGCGGCAGTGAGTTCATGGCAAAGTTCAATTTTGCAAAGTTGCTGAAACTTAAGGGCTGTTCATACTTCACGTCTGCATAGACGGTATCTTCACCGGTCAAAATCTTCAGCGTTGAGCCGTCCCCTAAATACTCGGGCTTAGCATCAGTATCAAAGTTGGCCGTCTTTTGATAAAGGTTCGCCGCCGCAAACTGTTTGGTCATTAGCGCTTCTAACGTCACTGCTGAAAAGCTTTGGGTCCCGATCATCTCTTTTAAGATGTTGAATAAGGTAGACTTCCCAGTCCCGCCACTGCCATATAGGAATAACATTTTTTGAATGGAGTAAGCTCGGTAAAAGTTATAGCCGAACCACTCATAAATGAATGGCTTGTGCTCTGGTCCCACTAACCACTCGATGTAACTATCGAATGTCGGGGCTTGGGCTTTGGCATCGTACTTGATGGGATGACTAATACGGCCATGCAACTCTGGGTCAAACTCAGGCACAAAGCTATCACTAGCCAGGTCATAGACCCCGTTGCTTAAAATCAATTTATTTAAATCACTCATAGGAAACTCCTCACTTGTAATAATAATGTTTTGCACGGAAGCCACGGTCTCACGTACCGGGCTAATTTTAGCCAGCTTCCGCAGATACTTGTTAGTGATCAGACCTTTTAGATAGTCCTCGGCGTCTGGGCGCCAGATACCCGTTGTCTGGTCATACCTCACAAACTCTTTACCATTGTAGTAAGTTGGCAAGTCCCGGTTGATGTGTTGAGCTAACAGGTATGGGTTGATGACCGGATTACCTAAGGCGTTGACACTGAGCCAGTCCTCCAGGTCTTCCTTTTCGTCCAGATCATCGCTAAACTCTTCTTGGGCTTCCCCAATTTTTTCTTTGGCCCATTCGGCTTTGACCCGTTTATCCTCTAGAGCAAAATCCATCATCGCCTTGTAGCTTGGCAGTTTAGTCATGCTGGCCCCGTCTTTGGCTTTATCATCTAAGCCACCAAACTTATGGAGCCTGACCAGGTCAAAGGCGTTAGTTAGCATGTCGCCCGTGGGGTCAGTGCCGTGATGGCTATAGGCAAACTTGTCATCATATAAAACTAGCCCCGCGCTGGTTGTCCCCGCCGTGTAAGTGTAACGGTCATCATGATTGGTAGGCTCATAAACATCTGGTAAAAAGGTATCAATGGCGCTCTTGATATCATAGGTCCGGTTAAAGGCCCCAACGACACCGGGCTTAGTCAGTGGGTCCCCAGCCTTTTTGGCTTGGGTCTCATGTACCGAGTGTTCCCGACTGCTGACTGGCCAAAAGCTGGAGTCGTGCCAGTCTTCATATTGGTCTAAGATTTCGTCTGGATCCAGGAGCGGGCCATCTTCATATTCGAAAAAGTACTTGGCGTTGATGCTATGGCTGGCCCAAAACATCAAGCGTTCCGGTTGATAGGTGGTGTCATCAAAGCTATCCATCCCAAACATCTGGGCCACTTTCCGGGCCAGCGGGACGTACTCGTCAGGCGTGACTAGCCGCTTCAGGGGGATGATGAGCCGGATTCTTGGGTTTTTTGGTGTGTAGCTATGAGTAGAATAGGCGGCGACCGCACTATCAAATAACATTGTCACATCGTCCCAAAGACCGGGCTTAGGGAAGTCGGCATCTAAGGTGATCATGCTGCGGGACTGGACGGCGTCGGCCTTCCGGCGGCCCTGTTTTAAAAAGCCACCAACGTAGCCGCCCACGTCTTTAATGTCGTCCCGCTGGCCTTTAGACATCTTGAAGTACTCTTCCTGCGTTTCCTGCGTGATGGTTGGTGTGGTCAGGCGCTTTAGAAAATCAGCCCAGGACATTTCTTGATTATGCCATTTTTTCGTTAACTTGTTGGGCGCCGTGGCCAGGTTCAGCAACGGGTTAGAGATTAATTTTTTAGTTACTTGTTCCACAATGGGCCTCCTTTCTT